>NZ_JAEKJR010000002.1:0-1200000 GCF_017303155.1 Microbulbifer salipaludis
TGACGACAATAGAGTTGTGGAACCACCTGATCCCTTGCCGAACTCAGAAGTGAAACGCAACATCGCCGATGGTAGTGTGGGGCTTCCCCATGTGAGAGTAGGTCATCGTCAGGCTTCTAAATAAAAGAAAGGGCCACCCATTTGGGTGGCCCTTTTTTTATTTGGGATACGGTGAATTACTGCCACTACCTCGCAGCGCAAAGCGCTGCCATGTGAAAGCCCATTCTCCGAAGGAGCAGAGGCTAGGGCGCCGAAGGCGTCGCGCCGCGATGGCGAGCGGAGCTCGACACCCAGTGTAGGTCATCGTCAGGCTTCTATTCCAAAAGCCCTGATCGCTAACGCGGTCAGGGCTTTTTTATTACCCGATTTTTGCAAAAACAAGCGTGGCGTTTTTTTAGTCGTTTTCTCAAGGTCAGTAGCCACGCCACTCGCATCCAATATCCCGTAGTTATCCCCAGGTATATCCATGGAAACTGTGGGAAAGTCGGTAATCCACAGGCTCTGAATTGTGGAAGTTTGCATACCGGAAGTGGCCAGCCGGGGGATGCAGCTTCCAACAAGAATGGTGGCTAAAAATAGATCCAAGCGTGGTTTCTGGGGTGTCAGGTCTTCTTCGCAACTTGCTGCTGGAAAATTGATCAGGTGTTACTTGCAACCCAGGCTTATTGGCGGAACGCGTTCTTTTCAGGCTTTTCTTCTTTCATTAGTGTCTTGGAGCGGATAAAATCTGTGTCTCAGGTCACAAAAATTCAAAAACAAGGCGCATGGGTGAACGGATCCAGAGTGTTTCCACAGCTAGCGCACGCCGGTGAGAGTTTAGGGAAAGTAGGGATGTCTTTACAAAGATGGTTTTTTGGGGGAGCTGCGCTGCTTCTTTCGGCCCAGGCGTTGGCGGTCGGCACCGGTGCCGGTACCACCATCAGTAACACCGCCTCCGCCACCTATACCGATACCTTGGGTACTCCCCAGTCCGTGAGTTCCAATACCACCAGCCTCCGTGTGGATGAGTTGCTGGATGTCACTGTCGCTTCCAATGATGCGGGCTATATCCCTGCTTCATCGCCGGAGAGCGGCGCTGTGTTGTCCTTCACCGTCACCAATACCGGGAACGGGGGTGAGGCCTATGACCTCGCAGTAAACTCTGCGCTTACTGGTGACCAGTTCGACCCTCAAAATACGCTGATATACATCGATAGTAACGGCGATGGCCTCTACGACGCCGGTGACGCGCTGTATGACTCAAGTACGCCCCTGCAACTTACTGCGGATGAATCAATCGCGGTCTTCGTGGTTGCCGACATTCCCGATGCACAGTCCAGCAGTGACCTGGGCCTGATAGAGCTGACTGCGGAATCTATTACCGCACAGGCTAGTGCCGGTAGCGATGCACCGGGTACCGTGTTCGCGGGGCAGGGTGATGGCGGCGGCAATGCGGTGGTAGGTAGCAGCGGTGCCGCAGCGGCCGCCCAGAATGGCTACCAGATTATCCTGGTGCAGCCCGCCTTCACCAAGAGTCAGAGCGTGGTCGACCCCTTCGGGGGCAGTGCCGCGGTCCAGGGCGCGATCATTACCTATACCCTCACCTTTTCTGCCAGCGGAGTTGGCGACATTACGGATGTGATCCTGAGTGATGACATCCCTGATAATACCAGTTACGTGGCAGGCTCCATCACCCTGAACGGTGCAGGTAAAAGCGATGCCGCTGACACTGATGAAGCGCGGTTCGATAGTAGTACGACTCCGCCGTTTGTCGAAATCAACATTGGCACGGTCACCGCACCGGCCACCTACACGGCCACTTTCCAGGTGGAAATTGACTGATTGCTAGTGAGGTTCAGATGAAAAAAATCTTTGGGGCTTTGGTCCTTGCTGTCGGGTTGGTGACGGCGGCGGTGCCGGCTTTCGCTGCAGTAGAGTTGGAAACCCGCGCATTTATTGAGGTGGCTATCACCGATACGAATGGTGTGCAAAGCAAAGAGCTGCAGCCGGTTGAACGTGCGCAGCCGGGGCAGGAAGTGGTATTCGTTATCACCTATCGCAACACTGGTGAAGAGCCAGCGGAAAACCTGGTAGTAAATAACCGGGTACCAAAAGAGATGGTGTACGTAGCCGATAGCGCTCAGGGTGAGAGTGCGCTTATTCAGGTTTCCGTAGATGGCAACCGTTTTGGCTCTCTGCAAAGCCTGCAGGTCACAGAGGCCGACGGTTCCGTTCGCGCTGCGAAGGCATCGGATGTGGTGGCGCTGCGCTGGACTTTACAGGGTGCGGTTGCTCCTGGTGATTCCGGCAGTGTGCGGTACCGGGCAGTTTTGAAATAATCCGCGCTAATGCGGTGGCTCATATCAAGTATTAAAAATGGAATCGGGGTGGAGTGAAAATGTTTACCAAAAAATTAACGTTCTATTGGGCTGTAATCGGGTTACTTGCGGTGGGTGTGTCTCCACTGGCGTTTGCCGCGGGTACTACCGCAGGTGATACGGTTTCCAATACCGCGACCGTCTCCTACCAGGTGGGTGGCGTGGATCAGGCAGATGTTGACAGTAATGAAGCGACATTCACTGTGGATAGAGTGATCCGTATGACGCTCGATCAAAACGATAGCCCCGTACTCACTGTCCCAGGTGCGACGGCGATTGTGACCAGTTATACGCTTACAAATACTTCGAATGACATTTTGGATTTCAGCCTGAGTGCAGCGAACGTCACTACCGGAACATCGACCGGATTCGGGGCAGACTCCATTGATGGCGCTGCTGTTGCGGTGTATGTGGACAACGGTGATGGTGTTTTCAATGCCGCTGACGATACAAGTACCAGTGTTGATAACCTTGATGAGGATGGTACTGCCACCATTTTTGTGGTGCTCAACGTGCCGTCCACCGCTATAGATGGGGATATCCTCGGTGTCCTGCTAGGAGCTACCGCACTGGATTCAGATGGCTCTGTGCTGAGCGAAACTAGCGGTGCGAACACGGCTGGGATAGATACCGTATTTGGCGACCTGAGTGGCGCGGTTGACAGCAATGGTGATGCACAGATTACTGTATATGGCGCTTATGAAGTGGGCAGTGCGACCCTGAGTGTAGCAAAAAGCTCTACGGTAATTAGTGATCCGTTCAACGGAACCACCGATCCCAAATCTATACCGGGCGCAGTCATTGAGTACTGCATTGTGGTAGAAAATAGTGGTAGCACTGACGCCGATACTGTTGAAGTAAACGATCCTCTTCCAACCGAAACTACTTATGTGGCTGGCAGCGTTATGACCGGAACTGGTGCTGCTTGCGATAGTTCCGCGACAGATACCGGTTTTGGTTCTACCTCTGGCACGCCGGTTGACACCGTTACAGCATCGTTCGGTACTGTAACTTCTACCAGTGCTGTATGGGTCAGCTTCCAGGTAATCCTGAACTAGTCACCTCGCACCGGGTGGCATTAGCCACCCGCTCCGCTTCCCAGCGGTGCGCGATGTATAGCCGTCATGGTTGATACCCTCCTGGCCCAGCACTCACTCGTGCCCGGGGGACGTAAGTCCGCCGGGCTTTGTTGCGCCCGGCGTTTTCTGTTGGGGCTGGCAGCGATACTGTTGCTAGGGTTAATCCTTCCGTCCACTTCTCTGCGCGCTGCGGATATCGAAGTGGTCAATACCGCCCGCGCCGGCTGGGTATACCCGGGCGACTCGGCCTCCCGCTGGCTCGACTCCAATAGCGTTAGCCTGGGCGTATTGGAAACCCCAGCGTGTACCCCCTCCTCGGTCGCCTTTTACCAAAATGTCCCGTCCGCGTTTTCGGCCCCCGACAGTGTCAGCCGTAACTTCACAGGTGGCAGTTATGTTGATGCCTCGGGAGCACGCTTATCCTTGCCGGTACCCACCGCACTGGATGGCAGTGCGCTGTCGCTGCAGGCTTTAGAGTCTCGTGCTGCGACGGTATACCACGGTGGTGAGCCGGTACTGATTGCGCTCGAAGATGGCAACCGTAATATTGATGCCTCGGTGCGGGAATTCGTGGCGGTGGAACTGTCTGTCGATTATTCGGATACCGTATCCGGCGCAGATACTGGTTTGCCTGAGCGAGAACAGCTATACCTGTACGAAACCGGCCCGGATACCGGTGTCTTCGCGGCTGCCGTCAGGAGTAGTTTTTATCGCGCTGATCGACGCCCGCAGAGCGGCGATGGTCAACTGGTACTGGGTGAAAACGCACAACTCTCGCTGAGCTACCAGGACCCCATGTGTTCTGGAGAAGTTGCACGCGCCGGCGCATTTGCCGATCCGCTTGGCATGGTATTCGATTCCGTTGATGGAACACCTCTTGCCGGTGCTACGGTATCGCTAGTGAATGCCGGCGATGGCTCGCCGGCCATCGTTTATGACGATGACGGTGTAACGCCGTTCTCCAATACCCAGGTTACCGGCGGCAGCGGTAACCCGAGTTTCCGTTTCCCCTATGTTCCGCCGGGTAGCTATCGCCTGACGGTGGTACCCCCCTCGGGCTACACCGCGCCTTCCACCGTTGCCGACAGCGAAATGCCACCAGCGCCTGACGGTTTTCCTTACCGGGTAGTGACCGGTTCCCGGGGTGAGACATTTTCTGTTTCAGTGAGTCCGGCTCTGGCCATGGACGTACCTGTGGATCCTTCCGCGGCGGGCCTGCTATTGGAGAAAAGCGTCTCGAAAAGCGCCGCTGCCGCTGGTGATTACCTGCAATACCGCCTGCAGCTACAGAGCCTGATTTCTGCTCCCGCCAGCGAGGCATTGATTGTCGATCGCCTGCCGGCGGGCATGCGCTACCGTGCGGGATCCTTGTACCTCGATGGCGAAAAATTAGTGGAACCAACGATTGGCGCCGATGGCCGCACGCTTGAGATTCCCTTGGGTGCGCTGGCGGCCGATGCCCAGTTGGAAGTGCGCTATGTCGTTGAGGTGACCGCCGGCGTACCGACCGGTGAGGCGGTCAACACCGCTACCGCCACTGCTCTCAATCCGGGCGGTGGTGCTATGACTTCTAACCTGGCGCAGGTAGCGGTAACGATTAGCGAGCCCTTCATCAGCGACCGCTTCACCCTGGTCGGCGGTGTTTACGGGGGGGGTTGCGACGTCCCTTGGAGCGAACGCAAAGGCTTGGCGAATGTGCGCGTGCTGCTGGACGACGGCACCTATGTGGTCACCGATGCGGATGGCCGTTACCACATGGAGGGGCTGCGGCCGGGTACCCACGTAGTCCAGCTGGATATCGCCAACCTCCCGGCAGGCTGGGAGCCGGTCTCCTGCGTGGACAACACCCGCTTTGCCGGCAGCGCTTATTCCCAGTTTATCGATGCCCGCGGCGGCAGCCTGTGGCGCGCCGATTTTCAATTGCGTCCGTCCACTGCCGGGTTGCGTCTGCAGACCCAACAGGAACAGGTGTTGCCGCTGCTGGAAGAAGTGGCGCCGACCAAGTACACGTTCCGCGGCCGTTTCGCTTCTGGGGACGACCAACTGTTGCCTGAGTCGGCGGCGGAGCTGCAGGCGCTGGTGGAGACGTTAAAAGGTGGTGAGGTATTTGGGTTGGAAATTGTCGGCCACACCGACAGCCAGCGTCTCTCCCGCCGCGCCAGAGCAAAATTCCGCGATAACAATGGGTTGTCCATGGCCCGCGCCAGCACGGTGGCCAATGTGCTGGGGGATGCGCTGGGCCTTTCCGCCGAGCGGGTCACCGTGGGTGGCATGGGTCCAAGCTTGCCGCTGGCAGACAATTTCACCTGGGAAGGGATGGCCCGCAATCGGCGGGTCGATGTTCTTGTATATGGCCGTACTGGCCCGGCGAAAGTTGAGGTAGGCAAGCGCCTGCAACGTACTCACACGGTGGCGCTGGATACCAGTGGCGGCACGTTTACCAATCTGCGCGTTACCGCCATGTTACCCGCGGGGATGCGCTATCTCCCCGGCACCGCGCGCCTGGACGGGAAACCCGTGGACGACCCCCGTCAGAGTGGTGTGGTGCTGATGTGGCGTCTCCCGGACGACACCGAAGCGCCGCAGCGCAAAAGCGCGGCCTACGCTCGACAATTCACGTTTGAAACGGAAGCGCTGCGCCGGGATCAGGCCGATGCCGGCCACTGTGAGGCCGGAAACACCATCAAGGTCAACGCGCTGGTGGATACCGCCATTGGAGAAAACCTGCGCCTGCCGGTTGCGGAAAACCGCCTCGATTGCAAATCAGCGGCGGATAAAGAACCTGGTGCGCCTGAAGCTGCAAGTGACAGCGGTCGCCTCACCGTCAACCTGACCGACCCGGCCACTTACTCGGCGCCCGATGACCGCGCAGCGGGCGAGAACGAAAAGGCCTCTTCCGCAGCCGCAGCGGGTGCGGGCGTGGACTGGCTGGCGCAGGCGGCGGGTGAGCAGGGCTTTCTGTTTCCGCAGGAAAGGCACAACCCGCGGGCACCGGCGGTGCGCGCGGTGGTCGCCCACGGTGTCGGTGAGCGGGTGGAGCTTACCGTCAACGGCAAGCCCGCCCCGGCACTTAGTTATGAAGGTATTGAAACAGCGCCCCGCAGCGGGGTTGCCATCAGCCATTGGCGAGCACTGCCACTGGAGGAAGGTGATAACCAGCTTCTGGCAAAGGTGTATGACGATAGCGGCCAATTACTCGCCAGCTACCGCCGTGTGGTGCACTTCGCCAATACCCCGGCGCGGGCCGAGCTGTTGCCGGAGCGCTCCGATCTGCGCGCCGATGGCGTGTCGCGCCCGCGTATCGCGGTGCGCATTCTGGATCGCGATGGGTTCCCGGTGCGCGACGGCATCACCGGGAGTGTGGCCATCAGTGCCCCCTATGAGGCGTGGCAGAGCCAGAGCGATAAACAACAGCGCAAACTGGCGGGGCTGGGTGAATTCCAGCCCCAGTACCGGGTGGAGGGCGACGAGGGTATTGCCTGGATCGAGCTGGCCCCCACCACCCGCTCCGGCGCATTTACCCTGGACTTCCGCTTCCACACCGGCGTCGACACCCGCCGTGAGCAACAGCTACACGGCTGGATGTCGCCCGCTGCCCGGGACTGGGTTGTGGTTGGCTTTGCCGAGGGGACCCTCGGCTACAACACCCTCAACGAGCGAATGGAATCTCTGCCGGTGGGGGAGGACGAAGGCGTCTATACCGATGGCCAGCTGAGCTTCTACGCCAAGGGGCGCGTGCTGGGCGAGTGGCTGTTGACCATGGCTTACGACAGCGATAAGCCGCGTGAGCAGGCGCTGATGTCGCCCATCGACCCGTCCCGCTATTACACGCTCTATGGCGACGGTACCACCCAGGTTTATGGCGCCGCCAGCCGCGAAAAACTTTACGTAAAAATGGAACGGGGCCAGTTCTACGCCCTGTTCGGTGACTACGAAACCGGCCTGGTGAAAACCCAGCTGTCCCGTTATAGCCGTACCCTGAGCGGTTTCAAGGCGGAAGACGGCGACGGTCCGTTGGTCTACACAGTATTTGCCGCAGACACCGAGCAGAGCTATGCCCGCGATGAAATTCAGGGCGACGGCACCTCAGGCCTCTACCGCCTCAGTTATCCGGGAATCCTGCTCAACAGTGAACGGGTGCGTATCGAAACCCGCGACCGCGTGCACCGCGAGCAGGTATTGAAAACCGAAACCCTGACCCCCTACATCGATTACGAGATCGATTATGCCGCGGGCACCCTGTTTTTCCGCGAGCCGATCTTCAGTCGGGACCTCGACTTTAATCCGGTGTACATCGTCGCCGAATACGAAACCAGTGGCGGCAACAACCGGGCATTCACCGGTGGTGGTCGTGTTGGGCTCAACCTGCAGGATGAGACGCTACAGGTAGGTGTCAGTGGCCTGCGCGACGAAGGTATCGACGGGAGCGTGGACCTCGCCGGAGCCGACCTGCGTTGGTTCTTTGGTGACGACAGCGAGCTGCGCCTGGAAGCCGCGCAGACCCGTGGCGACGACGCCGCGCGCGACGGCGAAGCGTGGCTGGCGGAAGTGGAACACCACAGCAGCCGCTACGATCTACTCGCCTACAGCCGCCAGCAGGATGCGAAATTTGGCCTGAATCAGCAAACCGCGGGGCAGTCCGGCCAGCGCAAGTCCGGCGTGCAGGGGCAGGTTCATTTGGGCGAAGAATGGTCCCTGCAGGGAGAGGCTTACCGACAGCAGAACCTGACCAACGACGCGCGCCGCAATGCCGCCGAGGCGCGCATGCGCTATGAAACCAATGCAACACGGATCAGTTTCGGTGCGCAGCACGCCGCCGATGAGCTACCGGCAACCACCGCCGGCGAGGCACCGATTGAGGCGAATTCCAGTCAGGCACTATTTGCTGCCAGCCGCCAGCTACTGAATGGCCGCGCCGACCTGTCGCTGCAAACCGAGACCTCCCTCGGTGGTGGCCGCAATGAGAGCGCCGACTACCCGGATCGCTATCTGCTGGGCGCCAGCTACGCGCTCACCGACTATGCCCGGCTACTGGCTGGACAGGAATTCAGTGACGGCGATAGCGGTAATACCCGCGCCAGTCGTGTGGGCGTCCAGCTCACGCCGTGGTCCGGAGGTCTTGTTACTTCCACCCTGAATGAGAGCCGGGCCAGTGGCTATGGCCCGCGTCGTTATTCCCAGCTGGGGCTGAGCCAGGCGGCAAACCTGAGTGAGCAGTGGCGCCTGGATCTGGGCCTGGATGCCAGTCATTCCCTGGACGAAGACACGTCATCCCCGGATTTGAATACGACTACCGGCAACAGCGCCTTCGGCCAAGCGTCTGTCAGCAATATCACTGAGGACTTTGTTGCCCTCAGTGTCGGCGCCGCATGGCGTGGCGATGTGTGGGCCTGGCGTGGGCGGATGGAATCCCGCCGCGCAGACAGTGGTGATCGCGTGGGAATGAGCAGTGGCTTCCTGCGTCAGGCGCAGGCGGGTATTGCCTTCTCGAGCACCCTCGAGGCATTCCATAACGATACGGAGCAGGGCGCCAGCGGTGATCTCGCGAGCCTGGACCTTTCCTGGGCGTGGCGGCCGCTGGACAGCCACTGGTCGATCCTCAACCGCCTGGAATTCCGTTACGAGCGTGTTGAAAATACGGCCGTCGATGGAGGCCTGTTCGGCTTCGATAGCCTCGCCGCCGACAATGCCCGCAGCCGCCGTGTGATTAATAATTTTGCCCTCAACCGGATTTCCCGCCCCTGGAGCGGTGAAGACCGCACCGGCAACCTGTTCCAGCGTTACCAGCGCAGCCAGCTGTCGCTGTATTACGGCGCCAAATATGCGCAGGACAATTTCGACGGAGTTGAATACGACGGATACACCGACCTGCTCGGCGTCGAGGCGCGCTACGACCTTAATGACTGGATGGACCTGGGACTGCAAGCCAGTGCGCTCAATTCCTGGGAGGCCGGCACGCACCTTTATTCCTTTGGCCCGCAGCTGGGCTTCTCTCCGGTGCGGGATGGCTGGATTACCTTGGGGTGGAACTTCCAGGGGTTCCGCGACCGGGATTTCGAGGCCGCCCGCTACACGGCCCAGGGCCCGTACCTGCAACTGCGGTTCAAGTTTGACCAGAGCACCCGCTTCGGCAGCGGTAGCGAATCGGGAGAGCAATGATGTTGGCGAAGACAACGCGTAAACGGATCGCCGTTGGCGCACTCGCGCTGCTGGCTATGCCGACGGCCGCTCAGGTTATCACCACCACCAACGCAGAGCAGGGGCTGTCGTGCGCGGGTACGCGCTATGGGAGTGACCTGAACTGCAGTGCCGGCGAATTTACCGTAGAGCCGATATTCAGCGCTGAACCCGGCACGCCACCATTTTGCGTGGCCGGCGAAGAATTTTTGTTCCGGGTGGATGTCGGCCTGTCCGGCAGTAATGCCGACCGCTACGATGTCGGCTTTTTTGTGGGCGAAGCGGGTAACGATCCCCGCTTAAGCGACGCTTCTCAATCCTGTTCGGTAGCATCATTCCCCACCAGTCCCCTGCCGTGGTTTGATAAAAATCCTGCGAATACGGCCAACAGCTGTGGTGACTACACCGCACGTGGAGACGACGACGTTCGCGTGGATAAAATCCGCGTGCTGTGTCAGGGGGATGCCGCCACCGGCGCGCTCCAGGTACCGTTTGTTCTGACCTACAACCAGAATGAACAGGCAGCCTGTGCGGTGCCGTCCGATGTGCAGCCCGGCTCGAAGTCGAAGTGTAACAGTGGCGTCAGTCTGGTCAGTGGCGACGTCCAGGTGTTTTCCGGGGCGCATGTGGACGTCACCAAGCAGACCGAGCCGGATGGCGATGGCCAGGAATTCACTTATACCGCGAGTGGCCCCAGCGGTTCCAAGGTGATTGTGCGACTCGCCGATGGCACCTATACCGACACCATTGCCAGTGCCGGCAACACGGCCAGCTTTACCCTGAGCGACGGCGAGACTGCGCGGGTTTTTATCACTGCATTGCCGATCGCACAGCGTCTGGTGATCCGCGAACAACTGGAGACCGGCTGGGACAGCACTGCACTGATCAACTGTTCCGACCAGCGCGGCGATCCGGTCGTCAGCGTGGACGAGGCCAACCGCAGTATTACCGCGGACCTGGATGAAGATAACTCGGCCGCCGCCTGCACCATTACCAACCGCAAATTGCCGCAGGTGACCGTTACCAAAACCAGCCTCGGTGACAGCGGCAGTTTTACCTTTACCGGCTCCAATGGCTGGAGTGACCAGACTATCAGCACCCCATCTGCAGGTGCATCGGTGAGTAGCACTGCGCAGTACCTTGCCGCACTGGGGGTGGCTACGGATCTGGTAGAGACGCCTCAAGCGGGCTGGCGCCTGGCGAGTGTAAATTGCAGTGGGCTCGGCAGCGGTGGCAGTGCCAGCGCGGACCTGGCAACGCAAACCGTTACCCTGGATGCCGCGGCGGTGTCTGAGCCGGGGGCTGAAATCGGTTGTACCTTTACCAATGTGCGCCAGCGCAGTCTTACCGTTACCAAACAACTGACTCCGATCAGTCCCTGGCCCGGTGGCGACAGCGGCCTGTTCGTGATGAATGCCAACGGCACAACAGGCAGCGAGGGTGGCGACGGTGCCAGCGCCAGCGAGCTGGTGGATGTGGGTGCGAGTGCGACCTTCGCCGAGAGCGCGGGCTCCGGTACCGATCTGGCCAATTACACAGCCAGTTACCGCTGTGACACCACGCCGGTCACCAGTGGCAGTGGCACCAGCGGCACCCTCACCATGCCCAACACGGACGTGGACTGTACCTTCACCAACACCCGTCGCTCCGCCACATTGACCTTACGCAAGACCTGGCAGGACGGTGCCAGTGGCGATACCGCGACGGTGATCACCAGCGGATTCAATAACAACGCCAGCACCGGTGCGGTGGTTTCTGCGGGCAATAACAGCGTTGATGGCATCCCGGTGACTGTCTACGCGGGGGAGAGCGGCACCATTGCCGAGACGTTCTCGGTGGGCGACCCCGGGCTCTACAGCCTGGCGATCGATTGCAGTGGCGGCAGTATCTCCGGCAGTACTCTCACGGTGCTGCCGGGCGACACCAGTATCCTGTGTACCGCCACCAATAGCCGGGTGCTGCCATCCCTCAGTCTGCTGAAGTGGGTTGTTACCCTGTGGGATCCGGTGAATGGCAGTGTCAATCCCAAGGCGATCCCGGGTGCGGTGAGTCAGTACACCCTGCGCCTCAGCAATAGCGGCGACGGCAGCACCGACAGTGACAGCCTGGTTCTGGGCGATGCCTTGCCTGATCATGTGGATCTGTATGTGGGAGATCTGGGGGCGGCGGGTTCCGGGCCTGTCGGCTTCAGTGATGGCACACCGGCAAGCGGGCTGAGCTGGGTGTATTCCGCGCTGGACAGCGACACAGACCACGTGGAGTTTTCCCAAGATGGTATCGACTGGGGCTATGTGCCGACACCGGATGCCGATGGGTTTGACCCCTCGGTGCGCCATATCCGCCTGAAACCCGCGGGACGGATGAATGGACAATCCGGCGGCAATGACACCTGGGTGGAATTCACGTTCCGGGTGCGTGTGCGCTGACGTTTTTTTAGGCTTCTTCAGCGAGGCGAACAGTCACGTGGTTCAAGGCATCTATTCGCAACTTATACACAGGACTGTCCCAAGTTTCTGTGTGTAATCCCGGTTGTGGAAAAGTGTGGAATCACTATTCAAATCAAGTTCGGACCACCGGTGTTGCCTCGTGTCCTTGATCTGCGCGTTAGAAATGTACGCTCCAGCCCAGTGAGGCTGACTCTACGTCGTGCTTCCCGAGAAGCGCATCACTCCCGATTTCCGGGAACCATTCCCACTCTGCCCGCAGGGACCAGCGGTTCCTGAAGCTGTAACTGACACCCGCACCATACCCCCAATGGAAACCGCTGGTGCTCTCCGAGAAGGTGCCGTCCACAGGAAACAGGACGGGCTGCAGGGAGCCGTCTTCCAACTGGAACACGGCGAGCGCATCCCCTCGCTGTCTGGAGCGCAGCTGGCCGAGCCAGAAACCGCCGCCGACCTTGCCGAAGACACTGACACCGGATCTTCCGACGGGCAGATGCCCCACAACGAACGCATTACCCATGCGGGTGGTGAGTGTTTCCTTGATGTTCAGATAAGGCAGCTGTGGATTGCTTATGCTGAACTGCGCCGTTGTGGTAGCGGCCTGACGCAAGTCTGCCTCCACGGCAAAGCTGGGGCTCCAGCGCCAGCCGGCATAGAGTTTTGCGCCCGGCCCACTGTCGGTGCAGTTCGCCAGCTGCGCCGTTTGTTGTTCGCCGTTCAGGCCGTCAACAAACGCTCGTGCGTTGTGGCACAGCGGATCCTGGGCCGTGTGTTGCAGGCTGATACCGCCATAGCGGTGGGAATAGAAGTCGGCACTGGCGAGGCTGCTGCCCAGCAGTGAAAGGGGTACCACAAGCAGAAGGGGAAGCCTGGCCATGGCGATACCTGCTCTGGAGTCGAAGAAAGGTTTATGCAGGCCCGGTTCCTAACACCCCAGGAAAGTGACCTTAGGGCTGGCACACAAGCCAGCCCTCACATCATATTTTGAATTGCGCGCGCAATTCCGCCAACTTCTTGGCATTTTCGGCTTTGGACAGTGGTTTGGCTGGCTGATGCTCCAGTTGAACCTGCTGCGGCGCGGGCAGGCTCTCACCGGCCATCAGTTTTTCGCAGATTTTCTTATAGTGGCTGGCGAACACCGGGTAGGCCGAGGATTCCGGGTTGTTGGCGAGGAAAAACCAGTCTGACGCACGCCCCGCGTGGTATACCGCCGGGTGGCTCCACTTGTTATTTGCTTTTGGGCTGGGTGCGTTACAGGCTTCGCGATAAGCGGCGCGCGGGTCGGGCAGGCCGTGCTCCCCCTCTGCGCAGAATTGCAGCATCTTGTGGATGGTGGGCAGGTACTCGGACTGTTTGATGGCGCGCTTGGCGCCAGCGACCATTTGCTCGGGCGAGAAGCCCGCGAGGGATTCCAGCCACAAGCGCTTGGCGTGGTTGAGTGTCTGAACATCTTGGAAGGCCGAGTTGAACTGGTTGTGATAACTCAACTTGAGGAGACCGAACACCTCATTGAGTGCGCGTTTGCGCGCCTCAAGCTCCGGACTACCAGTTTGTGTCTGTGACGATGTCCCAGACCGGTGTGTCCCTGGTTCGCTGGTTACCTGAGTGCCCGGATTCTTTTGGCTTGCCATGATTCTGTCCTATCGCGAATTTATTGCGCTCAGCCCACTGGTAGCGGGCGTGCCGTACGAATACCGAATCCCAGCTTTTGCGGGCAGCACCCTGCTCGCGCCAGTAAAGTCGAAATTCCGGTACCAGGCCGAGAACAAATTCGCGGTCGATTTCACATTGATTCAAAAGGTGGCCGAGGCAGTCCGTGGACGGCTGCCAGTTGCGCGAGATGGGCTTGGCCACCGGGTTTTTCTCGATACCCTGGCAGTAGTAAGCCCACTCGGTACGCGCGTAATCGATAAACTGCTCGCCCCAGCGTGCGCTGTGGCCACCGCGCTCCAGCCATTTATAAATAAATTCCGGCAGCAATTCTGCGGCAAAATTGGGGTTGATAGCCAGTCGGCGCAATTGCTCCCAGGTATTTTCACTGGGTTGCCAGTCGCGTGTCATCGGTTCCGGCTTGCGCTTTTCAATAAATGGGGTGTCCTGCTTTTCCCAGTCTTCCGTTACCCAGTCATTGAATTCCAGGTCCCAGGAAACGGACTGCTTGCCGCTGTTGCGGTGGTACTCGACAAACCGCTGCAGGCAGCGCCGTACAAATGTGCTCGGCACTCCCTCATCGGAGAGTCTCCGCAGGGTCTCCTCACCCGGATGCCACTGCTCGGGAATGGGTTGCTTGCGCCCCTGGGTCGCACGAAAAGACTCCCACTTGGTCTTCACCTGCTTCAGGAACAGGGAACCAAAGGAGTGCCGGCTTTCGCCGCGGTCCCGCCAGTAGGTGACGAACTCGGGCAGTTGCTCGCGCACGAAATGTTCCGGCACACCCAGCTGCGCGATACGCGCCATGGTCTCGGAATCTGGCTGCCAGCTCGGAGAAATGGTGTTGGCTGCCCGCGGTGCCGGGGCCTGGGGTGCTGGGGCAGTTGATTCCGCGGCGGTCTGTTGCCCGGAGGCGCCACTCAGTGCAAATTTGAGCATCGCACTGCTGCCGTAGGGCGCTGCGCCCAGCAACAGGGCACCCTGATTGCGCAGGCTGGTGGAAACCCGCTGAATGTCTGCCGGCTCCCAGAACGGCAACAGCCGTTGCAGTTGATCGCCGTCTGCGGTGTACCAGTCCCGGCCGGGATGTGACTCCACGGGCAAGAAGGGTATCAGGTCACCCAGTGCCGCCAGCAATACCGCCTCCTCCAGGCCGAGGGTGGCGGCCAGAGTGGGGGAGATGACGAGGGGACGTTCCGGGAGCAGGGGGTGTTTCATGCCGCGATGATACCACCCGGGAGGAGGCTACCGGGAGTGGATTTGATACGGTGTGCCCGGCAGGCGGCTGACCTTCTGGTCGACGCGCATGCGCCGGCAGACAGCGGGCCGCGCCGCTAGGCTGAGGGCAGTTCTTCCCCGGCCTGGTTTACCCGGCCCCCTGGAACCCTTTCACCTGAAACCCTTTAAAATGCCGGCATCTAACCCCTGGTGGAGAGCAATATGACTGAAACATCATCGATGTCCCCACAGACCTTCCGCCTGCAGGGGGTGAGCTGTGCCGGCTGCGTGAAAAAAATCGAGTCCGCACTGGGCCGGGTGTCCGGTGTCGAAGATGCCCGCGTAAACCTGGGCGACAAAACCCTGGTGGTCCAGGGTAGCGCGACTGCGCAGGCATGCATTGCCGCGGTGGAGTCCGCCGGTTACGGCGCGGAGGCGGTGCAGGTGAATGCCCGGGTGTTGCGCGCGCAGCAGCGGGAGGAGGAACAGGCGCACTACCGGCAACTGTTGTGGCGCTCGGGTATAGCGCTGGGGCTCGGAGTTCCCCTGATGATCTGGGGGCTGGTGACCGGCGAGATGGGGGTGCACAACACCGCTCAGCAGATAGCCTGGGGCAGTGTCGGCCTGTTGACACTGGCGGTGCTGGTTTTCTGTGGTGGGCACTTTTTTACCGGTGCCTGGCGAGCCTTCCGTCACCACAGTGCCACCATGGACACCCTGGTCGCGCTGGGTACTGGCACCGCGTGGCTATTTTCCATGCTAGTGGTATTGCTCCCGCATGTACTGCCGGAGTCGGCACGTCACGTGTACTTTGAAGCCAGTGCGATGATTATCGGCCTGATCAACCTGGGGCAGGCGTTGGAAGTGCGTGCCCGCGGTCGCACCAGTGCCGCGGTGGAAAAGTTACTGCAATTGCAGGACCCCAATGCGCGTGTCATTCGCGACGGCGAAGAAATAGATATTCCCATTGACCAGGTGATGGTCGGCGACAAGCTGCGCGTGCGGCCCGGAGAAAAAATCCCGGTGGACGGCCGCGTGATCGAGGGCGAGAGCCTGGTGGATGAAGCCATGCTTACCGGCGAGCCGCTACCAGTAAAAAAAGCGGGAGGTGATGCGCTCACCGCCGGCACCCTGAATAAAAATGGCAGCCTGGTATTTGCGGCGGAAAAGGTGGGGGCGGATACCCGCCTGGCGCAGATTATCCAGATGGTAAAAAACGCCCAGAGCTCGCGGGTTCCCATCGCGCGCCTCGCGGATACCATCTCATCGATTTTTGTGCCGAGTGTCATGATCATCGCGGTGGTCGCTGCACTGGTCTGGTACAACTGGGGCCCCGATCCGAAAATCGCGCATATGCTGGTGGTGCTGACTTCGGTGCTGATTATTGCCTGCCCCTGTGCCCTTGGGCTGGCCACGCCCATGTCGGTGATGGTGGGCGTCGGCAAAGGGGCGGAAAATGGCGTACTGGTACGCAACGGCAAGGCCCTGCAGCAGGCCACGGATCTGGACACTCTGGTGGTGGATAAAACGGGCACGCTGACCGAGGGCGCGCCGAAACTGACCGATATCGAGTGCGACGGCGATGCGGATGCGCTGTTGCAGCAGCTCGCGAGCCTGGAAAGTCGTTCCGAACATCCGCTGGCAGAGGCGATTGTCAGTGCCGCCCGGGAAAAACAGCTGTCGCTCTCGGATGTACAGGGCTTCGAAGCCATTACCGCGCATGGTGTCCGTGCTGAGGTCGACGGCAAAACCGTGCTGCTCGGCAACCGTAAATTGATGCAGCGCGAAGGTATCGACCCGGGCAAGTGGACAGAAAAGGCCGAAGCGCTGGCGGAGCAGGGGCGTACCGCCATGTATGCGGCAGTGGATGGCGCCATGGCCGGCATCATTGCGGTGGCAGGCCCCATTCGTGAGGATGCACAAGCCGCAGTTGCACGTCTGAAAAAGCTCGGGCTGCGCATCGAAATGCTGACCGGGGACAACCGGGCGACGGCCGAGGCCGTGGCCAGGCAGCTGGGTATCGATCACGTACATGCGGATCTGCTGCCGGAGGACAAAGAGAAGATTGTCGCGGATCTGCAGAAAAACCACGCCAAGGTGGGCATGGCGGGCGATGGTATCAACGACGCCCCGGCACTGGCGCGGGCAGATGTGGGGTTTGCCATAGGTGCGGGCACCGATGTTGCCATCGAGTCTGCGGATGTGACCCTGATGCGCTCGTCGCTGCACGGCGTTGCGGATGCTGTGGAGCTTTCCCGCGCGACCCTGCGCAACATCAAGCAGAATCTGTTTGGTGCGTTTATTTACAACACCCTGGGTATCCCCATTGCCGCCGGTGTGCTTTATCCCATCACTGGCATGCTGTTGAGCCCGGTCATCGCCGGTGCGGCGATGGCGTTTTCTTCGGTTACCGTGGTGAGTAATGCCAACCGGTTGCGGTTTTTCAAACCGTCACAGAACGGAGGTACCGCATAATGGAATCCGTAGTGATTAACGTGCTTGGGCTTGCCGCGATTGTATTGACGGTATGGTGGTTTTGGCTTGCGCCCAAGGGCAGCAGGCAGCCTGCGGCGGGTGTCGCCGAGGCGCTACAGATACTGGTCAAGGATGGCGTATACGAGCCCGACCGGATTCGCATTGCTGCCGGAAAAGCAACGGTGCTGAAATTCCGGCGGGAAGACGCATCACCCTGTGCGGAGTGGGTATTGTTTCCCGATCTGGAAATCAGTGCACAGCTGGCGGTCGATCAGGTGACCGAGGTGCAACTTCCCGCAGCGGATGCCGGCGAGTATCCGTTTCACTGTCAGATGCAAATGTATCGCGGCACCCTGATCGTTGAGTAAACGCCTGTGAAAAAAGGCCCGGATGACCGGGCCGGCGAGTCATCTGGGCTTCTCGGACTCACGAATACTTCAGTGTTGTTGCTCAAAGTGATCGATACTCGCGTACACAGAGGTGCTGCCGTCCCGGTTGAGCTGCAGTACCTTGTATGGCGTAAAACGGTCACCCACTTCCATGCCGGGGCTGCCCAGAGGCATGGCCGGCACTGCCAGGCCGCGTGCACCGGCCGGCGGATTCTGCAGGAACTGGCGAATCAGCTTTGCCGGAATATGCCCTTCGAATACATAACCGTCCGCTGACACACTGGTGTGGCAGGACTGCAATTCCGCGGCAATTTCGTATTTGTCCTTGATGGCGTTCAGGTCAGAAACATCCTGGGCGTCGATCTTAAAACCATTGTCCGTTGCGTGTTCCACCCACAGTGTGCAGCAGCCACAGGTGGCACTTTTATAGGTGGTCAATGTCGATGCCGCCTTCGCGGCGACGGTGCTGGCTCCGTCTTCACGCCCATCGTGATCGCGGTCGCTTTTGGCACAGGCGGTCAGGGCGAGCAGTGCAGAAATGGCGAGGCCACGCAGGAAAACTTTCTGATTCATCATTTTTTCAACCTTTTGCTCACAGTATTCGTGACGGGAAACATGGAGTAACGAGCGTTGGATCAATTCCCAAAATCATCAAACGCAATCTGTTCTTCCTGTACACCGAGTTCCGTCAGCATCGCGATGCAGGCGCGCAACATGGCCGGTGGGCCGCACAGGTAGAACGCGCAATTGCCAATGTCCGGGTGCTTGCGCAGGTAAGTTTCGGCGGCAATATCGCTGATAAAGCCGGTGGCTCCTTGCCACTGATCTTCTGCACGCGGTTCCGACAGTGCCAGCTGCCATTGAAAGTTGTCGTGTGCCTGTGCCAGCGCGTCGAACTGATCTGCATAGAATACTTCCCGCATGCTGCGCGCACCGTACCAGAAGCGGATTGACCGGTTGGTGCGATGGTTGTGCAGTTGATCCAGAATCATCGAGCGCAGTGGCGCCATGCCGGCACCTCCACCGATCAGGACAATTTCACGGGTGCTGTCCTGCACGTGGAAACTGCCAAACGGTCCGTGCAGTTGTAGTTGGTCGCCGGGCTTCAGGTTGAACATGTAGCTGGAACCGGCGCCGGCGGGCAGCCCTGTGCGGCCTGCGGGCGGTGGCTGGATGCGCACATTCAGCAGGATCTCTTCACCGCGCTCCCCGGCAATGGTTTCCCCCGGTGCGTTGGCCATGGAGTAGGAGCGACGCAGTGCGGTACTGTGACTGGCGCCTGCGGCAGTCAGCCAGGGTTGCCAGTCGTCGCGGAAGCGCGCGTCCACCGGGGTGTCGGCCAGGCGCAGGGTGTGCGGTGGCACCTCCACCTGCACGAAGCTGCCAGCGCGGAATACAAACGGGCGCGGCCCCAGCGGCGCCAGACGAATCTCCTTGATGTAGGGGGTGAGGAAGCGGGTTTCCCGCACCTCTGCGCGGTATATCTCCGCCTGCAGCACACTGTGATCCAGCGTAAGCTGGGTGGCCGCGGTGGCCCGTTGCTGGCAGGCGAGGCGCTTGCCCAAGGCCAGCTCGGCGGCCGACAGCAGGGATTTTTCGCTGCCGGTGATGGGGGCCTCCGGTGACAGCTGCACCAGGCACAGGCCGCAACTGCCACCGCCGCCGCAGTTGGAAGGCAGCTGCACGCCCTGGGCCGCAAGGCCGTCGAACAGGTTGGCACCGCTAGGCAGCGCCAGCTCCTGCACCGGGTTGGCGGCGGGGTCGAGCAGGGTGACGGCGACCTTGCTGCGGCGCAACTTGGCCACCAGGTTGAAGTCGTGGCGGGAGAAACTGGAAAACAGCATCACGCAACCGGAAACGGACAGCAGCAGGGCGCCGATACCGAAGATCACCACGAACGGATTGTTGAAATCCTGGCGCTCGGTGTAATCCATGATGTGCAGCATCCAGAAGATATCGAACAGCCGCCAGGTATCGTTGCGCCGCTCGAGCAAGCGGCCGTCCTGCGCGGAGATGTACAGGCTGGTATTGCCCTGGTCCGCGATATCCACACGCCATACGGGCCCGTGGTGACGACGGGATTCCAAATTGGGTTGCGGCAGGTGTTGTGGCGTGCCGATCAGACGATCGTCGCCGGCGTAGTCGTGTGCCGCGATAGCCGCCGCCAGCGGAGCATCGATCACCAGCAGGTTGCCGGTGCGGGCATCGCGCAGCTCCACGCGGTCGCCGGTCTGAACCCGGTAAACCGGGCGGTCGAAACCCGGCTGCAGGCGAATATCCACAAGCGGCCTGTCGGTGTTGTGGTACAGGCTGGCGATCTCGGCGTGCGAGCGCAGCAAAGCATGGGCGGACTGGTCCGAGGAAAGGGGCCCGGCCGGATGGCGCTCCGCCAGATGGCGGCCGCCGACCACGTTGGAATCGAGCAGGGCAAAGCCGAGGCCGCTGACCAGCCACAGCACCAGCTGCAGGCCGATTACCAGGCTCAGCCACTTGTGTGCAGCTTTGATGAAAATCACCCTGCACCTCCCGCTGTGGCGGCGTTGCCAGGGGCCTTGCCCCGGCGCGCAAAGCTGTAGAACAGCAGGATCAGGCCGGCCAGTACGCCGGTCAGGCTGACGATGGAAATGACCAGCAGCAGCGGGTTGTGGATATCCGCACGCTCCTCGTAGTCCATGATGTGCAGCATCCAGAAGAAATCGAAGGCGCGCCAGTAATTGTGGCGGCGGGTGGCCAGCGCGCCGGTGCTGGGGTCGATGTACAGGCTGGTGCCGTAGCGGTCGTCAAAATTGACCCGCCACAGGGGCAGCGCGCGGGACGGTACTTCGGTAGGTGGGTTGCTGGTAATCAGCTCGGCAGAGGCGGCGGGCAGTTCGCCAGAATAGTAGTGCTCCGCCAATGCGCGTGCGCGCGTGCTGTCGACGGGCGGTACTTCGCGGCCGCTGCGGGCGTCAACCAGGTGTGCGCCTTCGCCAGTTTTCACCACATAGTAGGGGTTGCCCTGCAGCGCCTTGAGCTGGATGTGTTTGACCCCGCGGTAGCGCTCAAGTATTTCCGCGGTGGGCGCCAGTTGCTCCAGATTTGCCGGCAGTGGCTCGCTCAGATTCTTGACCAGGTGATCGCCGTGGATGAAGTCCAGATCCATCACCACCATATAAACGCCGCTCAGGGTCCACAACAGGGCCTGAATGCCGACAAACAGAAACAGCCATTTGTGGATTTTTCTGGAAAGAGATGCGCGCCCCATTATTATCGCTCGCCGGATGCTGCTGGATATAAAGTATACGAATGGCGCCAGTTTATCGGTGCGATGGGAAAAAGTCTTGCGGCGCTTTTTCGGGGGGTAGTCTTGGGATTAGTCAAAACCCCGGTGTATACCCGCCTGTTGCAGTTCCTCCAGCGCCGGGTCGGTGCCCGCCAGTGCCACATGCAGTTGCGTGGTATCCGGTAGCGGGTGCATGGCGTAGTAGAACTGCCAGGGGGCGTCCCGGTCGGCGAGGGTTTCGTCGAAAGAGACACCCTCCCCCAGGTGGTAGCCCGCCAGGTTGATCCGCCCCAACCCCTCGGAGATGCCGGTCCCGCGGGCCTTGAAAAAGGCCTCTTTCATGGTCCACAGCCGGTAGAAATGCATGGGCATCAGTTCCAGCGGCGGCGATTCCAGCAAGGCGCACTCCTGGGGGTGGAAGTAGTGGCGGGCGATCCGCAGGAAGTCGCGCGGTTTGCGCGGCTGCTCGATATCAATGCCGATGGGCGCCTCGCAGGAAACCGCCAGCGCGATCCACTGGCCGCTGTGGCTGAGACTGAAGTGCAGTTCCGGAAAATCCACTAACAGTGGCTTGCCGCTGGGCAGGCGATCGAACTGCAGCTGTGCAGGCGGCTGCCCGCTGATTTTTCCGAGTACCTTGCGCAGCATGCCACGACTCAACAGAAACTGATGTCGAGCCTCCGCGTGCCTGTAACTGCACTGGCGTCGGAGTTCTTCAGCCGATAACAGGGTGGCGAGCGCCAGAGCCTCTGGGCTGTCAGGAGCTATTTCATCGCTGCGTAGCAGCCAAACTGCGGGAAGTGTCATAGAGCCAACAAAACGTGTGCTTTGTATTAATGCTAATCGTTGCGCACTCGGCATGCCACCGGGGGAGTGCTATGCAGCTCACCGCTGGGGATTGGCTTGAGGTGCTTGAGGTATGCTTGAGGTAGAAGTAGCGTGAGATAAGCGCGGCTTGAAGGCAGGGGCATTGGGCTGGCCATCAGGGAAGGGTAAACTCTGCGGCTTCCGCCGGGCGGCGTACGGTCCGTTCTGCGGCCACTCGTAGACCCAATTTAATTCAAGAGTCCCGCAAGGGGAGAGCCTTTGGCCAAAAAAACCAAAACCGCATTTGTGTGCAATGAATGCGGAGCCGACTACAGCAAATGGGCAGGCCAGTGCGGTGCCTGTGGGGCGTGGAACAGCCTGAGTGAAGTGCGGCTGGGGCCAGCGCATACGGACAGCCGTTCCGCCAACTTTACCGATGCCCAGGCCGGCTACGCTGGTGCCGCGGGGCAGGGCAAGGTGCAGAAGCTGTCCGAGATTGACCTCAGCGAGCTGCCCCGTATTCCCACCAATGCCAGCGAGCTCGACCGGGTACTGGGGGGCGGGCTGGTGCCCGGGTCGGTGGTGCTGATTGGTGGCCATCCCGGTGCGGGCAAGTCCACGGTGCTGCTACAGACCCTGTGCCACCTCTCGCAGACTCTGCCGGCGCTCTACGTGACCGGTGAGGAGTCCCTGCAGCAGGTGGCTATGCGCGCCAAGCGTCTGGGCCTGCCGGCAGACCACCTGCAGATGCTGTCGGAAACCAATGTGGAGCAGATCTGCCTCACCGCTGGTGAAGTAAAACCCAAGGTGATGGTGGTGGACTCCATCCAGGTCATGCATATGGCCGAAGTGCAGTCTGCACCGGGCTCGGTGGCGCAGGTGCGCGAGAGTGCCGCCTACCTCACCCGTTTCGCCAAGCAGACCGGCACCGCGCTGATTCTGGTCGGGCACGTCACCAAAGACGGCAGCCTCGCCGGGCCCAAGGTGCTGGAACACATCATCGACTGCTCCATCATGCTCGAGGGGACCCACGACTCCCGCTTCCGCACCTTGCGCGCGCACAAAAACCGATTTGGTGCGGTGAACGAGCTGGGGGTGTTTGCGATGACCGAGCAGGGGCTGAAAGAAGTCTCCAACCCCTCCGCGATTTTCCTGCAGCGGGCGGAAGAAATTGCCGCGGGTTCGGTGGTGACTTCCGTATGGGAGGGCACCCGCCCGTTGCTGGTGGAACTGCAGGCGCTGGTGGACGACAGCAGCCTCGGCAATCCCCGTCGGGTCGCGGTGGGCCTGGACCAGAACCGTTTGAACATGCTGCTGGCTGTATTGCACCGCCACGGCGGTGTGCTGGTCGGCGACCAGGATGTGTTTATCAACGTGGTCGGCGGTGTGAAAGTGATGGAAACCAGCGCCGACCTCACCCTGCTGATGGCGGTAGTCTCCAGCTTCCGCAACCGCGCGCTGGATCGGGACCTGATGATTTTTGGTGAAGTGGGGCTCGCCGGTGAAATCCGCCCGGTACCCTCGGGGCAGGAACGGTTGCGGGAAGCGGCCAAGCATGGCTTTAGAAAAGCGATTGTGCCGGCAGCAAATCGCCTAAAAGCTGATATCGAGGGTATGCAGGTAATTCCGGTGAAGAGCCTGTTGGAAACGCTTGATGCGCTGGGAATGCATTAGATTGATATGGCGAAATAATTGGCTCGTCCAATAGCTTGACTATCAGGTAAGTGGCTAGGAAAAGAAATTTAATTTATCTAACCCGATCAACGCTAGCATGCTCATCGCTGATCCCATGAACGACCAGAAAAATATAATGGCGATGATTTTATCAAAAAAATTTGTGTGCTTTTTGATGAGATCTGAATTTGCATGTAAAAATGATAGTTGACCGCTTTCCAGTACTTTGTGAATTTTACTCGGTGTGGCGAGAGCCTGAGCTACATTTAAGATGTCCCAACCACTCGCGAATTCAAGGCCGAGATCGCTCCTTGTTTCAGGGTTTTTTCGTAGTTTTCGTACAGTTACCTGTCCGAAAACTACATATAAAAATAGGCTGAAAAACATAACTGCAGCGCAACAGCCAAGTAGGAATGTAAATGTACTCATGATTCGACGCCGCTGATTGCACCCATTATTCCTTCATACCACGCATCGGCGTTTGACTGCGTAACCTCATTCACGGCCATCGCTGCACCCGCTGATGCTCCAGCTATTGCCAGCCCACCAATGACCAGTCCAACCCAGCCAATCGGTGTGGCGACAACTAGTATGCCTAGAACGGCAGCGCCAATTTTTGCTGTCGCCACTCCAGTCCCGGCACTTAGTCCAAAACTCAGTGATTCTCTAAATAGATCCTTCTCCCACTCTCCGCCAGTCTGATAGCTATTGTGGACCTTGCCCACACGAGACCCAAAATCAA
Source organism: Microbulbifer salipaludis (assembly GCF_017303155.1). NCBI lineage: Bacteria > Pseudomonadati > Pseudomonadota > Gammaproteobacteria > Cellvibrionales > Microbulbiferaceae > Microbulbifer > Microbulbifer salipaludis. The sequence goes on from NZ_JAEKJR010000002.1 coordinate 24,275, forward strand.
TTACTGCCAACCCATTGCCGAGTAGCTTGGTGTGCTGGCTCAACCTTACCAGTCTGTGGGCGTCAATCTCACTACTGAGCTGTAGTTTCGCCACATTACGGCTGCTACCAGCGATATTGGTGCCGCGTTCAGCGCTGGTCAGCGGGGTGCCGCGGCGGGAGCGAATGTGACTGGTTACCATATGCAGCTCGGCGCGGAACTGCGCCTGCATACGGTTGAAGGCATGGTGTGCCCTTTGCTTCAGTTGTGCCTGATAACCGGCTTTGCTCTGTTTCGCCTCGCGGTAAGTGAGTAGCGCTACTTGGTACTCCTTGACCGACTTTGCAAAACCACTGATACGCTCTCCGTAAACGCTGGTTGAGGCACCGGTCAGGGCAATATTGTAATCCTTGAGTTGCTCCATCATCGCGGCGATGGCCACGGTGTTGTCTTCACCAAAGGTAAGCGCCAGCTCGGTTACCGGTTTTGATATGTGTTTCGGTGCCAGCAGTGACTGAATACGCTTGCCCTGGGCATCGTTATGGCCGTTCAGCAGGTAGGGGGTATTGGCTTTGGCAGATTGGGGGGCAGAGCTATGGAGTTCGGAATACTGTTGAAAATTGGCGTTGCAGGCCAGCTGGATAGCTGGCGCACTGAGCGGCCGATTGCACAGGAGAAGCGTAGTCACTTTCAGGTCCTTTTGAAAAGTGCGTGAAGCGAAAGCGCAAATTCTACTGATGATGCAGACGATCTTGAAGTGATATTCGGAGTATGAACGTACCAGTTAGGTTGGGGCTTGTCGGAATAGACCATTCCCTGTGGGCAGGATTTCTCAGCACGGAATGGATAAGCAGTTTTTTCAGGTCTGAGTGGCTGCGGATGTGGATACGGATGCGGCGATCGGCGGCCACCCAATACCTTGGGGGCCGCCCACCTGGTTAGTGTGCTTGCGGTTTGGCGAGGTAGTGCATTGCAAAATACGCGACGCCGATCGCGAACGGAATTGCGGCGGCCGCGAGTGTTCCCATGAACGCATGGTTGCTCGGATCGGGAGTAAGCAGGCCGATCAGTCCGAGGCCTACGGCTACCGCGGTCCAGACGATGCCGCGGCGCAGGTCTTCTTGCGGGTGCGAATTGTTGGCGCTCAGGCTTTCTATCAGTTCCGCAGGTACATCGGCGCCTTTTTCCAGGGCCAGGCGCAGGGTTTGCTGTGTCTCACCATTTTTTTTCGCAAAGTAACCGAGCAGCATCCGTAGGGACAGACCGATGAGCAGGAAAAGACCAAAAGGCACCAGCAGTGCAAGGGTGGATTCGTTCATTGTGTTCTCCAGTTGTTGATACGCATCTTGATGTGTTGCCGATAGGATGCGTTGGCCGGCGACTTTGGATGCAACTGGAGTGAAAATTCGAACGGCCAGGGCTTACCCACCGAGCGCACCGGCGATGCCGGAGCGCTGGGTCACAGGTTAGTAGCGCCGACGTTTACCTATTTGGTCAGGCGCAGCATCAACTTCATCATACTGCTTGCAAGCTTGCCGTAAGGCGGCATCAGCAGTTTCAGTGGATCCAGCGGGCCCTGGTAGAACACCGGGCGCAGTTTGGAGAAGGTGAGGAACCCCTCGTAGCCGTGGTAGTGACCCATGCCGCTCTCGCCCACGCCACCGAAGGGAATGTCGTGCTGGCCCACATGTAGCACCGCGTTGTTGACGCTGACGCCCCCGGACATGACGTGGTCGATGTAGTAGTCCCGCAGGTCGGCGTCTTTGGTGAACGGGTAGATGGCCAGTGGGCGGTCACCGCGGTTGATATAGGCCGCAACTTCCTCGCGGTTCTTGTAGGTCTTGATCGGCAGCAGTGGGCCAAAAATTTCCCGCTGCATGACGGTCATGTCTTCGGTCACGTTGATCAGCAGGTGTGCGGGGAATTTTTTCAGCGTGTCGCCGCGGTCGCCCTGGCCATCGGTAAGGTCGATGGCGGTGGCCCCTTTTTGCGAGGCGTCGTCCAGGGTCTGCCAGATACGCTGGAAAGAGCGCTCGTCGATCACCGACGTATAGTCCGGATGGTGGATATCCGGGTAGCGCTTCTTGAATACCTGCTTGGCTTTGTCGATAAACTCAGCGAGTTTTTCTTCGGGTAACAGTAGATAGTCTACCGTGGTGCAGATCTGGCCGGCATTGAACAACTTCCAGAACAGGATGCGTTCAACGGCGGTATCGGTGTCGTAGTCGGGGCCGACAATGGCCGGGGATTTGCCACCCAGTTCCAGGGTGACCGGGGTGAGGTTGGCCGCGGCCGCAGCCATGACTTTGCGGCCGGTGGTTCCCGATCCGGTAAAAATCAGGTGATCAAACTTGAGCTTGGAAAACTCGACACCCACGTTGCCGGTTTCTTCGAGGAAAACCAGCTTGTCTGCGGGGAAATAATCCACGCTGATGCGCTTCAATACCGCCGTGAGGTTGCGGGAATTCTCCGACATTTTCACCATGGCGCGGTTGCCGGCAGCGAAAATGTTGATCAGCGGACCGATGGACAGATTGATTGGAAAGTTCCACGGCACGATTACGCCAATCACACCCAGTGGCTGAGGGATGACCTTCGCCGCCGAGGATGGGAAGGCCGTAAACTCCACATGCCGTCGCTGCGGCTTCATCCATTTTTTCAGGCGCTTGATCGTATCTTTTATGCCATCAAGTGCCGGAAATATTTCCGCGAACAGGGTTTCATGGTGGGAGCGATTGCCGTAGTCCGCGCTGACCGCCTGTACCAGCTCGTCCTGGTGTTCGCGAATCATGCGCGCCAGGGCCTGCAGGTCACTGATGCGTTGAGCGCGGTCGGGCACCGGGTTGGCCAGATACGCCTGGCGTTGCTGGTCTAACAGGTCGGTCAGGTTCTCTGTGGTGTGGTGGTCGACAGCTTCGGCGATCTGGTTCATGGGCGTGGCTCGGTATTTGTTTCAACAGTGTTTATTGGTCGCGTCGGTAGCGCCGGCTCCAAAATTTTTCGCGACGACGGATGATTGTACGACAAGGGGACTGCGTACTCTGGATGTTTGCGGACGTAATTCGATACCGTGCAAAAAAAGTCCCTTACTGCCAGCATACTGTATTTGGCATACGCGGCGTTGACCGAACAGTTCACTGGATTGACTTTTTGCGGCGAAGACCACGTATTTTGTGGGTGTTTTGGGGGAGGGTATCCCTTAGCCGGCCGTGTGGTTGGCATGCATTGCCTCAAGATGAGAACTGACGCTGGTTGCAGCAGAATACCGCCGTATATCCTATTGATGTTCCTCTGGTAACGCGGGCAATTCCATTTGTGCGATGGCTCGTCTATTGTGAGTTCTCGCGTCAGCTGTATGCAGCGGTGCCCGGACGCGCGGATGATCGAAGAGACCTAGCACGTGGCGAATATTGAATTCAGAAATGTCAGCAAGCGTTATGACGATGGCCCGCTTACCGTGCCGGGGCTCGATCTGGACATTCGCGATGGCGAGTTCATGGTGCTGGTGGGCCCGTCCGGCTGCGGCAAGTCCACCATCCTGCGCATGATTGCCGGGCTGGAATCCATCTCTTCCGGCGACCTCTATATCAGCGGTCACCGGGTCAATGACCTGCCCCCCAAAGACCGGGACATTGCGATGGTGTTCCAGAACTACGCCCTGTACCCGCATATGACCGTGTTTGACAACATGGCCTTCGGCCTGCGGGTGCGCAATTTTCCCAAGCTGGGTATCGAGCGCCGGGTGCGTGAGGCGGCGGAGACCCTCGGGCTCGCTGATCTGTTGCAGCGCAAACCGGCCCAGTTGTCCGGCGGTCAGAGCCAGCGGGTGGCCCTCGGGCGCGCCATGGTGCGCGATCCGCAGGTGTTTCTGTTCGATGAGCCCCTGTCCAATCTGGATGCGGAGCTGCGTGTGCAGATGCGCAGTGTGATCAGTCGCCTGCACCGCCAGCTGGGCACCACCTCGGTGTACGTCACCCACGATCAGGTGGAGGCTATGACCCTGGGCACACGTATCGCCATCCTGAATCAGGGGCGCCTGATGCAGGTGGGCACGCCCCTGAGCCTGTACAACGATCCGGACAACACCTTTGTGGCCGGCTTTATGGGCTCGCCGCCGATGAACCTGCTACCGGTAACCAACGATGGCCGTCACCTGACTTGCGCCTTGCTGCAGCTGCCGCGGGCGGATCTGGCAGGGCAGGGCGCAAAGCTGTTGCTGGGGCTGCGCCCGGAAAAGCTGGTCTACGCCGCCACCGCACCCGCCAACTGGCCGCGCCTCAGCGGTGAAATCGAACTGGTAGAGAGCCTCGGCGCGGAAATGTTGGTGCACCTGCAGACAGGTGGCGCGCAGCTGGTGGCGCGCCTGCCCGGTTTGCGAGTATTCACTCCCGGAGAAACCCTGCAGCTCGCCTTTGATCCTGCCGCGGTGTATCTGTTTGAGGTGGAAAGCGGGCAGCGTATCCGCACGGACATCAATCCTGCCGGGGCCGCCTCGTGCTGAAGCGCCTGAGTGCCGCCCTCTGCCTGCTGGTGCAGTGGGCACTGGCGTTGGATGCGTGCGCGGTGGAAACGCTGACCCTCTGGCACGGCTACCGCGGCGCCGAGCGCGCCGCCTTCGAGCGACTGATTGAGGACTACAACCACAGCCAGGTTAATGTCGAGGTCAAGGCGCTGGCGGTCCCGTTCGGGGGCTACGCCGACAAGCTCTCGGCCGCCTTGCCCCGCGGCCAGGGACCGGACCTGTTTGTATTTGCCCACGACCGCCTCGGCGGCTGGGCCAGTGCCGGCCACACGGTGGCGCCGATCGACCGCTATGTGAGTGAGCGGGTACTGCGCCGTTTCGCGCCTAACCTGATCGATGCCATGACCTTCGGCGGTGACCTCTATGGGCTGCCACTGGCGTTCAAGAGTCCCGCGTTGATCCTCAATACCGACCTGGTGCACACCGCGCCCGCCACCACCGACGCGCTGGTAGCCGAGGCCCGTCGCCACACCGACCGCAACCGCGGGCGTTTTGGGCTCGCCTACAGCTATACCGAGCCGTTCTTCCATGGCGCGCTGATGAACAGTTTTGGCCGCGGGCCCTTTGATCGCGGCGGCAACCTGGACCTCGACAGCGAAGCCAATGTCCGCTCGATCGAGATGCTCGCACACTGGGCGCGCGATGACCGGATACTGCCGGAGGAGCCCACCAGCACACTGGTGACCAACCTGTTCAACCAGGGGCGTGCGGCGATGGTGATCAGTGGCCCCTGGATGCTCGGGGAAATTGCCCCCGAGGTGAACTATCGCGTGGTGCCACTGCCGATCAACAGTGAGAGCGGCCGGCCGCTGGCACCCTGGGTGGCAGTGGAGGGGTTGTTCCTTTCCCCCTGGGCGGAAAACCCGGCGGCGGCGGTTGAGGTGATGGACTTTCTTACCCGCCGCGGGTCTGCGGAACGAATGGGCATTGACGGCGGGCAGTTGCCGGCCAATATCAGCGCCTTTGCGCATCCGCAGCTCGCGGCCAATGACGCTGCCATGGCGTTCCGGCGCCAGCTGGAAGTGGCGGTACCCATTCCCAATCTGCCGGCCATGACCCTGATCTGGGTGCCGCTGGAAAACGTGCTGAAGAAAGTCGTGAAGGGCGCGGCGCAGCCGGAGGCGGAGATGCATCAGTTGCAGCGACAGCTGAGTATCGACCTGGCGCGGCTTGAACGCTCGCGGGTGCGGGGCGAGTCGCCGGCACAGATGCCGGCGTGGCTGTGGCTGATTCCTGTTGCGCTGGTGCTGCTGGCGCTGTGGGCCTGGCGGCGCTACCGCCTTCAACTGGCCGCCGGCTGGCGGTCCAACCGCACCGCTTACCTGTACCTGATGCCCGCGGTGCTGGGCATGCTGGTGCTGGTATTTTTCCCGCTGCTGTACGGTCTGCTGCTGTCGTTTACCGATACCACCGTGTTCAATGAACAGGCGCCCCTGTGGTCGCGCTTTATCGGCTTGGACAACTATGTGGCGATCCTCGGTGACTTTGACCTCTGGCGCGGTCAGGGCGGCGAGCGCAGCCTCGACTTCGACAACTTTTACTGGACCCTGCTGATCACCATTTTATGGACCGCCTGCAATGTGATGGTGTCCGTGGGGCTGGCGCTGGTACTGGCACTGGCGCTGTACAAGCCGATTCCCGGCCGTGCCTGGTTCCGCCTGATCCTGATCCTGCCCTGGGCAATTCCGAATTACATCACCGCGCTGGTGTGGAAAGGCATGTTCCATCCCCAGTTCGGAGCCATCAATCAGGGGCTGCAGGTGCTGGGTCTGGCCCCGGTGGCCTGGTTCGACACCATCGGCGCGAGCTTCTTTACCGGGGTGGTGACCAATGTGTGGCTGAGTATCCCGTTTATGATGGTGGTGATCCTTGGCGGCCTGCAGTCGATCCCGCGGGAGCTGTATGAGGTGGCCCGGGTAGAGGGGGCCGGACGCTGGTTCCAGTTCCGCTCGATTACCCTGCCACTGCTGAAGCCGGTGCTGATTCCCGCGGTCATCCTGTCGGTGGTGTGGACCTTCAATATGTTCAATGTGATTTACCTGGTCAGCGACGGTGCGCCCGCCGGGGCCAACGATATCCTGATCACCCGGGCGTTTCGCATCGGCTTTGAAAAGTACCAGTACGCCTATGCCGCCGCCTATTCCATGGTGATCCTGGCGTTGCTGTTCGGCTACGCCATGTGGCAGATGCGTATCAGCCGCACACTGGGAGCGGTGCGATGAATTTCCGTTTGCCGCAGCGATTGGCTGGCCTCATGAGCTGGCGCTTTGCCCTGCTGGTGTTCGCCTCGCTGATTGTGCTCTACCCGATGCTGTGGGTGGTCAGCCTTGCGTTTTCCGGGCAGCAGTCCCTGATCGTTGGCCTGCCACAAGACGCCAGTCTCGGTCAGCAGCTGCAGGCGCTGATCCCGCTGCCGGAGCGGTGGACCCTCGACAACTTCCGCGCGGTGCTCACCGAGCAGCCCTTCCTGCGCTGGCTGCTTAACAGCCTGGTGGTGGCTGCTGCCACCACGCTGGTGGGTCTGTCGCTCAGCTGTACTGCCGCTTACGCCTTTTCACGCTTCCGCTTCGCCGGTCGCCAGCGGGGCATGTTGCTGTTTCTGATCTCGCAGATGTTCCCCGCGGTGCTGATGCTGATTCCTCTCTATGTGATCGTGGTGCAATGGCTGGGGCTGGGGAATTCCTGGCTGGGGCTGATACTGGTGTACTCCATCACCGCGCTGCCGTTCTGTGTGTGGATGCTGAAGGGCTACTTCGACACGCTGCCGTATGAGATCGAGGAGTCCGCGCTGCTCGACGGGGCCAGTCACTGGACCATTTTCACCCGGATCATCCTGCCCCTGGCGCGCCCGGCCATCGCCGTGACCGGGCTGTTCGCCTTTATGACCGCCTGGAACGAATTCATCCTCGCCTCGATATTCATGGACGATGAGTCACTCTACACCGTGCCGGTGGGGTTGCGCTTCTTTGTCAGTGACTACGCCTCCGAGTGGGGATATTTCGCTGCGGGCTCCATTCTGGTTTCCCTGCCGGTGATGCTGCTGTTTCTGGCATTGCAGCGCTTTCTGGTTTCCGGGCTTGTTGCGGGTGCCGTGAAGGGCTGAGTCCGGCCTGGGGTACTGAATCTTCCTGCCGGCGGCATAGCCGGTGTCTGTCGGGTCACAGAATATGGTTGGCTACTTTTTGTTCTTTCTGTAAGGTCGCCCCTTTCATCCGGCGCATCGTGCACTTTTCTGGAACATTTTTGGGTCGGAAGTTTAACTCATTGAAAAATAACGATTTTTTTGTTCCCGCTTTGTAGGTGGGAAGGTGGGAAAGTCCATTTTTCAGTAATTTTGAAAGGTGGGACGACTCAATTTGGTACACCGGCGGAGTATACGTTTGCGCCAGAGCGGGTCGTTTGTTTGTGTTTTCAGGGGCCCCCTCATGGCGAAACCAATAAATAAAATGACGTGACGATGGGGGAGACAACTCCATGAATAGAACAGCCGGATTCAAGAAGAAGTCCATTGCTGTGGCGATTGCCGCCATGGCAGGAATCAACAGCCAGGCATTTGCCCAGAGCGAGGGTGATGCCGCTCTGGAAGAAGTGGTGGTAACCGGTATCCGTGGCAGCCTCGAGCAGTCAATGGATATCAAGCGCGATGCCCAGGGGGTGGTGGATGCCATCTCCGCGGAAGATATCGGTAAGTTCCCCGATACCAACCTGGCGGAATCTCTGCAGCGTATCACCGGTGTGTCAATCGACCGCCAGAACGGTGAAGGCAGTCGTGTGACCGTGCGCGGTTTTGGTCCTGACTATAACGTCGTGACCCTGAATGGTCGCCAGATGCCGGCGGCAAACCTGGAAGGTGGAACTGCCTCTTCCTCTCGCTCCTTCGACTTTGCCAATCTGGCAGCTGAAAGTGTGAGCGGCGTTGACGTGTTCAAGACCGGTCGTGCGAACCAGCCAACGGGCGGTATCGGTTCCGTGATCAACGTGCGCACCCTGCGCCCGCTGGATCAGTCCGACACGGTCCTGAAGCTGAGCGCCAAGAGCATGCACGACACCTCCAGCGAGGAAGGTGATTCCGTGACCCCGGAGCTGTCCGGTATTTACAGCGGCAAATTCGCGGACGACACCATCGGTGTTTCCTTCGCCGGCTCCTTCTCCGAGCGTCATTCCGGTCAGGCTGGCTCCGAAACGGGCCCTGGCTGGTACACCATCCCGGGCGGCCAGTGGGACTGGGGTTCGGTTAACCCGGGTCACCCGGCTTTTGACAACTTTGAAAACGTACCTCAGGAAGGTGACATCTACTCCATGCCGCGTGGTATCGGTTTCAGCTTCTCCGAAACCCAGCGTGAGCGTACCAACGCCATCCTGACCCTGCAGTGGGCACCGTCCGACGAGTTCGAAGCGACTCTGGACTATGCCTACGCTGAGCAGGACGTTGAGCACCAGTACAATGCCATGGGTGCCTGGTTCAATGGCAACCCTGAATCCGGTTCCTTTACCGAAGGTACTGGCAACGGTAGCGTCGTGGCTCCCATTGTGTATGTGGATAATAATCCTTGGACCAACAATGATGACGTGACCTTCAATGCGGGCGAATGGGGTACGGTCAACAAAAATGACTCCATCGGCCTGAACCTGGTCTGGACTCCCCGTGAAGATCTTACCCTTGCGTTCGATTACCACAATTCCAGCGCCGAAAATGGTGCCAAGGACGACCGCGGTACCAACAACAATATCGCCGGTGTGCAGTACAACCGTGACGCCACTATTGTCAACTACGGTTATGACCTGCCAACCGTTAACTTCGTGTTTGGCGACGGTCAGGGCTTTGATCCTTCCCAGATGCTGACTTCCGGTAACGTGTTTAACAACGCATACATGAAGCACGATATCGAGCAGGCGCGCTTTGACGGTACCTTCGACGTGGATGCCGGTCCGGTGAAGAGCATCGACTTTGGTATCGGCCGTAGCGAATCCACCAACCGCTCCGCATTCGCCAACGTGCAGAATAACTCCTGGGGTGGCTATGGCACCGCTGCCGACTACGACGATTCCCTGTTTGTACAGAAGAGCATGGCGGACGCGTTGCACGATTTCGGCAGCGCCGACAGCTCCGAAATGACCCCGTACTACTACGCCTCTGACTTTGAAGGCATGCGTGCTGCCATCGCTGCCATTGCGGCTGCGAACGGCGACGTACTGAGCCCTTGCGGCACTGTGCTTTGTGCCAGCAACGACTTCAGTACCGATCGTACCGCCATCGAAACCCAGCAGTCTGTTTACGCACAGGTAAACCTGTCCTGGGATGACGCTGCTATGCCAATGAACCTGGCTGTGGGTTTGCGCATGGAAGACACCAAGGTAGATGCCACGGCGAAAGTGCCGACCTATGAGTCCATTTCTTGGGTGGGCGACAATGAATTTTTTGCCAACGCCAATGGGGAAACCTTTGAGCGTCGTGAGGGTGCCTATCTCAACTGGCTGCCGAACATCGATTTCGATATTCAGGTTAGGGAAGACGTGGTTGCACGTGCCTCTATCAGCAAGACCATTACCCGTCCAGGTTATGGCGATATTCAGGGTGGGCAAACTATTGCACCGCTATTGAGGGCTGAGGGTGGCACCTCGAATCTGGGTAACCCAGATCTGGATCCGTTTGAGTCCACCAACTTCGACCTCTCTGCCGAGTGGTACTACGATGAAGGCAGCTATGTCTCCTTGGGTTACTACAGCAAAGACGTAGACAACTTCATCGGTCAGACTTCGTATCAAGAGCCTACCTTCGACTTGGCGCATCCATTTAATGGTCCGCGCTACCAGGAGGTTGTTGCCGATTTGGGGGCCGGTGCGACGACGCAGGAAATTCGTGAAGAGTTAAACGCACGCTACGGCGATCCTTTCACCGGTTCCGCGGACGCGGGCGATGCATCAGCCATGTTTACTGTTATCACTCCGGTCAACGCTAAGACTGCCGGGATTGACGGCATCGAATTCGCGGTACAGCACATGTTCGCGGATACAGGCTTCGGTACGCAGTTCAACTTCACCACGGTTGATGGCGACATCGCCTACGACAACTTCAACACCAACAAGGGTGAGGGTGTCGAAAACCAGTTTGCACTGCTCGGCCTGAGTGATTCCGCGAACCTTGTCGGCTTCTATGACAAGAACGGAATTCAGGCGCGTATTGCCTACAACTGGCGCGATGACTTCCTGGCTGGTACGTTCGACGGTAACGGCGAGCGCAACCCGGTATACGTTGCGTCTTACGGCCAGTGGGATGCCAGCGCAAGCTACGACGTGCAGGACAACCTCACCGTGTTCTTCGAAGGCATCAACCTGACCAACGAGACCAAGCGTCTGTACGGTCGTCATGAAAACATGATGATTGGCGCCTACCAGACCGGTGCTCGCTACAACCTGGGTGTGAGTTACAGCTTCTAAGGCTGTACTAGGAGTGGCGGCAAGCCGCCACTCACGTCTCGCAGGATGCAAAGGGCGTGAGCAATCACGCCCTTTTTTTTGAATTAAGTCCTTGAAGTGGGGGGGCTCCACAATGCAACAGGCACCGTTATCCATCTGCATACTGGGCGGCGGCGCAGCAGGCTGGCTGACCGCAGGTGTGCTGGCGGCGGAGCATGGCCGCGTTGCCGGCGGTGATTGCACCATTACCGTGGTCGAGTCCCCGAAGATTCCTACGGTTGGAGTGGGTGAGGGTACCTGGCCTTCAATGCGCGAAACCCTGCGCCGTATCGGCCTCAGTGAACAGCGCCTGTTCGCGGAGTGTGATGCAGCGTTCAAGCAGGGGTCACTGTTTTTAGCCTGGAAGACGGCTGATCGCAATGACCAGTATTACCATCCGTTCTCCCTTCCTCACGGTTACTTTGAACAGGACCTGGCGCGTTTCGTTGAACGGGAATACGCCTATGCCGTGACCCCGCAGGCGGCCGTTTGTGATGAATATCTAGCGCCCAAGCAGCTGGCGACACCCGAGTATGCGGGCGTGCTTAATTACGGTTACCACTTTGACGCGGTGAAATTCGGGCTGTGCCTGAGTGATCACTGCACCCGGAATTTGGGTGTACAGCACGTGCGTGCCGATGTGATATCGGTAGAGAGCGATGCAGAGAACAATATCGCGGCGCTGGTGACGGATGCCGGCGAGTGCTTCAGCGCGGACCTGTTTGTGGACTGCTCCGGCAGCGCCGCGCTACTTATTGGTGAGCATATGCAGGTCCCCTGGGTGGACCGCTCGTCAGTTCTGTTTAATGACCGCGCTTTGGCAGTACAGATTCCGCATGCCTCAAATGATGCGCCGATCGCTTCGGTCACCCGCTCGACCGCGCGTAAGAACGGCTGGATTTGGGATATCGGATTACCGACACGCCGCGGTATGGGGTATGTCTACTCCAGTCAGTTCACGGATACCGATACGGTGGAATCTGATTTTCGTGAATTTCTCAGCGCAGAATTGCCGCAGAGTGCATTACTGGATCTCAGTTTTCGCGAGCTGACGTTTCAGCCGGGGCACCGTGAAGTCATGTGGCGGGGCAACTGTGTGGCAGTGGGTATGGCGGCGGGCTTCATTGAGCCGCTGGAAGCATCGGCGCTTGCTCTGATTGAACAGAGCGCGGGGTTGATCCGCGACTTCCTTCCAGCAGGTAAGGAGCAGATGGCGCTAGCAGCGAAGCGCTTTAATCAGCAGATACTGTCCCACTGGGACAACATTATCGACTTTCTCAAATTGCATTATGTGCTCTCGCAGCGCACAGACTCGGAATACTGGCTGGCGCATCAGGCGAATGAAAGTATCCCCGATGCGCTGCAGGAAAACCTGGCACTGTGGCGTCACCGAGCACCTGCAAAGCAGGACTTCCCGCAGGCGCAACCACTGTTCCCGCCGGCCAGTTATCGCTATGTCCTCAACGGTATGGGATATGTGTGCGATCGCTTGCGCGCACCCCGCAAAGAAGCCGACGAGGCACGCGCAAAGATGCTGCTGGCGCAAGTGCAAAAGCAGCTTGCCAGTTTCAAGCAAGGACTGCCGACGAACCGTAAACTGCTCAGTCAGTTGGTTGAGCGCGCTCAGGCGTACGGTAATACAGGAGGAATAGGCTAGTGAAGTACCCTGAGAATATTCCCTCAGTAGAAACCCTTACCGACGTTACCGCTGAAGAAATCCCGACGTCTATCAATGGCCGTACTGAGCCGCTGTTGTTCAAAGGGGTAGCTGCGCACTGGCCGATGGTTGCGGCGGCGAAAGCCGGTGAGCTGTCTGACTATCTTGCGTCTTTCGATCAGGGCCGCCCGTTGATGGTGTTTCGCGCCGGAGCCGAAAGCGAGGGGCGAATTTTTTACAATGAGCGCATGGATGGCTTCAATTTTGAGCGCACCGCGGGACAGCTGGTGCCGACTATGCGTGCGCTTGAGAGCGGCGGTGTTGGTGAGGAGTGCTGCTATGTCGGCTCGACCCCCGTGGATCACCACCTGCCAGGCCTGCGTGAAGCGAACGATATCCCTGTCGGTGAAGAGAAGCCGCTGGTGTCCCTTTGGTTTGGTAACCGCACCCGTGTCGCTGCACACTTCGATCTGCCGGGAAATCTGGCCTGTGTAGTGGCGGGGCGCCGCCGCTTTACTTTATTTGCCCCGGACCAGGTGAGTAACCTCTATCCGGGGCCTTTGGACTTCAATCCCGCGGGGCAGGCTATTAGCATGGTCGACTTTTATGCCCCCGATTTTGCGCGTTTCCCGCGCTATCGTGAGGCGCTGCAAGCCGCGTTAGTGGCAGACATGGAGCCCGGGGATGTGCTCTACGTGCCGAGCATGTGGTGGCACCAGGTAGAGGCACTCGATGATCTCAACGTGCTGGTGAATTACTGGTGGCGCTCCACCCCAACTTGGAGTGGCCTGCCCCAAGATGCATTGATGCACGCATTGCTCTCTATCGGAGGTCTGCCGGAGGCGCAGCGCAAGGCCTGGGGAGAGCTGTTTCAACACTTTGTGGTGAACAAAGATCAGGCTTGCGAACATATTCCGGAAGGCAGGCACGGGGTACTCGGTGATCTGAACCGGGACGCCTCGGCTCGACTGAAAAAATTACTCATAGAAAAACTGCAGCGCACGCTGTAAGCCTGACAGCAGACGCTGAAGCGGAGAGAGATATGGCTCAAGCGATTAAAAAAGTAGTAATTGCCGGTGGTGGCACCGCTGGCTGGATGACCGCAGCGGCACTTTCCAAATTGATGGGTAGACAGCTCGATATCACTCTGGTCGAGTCTGAGTCCATCGGCACCATTGGTGTCGGTGAGGCTACGATTCCAACCCTGGTTTTTTTCCACCGCCTGCTGGAAATTGATGAAGCCGAGTTCCTGCGGGAGACGCACGGTACTTACAAGCTCGGCATCCAGTTCGAAAACTGGCGCGATATGGGTAAAGACTACATTCACGCGTTCGGGGTTACCGGTAGGGACTGCTGGGCGTGTGGTTTCCAGCACTTCTGGCTACGTGCAAAAGAGCTCGGTCTTGCCGGCGACTTCGGTGACTATTGCCTAGAGCGTCGTGCCGGGGAGGCAAATAAATTCTCCCACCTGCCCAATAACGGTCTCAATTACGCGTTTCATATCGATGCCAGTCGCTATGCCGCCTACCTGCGAAAATTCAGCGAAGGGTTTGGCGCAAAGCGTGTCGAGGGCAAAATCGACCATGTACAGATCCATCCGGAGAGCGGTTATATCCGGTCATTAAAACTGGATTCCGGGCAGGAAATCGAGGGCGACTTCTTCATCGACTGCACCGGTATGCGTGCGCTGCTGATCGAGCAGGCGTTGCACACAGGGTTTGAATCCTGGTCGCACTGGCTGCCTTGTGACAGTGCCATGGCGGTGCAGACGGAGGCCGTTGAGGCACCCATCCCGTATACCCGATCGATCGCCCATGAAAGTGGCTGGCAGTGGCGTATCCCGCTGCAGACCCGGGTCGGCAATGGCCTGGTCTATGCAAGTCGCTACCAGAGCGACGAGTCGGCACGGACACAGCTGCTGGAGAATATTGAGGGCGAAATGCTGACCGATCCCCTAACTATTAAGTTCCAGACCGGCCGGCGCCGCAAGCAGTGGCACAAGAACTGCCTGGCGGTGGGGCTTTCCAGCGGGTTTCTCGAGCCGCTCGAATCCACCAGTATCCATCTTATCCAGCAGAATATCGTGCGCTTCCTGCAATTCTTCCCACAGCAGGAAATTCACCAGCGGGAAGTCGATGAGTTCAACCGCCAGTGTGAGTTTGATATGGAGCGTATTCGCGACTTCATCATCCTGCACTACAAGGTGACTGATCGCACCGACACCGAATTCTGGCGTCACTGCCGGCAGCTGGATATTCCGGATACTCTGGCGGCGAAAATCGACATGTTCCGTGAAACCGGCCATGTCTTCCGCGAAGGTGGTGAGCTGTTTGTGGATTCCTGGCAGCAAGTGATGATCGGCCAGGGGCTGATGCCGGAACGCTATCACCCGCTGGTGGACAGTATGTCCGAGCAGGAGCTGGCTGGTTTCATTCAGCAGATCAAGCGGGGTGTCGACCAGCAGGTGGCGTCCCTGAACGGCCACAACGAATACCTGAAGGACTTCCTGGCGGGCCGGCGTACACTGCCGCGCTGAAAACACATGCGAAGAAATAAATGAATACGGACTAGCGCCCCACATTGTGAAAATTTCCAATATGGGGCGATTTGCATTCCCTGCACGCGATAAAACCTCCTGCTGATACGCCAAACCAGCGTATCGATAATGGCGATTGCCAGAAGAACAATAATTTTCGGTGAGGGATTATCCATGTTTCAATGTTTTACAAAAAAACACCTGCCAGCCTGTGCCCTCGGGTTGTCGTTGCTGATTAGCGGTTGTGGCGGTAGCAGCGGTGGTGGCAACGATGTAGCCGACGTTCCTGTGGCGCCGGTGCTCCCTGAGCGCCCGGAACCATGCTTGGAGGATCCGCTCAACTCGGGCTACTGCCTGGTGTGGGCGGATGAATTCTCTGGGGATGCCATTGATGCCGGCAAGTGGTCGCACGAAAAGAATTGCGTGGGCGGCGGTAACAATGAGGCGCAGTGCTACGTAGAAGCTACCGAAAACGCCTGGGTCGCCGACGACCTGTTGCACATCAAGGCGATTCGCAAAGACGCCGAGGGGCCCAATCGATTTGATGATGACCCCGCCTACGATCCCAATGACACCAGCGGCAGCGGTACTTATACCTCGGCGCGTTTGCGCACCAAGGGGCTGGGAGACTGGAAATACGGCCGCTTCGAAATGCGGGCGAAATTACCGCAGGGGCAGGGCAGTTGGCCGGCATTCTGGATGCTGCCGACCGAAGGCGTATACGGCGGTTGGCCACTCTCCGGCGAAATCGACATTGTTGAGGCGGTGAACCTCAAAGTTGGTGGTGAAGACAAGGTGCATGGCACCCTGCATTACGGGGGCAGCTGGCCCGGCAATAAATATTCCGGTGAGGCTTATCAAATTCCCGGTGGCGTGAATCCAGCGGATGACTTCCACACCTACGCGGTGGAATGGGAGGAGGGGGAAGTGCGCTGGTATGTGGATGGCGACCACTATGCAACGCAGACCAGCGCGGGGTGGTACACCACCGCGGATCTGGAAAACCCGCTGGCTCCGTTTGATCAGAGCTTCCATCTGATCCTGAATCTCGCTGTGGGCGGCGATTGGCCTGCGAACGTGAATGACACGGGTATCGACGAAAGCGCGTTTCCACAGGAGTTCGTGGTCGACTATGTTCGTGTTTATCAGTGCAGTGAAGACTTTACGACGGGCAAAGGCTGTGGCTCGAGTGATGGTGACTTCGTACTAAACCCCGGTACTCAACCACCTGCGGCGCCGGATAGCGACAACAATGCGCTGGTCCTCTTTGATGGAGAAGCGAAAGCTCCATACTCCTGGTTTACCTGGACGGCGAGTGGTGACATCGATTACACGGTGATCGATGCCGGTGATGACTATGGCGACGTTGCCCAGCTGACCTACAACACCAACCAGGGCATCGGTTATCTTCAGTCAGAAGCAGCCTACAATCTGAGCGCCTTCACCTACGTTGAATTTGACCTTCGGGTGCAGGCGGAACCATCCGATCCAGGCTCCGCCTCCCTCACGTTTCGCGCAGATTGTGTCCACCCGTGCTCGTCCGGTGATTATTCCCTCGATATGCCAGCACTGGGGGTATGGACGCATTTTCAAATTCCGGTAATGGATCTGGCCGGTGGTGGACTCAACACCGCCAGTGTAAACACGCCGTTTGTCATCTCTCCCGGGTGGGACAACCAGCTCGGCGCCGTGCTGCAGTTGGACAATATCCAATGGGTTAAGTAACGCGCCAACAGGTTGTAAGTCCCATTCTTATTTCATCGTTTTTATAAGGCGGAGTGTTTCATTTTTGGCAAATGCTAAATGTGGGACGATCTGAGAAGGCCAATTCCCTACAAACGAGGCGGACGAAGCCGGACCTGTCAGCAGGTCCCGCGCGAATGCATTACGTCACTGCCTCAATAAAAATAATGTAGATGGAATAGCGATGACACAAAAACAATCGAATGCTGTGCGGTTGCGCAGCGCTCTTGTATTTTCAGGTTGCCTGCTGGCTGCAGGTGTTTCTCAGGTCTCCACAGCCGGTGTTGACTACTCCGACGTTGGCGAAATCCTGTGGGAAGAAAACTTTAATGAAATTAGTGCCTCGACCTGGAATCTGGTTGAGGGAGACGGATGTGCGTACGGTGCCGATCTCTGCGGCTGGGGCAACCAGGAGTTGCAATGGTATGCCGCGGAAAACGTTGCAGTAGAAGATATCCCGGGAGAGCCGGGAAACAAGGCCCTGACCCTCACGGCGCTCAATGAGTCCGTTGCCAGCAGTGCCTTTACCTCGGGCAAAGTGGACTCAAAGGGCAAGCTCGCCATTCAGTACGGCATGATCGAAACCCGCCTGCGCGTGCCCCAGGTGGGAACCGGTTTGTGGCCTGCTGCCTGGTTACTTGGTACGAGCACGGCGACCTGGCCGGCGAATGGCGAGATCGACATGATGGAAATGGGCCATCGTGCACAAGCCATGGTCGATGCGGGCCACCCCGGTGCGGATGTGAACAGCTATGTGGGCTCCAATGCGATTTTCTATGCGGAGGCGGCCTGCTCCGAGGGTAATCCGACCTGTGCCGCAAGCACGGCCTGGCAAACGGACAATGCTTATGTAGCGGAAACGCCGCTATCAGACCGTTTTGTCATCTATCGCACCTATTGGACCGACACCGAATTGCGCTTCACCGTGGTGGACAACGGTGTCGAGCATGACCTGTATGCTGCGCCAATCAATATTGGTGAGGGGATGGAGGAGTTTAAGGCTCCCTTCTATCTGTTACTCAACCTGGCGGTGGGCGGCAACTTTACCGATGCGGCGACCGCCGGCGATGTGACCGCGCCCTTGCCCGGCAAGATGTACGTGGACTATGTGCGCGTCTATGAATTGAGCGGTCTGGGACAGGTCACCTTCGGGGGCAGCGCACCCGAAACCGGTGACTTCGGCGTGTTTACTGACACAACGCCGGTTGATGGCGGTCTCGAAGCTGGTGTCAGCGCCGATATCTATGTATGGAATGCGGCGTCGGTTTCGGCAGGTACGGAAGCTCCCTTTGAAGGAAGCAATGTCATCGCCTGGGACTACACCACACCGGGCGCCTGGTTTGGCGGCGGTATTGACAGCCGACAAGCGCTGGATATGGGCAACTACGAAGATGCGGCGTTAAATTTCCGTATCAAGATTCCGGCAGAGGTTGCGTTCAAGGTGGGCATTAAAGACACCCATGGCAACGAAAGCTGGGTGAGTTTCCCGGCACAAACTACCACCCATGGGCTGGTACGTGACGGTAGCTGGGGTGCAGCCAGTATTCCGCTGGCACAGCTGCGCAGCGCTGAACTCGATCTGACCTCGATGCAGGGAATGTTCTATCTCGCCAGCGAAGATGAGAGCCTGCCCACCGCGACATTCTCCATGGCGGTAGACGATATCGTCTGGGCCGGCGGCGCACAGCTGCCTGCGGACAGTGATGGCGATGGTGTGAATGACAGCCTCGATCAATGCGCGTCTACGCCGGCAGGTACAGTCGTCGATGCCAGTGGCTGCCCGTTGCCAACGCAACTGCGTATAGAGGCAGAGGATTACGCGCGCTTTTTTGATACCACCGCGGGTAACACGGGCGGTGCCTGTCGCAATGACGATGTCGACCTGGAAGCCACTACGGACATCGGCGGTGGCTGTAATCTCGGCTATGTGGCTGCCGGCGAGTGGCTGGAATACGACTTTGCCCTGGCGGCTGGAACCTACCGTATGACCAGCCGGGTTGCTTCACAAAATGGCGGTGCCGGCTACTCCCTGTCGATCGACGGTAACAGTGTGGCGAACGGCAGCGTGCCTGCCACCGGCGGGTGGCAGAGCTGGCAATCCCAGGACCTCGGTACACTCAGCCTGGACGGCAATCACAGTTTGCGGGTGTCCATTGATGGTGGGGAGTTCAATCTCAACTGGATTGAGTTTACGCCGGTCGCGGCAGATACCGATGGTGACGGCGTTGCCGATGGTTCCGATCTATGTCCAAACACACCCGCGGGCGTGAGTGTCGATGACGACGGCTGCGAATTGCAGTCCGGCGCCTACGGCGTACGTCAGACCAGCGCGAACACCGCGGAATTCTTCGTCAATAGCGACTACTGGGCCATTGTGCATTACAGCGTAAACGGCGGTGCCGAAAACAATGTAAGTATGGTGCAGGCGAGTGGTATCAATACCTATTCGGTGACCGGATTACAGGCCGGTGATCAGCTCACTTACTGGTTTACCTATAACACGCCTACCGGTGCAGTCGATACCTATCCGGGTGAACCCAAGGGTAGTTTCACGCTGGCTGCGGGCACTACAGATTCTGACGGTGATGGCATTGACGACAGTGCAGACCAGTGCCCTGGCACCGCGCAAGGTGTCGCCGTCGACAGCAGTGGTTGCGCAATACCACCTGCGGATTCTGATGGGGATGGTGTGGCCGATAGTAGTGATCAGTGTCCGGGCACCGCACAGGGTGTCGCGGTGGATGCCACCGGCTGCCCACTGCCTCCGTCGGATAGTGACGGGGATGGCGTGGCCGACACCAATGACCTGTGTCCGAATACACCACAAGGTGCCAGCGTTGATGGTGATGGTTGTGAAGTGGTGTCCCAGAGCTTTGGTATTACCCAGATTGATAGCAGTCAGGTTCGCTTCTATGTCAGCGATGCCGCTTGGGCAGTCGTGCACTACAGCATTAACGGCGGTGCCGAGCAGAACGTGAGCATGAACGCGGATGGTGCGGACCAGATCCTGAATGTAGGAGGCCTCGCCGTTGGTGACACTATCAGTTACTGGTACACCTATGATAGTGGCACCGGTGCCGTCGATACTTTCCCCGCAGATCCAAAATATACCTTCACGTTGACCGGTGCTTCCGATGTGGACGGCGATGGCGTGATGGATAGCATCGATCAGTGCCCCATGACGCCGCCCGGCACGCCGGTGGATGCCTCCGGCTGCCCGTTGACGACCTCTGACAGCGATGGCGATGGCGTGGTCGATGCCAGTGACCTGTGCCCCGAAACACCGACAGATACCGCAGTCGATACTGATGGTTGCCCTGTGGCTGTGGCCGATAGCGATGGCGATGGGGTGGCAGACACCGTAGATGCCTGCCCGAACACCCCGGCGCAAACCCCTGTGGATGCGCAAGGCTGTGCATTGGCACCGGCATCTGAAGAAGTTGCCGTGAACGGTAATCTGCTGGTTGGCGGTGCCGACTCCCCATTACCCGGTTACGCCTTGTATGTGTTCGACAATGATGTGGGTAGCAGTAGTTGCTACGACAGCTGCGCCAGCAACTGGCCGCCGCTACTTGTGTCCGATGGTCTCGCCTCCGGTGCCGCCGGTCTCGGCAGCGTGCAACGGAATGACGGCAACTGGCAGGTGACCTACGACGGCCGGCCGCTGTACTTTTACGCCGGTGACAGTGCGGCCGCACAGACCAACGGCGATGGTATCGGTGGTGTTTGGTGGCTGGCTGTCTATAACCCGCAAACACTGTCGGTGGTACCGCTGTTTGATGCGACTACTGCGCTGGAACCTGCCATCAAGTTCGATCGCGGCGACGCTTTGATTACGCGCTTTTCCGACCGTGCACGCGACCGTCATGCCAAGGAAGACCATTTCCAGGCCTACGATCACTACCTGAGCTTCTACTGGGAAGACCGCACCGCGGGCATCGAAATTATCGACGAGGTTGCCAACGGTGGTGATACGGTTCGCATGAACGTGCGCACGGAGTTTCGCCTGAGTGATACCGAAGCGGAGAACCGCTGGTTCTATCGCGGCGTGGGCACCGTGGCCGAGTATTGCGACAACGGCGTGATGAACGTGGTGGACCAGTACAATTATTACAAGGAGCGCAGTTTTAATTGCCGGGAAAATCGCCCGATACAGGTGGGTGACCTGCTGGAATTCGAGATCAGCCAGTTCCTGGATCCCAGCGTACCCAATGGTCGTGCGAACTACTACGGCACCACTTTCCTGTACATCGTGGGTGAAGGCCTGGTGCCCTGGGATGTGGGTGGCGCGACACCGTTCGGCGGGGTTAAGGACTCCTTTAAAATTCCCGAAAGTGCCTGGCTGGGGGGCGACACCACGATTCATGCGCTGACCTCCGGTGAGACCGACAACCACTTTATGCAGATGGCAACCAATACGGGTTACGACAATGCGCAGCCTTTCATGCGTGGTCGCCGAGTCCTGCATACGTCGGCCATTGACGGTGTGCACGATGAAAAGCCACTTGAAAACCCACCGCTGCAGGACATGGTTGGTCTTGCGGGTCCGCACTATGTGAATGACAGCTGTGCCAGCTGCCATGAACGTAATGGCCGCGCCGCACCTGCCCCTGTTGGTGAGCCGCTGGACAAGTGGGCATTTAAAGTGGCCGATGCCAACGGCAACCCACACCCCTTCCTTGGCAGTGCGCTGCAATCCAAAGCGCGGGATGGCGCTGTGAGTGAAGGCGATGTCTCCATCGCATTCTGGACCGAGCAAGACGGATTGCGTTCGCCTAACTATGCCTTTACTGGTATCACCCCGGAGCGCTTCTCGGCCCGTATCGCACCCAACCTCGTCGGTATGGGGCTGCTGGAAGCCATTGCAGAGTCTTCGATATTGACCAACGAAGATCCCGAGGACAGCAATGGCGACGGGATCTCTGGCCGTGCAAACCGCGTGCTGGACCCCGAAACCGGTGATCTGCGTCTGGGGCGCTTCGGCTGGAAGGCGGGGGCAGTGAGTATTCGCCATCAGTTGGCCCGCGCACTCAATACCGATATGGGCGTGATGACCGCGGTACTGCCGCAGCCAGATTGTGGCGACAGCCAAACGGATTGCGGCACGCCCGGTGCGGAACTGGCCGACGAGCACCTGCGTGACCTCACCAAGTACATTGCCTTGTTGGGTGTGCGTCCTCAGCGCGACTATGACAACCCGGTAGTACAAAACGGCGAACAACTGTTTACCAGTATTGGCTGTGCGGATTGCCACACGCCCACCCAGCAAACCAGTGCATTCCACCCCCTGGCGGAACTGCGCAACCAGACCATTCATCCCTATACGGATCTACTGCTGCACGATATGGGGCCGGGTCTTGCGGACAATCTGGGTGAAGGCGAGGCCAATGGTGCGGAATGGCGGACTACGCCCCTGTGGGGCCTGGGGCTTTCCGCCTGTGTGACGGGTGGCGTGGAGAACCCGACCGGCGGGCAGGGCAATGAAGTGTGTACGCCGGTACACAGCTACCTGCATGACGGCCGCGCACGCACAATCGAGGAGGCAATCCTGTGGCATGGCGGTGAAGCGCAGAGCGCGAACACGGCCTACCAGAACTTGTCAGCCCAGGATCGCAATGCCGTGCTGGAATTCCTCAAGTCACTCTAGTGACACGGCAATAACGGCTTTCTCCGGCGCCTTGACCTTGGGCCCGGAGAAAGCCCCTTCCTATTTCTTCGCCTGTGTCACCCTATGATTTCTTTCCTTTTTTATTCTCTTGTTTCTACAGGTGCGGCGCCGTCGGTGTTGCCTGCAGAGCTTGATTACTTCGACCCTGCCCAACGATCGCATGCGCTCGGTCCTTTGATTGAGAGCCTGGGAGAGGGCAGTGATTTTCAGGAGCTTCACAGCTTTCTGGTATATCGGCATGGCAAGGTCGTAGCGGAACAATATTATTCGGGCAATGCGGATTACATCGATTTTCCCGGCGGGTTAGAGCGTATCGCGATAGCGGATCGCAAGCAGTGGTCGGCTTCAGATCCGCACTATGTCGCATCGGTAAACAAAAGTGTGACTGCACTGCTCACTGGCATATGGTTGAGCGAACAGGGAAGAACAACGAAGCAGACGCTTGCCCCTTTGTTGCCGGAATATCAGGCCTATTTTTCCGGTTCTAAAAAATCTGCATTGTCGGTGCACCATATTCTATCGATGCAGACCGGTTTTTCATGGGATGAGTGGGATGGTGATGATTTGGTGCAATTGTGGCGATCCAACGATTTCGCCAGTTTTTTATTGAGCCAAGAAAATTCCGGACCCGGAAGAGAGTGGCGCTATAACAGCGCGGCCCTGAACCTGCTGTTTGAGGCCATTCAAGGGACACTTCCGATACCACTGGACGAGTGGGCCACGCGCCGGCTCTATCATCCCATGGGCATTACCGACTTTGAGTGGGGCAGGCAACCCAACGGTGTTGCGGAGGCTTCGGCTCGGCTGTTTCTGCTCCCGCGGGACATGTTGAAGCTGGGTGTGCTTATTTTGCAGGAGGGGTACTGGGAAGGTAAGCAACTCGTGCCCTCACTGTGGATTCGGCAGATGTGCTCGGTTCAGGCTGAGGGGCCAGCGGGTTTTTATGGTTATGGAATTTGGTTGCGAGAAATCAATGGCATCCCCGTATGCACTGCCGAAGGCGACGGCGGGCAGTACATCCATGTCATTGCGGAAAAAGAGCTGGTTGTAGTGATGACCCAGGGAAACTATCTGCAGTGGCCACTCTATCGCGAGCAATCAGACACAATTTTGCGCAGGCTGCTGGAGGCCCTGGAAGGGCCTGCGCCTGACTCCTAGAAAATGTATGCCCTGATCGCAATTTTTCAGGGCAAAAATAATGGATAAGCGAAAAATGGAAATCTACTCAAATTCGATAGCTTTGCTCAGGCAAAGTTGGAACGTCATCTTTAGCGTCGTTTCGCTATGTTTTTTAAGCATAAGTACACACCTCTCAGCCCAGGACTGGGAAATCGAACAGGTCGGTGCCGGCTCTATCAGCCATGAAAGGGTGGGGTCGCAGTTTTTCAACTGGGTCGAAGGAGATCGGGCAGACCGCAGCCCACCCACACAAGTTTATCTCACAGACAATTTTTCCGGCCCGATCCCCAGTAACGACTGGGCCAGTTCGCTGATTGTCGATCGCTACTCCAAGGCGCTGCACGCACATCCGTTAGCCTACCGAGCAACCGCCGATGGGTTTGAAGTTTCAATGCCGCCGGTGACCATAGGCCCAGTAGATACCATGGGGGAAACCTCGGTGCGACGTACCCATGGTGAACATGTAGACCTGTTGATCCAGGGTAATAATTTCCAACCACAGGATGCGCGTGTCGATCGCGTTACGGATTGGACCTACGATATCGTAATGGCCACAGACAGCAGGGCGATGGCGGTGACGATCGGGCATGGCCTGCCCTATGCCTATTTCAGTTTCACAAACACGCAGCCCGTGATCGAACTACTACGAGGCACCCAGCGCGAACTTATGCTGGATGAAGGTAACGCATTGAAGTTGCGTCTGCTGGACCCGGTAGATAATCAATTCAATTATTACGGTGTATTTCTTCCGGACGGTGCCACGTATACCTGGAATGGTTCCAGCCTGCAGTTGAGCCTGCCAGCCGGACGAAGCTACCTGACCGTTGCCGGGTTGCCCGACGACAGTGCAGCAACCTGGGCGCTGTTTAAAAGCCGCGCATATAACGTGGTTACCGATACCCAAGTGAGCTGGGTGTATGACGAAAGTGACGGCCGCTTGCGGACCACCTACTCGGTAACGACGCAAAATCAGGCAGAAAGTACCGCGGCCGGTACCGTCTTCGCCCTGTTGCCGCACCAGTGGCGCCATGCCAGTGAACATTACGCGGCACCGGAGTTTGACAGTATTCGTGGGCAGATGAAGCTGGTGGCGGCGAGCGAGTTCAGTACGAGCATGCCTTATCACGGCATCCTGCCGGAATTGCCGCGACTTGCTACCAGCGAAGGGATAGATACACTCACGGGTCACCTGACGGATTACTACGGCTACGGATATGGCTTAACCCCCAAGTTTATCCAGCCGGGTGTGGATGGGGCCAATACCGGCTATGACACCTACTGGATGGGTAAAAACCTGAACCGCCTCTCTGGTCTGGTGGCGATTTCCGACCAGCTTGATGACGCAAATCCGGAGCTTGCGGAAATTACCGGTACCATGTTCGATGCGTTAAAAGGACAGCTCGAATACTGGTTTAATGCTGGCAAGCCAAACCCGGATAACTACTTTTACTACAACGCCCAGTGGGGCACCTTGATCGGCTACCCATCCAGTTACGACACCGATACGGACCTGAACGATCACCACTTCCACTACGGCTATTGGATCAACGCTGCCGCACAAATTGCGTTGCGCGAACCCGGCTGGGCGGCAACCGAAAACTGGGGCGGCATGGTCTATGAGTTAATTGGTGATATTGCCAACACAGACCGCAACAGTAGCCGCTATCCATTTCTGCGCAATTTCGATCCCTACGAGGGGCACTCCTGGGCGTCCGGAGTCGTACCGTATGTGGAAGATGGCTTTTATCCGGAAGGTAACAACAATGAGGCGTCTTCAGAGGCCATCAATGCCTGGGCCGGCCTGATCCTGTGGGGGGAGGCGGTCGGTGATCGCACCGTGCGCGATCTCGGTATTTACCTGTATGTCCACGAAGTAGAGGCGGCGAACACCTACTGGTTCAACCTGTATGGTGATATCGGTCATCCAGACTACCCCAATGAAGAGGTGTCACGCTTGTGGGGCGGTGGCTACGACCACTCTACCTGGTGGACCGAGGATCCGATTCAGACGCACGGCATCAATATGCTGCCGATCACCGGCGCATCCATGTATCTGGGGCGCGACCGGGAGTTTGTACAGCGCAACTACGATGCTATCTGGGCAGAGTACGCGCGCTGGGATGGTGACAACGGGATTTTTGACAAGACGCTGGTGCGAGACCGTTGGCAAGATATCACCAGTAAGTACATCGCGTTTGTGAATCCGCAGTTTGCGCTGGATACCTGGAAATCCATAAACGTGGATGAGGATCCGATCAATGGCGTCGATCCCGCTTTGGGTATCGAATTTGGCGAGTCCCGCGCGCACACCTACCAACACATAAAAATGCTGGATGACTATGGCCTGCCAGACTTTTCCGTCAGGCCGGTGGAACATGTGCTTGGTTTTGTATTGAATAAAAATGGCACTCGAACTTATGTCGCCTATAACGCGAGCGATACACCGCGCACCCTGAAATTCAGTGACGGTATGGGGCTTGTCGAAGTGCCGCCACGCGCTCTTGGTCAGGGTCCGGGTAGTCCTGTGGATATAACGCCACCCGCCGACAGCGATGCAGATGGCGTGCGCGACCGTGACGACCTGTGCCCGATGACTGCTGCCGGCACCCCGGTAAATGTCGCTGGCTGCCCGGACACCGACGGTGATGGGGTATTCGATAATCTTGACCTCTGCCCCCTCACGCCCGCGGAAAGTCCGGTGAATACGCAAGGGTGCCCGGACAGTGACGGTGATGGCGTAGCGGATAATAACGATTTGTGTGGTGCGACACCGGAAGGGCAAATAGTGGATGTGGAGGGTTGTGCAATTCTCGACGACGATGGTGATGGGATACCCGATGCAGTCGATCTCTGCCCGGGTTCTGATCCTGGTATTGAGGTTGACGCCACCGGTTGTGAAATTACCTACCCGGAACCCGAGGTAGATAGCGATAGCGATGGTGTACCCGACAGCCAGGACCTGTGCCCGGGCACCGCGAGTGGTGCCAGCGTGGATGCCACCGGCTGCGTTGTTGAGCCAGTGCTGTGGGGGCTGGCAGAAGCAGGCGAGGGGCAGGGCATACTGTTTCTTAATACAACCGGTTGGGCCGACGCCCATTACCGCATCAATGCCGGTGCGCAGCTGAATGTTCGTATGCAGCAGACTGGTATTCGTAACGAGTGGGTATTGGAGGGGCTTTCCGAGGGTGACCAGGTGTCCGTGTTCTTTACCTATCTTGATGGCGAATGCGCGTGCGTCGTTGATAGCGAGCCGGTCACGTTCACCTATGCGGCGGTCTCCCCCGGTCCTGACGATCCCGTTGATCCGCGGCCCGACAGTGACGCCGATGGCGTTGCTGATGACAATGATCAGTGCCCCGGCACCGTTGCCGGCACCGAGGTGGACAGCAGCGGTTGCCCTCTGGCAAACGAGGCGCCCTATGGCGCCAACATACTTGGCGGTGGCGTAATGGAGCTGTTTGCTGAGAACACGGCCTGGGCCGACGCTCATTATCGGGTGAATGGCGGGCAACAGCTAAACGTGCGTATGACGCAGAGCGGGGAGCGCAGCCACTATGCGATCAATGGGCTGGCAAGCGGCGACACGGTCGATTTTTACTTGACCTATTGGGACCCTGGCTGTGCCTGTGCCGTTGATTCACCCTGGCAGGGGGCCACGTATCCATAAGGCGTCGGTTGTACGCGCGGTTGCCGTACGGCAAGGGCGGTGAGCGAGGCGGGTGAGTTAGGGACGTGCATTAGGGAGATGAGTGAGGGAGGTGACTGGCAATCGATCAGCTCCCTCGTCATCAGCCTCAGGGTGTCTGCGCCTGTGGGTTTGCTGACAGGGCCTTTTTTCGAAATTCAGTCGGCGACATGCCGACCAGACGATTGAAAAAACGATGGAAGGCCGACTTGCTGTTGAAACCGGATTCGAGCAAAACATCCAATACCGTCATGTGGCTATTCGCCGGATCGGCCAGCAGGGTTTTGGCGGTCTCGATACGGTAGCTGTTTACGTACTCAAAAAAGTTGGTGCCGAAGTGCTTGTTGATGACGGTTGAAACCTCCTTTACTGGGAGGCCAATTTTTTCAGAAAATTGCTCTATGTTTATATTGCTTTTCAGGTAAAACCTTTCACGTTCCATCCCGTTTAGTACTTTCTCAATGGAAAGCTTCGAAGGCTCATCCTCTTCCGGGGCGGCCTTTCTACTCGCGGTCTCAGGTCTGGTAGCGAGTAAATGCTGCGCATACGTCACGTTGTAGGCAAAAAAGGCGTTGACCAGGACAAACGAAACATAAATATCAACGATGCCCATGTAATCGGCGATGTAGTCGCTGGTGAACTTTGCCACAATGTGCACGGTTGCCGTCCAAGCCCAGGCGATGCAGACACCCCATACCGGCACCATTAACCAGTTCAGTTCCACCTCGGAGTAGTGGGAGTATTCGTTGTTTAATTCGCGGCGATAGCGGCGGACCTGGCGAAGCGCCGCCAGGGCGTAAGCGAAGGGTGTTACGGAAGCGAGATCCCACACAAATGCAATCGCACCGGCAGGCGGCATTTCCCCGGGGGCCGTGGAATGGCGTAGATCACTGCTGGAGATATCGAACACTGCGATGCAGGCGATCGCCAGAACCGCAGGGACAGCATGCAGTGCCATATGCGGAGACAGTGAGAAATTTTGCCGAGTCAGGGCGCATATGTAGCAATAAATTGCCGGGCCCTTGAGTAGCAGAGCGGTAAACAGCAGGTATGGAATCAGGCTTTGCTGGCCCCAGGGCGCGGACCTGAACTGGTCGCTCCAGAGCACGAGTGTGCATGCGGAAGCCAGGGCCACGATGATCAGAAACGCGGTCAGCAACCGACCGTCGTGGCGGGAGCGCGTGGGCAATGCGGACTGGAAAATAGCCAGCAGCAGGCATTCCGCGGTCGTCATTAATAGAACGACATCGTGAATATTGAACAGAAAGTAGGTCATAAGCGCGTCGCCGGTGAAATTTATGGTTCTTATAGGCTGGTTACTTTAGCGTGCGATTAGTCATTGTACATTCCCTGAAGCGCCGCAGGCTCGCCAATACCCCCGCGCGTGCGGTGTTTCACTCAGGTGGGTGACGCTTACAGGGCCGCCCGGAGTGTCTTTGTAACAAACTGGGTCGATCACAAACACTTTTTGGTATCGGTTGCTGGTGCTGGTGGCCAGTGTCTAGGGCCGGTGCCGGCGTGGCATTTCTCGTCCCATTTCACGGCACTGCCCGCAGTGCAAGGTGGCCCGGGTCACTTTGACGGCGGGGATGAAAGTGGGACGAACCCCTCTGGCCGCTCCGGTAAAACAAACCCTGAGAAAAACAGGCTCGGGCACATTGTGTGTGACCGTTTGGCCGCGTTAAGTCATAGCATTAATAAAAGTTTATAGCGGGATCGGGGGTGTATGGTGTTTAAGAAGCGAATGTTACTGGGGGTCATTTCGGCTCTGGTTGTCGGAGGTGGTCTACTCGGCTGCGCGGACCAGGCGGGGGATCAGGCAGTGGGCCAACAGGCCGAGTCGGAGCATCCCAGCTGGCCGGCACTGACTTCGGGGATTGCCAAAGATCCCGCGATTGAATCACGCATCGACGCATTGCTGGCGCAGATGAGCGTGGAAGAGAAAGTGGGTCAGATGATCCAGGTGGAAATTCGTACGGCCACACCGGAAGAGGTCCGGGAGTACCACATTGGCTCCATTCTCAACGGTGGTGGTTCCTTCCCCGACAACAACAAGCATGCCAGTGTCGCCGACTGGGTGGCCTTGGCGGATCGTTATTACCACGCTTCCATGGATACCAGCGACGGCGGTGTGGCGATTCCCATGATCTGGGGTACCGACGCGGTACACGGCCACAACAACGTGATCGGCGCGACCCTGTTTCCGCACAATATTGCCCTCGGGGCCACGCACAATCCTGAGCTGATGCGCAAGATTGGTGAAGTGACCGCCGCCGAGGTGTCCGCCACCGGAATCGATTGGGTGTTTGCCCCCACCCTCGCCGTGACCCGCGATGATCGCTGGGGCCGCAGTTACGAATCCTACTCCGAAGACCCCGAAGTGGTACGCGACTACGCCGGTGAACTGGTGGAAGGGCTGCAGGGCACCCCGGGCAGTGGTGACCTGCTGCGCGGCAAGTATGTGGTCAGTACGGCCAAGCACTTCCTCGCCGATGGCGGTACCGAAAATGGTATCGACCGTGGTGATGCCATGCTCAGCGAGCAGGAGCTGATGGATATCCACGCGCAGGGTTACTTCTCTGCGATCGAGTCCGGCGTGCAGACGGTGATGGCGTCCTTCAGCAGCTGGAACGGCAAAAAAATGCACGGTCACAAGTATCTGATGACCGATGTGCTGAAGCAGCAGCTGGGCTTTGATGGATTCATCATCGGTGACTGGGCTGGTCACCAGTTTGTGAATGGTTGTAGCAATGTGAGCTGCCCGCAGTCCATCAATGCCGGCCTGGATATGTTCATGGCGCCGGACCCCAGCTGGAAAGAGCTGTTCGCCAATACGGTTGCGCAGGCCAAAAGTGGTGAGATCTCAGCCGAGCGCCTGAACGATGCGGTGCGACGCATCCTGCGTGTGAAGCTGCGCGCTGGCCTGTTTGACGCCGGTGCGCCTTCCGAGCGCGCTTATGCCGGTGACGAATCCCTGATCGGTGCGCCGGAGCATCGCGCCATCGCCCGCCAGGCGGTGCGCGAGTCCCTGGTGCTGCTGAAGAACAACGATGGACTGCTGCCCCTGGCGCGGAACCAGAAGGTGCTGGTGACCGGTGACGGTGCCGACAACATCGGCAAGCAGTCCGGCGGCTGGAGCGTGACCTGGCAGGGCACCGGCAACCAGAATGCCGATTTCCCCGGCGCCACCTCGGTGTACGGTGGTATCGCAGAAGCGGTGGAAAGCGCGGGCGGCAGTGTTCAGTTGTCGACAGACGGCAGCTTTGCCACAAAGCCGGATGTGGCCATCGTGGTGTTCGGAGAAGATCCTTACGCAGAAATGCAGGGCGATGTTTCCAATCTTCGCTACCAGGGCGAGCAAGACCTGGCCCTGATGCAGCGCCTGCGTGCGCAGGGTATCCCGGTGGTGGGACTGTTCATTACCGGCCGCCCGCTGTGGGTCAATCCGCAGCTCAATGCGAGTGATGCCTTTGCCGTGATCTGGCAGCCGGGTACCGAAGGCGCGGGTGTGGCGGACGTCATTTTCCGCGATGCGCAGGGTAACGTGCAGTACGACTTCACCGGCAAACTGACCTTCTCCTGGCCGGATGATGCCACCCCGGTGGTGCGCAACCGCGGTGAAAACGAAGCCCAGGCGCTGTTCCAGTACGGTTACGGCCTCAGCTACAGCGATAGCGTGCAAATGGCCGCGCTTTCCGAAGAGAGCGGACTGCAGCAGGCGGAAGGCCGCGAGTCCCTGGCGATCTTTAACGGCCGTGCGCTCGACCCCTGGCACTTTCAGGTGGTGGATGCGGCTAACCATCAGTCGGTCATCTCCAGCAGTGTGACCAAACTGAACGGTATCAGCGTCAAATCGGTGGACCGCAATGTGCAGGAAGACAGCCGCCGTCTGCAGTGGACTGGTGAGGGCGATGCCACCGTTGGTTTCTTCGCCAACAGTCGCACCGACCTGTCCCGCTATGCGGCCAACGGTGGGGCGCTGGTATTTGATGTGAAGATCGACCGCGCGCCCAGTGATGCGGTGAATATCGGTATCAACTGCGGTATGGACTGCGGGGCAGAGCAAGCGATTACCGAAGTCCTCAGCGGCATGACCGCCGGCGAGTGGAAAACCGTGGCGGTGGACCTGCAGTGTCTGGCGACTGACGGGGTGAAAATGGACATGGTGCTGTCGCCCTTCTATGTACGTACCGCTGGTGCGCTGGATATGACCGTACACAACATCCATGTCGCCGCCGATGCGAAGGCCGATATCCATTGCGGGTAATGCCGCCGACGTTGGGCGGTGAGTAATACCTGTGAGCAACAAAAAAGCACCGACCCAGTCGGTGCTTTTTTTATGCCGGACGGAACATCGCGGCAGTTTGCCCTGCTTGTGGGGAGCGGCGGGATGCCGCGGCAGTGTTTAGGGTTCCGCCGGGCCCTTGGCCATAGCCTGCTTGCGAAACTCCGTGGGTGACATGCCCACCAGACGGCTAAAGAAGCGGTGGAAGGCGGACTTGCTGTTGAACCCGGATTCCAGCAACACATCCAGCACCGTCATATCCGCATTCTGCGGATCGGCCAGCAACGCCTTGGCGGCTTCTACCCGGTAGCTGTTGACGAATTCAAAGAAGTTGGTGCCGAAGTGCTTGTTGATCACCGCTGACACTTCCTTTGCGGGCAGGTCGATGCGCTCGGAAAACTGTTCCAGGTTGAGGTTCTTTTTGAGGAAGATGCGGTCGTTTTCCATGGCGCTGCGCACCTTCTCGATGGCGGGCTCCGTGGGTTCCTCGGGCTCGGACGCGGGTTCGCGGGGCTCTTCCTTGGGTTGGGTCGCCAGCAACTGGTGCGCGTAGGTCAGGCTGTAGGCAAAAAACGCGTTGATCAGGATAAATGACAGGTAGTTGTCGGCAATACCCATGTAGTCGGCGACGTTCTCGCTGGAAAATTTGGCCACCACATGCACCACCATGGTCCATGCCCAGGCGATGCACACCCCCCAGGCCAGGGCCGAGAGCCAGTCCAGCTCCACTTCCGAAAAGTGCGAGTATTCATCTTTCAGTGCGTGGCGATAGCGGCGAATCTGCAGCAGGGCGGCAACTGCGTAAATAAACGGCACCAGCGAGGCCAGATCCCAGATCAGCTCGATGACCAGGGACGGCGATGTACTGGTTGTATCCGAAGCGAGGCGCAGATCGTTGCTGGAAATACCGAAGATGGCAAGGCACAACAGGATGGCGAGGGCCGGCAGCAGGTGCACCGCCATCCTGGGATTGAAGGCCAGCTTTTGCCGGGTCAGCGAGCAGACGTACAGATAGATCGCCGGCCCCTTCAGCAGCAGGGCGGCAAACAGCAGATACGGCAGCAGTGTTTGCTCAAACCAGGGGGCGAGGGCGAACTGGTCGTTCCACAGGATCAGCGTGCAGCTCGAAGCCACCGCAATAATCAGCAGGAACGCGGTGAGCAGGCGGCCGTCGTGCCGGGCTCGGGTGGGGAGTATCGACTGGAACACGGCCAGCAGCAGGCACTCGGCGGCAGTCATCAGCAGGACTACATCGTGGATATTGAATATGTATTCTTTCATTGAGTCATCGCCGGTCGGACATGGTCGCTGTTATTTTTTATTGGTCTTGTAGGGTAGGGAGTATATGAGAATTCCCGCTGCGGTAGGAGCGCGTCCCGGCCATGCCGGCGCCCCAGCGGCATCCCATGTCCCTGAATACGCAAAGTGGACTGCCCCAGTTTGTGGCGATTAGGAAAGTGGGGCGACGCTTTGTGCAGGGTGGCGCACACTGGCTTCCGGGTCTCTGGTTCACGGTGCCCCGGCGCAGTGCATCCGATGCCGTGGCACAGTGATACAGGGAAGCTCGTATTCATCTCTCTTCTTCCGCTGAAAGGGCTTTCTCGTCGTCCTTTCTCGCTTGGTAAGACCGGCAGGGACACCTGCCGGTGTTTTTTCTCTTTCCCCGGCTTTGCCGACGCCCAGTCTCCTCCCGTGTCCAGCGGAACCAAACACCAGTTCAGTGTGGCTTGCCCAGAATGCTCCAGAATACTGTAGACGCCTCGTTCCCCCATATTTGTATCTCCCCCTAAAGGAAGGGCTGGAGTTTTTGTCGGCGAATCATTACCTTATAGCGCCTTTTTTGGGCTGGGCCCGCGCTGTTCACGCTGGATGGTGTGTTATACGGCTGCCGCTCTCTGTCAGCCGGCGCCGCGCCGCGCGGCGGGCTAAAATTCAAACCCGTGCGCTGGAAAGTGCGTCAGGCGGGGATTAAGGAATATTTAAGGAAAGTGCCATGACCAGAATCGTTGCGGACATCGGCGGCACCAATGCCCGCTTCGCTATCGCTCACCCACATCAGGGAGGCTACCGACTGGAGGCCATCCATGTGGTGAATTGCGCCAAGTTTGGCGACTTCTATTCCGCGATGGGCCAATGGCTGGAAGGGCTGGATCAGGCCGCCCCCAAGGACGCATGCGTAGCGGTAGCGGGGCCGGTGGAGAAAACGCCCGAGGGCGGTCGCGTGACCATGACCAATCTGGGCTGGGACATTCGCGCTGAAGAGCTCTGTGCGCGCTTCTCGCTCGACCGCGCCCTTGTGGTGAATGATTTTGCCGCGCTTGCACTGTCCTTGCCGCGCCTGCCACAAGAAGACAAGTGGGCGCTGCGGGATGTGCCCGCGCAAAAAGGCGGCCCCATGGTGGTGCTTGGCCCGGGCACTGGCCTCGGTGTTGCCGCACTGGTGAGCGACGGCGGCCGCTACAGCGTGGTGCCTGGAGAGGGTGGCCACGCCAACCTGTCTGCCGGTAGCGAGCGCGAACTGGAGCTGTTGCGTATTCTGGCCCGCGAGCAGATGCCGGTGTACAACGAATATGTACTGAGCGGTGGCGGTCTGGTGAATCTGTATCGCGCCGTCTGTGCCCTGCACGGTCGCTCGGCGGAAGCGCTGACGCCGCCGGACGTGAGTGGCCGCGGCCTGGATGGCTCCGACCCCCTGTGCCGGGAAACCCTGATCGATTTCCTCAATTTCCTCGGCAGCGCTGCCGGCGATGCCGCGCTCTACTATGTGGCCCGCGGTGGTGTGTTCCTTGGCGGCGGCGTGCTGCCGCGGATCGAATCCCTGTTGCCGGAAAGCCAGTTTGAACAGCGCTTTATCACCAAAGGCTGCCTGGGCGAGTGGCTGCAGGGCGTGCGTGTGGAGGTGCTGAAAGCCGGCTATCCGGCCCTGATTGGTGCGGCCGCGTTCCTGGAAAGCTGACCGCCGCGTTCTCCCTCGATAAAACCTCTCCTCAGGGCTGAACAATATTTGTTCATTCCGTATAATCGCCCCGCAATGGTGACCGGGGCCGGCTCCGTTACCTCCTCTACTCCTCTGCCGGCCCCAATTTCTCCCTCCTCCTCCCCCCCTGGGGGTGGAGGATATGGACTTCGGGTAGGCCTAGGATGGCAGTACTCACCATAACGATAAGTCCAAGGGAGAAGATGATGAGTCTGACGAACAAACGTTTCCGACCGGCACTGCTTTCCGCAGCCATTGCCGCGTCCACTGTTTCCGGTGCTGCCTTTGCCCAGGAAGAGGGCAATACCGAGCTGGAAGAAATTACCGTTACCGGTTTCCGCAAGAGTGTTATGGACTCTATCGGTACCAAGCGTGACGCCAAGGGTGTAGTAGAAGCCATCTCTGCCGAAGACATCGGCAAGCTGCCTGACTCCTCTATCGCTGAATCCCTCGCTCGTCTGCCCGGTCTGGCTGCCCAGCGCCTCGACGGCCGTGCCAGCCGCGTGACCATTCGTGGTTTTGGTGAAAACGAAAGTGCTACCACCTTTAATGGTCGTGAGCAGGTTTCCATCAGTGATAACCGCGGTGTGGAATTCGACCTGTACCCGTCCGAGATCATGAGCGCTGTTACCGTGCACAAGACCCCGACCGCCGATCTGGAAGCGGAAGGCATCGCCGGTGTTATCGACATGCAGACCATCAGCCCGCTGGAGCGCGGTGAGCGCGTTGTGCAGTTTAACGGCCAGATGGAAATGACCAGCTTCGACAAGCTGAATCCGGACGGTGAAGATCAGGGGCAGCGCGCTACCTTCTCTTACGTCGACCAGTTCGCGGATGACACCGTTGGTGTGGCCTTTGCCTACAGCACCATGAGCTCTCCAAATCAGGAAGAGCGCTGGAACGCCTGGGGTTACCTCGATTATCTCGACACTGATGGCAACCTGTTTCTCGGTGGTGCCAAACCGTTCGTACGCTCCTCTGTACTGGATCGCGACAGCGCCATGCTGGTGGTGGAAGCACAGCCTACAGAGCGCCTGAATATGACCTTCGACGCGCTGTACGTGGATTTCGTCGATGAAAAAATTCTACGTGGAATCGAAATTCCGTATGGCTGGGGGCAATCCTCGACAGCCAGCATTACTTCAATGGGTGAAGTTGAGAACGGTTACTACACCAGCGGTACCACTGAAGGTGAGCACCTGGTGGTGCGTAACGACCTCGAAACTCGCGAAGCTGAGCTGAGCTCTTTTGGTTTCAATACCAAGTTTGACGCTAGCGAAACCCTGCAGTTGGAGTTCGACGTCAGTCACTCCGCGGTAGAGCGTCAGATCTGGAGTTACGAGAGCTACGCTGGCACCGGCCGTGGCAGCTCGCAGGGCATCAATGACGAGCTGAGCTTTACGCTGGGCTCCGGTGCCGCCGGCGCGATGTTCGAGTCCGGTATCGATTACAGTGATTGGGACATCATCCAGTTGGGTGGCCCGTTGTCCTGGGGTGGCAGCGCCGCATTGAACGATAGCTTGGGTATTACCGGAACTGAGCTTGCAAACACTGGTCAGGATGGCTTTATCAATGCTCCGGAGATCGACGATGAGCTGACCTCACTGAAGCTGGCTGCGACCCAGATGGTGGAAGTGGGCATCGTCAACGAAATTTCTTATGGCGTATCCTACCGCGACCGTGAGAAGACCAAGCGCTCCGAAGGTTACTTCCTGACACTGACCGACTTCCCGAGTACCGTCGTAGTGCCGGATAAGTACCGTTTGGGTACTGCGTCTCTCGACTTTATCGGCATGGGTGACATGATTGCCTATGACTCTGCCGCTCTGCTGGCCGACGGCTACTACACTCTGCTGCAGGAGTCTCTGACTAATAGCAGCCATCTGACAAAGTCTTGGTCAGTAAACGAGAAGGTTACTGCAGCATTTGCTCAGGCTGAGTTTGAGACCGAGGTGGCTGGTTTAGCTCTGACCGGTAACGCCGGCCTGCGCTATGTCTACACCGAACTGCAGTCCGCTGGCGCGGCGGGCAGCCCGGATGCCAATGGCATTATTCAAACGGTACCCACCGACCTGTCCCACGACTATAGCCACCTGCTGCCGAGCCTGAACATGGCGCTGGCGCTCGACGACCAGCAAACCGTTCGCTTCGGCGCGGCCAAGACCATCTCCCGTGCACGCATGGACGAGATGAACGCCTCTCTGAGTGTGTCCTACAGCGAGCAGGTTAACCAAGAAGGTTATAACTGGAGCATCAGCGGCGGTAACCCCATGCTGGAGCCGAAAGAGGCGATTGGTGTCGATCTGTCCTATGAGAACTACTTCGTCGAAGACGGCTACTTCTCTGTGGCGCTGTTCTGGAAAGACCTTAGCCAGTGGACTTTTGGCGGCAACTACTTGGTTGATCTGACCGGTGTCACCGACCCGGTAAGTGGCGAAGTGCCCGCCAACCCGATTGCCCTTGGTTCCGGTACCGTGAATGGCGGTGGCGGTACTCTGCAGGGCTACGAGTTATCCGTTTCTCTGCCGTTCCATGTGTTCAACGAAAATCTGGATGGCTTCGGTCTGATCGCCAGCCACACTGGCGTAAGTTCCGACATTCAGGATCCGAATGGCAACGACTACGAGCTGCCGGGCTTGTCTGATAGCATCCAGTCTATGACCGCGTACTACGAGAACTATGGCTTCTCCGCTCGTGCTAGCATGCGCAAGCGCGCTGACTTCAAGGGCGAGGTGTACGGCATTGGCTTCGACGCTCAACAGCGTAATGTTGTCGGTGAGACGCTGGTTGATGCGCAGATCGGATACGATTTCGCTGAGTCCGGTATCGGTGGTCTGGAGGGGCTGTCTGTATTCCTGCAGGGCCAGAACTTGACCAATGAGCCGTTCGTTACCAAGAACGGTGCCACCATTCAGGATTACCAAAACTATGGTAAGACCTACCTGATGGGCTTCAGCTACAAGCTGTAATCCTAACGGAGTAGAAAAAAGCCCTTGTAATCTCGGTTACAGGGGCTTTTTTATTTCTCCGATAAGACTATAAATACAGGTGTCAGCGTTTCGTGCATTGATAGGCAGAGGTATCTAAATTGCAAAATACAATAATAAAAAACCTGGTTATTCTCGGCGGCGGTACTGCCGGCTGGATGACCGCCGCACTGATGGCCAAGGTGCTGGGCAAGACCGTTCAGATCACGCTGGTGGAGTCGGAGCAGATCGGCACGGTGGGCGTTGGCGAAGCCACCATTCCCCCGATCATCAATTTCAACCAGGCCCTGGGCCTGGATGAAAAAGAATTCCTGCGCGAAACCAATGGCAGTATCAAGCTGGGGATACAGTTTGAGGGCTGGTCGCAGCCTGGCGAAAGCTACATGCACGCCTTCGGAAACGTCGGCAAGAATTTTCCTTTTTGCGATTTTCATCACTTCTGGGTGCGCCATTGCCAGCAGGGCGGTCGCGACAGCTACTGGGATTATTCACTGAATTACCAGGCCGCAGTCCAGAATACATTTTCCCCGATCGCAAAAATTCCCAATACAAACCTCCCGGGCATTTCCTACGCGTACCATTTTGACGCGGGTCTTTATGCCAAGTTTTTGCGCCGTTACGCCGAGGAAAAAGGTGTAAAGCGCGTGGAGGGCAAGGTCTCCGATGTGCGGAAAAACCCGGAGAGCGGTTTTGTGGAAAGTCTGGTGCTGGAGAGCGGCCAGGCTGTCACAGGGGATCTATTCGCGGACTGCTCAGGATTCATCGGCCTGCTCATTGACAAGGCCGTGGGTAGCGAGTACGAGAGCTGGAGCCAGTGGCTGCCCTGCGACCGCGCCATGGCGGTACCCAGCGCTTCCGGCGAGCGTATTCCGCCGTACACGCGCTCCATTGCCCACGCCTGTGGCTGGCAGTGGCAGATTCCGCTGCAACATCGCACCGGCAATGGTCTGGTGTATTCCAGTAGCCACTGGAGCGACGAGCAGGCGCACGAAGCGCTGTTTGGGAATCTACCCGGCGAGCCGCTCGCCGAGCCGCGGATTATCCCGTTCAAAACGGGCCACCGGCGTGAACAGTGGAAAAAGAACGTGGTAAGCCTCGGGCTCGCCAGCGGATTCCTTGAGCCTCTGGAGAGCACATCCATTCACCTGGTGCAGTCCGCGGCCACACGGCTGATCAAGTGTTTCCCCCATCGCGGTATTCGCGGCGAAGAAGTGGCGGAGTTCAACCGCCAATCCCGTGTGGAAATGGAACGCATTCGAGATTTCATTATTCTGCATTACAAGGCCAACCAGCGCCGCGACAGCGACTTCTGGCGCGCCTGTGAAGACATGCCGGTGCCCGATAGCCTGAAGGAAAAGATGGAATTGTTCCGCAGCTCCGGCAAGGTATTCCGGGATTTCGATGACCTGTTTACGGAAGTCGCGTGGCAGCAGGTGATGATTGGTCAGGGCATCGTGCCAGCCGATTACCACGGCATCGCCGATGGGCTGACCGACGGTCAATTGGCGGATCTGATGCAGAGCCTGAAGACCCTGATTCAGGGTACGGTAAAGCAGCTGCCTCCGCACGAGGCATTTCTTTCCCGCAAGTAGCCTTTTGGGCAGGGGTTATTCAAACTGGGGCACTCAAGGTGCCCCTTTTTCTTGTTTATCGCAGTGCGCGTTCAGCATCCAGCGGATGGCCTGCGGAAACTCGCCTTGCCAGAAGGCTTCATTGTGCTCCCCTTCCGCGTCGAGTTTTGCCTGCCAAGTATCGGCACTGGCGTTTTGCTGCAGGAGCGTTTGCATCTGCACAAAACCGCGGGTCATGGATTCGCCCTCCTTGCCTCCGGCCACCAGATAAATTCGGGTATCTTTTAGTGCGGGATTGGCTTCGGTGGCCGCAAATATTTGCGGGGCAATCCAGTAAGAAGGCGAAAAAAGGCCGGCACTGCCAAAAACTTCCGGATAACGGTTAATCGCGTGGTTTGAAATCAGCCCGCCCATGGAGCTACCCATGATCAGTGTGTGTTCGCGGTCGGGCAGTGTGCGGTATTCGCGATCGATGCGCGGCTTCAGTTCCTGCACCAGAAAATCCACATAGGCATCGCCTTCGCCCTTGCCGAAACGCGCATTGTCGTAGGGATTCAGTTCGGTCATACGCAACTGGTCCCCATGATCAATGCCTACCACGATCGCTTCCAGGCCGCAGTCCGCGGCTAACTGATTGAGGCTTTCGTCCACGCCCCATTCGCCCACATAAGACGTGGCGTCGTCAAACAGGTTCTGGCCGTCGTGCATATACAGCACCGGGTAGCGTTTATCGCTGTGCGCGTAATCGGTGGGCAGGTAGACACGGTAGTGGCGCTCACGCGGCAGCGTGTGCATCGCAATCGCCGGCATGACATGCACATTGGGTTGTGCCGTGGAAGTGGCGGGTGCGGTTGCCGCCGCAGGCTGTAGCTGTGCGGCGAGCAGCAGGGGCAGCGCCTGTGCGATTTTTTTATACATGGGTAGCAGTTCCGCGCCAAGAGTAGGCTGTAAGTATCCAAGGTGTTGCGCGAGAGGGCTTCATCCCAGGGCGGGGAGGAGATCATTGCAAGGAAGGGCTCACGAGTTGAACAGCACGGCTGGTCTCTCTGATTCTGAAAAAGTGGCACGCAAGGCGTTATCCCGTCCACTATCCGTGGCAATCCCTCCCTCCGTGCACTAATTTCAGTGCGCGTCGTTTCAAATAATAAATTCTGCGAAATGCAGTAATGTCGAGAGCGCCACCACGTCCCATCACCAAAACCTCACGCCCCGGAGTCCGCGATCATGGATCGAGTCGCCAATCATCGTGCAGTACCCAGAACCTTGCTGTGGTTTTTCTTCCTGTTACTCAGCCTTTGCAGCAGTGTTAGCTGGGCCTCCTGCGGGGGCGTGAATGAACGCGCCTGTTGCTTCTTTGAGCGTTTGCCCTCCTGTGACGCGGGACTGATTGAGGTGGCGGCGGGGGAGTATCCCGGTGCCTGTGATTTTATTTTCGGTCCCCTGCCTGCGGGCACCTGCGTTAAACCCACCAATTGTGGCGGCGCCGGTGAGCGGGGGTGTTGCAACGGCGCCGGCGAATTCAGTGAGGTCTCCGGGGTATGCGATTCCCGCAGCCTGGCGCCGCTGGATGGTTGTGTGGGGGAAAACTGCTGGTGCTCGGCGTTTGGCGCCTTTTTTGGAGGCAAGTCGCAGCACACCTGTGCACAGGAGCGGTCCGCCGGATGTGGCGGTGAAGGTCAGCGCGCCTGCTGTGTGATCGAGGGCGGTCTGCCCTGCGAATCCGGATTGATCCAGCAAATCGACGGCTGGGCGGACAAGTTTATTGCGGTCAGTGGTGATGCCACCTGCACCGACGGCATTACCGCGCAAAGGTCCATTGGTACCTGTGTCAAAGCGAGCCCCGGTGCTATCCCAAGCGAACCGGCGACGGGCTGGGGGCCCCCCGGGGTTAAAAGCAGCAGTGTGATGCGGGGCTATCTGGATATGCATCTGCACCTGCTGGCAGACACCGCCCACGGCGGCAATGTGTTTGTGGGTGAGCCCGCACCGCGGG
Organism: Microbulbifer salipaludis; assembly: GCF_017303155.1. NCBI lineage: Bacteria > Pseudomonadati > Pseudomonadota > Gammaproteobacteria > Cellvibrionales > Microbulbiferaceae > Microbulbifer > Microbulbifer salipaludis. The sequence goes on from NZ_JAEKJR010000002.1 coordinate 65,513, forward strand.
ATGCCAACGGTAACTTTACCCTCAACCAAACCTACAACATCAATACCGCCCTTTCCCCCGACGGGGATCTCGCCATACACGAGCACTCTGACCACGGTCTCGGTCGCGATACCATCGGCGATGGCACCCAGGATGGCACCCGCTCCCAATATGGCGCGCCCTATTTCAGTGGCTGGCCCAAGTGGACCAGTACCACCCACCAGCAGGCTTATTACGTATGGCTGGAGCGCGCCTGGCGCGGTGGCCTGCGTGCGGTTTCCATGCTGGCAGTTACCAACGAGGCGCTGTGCAAAAGCACCAATGATGCTGGGCGCTGGGCCGCCTGTGAAAACTCCATGAGACCGATCATTGACCAGCTGCTGGCGGCGAAAAAATTTGAGGCGTTTATCGATGACCTCGCCGACGGGGTGATCAATGGTAACGGCGCCGGGGAGGGCTGGTTCCGTATTGTCACCACCCCGGAGCAGGCGCGGCAGGTGATTAGCAGTGGCAAGCTGGCAGTGATGCTCGGTATCGAGGTGGACAACCTGTTCAACTGTAAGGAGTCTGGTTGTCCGGCGGACTTCGGTTTGCCCGCCGAGGCTACCGGATTGGAAACACCCACCACCCTGGAAGAAGCGGTTCAGGTGATTTATGACCTGGGCGTGCGTCATGTTTTTCCGGTGCACAACTTCGACAACGCCTTCGGCGCGGCGGCCACCTGGCAGGACGCTATCGGCGTTGGGCAGGCGGTGGTCGAGCAGCGCTGGTGGAGTGTCGAGAACTGTGGTGTCGGCAAAGGTGACTACGGTTTCAAACTCAATACTGCTGTTGGTGCCCTGTTGAATCTACTCGGGTTCGGTGGCGCCGCCCCCGGGCTACCGAATTACCCCGCGCAGACCGTTGCCGAAGCCATGTGCAACGCGCGCGGCTTGCAACTGGGCACCGATGGCCAGGTAGGCAAGGGGGCGGAGCTGATGCGCCTGTTGATGGAAAAAGGCATCCTCATCGATATCGACCATATGTCGAATAAATCCATCGACAATATGATCGGACTGAGCCGCACATTTTCTCCCACTACCGGTGAGGCTTACCCGCTCATCGCCAGCCATGTGCAGTTTTTTGATCTGTTCCCCCGGACTTATGGCGGCAAGGGGCGGCACGAACGCATGCGCACACGGGCACAGCTTGAGGCAATCCGCGATAGTGGCGGCATGATCGCCGCGATGCTCAAGGACGATGTGCAGGACACCGACTCCTACGGCGACAGCTTCAATCTTGCTTACAGCACACCGGAGCACGGCGGTGTGATTCACAACAATTGCCGCTATTCCTCCAAGACCTGGGGGCAGGCCCTGCAGTATGCGGTGGATGTGATGGATGCGCCGGTGGCCATGGGCAGCGACTTCAATGGCATCGCCGGCCATCTTGGGCCGCGCTTTGGCAGCGACGCCTGCGGTGGCTGGGAGGCGGACAACGGGCAGGAACGGGCGCGGCAGGAAGTCGACAGAAACGCCGTGCAGTATCCCTTTGAGCTGGAGGGCTTCGGGACATTCTCGCAGCAGCAAACCGGCTTCAAGCGTTACGACTACAACGTGGATGGGCTGGCGCACATCGGCCTGCTGCCGGATCTGATTGCCGACCTGCGGCAGGTTGGGCTCGACGCCCACTATGAGGATCAGTTGTTTTGTTCCGCCGAGGCGTTTGTACGGGTGTGGGAACGGGCTGAAGCCATCAGCCGTGGTGAGCCAGACCCCGCCAGGGAATGGCTGTGCAACAAGGAAGACGCGATGCCGCCGCTGGTGACGGCGGACGTGTCCCCCGCCGCAGAGTCCAGTGGCTGGCACAGCAGCAAACCGGTGCAGGTCACCTTGCGGGCTACGGATGAAGGCTCGGGGCTTGCCGCCATCGACTACCTGGTGCGGGAGCCGGTGCGGCTCGATGGATCAACGGCCGCCGCGGAGGTCATGGTGGCGCTGGACGCGGAAGGGGTGAACCGACTGGAATTCAGCGCGCGGGACCTGGCCGGCAATCGCAGTGCGAGCACCCGCTTGCCGATCTCGATTGATACCGTCGCGCCGCAGATCGCCGGGGAGTCGCTTCCCGATGCCAATGAATTCGGCTGGAACAATACCGAGGTTGCGGTGCGCTTCTACTGTGACGATGTCGACCCGGATACCGGCATCGCGGGCTCCGGCGTTCCCGTGGCGGACTGCGGACCGGACCAGTTGCTGGCCTCGCTTCCGGCGGGCAGTGAGGGCGTCATCGTCCGTGGCGACGCCCGCGATCTAGCCGGCAACACGGACACCATCGAGGTGGGCCCCATTCGCATCGACCGCGAACCGCCGTCGATCGTGGGCGCGGTAGAACCTCTCGCGAACAGTGCGGGCTGGCACAATGCCGCGGTACAAGTGTCGTTTACCTGTGCCGACAGCCTTTCCGGTGTGCAGACCTGCTCGGCCCCGGTGCTGCTGGATCAGGAAGGCGCGAACCAGAGTGCCAGTGGTGCTGCGCGGGATCGGGCAGATAATGATGCGGCGACCACGGTCAGCCCCATCGCCATTGATACAACACCGCCGGACGTTGCGGTCACCGTGATCAGCATGGGCGATATTTACACCTTGGGTTCGGTGCCCAGCCACGGCTGTACCACCAGCGATAGCCTGTCCGGTGTGGCCAGTGAGGCGATTCCGCTGGTGAGTGGCGGTACCAGCAATGGCGTTGGGCGTTTTACCGCAGCCTGCAACGACGCGCTGGACATCGCCGGTAACCACAGCGAGGCGGCGGTCACGTTTGACGTGCACTATGCCTTCAGCGGTTTCCTCGAACCCATTGATGCCCTGCCGGTGAGCAACCAGGTCAAGGCTGGGCAAGTGGTACCGGTGAAATTTGGACTGGCCGGCGATCACGGCCTCGATATTCTCCTCGGCGGGCAGCTGTTCAGCGCCACCGCAAACTGCTCGTCCGGGGCGCCGGTGAATACGCTGGAGGACACGGCGTTCACCGCTGGCAGCAGCACACTCAACTACAGTCCGGGCAACGATACCTACCAGTACAACTGGAAAACCGAGAGGTCCTGGAGCGGCAGTTGTCGGGTGCTATTACTCAAGCTGGATGACGGCACGGTGCGTCGCGCACTGTTTTCGTTCCGGTAGCGTGGAATAAACAATGGCGTAAAAAGATGGGAAGAGCGTCACCGCCGCAGAACGCGGCGGTGAGCGTTGGCAAGTGATTACTTGGTGCTGGTAAACGCGTTACACACCATCACATCGGTTTCCACCGAACCAATGACGCGCTCGGCGGTGTTGCCGCGCAGTAGCGAGCCGGTTTCGCCGTACTGGTTGAGGGTGCCCATTACCACCAGGTCCGCATCAATTTCCTTGGCAATCTCGGCTACGACCTCGTTGGTATAGCCCTGCTTTACGTGGATGCGGTCGGTAGGTACGCCGGTCTTCTGTGCCAGCTTGGCCAGTGCGCCGCGGTCCGGGTACAGCATGGAGTCCAGGAAGGCATTCACCAGGTGCAGCTCGGCACCGTACACCTCGGCAATATAGCCGGCGCGCTCGGTGATCTGGCGGTTGAGCTGGCGTTGCTGAGTGGTCTTGGCCTGGTAGTTCACCGTGGCCAGTACCACCTTGCGGCGGTCTTTCGCATTCGGGCGGATCAGTACCACCGGGCATTTTGCCTGCTTCAGTACCTGCCACTTAGATTCGGCGAAGGTGAAGCGGCGGCTGCTGGTACGCGCGTGCACCGGCAGGTAGATCATTTCCGCGTTGCAGCGCTTGGATTCCTGAATGATCGCGCCCTGCCAGTCACTGGACCAGCACACGGTAATCTCGAATTCCACGCCCGCTTCTTCAATCGGTTTACGGATCTGGTCACGGAACCAGAATTCGTCGCGGAACAGGTGGTCGTTCACCGCGCGGGTGTCGACCGCTTCCCCATCCACCGCAACGAATACGGCCAGCTTGGGCTGTGGGTTGCGCTCGCGGGCGGTCGCCAGTGCGCGCTCCAGGGCTACTTGGCGGTCATCGTTCGGGTCTACCACAACGAATACGACGGGTTTGTCCTGCATGTTCACTCCTTCAATTTAAAAAAATCTGTTCCCTAGGTTCTCGCTGCGTCGCCGGATCCGGCGCGGTCGATTGTGCCACGCACCTGCCGGGTGTCTCGCAGTTGCCACCTGTTGTTGTACGGCCGGTTTAAGGCTTCTGGGTGGCCCCAAAACTGGGGAGTCAAGCCTATCACCGGCGTTCGATCATTTCATCTACGCCCCGCCCCGGGAGGATGAATCTGTGGGCGAGGCGGTTACATTACGCTTCTGTGATGACCGTTCGATCACGACGGAGAGAATATAATGAGAAAAGTTACCGGTTTGAGTGCCCTGATTCCCGCATTGGCACTGACCATTACCGCCTGCTCCGAGCGCCAGTCCGGCGCTCTGCCCGAAACTGAATTGGCGCCATCTTCCCCTGAAGCCAGTGCCCCTGCCTTGACCGAGGTCAAGCCGGGCAGCGCGGATCCTTTCTGGAAAAACGCGACCGTCTATTTCATGCTTCCGGACCGCTTTCACAACGGCAACCCGGACAACGACCTGTCTTATGGCCGCAAAGATGACGCGGCACACCTGCGCGGTTTCCATGGGGGTGACCTGCGCGGTGTGATCCAGAAGCTGGACGAGGGCTACTTCAACGATCTCGGCGTGGACGCCATCTGGATGTCCCCGGTGATCGAGAACGTGCATGGCTTTGATGAGGGTGACAAGCGCACCTATGCCTTCCACGGCTACTGGCCGAAAGACTGGACCAGTGTGGACGCCAACTTCGGCACCGAGGAAGAACTGGCTGAGCTGATCGCCAAGGCGCGCAGCAAAGGTGTGCGTATCCTGCTGGATGTCATCATCAACCATACCGGCCCGGTTACCAGCGAAGATCCGCTGTGGCCATCCGACTGGGTGCGCACCAACCCGCGCTGCGACTGGAGCAGCTTTGCCCAGAACGTCACCTGCGCCCTGACCGACAACCTGCCGGATATCCTCACTGAGAGCGAAGAGCCGGTGGACCTGCCGCCGCAGCTCACCGAAAAGTGGCAGCGCGAAGGCCGTCTGGAGCAGGAAGTGGCCGAGCTGGATGCCTTCTTCGAGCGTACCGGCTACCCGCGCGCGCCCAAGTACTACATCGTCAAGTGGCTGACCGACTGGGTGCGTGAATACGGTGTGGCGGGCTTCCGTGTGGATACCGTGAAGCACGTTGAGCCGGAAATCTGGGGCGTGCTGAAAAAAGAAGCGAGCCTGGCCCTGGCAGAATGGAAGGCGAACAATCCAGAGAGCAAACTGGATGATCGCGAATTCTTTATGGTTGGCGAGGTTTACCATTACGGCATAAACAATTTCGCCAGCAGCGAAGGTCGCTACTACGACTTCGGCGATCGCAAGGTCGACTTCTTCAACCACGGTTTCGACAGCCTGATCAACATGGGCTTTGCCACCCATGCCAAACAGGACATGGAGAGTATTTTCAGCGAATACTCCAGCATCCTGAACGGTGGCGAGCTGGACGGTGTTTCTGTTCTCAACTACATCGGTTCCCATGACGACTTCAGTTCGTTTGACCGCGAGCGCAAGCAGGTAAAAAGTGCCGCACTGAAACTGATGCTGGCACCGGGTGCGGCGCAGATCTATTACGGCGATGAGATTGCCCGCCCGATGATTGACGAGCAGGCCTACGGCGACGCCTCCATGCGCGTACCTATGGACTGGAGCAGCCTGCAGCAGGACAGCACCAGCGATATTCTCAGCCACTGGCAGAAGCTGGGCCAGTTCCGGCAGTCGCATCCCGCAGTGGGTGCCGGTGTGCACCAGCAGCTGAGCGAAGCGCCCTATGTTTTCTCGCGCACGTTTGAACACGATCGCGTGATGGTAGCGCTGGAACTGGAAGCCGGTGAAAAAACACTGAGCGCCGGTGACGTGTTTGCCGATGGTACAGTGGTGAAAGATTACTACTCCGGTGCGGAAGCCCGAGTGGTGAATGGCACGCTGACCTTCGACACCGAGTTTGACATCCTGCTGCTGGGCACAAGCCAGCAGGGGCAGCTCAGCGCGCGCTAACGGGTGCCACGAGTGTCCTGAGTTTTGGCTTGTTTTTTTGCTTGGTTTTTTGGTTTAGCTTTTTGGTTTGGTTTTAATGTGCAGGGCCGGATTCGGCCCATGTGAGTGCGACTTCTCTTTCTCGTCGAAAGGCTTGCCGGTATCAGGAAACTGATACCGGCTTTTTTTTACTGCGCCATCGTGGCGCAAATTACCGGTACCGCAGTTACTGTTCGCTGGGCATGTTCTGCAGTGCTGCTTTCAGCTCACGCAGTTTTTCTTTCACCCGTGCCGCATTGTCCGGGCCGATGCGAATCATCAGCTTGTGCAGGCCGGGCATTTTTTCCAGCTTCTCATCCTCAAACTTGTAATACACCGTGGGGCGCACCAGTTTGATGGGGCCTTCCACTTCCGGCGCGGCCAGCGCCTGGTCGATGGCCGCCATTACGGCCGCGTGGAAGTTCTTGTTTTTGAGTCCCAGTTCGCCATAGGCCTGCTTCAGGCGCGGGTACCAAAACTGATAGAGGTTCACCGCGGTATCGGTATCCACCATGGCGAACAGACGCACTGGCTGATCGTAACGCTGGTAGTTCTCCTGCGACAGCACATACACTTTTTGCCCGTCGTCGCGGGTTTCCAGTTCCTTGACCGCGAGCTTGCCGTCCACATTGTTGAAGGGGCGGTTCTTGTGCATCAGGTCGCCCTTGGTCGCAGTGTTTACCGCGGCCACCCATTTACGCACCACTTCATCGGGCACAATCCATTTCGCCAGGGCGCCGTCGGAGGAAAGGCTGATGATGTCGGTGTGCGCCTCGCGATCACTGTCGTTCAGGGCGGGCAGTTGACGCGGTGGGTCTTCCGGCTCCACAGGTTCCGGTACCGGAGGAATAACCGGCTCTGCGGGCTCTTCCAGGTCAACATTGGGCTGGGTTTCCGGGGCGGGCTCGGTCACGGGCGCAGAGACTTCCGGTGCGGGTGCTTCGCGCACGGCAAACCAGTAGATGCCAAAAATAACCGCGGCCACCACCAGCAGGGCGATCAGCCATTCTTTGATATTGCCACCCATCCGTATTTCCTCCCGTTAGTGTCTGCGCGCAGACCTGGCGCCTCAATAATCAGTGTAAACCACTGACTGTGAAGTCTCAGACAGTATCAGGTCGCGAAGGTTTCGCCTACGGGAAGCGGTGGGAACGGAGCGGGGAAGAAAGGGGGAGGAAATGGGTAAGAAGGAGCAGGGGTGCATGGCACCCCTGTCCGGGAGGGTGGCGAGTCAGCGGCCGACGCGCAGGATCTGGCCGGAAAGCCGTGGAGTGTCCAGCGATACCGCCGCGCTCAGGTCATCACGCACGACCATTTCCGCGGACCCCTGCTGCAGCTGGTTGGTAAGGGTGTACTTACCGGGAGCCAGTTGCCACGCTTCAATCAGCGCCTTTGGCAAGCGCAGGCTGGTGGTGCTGTCGCGATCGGCGAAGTTGGCGATCACCAGCAGGCGCTCATCGCCGGCCCAGCGGGCGAAACTGTACAGCTTGTCGGTGTAGTTCTCGCCCTGGCTGCGGTTAACCTGGTGCAGATCGAAGAACTTTCCGGTGAGCGCCGGGCTCTGCTGGGAGAAGGTGAGCAGTGTGCGGTAAAAGCGCTGCAGGGACTGTTCGGCCTCGCTGAGCTTTTCGCTATTGAAATTGCCTTCATTATTCCAGCGGCGAATGGTGGGCACCGACCAGTAATCGAAAATGGTGGTACGGCTGGCCTTGCCGAAGCCCGCATCGCCGGCACCGGGCTCACCCAGTTCCTGGCCGAAGTAGACCAGCGTGGGTGCTCCACTGAGGGCGGCGGACACCACCATGGCCGGCTTGCCGGCCTCGGCGTTGCCGGCAAACTCCGGGCTGGCGATACGCTGCTCGTCGTGGTTTTCCATAAAGCGCAGCATGTTGTCTTCGATACCGCGCAGGCTTTCCTGAATCTCCACCAGCGGGTCGGTAGCGGCCTTGCCTTCCATAACCGCACGTATCGCATCGTAGGTGCCTACCTTGTCGTACAGGTAGTCCATTTTGCCCAGGTGCACATAATCCCGATACAGGTCGGGCTGGTAGATTTCAGCCAGCAGCAGCGCGTCGGGCTTCTGCATTTTGATGGAAGAATTTAGGTAGCTCCAGAACTCCACCGGCACCATGCCGGCCATATCGTAGCGGAAACCATCAATACCAAACGCGAGCCAGTAGTCGGTGATCTGACGGAATTTTTCCCAGCTGCTCGGTACGTCTTTATCTGCCCAGAAGGCCGCATGTGCCCGGTAATCTTTTTGTGCGTAACCGGCGGGGAGTGCGGGGAAGTCGTGGCTACCATCCGGGCGTACGCCGAAATTGATTTTTACCGTTTCGTACCAGTCGTCCTGCTTCGGCTGCGGTGCGCGGCTGCCATTGCCGGTCCACTTTGCCGGCGTCTCGGTAAATTTTCCGTCTACCAACGGATGGGCTTCACCATTCAGCGGCTGGTAGGCGTCTTCGGCTACCGGCACCAGGAAAGGTTCGCCGGGCACGTAATAGAAATTATTGTCGCGGGCATAAGCCACGCTGGTGTCGTCATCCGCTCCAAAGTCACGCACGCCTTCGGGTTTGGCCAGCGACTGGTAATTGCGGGCTACGTGATTGGGTACGATGTCGATAATTACCTTGAGGCCGGCGGCGTGGGAGCGCTCTACCAGCGCCTTGAATTCTTCCAGGCGCTTGCCCGGGTCATTGGCCAGGTCGGGATTTACGGTGTAGTAATCCTTTACCGCATAGGGTGAGCCGGCCCGGCCCTTGACGACGTCCGGGTCGTCGTTGCTGATACCAAAGGCGGTGTAGTCACGCACCACTGCATGGTGCAGCGAGCCGGTGTACCAGATGTAGTCAGCGCCTAGCGCGCGGATTTGCTGCAGTGCCTGCGGGGTGAAATCACTGAACTTGCCCACACCGTTTTCTTCGATGGTGCCCCAGGGTCTGTTGGTGGCATTGGTGTTGCCAAACAGGCGCGGCAGCACCTGATAGATCACCGGTTTGCCAAAGGTTTCTACGGGCGAGGCGATTGCCTCCGCACTGGCTGCGTTGTGGGTGTGCTCGGGCTCGACCGCAGACGGTGCCGCGGTAGGCTTGGCGTCACAGCCGGCCAGCAGGCTGGTGGTGATCGCGGTGGCCAGAATCAGTCGGGAAATGTTTTTCATAACAGCGTTTATTTCCTGCAATTATTCGGTGATCGTCAGCGCGAGGTCTTGTTTCCCCCAGGGGAACTGTACCCGTAGGGTATTGCGGCGCTTGTCGAAGTAGGCGGTGTTGTCGGCCAGCTCGGATTCCCGCTTCACCAGCGGGATATTCACGGCGCCCAGCGCGATGCTGGCGGGCGCCTGCTGCCAGTTGTGCAGTACCAGTTCCAGCGCGCGGGACTCCGGTGCGCCGGTGTAGCCGTTGCCTTCACGGGTGAAGGTAAACTGGCTGCGCTCGCCATTGCGCTCGCCGGCAAAGTACAGCTTTTCATACTGGCCCTTGGCAAAGGCATCGGCGGTGAAACCGTCGTCTTCGTACAGGTAGCCGCTGGACTGGCTGACGGACTGATCCGCGTAGTAATCCAGGCGCAGGGTTTTGCTGGTGTACTCGCGGGTATTGTTCATATCCGCCACGGTGGGGATAAACGCACCGGCGCGCACCAGTACCGGAATGGTGTCGAGCTCCACTTCCACTTCGGCGATGTCGCCGCGGTAAGCTTCGTCAGTCCAGTAATCGAACCACACGCCGCCGGGCAGCTGCACGGCCACCTCGTCGATGTTCTCGTCGGTTACCGGCGCTACCAGGAAATCGTTGCCCCACAGGTAGGCATCCTTGTTGTCCATGAGGGCGAGGTTGGATTCGTCCTCGAAAAACAGCGGGCGCATCAGCGGCATGCCGGTCTGGCTGTTTTCAAACGCCAGGGTGTAGTTGTAGGGCAGCAGGCGGTAACGCAGCTTTACATACTCGCGCAGAATGTTGCGGGTCTTGCGGTCGTGGAATACCGGCTCGGGTGCAATGTGCTCCTGTGCGTGCGGGCGGTATACCGGCTGGAATACGCCGTACTGCAGCCAGCGGATATACAGTTCGCGGTCGAACTTTTCACCGCCGGCAAAGCCGCCGAGGTCCGAGTGGGTATAGCCGAAACCCAGCAGGCCCATCTGCAAAGACAGTTCCACCTGCGGCTTGAGGCCGCCCCAGCTGCGCTCCACGTCGCCGGTCCACGGGATCATGCCAAAGCGCTGGGAGCCGGGGAAACCGGCGCGCATCATGATGAACGGGCGCTCGTTGGGGGCATCGGCCTTTTCGTTTTCAAACAGCATCTGTGCCCAGCGGTGACCGTACGCGTTGTGGATTTCATCCGCCATGCCAATGGCATGAACGGTATCAGACGGATGGACTTCCGGTTCGCCCAGGTCGCCCCACCAGCCGGCCACGCCCTGTTCCTTGAGGCCTTTATAGATATTCCAGAACCAGTCGCGGCCGTCTTCGGCGAACACATCAATCAGGCCGGTGTTGCCGAAATAGAAATCAAACTGCTTGGGCTGGCCGGCGAGGTTTTTCGCCAGTGCATTTTGTGCGACCGCCTCATCCCAGCGCTCGGATGTGGAAAGGACAAACGGCTCAGTGACCAAAATGGTGTTGATACCCTGCGCCTGCAGGTCCGACATCATTTTCACTGGTTGTGGGAAGGCGTTGTTGTCCCACGCCAGATTGCCCATATGCCCTTTGATATCAGGGCCGAACCAGTAAAGGTCCAGCACCAGCGCGTCCAGCGGGAAATCTTCCTCGGCAAATTTTTCCACGGTATCGCGCACTTCCTGCTCGGTGCGATAGCCGAAGCGAGAGGCGAAATTGCCCAGTGCCCAGCGCGGCGGCATGGGCTGGTGGCCGGTCACGCCCACATAGTTTTCGATCAGTTTGGGATAGCTTTCCCCGGCAACCACGATATACGCAGTGCGCCCCCCGATGGCCTCGAACTGCATCACGTCGTTTTCACTGGCACCGAGATCCATGTTGCCAGTGGCGCTGTTGTCGAACAGCAGGATGTACTTGTTGCTGCTCATCACCGCCGGCAGGCCAAAATACATCTGCTCGGATTCGGTGGAGTAACCGTAGTGGGCCTTGTTGTACAGCGGCAGGCGCTGTCCGCGGCGGTCCATGCCCAGCACGCGCTGGCCGCCGCCAATCAGTTTTTCCTGATCCTGCAGGGCGAAGCGGAAGCCGCGCAGGGTCTGGTTGGCAAAGAAACCGTGTTCTTCCGCCAGCAGCGTTTCGCCATTGCGCAGGTACTCGATCGTAAACGGTGACTTGTGGATAACCGCGGTGAGGTCGCCAAGTGCGTAGCGCAGGGTGTCCGCGGAGACGCTGAGCTGCGCCTGTACATCCGCCTCGAGTTGCGCACGGGCGAAGGAGGGTAGCTGCTTCACGCCCTCGCGCTGGTAGTGCACCTCCAGTGCGCTGCTATTCAGCGGTGTGAGGGTAACCTGGCTATCACTGGTCTCGATCACCAGCTTGTCGTCGAGCAACTGGTGGCTCTGGTAGCTGCGCGTGGTTTCTGCCAAGGCCGGTTGCAGGGCGGTGGCCAGCAGTGTGGGCAGCAGGGTCGCCAGCCCGAGTTTTTTGAACAGCCTTTTGGGTTTAAGGGGTTGTTGCTCTTTCATCGTCGCTTACTTCTGTTTTTAACTATTTTTGGGAAAATCTTTTCAATAATTTTTAAAAGACTTCGGCAACCAGTACATCGCTGGGTGCGATCACCAGTTCGTTCAGTGGGGTGGCGTTGCCGTTGGTGATGTCGGTTGCGGAGAATTTATCCCCCAGTATTTCTGCCAGATGGGCCAGCGGCAGTTCGCGCGGTCGGTCGCTTTTGTTGATCGCCACCATCACCGTATCGTTTTCGTCATAGCGGAAATACACGTACAGGCCATCGATCGGCGCAAAGTGCTTGAGCTTGCCGCGGTGAATCACGTCTTTTTGTTTGCGCCAGGTAAACAGGGTGCGCACAAACTGCTGGGCCTGTTGCTGTTGTGGGCTGAGGTTCTTGCCGGTAAAGCCATTGACGGTGTCGCCTTCCCAGCCGCCGGGAAAATCACTGCGCACGACACCGTCGTCGCGCTGTTTGGGGCTCTTCGCCAGAATCTCATCGCCATAATAAAACTGCGGGATACCGCGCATGGTGGCGAGGTAGGCCACCGCCATGCGGAACTTGCCCAGGTTTTCATCCAGCTGGCTGTAGAGACGGCTCATGTCGTGGTTGCCGCCGAGAATCACCAGATTGTTGGGGTTGGGGTAGAGCACATCGTTGGCCAGGGCTTCGTACAGGGTCACCAGCCCGGTGCTCCAGCTTTCCGGTTTTTCGAGCCCGTCGCGCAGGCCGTACAGCAGCGGGAAGTCCATCATGCTCGGCATGTGCGAGACATAGCCGTTGCGGTTGTTGTTGCCGGCCTGCCAGTACGCCACCAGCGCCGCCTGACGGGTCCATTCTTCGCCCACCAGGTTGAAGTTGGGGTATTCCTGCATCAGGCGCCCGGACCAGCGGGTGAGGAAGTCCGCATCGGAGTAGGCATAGGTGTCTACACGAATACCGGAGAGGTCGGCGTACTCCACCCACCAGATGGCATTCTGGATCAGGTAATTGGCCACCCGCGGATTGCGCTGGTTGGGGTCCGGCATCACATCCACAAACCAGCCGTCGGTGAACAGCTGGTGATCCTTGTGGCTCGCGTAGGGATCCATGTGCACGGTGCGGGCATGGTTGGTGTACTCGAACTCGCCCGCTTTTACGCCGCGGCCGTTCAGCCAGTCACTGCCGGGCAGGTCCTGCAGCCACCAGTGCTCGCTGCCAATGTGGTTCGGCACCATGTCCTGGATCACGCCGATGCCCTGTTCGCGCGCGGCCGCAACAAAGCCCCGGAAACTTTCATTGCTGCCGAAGCGCGGATCGATGCGGTAGAGATCGGTGGCGGCGTAGCCGTGGTAGGAGTATTCCGGCTGGTTGTTTTCCAGCAGCGGGTTGGGCCAGATCTGGGTGAAACCCATAGCGGCCACATACTCCAGATGCTGCCGCATACCGGCGATATCACCGCCGTGGCGGCCACTGGGATTGCTGCGATCGGCACCCTCAATGGTATCGGCGGTCGTGTCGTTGCCCGCGTCGCCATTGGCAAAGCGATCCGGGGTGATCAGGTAGATGGCATCGCTGCTGTCAAAGCCCTGACGCTCGGCAGAGCCGGGGCGGCGCGGCTTCAGCGCGTAGCTGAGTTCCTGCTGCCAGTCGTCCTTGCGCAGATGAATCTGCAGAGTGCCCGGCTTGGCATCGGCAGACACCGATAAGTTGATAAACAGGTAATTGGGGTTCTGTTCGCGTTCGGTGCCGGTCACGGTCACACCGGGATAGTCGAGGCTGACCTCGGCGCCGGCAAGGTCCTTGCCGTGCAGCATCAGCTGCAGGTTGGGCTCCGCCATCTTCGCCCACCAGAAGGGCGGCTCAACCCGTTCAACGGCGCGCGCTTCCGATGCGCTGCAGCCCACAGATATAGCCGCAAGCAGCGGCAACAGCAGTGCCATCAGTATGGCGCGGGGGCGGGGTGTATCCATCATCATCTGGTCACCTGTGATTGGGGTTGGGCGAGTAACCCGGGACGAACGATTCGCACTTTTTTTCACCATTGTGCCCGCTCATGCCACCCCTGTTATCCCCCTCCCGCCGGGGGGAGGCCGGTAGTAATCGGCGACACTGACACCCGATCTGACCTGGCGCGCCTTTTCTCCACGCCCCGGTCGAGGAGGAGGTATCGACCGGGGAGTCCGCCAGTATGTTGCCGCGCCCGGAAGTGTGCAGACAGGCAGCGAAAAGTCCCCTCCGGGCCTGTGACCGAAAACAATAATCAACCGAGATGATGAACATGAAAAAGAGCTACCTGGCCCTGGCGGCACTGCTGCTGGGCGCGAGTTCTGTGGCGCAGGCGGAATGGTTCCTGCGCGGCACCGACAACAACTGGCAGGCGGACCAGATGCAGAATCTGGGCAGCAATACCATGCTGGCAGACGATGTGGTCTTCACCACTGCCGGCGAGGTCAAGTTTGACCGCTGGGGCGACTGGAGCGAAAACTACGGCGCGAACGGCCAGCAAAACGGCAACAATATTGCCGTCCCCGCTGGCACCTGGGATATCAAGTTCTACACCGATACCAAGGACTACCACATTCTGCCCGCGGAAGAGCCGGAAACCCCGGACGCCATCCTGCATCTGCGCGGTACCCACAACGGCTGGGCTGCCGGAGACCTGCTGGCGCGCATTGGCGATACCGACGAGTACGATGCCTGCCGCAACTTCGCCAGTGGCGACGGCAACGGCGGCCCGCGTTTCAAAATCGATCCCAGCGGCAGCTGGGCGGGCAGTCAGTTCCCGGCGCAGGATGTGGCCGCCAGTGGCTGGACCTACATCGTGGCCAATGGTGCCAATAACAGCCTGGTGAGCGTCACCACCGATCTCGGCGTAAATTGCGGTGTCGTCGCTGCGGACAGCGATGGCGACGGCGTGCCCGACAGCATTGACCAGTGTCCGAACACCCCGGCAGGTGCCAGCGTCGATGCAGACGGCTGCGAAGTCGTTACCCCGCCGCTCAGCGACTTCCGTAACCGCAGCATGTATTTCGTATTTGTGGACCGCTTCCACAATGGCGACACCAGCAACGACGGCGGTAACAACCCCGCCGGCACTTCCGCCAGCAAACAGGCCGGTGGTCTGTCCGAGTGGAAAAAGTACTGGGGTGGCGACATCCAGGGCCTGATCGACAAACTGGATTACCTGCAGAACCTCGGTATTACCGCTATCTGGGTAACCCCGCTGAATGACAATATCGACAACACCGGCAGCGATGGCGCCTACCACGGTTACTGGGGCCGCGACTTCTATGAAGTGGACGAGCACCTGGGTGACTGGGCACTGGTGGATCAGCTGGACGCGGAGATGGAAGCGCGTGGTATGAAGCTGGTGCTGGATATCGCCCTCAACCACTCCAACCAGGACGACCAGTATGAATTCGGCGCCCTGTACAAAGAAGGCACTTTCATCACCGACTTCCTGCAGGACGATGGCACCTGGTATCACCGCAACGGCGCCATCGCCGATTGTGGCGACAGCGACCCGACCACCCAGTGCTTCGGCGAGTGGGATGATCCCTGGGCCTTCACCAACAAGACCCTGTTCAACCTTACCGACTTTAATCACGGTATCAGCAGCAACAGCGTTGCCGACCAGTATTTGATCGATGCCGCCATCAAGTGGATGCAGCACGGTGTAGATGCGTTCCGTATCGACGCCATCAAACATATCGAACCGAGCTTCATCAAGCGTTTCAATGACGCCGTACGTGCGGTGGATCCAGATGTGTATATCTTCGGTGAGTGGTATGGCGCCGGTGCCGGCGATGCGCTGTCGATGGAATTCCTGAGCTCTGCAAACGGTAAGTCCGAACTGCTCGACTTCCAGCTGCGCAACAACATCGAAGCGGCCATCGCCGGTGATATCACCATGACCGAGCTCAACACCCATATTGAGTCCCGTCCTGGTGCCATGGGGGGGAATAGCCGTGAAAGTTGGCAGCCGATCTTCCTCGACAACCACGACGCTACCCGCACCAGTGTATTCCTGCAGACCACCGGTCCTGTGGATAACGGCCGTACCGGTAAGGGCTTCAGCAAGGCGCTGGCGGATGCTCGTCAGAACCTGGGTATGGCACTGGTAATGACTTTGCCGGGCATCCCGACCATCTACTACGGCAGTGAGCAGAACTCCACCTGGTTCGACGCCAACGGCGACGGCCAGATCGGTCACGACCCGTACAACCGTGAAGCCATGCCATCCTTCAGCGAAACCAGCGATGCGTTCCTGCTAATCAAGGCGCTGGCCGACCTGCGCGCTCAGAGCCCGGCGCTGGCCGCCGGCAGCTACAACCAGCGCTGGGTGAACGGCGACATTCTCGTATTCGAGCGTGTTTCCGGCTCCGACAGCGTGATGGTGGCGGTAAACCGCGGTGGCAGCACCTCCATCAACGTGAGCAGCCTGAGCCTGGCCGACGGCCAGTACAACAGCCACACCAGCAGTGATGTGGTGAACGTCAGCGGCGGTTCCGCAGTGCTGAACCTGGACGCCAATGAAGTGATCGTGTTGCACTAAGTTTCGGCAAGACATCCTTAAAACAAAAAAGCCCCGGGGTAAAACCCGGGGCTTTTTATTTTAACGAAAGGTCGACGGGTCTAATCTAAAGCAAGCCGTCCGGGGCGGCAGCAGCTAACGACCCGTGTCGATATCCGGGCCGCCTTCCTGCGCGAACTTGGCCCGCTCCGCTTTGGAGATATAGCGTGGTTTCTGTTTCGGGTTCAGTTTGTCGTTGGCCTTTTTGGCCTTCTTCTTCAGGATCTGGTTGACCTTCTTTCTTCGGTTCATGGTTCGCTGGTGCTCGTACGGCTAGGCAGGGCTAGACTGGGGGTGGCGTGGCCCCGATCGCTCGTGACCTCCAGTAGCAGGAGGCGCAATGGGGTCATCATAACGTTGCCGGCCCGGATCACCAACGTGTGCTACAGTGCGCGCGCTACCCGCACCGCCCGAATGACACCAGACGACAGAGAGCCCCACCCATGAAACCCTGGATCGAACTCGGCACCGCACAGATTCCCAATGGCGGTGGCGCCCTCACGTTGCGCCAGCGCGATCAGGAGTTTTCCATCGCCCTGTCGGGCCCGCGCGGTGAGCTGATGAATAGCCGCCGCTTCCACAGTGAGCAGCAACTGTCCGTACTGGGCTGTGCGCACCTGAAGAACAAAAAGAATGCCCGTGTGCTGGTGGGCGGAATGGGCATGGGCTACACCCTGGCGGCGGCGCTGGAAGCCGTGACCGACTCTTCGCAAGTGATCGTTGCGGACCTGATTCCTGAAGTAGTGGAGTGGAACCGTGGCCCCCTCGGAGAGTGCGCCGGGCGGCCGCTGGATGATCGCCGCGTGGCCGTGCACATCGGCGATGTGGGCGAATTACTGGTCAATCGCAACGCTGAATACGATGCGGTCCTACTGGATGTGGACAACGGCCCGGAGGGCCTGACCCAGGCCGACAACAACTGGCTGTATTCCATTGAAGGCACCAGCAGTATTTACAAAAGCCTGGTGCCGGGCGGCGTACTGGCTGTGTGGTCGGCATCACCGGACGCGGTCTATGCCAACCGGCTGAAAAAAGCGGGGTATCAGGTAGAGGTCAAAACCGTGCGGGAGCGCCCGGGCAAGGGCGCGCGCCACGCGATCTTCCTGGCGAAGAAACCGGGAGCGCAGCGCCGCAAGCCGCACTAATCACTCGATGCGTTGCCACACCTCGTATTCCACGCGCTTGCCATCTTCCCAGCGCTCGTTGGTCCAGGTTGTGTCTTCAACTTGTGTGGTGAACGCGAAGATTGCCCCGGCCTTTTCGCCAAATGAGTTGTAGCGCAGGGTCTCAATATACTGGCCGTCTTTCAGTGCATAGGTCCCGGTACCAGAGGCCCAAAAGGTCCCGCCCTTCATCGACGTAAAACTGAAGTGTGAATCTGTGATCACCTTCAGCGCCTTCATGTCGAGTTCCTTGTAATCCACCAGCTTGCCGCTGCCATCCACATAGTTCCCGGACACCAGTTCCCAGACGCCCGTAAGATCCTTCGCCAGAGACAGCGAACTACCCAGCGACAATACGATAGCGATAACCAGTTGCTTCATGAAACTTCCTTTTTATTCATTGCCTGTTTGTTCATAGGTTATTGAGTCCTGCGAGCTTACCGCTTCGCTGTGCCTGATTGCCTCTTGTTCGGCAGGTGTCAGCGGCTTGTACCCGCGCCCCATCGGCCAGCCATAGCCCCAACGAAAATTCGTCGGCAGGTAAGGCGAACCGCCGATGCGCACACCTGCCAGCATAAGGTTTGCGATTTCTTCCTCGCCGGTACTTGCCACACAAGCCTTGAGGGCGTCATCCGCCGCCACACGATCCTCATAAGACCCGCCTTTCCAGTAGGCATAATCATGCGCCCGGCAGCAAGCCAGCCACAGTGCTTCCTGCTTGATGGTTCCATCGGGAAAAGCGCTGCAGCCGTCAGAGGTGAAGGGCGCAATCTCCGCCGCCTCTGCACAACAGCTGAGGGCTAGAAGTAGGGTAGGTAGGTGTCTGAAGACCAATTGAGTGTTTCCACCATATTAACTAAATGCCAGGCACTGTCCGCCAAAACGACTAAGTTCCGTCACTGTCTGTCGCCCGACATGCCGCCACCAATTCTCAAATATCGACGATACGGTGGCCCGGAGACTACATTAGCGGCGCAATGGCTTTACCTATTACAATGCCGAATGTTAAAAGAAATGCCCCGACAAGAAATGCGCCCAGCACGATCAAGCCATTTTTTTGCGCCGCATCTGCAGTGGCCCACCAATTCTTTAGTGCTTCTTTCATGATCTTTTCCTTGACGTTAATGCTCGGTCTTCGCCGGTAATGATGAGCGCATCGCGAGATTAATTGCCATGCTCATTGTCCCCGACATGACGCCGAAGACGACCGCTTCATTTGAGAGTATCCGTATTGAGGGAAACGACTCAAAAAGAAATACCAGTAATAGGGAGGACGCCAGCCCGAATGCGGAATGTAGAAGCCAGATTTTTGTGGATAACTGCATGCTTTTCACTCAAATATCTTGTTTTTTTGCAAGAAATCTCTTGGGATGCCGCTCATTATGAGAGCCGTTGCTTGTAAAAGTACGTGGTACCCTTCAATTCCCCGCTCGGCGAGAGTGCGTATCCAGGGATTTCTCCTACTCTTACCCAGTCGAGCTTTTCATACAGCTTGTCCGCATCACTACCCGATTCAGTGTCCAGCACCAGTGTATGTATACCGATTGAGAAAGCATAGTCTTCGGCTTGTTCCACAAGTTTTGAGGCGATACGTTGCCCCCTGAATGCAGGATCCACAAATAGTTTTTGTATCTCTCCCCGCACGTATCCATTTTTCTTGGTGGGTCTTTCAAGTTGGACAGAGCCAACGATTCTTCCCTCTGCTTTTGCTACCCAAAGGTGCAGGTAGTCATTGAGGCTGCCACGAACGGAGCGCCAGTACGATTCAGCATCCGAGGCAGTAAAATCTGAAAGAAATCCAACCGATGCACCGTTCGCGACGGTGGCCACAAGTCCAGCGCCTAATTCAGAAACTGCGGCATCCGAAATTTCAGACAGCTTAACTATTTCCATATTGCGCATTTTTTCCTAAAAGCTCGGGTGGGGGACGGTTGGGGCGCAAGGTGAACCGTCGAGGTCACGCCTCTCTGGGCAGCAGCTCATTGTCCGGTATTATTGTGCAAGTACTACTCATGATATTTACGGATCACCGCCACTTTACCATGCTCCATTTCTAAAACCTCCATCATGGTTTGACGATACTCGATTTCCTGCTTGCTTTCCGGGTGGATGCCTTTTGCATGATTCCTGTATCTGATGGCAATGGCTGACTCATTGAACACGAAGACATCGATAAGCTCAGCGTTATATTCTGTATGCGCCCCCAGATAGAACGTCATGCCCTTACGCATGGCATCTTTTCCGTCAGGCGTACGGGAACCATCCGTTTGCCAGGGGAGATGCGTGTGCCCTATATCATCAGTGAGTAGCCCAAGATAACTCTCAAGATCCTCTTTAGTGGCATCTGGGGCCTGCGTCGCCACCATTTTCTCAAAGTATGTTTGAGCGAACGTTTCCAAATCGATTTTTGATTCCTTTGCATGCAGATGAATAGAAACCATGAATATGCATGCCGCGGAAAGAATTTTTATCACTTGGGTCTCCTTCGTTATTCTTAGTAATAGGCAAAGTGCATAGCGCCGAGCCGGGGCTTATGCATCCACGATGCAATACGTTTTTTACATTAAGCAATTAAGGCTAGCTTGTATAGCGTCAAATCCAACGCCGAACCGCTGATTCGTATTCACGGTATTCACCGCCAAACTTTTCACGCATACACCGCTCCTCCGGAGTGATTTGGAACCGGTTCATATAGATCACGAACAGCGGGAGCAGCAGAAAGCTTGAGATATTACTGAGAAAAACGGCCCAGCCGACCAGCATGAGCAGAAAACCAGCGTACATTGGGTTACGGCTCATTCGATAGATTCCACTAGTGACGAGGCAAGTTGATTGATCAGGTACTCTGGGATCGACGGTAGTCCCCGCAGACCGAAACGCTAAAACGCCAAGTAAGATGAAAATCAGACCCGCTGATGCAAAGACTATGGCCGCGAGCGAGAAAGCGGCGAACGTAATGCTCAGAATTGGTAATAGCCCTGCGAATACCCACATGAAGCCTGCGAAGAAAAGTACTTGAACAATAGGTGGGATTTTCAGCTCCAATCTTTCCACTGCAATTCCTTTAGTGTCTGTTAAAGCAAGGGAAGATCACCGTCCAATTGCTTTGAATTATTATGTAATTATTTCCACTGGCCCCAGGCCAGTCATAATATGGTTTTTGAAATCCTCAAATTTCCTCGAAGGGAATACGAAAGTAGGAAATTTGCCTGGCTCAAGTTGATTATAAGGAAGAGTAAAATAGCAATCTTTTTCAACAATTTCTAAGGCGATTTTGTTGATCTTGTCAATAGGGATCGACACGTCAGAAAATTTTAACTTACCGTCCGAAAATTTCACAAAACTAATCGGATCTTCCACTCTCGGCGGACCATTTTCTTTAAATAGGACAATTAACAAGAAGACATTGGTGATGACGCTCAGCTCAAACAACTTAAAATCATACTCTGTAAGAAAAACGAACGCGCAATATGCAATTGCGATTACAGACCATAAAGCTAGCATTCTAACATTGTATTTTTTCATCGTTCCTTGACTCTTGCAGCTACATAGCACCTCAATCAGCCGACGCATTAGCGGTCGGTTGCAGTGACGTGTTAGCTTTTGATATCTCTGTCTCTTCGACGGACTTGAGCTCTTTACCTTTGGCATTTTTCCATTCTATTAGCCCGTTTGCACTCCGCCCCATGACTACGGCCGCCGCCGCAGATGGACTACTAAAAAGGTAGTCCGAAGCTAGAATCAAATCCTCACCTTCTTTAACAATAATTTCATTGTCTATTAGCTCGTCTCTAAGAGCATTAAAACCCTTTGGAAAAGATGGTACTGTATCAACAGCTACTTTGGATCCAGAAAACACTACAAATCCATCCGATGTTCTTTTTCCTCGAGCATCTGCGCCTCTGGCACCTTTTACGGAGAAGAAATCTTCAGACTCTTTCGTATTTGATTCGACTTTAACCAATGGCTCAAAGGCTTTAAAACCCATTGTATTGATAAGAATTTTCACATATTCAATAAATTCTTCCATTTCCGCTTGGTCGGATTCAGAAATGGAGCTCCGTGTGGGCGTATTTCCATTTTGAATATCGTACCTTCCCGCAAAAGTAGCGATTTCATGTAGCCGCGATTCTAAGTACTTGATGTGAGCCTTATTAAGGTTTTCATCTTTGCTAATAAAAACAACGGATTCGTTCCAAAATTCCTTTTCAGATACATGTTGAACAAGGCGAGAGTATGCGTTTTCAGCTTCACCTATATATGCTTTAGGTTTTGAAGTGGAGGATTCCGCGCGACCAAACAATAAGTAAACGGACGTGCCTTTTAGATCTTGCCTATCTGAACAGTCTTTGACCTTGCCGCGCGGTATTCGATAGGCTTTGCCGTTCCAATTCGACAATTCACATACCATCCTTCCATCAGGATCAGCATCCATCAGAAATAATTTAATTGTTTTTCCGTATTTCGTGGAATACATTTATTTTCTCCGAGAAAGCTAACGCCTTGATAACTGGCGGTAACGGAGTCGATTAATTTGTGCTATTAAAGCACAAATTAGTCGACGCAGCGAACGTCCGGTAGATTGCTTTGTTAACTGCCGATCTCAAAAATTAGCGGTAAATGATCGCTAACAGTAATCCATTTGTTATACTCCCCTATGCTTAATTTGGCCTCGTCTAGTAAGTTTTGGGGCAGCAAAACATAATCTATATGGTATGGCTTGTGCTGTTTACGGTGTAAAAAGAATGTTGGCTGAGTCTCCTTGCCGGCAATCTCGCGAGATTGATAATGGTAAAGGCTTTGCAGGCCGATATTCGCGATTTCATTGAAAGTGTCAGTATGGTTCCACCAGCGGTCAGGTTTGTCCCAAACCTTGTTGCTATTGAGGTCGCCAGCGATAATCGTGTTTGGGGCGGATAGTTCAGTGCGGTGAATCTGGAGGTATTTCCAGAGCTGGCCTATATATCCGAATGCTTGAGAATCACTTCCCTTTGTCCAGCAGGCAAGCACGTTGTAGTGGTTATTGATTCTAAAAGGCAGGAAAAGCTGAAGCTCGGCAGTTGACCAAGTTGTCGAAGCGCTCGAAGAGATAAGGCCTGGAATCGAGTACGATCCCGACCAATTTAAAAGCGTGACCTCATTTCCGTTTTTTGGAAATATTCCAATTCCTTTGTTTTTGTTCTTACCTACCCAAAGGTATTCACCTGCCCAATCGCGATACGCCTGAGTTGAGCGTTCTGGGTCTTCGCATTCTTGAATGATTAGTATGTCTGCATCTAAGGACTCAGCTTCTTTCAGTTTATTTCTGAGTCCGCCGTTGCAGTTCCATGTTACGAAGTTCATAGTCAGTTAACGCCGCGCTCTGCGGAATTTTAGGAGCGCCAGCGAGTAAATTTTCCGTAGCAGCGCCTTGTGATGTTTTTTATTAATCTTTAGGTGGAATGACCTCTGCCACTTTCACTTCACCATTTTTTATCATCTCTCTAATTTTTTCCTGAGCTTCTTTGGATAAACCAAATTCCGGATGTACATAATCCTGTCTGTGCTTAATATATTTGAAAGCTCCTTCACCCTGAAAGCTCTTGACGTCATCTGGCCAATCAGATGTATATTTGTGCTTTCTCAAAGGATCATCGTAATTTTCAGGCCAAGCTAGAAACTCGAAAATAATATAAACACTATGCTCAGAAAGCATAGGCAATCGCTCGATTCGAGAAACTTCATGCTCTCCGAACGTTGCCGGACGATCTCGTCTAAATGCTTCGTATGCAGCGTCGTCTGGGGAATTAATGTAATCTTTCCAATTGTCTACGCCATAGAAAAATGATACTGGAAGTGGGCTTTCTGTATTTGTTTCATGGTCTATTATTTGAAACTGATTGAGAAGGTCATGACGCACTTTCATTTTCTTAACATCAATTACTCTCATGTGCTCTTTATAGGTGATTTCCTTCTCCAGCTCCTTGGTTTCAAGAAGTAGCCTTGCAGCATATATCCAGTCCACTCTGACATTATTTAAACCATCCAATGTTTTATAAAAGATCTCATAGTTGTCTGAGCAAACATCCAAATAAAATTGTGAAATTTCTCTTTCACGCTTTTTACTATCCAACATCGAGTTGAAACGAAATGCGGCAAATGCACCGACCAACGCAGCCGTTAGTACTGTAAAAAATCTTGATACATGTTCAAAATACGCAGGCAACACCTTCTCTTCTATAGCCAATGAAGAGAAGTGCCACAAAACTAGCCCTCCTATACCCACAAAAATACCTGTGACTACTGGATCATATCTATATTTATTCAGATCTCATTTCCTCGATGAAACATAACGCCCAGCGCAGGCGCAGCCAGCGCAGAGTACTTTTTGTGTTAATGTTTGAGCGCCAGCGAGTAACACAAAAGGTGCGTAGCGTTGGCTGTCGCTCTGCCGCTGTTTGTTAGGGCTGCTGGAACCTCAACCACCCGGTCTCGGAGCCCACAATAGGAACAAAAAACAGTGCCCCAACGGCACCGTTTTTCTTAGCCAAAATCAGAGAGTTTCCACTTTTGGAGAAACTATACCTTACCCACTGCTTTCCAATAGCACCTTCTTTGGCTAGAAAATCGCCTCGCTCTATGACATAGCTGCCGTTTTTACAGCTAATTACTGATTCTGAAGTAATGTTAACGCTTTTTATAGGCTTAGAGTCATTAAATAATGTGATCTCTAAAGAGCTACTTTCTCGTGAATTGACAATTTTTACGTAATCCACTGATGATGGATCTCGCTCCTTAGGGAACAAAACTGATGATAGATAAACTTCTTTACGCTTTGAGTTTTCGCCAAGGTTTCTATACAAGCCAGAAATATCTTGGCAGCCTCCTGATTTAGCATAGGCTACCGGCTCCCACTCAGGTGGGTACTCATCTTTGAGAGCACAACCTGCAGTTAACGACAATAAAGACAAAATTATTGCTATTTTTTTAATGATGTCCTCCTTGCCCTAACGCCCACGGCATGGGCGGATTACCTTATGCGCGTTTTGCGCAAAAATGGGAGCGAAGCGACCGCGCAAAACGTGCATAAGGTAAGCCGTCCCGCGGAGGCCCGAAGGGCCGGAGCTTCATTGCCCGTGCTTGTTAATGTTGGGAGACAAAAAGCGATTGACACCTTTAAGGCCGCCAAACCTGAAGCCACTCAGAGCCAACATACTTTGAGCGGCACAGCTGGTTTTACCCTACCACGCTTTCCTTGGAGCGGCTAAAAAGCCAGCCAGGAATCACCCACTATTTCACTTCCGCCGCCAGCGCCCATTCCAAAGAATGGAAGCCACTGCGGGCGTTTAAAACCAACCGTAAAATCCTGCTAGCGATTGACCTTCTACAGCGAAAAAAGCCGCCGAGTCGCTCAGCAAAACACACCGTACTTAAAGAGGCGGCGGCATGATGAGCCTGAACATTAACAGTTTTATTCAAAAGCCCCCAGATATAGACATTATGTCTATATCTGGGCATTTATATCCATATGTAGCCATTATGTCCAAATGTAGGCATGGGCAATATGGCTATATCTGGGCATCTGGTTTGACGTTGATGCCTGAGAATTGATCGACCGCTTTCGGGTTGGCCGCTTTTTCTTCATGTCGCGTTCGCCTTTTCCCCTAGATATTCAACCGAAGATTCATGGCAATCTCGTCGATAAGGGGGCCGGGTACTTCATGGGTCTTGGCCAGTTCTCTCCAGCGTGAAACCTCGGTCACCACCTCGTCCACAATGCCGTCGATCTTTCTGCGGGAGAACAGCGGGCTGATTTTCTCCAGGCTGTAGAGGTCCGCGCGGGTGAAGTCTTCGCGCTTGCCGTTCAGGCTCATCCAGTGGCTGTTGATCCAGCGGCTGCCGGGCTTGTAGCTGTACGCGAGGTCGTAGGCGGGGGCCAGTTGCCAGGTTTTTTGCTTGAGCTGAAAGGCGAAGTTCTTGGCGTGGTCGTCGTGGTTGCGGGCGACGATGTTGAACACCATGCGCAGCAGTAGCTGTTCCGCGTCTTTGGCGCTGAGCTTCAGTTGCCGCGCGATGGCGAATAGCTCGCTGTAGGAGAAGGAGCCGGGGGCCTTGTAGTCCACATGGGCGAGACCGTTGAGGGTCTGGATGTGCCGTTTGTGGTTGCCGCGGCGGTCGAAGCGCTCGGTAATAAAGTGCCGGCGGTTACCTTCTGTGAGCAGGTGGCAGGGCATCATGTGGATACCGCAGTTGGTGGCCATTTCGTGGTAGACGTATTCCATGGCACCGAAGCCAAGCGGGTCGCCGAAGGTTTCCTGGTTTTTGTTGTGCTCGCTGACGCCGTCGAATTTCATCAGGTAGTGGGTGAAGCCTTCCGGCGCGTCGGCCTGCCCGGAGCGTACGTGGGTGAAGTCTTTGTTGAAGGCGAGCACGGCTTTGGGGCGGGCACCGCCGGCGCTCATGCCGACGGAGAGCAGGGCGACCATGGCTTCACGGTTTGCGTCATCTTTGCCGAGCTCGATGTGAAAGTCGGCGCGGCTGTCGAGCACTTCCTGGGCGATACCCACCAGCTCGTCAATGGCGATGTCCTGGGTGGCGTTGAGTTTTTTGATGCGGGTGGCGGGGGCGTATTCGAGAGCGCCCATGCCCCGTTTGCCGGTGTATTGCAGTCGTTGCAGCGGTGTGATGTCTTGCGGGTGTTTGCCCTGGGCGGCCATCCAGGCATTGAGTACGGCATTGCCGAAGTCATCGGGCAGGGAGTCGGCAATCAGCCCGGGTAGGCCGCGGAAGGTATCGAAGCGCAATTCCGGGAAGCTGTAGATGCGCGGTGCCAGGGGCATCTTGAGCGGGGAGAGTTCGATGCCGGTGTCGATGAAGGCCGGATCGTATTCGAAGGCGCCGACCCCGGTGTCGGTGTCGAAGCTGACGGCGCCGGCGGTGAGGGTCTTGCCGTCTTCGCCGGCGAAGTCCACACGGATGGCTTCCATTACCATTCCGGCTCCTCCCCTGAAGTGTCTTCCTCTTTACCGCCGTGTTTGCCCCGTTGCCCAGAGGCGCGCTGGCGGCGCTTGCCCTGTAGCTTGGCAAGCTGGATGGGAGAGGGTGGTTGCGGCGGCAGGAATTTGTCGAGCTGGGCGGTGAGGTCGAGGGCCTGGAGTATGGCCACCAGAACTTCCAGCTGTGTCTTGCCCTTTTCTGCGTTGAGCACCGCCTTGCGGCTGACGCCGGCGCGCTCCGCTACTTCCAGTTGGGTGAGGTCCCGGTTCAGGCGTGCCTGCTTGAGCCGGTGGCCCAGCACTTCGGCAATGGCGGCGGGGGACTGACTGGATGTGTCCATAAGGTTACCAAATAGTATCTTTATGGAGTCTAGCTCGCCTTGTGTGTCAAAAATAGTACTTTATTGAATTTCTTGAAATTAAAGCTAAGTGCAAAAATTTACACTTTATGATGGTTTTTAATCATTGTGTGTCCTTTTAGGGACCTTATGGTCGGTGATTTCATCGGCGGCGCTGGGCGGGTGTGGCCGACCTCCGCCCCCTTGCCGGAGGAGGCGATCTGTCGCGCTAACCGCGAGAATCCTCCATAACCAGAAACCCGCACCGCGTCTTTGTGCCGGCGGTGCGGCTGGAAGCACAGTTCCAGCGTCACAATAAATAACGAAGTGATCAGAGCGATGAAGAAGCAGCCCAAACTCCCCTTCTGGCAGGTGTGGAATGTCAGCCTCGGTTTTCTCGGTGTACAGTTCGGCTTTGCCCTGCAGAACGCCAATGCCAGCCGGATTCTTTCCGATTTGGGTGCCGACCTGCACTCACTGTCCCTGTTCTGGATCGTGGCACCCCTGATGGGTCTGCTGGTGCAGCCGATTGTCGGCTCCGCCTCCGACCGCACCTGGAGCCGCTTCGGCCGCCGCAACCCCTATATCCTGTTCGGTGCCATTGCGGCAGCGGTGGGTATGGCGTTTATGCCCAATGCGGGCATCGTGGTGGCCTTTGTGGCCCCGATTCTGTTTGGCGGCGTGATGCTGGCGCTGATGGATGCCGCCTTTAATGTCACCATGCAGCCGTTCCGTGCATTGGTTTCGGACATGGTGCCTTCCGAGCAGCGTACCGTGGGTTACTCGGTGCAGTCCCTGCTGATCAATATCGGTGCGGTGATGGGCTCGATGCTGCCGTTTATCCTCACCAACGTGATCGGTCTGGAGAACACCTCGCGCGCGGGTGAGGTGGCGCCCTCGGTGATTTGGGCTTTCTATATTGGCGCGTCGGTGCTGTTGGGCTCGGTGCTGTGGACCGTGTTCCGCACCAAGGAATATCCGCCGGAAGAGTACAACGCCTACAAGGGTATCGATGCCGAGCAGGTGGCGCGGGAGCTGGCCGAGCGCAAATCCCTGGCGCAGCGCCTGAGTGGTTTTTTCAAGTTGCTGCTCAATATGCCAAAAACCATGCGCCAGCTGGCGGTGGTGCAGTTCTTCTCCTGGTTCTCCCTGTTCATCATGTGGGTCTACACCACCCCGGCCATCACCCAGCACGTGTGGGGTGTGGAAGCCAAATGGTTTGATCACGATTACCTCGCCACCGTGGGTGAAATCCCCGCGCACATCGCCGCTGCCAAGGGTGCTGCGGGAGACTGGGTGGGTATCATCTTTGCCGCCTACTCGCTGTTTGCTGCGCTCTTCTCCATCGTACTGGCGCGCGTAGCGCACACCCTCGGCCGCAAGCCAACCTATGCGCTGTCCCTGCTGCTGGGTGGCCTGGGTTACATGAGCTTTGTACTGTTCAAAGGTGGCGATGCCACCCAGGTGAACCTGCTGATCACCGAGGTAACCGTACCGAGTGGTGCCGTTGGCCTGATGCTGCCGATGATCGGTGTGGGTATCGCCTGGGCCGCAATTCTGGCCATGCCCTACGCGATCCTGTCTGACTCGCTGCCAGCAGCGAAGACCGGTGTGTACATGGGTATCTTCAACTTCACCATTGCTGCGCCGCAGATCCTCTCAGCACTGGTGGCCGGCCCGATCCTGGCGGGTGTCTTCGACAACCAGGCGATCTACATCATCATGCTCGCCGGCGTGTTTATGGTGTTCGGCGCCATCTCGGTGTTCTTCGTGCAGGAAGATGCTGCGCTGCCGGTGCCGCCGGAGCCGGTCACGGCCTGATTCGCGATTCTTTACGGCCCTCGCTGCCGGCAAGCGGGTCACCCGGGCGGGTGCGGCCGCTTGCCGCGGCGGGGCTTTCGCCCGCCTCAATAACGCAGAGGGGGCTCAGCTGTCCTCGCCCACCCGCACCACCAGCTTGCCGAAGTTTTTTCCTTCCAGCATTCCCGCGAAGGCTTCCGGCGCCTGCTCCAGGCCTTCCACCACCTGCTCGCGGTACTTCACTTTGCCTTTGGCGTACCAGTCCGACATCTGCTGGTAGAACTCGTCATAGCGGTGCCCGTAGTCATCAAAAATGATGAAGCCCTGTACCTTGAGGCGCCTGGTGAGAATCGTGCCCATCAGCAGGCCGAGGCGGTCGGGGCCTTCGGGCAGATTGGTGGCGTTGTACTGGGAGACCAGGCCGCACACGGGAATCCGCGCACTGGTGTTCAGCAGGGGTAACACGCCGTCGAGTACCTTGCCGCCGACGTTCTCGAAGTACACGTCGATCCCGTCGGGGCAGGCGGCGGCCAGTTGTTGGTCAAAGTCTTCGGCGTAGTGGTCGATGCAGGCATCAAACCCCAGTTCCTCGACCGCAAAATCACACTTCTTGTTGCCTCCGGCCACACCCACTACATGGCAGCCTTTGATTTTGCCGATCTGCCCCACGGTGGCTCCCACTGGGCCGGTGGCGGCCGCCACTACCAGGGTTTCTCCTTTCTGTGGAGCGCCGATATCCAGCAGCCCCATGTAGGCGGTGAACCCCGGCATCCCGAGTAGGCCGAGTGCGAGCGACGGCTGCGGCGGATTTTTGCCGAGGTTGACGAGCATGGTGCCGTCGGAAAGGGCGTAGTCCTGCCAGCCACAGGTGTAGGAAAGTACCCAGTCACCTTCGGCGAATCCATCCAGGCGGGACTCGATGACACGATTGACCGTACCGCCGACCATTACCTCGTCGATTGCCACGGGCTCCGCGTAGGAGGCGGCATCGCTCATACGGCCCCGCATATACGGGTCCAGAGAGAGAAAGACGGTGCGCAGCAACACCTCGCCCTCCGCAGGCTTGGGGATGTCGCTCTGCTCAAGGCGAAAGTTGTCGTTAGCCGGTGCGCCCTTTGGGCGGGATGCGAGGACAATACGGCGATTGTGGTCACTGGACTGGTTCAGGCTCATTGCGCGTTCTCCAAATTGTGTCCGAGATAGACTTGTAGCATATCCCTTCCCGTCGGGCGGGCAGTGGGCAGTCAGAGGTAATGGTAGGCGTTGCTGATGATCTGCAGAGAACCGTTTGGGCGGCTGGCCATCGTGCTACAGCAGGCGATCATTCCGGGGATCGCGCTGGCCATTGGGCGGTGACTTACAGCAAGACAAGTGTCGGCAATGACGAAGTGGATAGGGAAAACTCAGTGCACG
Organism: Microbulbifer salipaludis; assembly: GCF_017303155.1. NCBI lineage: Bacteria > Pseudomonadati > Pseudomonadota > Gammaproteobacteria > Cellvibrionales > Microbulbiferaceae > Microbulbifer > Microbulbifer salipaludis. The sequence continues at coordinate 95,482 of NZ_JAEKJR010000002.1, forward strand.
CGACTGCGACAATTTGAGATTCCCCGCGGTTTGCGCGAGCATTGTGGGCTTCGCACATAATAAGTAGCCCGCTGTCCATGACATTTCTTCAGTCTCTCGAGTCCGCCCTCAATACCTTCGTCGCCTACGCCTGGGGCACGCCACTGCTGGTGTTGCTGGTGGGCGGCGGTCTGTTTTTGCTGGTCAGCTCGCGCGGACGCCCTTACCGGCATCTCGGGCATAGCATCGATCTGCTGCGCGGCAAATACGACGACCCCAATGACCCCGGCCAGGTGCCTCACCGCCAGGCACTGTCCACGGCGCTCTCCGGCACCCTCGGCCTTGGCAATATTGCCGGTGTGGCGATTGCGATCAGTGCCGGTGGTCCCGGGGCCATTTTCTGGATGTGGGTGACTGCGTTGGTGGGCGTGGCGACCAAGTTCTACACCGCAACCCTGTCGGTGATGTACCGCGGCCGTGACAGCCGCGGCGAGATTCAGGGCGGGCCCATGTACGTCATTCGTGAAGGGCTGAGCAAGCGCTGGTTACCGCTGGCGTATTTGTTCGCTATCGCCGGGCTGGGTGGGCTGTTGCCATCGTTCCAGGCCAATCAGACCGTGCAGCTGTTGCGGGTCTCCTTTGCCGAGCCGCTGGGCTGGGTGAGCCCGGAGAACGCGCTGTTGTTCGAGTTTGGCCTGGGGGTTGTGCTGGCACTGGCAGCGCTGGTGGTGATTGCCGGGCGCATCCAGCGTATTGGCCGCTTCGCGGTGCGCATTGTGCCGGCGATGGTGATTTTCTATTTGCTGCTGACCCTGGGTGTGATCGGTTACTTCTGGCAGGAAATTCCGGGTGCCTTCGCACTGATTTTCAATGACGCCTTTACCGGCCAGGCCGTGGCCGGCGGTGCGCTTGGCACGGTGATCGCCACGGGCATCAGCCGGGGTGCTTTTTCCAACGAGGCCGGTATCGGTACCGAATCCCTCGCCCACGGTGCCGCCAAAACCACAGAGCCGGTGCGCGAGGGCGTGGTGGCGATGGTGGGGCCAATTGTGGATACCCTGATCATTTGTACCTGTACCGCACTGGTTATTCTTGTGACCGGCGTTTGGCAGCAGGGAGAGGGCATTGAAGGCGTGTCCCTGACGGCGAATGCGTTCAGTAGCGTCTTTGGTGGCTGGGGCCCGGTATTACTGCTGATCATGGTGGTGCCACTGGCGTTCAGCACCATTGTCACCTTCTGGTATTACGGCATGAAGTGTTTCGTGTTCTTGTTTGGCGACCGGCTGCAGGTGGTTTACACCGTAATCTATCTTTTGCTGATCGTATTTGGTGCAGTGGCATCGCTGAATATCGTCAATAGCCTGATTATTGGCATGTACGCAGTGATGGCGATCCCCACCATGGTGTCCACACTGCGGCTTTCCGGGCGGGTAAACCGCGCCGCCCACGACTACTTTGTGAAGACGCCCGGCGCATGACCTAAAGCCGGCTGGGTGTTTATTGGTCGACGGGAGCGGTGGTTTTGTTTGGCGCGTAAAAAATTATTGTGAAGGTCCTCACAAAGTCGGTGCAAGATTTGATTTTTGTCCCATTCCCTATGGGAACTGTCAGAGAAAACCGCTAAAAACGTTGTTTCACGAAAACAATAGCTCTCTACGGTTACATTAGGTTGAACAATGGCGAATCCCCTCGACCCTAAACCGGACGCAAGTCTGGATTCCAACTCTTTTCTCTCCGGAATGAACGAAAGTGGTGCAACCGAGCGCCCGTTTGCGGACAAGCTCGATGCATCCATGGCGAAGGATCGCTCTGTAATCGGTAAGAACATCAAGTTCCGCGGCGAACTGATCGGTACCGAAGACCTGCATATCGAAGGCACCATCGAAGGCACCGTCATTATGGAAGGCCACGACCTGTCCATCGGTCGCGAAGGTGAAATCAATGCGAACATCCATGCGCAGAATATCGTGATCAACGGTACTCTGACCGGTGATGCGCTGGCAGACGAGCTGATCGAAATCCGCAATACCGCGGTTGTGAAGGGCAACCTGATCGCCCCGCGCATCCAGCTGGACGACGGTGGTAAGTTCCGCGGCTCCATGGATATGGTCGATACCGATGACGAGATGAAAGCCCGTCATTCCGAGTTCAAAGACAAGCTGGTTCACCCGAACCTGCCGCCAAAAGACGAAGCGCCGAGCCGACCCGCCGCGAAGAAGTCTTTTGCCCCGAAAGACACTGCCAAGGATTCGGCCAAGGAAACGGAGCTGGCTGATAGCTGATTCCTGCAGGCGCGCCGCATCCCCCGTGCGGCGCTGCCTTCTGCTCCCGTTTACAATCCCTGGCTCACGCCCCGAAATCCTGCGATAAATAATGCAACACCGATCTTTTGGCCTCGCTGCGTTAACGACCGAGATGGTCAAAAGTGGGGACAGAATCCTCGATCTTGGGCCTCTCTCCTCCGGCACCACGCAAGCCTTTCTCGGCCTCAACTGCCAGTGTCATATTGAAGACCTGGTGGAATACCTGGCAGATAACCAGCACCGCGATGATCCGCTGGCCGCGCTGGAAGAACACCTGCTGCCAAAGCCCGCCAACCTGAAGTTTGATGTCATCCTGTGCTGGGATCTGCTGAATTTTCTCGAGCTGGATGTCATCCAGCACCTGATTCGCCTGCTACAGCCGCATCTCAAGCAGGGCACCATCTTGCACACCATGCGTTACACCGGGCGCAATCAGCCGCACAAGCCGCGGCGTTTCCGACTGCTGGATAATTTCTGTTTCGAGTATGTGGACGACCCCAGCTATCCGGAAGTGGCCTCCAAGGGGCATTCCACGGTGACGCTGCTGAAATGCATGGACCGCTTTAGTCTGTTCAACTCCCTCATGAAACGCGAGGGAATGGATCAGAATGTCACCGAACATTTTCTGGAATACGACAGCACCACGTCGCGCAATCAGGTGCGCAGTGGCGGAGCTTCGGATGTGAGCGCCTACTTCCGCCAGGTGCGCGACGATGAGCGCGTGTTGTTTGCCGGTGTGGGCAAAGCCCTGGAGGCCCTGCCGACCAATGCAACCGTACTGGATTGCGGGCGTAAAAACGGCCGCAATATCGATGCGCTGAAAAAGAAGGTGGGTGCGCTCTATGTGGAAGACCTGCATGCGTCCCTGGCCTGGCGCAGGAAAATGCACGGGGAAAGCAGTGACTTCAGCGCTTCCATGTTCAGCTTTGATCCCGGCACCAAACTGGATGGCGTGTTCCTGTGGGACCTGCTGAATTTTTGTAGCGCGGGACAAATTGAAGCCCTGGGAGAGCTGCTGGCGGGGCGCATGACACCCGGCGGTCAGCTGCATTTCCTGGTGTACAAATCCAGTCAGCACCCGGAGCGTCCAGCCATGTTCGAGCTGCTGGAAGATGAGCGGGTGGCGGTGACGGGGATTTCCGAAAGCCGCACGGATCGCAGCCTCGGCAATACGGCCGATCTGATGCGGCTGCTGCCGGGCTATCGCCTGTTCAGCCACCACCTGGCGCGGTTGCCGAGCGGTGATGCCGTGCAGGAATTTGTATTGCAGCTGAAAGGCTAGCGGCAAACCCTGAACTGAATAATGAAAAATTAATTCGAGAAGATTCCACAAGAGATTGCTTCCATGTCTGAATTCTTGCGCTCTATTTTTGTTGCCCTGAGCCCGGATGCGGTAACCGACGGGTTCCTCTCCGTGATGTTGGTATTGTTTGCCCTGGCGCTGGTGTGCCGGTTTCTTCGTCGCGGTGGGGAGTTTGTGGAACAGTCGCCCGGGCTGCTCACTTCACTGGGTATTCTCGGCACCTTCACCGGTGTGATTATCGGCCTGTTTGAATTCAGCCTCGCGGATATCGACCAGAGTATCTCCAATTTGCTGGAGGGCCTGAAAACCGCCTTTATTACCAGCGTGTGCGGCATTGGCCTGTCGATCCTGCTGCGTGCCCTGACCCGCTTTATCCCGTTGCCGGGGGAAAACCTGCCGGTAACCGACCTGGCGGACGTGCGCGATGCACTGCAACAGCTGCAGGCCGCACTGGTTGAGGGGCAGGAGCGACAATTGAAGCAGAGTGAGACACAGCTGGAGAATTTTTCCGGGCAGGTGTCTCAGGCACTGGTGCAGGAGATGGAACAGGTGGTTCAGCGTTTTAACGAGCGGGTGGAAAACCAGTTCGGCGAAAACATGACCCGCTTCGGGGAAAACTTTGCCCGCTTTGATGCCATGGTGGAAACTCTCACTCGCGAGTACAAGGCCCATGAGGAGCGGGTGGAATACTGGTCCGAGCACTGCGATACGACGGTCATGGGGCTGGTACAGGTGGCGCGGGATCTGCAGCAGATTCACCAGCAGCTTGCAGATATTCCGCAGTTCTTCGAAGGCATGCAGGGCGTGAATGCTCAGGCCCGCGAACAAATGCAGGCGCTCAATGAGCAGCTGGAACGCTACCGCGGTGTGAGTGTGCAGATGCAGGAAGTGCTGCCGCACCTGGGTGAGCGTATCGATCAGTTTGTACAGGGCATCGATGTGGTACAGCAGGTCATGACCAGCGACATGAAGCAGTCGCTGGTGAGCATCGCCCAGCAGAGCGAGATGCTGGGCGCGCAGATCAAGGCGGTGTCCGGTGCCTTCGAGAAGATGTCCAGCCTGGATGCCGACTTCATCCAGGGTCTGGTTCAGGAATCCATTACCACCCACCGCAATGGCATGCAGGAGCTGGCCCTGCAGCAGGCACGCACGCACAAAGAAATGGTGGATGCGCTCAGCCATGTGATTCGCAAAAGCATGGGCGACGCCGAGAACTCTATCGGCAAGCAATACCAGCTGGTGGAGCGCAAGATGGAAGAAGAGGTGGAAGGTGTTATTGCGGCCATGGGCCAGGCGCTGGCAACCATCAGCGGCCAGTTTACCCGGGATTACCGCCAGCTGGTGGCGCAGATGCAGCGCCTGACACAGGCCGCACAAACGGCCGCCGCCACTGAGCGTGCGCGCGAGGAAATCGCCTGATGTCCACCAGGTCGGGGTTTCCCCGTTCCGGTTTGCCGAACCGCGGCGAGGGCGAGTCCTCGTGGATCAGCGTGTCCGACCTGATGGCGGGGCTGATGATGGTGTTTCTGTGTATTGCGGTGGCGATGATGCGCTCGGTCATGATCGAGCGGGAAAAAATCCGCACCATCGCCATGTCGTACAAGGAAAACCAGCTGGCAATTTACGAATCGCTGCAGAATGAATTCGCTCCCGATCTGGCGCGCTGGGGCGCGACCATTGACCGGGATACCCTGACAGTCGCCTTCAACAACTCCGATGCCATGTTCGACACCGGCGAGGCGGCTCTCACTGCCAGTTACCAGGTGGTGTTTGAGCAGTTCTTCCCCCGTTATATGAATGTGCTGGCGCCGTTCAAGGGATCGGTAGAGGCGGTGCGTATCGAGGGGCACACCAGCTCCGGCTGGGGCCAGACCAGCGACCGCAATGACATGTACTTTAATAACCTGCGCTTGTCGCAGGACCGCGCGCGTTCGGTACTGCGCTTCGTCTACACCCTGGATGAAGTGGCCACTCACCACGCCTGGATGATGCAGAATGTGGCCGCTGTCGGGTATTCTTCCTCGCGACCCATCTACAATGCCGATGGCAGCGAGAATATCGAACAATCCAAGCGAGTGGCCTTCCGCGTGATCACCAATTCTGAAACCAAGATCCACAGTATCCTCGAGGAATCTTTCTGATGAGCCGCTGGAGCCGTCATCTGGAAGCGCTCACCCAGGCCATTTCCGGTATGGGGGGCCGCGATGTGCACGACGCGGCGACCGGTCAGGATATTCTGGAGCGCGAAGCCCCGGAGACCGTCACAGCGTCAGTGGACGCCGCGGAGCCCGACCGCCACAGTGCATCGGTCGAGCAGGCCCTGGTCCGGGGAATGGAAGTGACCCTGGGAGACCTCGAGTCGACCGAGCACGGCTGGATGTATCGCGGGAATCCGGTGATGGTGTACGCGGTGGATGTGGCCGCGGTGGAAGACCAGCAGGTGCGTAAGGAATTCTTCCACCGCGTGCACCTGGCCAGCTGTTGTGGGGCTCTGGAAGACCCCGCGCAGGTGGTCTGGATCGGCACCGCGCGGGAAGCACTGGCAGCCCCCGGGCTGAGCGGCACACCACACGCCTGCGAGTACTGCCTGACGAAGGTCAACCACCGCGGTTTTCGCGGCCTCGGTCCGCGGGACCGCACGCGTGTTGCCGATGGGTTCAGTTTTCACTGGCATGTAAGCCAGTACGCGCAGGAGTTTTTCTCCAGCGAAGAAGCGCATTTCTGGGCGCCGGGCAAGTCGGTGCAGGTGGTGGGCGATGTCGAGCCAGAGGCTGCCGACCACGGTACCTGTGGCTTCTGCGAGTGGCCGGTGCCAGCCGGGCACGACTGGTTTGTGCCGGTGGAGCGGGGCGCGGCGTTGGGCCTGTCTATGGATGCCTGTATTCTCTGCGCCCAGCAGCAGGCCATGGGTGTATTGACGCTGCCGGAGACCAGCGCGCTGGCCGCCAGCCAGGCACGGTTTGACACGAAGCAGGAACACCCGGCCATGTCTGCGCACGATGCAGAAACAGAAACTGAGCGCGACTGGTCCCGGGTGCGCCGACAGCTGCCTTTGTCCTGGCACCCACTGTGTGAGCAGCTAGAGCGCAAACTTTCTGCCCCCGTACTGTTTCACCGCTTTACCGGCTACGAGGGTGTCGCGGTGCTGGCGTGGCCGGAACATCGCCGGGGCATTGTTGCGACCGAGGAAGAGCGTGCGCGCTTGCCGGAAGGCTGGGATTTCTGGACCATGCGCAGTGTGCTGGGGAGCCTCGGCTAAGGCGCGCTACGGAATATAAAAAAGGGCAGCGAAAGCTGCCCTTTTTCATAGTGGTCGGTGCGTTTATTGACGAACCGTTACCTTGGTGCCCGAGGGGGCATTTTCGAAAAAGATCTTCGCCATATGCCAGGGCAGGCGAACACAGCCATGGGACTCCGGACGCCCGGTGACCTTGCCCGCATGCATGCCTACCGCGCCGTTGAAGCGCATAAAGAAGTCCATCGACGCACCGCGGAATACGGTGCCCGCCGGACGCTTGTCGCGGCGCACGTCGACACTCGACTTGCGCACATAGCCGGCCCGGTCCACATAGTGGCCGAACAGATTGGAGCGGTGGTCGATATTTTTCTCCGAAATACGGAAGCTGCCAGTGGGTGTGCGGTAGCCAGCAATGCCTGTTGCTACCGGGGAGATACCCGCGAGCTGGCTGCCCTTGTAGAAGTAGGCCCGCTGTTCACTGATGTCGATAATGATATGCGGCGCACCGCCCACAACATCCCGGCGCCACCAGGCACTGCCATCGGTCATGGAGCGGTGCTGCTGGTAGGGGTAGGGGTAATCACCCGCCTGCGCCACGGGTGCAAATACCGCCGACGCGGCCAGAACCAGGCTGGCGCCGAGGGCGATTTTTTTAAGAGCTTGCTTGATGAATGTGGAAGAGCCTTGCATGCGTACCTCATCTGCTCTCGCGAGCAACTTGCAGGGCGGCGTGCGGGTGCGCTGGAGGCATTCGTTCTCCAGTGAAATTCAGGGCGAACAAACCCCTGCACCTTCGTGCACAGACCAGACCTGTGAATTTCCCCAAAGCGGCGCGTCGGTGTATCCCGAATTGGCCGCGGGATGAGCCTGCCTATCGGCATCGCTAGCGAGCGAACCTCAGGGCAAGTGAGAGGCATGGTAGGGTCCGTGATTGGCGCTTTTTACATTGAAACGGAATGACGGGAGGCGGGGATATTATCTTTCGCTCGGGGGCGGTCACCGGTGATACCGGCAAAAAAAAGCCGGCTGGGTAGCCGGCTTCAAACTTTCCAGAGAAACTGGAAATCGTGCTTTGACGAGAGCAACACTGGTTGACGATCTTATTGAGAGGTAATCCTTTGAGTGTGTAATGGAGCGCGGGTTCTGTGCAGTCAGGCAACCGCGCGCCAGTTTCTCGGATTTTTTCGCCGTTTTCTTTCCGTTTTTCTTCCGGCTTTCTCGCTAGTCGTCGAATACTTTTCTGGCTCAGTTGCGGCGGAATACGCGCGCGCCCGCCACCGGCAGTTCAACGGTCTCCGCGGTCACACTGCCGCCGAAACCGGCCGGGGTGATGTCTTCGGCCCCGACAAATGCTTCCGGCAGGGTATAACTCGCGGCTTCGCGCCCAAGGTTCAGCACTACAAAATAGCCTTCGTCGGCACAGCTGCGCTCGAATACCAGCAGGTCATTGCCGCTGTCGATAATGCTCTGCTCGGCGATCGCCAGTGCCGGCGACAGGTTCGCGTGCCACTGCAGCAGGGCGCGGAAACGGTTCAGCATGGAGTGCTGGTCGTCTTCCTGAACGGATGCCGCCAGGTGGTAGTGTTCTTCTGCGACCGGCAGCCAGGGTTTCACCTTGGAGAAGCCCGCATTGATCTCGCCGCCGTTGAACCAAGGCATGGGCGTGCGGCAGCCATCGCGGCCCTTGAATTCCGGCCACAGGTTGATGCCGTAGGGGTCCTGCAAATCCTCGAAAGCCACCTCCGCTTCCGGCAGGCCCAGTTCCTCGCCCTGGTACAGGCATACGCTGCCGCGCAGCATCAGCTGCATCAGCAAGAACAGGGGTGCGCGGGCGCTGGCCGTTTCCGGGTCAAAGCCTTTGTTCCAGCGGCTGAACGAGCGGGGTACATCGTGGTTGGAGATGGACCAGCACGGCCAGCCTTCCTCGGTTACCCGGCGGTTCTTCTCCAGAGTGTCGCGCAGGAACTGTGCGCTGCACTCTTCCGACAGCAGGTCGAACGAGTACGCCATATGCAGGCGGTGCTCGGTGGTGTAGTCGGCCATGATCTTGTGGGTATTGTCGTCGCCCACCTCACCCACGGTGGTGGAACCGGGGTACTCGTCCATCAGCGCGCGCACCCGCTGCAGGAACACCAGGTTCTCCGGCTGCGACTTGTCGTGGATGTGCCACTGGTATTCGTAGCTGTTCACCGGCGGCAGGCCGTTCTTGTCCAGTTTGACCGGGCGCGGCGGGTTGTCCTGCAGGGAGCGGTTGTGGAACGCATGGTTGATGGCGTCCAGTCGGAAACCATCGACTCCGCGGTCAAGCCAGAAACGCAGGTCGGCCAGCAGTTGCTCCTGAACTTCCGGGTTGTGCAGGTTCAGGTCCGGCTGCTCCTTGAGGAAGTTGGTCAGGTAGTACTGGCGGCGGCGGGTACACCAGCGCCAAGCGCTGCCGCCGAAGTTGGACATCCAGTTATTGGGCGCGCTGCCATCGTCCTTTGCGTCGGCCCACACGTACCAGTCGGCCTTGGGATTGTCGCGGCTCGCGCGGCTCTCCTCGAACCAGGGGTGCTGGTCGGAGGTATGGCTCAGGATCTGGTCGATGATGATCTTCAGTCCGAGTTCATGCGCCTTGTCGATGACCTGGTCGAAGTCGTCAAGATTGCCGAAGATCGGGTCTACATCGCGATAATCAGATACGTCGTAGCCGAAATCCGCCATCGGCGACTTGAAGAAAGGAGAGATCCAGATGGCGTCAACGCCCAGGGATTTCACATAGGGGAGCTTCTGGCAGATACCCTGAAGGTCGCCAATGCCGTCGCCGTTAGCGTCACAAAAGCTGCGGGGATAGATCTGGTAGATCACGCTGTTGCGCCACCATTCCCCGGTTTGACTGCTGTTGGGATTACCGCTCATGCCTTGAGTCCGTTTTTGGATACTTATTAGGTTAGGGTCAGTATGGCGATGTGGCAGCACCCTTGCCTCCTCCCTTGCCGGGGGGGAGGGGGGCATCCGGTGGCCGGGCAGGCGGGGTGGATAGCGGGCGCGGACAGGGAGGGAAGTCGCCCGGAAACGCGCCGGTCAGCCGGCCAAAATAAGTCAAAGCTGGTACTGGCGTGCCCGCAATAATCCTTGAGGCGGATATTGGCGCTCTTTAAGATTCCACGCAGTTTCACAGGGATTTGAAATATTGCAAGGATTCGCATGGATACCCCACAAGGCACTCTCTACCCCTCCCCCCAAAATTGCCCAGTGATTGCCGGGCAAAACGCCGGTAAGCGCATTAGCTGCGTTACGGAATATCAGCATGTATATGACCGCCTGCAACAGGCCGCACTGCGCAACCACCACTGGGCCCGGATTGCGGTAAAAGAGTTGCATGCGCTGACCACCGGCATGCTCGGTAAAAACAATGTGTATGTACGGCCCGGTGAGCGTCAGCGCAGCACGGGCAATGAGAGGTACTATGTATTTTTGCCCGGTTTGAAGGCGACTGTAGAGCGCTGGCCTAATGATCAGTATTGTATTACTGAGTTGGTGTTGGATGATCACTACTACGATTTGACGGCGCCGGGGCAAGAGGAGACGCGAATGGGGCTGTATCGAGCTTCCTCAGATCTCGGTCAGAATTTGTGGAAGGCTTCTTATGTCAAAGATAGTAAGATCTTGCCGCAACGGGGCCGCCTAGTGGCAATTGCGGACGCTAAGTTCAGCAGCGCTGACGATGCGATTGAGGAAACGATGCCTAGAACGGCGAAGCACTTGGGCGTCGGTGCGGCCCACGTAAGAGATAGTGGTGCGGATTTGCATTTCACGCCAGGAAGAAAGCCGCTGGGCGGCGGGCTCCTGTGCTACAACCCTCTAAACGTGGAAAAGAGTCGCGCATCGGCGCTTTTATTGGCAACTACTATGGCGTCCGCTCGCGATGTTGAAGGTGTGGTCTGGGCGGCAGATTTCGGCGGATCTGCCGTACTAACTCAAGCGATGCAAATACTTGCAGATAAAGGTTTGAGCCTGAAAGGGCACACTGTTTATTTCCATAAGCCGCGTACATCTCCAGCCAAGTCGTTGCGTTTGGCTCACAAGCTACAGATGAATTTAAATGAGAGGATTGCGGATACTGGGCTTAGTTTGCGGGGTGCTATCAGTCAGCTCAGTGTTGCGGATGTCCGCCTAAAAAATAAAAACGATCCTTACAGTAAGGGCTACCATGCAGAAGCATGGCTGAACGGTGGGCTTAAGGTCGCCGCGCCGGCGGGTTTGCTGGCTGCCGCAGTTGGCGGTCAAGCTGGACTGGTAGTTGGCGGGATTGCCACTGTAATTGGCGGGACTGGTGTGGTTCATGCTTTAGGGAAAAGTGCAGCAGAAAGCTTTGGTTATCGCTTCAGGCGTTGAGAGGATTTATGCGTAATATATTCAAATATCCTGCTCTGGAGTGGCGGCGTCGAGATGATTATTGTGTGCCGCAAGGGCCGGCGTTTTCTGATGCGTCGAATGTCTCGTTGACGCTGGCTGGCAGTCGGTTGAAGTTGCGGGCTCCTCGACACAATCCCTTACGCCGTTCTGTGAAACAGGTGCGAACTGTTCCGGGCCTGGATGTTTTGGCTGATCCTCACTTGAGTCGATACGGCCAAGGGGTTATGTCGAACTCTCATTGGGGGCTTAACTGTTTAGTTAGGCGCCTATGGGCTTTTTACGGGCCCTGGATGACAGGGTGTAAAGGCGAATTGATATTCAGTGTTTGTGTTATTGGCCGATTTGATGAGTATCGGCTCGACAGTGTTTCATTTTTTAATCCCAAAGCCTTCGAGATGGTTTTAGTTCGCTACTTGAACGAGCGATATGGGCACCATAATTGGGAGGATGAGCTGTCCCATATTCCTCGTTATCGAGGCCCTATCGATTGGCGGCGTCATGACCACCTTCCGGTTCCGAGTGCCAGTTTTAAAATCAGCAGGGGGGCAGATCCTGAGCGTGTGAATCGGCCGCAAAGTATTTTTGTATTTCCTGTTTCCGATGGGCATTTTGTCGAAGTTTGTTTCGAGCAGCGATATCACAGCTTCGATCATGAGTATCAGCCAAACTTCGATAACTCTCCTTTGCAAGAGTTGCAGGATAATATCTTCAACAGCATTACATTGGAGCTTGGCCCGGAAACCCAGGCCAAAGTCGAAAAAATAAAAGCCCAGGTCGGAGATATGCAGCTCTGCAAAGAATTCGCCCCCCTAAAATGGCCCACCAACATCTATCCTCCGGAACCATCTGCCGCGCCGGAAACACAAAAGTCCCTGAAAGCCGGCTGTTAAAGCCGGCTTTTCTCTAATCTCTATCCGCTCAGGGCTTATCCTGCACCGAGCGCAACAGCTGCTCCGCAAGCGCTATCGCCTGCTGGCGATCTTTCACATCCAGTTTCTGATACAGGCTGCGAATATGCGTCTTGATGGTGCTTGGCGCGACCTTGAAGTGCCGGGCGATGCGTTCGTTGGAGAGGCCGGAATGGATGGCGTTAAGTACCTGCCATTCCCGCGGGGTGAGGGGGGAGTGACGCAGGAAGTCGGGCACCGCATCGCTGGCGAGAATTTCGCGCACGATGGTTTCGTCCAGCTCAATGCGGATGCCGCCGCCCAGCTCCGGTTGTTGCTGGGCGAGTTTCATCAACTGTTGTGCTTTTTCCGCCTGGCGCCCGTCGAGGGCGTTGTCCCCGGTTTCTTCCAGCGCTGCTTTCAATAGCACGATCATCGGTTTGCCGATCTGCAGGAAGCTGGCGGTGAGGTCGCTATCCAGCATGATGGTGAGCGCCGCGCGGATATGGGCGAGCGCAGACTCCTTGCGCTCCCGCAGCCAGGCCAGATGTGCGGCCAGCACCCGGTTGCGCAGCTGGTCGGTGACCAGGCCGCACTCTTCGGCGACCTGTTGCAGGCGCCCAAGCAGGCGGTTGGCATCGGACCAGCGGTGCAGGGAGATCAGGGCGCGCACGTGGTTGCGCCCGTGGCACTGTTCGAAGTGGTTGCTGGGACGGTCGGCTACCGGGTCTGCCTGTTCCTGCCAGCTGGCGATGGCTTCGGTATTTTCCAGCGCCTGCCATACGCGCATTCTTGCAGCGTCGGCATTGGCGACCCAGTCCCGGTGATATTCCTCCCCGGCAAGCAGGTGCTCCACCCGCTCCATCCACTCCAGGCATTCGTCCTTGTCGCCTCGCGCCAGCGCGACTTTTAACAGCAGGGTGTATTCGGGCAGCAGCCAGCGCTCGCCCACTTTGCGATTGATCTGCATACCGCGGCGGGCGGATTCCGCGGCGCCGTCGAGATCGCCGGCTTCCCATTGCAGCTGGCCCTGCAGTCGGTAGATAAATTCAGAGATGGGTAGGCCCACCAGGTGATGCTCTTCCACCAGCCGTTGTGTGCGGGCCTGGAGGGCGGCGGCCTTTTTCAGTAAACCATTGGCGAAGGCAATTTCGGTTTGTTGGCACAGGGCCCAGGCGGCATTAGGAATGTCCTGGCGGGCGAGGGTGGCTTTTTCCACCGCTTCCATATGGTGCATGGCCTGGTCCAGCTCACCCAGGCAGAAGCTGGTCTCACCGATCACCAGTTGTGCGGCGATGCGGTCACTTACCTGGTCTTGCGGCAGTAGTTCCAGGGCTTCCTGAGCGTACTCCTTTGCTTTCAGGATCTGCCCGCGGGAAACGGAAACCTGTGCACGCATTGCGGCAAAGGCACCCTCGTAGGCTTGCCACTGCTTGGGATCTTGCCGCTGCAGCCAGCTTTCTGCCGCTGCCAGCAGTTTGTTGCAGCGCTCGTACTCAAAGCTGTCGCGGGCAAGCCGGGCCGCCAGCAAGGTAAAGGAGGCGTGGCGCTTGATCTGCTCCTCGCCGAGCCAGTTGAGGCTGTCGTTCAGTACCCGGAATTGCCCCTCACGCAGGAATTGCTCGCCTTGCTCGGCAATCAGGCGGTGTACCCGTTCGCGGTCTTCGGCCTTGAGCGCGTGGCGCAGGGCTTCCAGGGGCTGGTTGAGTTCCTGCCAGGTGTCGCTGGCGGTCTGGTGCAATTGGGTCAGTTGGTTGCCGTCGGACAGCTGGCGCTGCAGAAAGCGTGCGAACACCGGATGAAAACGGAACCACTGCCGACTGGAGTCCAGGGCCTGCAGGAACAGTCCGCGGCTGGCGGCGGTTTCCAGCTGCTGCTGGCCGCCACTCTGGCCACTCAATCGCTCTGCCAGCAGGCCGTTGACGCGGGTCAGGATCGAGGTGCGCGCCAGCAACTGGCGCAGTTCCGGCTCCAGGCGCTCCAGCACTTCCTCGGCAAGATAGTCCAGGATATGCGCATGCCCCTGCTCCAGTTCACCCAGGTACCGGTCTACTTCCTCCTGGTTGCGCACCGACAGCGCGAACATCTGGATTGCCGGTGGCCAGCCCTCCGACAGCTGATGCAGTTGTGCCACGCGGTCGCTGCCCAGGGCGAAGGGCAGGCGGCGGGCGAGTAACTGGGTGGTTTCGTCGGTGGTGAGTGCCAGGTCTTCCGGGCCGAGTTCCAGTAGTCGCCCCTGCAAACGCAGGGCACCGAGCCCCAGCGGGGGCTGGCTGCGGCTGGTAATCACCACGCCAATACCGGCGGGCGCGTGGCGCAGCAGGAAGCGGGTCGCATCGTGCACTACCGGGTTGTCGATCTGGTGGTAGTCGTCGAGGACGATGCGCAGCTCGCTGGGCAACTGGCGCAGCTCAGACAGCATCTGGCTAATGATGAGGGAGGGGTCGAGGGTGTGCTGGGCGGCAAGAATTTTGCTGGTTTCGGGGACTCCGTTGCCGGTGGCGCGGTGCACGCTCTCCACCAGGTAGCGGCAGAACTGGCCGGGCTCATTGTCGCCGCTATCCAAGGAGTACCAGGCGACCGGATTGTCCTGCTCCGTGGCCCAGGAGGTGACCAGGGTGGTTTTGCCGTATCCGGCGGGGGCAGTAACCAGTAATAGCTGGTCACTTTGGCTCTGTTCCAGCAGCGATTGCAGCCGCGGCCGCTGTAACGTGTGTTCCGGGCAGTCAGGGAGGCTGTACTTGGAAGCTAAAAGCATGGCAATGACCGGTCAACAGGGCTTGGGCCGGGTTTCCAGTCACCAACACATCACCTGGACCCCGGAAGGCGCAATTGTACAACTTTAGTGTGCCAGCCCCCTATTTGGTGCGCGTCCTCCCCCCTCGGGGGGGAGGGGCGCACCGGTGGATACCGCGGTGCCCGGGACGGCCGGTCAACGCTTTGCCGGTGGGCTGTGCCCGCAGTGTTTATCCTGGTGGACAGAAAAAAGCCGGCGCAAGGCCGGCTTAAAGCAGAGATACGATGAGAGAGTTCGATCACCACGCGTTCAAACGATGTGATCTGGGGGAACTGGTATCTTTGAGTGGTCGCTGGCGCGGAAGTTCCTCACTGGAAAGAAAAAAACGCTTTTTGTGCAACACCGCGGCAGCTACGGCGGTTTTGGCGCGCATATTGCTTTTTATGGCGCAGTTCTTCCCATTAAGGGCGGAGGGTGGTAGCTTTTTCTGTTTGCGGTGCCCCCTTTTCAGCGCTCGGGTCGCGTTTTCCCGGCCAGCGGCGCCAAACACGCACCATCGCACGGTAAATCAAAATAAAAACGGCGTGCAGGCAATCCCGGGCGCGGCAGTCGCATCCAGTAGTAAGTCTGGTAACCGCCCAGAAGCACGCAGACAGCAGCACCGACAACAACAAGACCAACAAAAATTTTACGGGGAGCGACAATGGCTGATCTGGTCATCCTGGCGGCGCCGGGCATGGGTGCTGTGGACGAAGGCTTCGCCGAGCCACTGTTTCAGGCACTCAAGAGTGGATTGGGGGATGACTGGTCCCGTGTCCATACCGATACCATCCTCTATCAGGGGCACCTGCAACCGAATCTTGAGCGGGTGTTCGACGCCATGCAAAAGCGCGACATGGACTACCTGCGCGCGCGCAAGTTCATGCTCTACGGTCTCGCCGAAGCCGCTGCCCAGCTCACCGACATCGACCAGCGCGGCGGTAATTACGACAAAACCCAGCAGGCGATCCACCAGACGTTCGAGCGCGCCGCCAAAGCCACCAGCGACACTGCGCCGGTGATTCTTGTCAGCCACTCCATTGGCTGCAGCATCCTGTCAAATTACCTTTGGGACGCGCAGCGCCCCACCATCAACCACGGGGTCTGGCGCGATGGCGGCCCCAAGGGTGTGCACAAGGGTTCTGCCAAGGACCTCTTCCTACGCGGAAAAAGCCTCGCGCACTGGTATACTCTCGGTGCCAGTAATCCCCTGTGGACCGCCGCCATGGCCCGCGACCAGATCCAGGCCGTTACTTCCGACACCCGCGGTTACAACTTCCGCTGGAAAAATTTTTATCACCCGGACGACCTGTTCGGCTGGCCCCTAAAACCTCTCAGCCCTTCATACAACCAGGCCGTCTACCGGGACTATGAAACAAGACCCCTAGCAGACTGGAGTGCCGCCAGCTGGGGGCCACAGCTGGTATCCCACGACGGCTACTGGCAGAGCGAGATGGTGCAGAAGATGCTGGTTGAGGATGTAAAAGAGGTGCTGAAAAAGTCCGCCGCGCGCCGCCCCAGTGCGCTGCAGCGCACGCCAGAGGTGGTTTAAGCCTCTGGATCGCCCACCCGGTAGCGGCACCGCCACCCGGCCAGCGACGAAGTACCTGAGCCACCTTAGCCGGATAAGACCCCGGGCGTTATACTCGGCACCGAAGATTAAACAGGTACTCCCATGGCTCTGCAATTTCACTCGGTCCCCGTCACGCCCTTCCAGCAAAACTGCACCCTGTTGTGGTGTGATGACAGCAAGCGGGCCGCGGTTGTGGACCCCGGTGGCGATGTGGATCGTATTCTGGCCGCCGTCGAAGAGCGCGGTCTCAAGCTGGAAAAAATTCTCCTCACCCACGGCCACCTCGACCATGTCGGTGGCACCGCACCACTTTCCCGCGACCTCAAGCTGCCGGTAGAGGGCCCGCATCAGGCCGATCAGTTCTGGATCGAGCAAATCACCACCCAGGCGCAGATGTTCGGGTTCCCTCCGGTGGAAACCTTTACCCCGGACCGCTGGCTCAACGACGGTGACACCGTCACGGTGGGCGACGAAGTGCTCGAAGTGGTGCACTGTCCGGGCCATACCCCCGGCCATGTGATTTTCTTCCACCGCGCGGGCAACCTTGCGCTGGTCGGCGATGTACTCTTCGCCGGTTCCATTGGCCGCACCGACTTCCCCATGAGCAATCATCAGGACCTGATCGACTCCATCACCAAGAAGCTCTGGCCTCTGGGGGACGCGGTGCAGTTCATTCCCGGCCACGGCCCGATGTCCACGTTTGGGCAGGAACGGCAAAGCAATCCGTTTGTGGCCGACAAGCGTTTTGGGTGATTCAGCAAAGGTTCACCGGGAAAGGTATTTAATAGGGCCATTCAATTGGCGGATCCCTTTATGAAACTCTGGAAACTGGTCACCCTGCTCTCCATCCCGGCGTGGCTGACTGTGGCCAGCGGCTGCGCAATTATTTCTGAAAACGAGTGCCAGGCCGGCCTCTGGTATGAGCGGGGTATTGAAGATGGCGCCCGCGGCCAAACCCAGGCCACCGTGTATAAAATTGCCCAGAAGTGCCATGAATACGGTGTGCGTACAGACACCGCCGCCTGGATGCGGGGTTATGAAGAAGGGATAGAGCGCTACTGCACACCGGAAAACGGGTTTGCGGTTGGCCGCCGCGGCCGCAACTATGAAGGGGTGTGTACCGGCCCCACCGCCGATCTGTTTCTCGCCAACTATGAGCGCGGCCTCGCGGTGTACCAGGCGGAACAGCAATACGCCGCGCTGGTTGACCGGTACGAGAGTGCCGAGCGGGAACTCTACCGGGTAGAAGAGGCCCTGGACGAGTCCGAGAGCAAGGAAGAGCGTCGCGCCTTGCGCAGCCAGCGCCGCAGCCTGCTGCGGGAAATGCGTCACCTGGAAGCCGAGATGATGCATTTTGGCGGCTTTGGTGCTTTCAATCCCCTGCTGTTTTACTGATAGTCAGCCTCCACTCCGCTGCATATTTTAGAGGTGATCCCATGGCGATCTGGCACAGCAGCCCGACCGTAGAAACCGTCAATCAAGGCATGGGCGAGTGCATGCCCACATACCTGGGAATGAAAATCACCGAAGTCGGTGACGACTACCTGGTGGGAACCATGCCGGTGACCGATCGCACCCGTCAGCCCTACGGTATTCTGCACGGCGGCGCCAGTGTGGCACTGGCGGAAACCCTCGGTTCCGTGGCCGCGAATCTGGTGGTGGATGCCAATAAATTTTACTGCGTGGGTCAGGAGATCAACGCCAATCATTTGCGCCCGGTGGCCGATGGTGAAGTGACCGGCAAAGCGCAGGCGGTACATATTGGCCGCACCAGCCAGGTCTGGGAAATTCGTATGCACGATGCCCGAGGCAAACTCAATTGCATTTCCCGTATCACCATGGCGGTGGTGCCGGTACCTTCCCGATAATCACTTTATGCGGCTGACGTTTTTTCCGTGAGCGGAGATCTGTTTTCTTTCGAAGAAGTGACCTACCGTCTAGCGCGCTCACCACGCCGCAAACGACTGGGGTTGGTGGTGACAGAAAGAGGCGCGGAAGTGCGGATTCCGCAGCGCTGCGCCGAGCGTCACGGCCATCAATTCCTGCGGGAAAATATCCAGTGGGTGCGCGCGCAATTACGCGGCGTGGCTGAACGTCAGTCCCAGGTTCCCGAGCACCACTTTGCGTTTGGTGCGCACTTTCCATGGCTGGGTAAAACCCTGGAGCTGGATCGCGCCGCCTGCGCGGCGGACGCGGGTATTCGCGACGGATTTATCCAACTCTACAGCCGTGTGCGCGAGCCGGATGAGAAGCAGGTCCAGGGGGCGCTGCAGAAGCTTTATCAAAAGGAGGCCCTGCAGCTGCTTGCGGAGAAATCCCGGCAATACGCAGACCGCTTGGGCCTCACGTTTTCGACGGTAAAAGTCCGCCGCACCCGCAGCAAGTGGGGGCACTGCACCATTCGCGGTGAGTTGCAGTACAACTGGCTGGTGTGTCTCGCACCGGAGCCGGTGGTGGACTATCTGGTGATTCACGAGGTCTGTCATCTCCAACACCACAACCACAGTCGCGAATTCTGGTCGCTGGTCGCCAGCCTCTGTCCCGATTACAAGCGATTGCGGCGTTGGCTCAAGGAGAACGGGCACACTTTACAGCTGTAGTGGTGGGCTCGCGACATCCCAGCGCAAGTTTCTACTTCTCCCGCCTAATCTGGCGTAAACTCCCGACATCACTTTTAAGGCAAGCTGGTATGGATTTGGAACCACTCGGAGACGATTTTGAGGAAAACTGCGCCCGTT
Source organism: Microbulbifer salipaludis (assembly GCF_017303155.1). Taxonomy (NCBI): domain Bacteria; kingdom Pseudomonadati; phylum Pseudomonadota; class Gammaproteobacteria; order Cellvibrionales; family Microbulbiferaceae; genus Microbulbifer; species Microbulbifer salipaludis. The sequence goes on from NZ_JAEKJR010000002.1 coordinate 114,677, forward strand.
TTCTGCCGGAAGCGGTAGAGCAGGGCTGCGTGTGGGCACTGGAAGGGGAAGAGGGTTTTGCCCTGTGTGAATCGGAGCGTCGTGCAGACACCGATGTCATGCCGTTCTGGTCCCAGCGTGAATTTGCCGAAGCGCATATCGCCGATGACTGGTCGGAATACCAGGTGGTGCCCGTCGACCTCGAAGAGTTTATGGACGACTGGCTGGAAGGCATGCATGAAGACGTGCTGCTGGTGGGCATCAACTGGAACGCGGACATGGAAGGGGAGGAAATCGAGCCTCTCGACCTGCTGGAACAACTGGAGCAGGAACTCGACTAGCGCCGCTCATGTGCGCAAAAAGCAAACAAGAATAAGTTGGCGACAACTGTCGGAAAATGCACAGTGAAGCCGGAAACAAATCTCCTGCAGGAGGTCTGAGGTGAGTCAGTTTTCAGGGGTGCAGAGCGTCATCTACGGCGTCACTAATCTGGAAGAAGGCAAAGCGTGGTACACCACCTTGCTTGAAGTTGAGCCCTACTTCGAGGCCGAGTGCTACGTCGGCTTTAACGTCGGCGGGTTCGAGTTGGGACTGGATCCGGATGCCCGCAATGTGACCAGCCGCGCCGATGGCGTGGTAGCCTACTGGGGGGTTGAGGATATCGCCGCCCAGGTGGAGCGGATCAACAGCCTGGGCGCGCGTCAGCACGGTGAAATTGTCGATGTGGGAGAGGGCATACTGATGGCCAGTTTCCTCGATCCGTTTGGCAATGTCTTCGGGCTGATTCAGAACCCGCATTTTCAACGGACACCCGGCCAGTCCAACGATGCGGCCGCGGCACCGTCCGATTAAGATCGAGCGCAGTATTGGACGCAGTATTGGAGCAGTAACGTGAGCAAGCCCCCCGCCAACCGCTTTCGCCCATCCGATCATACTTTTGCCGCCGAGAGCCTGGCGCAGATCGGTCGCGGTTATGTGGTGCCTGACCGGGTGGCGCTGATCACCGGCTGCTCCAGTGGTATCGGCCGCGAGCTGGCGCTCGCCCTGCACAGCCGCGGCACCATTGTGATCGCCACCGCACGTCGCGCAGAGAGCCTGCAGGAACTGGCGGATGTGGGGATCGCCACCGAGGCCCTGGACGTCAACTCCCAGGCGGACATCAATCGGGTGGTGCACGCCATCAAGACCGCCTATGGCCGCCTGGATATCCTGGTGAACAACGCCGGCTACGGCCAGATGGGGCCGCTGCTGGAGCTGGATACCCGCACACTGGAAGCCCAGTTCCGCACCAATGTCTTCGCACCCATGGCGCTGGCGCGGGCCTGTGCGCCCCTGCTCAAATCCCGTCGCCGCGGTGTCATCTGCAATATCGGCTCCGTATCCGGGGTCCTGCCCACACCGTTTTCTGGCGCCTACTGTGCGTCCAAGTCCGCCCTGCATACCCTGTCCGATGTGTTGCGCCTGGAACTGAAGCCCTTCGGTATTCGCGTGGTCACGGTACAGCCGGGGGCCATCGCCTCCGAGTTTGGTCGCCACGCCGAAACGTCGCTGCGCGGTCTGTTGGCGCCGGACTCCTGGTACAAGCGCAGTGAAGACCATGTGCGAGCCCGTGCCGTCGAATCCCAGCAAAACGCCACCCTGGCGCGGGACCTGGCCAAGCGCCTGGCGGCGGAACTGCTGCGCAAGCGCCCCGCCACGCTGCTCCGAATCGGCAATAAAAGCCGCCTGCTGCCGTGGATGGCCCGTTGGTTGCCGCGCTGGCTGCGGGACCGTCTGCTGTCCAAGCGATTCGGGTTGAAGCGGCTCCAGCTGTCCAATCAGTAACCGCCCCCGCCTGTGTACCCGCGGGTGGGGGCCGCCCGTTGTGGCCAGGCCCCACCCTATCTTGTCCCGTGTTGCCCCGTCCCGTGCGTGGCCGTGTGAATCCGGCGAGCGATAAATCCGCTATGTTTGAGGTTGGACCGGTCACTTTTAGCCGGTGAATGCAACCCGGGATCCCACCGCTCCATGACCGTCGATCAGATCCTTATTCTGTTGATTCTCGCCGTGACCATTGTCCTGTTTATCTGGGGCCCCTGGCGGCACGACATGGTGGCGCTTGCCTCACTACTGGGCTGTGTGTTTGTGGGGCTGATCGAGCCGCGCGATGCCTTTGCCGGGTTTGGTCATCCCGCGGTGGTGACCGTCGCCTGTGTGCTGATACTGAGTCGCGGACTGCAGAATACCGGCGCCATGGACGCGCTGGCGCACAAGGTGGTGCCGAAAAAAGGCGGCATCACCCTGGCGATTGCCGCGCTGACCGCCCTTGGCGCGGGGATGTCCGGCTTTATGAACAATGTCGGGGCCATGGCGCTGCTGATGCCGGTGGCCACCGACCTCGCCGACCGCTATGGGTTACCTCCCGGCAAAGTCCTGATGCCACTCTCGTTTGGCACCATCCTCGGCGGCATGACTACCCTGATCGGCACCCCTCCCAACCTGATCGTGTCCGGTTTTCGCGCCAGTGCCGGCGCCGGCAGTTATGGCATGTTCGACTTTACCCCGGTGGGGCTGGTGGTGGCACTGGTGGGGGTGCTGTTTGTGGCGCTCATCGGCTGGCGCCTGGTGCCGGCGCGACCGCAGGCGGGGGCGGGCAGCTTCGACACCGGCAGATACCTCACCGAAGCCCTGGTGGGCGAGAAGAGCGCGGCTATTGGCAAGTCACTGGCGGAGCTGGTGAAGATGATTGGCGACGAGGATGCACAGGTGATCGGGCTGGTGCACAACAATGCGCGCGTTTCCACCGCCATGCCGGGGTTGCGGGTCCGCGCCGGCGACCTGCTGGTGATCGAGTCGGAGCCGGAATCCCTCGCCGCGGTGCTGTCGAATCTGGGGTTGACCCTGGCCGCGGACCCGGAAAATGGCGACCGGGAAAAAAAGGCCGCAGCGCAAGCAGAACAAGCACCCGAGGACGTGGGTGACACCGGGGAAAACGCAAAGCAAAACACACAGCAAGACGCCCAGTCGGCAGAAAAGCAGCGGGCCTTCAGGGCACAGGTGACGCCTGGCCCGGTGCGCAAAATCTCCGACCTGGGGCCCCTCGGTGCCCCTCCACAACGGGCGCGGGAGGAGGGTAGTTCCGCCCCGCCCGCCGACGGTACTCGGGACAGAGAAGAGAAAGAAGACCGGCGTGCGCGGGATCGCGCCGAAGTGGTATTGCGTGAGCTGGTGGTATTGCCCGACTCCTTCCTGATTGGGCGCACCGCGGAAAACCTGCGCCTGGCGGGTCGCTATGAGATCAACCTGCTGGCCCTTTCCCGCCAGGGCCATCGATCCGTAAAGCGGCTGCGCTCGACCATGCTCAAAGGGGGCGATGCGCTGTTGATGATGGGCACCGAAGAAAACCTGCGCAGCTTTGCCAATGAGCAGCGCTGCGTGCCGCTGGCACAGCGGGATATCGCTATTCCCAATCGGGAAAAGGCCTATGTGGCACTGGTGGCGATGGGCGCGGCGGTGGCCGGCGCCGCCTTTGGCCTGCTGCCCGCGGCGATTTCCTTTGCCACCTGCGTGCTGGCGTTTATGGCGCTGAAGGTAGTGCCTCTGCGCAGCATGTACGAGGCGATTGATGGCTCCGTGGTGGTGTTGCTGGGGGCGCTGATCGCGGTGGCGGAAGTGATGAGCACCACCGGGGCCGCGGACGTGGTGGCGGAATCCATGTTGGATAACCTGGCACAGGGCAATCCGGTATTCGCCCTGGTGTTGATTTTACTGGTCACCATGACGCTGTCCGACTTTATGAACAATGCCGCGACCGCCGCGGTGATGTGCGCCATCGCACTCAGTGCCTCGGAGCAGCTGGGGGTCAACCCCGACAGCTTCCTGATGGCCGTAGCCATCGGGGCCTCCTGTGCCTTTTTGACCCCGGTGGGGCACCAGAACAACACACTGATCCTGAGCCCCGGTGGCTTCAAGTTTGGTGACTATTGGCCCATGGGGCTGCCGATGGAAATAATCGTGGTAGCGGTGTCGGTGCCTATGCTGCTGTGGGTGTGGCCGCTGTAGGTACACCCTTTAAACCACGTTTTTACGCCACGTTTTACGCTACATCGTCATCGGGTGACCGGGTCAGATCTGCCAGGTATTCGCCGCAAAAGCGCAGCGCATCCTTAACGGTAACAATGCCGGCCAGCTCGCCTTCTTTCATTACCAGCACCGAGCCGATACCGGTATCCGCCATCGCCAGCAGAATTCTGTCCAGCGGATCGTGGATATCCGCGATATACGGTCGCCGCGCACTCAGGTCACGCACATACAGCTGCTGTTCTTCCAGCCGATGCCCCGGTGACTGGGCGCGGTCGATGTCACCCTGGGAAATGATGGTCTCCAGGTCGCCGTCGCGGGTGACGGGCAAGTGGTGGACCCCGTGCTCCTCCATCAGTGTCACGGCAGCCTCAATGGGCGCGTCGATATCAATATGGTAGGGAAACGGCGTCATCAGTGCGGCCAATGTCGGCATGTGATGAATGTCGCGAGTTTTCGCCATTCGCTTTATACCCCCTTAAGAGTGATTGAATCTGGAATATTAGACTCATATCCAGTGAAAAGAATAGAACAAGGCGTGGTTTCGGCGCGCACTGCTAAAAAGATATCCAATCGGTTGGCGAAAGAAAAACAACGCAGTATCATGCTCCACGCTCAAGGCCCTGCCCGCGCGCTGCCGTTAATATAGCCAGCGCCGGTGGCCCGATAGCGTTATCCCGATTGGCGCTTGAAGTATCGGTATCTGCCCCCATTACCGGGGCAACCGGTGGTGATAAAAGAAATTGATCTGCCTGATTGCGGCGGGCGTATATCAATCGGCCCATCTTTATCGTTTACTCGTTTGGTAACATGCTGATCTATATCGGTATTTATAGCTAATTCTGATATTTGCCAGGTTGATCTGGGTCAATTCCAGATTGTGTGCGCCAATTCATCGTTTTGGCCGTGGGTAATATCCGTTTATTGACTCGGTGATATCCGCGGATGAGTCCAGATTATTTTTTATGGGCTATCTTATAGGCAACGGATATCTGTGCGGCATATCTGCCCGCGGATCTATATGGCGATTTCAGGCCGGCGATAGAGATGTATTTCCAATAAGTATTCCCTGTGTGGGTAGGGATTTACCCGCGCGGCATTATTAAAAAACACTATCTAAAACAACAACCGTTTATATCGAGGCTCAAACCACATGTTTCAGGATTACGACCAGATCGAACAACAGATCGCGGAACACCAGGCCAAAATCGAAGAACTGCAGGAGCAGATGGCCAAGGCAGAACGCAAGAAGCAGGGTGTGATCGCTTTTGACAAGGCGCTGATCAATCTGGCGGCTGAATACGAACTGGAAGAAGAAGAGCTCTACAGTATTCGTGGAGAGCAGATTGTCGATTGGCTGGTCGGACAGCTGAACGACGAAAATGCGCCGGATTACGTGCGCACCCTCAAGGCACGGGTAGCCCGTGCGTTGAAGCGGGAAGGCGAAGCGCCCCGTCGTACTACCCGCCGCGCCGCCTCCAGCAAGCCGGCTGAGCCGAAACTGGAAACAGGCCACTATCGCAACCCCTACACCAATGCCACGATCGAGAAGAAAAAGCGCAACCCCAAGCAATTGAACCAGTGGGTGGCTGAACACGGTCTGGAAAAAGTGCAGAGCTGGAAAATCTGATTTCCCTGATCCTGACCGTGGTCAGTTGATCAGACAACAAAGCCCCCGGCAGTCCCAGCTGTCGGGGGCTTTTTGTTTGTAGCGTTCATATTGGCAGCAAAGCCCTCTCACCGCCACGCAACCCATTCCTTTGCACGTCAATCCGTCCATTTTCACGAAACTTGCCCGCCTGCAGAGGAGAATTCAGCAATACTTTTTGGAGGTCAAAAAGTCGATGTTGTCGGTGTAGCGGTAGTTTCCGTTCGGCGAGGAGTGCCCCGTGCCAGGAAGGCTCGTTTTAGCAGATGTCGTATTCCCTTCCCTGCAACTGATGCCAGGGTTAGCGCGGGCATTGTGCCTGCTCCTGTGCTTTTGTCTGACAGCGTGCAACTTCAGCAGCGACAGCAAAGATTCCAGTGCGCGCGCACTGGGCGCCTCTACCACTTCTGCCAGCGCGAGTAGCTCCGGCGGCACCAGGAGCGGCAGCTCCAGCAGCGGCGCCACCACTGGCAGCGGCGCGGAAATGACCGGGATTTTTCTGGCCGGGCGCGTCGCCGGGCTGGGCTATCGTACTCCCAGCTTCTCCGGCGTAACCGACAGTGCCGGAACCTTTCGCTATCGCGATGGCGAAGACGTGGAATTTTTTCTCGGCGGCGTGCAGCTGGGCGCGGCGCGCGGGGCAGCGGAGCTGAGCCCCTTTGACCTGGCGGGGACGGCCCCCATCACCCAAGAGGCCGCACTGCGCGCCGCACTGGAAAATCATCAGCGGGCCGACGCGCTGGATCTTGTGTCCAACATGATGCGATTACTGCTGATTCTGGACCGGGACCAGGACCCGGCGAACGGGATCGACCTGCAGGGTTGGGATGCCGACCTCGCCGACTATGCGGTTGACTTCGCCTATGACCTCTACGCCTTTCCCTGGCGGCGCGGGCTGGATTCGCTACCCGCGATAACGACCGCGTTTTCCATTAAATATCAGCTGCCGCTGGATGCCCCTCTGGTCTATCTGTACGACGCGCTGGGTATTCTGGTGCCGGTGCATTTGCCGGTGCGCGAAACCCGCAATATCCAGGATGACGAGCGTATCGAGCAGGAGGTGCGCTGGGAGTACAACGATCTTGGCCTTCCCCGCATCAAGTACTTTACGGTTTTACCGGAAACCGCCGCTAACTGGCGGGAGCGGGTGGAGTACGTGTACGACAGCCCTGGGCGCTGGGATTTTTTACTGTGGGAAACCGACAGCGACGAAAACGGGCTCGTGGATTTCTTCACGCGCACCGAGCGTTTTTTCAGTAGCCGGGGGTTCCTGAAACGCATCGTCGAAGAAGAGGGGCGGGGGCTGGTTGGCGAACGTCTTGTGGTGCGGCTGGATTATGACGACGGTGGCAATAAAGTATTTTCCGCGGTTGAGCTGGATCAAGGTGTTGATGACATCCTCGACGCACTGCGGCGCGTGGAGAGCGCTTACGACGGCGATGGCCTGCTGGACTGGCGTCTTGAAGAACTCGACCTGAACGCCGATGGCCTCGTGGAGCGGCGCGAGCGTTTTGAGTTTGGCTACAACCGCAACGGCCGCTTACTGGAGCTGGTGGATACCGTGGATGATGGCGACCTCGCCACGGTCGACGGTATCGCCGATGCAACGGTTGAGGTTGCCTTTCGTTACAGCAGCGGTGGGCGGTTGCTACGGGAAGTGCAGCGGATCGACGACAACGGCGACGGTGTCGTTGATCGGATAAATACCTACGAATATTTGTACCTGAGCAATGGCCAGCTGCGCGAAGAGACCTGGGAGTTTGATATTGATGCCGACGGCACCCCAGAATCCCGCCGCACCTTCACCTATCGCTACACCAGTGACGATTGGCTGTTCAGTGAAGAGATGCGATTTGACAGCGACGCCGACGGTACCCCGGAGGCGCGCGAACTGATCGAGTACCGCTACAACAGCCGCGGCCAATTGCGCGAAACGGAAATCTCCACCTACAACGGTATCGATGACTTGCAGGGCCGCCTGCAAATCCTGCGTGCCTATGGTGCCAACGGCCAGCTGGTGAGCTGGTATCGGGAGGGCGAGGGGCGCACCGGCACCAGTAACACACCGATCCGTATACGCTGGGACTACCTCACCTTTGATGATGGCCTGCGCTACCTGATCGATCACTATCGCTATCGCCAGCCGGCGTATACGGAGCTGGGCCTCCCCGAACTCGCTACCCCCGAGCTGGCACTGCCCTGTGAGAATTACCGCTTTGCGGAAAGCGGCACACTGTGTGCGCTGAGCTGGCCGCAGCGCTGGCAATTGCTGTGGGCAGAAACCTGGAAGGCACCGGGTGTGAACCTGGGTGGCCCGATTGTGGTGCGCCCCTAGTCGGGCCGGTCAGAAACGCAGCTGCAGGTCTGCGTAGACACTGCGTGGCTCGCCGATGAAGTAACGCTCTCCGCCACCGAGGCTGGAATAGTCCGCGCGCTCCGCGTAATCCACGTTCGCCAGGTTTTCGATGCGCAGCCCGATCTCGGTGCCTGCGCCCAGGGACTGTTGCAGGCTCAGGTGTAGCAGATCGTGCCCCGGGTAACGATGTGCGTTTTCGATATCGGTGTAGTAGCGGCCGGTGTGCTGCCAGCGCAGATCCACCCGGGTTGCGTCGGTTGCCAGCCAGCGCAGCCGGAGGTTGTGCAGCGTGCGCGGCGCGGTGTCGATATCGTTGCCATTGCTCGCAATCAGGCCCGCGCCAGGCGCACTGACGTCATTGGTGTAGCGGTGCCGCGCGAAGGTGCCGGCGGCCGCCAGTTGCCACTGTTGCGACAGCGTCCATTGCCACTCGTATTCCAGGCCATAGTGCCGGCTCGCACCATCGCTCAGGTTTAACCGGTCCGAAGACTGGAACACCACGTCGGATTTCTCCATGTAAAACCCGGTCACGCTCGCGCGAAACGGTTCCGAATCGTGCCGCAGGGTCGCCTCCAGGCTGTCGATGGATTCGGAGTCCAGGTCGGCTTCTGTCTGGCCATTTTGCAGCCGGTACAGTTCCGTTGCCTGCGGTGCGCGGAAGCCGTGCGCCATGCGCAGGCTGCCGGTCGTCGCATGGTTAAAGGCGTGCACCAGGGCCGCGTTCAACGAGAGGTTGGCAAAGTCATCGCGGCGATCCTCTGGCCGCGAATAGCGACACCCGATGGCGCCGGTAAAACCGCTGACGCACACCTCGCCATTATCTTGTGTGTCACCACTGAGCATGTGGTTATCGTAATCGTACTGCAGGTATTCGCCGCGGGCGCCCAGGATCGCGGTGGTGGTATCACTCACCGCGAGTTCTGCCCGGCTAAATGCTGCGGCAAGCGCCGCTGATACGGAGTAGTCGTACTGTTTTCCACTGGGGAACACCGAAAACCCGCCCTGCTGGCTTTGCTCCAGCCAGCCCGCGGTGTACTCCAGGTCAATGCCGCTAATGAAGGCCAGCGCCTCTTCGTTACCGTGTCTAAGCGCGGTCTGAACGCCGATCCCTTTCTGGCCATTTTTTTCCAGCGGCGTGCCCGGCAGGAAATGCATCAAAAAATCCATATCGGTGTAGCGGGCATAGGGCGTGACCTGCAATTGGCCGCCGTTGTCCAGCGTGCGCTCGAACTTGACCTGGGCACGAGCGGATTGGCTGTCTCGAAAGGCTTCCGGGTTGGGGTTTTCCCGCTTGCGAGCACCGTCCTTGTAAGCGTCTTTACCGACAACGTAGCCGGCGGTTTCCTGGTTCAGATTACTCAGATTGATCAGGGCGCTTACGGACCAGTCCGCCCACTGGCTGTCGCTGCGCAGTTGCAACTTTTGCTGGTCGTACCCCGAGTCGTCCTTGTAGCCGCCGTCGCGCGCACCGCTGAAACCGATACGAAAACCGCCTTGTGTGTCGCCGCGGCTGTGTTCCAGGCGCACCCGTTGAAAGTCGTTGGCACCCCCCTCGATGGCTGCGCTGGATGTGCGGCCATTCACCGGGGCTTCGCTGATGACATTGATCACTCCGTGTTGGGCATCGGACCCATACAGCACGGTACCCGGCCCGCGCAACACCTCGATGCGCCCGGCCAGCTCAAAGTGGGTGTCGAACAGCTGGTTCACATTGCAAAACCCCGTGCCGCGCACCGGCACACCGTCCTGGGTTATTGCAAAGGCCCCGCAGCTGCCGGCACCGGTCAGGACCGGCGAGCGGATCGCGATCAGACTTTCCTGTCCATTGCCGCGGCTGATCAGCGCCCCCGGCACGCTGGACAGCGCCTGGCTCGGGTGTACCGCAGTCACCGATTGCAGGGTGTCATCGTCCAGTACCGTGAGTGCGGCCGGCTGCGCACGCAGGCGCTGCTCGCTGCGGGCTGCGGTCACGACCACCTGTTCCATTGCTGCGTCAACAACCGGTTCCGCGACAATGTTTGGCCCCGCCTGCGGGCTGGCGGCGGTTGCAGTGGTTGCGGCGAGTGAACCCAGGGCGAAGGCGATCAGAGGTGTCATTGTGGTAATACCGTGTGTCGGGCAGTCGGGGGCTTATGTACGCGGGGTGGCCGGTAAAGGATCATGTTACCGGCGCGGTGTGATGGGGGAAAGCGCCGCCACTGCGGGGGCACTGCGTATCAACCCGGGGGGCAATCCACAGGGCGGCAAGTTAGCGGTCAGTGCATTTTCAGTCGCGGCTTCACGAAGCGGTTGGCCTGCCCGATCACATACAACAGCATGGCCCGGGGCCAGCCATGCAGTGCCGCCAGGTGCATGCGGTACAGGGAGCGGTAGGCGAGGCCGGCGAGGCGCCCCTCAATGGTGAGACTGCCTTTCACCAGCCCGCCCATCAGGTTGCCTACTGCATCGAACTTGGACAGGGACACCAGTGAGCCGCGGTCCTTGTAGGTAAATGGCTGCAGTTCTGCGTCCGGGTTTTCGATCAGATGGATCAGGTTGTCGCTGGCGGTTGTGGCCATCTGCTGCGCCGACTGCGCGCGGGGTGGCACTTTCTGGCCGTTGGCGTCTTCACAGCCGGCGCAGTCACCCAGGGCGAAAATGGCCGGGTCGTCCTTGCTGCGCAGGGTGGCTTCCACCTCGATCTGGTTCTGGCGGTTGAGGGAGAGGTTATCCATGGACTTGAGAAAGTCCGGTGCCTTCACGCCCGCCGCCCACACGCGGATCGCCGCGGGAATTTCCTCGCCGTCCTTGGTCACGAAACCGGTAGCGGTGGCTTCGGCGACCTGGGTACCGGTGAGCACGCGCACGCCGATTTTGGTCAGTTCTTTTTGTGAGCTGTTGCCGAGTCTGGGGGGCAGTGCCGGCAGCAGGTGCGGTCCGGCTTCGATCAGGGTGACCTTGAGATCGCCATTTTTAATCCGGCTGTAGTGGCCCATCTCATGCACTGCATCCACCAGTTCCGCCGCCAGTTCCACACCAGTGGCACCGCCGCCGACAATCGCAATGTGCACCTCTTCCGCAACCCGGTTTTCCAGTTGTAAGAATTGATCGAGCAGCTTGGTATGGAACTTCTGCGCCTGCTCGGCGCTGTCGAGAAACTGGCAATGTTCGCGCACGCCGGGGGTATGAAAATCGTTGCTCTGGCTACCCAGGGCAAATACCAGATAGTCGTACTCGAGTTTGCGTGGGGGGACGAGTGGTTGACCGTCGCTGTCGCAGACTGCTGCGAGTTCAATGGTTTTTGCCTCGCGGTCCAGTCCGCGCAGGCTGCCGAGTTCGAAATGAAAACCGTTGGTACGGGCGTGCACCTGGTAGTTGAGCGCGTCCAGACTGGAGTCAAGTGCGCCGGTGGCCACCTGGTGCAACAGGGGTTTCCAGATATGGGTACGGTTTTTATCCACGAGGATGACTTCCGCCACCGGGGATTTATTGCGGCGGTGAAATCGGTTGAAGGAAAAGTGGCGTCCCAGGCTGGTGGCCAGTTGTAATCCACCGGCGCCACCACCAACAATGACGATTCTTTTCATGACAGAGATTTCCTTAGAGCTAAAAAAATAGGTGCTCTTCGCGCGCCCTTGCATGACCGGACTTCGCCGGTGGGACAATCGGGTGTCGCATGATAGACAGTCGGGCGGCGGTCTCTGTGAAGACCCGGCAGGAGGGCTGTAATGCCCCTTATGATTCTATGGGGGCAATGTTAACGCACCCATTTCCCGTGGCAATGGAAACTTGGTTTCAGTAGAAAGCGTTTTGACACGAGGGGGCGCTCGCGCGCTACCGCACTGCACCGCGCTCAGGACGTCACGGCGCTTGGTCGTTGCGCCAGCAGGTTCCAGTCGCCACCTTTTACCAGGTGCACGGGTTGCGTGGCGTAAAGTTGTTGCTCACCGGACTGGGACAGCTCGTCGACAACCCCAATGATTGCCGCGTAGCGGCACCCGGCCGCCTGCAGCTCTGCCAGACAATTCTGGGCATGCTCGGCGGGAACGGCGGCGAGTAGCCCGCCGCAGGTTTGTGGGTCCACCAGCAGCGGTAACAATGGGTCCGCACGCCATGGGGTAGGGTTTTGCAGCGCATCATAGGCGCGGGCATTGTGCTGGTGTTGGGCAGACAGGAAACCGTGTCCCGCGCAACAGGTGGCACCGGGAAGGAGCGGCAGGGATTCCGTTAACAGCTGGGCACCCAGGTGAGGTGCCGTAGCCTGTGCCCCTTGCCTGCTGTGGGCTGCGCGGTGGGTACGCCACTTGAGCAGGGTCAGCAGTTCTCCCAGCAAGCCTGCATCGCCGATGTTGCGCAGCCCATGGGCGTGATGGTCGGTAAAAATATCGGCGGCGGTGGCATTGCTCTGCAGCATCATCTCCAGCGCCTGCTGTAACCAGCGCCCGCGCGCCTTACCTTGGCATTCCGCCGCGAACAGGGCGCCGGTGCCGATCGGCTTGGTGAGAATCAGGCAGTCACCGGCGCGGGCGCCGAGGCTTTCGCACTGGCGCTGTTGCGGGTCGACGATACCGCTGACGGTCAACCCCAGATGCAGTGCACTGCCAGTGTTCGCGCTGCCGCCGCTCAGGGCGCAGTTATGCTGGTTGAGTTCGCGCGCGGCGCCGTCCAGTAGTTGCAGCAGGTCGCGCGCCGCCATCTCTGGCGCTCCCGGTGGAAGCGTGACCAGTGCCTGCGCGGTGCAGGGTTGCGCATGTGCGGTCAGCAGCGCGGTGAGCGCATGCAGCGCACTGAGTCGACCGTACAGCCAGGGGTCCGCGACCGGTACGGTTATCTGGCTGGAGCGCTGCACCAATGCCTGATCGGCGGGCAGGGTGATCGTGGCGGTATCCTGGCCGCGGGCGAGCGTCGAGGCGATGGGTTGGGGCTGAGGCAGCGACGCCAGGGCGCGATCCAGCAATCCGGCCTCGCTCGTGGCGGCGGGGCTGTGATGGCGCAGACCGGCCACCGAGATATTATTGCGCTGGCCCAGCCCGCAGGGCGCCGGTTGCGTCAAAGTGCGCCACAGGGCAGACAGGCGCGCGGGAACCCGCTGCCGGGGCGCTTCGTTTTGTGCTTCCGCTGCCGCCTCAAAGGCCTGCATCTGGCGGCGGTCGTGCAGGTCCTTCCAGTGCCACATCAGGCTGCCCACCGCCGCAAAGCCGCCGCGGGCGACAATGGCGCGCTGGCCACCACAGGCAAGCCGATGGAAAAAGCGTCGTGATTCCCGGTAGGCAGTGAGCGGTTGTTCCAGCAGCGTGGCGCGCAGGTTGTGAAACAGCGCCGGGCCCTGGTTCAGGGCATTGCGGGCGGATCTTCGGTGGCGTCGGCGCTGGGGTCGACGCTGCCCATCGGATACCGGGCTGGCGACGTCACCGACAGCAAATACCGAAGGGTGTTGCTCTGCGCGCAGATATTCGTCGACGCGCACAAAACCCTGCGGGTCCAGTGCCAGGCCGGACTGCGTCAGCCAGGGGGGCGCGCCAGCCTCGGTGCACAGCAGTACCTTGTCCAGCGCCAGGAACTCTCCCTCGTCGCTGTGCACGCCGCACGGGGTAATCTCAGACACCCGCCAGTTGCGGTGCGCCCGTACCCCCAGTCGCCCCAGCTCACGCGCCACTAACCTGCGGCCGAGCAGGGAAAATTCCTGGGGAAGCTTTCCGCTTGCGTGCAGCAGGTGAATTTCCACGCGACCGCTGTACACCGGCTCTTCCAGTGCACTGGCCATGGCCATCGCCAGCTCGCAGCCGCCCAGGCCGCCGCCCACCACGCCGAGGCGCAGCGGCCGGTGCTGGTGATCAATCTGTTGCTTCAGTTGTTGCCAGTAGCGGTGGAAGTGGCCGACGGGTTTGACCGGGATCGCAAGCTCCGAGCCTGGTATCTGGCGACACGGGGTGGCGCCTATGTCGAGGGAAATCAGGTCGTACTCCAGGTCCGGGCGCCCCAGCAGGGAAACGGTTTTTTCCACCGGATCGATATGGTGCGCGCACGCCTGCACGAAGCGTGCTCCGGCGGCCTGGCACAGCGCCGGCAGGTCGATATGGATATCGCTATAGCTGTAGTGGCCGGCAATCATCCCGGCGAGCATGCCGGAGTAGGTGCTTAATACTTGCGGCGATACCAGGGTCACCCGCACCCCGGGCAGTGGTCTTTTTGCCCACAGCTGCAGGAACACGCTGTGGCTGTGACCGCCGCCAATCAGCACGATGTCCTGATAGTGAGGATGCTCTCCCGTGCGCTGCTTTTCTGAGTGTTTCACCGAGACCTGCCCCAACCGCTAGGCTGTACCAAATTGACTGAAATATAAACAGTGTAACGGTGCTTCGGGGTTTAGCACGGCCCGCGGGTGTGGTGGCGAGGCAAGTGGCGCCGGAATGTTTGGATACGGCGGCGCAGGGTTCGTCGCAGAGAATAAAAATGCCTGGGTGCGGTATTTCGCGACAGATGGGGCGGGCCCGCTGGTCTTTACTGTAGAGGGCGTGCAGCTACCAATTAAATGAAACCGGCTGCGCGAAATTCCTTGTGCGCCGAGTTCAGATGTCCACATCGTCCGCGAATCCGTCAGCAGAATACCGGGGTGCCCGCCGCCTGTTGTGGCTGCTGGTTTTTGCCCTGTTGCTGATTGGCGCGCTGAATATTCTGGTCGCGGTAATGCTTCCCGGTGCGGTGCAGCGCTGGTTGCAGGAGCGCGGTCTGGAAGCGCAGATCGAGCACATCGATGTCTCCCTGCCGCGCCTGCGCACGCACCTGCGGGGCGTTTCTGTACGCAACGAATCCGGGCGCGGATTCAATGTGCAGGAAGCCACGTTAGGACTGAGCTGGTGGCAGTTATTGCAGGGCAAAATCCACGTTAATCGGGTGGAACTGGATGGCGCCTACCTGGACCTGGTGTCGTCACTCGGCGAATACGGTCGGGTGTGGGAAATTGGTGGCTGGCGATTGAAGGAGGGCGGGGAGAAAAAGCCCAAAGACTGGCGGGTGGATCTGACCGCCGGCAGTTTGCGCAACACGGTGGTTTGTTACCAGCACAAACCCCAGTGGGCCACGCCCAGTTGTGCGCGCATCGGTTCGCTGAATATCGACGACTTTTTTGTCAGCGGATTGCGCGAGCTTGTGGATGAACCGCTGCAGTTTTTGATTGGCGCGGACAAGATGGCGCTGGACAACGTGCTGGCCTGGGACGAGCTGCCTGAGCCAACATCATCAGGCGGCGCGGGCGGGAGGACCCGCGAAACCGGTGCCGGTGACCGGCGCAAGTCGGCGCAGGAAAACCCGATACTTGCGGTGGTGCGATTCAAGACCCGGCAGGTGCGTTTCGAGCGGCCCGCCAATCGCCTGAGCCTGTCGGAGGCCACCACCCGTAAATTTGCCGCCTGCTTGTCCGAGCGCTGGGGCGAAGCGGTACCGGGCCTGCGCCGCGTGACCAGCCACTGTGGTACCACGCGACGTTTGCAGGTGCGCGGGCCGGCGAGCTTTTCGTTTGGCAAGCAGTCGGAGGTGGCCTGGTACCGGATCAACGGGCAGGAAGTGCGGCTGCGCTATCAGAACCGGCGGCACCCGAACTGGCACGCGGAAACCATTGCCATCAATGACTTTGACTTTGTGCGGGATGCCAAATCCCTGCAGTGGCAGAGCGCCGGGGCCAGTGGTTTTTCCTGGTGCCCCAACCGGCTGCGCACCGGGACCTCGCAAGCTGGCCGCCACCACTACTGCATTCGCGCGGGCAGCCTGCGGCTACCCCAGCCGACCATCTTTGCCTGGCAGGATGGATTTCGCGCTGACCTGACGGAGGCGAGCCTGACCCAGGGCACTGTGGTAGACCTCGACGCACCCAGACCACCAGTAAACCCTTTCAACGCCAATAACCTGCGCCTGGCAAGCCTCCAGTACCGCAACGACCGGCGCCGCCTGGGGATTGAAAACCTGTCGCTGGATGGCGCCTCCGGTTGTATTCCCGGGCAACTCTGGGGTCGTGTAGACCACTGTGTGCAACTGAACCAATGGCTTATTCCTGAAACCATAAACCTCCAGTTCGCCCGCGAAATCCCCCGCGAAAATCAGCCGGCGCAACGCTGGGCCGTGGAGAGTGGGCCGTTCAGCCTGAAGAAGTTCAAGCTGTGGCCCGCCGATGCTGCGCCGGGCGATGTGGAAAACCAGCTGCTGCTCGCCAATCTCGATTGGCGCAGGATGGAACTGTCGCCGAGCGCACAGCGCTACCTGCTGGAAGACCTTCACCTACAGGCGTTGCAAGGTTGTGTGCCCGATGGCTGGTTGCCACAGCGCCTGTCGCCGCTGTGCGGCCAACTGCAGCAGCTGCGGGCAGAGGGCGACTTTGTCTTCGCGGGCAAACCGGAGCCCTCGCTGGTGCTCGGCGAACTGGCGCTGGACTCACTGCTGCTCTCCGATCACCTGAGCCGGGACCCCGACGCGCAGACCGGTTTGGTGCTGCAGAAACTCAGCACCGGCAACGGGCTTTTCCGTCTGCGCCGCCAGGTGCTGGCGCCGGGCGAGTATGTGGCCAGCGGTGACGGTTTTGGCTGGTTTGCCGAGCAGCCCCCATTGGGTGATGCGCTAGACGATGGCGCGGAAAAAGGCCGCTTGCCCGGGGACGCTGGGCCTTCGCCGTCGGGAGCCGGCCATTTGGCGGGCAGGCCGATCGGCCGTGCGGTTGCTGTGCGCACCCTGGAACTGGAGCTCGATGCCCTGTCACTGGCCGCGCTCGACGGTTGCCTGCCGGTTTCGTGGCGGGCCGCCACCGGCGGTGGGGGTAGCTCGCGGCGGCCAGCGTGTTTTGCGGTACACAACCTGCAGCAGAACAAGCCGCTGCAGCTGGCCGTGGCCCGCCAATGGGGCGCGGGTGATGGGGGTGATGAGGATACCGGCGGCGAGCGTGACCGCCGTCGCGCACCGCAACTGCGGGTACTGTTTGCTGCCGCCGATCTCAGCCTGGAGCGCGCGGATGTCCACAGCGCAGATCAGCAGCCGCTGCTGACCTTGTCACAGCTGCGCTTGCCTAGTGCCGATTTTCGTTTGCAATCGCATCCGGCGCGCATGCGCCTTGATCTGCCCGGCGCCGCCCTGGACAACGCCCGTTTCTGTCTTGCCCCGTCCCGTTGCGTCGCGGCAAATACCCTGCGCACCGGTACCCAATTCGCGGTCGATTACGGGCCCCATCAATTCAGCGCCAATATCGATGAACTTTCCGTCGATACCTTTTCCCTGAGCGGCAGCGCGCAGGACACCACCCTGGATATTCGCAAACTGGCGGGGCTCGAGCTGGCAGCGAAACTGCCGCGTACACCCGGTGCGCGCACCGACTGGAAAATCCAGGTACTCACCGCCGAGGCGATTGACCTGTGCCTGCCCCTGGGCGAGGGGGTCGACCGGATGCTGCCGCGCTGTGTGCGCGGACGTCAGCTCAGCTCGGCAAACGGTGGCCTGTCGGTGGCCAACCTGACCCTGCACCACCGTCTCGACGACCCCGCACAGCTGCAACTGGGGGCATTGAGCGTGGAAAAAGTCGGCATGGTGCAGGCGGCGGATCCGGGGCATCCGCTGGCGCTGAATCTGCACAACCTGCGCCTGCAGAGCGCGGATGGCTGTGGCCTCAAGGACTGGCTGGGAGCAGCGGCCGTACGCGCCGACAGCAGCGCGCGCTGGCGCGGCTGCCTTTCCACCGGCGGCGTGTACTTGCGCGGTGACAATCTTGTGAGCCTGGGCAGTGGCGATCAGCCCAGCGGTGAGGTAGAGCGGCTCGCACTGGGTCCCTTGCAGGCCTCAAAACTGCAACTGTCGCCCGTGGCGGGCACCCCGCTGAAGCTGGATTACCTGGAGTGGCAATCCATGCGCTGGTCCGGCGGCGCGCGGGTGCAGGTGGAGGACGCCCTTGCGCGCGATTTTTCCGGCTGCCTGCCGGAACCAGGGCGCGGCCGCGCAGCTGCGGGTAAAGACCCATTGTGTTTTTCCTTCGCTGCGCTGCGGATTGACGGCACACAGCAGCTGCTGGTGGAGGACGCGCTGCGGGCCTCGGGGCGTATCGCGATGGAAGACTTTGCGTTCCGCCAAGGGCAGCGCAAGCGACTGGGTTTTACCCACCTGGGTCTCGACGGACTGGCGCTCTCGCGCGACTCACTGGCACTGAACCGCGGTGAGGTCACCGGGCTCAACGGTTGCTTCAGTGCCTTCCGTTTTGGGGAGAAGCCGCTGGCGCCCTGTTACGAGGTGGGCAAGATTACCATCGGCAGTGAACACCGGGTGCAGCTTGGGGATCTGCGCAGTGGTCTGGCGCAGCGCCAGTTTCGCGATATCAAGGTCGATGGTTTGCGGGTGACGCAACGGGACTTCCCTCAGGGTTTGCCCTCGGAGTTGCTGCATGTGGGCGCGCTGCAGGCGGATGTGCTGGGCTTTGGGCAGCGTGCCCTCGAGGGGAAAAACCTGCAACTGGAAAACGTCAGCAGCTGTATTCCACCGGGCTATATCCGCGGGGTACGCAACTGCGTCCACCTGGACAGCGCGCGCACCTCCGGGAAGTTCAGTTTCGAACAGCGTCGGCTGGATTTACCGCTGGCGCAGCTCGAGGGCTTGATGGTGATCGATGTGGGTGGTGACCAGCTGCTGGAAACGGCCTATATCGAAATGCGCGAGCTGACCGTGGCCAAGTCTCTTGTGCGCATGCTGTTTCTGGAGATTGCCGACAGCCGCCTGTTGCGCCGCGATGTGCGCGCCCAGGAGTACGTCAATCACCAGTGGAATACGGAGATCGAGGCCCTGAGGGTGAGCCAGTTCGAGTATTTCCCGGCGGATAAAATGCTGCAGATCGACACCGTCGACGTGATTCGGCCGCGTAGTATTCTGGCGCGCGGCCGTGAGGGCAAGCTGGGTGCCTGGGAGCGCTTCCGCAACCGGGGGCCAGACCTGGAGCGTTACCGTTATCAGCGTGCCGATAGGGCCAGGAATGCGAACCGCTTTCGCTATCGGGTGCGCCAGTTGTACGTGGACCGCGGGGATTTTCTCTGGTTGGACAATACCCATGAGTATCACGCCCACCTCCCGGTGCGCCAGATCAACCTTTTGTTACAGGGACTGAGCAATTATCACCAAGACCCGCCGGCAATGATTGTGTTCAATGCAAGCCCCGGCGGCTTCAGTGAAATGCACCTCGCGGGCCAGATCAATCTTCTGGAAGACAAACGCTGGGACGCGGGCGTGCTGGGCTATGTAGAGGGCGCCAACCTGATTCCCGCGACCCCGTATATGGCCGGTTTACTCGGCTACAAGATTCTGCAGGGGCAGCTGGATGCGGTAGTCAATATTGCGGTGGACGACAATGCCGTCAATGCACTGGCGAACATGGATCTGCAAAAAATCAAGGTGCGGCGGGTGCGCGAGGCCGACCATCTTGCCGTCAAGAAAAGCCTGATTCCGCTGAGCCTGGCACTGGCACTGATGAAAGATGGTGATGGTGACGTGCGTTTTGATATGCCGGTCACCGGCGACCTGTACGATCCCAAATTCTCGTTCAGTTTTATCTTCAGTGACCTGTTGCAACGAGCGATCCTGGAAGCGCTGTTTGCCTACTTTACCCCGATTGGTTTCTACAGCCTGGCGAAGCTCGCGTGGGCGCGTTTCCGCGCGGTCGAATTTTCTGACCTTGAATTTACCCCGGGAAGCGATACCTTGAGTGCGACGGCCAAAGCACAACTCAACGGTATGCTGGAAAAAATGCGCGACAACCAGAAAGCGCGCCCCGGTATCTGTGCGGTGGCCACGGCACCCGATCTCGAGATCCTGTTCCCCCATGAGGCCAGTGCCATGCGCGGCGCAGGCGAGGCGCGTGAGAATTTTTACAAAGATCCCCCACGGGGGATACGCGAGGAACTGTCGCAGCTTTCCAACCGCCGCAGCCGCGCCGTGCAGCAGTACCTGATCGATGCCGGGCTGGACCAGGAAGACTTCATTCAATGCGCGCCGGACTATATCGGAACGGATAACGATGCCCCGCGCGTTGAATTTTCCAACTGAGAAAACGCCCGCTCAACGCTGAAAAAACCGGTTGTGTTGGGCCATTTATCGGAACAAAGGAGAGACGTCATGGGAAAGAACCTCACGCGGCAACTCATCGAGCGGCACCTGGTCAGCGGCACCATGAAGCCCGGCGAAGCGGTACAGCTCAAAATTGACCAGACCCTGTGCCAGGACGCCACCGGCACCATGGTGATGCTCGAGTTTGAGGCGCTGGGCCTGCCGCGGGTCAAGACCGAGCTGTCCGCACAGTATGTGGATCACAACCTGATCCAGGCCGATTTCAAAAATGCAGACGACCACCTGTTTTTGCGCAGCGCCTGCCGCAAGTGGGGACTCTGGTTCTCGCGGCCGGGCAACGGTATCAGCCACGCGGTGCACATGGCCTGCTTTGGTGTGCCGGGCAAGACGTTGTTGGGTTCCGACAGCCATACCTGTGCCGGCGGTGCCATGGGCATGCTCGCCATGGGGGCGGGCGGATTACAGGTGGCGCTGGCCATGGCCGGCTTGCCCTATTCCCTGACCATGCCGGAGGTGGTCGGCGTTGAGGTCAGCGGCAAGTTGCCCCCGTGGGTGAGTGCCAAGGATGTGATTCTGGAAATGCTGCGGCGCTACGATGTAAAGGGCGGCGTCAACAAGGTGTTCGAATACTATGGCCCCGGGCTCGACAATCTGACGGCCATGGATCGTCACGTCATTGCCAATATGGGGCAGGAAATGGGCGCGACCGCGAGCGTATTCCCGGCGGATGACATACTGCGCGCGTTTCTCCGTCAGCAGGGGCGCGAGGCGGACTTCGTGGAGCAAAAAGCCGAGGAGGGTGCGGACTACGATCACCGCGAGCAGTTAGACCTTGCTGCGCTTGAGCCGATGATTGCCTGCCCATCCAGCCCGGGCAAGGTAGTGACCGTGCGCGAGGTGGCGGGTAAGCCGATTTACCAGAGCTATATCGGCTCGAGCGCCAACCCGGGCCTGCGAGATTTTGTGGTGCCGGCAAAAATGGTGGCCGGGAAAAATATTCCCGAAGAAATTTCACTGGATATTAATCCCACCAGCCGCCAGTTGCTGGAAGAGCTGAGCCGCAGCGGTGACCTCAACCGCCTGCTGCAGGCGGGTGCGCGCCTGCACCAGACCGGCTGCAACGGCTGTATCGGCATGGGCCAGGCACCCGCCAGCGGCCGTATCAGCCTGCGCACGGTGCCGCGCAATTTTCCCGGACGTTCGGGCACCAAGGAAGATCGGGTCTATCTGTGCAGTCCGGAAACCGCCACCGCCAGTGCCCTGACCGGGGTGATTACCGATCCCCGCGACATGGATATGGACTACCCGGCGTTCACCGAGCCGGACACGCTCAACGACATGCGCCCCCTGATGCTTGCGCCGCGGGATACCAGCAACGAAATCCCTGTAGAACTGGAGAAAGGTCCGAACATTCAACCATTGCCAGAATTCGAGGCGCTAGCAGATGCGTTAAGCGGTCCCATTCTGCTCAAGGCAGGGGATAATGTTTCCACCGATGAAATCCTGCCTGCCGGTACCGACATCCTGCCACTGCGCTCCAACATTCCCGCCATCAGCCATTACACCTTTTCCCGCATTGACGAGTCCTTTTACGAGCGCGCGAAAAAGCTCGACGGGGACTGCTTTGTGATTGGTGGGGAAAACTATGGCCAGGGTTCGAGCCGTGAACACGCGGCGATCGCGCCGCGTTATCTTGGTGTGCGCGCAGTGATTGCAGTATCGATGGCGCGCATCCACCGCCGCAACCTGATCAATTTCGGTGTGGTGCCGCTGTTGTTCAAAACGCCCGAGGACCTTACGCGCCTTGACCAGGACGACACCCTGGCCTTTGAGGATCTGCCGGGGCAGCTGCGCGAGGGCAACACGGTGACGGTGCAGTTGGCCGACGGCAACACGCTGGAAGTGGCGCACAACATGAGTGAGGAGGAGGTGGCGACGGTGATTGCCGGCGGCCTGATCAATGAGGTGCGGGAAAAACACCTGCAGTGATTCTTTCCTGACCGCCGCCGGGCCCGCATTGCCCTTGCGGCTAGTTGGCCAGGCGGTCCAGCCGCAGCCTTTCCCGTCGGTCGAACAGCCGCCGCGCACACAGCGCCACCGCCGCAAAGGTGCCGAAGCCGGTGCCGGCGGCGATGGTGAACATGATGAGTATCTGGTATTTCACTGCCAGTGCCGGTGCGCTGCCGGCAAGAATCTGACCGGTCATCATGCCCGGTAGCGACACGATACCCGCCGCCGCCATGGCGTTGATGGTGGGCATCAGGCCAGCGCGCATGGCGTCCCGGCGCAATTGCCTGCTGGCCTGCTGCCAGGTCTCTCCCAGCATCAGGCGGTTTTCGATTTCACCGCGCCCGCGTCGCGCGCCCTCCGTCAATCGCTCCAGCCCCAGGGCCACACCGGTCATGGTGTTGCCCAGTAGCATTCCCAGCAGGGGAATGGCGTATTGCGGGGTGTACCAGGGTTCTGGGCCGATGATGACCACCAGGGTGAGCACGGTAACCGCAAACGCGGAGATGAACATGGACAGGGTGCCGATGCCGAAACTCCAGCCCCCGCGCAGGGGATGGTTCTGCCGGGCCACCACTTCACGGCCGGCCAGCAGCAACATGGCAATCCCCATCAGTGCCACCCACCCCAGGCTGCCCGCGGCAAACAGCGTCTCCAGCACCAGGCCGATCAGCGCCAGTTGAATGGCGGTACGCGCAGCGGCAATCAGCAGTGATTTGCCGATGTTGAGTTGTGCCAGCCAGGTGCAGACCGCGAGTGCCACTACCAGCCCGGCGGCAATGCCCAGCTGCCACCAGCTCAGGTCGATCACGTTCATGCGCTGCACTCCTCCATACTGCCATCGTCATCCAGGTGGAAATGCCGCTGCGCCACACGGGTAATCTGTGCGCGGGCATGAGCGACCCACAGCACCCGCAGTTGCCGGCTCTGGATTTCTTGCTGCAGCCAGTGCTCCACCTGCTCGGTGGTGTCTTCGTCGAGGTTTGCGGTGGGCTCGTCCAGCAGCAGGGCGCGCGGGCTTCGCGCGAGGGCGCGCAGCAGGGCCAGGCGCTGTTTTTCCCCGGAAGACAGCCGGGCCACCGGCCACGTCATGCATTCCTCCGCTAAACCAAGGGCGTCGGGCACGGTGGTGCCCTCCGGAAAATGTTCCCCTACCGTTTCTGCCCACCAGGCGCTGTCGGCCGGCACCATCATCACTGCCTGGCGCCAGCGGTGCGCGGGCATGGCTGCGCGCGCCTGTTCTCCCAAGTGCACCTCACCGGTGTGCAGCTCCATGTCGGCGATGGCGCGCAGCAGCCGGCTTTTGCCGATACCGGAGGTGCCCGACAGGCAGACAATTTCTCCCGGTGCGATCGTAAGATCGACCGGCTCGAGGTCGCCAATCGCCAGTTGTGCAATGTTCAGCGAGTCTGCCGTGTTCAAATGATGCTGCCTGAATCCGCTTGAAGGGTGTGGGGCCCGGGCCATAAACCGGGCAGGTCGAGGTTGTTTTTAGCAGTAATGGCACCGCCACCGCAATCGGCGGCTGGCCGCAGGTATGGGGTGAAACATACGGCAGGTTGACGGTGGTCTTTGAACCACTGGCGTCTGTCCGCCATAATCCCCCAACTTCTACCTTCATTTCGAACAGAATAACGAGACTCTCGCAGTATGACTGAGCCCTCCGTCTTTGACGCATCCGAACGCCAGCACCTGGCGGAGTATACCGAGAAGGCGTACCTGGATTACTCCATGTACGTGATTCTCGACCGCGCCCTGCCCAATATTGGCGACGGCCTCAAGCCGGTACAGCGCCGCATTGTCTACGCCATGAGCGAGCTGGGGCTGAAAAATACCGCCAAGTACAAGAAGTCTGCGCGCACCGTGGGCGACGTGATCGGTAAGTACCATCCGCACGGCGACAGTGCCGTGTACGAGGCCATGGTGCTGATGGCGCAGCCGTTCAGCTACCGCTACCCGCTGGTAGATGGCCAGGGCAACTGGGGCTCGCCGGACGATCCGAAATCCTTCGCCGCCATGCGTTACACCGAATCCCGCATGGGTAAATACTCCGAAGTGCTGCTGTCTGAGCTCGGTCAGGGCACCGTGGACTGGCAGGCAAACTTCGACGGCACCATGGATGAGCCGGCGGTACTGCCGGCGCGGGTGCCCAATATCCTGCTGAACGGCACCACCGGCATTGCCGTGGGCATGGCCACCGATATTCCCCCGCACAACCTGCGTGAGGTAGTGGATGCCACCGTGCACCTGCTGGAAAACCCCAAGGCCACCGTGAGCGAGCTGTGCGCGTTTATCCAGGGCCCGGACATGCCCACCGAGGCGGAAATCATTTCGCCGCGCGCCGATCTGCAGAAGATGTACGAGACCGGCAAAGGCTCGGTGAGAATGCGCGCGGTGTGGAGCAAAGAGGATGGCGACATCATCATCACCGCGCTGCCTTACCAGGCCAGCGGTTCCAAGGTGCTGGAGCAGATTGCTGCACAGATGCAGGCCAAGAAGCTGCCGATGGTCAGCGACCTGCGCGATGAGTCGGACCACGAAAACCCCACCCGCCTGGTGATTGTGCCCAAGTCCAACCGGGTCGATCTGGAGCAGGTGATGAACCACCTGTTCGCCACCACAGACCTGGAAAAGAGCTACCGGGTCAACCTGAACATGATCGGCATCGACGGCCGCCCGCAAGTGAAGTCCCTCGACAAGATCCTCACCGAGTGGCTGAGCTTCCGCACCGTCACCACCCGCCGTCGTCTGCAGTTCCGTCTCGACAAGGTCGAGCGCCGCCTGCACCTGTTGGATGGTTTGCTGATCGCGTTCCTGAACATTGATGAAGTGATCGAGATTATCCGCACCCACGACGAGCCCAAGCAGGAGCTGATGCGCCGCTTCGAGCTGTCGGAAGTGCAGGCGGAATATGTACTCGACACCAAGTTGCGCCAGTTGGCGCGCCTCGAAGAAATGAAAATTCGCGGCGAGCAGGCGGAGCTGGAAAAAGAGCGCGATATGCTCACCAAGACACTGGAAAGTGCCCGTCGCCTCAAGACCCTGATCAAAAAAGAGCTGCTGGCAGCCGCGGATGAGTTCGGGGATGAACGTCGCTCGCCGATTGTCGAGCGCGAGGAAGCCAAGGCCTTCAGCGAAACCGAGCTGCTGTCCAGCGATCCGATCACCGTAGTGCTTTCGGCCAAGGGCTGGATCCGCCAGGCCAAGGGTCACGAAATCGACCCGGAATCCCTCAGTTATAAAGCCGGCGACGGCTTCAAGTATGCCGCCCGCGGCAAGAGCAACCAGCCGGCGCTGTTGCTCGACAGTACCGGGCGCAGTTACGCCATCGCCGCGCATACCCTGCCGTCGGCGCGGGGCCAGGGTGAGCCACTGTCCGGGCGTATCAACCCGCCGTCCGGGGCGACCTTTGAAGGCCTGCTGATGGGCGGCGACGAGCAGAAAGTGCTGCTGGCGTCGGATGCGGGCTACGGGTTTATTGCCAAATACGCCGACCTGCAGTCGCGCAACAAGGCGGGCAAGGCCATGCTGAGCCTGCCGAAAAATGCCCGCGTGCTGCCGCCGCAGGAAATTGAAAATCCTGAAAGCGCGCTGCTCGCGGCGGTCACCAGCGAGGGGCGCATGCTGGTATTCCCGGTCGCGGAACTGCCGGAACTGTCCAAGGGCAAGGGCAACAAGATCATCAATATCCCCGCTGCCCGTGCCGCCAGCCGTGAGGAAATCGTGGTGGGTATTGCGGTGCTGGAAGGCAAGGACCAGTTACTGATCCATGCGGGCAAACGCCACACCAAGATCAAGATTGCCGAGCTGGAGCATTACCAGGGTGAGCGTGGGCGACGAGGCAATAAATTGCCGCGCGGCTTCCAGAAGGTGGACCGGGTGGAGGTGGAGCGGAAGTAAAGCTTCGCACGTATTCGCGACAATAAAAAAGAGGGCATTTTGCCCTCTTTTTTATTGTCTGAGCCTGGCTCGTATTCGATTACTTGGCCGGATACCAGGTCTGGGTGCGGTAGAAAAAGCCGAGGTAGCCGCGGACTTTCAGGTTGCCGCCTTCCTCCCACATTTTGCAGTCGTACACCTTGCCCTTGGCCGGATCGAGGATCTGGCCGCCCTCGAACACGTCGCCCTTTTTCACCATATCGGTGATGATGTTCATACCCACAATCTGTTTGCCCTTGCGATCGCCGGGGCAGGCGTCACACACGGTGTCGTCCGGCTTCATCAGCAGGTCGACCACGCGACCGTAGTATTTACCACCCTGTTCGTAGATCTCGACGATGGACTTTTTCTGTCCGGTTTCGTCGTCGATGGTCGTCCAGCGCCCGACCACATCGGCGAAGGCGAGTTGGGTAGAAACGAGTAACGCAGTAACGGCAAGCAGTAGAGTTTTCATAAGAGGTCCATCGCTAGAATAAGGTGTGACCATAACACCATATTCGGTCTATTTCTGCCCTGAGGCTTCCATTCTAGTGTAGATGCTTGAGGTCGTGGTGCAGCAAGAAAAGGCCGCGGGAAATCGCCGAAACCACCGCGCAGGAAAATATACCGCCAGCGGTTCCTGCACCGTCAGAGCGGGGCGGGTCTCACGAGGAGCAGCTGATCGGCAAGTGCTTGCCGGATTCCGCCGGTGCGGCAGCCCAGTCATCAAACCCCGGATGCTCCTCGAATGGGGACTGCAATAGCGTGAAGAAGGTGGCCAGGGGCTGGTAGTCGCCGGCCTGCGCCGCCTCAATCACGCGCTGCGCAAGATAGTTGCGCAGGATGAACTTGGGGTTGGTGCCCAGCATGGCGTGCCGGCGCGCTTCGGCGGGCCGGGTTTCTTTCTGCAGCCGCTGGTCGTAATGGTGCAGCCAGTCGGACAGGGCCTGGTGTTGTGCCGGAGCCACCAGTTTCGCCAGTGCGTCGGCCGGCCGCTCGCCGGTATAGCGGCTCAGCGCGCGAAAAAACAGGGAATAGTCTGCCTGTCCCTGCTCCAGCAACTGCAGCAGATCGGCGCACAGCTGCTGGTCGTTTTCGTCGTGTATTGCCAGGCCCAGTTTCGCGCGCATCAAGTTCGCATAGTGCGCTATCAGCAGCGGCTGGTACTCGCCGAGGCAGTCTTTCAGTGTCTCGGTGTCCAGCAGGGAGGAAAACGCGTGTGCCAGCGCGTTCAGATTCCACAGCACCACACCGGGTTGCGCATCAAATGCGTAGCGCCCGGTGTGATCCGAATGGTTGCAGATGAAGCCTGGCTCGTAGTCGTCGAGAAATCCGTAGGGGCCGAAGTCAAACGTATCGCCGATGATCGACATGTTGTCGGTGTTCAGTACGCCGTGGGCGAAGCCCACCGATTGCCAGCCCGCGGCCAGCTCGGCGCTGCGCTGTACGGTGAAACGCAACAGAGCCTCGGCCTGGGCCGCCACAGGCTGGTCACACACCTCCGGCAAAAACTGTGCGCAGACGAACTGTACCAGCTGTTTCTGGGCTTCCAGTTGGCGTGTGTAGAACAGGTACTCAAAATGGCCGAAGCGGATATGGGTGCGGGCGACGCGAATCAGTGCGGCGCCGGTCTCCATGGTTTCCCGGGCCACCGGTTCGTCACTGCCTACGATGCACAGCGCCCGGGTACTGCGGATGCCGAGCGCGGTGAGCGCCTCGCCGGCCAGATACTCGCGAATAGTGGAGCGCAATACGGCGCGGCCATCGCCGAAGCGGGAGTAGGGGGTTTTACCGGCGCCTTTCAGATGCAGGTCCCAGCGCTTGCCCTGGTGCTCGATTTCCCCGAGTAAAAGTGCGCGGCCGTCGCCGAGGTCGGGGTTATAGCCGCCGAACTGGTGGCCGGTATATTTCATCGCGAAGGGGGCGCTGCCAGCAAATAGTTGCGCGCCGCTGGCGAGCTGCGCCCACTCTGCACGGCTGGCCTCGCGCGGGTCGATGCCCAGCAGTGCCAGTGCCGACGGGTTCACGTGGATAGTGTGCGGCGCGCGCAACGGGGTGGGCGCGGTGGGGGTGCCGAAGACCGCACCCAGATCGGCAAAGCGGTGCTGCAGGTGCACTTGTTCGAGGGAGCGTGCATTGAGTGAAAGTGCATCGGGGGAAAGTGCATCGGAGGAAGTTGCGCTGGGGTCGGTTTTGCTCACGGGTCGCCTAAGTTTGTTGTACCGTCAGTTTGATTTGTTTGTCTTCCCAGCACTCCACCTCCAGCTCCAGCAGGTCCTCGATGGCGGGATACTGATACATCCAGCTTTCGGGAACGTGCAGGCGATAGCCGGGGCCGTCTGCCGACAGGCTAAGGCCATCGATGCTGCGGTCCATATGGTCCCGGTGCACGATGCAGGCCAGGCGCAGGCACAGTAGCAGCTCTGCTCCTGGGTGGAAACCGTAGTGCTCTTTGACTTCCTTGATGTCGCCGCGCTGGTTGCGCACCAGGTAAGCCAGGTTTTCCTGTTCGCTTTTACTGAACCCGGCCATGTCCGCATGCTCGATCATGTAGGCGCCGAGTTTGCGAAAACTGCTGTGGGACAGTGCCAGGCCGAGTTCGTGCAGGTCGGCGGCCCAGCGCAGCAGGCGCCGCTGGGCTACCGGAGTATAGGGATTTAACTGGCCGAGGAATTGCAACGCGGTATTGGCAACCCGTCTGGCCTGTTCGGGATCGACGGCACCGCGCTCCATCAGGGCCAACACCGTATCCGCGCGACGATCGCCGCCGGCGGCGCGGCCTGCCAGGTCGTGCACGATACCCTCGCGGATGGCGTAGGGCGAAACCTGCATCTGCTGGATATCCAGCTCGCGAAAAATGCCGTGCAAAATAGCCAGCCCGGCGGCGAATACCGGGCGTCTTTCCGGGTTTAGATGAGGCAGGTCAATGGCGTCGACGGTTTTACAGCTCGCCACCTTGTCGGCGAGCCGATCGAGCGCATCGCGCTGAATGGGCAATAGCTCGCCGTCATTCAGTACCCGCGCAACGGATTTGACCGTGCCGGAAGCGCCCATCACCAGGGCATCGTCGGCCATATGCTGCAGCTCCTGCAGTTCCGCCTGGGCGGCCCGGCGCGCGCGGATAAAATTGTTGCGCTTGCCCGCATCGATCTTTCCGCTGTCGAAAAAGCGTCGGTTGAAGCCTACGCAGCCCATGTTCACGCTGTGCAGCTGGCGGGGATGCTCTACCCCGCGCACCAGCTCCGTAGAGCCGCCGCCGATATCCACCACGCAGCGCAGCTGCGGTGCGCCCTCTGCTGCCGCCATGACCCCGGAGTAGATCAGCCGCGCCTCTTCAATACCCGAGATGATTTCGATGGGGGCACCCAGGATGGACTCGGCGGCTTCCAGAAACCCGTCCGCGCGGGAACTCGCCAACCGCAGCGTATTGGTGCCCACCGCCCGCACATTTTCCAGTGGCAGGCCCTGGATTACGGGGGCGAAGCGGCGCAGGGCTTCCAGCGCCCGCTCCGCCACTGCCGGCGCCAGATTGCCCTCGCGATCGAGGCCTTCCGCGAGGCGCACCATGGCGCGGTCGGTGTGCAGGCGCACCATGCGTTGCTCGCGAAATTCTGCCAGCAACAGGTGAAAACTGTTGGAGCCCAGGTCGAGAGCGGCGTAACGTTCGTGCGTGGCTTCGGTATCGGCGGTCATGGTTATGGTTGTCAAATACTCGTAACAAAAATGTAGCAAACTATGCAGTCATCACCTATGGCTTTCTAAAGCACCGATGCCAATGTCGGCGGCGGTATGCTCTGCCAGCAGGCCATGGCCACCACGGCGTGAATCACGCGGAAACCTTTTCGATGGAGAATGCAGTAGAGAGTATGGCAAACGACATTCCCCTGTACCCCAAGGAGCTCAGCTGGCTTTCCTTCAACGCCCGTGTCCTGCAGGAAGTTGAAGACGACAGCGTGCCCATTATTGAACGGGTGCGCTTTCTTGGCATCTTCTCTAACAATCTCGATGAATTTTACCGGGTGCGTGTGGCCGATGTGCGGCGACTGGCCACGTTCACCAAGGGCAGCAAGAAGAAAGATCAATTCTCCGACCTGCTGGGGCAGATCAATGAAAAGGTACTGCGCCTGCAGGCGCGCTTTGGCAACGCCTATAACAAGGTGCTGGAAGACCTGGGCCGAAACGACATTCATGTGATCAATGAACGCCAGCTTACCGACAATCAGCGCGCCTATGTAGAAGAATATTTTCACCGCGAGGTGTTGCCGGAGCTGGAGCCGTTTTTCATCGATGACCGGGAAACCATGCCGTTATTAAATGAGGCGAGCATTTACTTCGGTATCTATCTGGAGCTGGAAGATGGCAGCCTGCGCTTTGCCGGGCTGGAGTTACCCACGGATATCCTGCCGCGCTTCGTGGCTATCCCGCACCGGGACAAGCATCGCGAGAAGGTGTACATCGTGCTCGACAATGTGATCCGCGCGTGTCTGGTGGATGTATTCCGCTACGTGCTGCCGATCGAAAAGGCCGCCGCCTACACGTTTAAAATCAGCCGGGATGCAGAGCTGGAGCTGGGTGAACACGTGACCCAGAACATTGTCGACCGGGTGGCGAAGTCGCTGAAGAAACGCAAACAGGCGGAGCCGGTGCGCCTGGTTTACGACTCCACCATGCCGGAGGCGCTGCTGCAGCTGATCAAGAAGAAGCTGAAAATGGGGCGCTACGACAGCTATACGCCCGGTGGGCGCTACCACAACTCCAAGGATTTCATGCGTTTCCCGGCCGACAGTCGGCAGCACACCTACCGCAAGATCAAACCGCTACCCACGCTTCCGGACAGCGCCAATATTTTTGACTGGCTGCGGGAGGGCGACAGGCTGTGCTATTACCCGTACCACGATTTCCGCGTCATCACCAAGTTGCTGGCGTCTGCCGCCATCGATCCCTGGGTGCGGGAAATCCGCATCAATCTCTACCGGGTTGCGCAGAATTCCCGTGTGGTGGCGGCGCTGGTCAATGCGGTGCGCAACCAGAAACAGGTTACGGCGGTGGTGGAATTGCAGGCGCGGTTTGATGAGCAGGCCAACATTCACTGGTCCAATGAATTGAGCGATGCGGGCGTCGAGGTCATTTATGGTGTGCCGGGGCTGAAAGTGCACTGCAAGCTGATTTCCATCCTGCGAGAAGAGGGCGGGCGCAATCGCTATTACAGCCACTTTGGTACCGGTAATTTTAACGAGAGTACGGCGCGTTTTTACTGTGACTTCAGCCTGCTGACGAGCGATGACAAGCTGGGTGAAGATGCCTACCGGGTATTCGATTTCATCAAGCAGCCGCACTTGCAGCCGGATTACCACCATGTGTGGATGTCGCCCCACAGCAACCGCTCCAATATTCTGGCGTGTATCGAGCGGGAAATTACCGCGGCCGTGGCGGGTGAACCTGCGGAAATTTTTATCAAATGTAACAACCTGGTGGATTCCGAGGTGATCGAGCACCTGTACCGTGCCGATGCGGCGGGGGTGCGTGTGCGAATCATTGTGCGCAGCATGTGTGCCCTGCTGTGCCAGACCCGGGGGCTGTCTGACAACATCCAGGTGGTGAGCCTGGTGGACAAATACCTGGAGCACGCGCGGGTCTATGCCTTTCACAACGGTGGGGATACCCAGGTGTATCTGTCATCGGCAGACCTGATGACCCGAAACCTGGATCACCGGGTGGAAGTCACCTTTCCGCTACTGAGTGCAGCGCACCGGAAAACCGTGCTGGATATTCTCGAACTGCAGTGGCAGGACAACCAGAAAGCGCGCGTGCTGGATGCGGACCAGAGCAATAGCCGCATCGCTAACGCAAAGGCCAAGCGCAGCGTGCGCGCGCAGGATGCGATTTACCGCTACCTGAAAAAAGCAGAGGTGTGAGGGGCTCAGTTACGGCTGAGCCCGACCAGCTTGCCGTTTTTGATGGACAGCCGATAGCGCTTGCCGACTTTCAAATGGTCTTTGCAGCGGGATTCGATGGTAATGCGGGGGAACTGCGGTGTGACCACCCAGGTGGAAAAATCGTCTTCCGGCCCGCGCTTGATCATCCAGTAGTGATCGCCGTGCTGGCAGTTGCCTTTTTGCAGGCAGTTGTCGTAGCCCCACAGGTAGGCGTGCACATCGTATGTATCCGGCAGGTTCTGCGCGGGGCGGAATGGCTCGCGGGCATCCCCGGTGACCGTGTACAGGTCGTCAAAGCTGAGCAGCTTGAAGCCCTTGGCGCGGGTTTCGCAGTTGGCAGTGTGAACAACAACACCTGCGGCGGCCCCCGGTTCTGGTGACTTGCTGGTTTTGGCTCCCGTATCCATTTCACTGGGCAGGTAGCCGCAGCCACTCAGGGACAGGCTCCACATCGTCACAACGACGCTCAGGGCGCCACAGCCGAAATACCGCACTTCTTACCTCCATCGGTACCAAACCGCTCTTGTAACTATAGCCGCTGATTAGCGGCCGTCAGCAGGTGTGCCGCCATTGGTGCTGCCGGGCGGTCTTTGCGTGTGCCCGCGCTTGATGGGAATGCGGTGAAAACGCACCTTGCGGCGGTAGGGGAAGGTGCTCTCGACGCGGCCTGCGCGAATCCGCTCCTGCAAGCGCTGCCAGTAGCGGTAGTCGTAAAGGTCGCTGTGCTGCGCCTCGAAGGCATTGCGGGCCACCGGGTTGCCGGAGAAAAACAGGCGGAACTCCTCCGGGAAAACATCCGCCTCCGCCACCGTATACCAGGGGCGGTCGGCCAGCTCCTGCTCCGCCGTGCGGGGTTCGGGAATCTTGCGAAAATTGCATTCGGTGAGCGGGCAGAGCTCGTCGTAATCGTAAAACACCACGCGACCGTGGCGCGTGACCCCGAAGTTTTTCAGCAACATATCGCCGGGAAAGATATCCGCCGCGGCCAGCTGTTTGATGGCGTTGCCGTACTCTTCCATGGCTTCGATGGTCTGCTGCTCATCCGCCTGGTCCAGATACAGGTTGAGGGGCTCCATGCGCCGCTCTACGTACAGATGCTTGATGATGACCCACTTTTCATCCACCAGCAGCTTGGACGGTGCCAGTGTCTGCAGCTCCTGCAACAGCTCGTCGCTGAAGCGGTTGCGGTAAAAAATGAAGTTGGTGTACTCCTGAGTATCGGCCATGCGCCCCACCCGGTCGGCACGGGATACAAATTTGTACTTTTCCCGGACAATTTCCTCGGTGACTGTCTTGGGGTTATCGAACTTGTCCTTGATGACCTTGAATACCACCGGGTAGGAGGGGAGGGTAAACACGCTCATCACCATGCCCTTGATCCCGGGGGCAATGACGAACTTGTCGTTGCTCACCTTCATGTGCGCCAGAATATGGCGATAGAACTCGGTTTTGCCGTGCTTGTGGAAACCGATGGAATTGTACAGCTCGGATTTTTCCTTCAACGGCATGATGGTGGAAAGGAAACGCACGAACCGCGAGGGGATGGGCGCATCCACCATAAAGTAGGAGCGCGTAAAACTGAAAATGATGCTGGCGGAATCGTTGTCGTGGATCAGTGTGTCCACAAAAATGTTGCCGCGGCCATTGTTGAGACAGGGCAGGATCAGCGGAATAACCTCCCCGGCAAACATCAGGCGCCCAACCAGGTAGGCGGCCTTGTTGCGGTAAAAAACCGACTCCAGCATATCCACCCGCAGCCGCTGCTCGTCGTCTTCCTCGGTCAGCTTGCCGGCCAGTGGACCTTCGCGGAGGCTTGTGCAGATGTTGGCGACATCCCGCGCCATGTCTTCCCAGGGAATGGAAAAGCTGTAGTCGGCGAGGATATCTTCGATCATCGCCTCCAGCCCATCGCGGCCGCTGTAGCTGATATAGATGCTGTAGTCCCGCAGCGGCTTGTCGTCCAATGCGCGAGAGGATTTCACAAAAATGTGGCTGTCGTGAATGTGCGCGTGCTGGAACTGGCTGCAGAACACAGAATTGAAAAATGTCTCGGCAATTTCGTAATTATTGTTGTTGGCAATCAATTGCGCGTAGGTGGCCTTGGCCTGCCCCCACAGCTCCAGCTGGGTTGTATCCTTGCTGGTCACCGAGTGCACCAGTTTCAGCACCTGGTTGACCTTGACCTTGTACAGGTCGATGCGCTCCTTGTTGGTTTCGCGCACGGCCGCCCAGGCGGCGGTTTCAAAGCGCGCCTTGGCGCCGAGGGTAATATTCTGGAAGTCGGCAAAATAGGCATCAAAGCCATTGAGAATGGTTTTTGCAATACGCCGGGCCGTCGGGGAATGGTTTGTCATGCACTAGACTCTTGTGGATTCCTCTCCTTGCATTGGCCGATACTAGCACGGGCTTACAGGTTACCCATTGAACGATTGGATCAGTAGCTTTGTCTTTTTCTTTGCGGTGATTGATCCGGTGGGCACCCTGCCGGTGTTCATTGCGGTAACCAGCCGCCACAGCGAATGGCAGCGGCGCAAGATTGCCTTTCTGGCGGTGATCGTTGCCACTGTGATTCTGATGCTATTCCTGCTGGCGGGGCAGTATCTGCTGGAAGCCATTGGGGTGCCGCTCTCCGCCTTCCAGGTGGCGGGCGGGATTGTGCTGTTCCTGTTCGCGCTCACCATGATCTTTGGCGAGGGCAAGCCCGAGCACGAGGTGGAGATTATTCGCGGCGGGCACGAGACCGCTATTTTCCCCCTCGCGGTGCCCTCGATCGCCTCCCCCGGCGCCATGCTGGCGGCGGTGGTGCTCACCGACAACCACCGGTTTGACCCGATTCACCAGGTGAATACCGCTACCGCCATGCTCGCGGTACTGGGGATCGTGCTGGCGCTACTGTTGACCGCCAACTGGATTCACCGCTGGATTGGCGATGCCGGTGCCAGCATCGTCAGCCGGGTCATGGGGCTGATTCTTGCTTCCGTAGCCACCACCAATGTGCTTGTAGGACTGCAGCAGTTTTTTATGACCTGACGGGGCATTTTCACTGCGCTTTTCGTGATTGGGTCGCGCCCGCGGGTTTCCGAGCGCGCATAAAAAAACGCCGGCAGTCCGGCGTTTTTCAGAGTTCCCCGGGTTCCGGGGTGCGGCATATCGCTATGGTCCGCGGCCCCGTACCAGGCGCACAATCAACAGTATTACCGCGATCACCAGCAATACGTGCAGAAAGCCACCCATGGTGTAAGAGCTCACGAGCCCTAGCAGCCAGAGCACGACGAGAATGACAATGATTGTCTCAAGCATGTTCGCTACCTCACTAGGCCAGTTGGGGGGTTGGCCATGTTGGGCCAGGGACCACTGCTTCACGAAGAAGTGGCGGTGGAGTTAAAACATTAGCCTGCGGATGCCGATCTCACCAAGAAAAATGTTCCCCATTACGATTGGCAATAATCGTGAACGAATCTATCTAGAATGGTTCTTACTGGAATGTTTCTACGGGAAAGATTCTTAATGGAAAGATTCTTAATGAAAAGATTCTTAGATCTGCTCATTTATGACTGGCCAGGCTGTGCTCGCGCCAGCGTGTCACGACGTGTGGAAAACCAAATGCCCCATGCGGCCGTAGCAAGTGTAAGTCTGGTCCGGTTTCCGCGACTATAAATGCTGTCCCCCCCGTCTGGAGAGAACACGTGCTGATCAAGTCACCCAAGTCGCACACACTGCGCGAAGCGCACATAACCCCTGAAACGGCGTATGTCTCCCGTCGCCGTGTCCTGGCCGGGCTGGGTGCCGGTATTGGCAGCCTGCTGCTGGCGCGACAAAGCCACGGCCTGGACCTGCTTGGCGGGAAGTCACGGCAGGCAGCACCGCGCAAGCCGCTGACGTTTACTGCGCACAAGCCGGCACCGGAGCTGATCCTGACGCCGGAACCCAAGGTCATTACCCACAACAATTTTTACGAGTTTGGCACCGGCAAAACAGACCCGGCGGAGAACAGCCAGCACCTGAAAACAGAACCCTGGACCCTGCGCGTCGAGGGTGAGGTGGAAAAGCCCGCCACCGTGGACGTGTGGAAACTGATGAATGAGATCGGGCTGGAAGAGCGCATCTATCGCATGCGCTGCGTCGAAGCCTGGTCCATGGTGATCCCCTGGGTGGGGTTCGAGTTGGGCAAGTTCCTGCAGCGGTTCGCGCCGACAAGCCGTGCCAGGTATGTGGCGTTTGAAACCCTGTACGATCCGGAACAGATGCCGGGCCAGCGCAACCGCTATGTGGGTGGCGGCGTGGATTATCCCTATGTTGAGGGCCTTCGCATGGACGAGGCGATGCACCCGCTGACGATTCTTTCTGTAGGGCTGTATGGCAAAACCCTGCCACCCCAGAATGGCGCGCCCATTCGTCTTGTGGTGCCGTGGAAATACGGTTTCAAGGGGATTAAATCGATCGTCAAAATCAAGCTGGTGGAACGCATGCCGCCCACCAGCTGGAACAAGCTGGCGCCGCAGGAATACGGCTTTTATGCCAATGTGAATCCTGCCGTGGACCACCCGCGCTGGTCCCAGGCCAGCGAGCGCTTTATTGGCCCTGGCGGCCTGTTTTCGGTGAAGCGCCAACCAACCCTGCCATTCAATGGCTACGGCGAAGAGGTCGCCGGCCTGTACTCGGGAATGAATCTGAAAAAGTTTTACTGATGAGCCGCTCTGTACCGGGCGCCAGCTGGCGCAAACCGCTGGCGACAACCTTACAGCTAGGCGTGCATCTCGGGGCACTGCTGCCCCTGTTATGGCTGTTCGTGGCGATCAATCAGGGGCGTCTCGGCGGCGACCCGGTGAAAGAACTGATTCATTACCTCGGCATGGGTGCCGTCCGTCTGTTGCTGCTTACCCTGCTGGTCTCTCCCCTGGCAAAGTCCCTGCACTTTGGCCAGTTAAACCGTCTGCGTCGGCCACTGGGGCTCTGGTGCTTCGCCTGGGCCACGCTGCATTTTCTTACCTGGCTGGTGCTGGATCTCGGTCTCGACTGGTCGCTGATCGGCGGTGAGCTGGTAAAGCGCACTTATATACTGCTGGGTTTTTCCGCCTGGCTGATGCTGCTGGCTTTGGCAATCACCTCGTTTCCCGCCTTGCTCAAAAAAATGGGGCGCAGCTGGAAGAAGTTGCACGGACTGCTGTATATCGTGGTACTGCTCGCCTGCTGGCATTTCTGGTGGTCGGTGAAAAGCGGCTGGATAGAGCCCGCGGTTTACCTTGGGCTGGCGATTATTTTATTGGCGTGGCGCAGAGATTCGGTCCGTCGATGGCTCAAGTCCTGGTGAGGCTGGCAGCCACTACCGCAAGACATTTCTACCCTGTACAACGATCTAACTACCCACGGTGCCGCCATCGGTACGACGGATGGCCAGTACCGATGGCCGTGGCGGCAACCGTGGGTCGTTGTCCGGCCAACGGTGCAGCGGGCTATCAAACGTGGAGTTGTCTGCGTCCGCCGGGTGCTGCACCGAAACAAACAGGGTGTTGCCGTCCGGGGTGAATTCCGGGCCGCACAGCTCCCCGCCCTCTGGGCAACCAAAGAAATGTTTGGGAGCCGCGCGCTGCTCTCCCTCGGTGGCCATCGCCCACAGTCCGTCGTGAAAGCCGAAGCGCTCGCAGCCATCGGTGGCAATCCACATATTGCCGCGCTGGTCAAAGGCCACATTGTCCGGATTGGCAAACCAGCCGTGGGGCGAAATCGTGCCGCGCTGCGACTGGCCGTAAGCGCCGCGCTCCGCCGGGTTTTCCGCATTGGGATTGCCGCCGAGTAAAAACGTATTCCAGCGAAAGGTGTCACTGACATGATCGCGCGCGCCGCTGCGGCCCGGCGGTACGATTTCCAGTACATGGCCCGCGGTATTGCGCGCGCGGGGGTTGGCCGCGTTGACGTCCTCCGGTTTGCGCTGCTTGTTTTTGGTCAGCATCACATAGGTGCAGTCGTTGACCGGATTGGTTTCCACATCCTCCGGGCGATCCATCGGCGTCGCCCCCAGCAGCTTTGCTGCGCGGCGGGCGTCCACCAGCACGTCTGCCTGGTTGTGAAATCCGTTCTCTCGGGTGAGCGGCCCCTGGCCATGTACCAGTGGTAACCAGCGTCCACTGCCGCCTTCGGAAAACTGCGCGGCGTACAGGGTGCCCTCGTGCAACAGGGTGCGGTTGTGTTGGTTGTCCCCCGGGCGGTAAATGCCGTGCGATACAAAGCGGTAGACGAATTGGTGTTCGTCGTCGTCGCCGCCGTAGGCGACAACCGGCTGTTCCGGCTTGCTCACCAGGGTGAAACCCTCGTGCTCGAAGCGCCCGAGGGCGGTGAGCTTGCGTGGCGCGGATTGCGGGTAGTAAGGGTCGTATTCCACCATCCAGCCAAAGCGGTTGGGTTCGTTGGGCTCCACGGTGATGTCGAAGCGCTGATCGTAATCCCCCCAGTTGCGGTTGCCCGGTGAAATGCCAAAGGCATGGTGATTGCGCGCTTCGGTTTCATCCGCCACATTGTCCGGATCCCCCTGAAACGCGCCGCCAAAACCCTCCTCCGCAATCAGTACCGTGCCCCAGGGTGTCTTGCCGCCGGCGCAGTTGCCCACGGTGCCCGATACCTGTGTACCGCTGGGGTCGCCGCCGGTCTGCAGCCGACGGTCGCCGGCAGCGGGACCGACGATCGTCATCGGCGTAGTGAGCGACAGGCGGCGGTTGTAGGGGCTGCCCGGAATCGGTTGCCAGCCGTGACCGGTTTTTTCCACTTCCACAACCGTGTGCCCGCACGCCTGCTGCTCGATGGCCACATGCTCGTCACGGGTGCCGCGATGGGCGCTGTCTTCGCTATAGCCACTGAACATCAGGTGCGGCTGGGTGTATTCGTGATTGACGCACAGCAGGCCGCGCTCGCTGTTGCGGCTCAGGCAGTGTTTGTCGCCCTCGCCGGGGCCGGCGTTTTCGGCCAGGGGCATAAAGGCGATGAAGTCGTTGTTGTAGCCAAAGCGGCGCGCCTGTTCCCGAGCGTTCAATTTCTCCGGAATAAAATCGCCGCCAAATGCATCCAGCGGATCCCCCCAGCTCAACACCCGCTCGGCAACGTAGCCCTGTGGTACGTGGTGGGTGAAATCGAGGCGGTGGGGTATTTCGGCGAAGCGCAGGTTATCTTGCGCGCCTGACGCGGATTTTCGTGTGCATCCGGGCAACAGTGTGGCACCGGCGGTGGCCGCGGTGACTGCGCCGATGGCTTTGAACAGGGTGCGTCGTTCGGGGCTGCATGGTGATTGCGGCGATTGTGGTGAACGATCGGATGGTTTGTGGTCTGTCATAAGCATTCACCAATTATTCATTGTTGTAAGCGGCCTGCCTCGGGTGTCTGGGCGGTAGGCCGTTGCCCATCAAGACTAGCGCGGCAATGTGACAAATTTAAAAAAAGCGTAACGCGAACTTCATATCCCAAGACTAGCCTGCGTCCACATAAACAGGTCGGGCGTGGCGTTAGATTTATCTCCGCGATCCATCGGTCGGCCAATAGCGTTTGCCAGCAAAACCACAGCTCACACAGCACTGCTCAAAGGGAATGGGGATTTATGATGAAGTCAGGATTCAGCTTGAAAATGATGGCGCCGCTTGCCGCCGCAATCATCAGCGTCAATAGCGTGGCGCAACAACCGTCGGAACAGAACAGCGAGGCAATGGAGACCATCGAGGTCACGGCCCAGGCGGCCAATGCCCGCAGTGATATTCAGCGCCAGCGGGCATCCAATAAAGTGGTGGCGGTGCAAACCTCCGAGGCCATCGGCGAATTGCCCGACGCCAACGTGACCGAAGCCCTGCAGCGCATGCCCGGTGTGTTTATTGCCCGCGACCAGGGCGAGGGCCGCTTCGTCGGCGTGCGCGGTATCGATCCCAACCTGAATGCCGCCACCATCAATGGAGTGAGCCTGCCGGCACCGGAAACCGACAGTCGCGCGGTGGCCCTGGATGTGATTCCGTCCGATCTGCTGGCCAGTCTGGAGGTATTCAAAACCCTGACCCCGGACATGAGCGCTGATTCCATCGGCGGCGCCATCGAGATCAAGAGTATTAATGGTCTGGATCACGACGGCCAGACCTATAAAGTAAGCGTGGAAAACGGCTACGGCGAACTGCAGGGTGAGAACAGCCCGAAACTCGCCGCTACCTACACCAACCAATTCTCGCTCGCTGGCCGCACCCTGGGTGTCGCCGTTGCGGCGTCCCACCAGCAGCGCAACTTCGGTTCGGAAAATATCGAAACCGACGGT
This sequence comes from Microbulbifer salipaludis, assembly GCF_017303155.1. Taxonomy (NCBI): domain Bacteria; kingdom Pseudomonadati; phylum Pseudomonadota; class Gammaproteobacteria; order Cellvibrionales; family Microbulbiferaceae; genus Microbulbifer; species Microbulbifer salipaludis. Next base: position 154,915 of record NZ_JAEKJR010000002.1, read on the forward strand.
GTCTGGGAGCAATACACGGCACTTGATGGCAGCGTCGGTGTCACCGCTGCGGAGATCGAGCAGCGCGACTACACCGTAACCCGCGAGCGTACCGGCCTGGCGGCGAATTTCGACCTGGAGCTTGTCGACGGCAGCCAACTCTATTTGCACACCCTGTACTCGGATTTTGCCGATGATGAAGAGCGCCAGCGCAATTCCTTCAAGCTGGACGAGGAAAACGACAGCCCGGACACTGTTTCTGCGAGTGGCGTGATCTGGTCCGACGCAGCGCTGGAAAAAGAGTTGAAAGATCGCTTCGAGGAACAGCAGGTCCTGTCAGTAGTGGCCGGTGGTTCCCACGATCTGCGCAGCTGGGGTGTGGAATACGCACTGGGTTTCTCTCGCGCGGAAGAGGCCGAGCCTGATCGTCGCGACACCACATTCGTGCAGGAGGGGCTAGAGCTGGGCTACACCCGCGCGGGCAAGATCCCGAAGATGTTTGCCGCCGATGCCCGCGCAATGGATGCCGCCAGCTATGCGCTGGACGAGCTGGTCGTCGAAAATAACTTTACCGACGACGAGGAGGTCAGCGCCCGTATCGACTTCCGCCGCGACATCGATGTGGCGGGCTACCCGTCTGAACTGAAATTTGGTGTGCACGAGCGTCGTCGGGAAAAAACCGGCGACCTGAATGCCACCGTATACGATGGCTTCGGCGGCGACTTCACCCTCGCCGATTTTGCCAATGGCGGGATTGACTACGGCCTGGGTGATTTTGGCCCGGGGGTGGACAAGGGCGCACTGAATGCCTTTATCAATGCCAATCTGGACCGCTTCGACATCGATCAAACCAGCACCGCGCTGGACTCGGCGCGCGATTACGTGATGCATGAAGATATCTCCGCGCTCTACCTGATGAACGATATTGATTTCGGCCGCACTAACCTGACCTACGGTATGCGCTACGAGGCCACGGATTTCACTGCAGAAGGCTACCGCGTGGCGGAGTCGGGCGAGGCGATTCCGGACTCGGAAGAAATCGCCGACGACGTGTATGTCTCAGCGGTGTCCTACCAGCGCGACTACCGCAACCTGTTCCCGAGCGTGAACGTCAAGTACGACTACAGCGACAACATCGTGCTGCGTGCGGCCTACACCGAATCCCTGTCTCGCCCGTCGTTCGGCGACCTGAATCCGTCGGCCGCCGAGATTGAATACGACGAGGGAGAACTGGAGGTGGCCGCAGGCAACCCGGCGCTGGATCCCTACGAAGCGCGCAACTTCGATGTGTCCTTCGAGTACTACACCGACGCCCTGGGTATCTTCTCCCTGGGGGCTTTCCACAAGCAGATCGACAACTTCGTGGTGACCGCGGACGTGGCCAGCACCGCCGACTACAGCCTGTATGTGGGCAGCCTGCCAGTGCAAGAGGCGGAAATCTTCCAGCCGATCAACGGCGACAACGCCACCCTGAGTGGTGCCGAGCTGGCCTGGACCCGCGGTTTCGACAATGGCTTGCTGCTGCGCGCCAACGCCACCGTGACGGACTCGGAAGCGGACCTGGGCCTGGGTGCAGACGCCGGGCGCGGCAACAAGATTTCCCTGCCGTCCCAGGCCGATCTGGTGGCCAATGTTGTTGTCGGCTACGAGCGCGATGCCCTGAGCCTGCGCCTGTCCACCGCCTACAAGGGCGAGCGACTGCTGGAGGTAGACCTGGAAGACGACGCGTTTGACCTCTACGAAGACTCACACATGCAGCTGGATTTTTCTGCCAGATACCGTTTCGAAAATGGCATGCAAATGTTCTTTAGCGGGGTGAACCTGACCGACGAGCCGTTCTATGCCAATCGCCGTGGCTACAACGGCCAGTACGAAACCTACGGCCCGGCGTACGTGCTGGGCGTAACTTACGCGTCTTTCTGAGTACGGACCGGGCGCGCAAACGATTCAGGAAAAAAGTAGGAGCGGATGGCCTGGCGCCGGTGGCGACCCAGGCTTTCTGCTATTTTTTAAAGAGGATTCATCGGCCATCGGTGTACCACTTTGCTGACCCGAGAGGCGTTTTTTTGCTCCCGTGTGCCGGCCGAGTGACAACAGACCAGTCAAAGAACGAACCTACTATGACGTATAAAACTTTTTTGTATGGCGCGCTGGTGTCGTCCCTTGTGGGGCTGCTGAGCGCCTGTGGCCCGCAGATCGAGCAGGCGGCTGCCCCCAAACCCATCACCCCGCAGAATGCACTGGCGCTGCAGGATGTGGTCTCCAGCCAGCTGGCGCCGTTGCAGTTGGGCGGTGGCGATTATCTGCTGCTGGCCAGCGAGAAGCGCGGCCTGGTTCTGGTCGATGCCAGCGGTCGCGAGCGGCTTGCGCTGGACGGCGGCACGGTGGAGCGTTTTGCCCTGCAGCAGCTGGCGCAGGACAACTGGCTGATTGCGGTCTACGACGAAGACAATGGTGAGCTGCAATTGCGCCTGCTGGACCTGGAAGAGGGCAGCCCGCGCATCCGTTACCTGGCGGCCATGGCAACCAGTGCGCCGCAGGAGGCCCTGTGCTTTTCCCGACAGGCGAACCGTACTCATCTGTTCGCCATCGATGAAAGTGGCCTCGGCCACGAGTATGTGGTGCACCCCCGTGAGCAGGCGTGGCAGTTCACCGAGGTGCGGCCACTGTATTTTGGTGAACAGGTGTCGTCCTGCGTGGTCGACGATCGCAGTGGCAAGCTGCTTGTGGCCCAGCCACCGCTGGGCATCTGGAGCCTGAATGCCGATGCGGAAATGGATGAGGCGCGGGAAGTCTTTGTGGCTGCCAGTGCACTGCCCGGGGCAAGCTTCGGCGGTTTATGGCTGGATGCCCGCAGCAACAATCTGTGGTTGACGGCGGATGACAAGGTCCTGGCATTCAACATCCATGCGCCGGAGCAGGGGCCGCAGTTTGTCGAGACCCTGGCCGAGATCAAACCTGTATCCGCCGCGGTGCAGCAGGGCGCCCTGCTGGCACTGGAAGAAGAGAGCGACCGCGTGCACCGCTTTGCGGTGACGCTACCGGAGCCCGCCGCCGAGCTGCAGGCATTCCGCGGCCCGCTGGAAATCCCGCGGGTGCGTGCCAGCGCGCAGACCGCACCGGTGTCCTCCGGTGGCGACGCCGCGGACGACCCGGCGATCTGGGTCAATCCGGTCAATCCGTCCGCGAGCCTGATTCTCGGCACGGACAAGAAAAGCGGTCTCAATGTGTATGACCTGAACGGCAAACTGCTGGAGCACTTCGCCGTGGGCCGGGTCAACAATGTGGACCTGCGCCCGATGCAGCACGGCAAGTTTGTCGCCATTGCCGCCGCCACCAATCGCACGGACCCCGGTGTCAGCCTGTTCGGTATCAGCGCCGCCGGTGAGGTGGAGTACCTCGGCCTGCGGAATCTGGCCATGGAAGATCCCTATGGCCTGTGCGTGTACCGCAAGGGCGCGGACCTGATGGCCTGGGTGTCGGACAAAGAGGGCGCGGTGCAGCTGCTGCAGATTGTGCCTGGTGCCGGCAATGTGGACTGGAGCCTGCGGCAACTGGCGACCCTGGAGGTCGAAAGCCAGGTGGAAGGCTGTGTGGTGGATGACGAAATGCAGCTGCTGTTCTTCGGCGAGGAAGACGGCGGCATCTGGCGCCTGGATATTGCTGCCTTCCTCGGCGGCGAAGCCGGGCCGCAACTGATTGCCGCGGTGGACGGCGAACGCCTGGCGGCGGATGTGGAAGGTATGGGCTTCTACCACGCCGGTGACAAAAGTTACCTGGTGGTATCGAGCCAGGGCAATAACAGCTATGCGCTGTTCAGTCGCGATGGTAGCCAGTTTGTGGGGCACTTCAGGGTGGACATCAATCTGGACAAGAGCCTGGACGGCAGCTCGGAAACCGACGGCCTGGAAGTGTCCAGCGCGGCGCTGGGCAGTCAGTATCCGCAGGGCCTGCTGGTGGTGCAGGACGGTCGCAACCGTATGCCCAGCCAGTCGCAGAACTTCAAGCTGGTGTCCTGGGCCGACATTGCCGAGACACTGAACCTGCCGTAAGCCTGTTGCGGGGAGGAGCACCGGACTCCCCGGCCGTGCGAGAATCCGCTGGTATCGTTTGAACCAGCGGATTTTTTTATGCAACGCATCACTTCCTCGCTCGCCCCCGAACTGTCGCTTTCGCGCATTGCCTTTGGCCTGTGGCGATTGACCGACTGGGGCTACACCCCCGCCGAACGCCTGTCGCTGTTCGAGCAGATGCTGGACCTGGGTGTGACGACCTTTGATCTCGCAGACATTTATGGCGATTACCGCTGTGAGCAGTTTTTTGGCGAGGCCCTGAAGCTGAAGCCGCAGCTGCGCGAGCGTATGGAGATCGTCAGCAAGTGCAGTATTCGCCTTGCCGGTGAAGCGTCGGGTGCGCGCATCAATCACTACGATACCGATGCGAGTCACGTGCGCGCAGCAGTGGAAACCAGTCTGCGCGATATGGGTGTGGAGCAGATGGATTTGTTGCTGCTGCACCGCCCGGATCCGTTGATGGATGCGGATAAACTCGCGGCGGTTCTCGAAAAGCTGGTGCAGGAGGGCAAGGTAAAACACCTCGCGGTCTCCAATTTCCTCCCGCAGCAGTTTGACCTGCTGCAGTCGCGCCTGTCTCTGCCGCTGGTGGCGAACCAGATCGAAGTTTCCCTGCTGCACTCTGTGCCCATGTTCGACGGACAACTGGATCATTGCCAGCAGCACCGGGTGGTTCCCATGGCGTGGTCGCCGTTTGCCGGTGGTCGCTTGTTCACCGGCAACGACGAGGATGCGTTGCGGGTGCAGGCGGAATTGCGTCGTGTGTGTGAGTCTCACGGGCTGGCCCCCGAAGTGGGCGCTATGCAATTGGCATTGGCGTGGCTGTTGAAGCACCCTTCAAAGATGGTTCCGGTTCTGGGGAGTGGTAATCCCGAGCGGTTGGTTGCTGCACTGGCGGCGCTGGAAATGGAATTGGATCGGGAGGTGTGGTTTGAATTGTTACGCGCTGGTCGCGGGCGGGATGTGGATTAAACGACCCGCAGGTATCGTTCTTTAGCTGGTTAGTTGGCGGCGCTGCCACCGGGGATCGATTCGCGAGACACGCCGTGAACCCATCCCTGGGGGCTCTTCTAAAACATCCCTGTTTTAGAAGGTCTCGCGAATCGATCCCCGGCGTCAGCACCTTCGCGGAAAATCTTCACTTCGATTCTGTTGTGGCATGAACAATTGCTTACGAAGTAGCGGGGGTAGAGGAGAAGCGGGAGTGCTGGGTATGTGTTTTTGAAAGCGTCGGCGACAGGGACGTCGCCGACGCAGCGTACAGGGATGTATCCACAGCGGTTTCAAAAACACATACCCAGTGCTCCGGCGCCAGATTGCTGTGAACAGAGCGCCGTAAAACCGTGGAGGTGGTTATCCGGCGTAGGCGTTCTCAGGCACCAGATCGTAATTCACGTCGCCAAGGTCAAACTGCTCAAGCGGTGCCAGTTGCATGGGGACGCGGTAGCAGCGCAGTACGTCGCCGTTGCGGCAATCCATCACTTCGAGGTCTTCCCCGGCAATGCTGTGCAGCAGGCGGTCGAATTCGGTGACCGCCGAGGCGATGACCGATTTGTATTCGAGCTCATCCCCCAGCTTGATGTAGCGGGCGTCGCCGTCAGCGGTCTCAATGCGCAGCCAACCGGGGCCGCGCTCTGCGCCGGCAACACCCAGTACCAGCGCACCCTGCTGATCCTGGCACAGGGGTGTCAGGTCGTGCACGCACGGCTCTGGGGTCACCTCGTTGCCAACCCACACCCAGCCCGGCAGGCCAATACGGGTCAGGTGCCACTCGGAGAGCCATACCGTCTGGTCGTCGTCCACCCGGAACTCGCTGTACTCCTTCTGCCCGCCGCGGCTGGCGAGATTTACATTCGCATCCGGATTTTCCTTGCGGAAAATGTGCAGCTGCTGGGTCATTTCGTAATTCACTTCCCAGTGCTTGCACAGCCGCCACTGCATCGGGTAATCCCCCCATTCCACCAGGTACTCCTCGCGCTCGCGAATTGTCTCCGCAACGCGCCAGAAGGCACCATCGATCAGGATGCAGGTATCGCCCGGCTTGCTGCCGGGGGCGATGATACTGTGTTCGGGGGAGGCCTCGGAGGCATTGACCACGTGCTCACTGCGGCCCTCGATCACCTCGTACCAGGGAAAGCCGTGGCGCAGGGGCGGGGGGAAGGCGAGGGGAGGACGGCCGGCCAGCAGGCGGCGGAACAGCACCGACTTTTCAATTTCCAGGTCGGACAGGGTGTAGCCTTCCTTCTGGGTGATCTGTCCCCAGGCAAAAGCGGCCCGTACCAGTTGTTTTTCTCTATCTGAAAAGCTCATGCGGTGGTGTGTAGTCATTATTCAAAAGCGCAGCGACCGCAAACCTTACCACTGCGCGGCACCCTGCGCCATCGCAATCCCGCGGCAGGCGGCACGAGGGCTAGAGCGGTGGCGCAAAAAGTTCGGTAGACTGCCGGGGACTGATGATAAATCTCAGGAGTAGATTCGTGGAAGTAAGGAAACATCCCGGCGGCTCGCGCTGCCGCCGAGTGGCCGCCGTGCTGGCCCTGTCTCTGGGGGCGAGCAGCGCATGGCTTGCACAGGCACAGCCCGCTCAACCCTCATCGCCCCAACCCCTATCGCCTCAAGCCCTATCGCCTCAAGCCCTATCGCCTCAGGCGCAATCTGATGCGGCCGACACCGGTGTGCCGGCGTCGCGGCCCTGCTATCTAGACGGCTGGTCAGAGTCTTTGCGCTGTTATCAGGTCCCGGTTGCGGGTGATGCCGAGCTCTCGGTGATGGTGGCCCCGGCGGTCAGCGGTGGCCAGCGTGAGCCCCTGTACATGCTCGCAGGGGGCCCTGGGCAGGCGGCCAGTCAGTTGGCAAAGCTGCTGAACCCCCTGCGCAAGCTCAATCGTGAGCGGGATATTGTGTTCGTAGATCGCCGGGGTGCTGGCTATTCCAACCCGTTCGACTGCGGTATGGACGAAGATATGCCAGTGCAGCTGCAGGACTTTGTCGAGCAGCTGGCCAGCTGTTACCAGGCGCACCCGGAGCGTCCCAAAACCCTCAACAGCCGTCAAACAGTGGAAGACCTGGAAGCGGTGCGCAAGGTGCTGAAGCACCGCCGCATCTCCCTGTGGGGCGGTTCCTGGGGTACGCGCACCGCGCTGTTGTATCAGCAGTGGTATCCGGAGTCTCTACAGAGCCTGGTGCTGGATGGTGTGGCTCCCATCGACACCAAAGTATTCCTGACCGCGCAGGCGGCAGAGGCATCGCTGCAGCAACTGGTGGAGGCCTGTGCGGTCGATCCGGTCTGCGCCAATTTCGGTGACTGGCGCGGCGAGCTCGACGCGTTGCTCACGCAGTGGACGCCAGAGCAGGCCGCGCGCTTCCCGGATCCGTTTACCGGGGTTCCGGGCGAGGAGCCCGTCGAGGCCTGGATGCTGGCCAGCGCGGTGCGCACAGCACTGTACGATCCCGGGGCGGCTGCGCAGTTACCTTTTGCGGTACATGAAGCGCGCCGCGGCAATCTGTTGCCGTTGTCGGGTATCTTTGGCCTGTTTGCCCAGCTCGAAGGCAGCATGTCTATGGGGCTCACGTTCTCGGTTGCCTGTGCGGAGGAGATGCACCGGGTGTCTGCGGATGAGATTGCCTCAGACAGTGCCGGGACCTTTATCGGTGAGGCCTTCGTGCGCACCTTTATTGAGGGCTGCAGGCGCTGGCCGGTGGCGCCGCGCCCCTATGCCGAACCCGAGCCGCGGGATCACCCGGTGCTGCTGATTTCTGGCAGCGCCGACCCGATCACGCCGCCCGTCTATGCCGATACCCAGCTGGGCTACCTGCCGCACACGCAGCATCTGGTGGTTGCCGGGGGAGGGCATATCAACTCGGCGCGCGGCTGTATTCCAGACCTGATCCGCACCTTTCTCGATACACCGGACACCGCACTGGATGCATCCTGTGTGGCGGACATCGAGCGGCCGCCGTTTATGGCCGCCGCTTACGGGCCGGACATTGCCCGGCCGGCGCGCGTGGTGGAGCAAGGAGGAGAAGAGCAGTGATCCGAGTAGAAAATGTGTGTAAGTCCTTCGCCGGCAAGCCGGTGTTGCAGTCACTGAGTTTTGATGTGCCAGATGGCAAAATTACTGCGCTGCTGGGCGCAAACGGCGCCGGTAAAACCAGTTGCCTGCGCATCATCTGTGGTCTGCTGCAGGCCGAGTCCGGTCGCGTTCTGGTGGGGGGGATTGATCCCGCCGTGGACCCGCAGGCGGCGCGGCGTCAGCTCGGCGTTGTGGGCGACCGCGAGGGGTTGTACGAACGCCTCACAGTGGCGGAATACCTGAAGATTTTTTCACAGATGCAGGGGCTGACAGGGGCTAACCTGCAGGACGCCCTGGCTTCGGTGCGCGAGGAGCTGGAGCTGGATGCGCTGTGGGATCGCCGCATGGGCGGCTTTTCCCAGGGGGAGCGCATGAAGGTCTCCCTTGCCCGCGCCCTGGTGCACCGTCCACCACACCTGATACTGGATGAGCCCACTCGCGGGCTGGATGTGCTGGCGGTGCGGCTGCTGCGCAAGACCCTGCTGCGGCTGCGGGCGGCCGGCACCACGATCCTGTTTTCCAGCCACGTGATGCCAGAAGTGGCCGAGCTGTCGGATACGGTACTGGTCATGTCGGCGGGGCGCATCGTCGGCTGCGGTACACCGGAGGCGCTTGGCCGCACCACCGGGTGTGAATCACTGGAAGATAGTTTTGTCGCCCTGGCCTATGGCCGACAGCCGGCGCAACCGGAGGTGGAGCCCGCATGAATTACACTTCGTTGATGACAAACCTGGGGCAGATGTTGCCCCTGTTGAAAAAAGAGTTTCTGGAAGCCTGGCGCGATCGGCGTGCGCTGTTGACCGCGGTGAGCTTTTCTCTGCTGTTTCCGGTGATGCTGGCCGGCGGGACAGTGATGGTGGTCAAGAAGCAGACCGAACAAACTGCCCGTGTCGCCCTGATCGGTGCCGCGGAGGCACCGCTACTGGCAGAAAAACTGGACTCGCCGTTGCTGGAAGTGGAGCAGCGTGTCGAGGGGGAACCGACGGCATTGCTGGAGCAGGGTTTTGATCTGGTACTGGTGGTGCCGGAAGATTTTGCCCGGCGTTATCAGGATTTCCGTGCCCCGCGGCTTTACCTGTATACAGACAGCTCGGACACTGGCGCCAGGCGCGCCGAGCGCCTGGTGCAGGAGCGTCTGGCGGCCATGCAGCAGCTGGTGGTGAACCAGCGGCTGGCCGCGCGCGGTGTGGCGCCGCAACTGCTGGCCCCGTGGCAGCTGGAAATGCGCGACGTGAGCACGCCGTCTATGCGTGGTGCGCTGATTCTTGCCACGGTGCCGGGCCTGCTGATTCTGACGCTATTTGTGGCCAGCCTGGCCACCTCCGTAGACACCTCCGCCGGTGAGCGGGAGCGGCTCAGCCTGGAGACCCTACTGGTGCAGCCGCTGCCCGCATGGCAGGTGATCACGGCGAAGATGCTGGCGGTGGCCAGTCTCGGCTGGCTCGGTTCGCTGCTGGCGGTCACGGCGCTGGTGCTGTTGATGCCGTTCATGCCGCTGGCGGAACTTGGTATGCAGCAGGCCACTACGCTGGGTGGTGTGATCACCATGGGGCTGGTATTGCTGCCGCTGGCACTGCTGGTGGCAGTGCTGCAGATTCTGTTGGCGCTACGCTCGCAGTCGTTCAAAGACGCGCAGACGCAGCTCAGTATTTTCCAGATAGCGCCCCTGGCGTTACTGATCATGATCGATGCCGCGCAGATCGAGCTGGCCGATAGCTGGCAGCTGCTGCCGCTGATCGGCCAGCAGCAGTGGCTCAAGGGCTTGCTGGTCGGGACCGCGGTATCGCCTGCATGGATGCTCGCCGGGTCACTGGTTACCTTCGTGCTGGTCGTCGCCGCGGTGATGTTCGGCGCCCGCGCGCTGCGCCGTGAAACCCTGTTTTCTGCGGCATGAAGATGTGAAACCCATGGACGAGAGTGACTGCCAAGTGACCCGCGAAGCGAGTGAAGGTCTGCTGATCATCGATTGCGCTGCGCTGGTGCACAACTATCGAGTGTTGCGCCGGCGCCTGCGGGCTGGCAGTCGCTGTGGTGCGGTGGTCAAGGCGGATGCCTACGGCCTTGGTGTCGCCAGGGTGGTACCGGCGCTCTACGCTGCAGGATGCCGGGATTTTTTCGTTGCCACACTGGCCGAGGGGGAGGCTGTGCGGCCTCTGCTGCCTGAGGATGCGCGTATTGTGTTGCTGACCGGGGTGCGCCCCGGCTTTGAGCACGCCTGTGCTGAATCCGGGCTCGTGCCTGTGCTGGTGACCACCGCGCAGCTGCAGTCCTGGGTGGAGGCTACAGCGCGCGATGGCGTGGCGGCGCCCTGTGCGCTCAAACTGGATTCCGGTATGACCCGGCTGGGCATGGAACCCGCTGAATTTCGCCAGTTACTGCAACAGCCATCGTTGTTGCAGTCGGCGAACGTCCAGCTGTTTCTCAGTCATCTGGCCTGCGCGGATGACCCTCACCATCTGCAGAACTCGCAGCAGTTGCAGCGCTTTAGTGACGCCTGCGTCGCACTGCGCAAGGTATGTCCGCAGGTGGAAACCAGCTTCGCGAACTCTTCCGGGATTTATCTCGGTGAGCCCTACCATTTCGATGTGGCGCGACCGGGTGCGGCCCTGTACGGCGTCAATCCTACCCCGGACCAGCCCAACCCAATGCGCGCGGTGGTGCGGCTCCGCCTGCCGGTATTGCAGGTGCGACAGGTCGAGCGCGATTGCGCCGTAGGCTATGGCGCCACCCAGCAGGCTCGCGCCGGCAGTTGGCTGGCGGTGGTCCGCGGCGGTTATGCCGATGGTGTTTTGCGTACCCAGAGCGGGCGCGGGCGTGGCGCGGCGGTGATCGGCGGCGCGACCAGTGAGCCGGAACAGCGCGTGGTGGTGCCAATGATCGGTCGGGTCTCCATGGATAGCTGTGTGTTTGATATCAGCGCGTTGAGTGAGCAGCAGCGCGGGCGGCTGCAGGCCATCGAGTTGCTCAATGATGAGCTCACGGTCGACCACATGGGGGCCGCTGCCGGCACCATCGGCTACGAAATTCTAACCAGCCTCGGCCATCGCTACGGTCGTTGCTACCTGTGAAAGGTATCGGTTTTGCCTGAGTACAAATCGGCAGAAAGCAAAGCACTGGCACAGTTGCGTCCGCTGCTCCTGTTGCTGGCGGACGGCGCAGTCCATTCCGGTGAATCGCTCGGTGAGCGCCTGGGGGTGAGTCGCGCAGCCGTGTGGAAGCAGCTGCAGAAGCTGGAGCAGCTGGGGGTGGAAGTATCCTCTGAGAAAGGGCGTGGTTATCAACTGCCCGGTGGTCTCGACCTGCTGGATGCGGATGCCATCGGCTTGGGGTTGTCGGATCAGGCGCGCATGCTGATCGGCGACCTGGACTTGTATGACCTCGTTGACTCGACAAATGCGCGCACGCTGGAGGCGCTCGAAGCTGGCCGCGGCCATGGCAAGGTGGTGCTGGCGGAGCAGCAGAGTGCCGGGCGCGGGCGCCGCGGGCGGCATTGGGCCAGTCCATTTGCCAGTGGTGTGAGCCTCTCCGTCGGTTGGCAGTTCAACGGTGGGGTGCCGTTGCTGGAGGGTTTGAGCCTTGCGGTTGGCGTCGCACTGGCGCGGGCGCTGGCGCGCTTTGATGTGCCCGAAGTGCGCCTCAAGTGGCCCAATGACGTGTGGTGTCGCGGGCGCAAGCTGGCCGGTGTTCTGCTGGAGTTGAGCGGTGACCTCACGGATCGCTGTGCGGTGGTGGTGGGAATTGGCCTGAATATGCGGCTGCCGGCGTCCGCGGCAGAAACCATTGAGCAGCCCTGGATTGACCTGGAAGCCGTGCGGCCCGGTATCTCACGCAATGCGCTGGTGGCGGCAATGTTGAATGAACTGCTGCCGATGCTGGATGCGTACCCCGAGTCGGGGTTCTCCCGCTGGCGTGACGCGTGGCTGGCGCTGGACCAGTTTGCCGGTGCCGAGGTGTGCCTGCAGTCCGCCCGGCAGCGCTGGTGTGGTGTCGCGCGTGGGGTGGACGCGAGTGGCGCCCTGTTACTCGACATTGATGGCGAGCAACAGGCCTTTCATGGTGGTGAAGTGTCCCTGCGTCCGGCCAGTGGCCACTGAGTGGATGGGCAAATGAATATCCTCGAACTGGATCAGGGCAATACGCGCGCCAAGTGGCGATTGATTACCGACGCTGGTCAGGATGCCATCAGGGTCATCGAGCGCGGTGTGCTGGGGCCCGGCAAGTGGTGGCTGGCGGAAACTCTGCCCGCCGCGTGGCGGATGCATGCGCCGCAGCGGGTGCGGGCGGCCAATGTGGCTGGCGCGGCTGTAGCGGAGGCGATCTGCGCGCGTCTCCATGGCGTGCTGGGTCTGGATGTGGCATTCGCTCGCGTGCGTGCCGAGTGCGGCGGTGTGCGTTGCGCCTACCGGGACACTTCCCGGCTCGGTGTGGACCGCTGGCTGGCGGTACTCGCCGCGTTTCGCCGCGACCCGTCACCGGCCCTGGTGGTGGATTGCGGCAGCGCGGTGACCCTCGATCTGCTGGGCGCAGGTGGCGAACACCTGGGGGGCTACATTGTCCCGGGGCTCGGTTTGATGCGGCGGGCGCTCTACGCTGATACCGATGCGGTGAAAGTGGCGCCGCCGGCGAATGTGATTACGTCACTGGCGCCGGGGTGTGACACGGCCGAGGCGGTCAACCACGGTTTGCCATTGATGGTGCTCGGGGCCGTGGAGCGCGCCTATGACGACCTTGCCCACCGCTGTGCGGAGGAGGGGAGTGCTGCGCCGCGCTTGCTGTTCTGTGGGGGCGACGGGGGTGCGCTTGCCCGCTGGTGTGATCGCCCGAATGTGGTGGTTGAAGACCTGGTCATGGAGGGGTTGGCGCTTACCAACCCGTAGCGGTAATGCTCCCCGGTTGCCGCAATGGTGTTCAGTCAAGCCTTTTGGTGGCGTTGCCGCACCCGGCATCGTCACCTTCGCCCGTGGCTGTGTTAGGTGAACACCACACCCTGCTTGCCGGAGTTTTTGCCTGTGGTGTGCGCCGGTAGCCGTCAGGGAATGGTGGCGATTGGCTAGAATGCCCGTTATTTTGCCGAGGGGTGCGATGTCGCGCCCCTGTTAACTGTCTGTTTCAGTGGCTCAGAGAGATTATGCGTTGGACTTTTATTTTATTGGTACTGGCTAACATCGGGCTCCTGGCCTGGTTTATGTCGAGTGGCGACCCTGCTCCGGTGCGGGTTGCCCCCGCCGCTCAGGACGAGCGTGCCGCCAGTATCACATTGCTGAGCGAAGCGGATCCCGCATCGCTGGTCGACGCCGACGAAGCGCCAGCGTCGCCGGAAGTTTCCGAGCCGCCCCCGCCCTCCAATGAAACGGCTTCCGCGACCGGCGGGTTGTGTACGCTGGTGGGCCCCTTTGAGCTCGCCTACCAGGGAGAAGACGTGGCGCAGCGCCTGCAGGCACTGCAACTTGAGGCGTCCCTGGAAGAAATAGAGATGCAGGGGCAAATGCGCTACTGGGTTTTCCTTGCGCCGTTAAACTCATCGCAGGAGGCGTTTCGCAAGTTGCGGGAATTGCAGGCGGCGGGGATCGACAGCTATGTGATCCCCAAGGGGTCCCTGGAGAATGGGATATCCTTTGGTATCTTCTCCGAGATCGAGCGTGCCGAGTCGCTCAAGAAAGATTTGAATCGGCGCGGATTTGCCGCCGAGTTTCGCGAGGAGCCACAAACCTACCTCGAGCGCTGGGTGGTTCTCGGCGTCTCGGATGGCGGGCGCCTGGAGGATGCGGTGGCGGAGGGTTTCTGGGATCAGTTACAGCGGGATTACCCCGATGTCGAGCGCCGCCAGAACCTGTGCAGCGAGATTCGTCGCGGTTCTGAAGAGTAATTTGCTGGCGGAATTCACGGGGGTGAAGAAAAGCGACAATCCCCTGTTGCGTGTCGCGGGCACTTCCCCTAGAATCCCGCCTCCACTTAAGGGGGAGGTCAACAACCCCGGGTGGCGTTGCTGTCTTTACGGGTGGCAATGTGGGGCGCTGGCGTAGCTCAGTTGGTAGAGCAGCTGACTTGTAATCAGCCGGTCGGGGGTTCGACTCCTCTCGCCAGCTCCATTCTTTCTCGTCTCATGTGCTTTTGAAGAGTTTCAGGTAAGTATGTGAATTTGAAAGAAAAAATGTTGACATCGAAGAGGTTGCTGTAGAAAATACGCACCGCTTTCGAGCAGGGGTTCCCGAGTGGCCAAAGGGATCAGACTGTAAATCTGACGCGCAAGCTTCGGTGGTTCGAATCCACCCCCCTGCACCATTATTCAGATGCCTGTGTGCTGGCATCGAAGGTAGAAGAAGTTGTTTGATCTTCTATCGTGGAGGTTTTCGCACGCGGTTCGCGGGCATAGTTCAATGGTAGAACCTCAGCCTTCCAAGCTGATGATGCGGGTTCGATTCCCGCTGCCCGCTCCATTCGCATGTGTGGAGCCCGGTTAGTTTGGTAGGAAGTCATTCGGCCCTGGGTTGAGTGCAAAGCAGGCGGCCCCGCCTGCGTCGGCAGCAAGCTGCTGGCACTGGAGTAAGCTCATGTAGCTCAGGGGTAGAGCACACCCTTGGTAAGGGTGAGGTCGGCGGTTCAAATCCGCCCATGAGCTCCATTATTCGTAGCCGCGGTGACCTGTGTCTCCGCGGTTATTTGTATCCGGCTTTTTTGCCTTTGGGCGGGTCTGGGTGCATTGGTTCCCGGGCAGGTTCCTGGCGGGAGCTGTTCTTGGGTAAAGTCGCTAGTTCGGCTCACGCTTATATTGGGAGGCCCGCAATGGGAAAAGAAAAGTTTGAACGTTCCAAGCCCCACGTAAACGTGGGCACCATCGGTCACGTTGACCACGGTAAAACCACCCTGACCGCTGCGCTGACTCGCGTATGTTCTGAAGTATGGGGCGGCGCTGCCGTTGCCTTCGACGGTATCGACAACGCTCCGGAAGAGCGTGAGCGTGGTATCACCATCGCGACCTCTCACGTGGAATACGAGTCCCCGACCCGTCACTACGCGCACGTAGACTGCCCGGGACACGCCGACTACGTGAAGAACATGATCACCGGTGCTGCTCAGATGGACGGCGCTATCCTGGTATGTGGCGCGACCGACGGTCCTATGCCGCAGACTCGCGAGCACATCCTGCTGTCTCGCCAGGTAGGTGTACCGTACATCGTGGTGTTCCTGAACAAGGCTGACCTGCTGGCAGAAGACTGTGGCGGCGTAGGCTCTGAAGAATACACCGAGATGCTGGAACTGGTTGAAATGGAGCTGCGCGAGCTGCTCGACCAGTACGAGTTCCCGGGTGACGACACTCCGATCATCGCTGGTTCTGCCCTGATGGCCCTGAACGGCGAAGACGACAACGAACTGGGTACCTCTGCGGTTAAGAAGCTGGTAGAGACCCTGGACGAGTACATCCCGGAGCCGGAGCGTGCAATCGATCAGCCGTTCCTGATGCCGATCGAAGACGTATTCTCCATCTCTGGTCGCGGTACCGTAGTAACCGGTCGTGTAGAGCGTGGCATCATCAATACTGGCGACGAAATCGAAATCGTTGGTATCAAAGAGACCACCAAGACCACCTGTACCGGTGTTGAAATGTTCCGCAAGCTGCTGGACGAAGGCCGTGCTGGTGAGAACATCGGTGCGCTGCTGCGTGGCACCAAGCGTGACGAAGTTGAGCGTGGTCAGGTTCTGGCGAAGCCGGGCTCCATCACCCCGCACACCAAGTTCGAAGGTGAGGTGTACATCCTGTCCAAGGACGAAGGTGGTCGTCACACCCCGTTCTTCAAAGGCTACCGTCCGCAGTTCTACTTCCGTACCACCGACGTAACCGGTGCGGTTGAGCTGCCAGAAGGTACTGAAATGGTAATGCCGGGCGACAACATTCAGATGTCTGTGACTCTGATCTGCCCGATCGCCATGGAAGAAGGTCTGCGCTTCGCGATCCGTGAAGGTGGCCGTACCGTTGGTGCTGGCGTTGTAGCCAAGATCATCGAGTAATCGCTGAATCGAGTGTGGCTGCTGGTGCGAATCAGTAGTCACGCTTGCAAACGCTGGGGTCGGTGGTATCATCCGCCCCTCGTTTTTTCCGGTACTGACATGTATGTCACGTATCCGGGTGTTTCAGGCCAGTAGTTCAATTGGTAGAGCACCGGTCTCCAAAACCGGCTGTTGGGGGTTCGAGTCCCTCCTGGCCTGCCAACTTTCAGATGCCCGCAAGGGGCCTGCAGTTGGGCTATCCTGTACTGCTGTCGCTCTTTGTGGTCGTTGGCAATAAAGGCGCCTCGCAGTTTTGGCGCGCTAAAGGCTTCTTTGTATGAACGCTAAAGTAGAGGCGAAAACCTTTCGTCTTGATGGCCTCAAGTGGCTACTGGTAGTGCTGTTGGTTGGCGCTGCCGTTGCCGGCAATTCCTACTACGCCGAATTCCCCCTGCTGTATCGTGTGCTGGCAATTGTTGTGCTCTGCCTGGCGGCAGTGTTTGTTGCGGTACAGACCGAGAAGGGCAATGCGCTCTGGACTCTGGTGCGGGAAGCGCAGAATGAAGTGCGCCGGGTGGTATGGCCAACCCGTCAGGAGGCAACCCAGACCACCCTGATCGTAGTGGTGTTCGTGCTGCTTATGGCAGTCATTCTCTGGGCGTTGGATTCCGGTCTCGGCTGGATTGCTTCCAAGATCATTGGCTAAAGGTTAATCCATGGCAAAGCATTGGTATGTAGTTCAGGCCTACTCCGGCTATGAGAAGCGTGTGAAAAACACTCTCAAGGAGCGCATTGAGCTGCACGAAATGGACCACCTCTTTGGTGAGGTGTTGGTTCCCACCGAAGAAGTGGTGGAAATGCGTGCCGGCCAGAAGCGCAAGAGTGAGCGCAAGTTCTTCCCCGGTTACGTGCTGGTGGAAATGGAGCTGAATGATGACACCTGGCACCTGGTGAAAGAGACGCCGCGTGTGCTGGGCTTTATCGGCGGCAAGGCGGACAAGCCGGCGCCGATTACCGATCGCGAAGCTCAGGCTATCCTGAATCGCATCGATGACTCTGTCGATAAGCCCAAGCCCAAGACGCTGTTTGAGCCGGGCGAGATGGTGCGTGTTATCGACGGTCCGTTTAATGATTTCAACGGTGTGGTCGAAGAGGTCAACTACGAAAAGAGCCGTCTGCGTGTGGCGGTGTTGATCTTCGGTCGTTCTACACCGGTAGAGCTTGAGTTCGGCCAGGTAGAAAAGAGCTGAGTTCGAGCTGAAAGGATTCGGCCCTCTTTCACTGATTGTGGAAGGGGGCTTTCGCGTCCCTGAAAACCAGGTTGTGTGTTTTTCGGGCAAACAGGGGAGCTGAGCGTTGCACGTTTGTATGAGTGTACAGCGCAGGCGTTAGCACCCAGTTAAAGAGGAAGCTGTAATGGCTAAGAAAATCGAAGCTTACATCAAGCTGCAAGTAAAGGCCGGTCAGGCCAACCCGAGTCCCCCCGTTGGTCCTGCCCTGGGTCAGCACGGCGTGAACATCATGGAGTTCTGTAAGGCGTTCAACGCACAGACTCAAAACCTGGAGCCGGGCCTGCCGGTGCCGGTTGTGATCTCTGTATACAGCGATCGCTCGTTCACCTTCATCATGAAGTCTCCGCCCGCCGCGGTTCTGCTGCGCAAGGCTGCCAAGATCAAGAGCGGTTCCGGCCGCCCGAACACTGAGAAGGTCGGAAAAGTGACCCGTGCTCAGATCGAAGAGATCGTGGAAATGAAAAAGGCAGACCTGACTGCGTCCGATATGGAAGCAGCCGTGCGCACTATCGCTGGTTCCGCACGCAGTGCCGGTATCGAAGTGGAGGGTGTGTAAGTGGCTAAATTGACCAAGCGTCAGCGCGCGATCGCTGAAAAAATTGAATCTGGCAAGGCGTACGGCATTGAAGAAGCCGTTTCCCTGCTGAAAGAGTTCTCCAACGTCAAGTTTGCGGAAACTGTTGATGCTGCCATCAACCTGGGCATCGACCCGCGCAAATCCGACCAGGCTGTACGTGGTGCAACCACCCTGCCGCACGGTACCGGTAAAGAAGTACGCGTTGCCGTATTTACCCAGGGTGCCAATGCCGACGCCGCTAAAGAAGCGGGCGCCGACCTGGTGGGTATGGACGAACTGGCTGCTGAAGTGAAAGCAGGCAAAATGGACTTCGACGTGGTTGTGGCTTCTCCGGACGCCATGCGCGTTGTTGGCCAGCTGGGCCAGATCCTGGGCCCGCGCGGCCTGATGCCGAACCCGAAAACCGGCACCGTAACTCCTGATGTTGCGACTGCGGTTAAGAATGCCAAGGCTGGTCAGGTGCGTTTCCGCGCTGACAAAGGCGGCATCATTCACGGCGGTATCGGCAAGGTTGCCTTCGACGCAAACCTGCTGAAAGAAAACCTGGAAGCACTGGTTGCTGACCTGAAAAAGGCCAAGCCGGCTTCCGCGAAAGGCGTGTATCTGAAGAAGATCACCCTGAGCACTACCATGGGCCCGGGTCTGACCATCGACCAGGCTTCTCTGGACGTTAAGTAACTTTCCCGGAAAGTTACCGCGTTCAGTAAAAAGAACTTTGGGGTTCGCCACTTTGCTTGCAGGGTGGCGGGTCGTCAAAGACCGTAGGTGCGGAGTGTGTTTGAGGTTTAAATGCACCCCGCTTAATCCGCTCTCTGGCCAGGCCGGCCACTGAAGAGAGCGAGCCTACGCAGACGGTGTGCCCAAACCAGTATTTTTACTGGATTTGAGCTTTAAGCACCGGAACGGATCGGGTTCATGATGTCCCGATCTTTTTTCAAATCCAGGAGTGACACTATGGCTATTGGACTCGTAGACAAGAAAGCGATTGTCGCGGAAGTCCAGCAGGCTGCTGAGGGTGCTCTGTCTGCGGTTGTTGCGGATTCCCGTGGCGTAACCGTGAATGACATGACTACTCTGCGCAAAGAGGCTCGCGAGAACGGCGTTTGGTTGAAAGTCGTCCGCAATACTCTGGCGCGTCGCGCTCTGGCCGGTACCGAATTCGAATGTCTCATCGAGAAATTCGTCGGTCCCAGCATTATTGCCTTTTCCAACGAACATCCGGGTGCCGGCGCGCGCATCCTGAAAGAGTTCGCCAAGGGCAATGACAAGCTGGAGCTGAAAGGTGCCGCCTTCGAAGGCGTAGCGACTGACGTTGCACTGTTGGCAAGCCTGCCGACGTACGACGAAGCTATCGCCAAGCTGATGAGCGTTATGAAAGAAGCCTCTGCTGGCAAACTGGTTCGCACTATTGCGGCCGTTCGCGACCAAAAAGAGCAGGAAGCTGCGTAATCATTTCGCGAGAGCGAAACGACAGTTTTCATTTAACTCTTTTTTACATATGAATTTATGGGCAGTTTTCTGCTCACACGAAATCAGGTACTAACTCATGTCTCTGACTAAAGAAGATATCATCAATGCGATCGCTGAAATGTCCGTTAAGGACGTTGTTGAGCTGATCGAAGCTATGGAAGAGAAGTTCGGCGTAACTGCGGCTGCTGCTGTTGTTGCTGGCGGTGCTGCTGGTGGCGAAGCTGCTGCTGAAGCAAAAGACGAATTCGACGTAATTCTGACCTCTGCTGGCGACAAGAAAGTGAACGTGATCAAAGCTGTTCGCGGTCTCACCGGTCTGGGCCTGAAAGAAGCCAAAGCTCTGGTAGACGGCGCTCCGAGCCCGCTGAAAGAAGGCGTGTCCAAGGACGACGCCGAAGCAGCGAAGAAAGAGCTGGAAGAAGCTGGCGCTACCGTAGAACTGAAGTAATTCGGTTCTACACACCACCGTCAGTGGCTGCGTAATCAACCACTGACGGCAAGGCTGGTGGACATGTGTCCGCCGGCCTTTTTGCCGTTTGCGGCATGGGGCTTTTTTACGCCAAAGGCGAAGGAAGTTACGCGCTGCAGTCGACAATGAAATCGAGAGGTTTGCGCACAGGGCGGTGCAGTTTTTAACCACCTGTTTTAAGCGTAGCGCAATGTGCAGAGACTTCTCGCCCGAATGGGCTGCGTATCGTCAGAAAGCTGACCGCAGCTCTGATGAAGTCTTGTCACCGATCAAGCTGGGGAATATGAATGGCTTACTCATACACTGAGAAAAAACGTATCCGCAAGGATTTTGGCAAACTGCCTAAGGTCATGGACGTGCCTTTCCTGCTTGCGATACAGCTGGACTCGTATCGCAAATTTACTCAGGCCGACACGCGCCCGGATGAGCGCCTCGATATCGGCCTGCAGGCGGCGTTCAAGTCTGTATTTCCGATTGTCAGTTACTCCGGCAACGCCGCTCTGGAGTACGTGAGCTACACCCTCGGCAAACCTGCGTTCGATGTCAAGGAGTGTACTCTGCGCGGCGTGACGTACGCATGCCCGTTGCGTGTGCGTGTTCGCCTGATTATTTACGATAAGGAATCAGCGAATAAGTCCATCAAGGACATTAAAGAACAAGAAGTGTACATGGGCGAAATTCCGCTCATGACCGAGAACGGTACCTTCGTTATCAACGGTACCGAGCGCGTTATCGTGTCTCAGTTGCACCGCTCCCCGGGTGTATTCTTCGATCACGACAAAGGCAAGACCCACTCCTCCGGTAAGCTGTTGTACGCCGCGCGGGTGATCCCCTACCGTGGATCCTGGCTGGACTTCGAGTTCGACCCGAAAGACCTCGTCTACGTGCGTATCGACCGTCGCCGTAAGTTGCCGGCGACCATTCTGCTGCGCGCCCTGGGTTTCACCTCCCAGGAAATGCTGGACATGTTCTTCGAAACGAGCAAGTTCACCCTCGAGGACGAGACCGTCAGCCTGGAGCTGATTCCGTCGCGCCTGCGTGGTGACGTTGCCTCCTTCGACATCAAGGACGGCAAGGGCAAGGTGATCGTCGAGGAAGGTCGCCGCATTACCCCGCGTCACATCCGCCAGCTGGAAAAAGCCGGCGTGGAAAATCTGGAAGCGCCGCTGTCTTACCTCAATGGCCGAGTGCTGGCGCACGACATCATTGACGAGACCACCGGTGAAGTGGCGGTGGAATGTAACACCGAAATCACCGATGAAGTCGTGGCCAAGCTGCGTCTCCTCAACGTCAATACCATCCACACGCTGTACACCAACGACCTGGATTGCGGTCCGTTTATTTCCGACACCCTGCGTGCGGATCCGTCTCGCACCCAGCTCGAAGCGCTGGTGGAAATCTACCGCATGATGCGCCCGGGCGAGCCGCCCACCAAGGAATCTGCGGAGTCTCTGTTCGAGAACCTGTTCTTCTCCGACGAGCGTTACGACCTGTCTGCGGTTGGCCGCATGAAGTTCAATCGCCGTCTGGGCCGTGAAGACGAAACCGGACAGGGCACCCTGAGCAAGGACGACATCGTCGACGTGCTCAAGACCCTGATCGAGATTCGTAACGGCCGTGGCATGGTGGACGATATCGACCACCTGGGTAACCGTCGTGTGCGTTCCGTGGGCGAAATGGCCGAGAACCAGTTCCGTGTGGGCCTGGTGCGCGTCGAGCGCGCAGTGAAAGAGCGTCTGTCCATGGCAGAGTCCGAAGGCCTGATGCCGCAGGACCTGATCAATGCCAAGCCGGTGGCCGCCGCGGTGAAGGAATTCTTTGGTTCCTCCCAGCTGTCCCAGTTTATGGACCAGAACAACCCGCTGTCGGAAGTGACCCACAAGCGTCGTGTATCCGCGTTGGGCCCGGGTGGTTTGACCCGTGAGCGCGCCGGCTTCGAGGTGCGCGACGTGCACCCGACCCACTACGGCCGTGTGTGCCCGATTGAAACGCCGGAAGGTCCGAACATTGGTCTGATCAACTCCCTGGCCACCTATGCCCGCGCCAACCACTACGGCTTCCTCGAGAGCCCGTATCGGAAGGTGATCAACGGTCAGCTGACCGATCAGATCGAATACCTGTCGGCGATCAACGAAGCCAATTACGTGGTTGCACAGGCGTCCGCTGCGGTGGATGAAAACGGTCGCTTTACCGATGACCTGGTCAGCGTGCGTTACCAGTACGAGTTCACCCTGAAGACCCCGGACGAAATCCAGTACATGGACGTGTCCGCCCGCCAGGTAGTGTCCGTTGCCGCCGCAATGATTCCGTTCCTGGAACACGATGACGCCAACCGCGCATTGATGGGATCGAACATGCAGCGTCAGGCGGTTCCGACCCTGCGCGCTGAAAAGCCGCTGGTCGGTACCGGCATGGAGCGCACCGTGGCGCGCGACTCCGGTGTCTGTATCGTTGCCAAGCGCGGCGGTGTGATCGAGCGTGTGGATGCCAGCCGTGTGGTTGTGCGTGTACACGACGAGGAAGTGGAAGCCGGTGACGCGGGTGTGGATCTGTACGGTCTCACCAAGTACACCCGCTCCAACCAGAACACCTGCATCAACCAGCGCCCGATCGTGAAGACCGGCGACGTGGTTGCGCGCGGCGACATTCTCGCTGACGGCCCGTCTGTCGACCTGGGTGAGCTGGCGCTGGGCCAGAACATGCGCATCGCGTTCATGCCTTGGAACGGCTACAACTTCGAGGACTCCATCCTCGTCTCCGAGCGTGTGGTACAGGAAGACCGCTTCACCACCATTCACATTCAGGAACTGACCTGTATTGCCCGTGATACCAAGCTGGGCAGTGAGGAAATCACCGCGGATATCCCCAACGTGGGCGAGTCGGCGCTGAACAAGCTGGATGAGTCCGGCATCGTGTACATCGGTGCGGAAGTGGGTGCTGGCGACATTCTGGTAGGCAAGGTGACGCCGAAAGGCGAAGCCCAGCTGACACCGGAAGAAAAGCTGCTGCGCGCGATCTTCGGTGAGAAGGCCTCCGACGTTAAAGACACCTCGCTGCGTGCGCCGTCCGGCACCCGCGGTACCGTGATCGACGTACAGGTCTTCACCCGCGACGGTCTGCAGAAAGACCAGCGCTCTCTCGCCATCGAGAAAGCCCAGCTGGACGAAGTGCGCAAGGACCTGAACGAAGAGTACCGCATCGTTGAAGGCGCGACCTTTGAGCGTCTGGCGGCGGCACTGGACGGCCAGAAGGTTGCCGGTGGCAAGGGCGTCAAGAAAGGCGACGTCCTGAACGCTGAAGTTCTCGCCGGTCTGCCGCGCGAAGACTGGTTCAAGCTGCGCATGGCCGAAGAGAGTCTGAACGAGCAGCTGGAAAAAGCCGAAGCCCAGTTGAAGGAACGTCGCAAACTGCTCGACGAGCAGTTCGAAGACAAGAAGAAAAAGCTGGAGTCCGGCGACGACCTGGCACCGGGCGTGCTGAAAATCGTCAAGGTATACCTGGCGATCAAACGTCGCATCCAGCCGGGTGACAAAATGGCCGGCCGTCACGGTAACAAAGGTGTTATCTCCGTGATCAAGCCGGTGGAAGACATGCCGTACGACGAAAACGGTGAGCCGGTAGACGTGGTGCTGAACCCGCTGGGCGTACCGTCCCGTATGAACGTCGGTCAGGTGCTGGAAATGCACCTGGGTATGGCGGCCAAAGGCCTCGGTGTCAAAATCGATCGCATGATCAAGGAGAAGCAGGAAGCGGCGAAGGTTCGCGGTTTCCTGGAAGAAGTCTACAACTCCACTGGCGGTCGCAAGGAAGATCTGGACGAGCTGTCCGACGAGGAAGTCCTGGCCATGTCCGAAAACCTGCGTCGCGGTGTACCCATGGCAACGCCGGTCTTCGACGGTGCCGCAGAGCCTGAAATCAAGAAGCTGCTGCGCCTGGCGGACATCCCCGATTCCGGCCAGATCACCCTGTTCGACGGCCGTACCGGTGACTCCTTCGAGCGTCCGGTCACCGTGGGCTACATGTACATGCTGAAGCTGAACCACCTGGTAGACGACAAAATGCACGCGCGTTCTACCGGTTCCTACAGCCTGGTTACCCAGCAGCCGCTGGGTGGTAAGGCGCAGTTCGGTGGTCAGCGGTTCGGTGAGATGGAGGTGTGGGCACTGGAAGCATACGGTGCCGCTTACACCCTGCAGGAAATGCTCACGGTCAAATCCGATGACGTGGAAGGTCGTACCAAGATGTATAAAAACATCGTGGATGGCGACCACCGCATGGAGCCGGGCATGCCCGAATCCTTCAACGTACTGGTCAAGGAAATCCGCTCGCTGGGTATGAACTTCGAGCTGGAAAACGAATAAGACTGGTAACAATCGGATTTAGTAGACAGAGGCCGGTGGTGTCGATGCAGAAATCGCATACCACCGGCGCTCCCGGCCCCGAAAGGCAGTTGGCCGGGTTGACTACCCCCTAGTGGAGGAAAGGCCTTGAAAGATTTGTTAAACCTGGTGAAAGCCCAGGATCAGCTGGAAGAATTTGACGCTATCCGCATCGGTCTGGCATCGCCGGAGATGATCCGTTCCTGGTCCTACGGCGAAGTGAAAAAGCCGGAGACCATCAACTACCGTACCTTCAAGCCGGAGCGCGAAGGCCTGTTCTGTGCCAAGATCTTTGGCCCGGTGAAGGACTACGAGTGCCTGTGCGGTAAGTACAAGCGCATGAAGCACCGCGGCATTATCTGTGAGAAGTGCGGTGTAGAAGTGACCAAGGCCAAGGTGCGCCGTGAGCGCATGGGCCACATTGAGCTGGCGAGCCCGGTTGCGCACATTTGGTTCCTGAAGTCCCTGCCGTCCCGTATCGGCCTGCTGCTGGACATGACCCTGCGTGATATCGAGCGCGTGCTGTACTTCGAATCCTACGTAGTGACCGACCCGGGTATGACGACTCTGGAGCGCGGTCAGCTGCTGAACGATGAGCAGTACTTCGAAGCGATGGAAGAGTTCGCCGATGAGTTCGAAGCCAAGATGGGTGCCGAAGCCATCCAGGAGCTGATGAACGACATCGAGCTGCCGTCCGAAATCCAGCGCCTGCGCGAAGAGATTCCGGCAACCAACTCCGAGACCAAGATCAAGAAGCTGTCCAAGCGCCTGAAGCTGCTGGAAGCCTTCTACAAATCCGGCAACAAGCCGGAGTGGATGATCATGCAGGCACTGCCGGTTCTGCCGCCGGATCTGCGTCCCTTGGTACCGCTGGACGGTGGCCGCTTTGCGACCTCCGACCTGAACGACCTGTACCGTCGGGTGATCAACCGTAACAACCGTTTGAAGCGCCTGCTCGAGCTGAATGCGCCGGACATCATTGTGCGCAACGAAAAGCGCATGCTGCAGGAATCGGTTGACGCACTGCTGGATAACGGCCGTCGCGGCCGCGCCATTACCGGCTCCAACAAGCGCCCGCTGAAATCCCTGGCCGACATGATCAAGGGTAAGCAGGGTCGTTTCCGTCAGAACCTGCTGGGTAAGCGTGTCGATTACTCCGGTCGTTCCGTGATCGTGGTTGGTCCGACCCTGCGTCTGCACCAGTGTGGTCTGCCCAAGAAAATGGCCCTCGAGCTGTTCAAGCCGTTCATTTTCGGCAAGCTGGAAGCCCGCGGCCTGGCCACCACCATCAAAGCCGCCAAGAAAATGGTCGAGCGTGAAGAAGCGGTGGTGTGGGATATCCTCGACGAAGTGATTCGCGAGCACCCGGTACTGCTGAACCGCGCCCCGACCCTGCACCGTCTGGGTATCCAGGCGTTTGAGCCGGTGCTGATTGAAGGTAAGGCCATCCAGCTGCACCCGCTGGTGTGTGCGGCGTACAACGCCGACTTCGACGGTGACCAGATGGCGGTACACGTACCGCTGACCATCGAAGCGCAGCTGGAATCCCGCGCGCTGATGATGTCCACCAACAACATCCTGTCTCCCGCCAACGGTGAGCCGATCATCGTACCTTCCCAGGACGTGGTACTGGGTCTGTACTGGATGACCCGCGAGCGTGTGAACGATAAAGGCGAAGGCATGTTCTTCTCCGATATCAAGGAAGTGAGTCGCGCCTTCTATGCCAAGCAGGTAGGTCTGCAGGCGAAGATCAAGGTGCGTATCGACGAAGTGTCCATCGGTGAAGATGGCGAGAAGCAGGTGACTCGTACCATCTACGACACCACTGTCGGTCGTGCGCTGCTGTGGAACATCGTGCCTGAAGGCCTGCCCTTCGAGTACGTGAACCAGCCGATGAAGAAGAAGTCGATTTCTCGTGTGCTGAACGAGTGCTACCGCAAGGTGGGCCTGAAGGCGACCGTGATCTTCGCGGACCAGCTGATGTACACCGGTTTCGATTTCTCCACCAAGTCTGGTTCTTCCATTGGTGTGAACGACTTCGAGATCCCGGCGGCCAAGGCCGACCTGATCGCTTCCGCGGAAGAGGAAGTGAAAGAGATCGAGACCCAGTTTGCCTCCGGTCTGGTGACCGCGGGTGAGAAATACAACAAGGTCATCGACGTTTGGTCTCGTACCAACGATAAGGTGACCCAGGCGATGATGGCGGGCATCAAGAAAGAGCCGGTCATCGATCGTGACGGTAAAGAGACCGAGCAGGACTCCTTCAACTCCGTCTACATGTACGCGGATTCCGGTGCGCGTGGTTCTGAGGCGCAGATTCGTCAGCTGGCCGGTATGCGTGGCCTGATGGCGCGTCCGGATGGCTCCATTATCGAGAACGCCATTACCGCGAACTTCCGTGAAGGTCTGAGCGTACTGCAGTACTTCATCTCGACCCACGGTGCGCGTAAAGGTCTGGCGGATACCGCACTGAAAACCGCCAACTCCGGTTACCTGACCCGTCGTCTGGTAGACGTGGCGCAGGACGTGGTGATCACAGAAATCGACTGTGGCACCGACGACGGCCTGACCATGGCGCCGGTGATCGAGGGCGGTGACGTGATCGAATCCCTGGGTGACCGTATCCTGGGTCGTGTAGTGGCCCGTGACGTCATCAAGCCTGGCAGCGACGAAATCGCGGTGCCCGCAGGCACCATGATCGACGAAGCCTGGGTAGAGCGCATCGAAGGCATGGGTATCGACGAAGTGATCGTACGCTCGCCGATCTCCTGTGAAACGGCGCACGGTATCTGTGCCCAGTGTTACGGCCGTGACCTGGCCCGTGGCCACCGCGCTAACCCCGGTGAGTCCGTGGGTGTTGTGGCGGCGCAGTCCATTGGTGAGCCGGGCACCCAGCTGACCATGCGTACCTTCCACATCGGTGGTGCGGCGAGCCGTGCTTCTGCCGCCGACAGCATTCAGGTGAAACAGCCGGGTACTGTTCGACTGCACAACCTGAAGACGGTTAAAACCGAGGGCGGCAACCTGGTAGCGGTGTCCCGTTCCGGTGAGCTGGCGGTAGCCGACCCCGCGGGCCGTGAGCGCGAGCGCTACAAGCTGCCTTACGGTGCGGTGATTACTGTCGATGAAGGTTCGACCATCGACGGCGGCCAGATCGTGGCCAAGTGGGATCCGCACACCCACCCGATCATTACCGAAGTTGCCGGTTGGGTGAAACTGTCCGGTATGGAAGATGGCCTGTCTATTCGCAAGCAGACCGACGAAATCACCGGCCTGTCTTCCATTGAGGTGATCGACCCGGCTGAGCGTCCGGCGGCGGGTAAAGACCTGCGTCCGGCGGTGACCCTGGTGGATGAAAATGGTGAAGAGCTGACCCTGGTCAACTCCAACGCACCGGCGCACTACGCGCTGCCGCCGCGCGCGATCCTCAGTCTGAAGGATGGCGACAAGGTGAACGTGGGTGACATCGTTGCACGTATTCCGCAGGAATCCGGCGGTACCAAGGACATCACCGGTGGTCTGCCGCGTGTTGCCGACCTGTTTGAAGCGCGTAAGCCGAAAGAACCGTCCATCCTGGCGGAGATCTCCGGTACCGTTTCCTTCGGTAAAGAGACCAAAGGCAAGGTACGCCTGCAGATCACCCCGAAAGACGGCAAGCCGCTGGCCAATGGCAAGGATCATTACGAAGTGCTGATTCCGAAACACCGCCAGCTGACCGTGTTCGAAGGTGAAACCGTAGAGAAGGGTGAGGTCATCTCTGACGGCCCGTCCAACCCGCACGACATCCTGCGCCTGAAAGGCGTGGAAGAGCTGGCGCGCTACATCACCAACGAGATCCAGGAGGTTTACCGCCTCCAGGGTGTAGGCATCAACGATAAGCACATCGAGACCATCGTGCGTCAGATGCTGCGTAAAGTTGAAATCCTGGAGATGGGTGACTCTGAGTTCATCAAGGGTGACCAGGTGGAATACCAGCGCGTCGTGGAAGAGAACGAGCGCCTGCGTGCCGAAGGCAAGCAGCCGGCTCAGTTCGAGCGTCTGCTGCTGGGTATCACCAAGGCGTCTCTGGCGACCGAGTCCTTCCTGTCCGCGGCCTCCTTCCAGGAGACCACCCGTGTACTGACCGAAGCGGCGGTAACCGGCAAGGAAGACAGCCTGCGCGGCCTGAAGGAAAACGTGGTCGTTGGCCGCCTGATCCCGGCCGGTACCGGCCTGGCCTACCATGCCGAGCGCAAGCGCAGACGCACCCAGCAGTTGACCCAGGGCTATGCCGAAGGTCCTTCTGCAGAAGAGGTGGAAGCGGCGCTGACCGAAGCCCTGAAATCTTCCGGGGACTGAGGTCGAAGCGACGGAGTAGTCTGACCAGAGGTTTCTGCTCGTGAAAGAGGGATCTTTGGCCTGTTCCGCATCGCAATTGCCTGTCGAGGTGAGTATTTACTTCGGCAGGTGATTGACTCGGGGTTGCCGCGCTTATAGAATGCGGCCCCCGCTAATGGGGTGCGATTGTCCGCTGATCCTCGGATCGGTCGGATGTCGCGCACTGACGATAGGCCCTCACTGCTGTCAAGGTGGGGGCGTTTTATTTTTGGAGTGATTTTTAATGGCAACGATCAACCAGTTGGTTCGTAAGCCGAGAAAACGCAAAGTTGAAAAAAGCGACGTGCCTGCACTGCAAGCTAGCCCGCAGCGTCGTGGAGTTTGTACTCGCGTGTATACCACTACACCGAAGAAGCCGAACTCTGCACTGCGTAAAGTTTGTCGTGTGCGCCTGACCAACGGCTACGAAGTAACTTCGTACATCGGCGGTGAAGGCCACAACCTGCAGGAGCACAGCGTGGTGCTGATTCGCGGCGGTCGTGTAAAAGACCTGCCGGGTGTGCGCTACCACACTGTACGCGGTGCACTTGACTGTGCCGGCGTAAACGATCGCAAGCAGGGCCGTTCCAAGTACGGCGCCAAGCGTCCTAAGGCTTAATAGCTCTTAAGACAACATTGCGTTTCGGTTTAACGAATAACCGGAGTAAGGCTGAGCTCGCCGAGTTGTATTTACTATTTGTTAGTTAGTGCGGCGGCATCTCAGAGTAACCCTGAAGAGAGGCAATCCCATGCCAAGAAGACGAGTAGTCGCCAAGCGCGAAGTGCTGCCCGATCCCAAGTTCGGGAACGTGACCCTGGCCAAGTTCATGAACCATGTCATGATCTCTGGTAAGAAGTCCGTGGCAGAGAGCATCGTATATGGTGCACTGGATCTGGTTTCAGAAAAACTGAACAAAGATCCGATTGAGGTTTTTGAAGAGTCCCTGGAAAACATCGCCCCGATGGTGGAAGTAAAATCCCGTCGTGTTGGTGGTGCTACCTACCAGGTGCCGGTAGAAGTGCGTCCCGCACGTCGTACCGCGCTGGCAATGCGCTGGCTGGTAGATTTCTCCCGTAAGCGCGGCGAGAAGTCCATGGCCCAGCGCCTGGCCAATGAAATGATCGACGCAGCCCAGAACAAGGGTGGCGCGGTCAAGAAGCGTGAAGACGTGCACCGTATGGCGGAAGCCAACAAAGCGTTCTCTCACTATCGTTTCTAAGATAGTGACGCTTCTAAGTCTGATGATTATTTCCATCGGAAAATAAAATCGAAAGGCAGCAAGGAAGGTAAAACTCCGCGCTGCCTTTTGCCGTTATATCGAGGATACAACTGTGGCACGTAAAACGCCTATCGAACGCTATCGCAATATCGGTATCTGCGCCCACGTAGACGCCGGTAAAACCACGACTACCGAGCGCGTACTCTTCTACACCGGTCTGTCCCACAAAATTGGTGAGGTGCACGAAGGCGCAGCCACCATGGACTGGATGGAGCAGGAGCAGGAGCGTGGTATTACCATCACTTCCGCAGCAACCACCTGTTTCTGGGCTGGTATGCAGCAGCAGTTCCCGCAGCACCGCGTAAACATTATCGACACTCCCGGACACGTTGACTTCACCATTGAAGTAGAGCGCTCCCTGCGTGTACTGGACGGCGCCGTCGTCGTTCTGTGTGGCTCTTCCGGTGTGCAGCCGCAGACCGAAACTGTATGGCGTCAGGCCAACAAGTACGAAGTGCCGCGCATGGTATTCGTCAACAAAATGGACCGCGCCGGTGCAGACTTCCGCAAGGTAGTCGGCCAGCTGAAGACCCGCCTGAATGCGAACGCGGTTCCGCTGCAGATGACCATTGGCTCCGAAGACGAGTTCAAGGGTGTGGTCGACCTGGTCAAGATGAAGGCCATCCTGTGGAACGAAGAAGACATGGGTATGACCTTCGACTACGCCGACATCCCGGCTGACATGCAGGACGAGTGCGAAGAAATGCGCGAGTTCCTGGTGGAAGCTGCGGCGGAAGCGACCGAAGAGCTGATGGAAAAATACCTTGAAGAAGGTGAGCTGACCGAAGAAGAGATCAAGTCAGCCATCCGTCAGCGTACCCTGGCCAACGAAATCGTACCGGTTCTGGGCGGCTCTGCGTTCAAGAACAAGGGCGTACAGGCCATGCTGGACGCGGTTATCGAATACCTGCCGGCGCCGACCGAAGTTAAGGCGATCGAAGGTACTCTGCTGGACAAGGCTGAGACCGTTGAGACCCGTGAAGCGGATGACAATGCGCCGTTTGCTGCGCTGGCGTTCAAGATCGCAACCGACCCCTTCGTTGGTACCCTGACCTTCTTCCGTGTGTACTCCGGTAAGCTGGAAAGCGGCACCGCGGTGTACAACTCCGTGAAGGAGAAGAAAGAGCGTGTCGGCCGTATGGTGCAGATGCACTCCAATGATCGTAAAGAGATCAAGGAAGTGCTGGCGGGTGACATCGCGGCAGCGATTGGCCTGAAAGATGTGACTACTGGTGACACCCTGTGTGCCGAAGACGCGAAAATCGTTCTCGAGCGCATGGAATTCCCTGAGCCGGTAATCTCCGTAGCGGTAGAGCCGAAGTCCAAGCCGGACCAGGAAAAAATGGGTATCGCTCTGGGCAAGCTGGCTCAGGAAGACCCCTCTTTCCGTGTGAAGACCGACGAAGAGACCGGCCAGACCATCATCTCCGGTATGGGCGAGCTGCACCTGGACATCATCGTTGACCGCATGCGTCGTGAATTCAACGTTGAAGCCAACATCGGTAAGCCGCAGGTGGCCTATCGTGAAACTATCCGCAACACCTCTGAGATCGAAGGCAAGTTCGTTCGTCAGTCCGGTGGTCGCGGTCAGTACGGTCACGTATGGGTCAAGTTCGAGCCGGCGGAAGACGAGTCTGGTGAAGGCCTGGTCTTCGAAAACGCGATCGTGGGTGGTGTGGTTCCGAAGGAATACATCCCGGCGGTACAGAAAGGTATCGAGGAGCAGATGCAGAACGGTGTTCTGGCTGGCTACCCGCTGCTGGGCCTGAAGGCTACCCTGTACGACGGCTCCTTCCACGATGTGGACTCCAACGAAATGGCGTTCAAGATCGCAGGCTCCATGGCGACCAAGAAGCTGGCAGATGTTGGCGGTGCAGTACTGCTCGAGCCGATGATGAAAGTGGAAGTGGTTACCCCGGAAGAGAACATGGGTGACGTGGTTGGCGACCTGAACCGTCGTCGCGGTCTGATCCAGGGTATGGACGACAGTGCCTCCGGCAAGATCGTTAATGCTGAGGTGCCGCTGGCGGAAATGTTTGGTTACGCTACCGACCTGCGTTCTGCAACCCAGGGCCGTGCTACCTACACCATGGAATTCCTGAAGTACGCCGAAGCGCCGAAAAACGTCGCTGACGAAATTATCGCGAAAAACAAGGGTTAATTTCCTTATTTCTTTTAGCTAGAGGATATTGAAAATGGGAAAAGAAAAGTTTGAACGTTCCAAGCCCCACGTAAACGTGGGCACCATCGGTCACGTTGACCACGGTAAAACCACCCTGACCGCTGCGCTGACTCGCGTATGTTCTGAAGTATGGGGCGGCGCTGCCGTTGCCTTCGACGGCATCGACAACGCTCCGGAAGAGCGTGAGCGTGGTATCACCATCGCGACCTCTCACGTGGAATACGAGTCCCCGACCCGTCACTACGCACACGTAGACTGCCCGGGACACGCCGACTACGTGAAGAACATGATCACCGGTGCTGCTCAGATGGACGGCGCTATCCTGGTATGTGGCGCGACCGACGGTCCTATGCCGCAGACTCGCGAGCACATCCTGCTGTCTCGCCAGGTAGGTGTACCGTACATCGTGGTATTCCTGAACAAGGCTGACCTGCTGGCAGAAGACTGTGGCGGCGTAGGCTCTGAAGAATACACCGAGATGCTGGAACTGGTTGAAATGGAGCTGCGCGAGCTGCTCGACCAGTACGAGTTCCCGGGTGACGACACTCCGATTATCGCTGGTTCTGCCCTGATGGCCCTGAACGGCGAAGACGACAACGAGCTGGGCACCTCTGCGGTTAAGAAGCTGGTAGAGACCCTGGACGAGTACATCCCGGAGCCGGAGCGTGCAATCGATCAGCCGTTCCTGATGCCGATCGAAGACGTATTCTCCATCTCTGGTCGCGGTACCGTAGTAACCGGCCGTGTAGAGCGTGGCATCATCAATACTGGCGACGAAATCGAAATCGTTGGTATCAAAGAGACCACCAAGACCACCTGTACCGGTGTTGAAATGTTCCGCAAGCTGCTGGACGAAGGCCGTGCTGGTGAGAACATCGGTGCGCTGCTGCGTGGCACCAAGCGTGACGAAGTTGAGCGTGGTCAGGTTCTGGCGAAGCCGGGCTCCATCACCCCGCACACCAAGTTCGAAGGTGAGGTGTACATCCTGTCCAAGGACGAAGGTGGTCGTCACACCCCGTTCTTCAAAGGCTACCGTCCGCAGTTCTACTTCCGTACTACCGACGTAACCGGTGCGGTTGAGCTGCCAGAAGGTACTGAAATGGTAATGCCGGGCGATAACATTCAGATGTCTGTGACTCTGATCTGCCCGATCGCCATGGAAGAAGGCCTGCGCTTCGCGATCCGTGAAGGTGGCCGTACCGTTGGTGCTGGCGTTGTAGCCAAGATCATCGAGTAATCGCTGGTCTTGTCGGTTCGGGCCCTCGGCCCGACCTGGCACCCAAAAAGCCGCAGCAGTCACTGTTGCGGCTTTTTTTGTGCGCCACAGGCGGTGACCGGGCGGGCAGTGGTTGCCTGGTCAGTGAGTTGCTTTGCCGGCCCGACGGGGCCGCAGCGGCAACTGGTTAAAAAAATGCCAGTCTGCCTTGACAGCTACCCGGTCTGACCGTAGACTTCGCGCTCCTTTTCGCCCGCCCTCGGGGCTGCGTAAAAGGACGTTCTTTAGATTTAATTGGAGTTTGATTCCATGCAGGGTCAACGCATTCGAATTCGCCTGAAGGCGTTCGATCACAAACTGATCGACACGTCTACCCAGGAGATCGTAGAGACGGCTAAGCGCACTGGCGCCCAAGTACGCGGTCCCATTCCGCTGCCGACTCGCAAAGAGAAGTACACCGTACTGATCTCTCCGCACGTCAACAAAGACGCGCGCGACCAGTACGAAATCCGTACTCACAAGCGTTTGCTGGACATTGTTGAGCCCACCGAGAAAACCGTTGACGCGCTGATGAAGCTCGATCTGGCGGCCGGTGTTGAGGTTCAGATTAGTCTCGGCTAACACTTTAAATTAACTACCGAATCCCGAACGAAAAAGGTTCGGGTAGTGTAACGCTCTGAAATTGGGCGGCCGCAGTGGGTTAAAGCCCCGTGCACTGAGAGGTTGAAAAGATGACTATAGGTATTGTCGGCCGCAAAAGCGGCATGACTCGCATCTTCACTGAAGATGGCGCGTCTATCCCGGTAACTGTTATCGAGGTAGCTCCGAATCGCGTCACTCAGGTGAAAACTCCGGAAACTGACGGCTACTCCGCGGTTCAAGTAACTGTGGGTGCTCGTAAAGCTTCCCGTGTCTCCAAGCCCCAAGCGGGCCACTTCGCCAAAGCCAACACTGAGGCTGGCTCTGCTCTTTTCGAACTGCGTACTGACGGTTCTGAAGAGTCCTTCGAAATCGGTTCTGAAATCACTGTTGCCAGCTTTGAAGCTGGTCAGAAGATCGACGTAACCGGCACTTCCAAAGGTAAAGGTTTCCAGGGCGGTATCAAACGCTGGAACTTCCGTATGCAGGACGCTACCCACGGTAACTCCCTGTCTCACCGTGCGCCTGGCTCTATCGGCCAGTGTCAGACCCCTGGTCGCGTGTGGAAAGGCAAGAAGATGGCCGGTCACATGGGTGCTGAGCGTGTTACCACGCAAAACCTGGAAGTCGTTCGTGTGGACGTTGAGCGCAATTTGCTGCTGGTTAAAGGTGCCGTACCTGGTGCACCCGGCGGTAATGTTATCGTTCGTCCGGCCGTTAAAGCCTAAGTCTGAGGGGAAATAGATATGGAACTGAATATCGCTACTCCCGAAGGCGCTAAAGGCACTGTTGCAGTCTCTGAAGTGGCTTTCGGTCGTGAATTCAATCAGGACCTGGTACACCAGGCAGTCGTCGCCTACATGGCTGGCGCGCGCCAAGGTACCAAGGCTCAGAAAAACCGCGCAGCGGTTTCTGGCGGCGGCAAAAAGCCGTGGCGCCAAAAAGGTACTGGCCGTGCGCGTGCCGGTACCATCCGCAGCCCGCTGTGGCGTTCTGGTGGCGTAACGTTCGCCGCTGAGCCGCGCGATCACAGCGTTAAGCTGAACAAGAAAATGTACCGCGCTGCACTGCGCTGCATTCTCTCCGAGCTGGCTCGTCAGGAGCGTCTGGTTGTGGTTGAGTCCTTCGACGTGGAAGCGCCGAAGACCAAGCAGCTGGTAACCAAGCTGGCACAGTACGACTTGTCTGAAGCGTTGATCGTGACCGAAGAGGTAAATGAAAACCTCTACCTGGCCGCGCGCAACCTGCACAAGATCGATGTTCGTGACGTCCAGGCTATCGATCCGGTAAGCCTGATTCGTTTTGACAAGGTCGTGGTTACCGTTTCTGCACTGAAGAAAATTGATGAGGTGCTGGGATGAACCAAGAGCGAATCTACAAAGTACTGCTGGGCCCGGTAATTTCCGAGAAAGCTGCTGTGCTGGCGGATGCCGCCAACCAGGTAGTGTTCAAGGTCACCACCGACGCTTCCAAGGCTGAAATCAAGACCGCGGTTGAAAAGCTGTTCAATGTTTCTGTTGAGCAGGTTCGCACCGTGAACGTTAAGGGCAAAACCAAGCGCACTCGCTACGGCATGGGCGTGCGCAACGATTGGAAAAAAGCCTACGTTCGTCTGGCCGAAGGCAGCGACATTAACTTCGAAACTGCCGACGTTACGGCGTAAGCTAGGGGAAAGTTGCAATGGCTATTGTAAAAACAAAACCGACCTCTGCCGGCCGTCGTCACCTTGTAAAGGTTGTTAACTCCGACCTGCACAAAGGTGCGCCTTACGCGCCGCTGCTGGAGAAGAAGTCCAAGACCGGTGGTCGTAACAACAACGGTCGCATCACCACTCGTCATATCGGTGGTGGACACAAGCATCACTACCGCGTAGTGGATTTCAAGCGCAATAAAGATGGCATTCCGGCCACCGTTGAGCGCCTGGAATACGATCCGAACCGCAGCGCGCATATCGCACTGGTGTGCTATGCCGACGGTGAGCGTCGTTACATCATTGCGCCGAAAGGCCTGAAAGCCGGTGCAAAAATCCAGTCTGGCGATGCTGCGCCGATCAGCGTGGGTAACACCCTGCCGCTGCGCAACATTCCGGTTGGTTCCGTGATTCACGGTATTGAGCTGAAGCCTGGTAAAGGTGCTCAGTTGGCCCGCTCCGCCGGTGCCTCTGTACAGCTGGTTGCCCGTGAAGGTCAGTACGCGACTATCCGTCTGCGCTCTGGCGAAATGCGTAAAGTTCTGACCGAGTGCCGCGCCACCCTGGGTGAAGTGAGCAACTCTGAGCACAGCCTGCGCAAGCTGGGTAAAGCTGGTGCCAAGCGCTGGCGCGGTGTTCGTCCTACCGTTCGCGGTGTGGCGATGAACCCGGTAGACCACCCGCACGGCGGTGGTGAAGGTCGTACCTCTGGTGGTCGTCACCCTGTGACGCCTTGGGGTGTGCCGACCAAGGGTAAGAAAACGCGTAAGAACAAGCGCACCGACAACATGATTGTACGTCGTCGCGGCAAGTAATTCTCAGTAGAGAATAGTCGCGCGATGTGTGAGCAGCTAAAGAGGAATCTAAAGTGCCACGCTCATTAAAGAAAGGTCCCTTTATTGATCTGCATCTGATCAAGAAGGTGGAGGCGGCGATCGAGAAAAATGATCGTCGACCGATTAAAACCTGGTCCCGCCGTTCCATGGTTATGCCGGAAATGGTTGGACTGACGATTGCCGTTCACAACGGTCGTCAACACGTGCCCGTGCTGGTCAACGAAGAAATGGTTGGTCACAAGCTGGGCGAATTCGCGGCTACCCGCACTTACCGCGGTCACGCTGCGGATAAGAAAGCGAAGAAGCGCTAAGCCGAGGTTATAGAGATGGAAGTACAAGCAAAATTACGCGGTGCTCGTCTGTCGGCACAAAAGGCGCGTCTGGTAGCTGATCAGATTCGCGGCAAAGGTGTCGAGGAAGCCCTGGATATCCTGGCTTTCAGCCACAAGAAGGGTGCTGCGATCGTTAAGAAGGTTCTGGAATCTGCCATCGCCAACGCCGAGCACAATGAAGGTGCCGACGTCGACGAGCTGAAAGTTTCCACTATCTTCGTGGATGAGGGTATGACCATGAAGCGCATTAAGCCGCGTGCGAAAGGTCGTGCTGATCGTATTCTTAAGCGTACTTGTCACATTACTGTGAAAGTAGCCGAGAAATAAGAGAGCAGGCGAGAAAACCATGGGACAAAAAGTACATCCTACCGGCATTCGTCTGGGTATCGTTAAAAAGCATACCTCTGTTTGGTATGCCGGCAGCGACGAGTACGCAGACAAGCTGTACACGGATCTGAAAGTTCGCGAATACATTCGCAAGAAGCTGGCCCACGCTTCCGTGAGCCGCATCGAGATCGAACGTCCGGCCAACACCGCTCGTGTGACCATTCACACTGCGCGTCCGGGTATCGTTATCGGTAAAAAAGGTGAAGACGTAGAGCGTCTGCGCAACGAGCTGACTTCCCAGATGGGTGTGCCCGTGCACATCGACATCGAAGAAGTACGCAAGCCCGATCTGGACGCCACTCTGGTTGCCCAGAACGTTGCTCAGCAGCTGGAGCGTCGCGTTATGTTCCGTCGTGCGATGAAGCGCGCCGTACAGAACGCTATGCGCCAGGGCGCTGAAGGTATCAAGATTCAGGTAAGTGGTCGTCTTGGCGGTGCCGAGATTGCCCGTACCGAATGGTACCGTGAAGGCCGTGTGCCGCTGCACACTCTGCGTGCCAACATCGACTACGGCACTTATGAAGCCAGTACTACCTACGGCATCATCGGTGTGAAAGTTTGGATCTTCAAAGGCGAAGTCATCGGTGACGAAATCCCCGAAGAGAAGCCAGCGAAGACTCGCAAAAAAGCTGCTAAATAAGGGGTGCGCAGATGCTACAACCGAAGCGTACAAAATTCCGCAAGGTACAGAAGGGTCGCAACCGCGGTCTTTCCCAGCGCGGCTCTAAAGTGAGCTTTGGCGAGTTCGGCCTTAAGGCCATCGGTCGTGGACGCATTACCGCGCGTCAGATCGAAGCGGCTCGTCGCGCAATGACTCGTCACGTTAAGCGTGGCGGTAAGATCTGGATTCGTGTGTTTCCGGACAAGCCCATTTCCAGTAAGCCCCTCGAAGTTCGTATGGGTAAAGGTAAGGGTAACGTAGAATATTGGGTGGCTCAGATTCAGCCGGGTAAGGTCCTCTATGAAATGGAAGGCGTATCCGAAGAACTGGCTCGCGAAGCTTTCGAGCTCGCCGCAGCCAAGCTGCCTGTAAAGACAACTTTCGTTAAGCGTTCGGTGATGTAATGAAGACTGCAGATCTACGCTCAAAGTCAGTTGAGGAGTTGAACCAGGAACTGCTGAGCCAGCTTGAAGCACAATTCAAACTGCGCATGCAAAAGTCCACTGGTCAGCTGACTCAGACTCATCTGCTGAAGCAGACTCGTCGCGACATTGCTCGCATTAAGACTGTGTTGACCGAGAAGGCAGGTAATTAATCATGGCTGAAGCAAAACTGAAGCGTACTCTGACCGGTAAGGTTGTGAGTGACAAGATGGATAAAACCATCACCGTTTTGATCGAGCGCCGTGTTAAGCACCCGATCTACGGCAAAATCGTGAGCAAGTCCACCAAGCTCAAGGCACACGACGAAAACAATGAGTGCGGCATCGGTGATGTCGTAACCATCGAGGAATCTCGTCCGCTGTCCAAGAGTAAGTCCTGGTCCTTGCAGACAATTGTTGAGCGAGCGGCGAAGGTTTAATCCTGGCCCATTGACTGTGAAGACCTAAACAGGTTTTCGGAGAGGAACAATGATTCAAGCAGAATCCTACTTAGAAGTAGCCGATAACAGTGGGGCTCGCCGTGTCATGTGCATCAAGGTGCTGGGCGGCTCCCACCGTCGCTACGCTGGCGTTGGCGACATTATCAAGGTAACCGTTAAGGAAGCGATTCCTCGCGGTAAAGTGAAAAAGGGTCAGGTAATGAACGCGGTTGTGGTTCGCACCAAAAAAGGTGTGCGTCGCCCCGATGGTTCCCTGATCAAGTTTGACGATAACGCAGCGGTGTTGCTGAACCAGAACCATGCTCCGGTTGGCACCCGTATTTTTGGCCCGGTAACTCGCGAGCTGCGCGGTGAGAAGTTCATGAAGATCATCTCACTGGCTCCCGAAGTTATCTAAGCCACGAGCGGAGAAGAGTAATGCGCAAGATCAAGCGTGACGACGAAGTGATCGTTATCGCCGGTCGCGATAAGGGCAAGCGAGGCACCGTACGCAAGGTGCTGAACGATGGCCGCCTGATCGTGTCCGGTGTTCAGATGATCAAGAAACACCAGAAGCCGAACCCCCAGCTGGGCGTTGCCGGTGGAATCGTTGAGAAAGAAGCCGCTATCCAGGTTTCCAACGTTGCCATCTTCAACCCGAATACCCAGAAAGCTGACCGGGTAGGCTTCAAAGTACTGGAAGATGGCACTAAGATCCGCGTCTTCAAATCCAGCGGCGAAGCCGTTGACGCATAAGTCAGGTGGAAAAAATGGCAAGGCTTAAAGAGCTCTACACCAAAGAACTCGCGTCCAAGCTGAAAGAAGAGCTGGGACTTGAGAACGTAATGTCCGTGCCGCGCATCACCAAAATCACCGTCAACATGGGTGTCGGTGAAGCCATTGGTGATAAGAAGGTACTGGAACATGCAGTCAGTGACATGACTGCGATTACTGGTCAAAAACCCATTGTGACCAAGGCGCGTAAGTCTATCGCGGGCTTCAAAATCCGTGAGGACTGGCCGATCGGCTGCAAGGTAACTCTGCGCGGTGAGCGCATGTATGAGTTCCTGGAGCGTCTGGTTGGTATCGCGATTCCGCGTATCCGCGACTTCCGTGGCATTAGCCCGAAGCAGTTCGACGGTCGTGGTAACTTCTCGATGGGTGTAACAGAACAAATTATCTTCCCGGAAATTGACTACGACAAAGTAGACAAGATCCGCGGTCTGGATATTTGTATCACTACTACAGCAGCTAACGACGAACAAGGTCGCGCACTGCTGAAAGCATTCAACTTCCCTTTCAAGGGTTAAGAGGATTCCATGGCGAAGAAATCCATGATTGCGCGTGAGAACAAGCGCGCTCGAACCGCAGCTAAGTACGCTGAAAAGCGTCAAGAGCTGAAGGCGATCATCGCCAGTGCCAACGCTTCTGAAGAGGAGCGTTGGGAGGCTCAACTCAAGCTGCAACAACTGCCGCGCGATGCAAGCCCGGTACGTCAGCAACGTCGCTGTCGTATCACTGGTCGCCCCCACGCTGTCTACCGCAAGTTCGGCCTGTGCCGTAACAAACTGCGCGAAGCCGCCATGCGTGGTGATGTCCCCGGTCTGGTTAAGTCCAGCTGGTAATACGGCAGACTTGAGGAGTCTTAAGTAATGAGTATGCAAGATCCGTTGGCAGATATGCTGACCCGCATCCGCAACGCCCTGGGCCGCGGTAAGGGCAGTGTTTCTATGCCTTCTTCCAAACTGAAAGTAGCTGTTGCCAACGTTCTCAAGGACGAAGGTTATGTTACTGGTGTCGCTGTTAGTGAAGGTGCCAAGCCTGAGCTGACGATTGAACTGAAATACTTCCAGGGCAAGCCGGTTATCGCTGAGCTGGACCGGGTTTCCCGTCCAGGCCTGCGTAATTACGCAGGTAAAAAAGCGTTGCCATCCGTTCGCGGCGGCCTGGGTATCGCCATCGTCTCCACCTCTCGCGGTGTGATGACTGATCGCGCTGCCCGTCAGGCTGGTGTCGGCGGCGAAGTGCTCTGCACCGTATTCTAAGCGGGGGTTAATATGTCTCGAGTAGCAAATAGTCCCGTAAGCATCCCCGCTGGTGTATCCATTGACCTGAAAGGTCAGGATATTGCAGTGAAAGGTGGTAATGGCAACCTGAACTTCAACATCCACTCCGATGTGGAAGTGAAGCAGGAAGAAAACCAGCTGACCTTTGCTGCACGCAATGGTTCTAAGCAGGCACGTGCCCTCGCCGGCACCACCCGCGCGCTGGTGAACAATATGGTGGTCGGTGTCAGTCAGGGTTTCGAAAAGAAACTTCAGCTGAACGGTGTAGGTTACCGTGCGAAAGCATCTGGTAAGACCGTAAACCTGACTCTGGGCTTCTCTCACCCGGTAGATTACGCACTGCCTGAAGGTGTGACTGCGGAAACCCCGAGCCAGACTGAAATCGTACTGAAGAGCAGCGACAAGCAGCTGTTGGGTCAAGTGGCCGCAGAGATCCGCGCATTCCGTCCGCCGGAGCCTTACAAAGGTAAGGGTGTCCGTTACGCCGATGAGCGCGTGTATCGCAAAGAGGCCAAGAAGAAGTAAGGCATAGATATGAACGTTAAGAAGCAATCTCGCTTGCGTCGTGCACGTCGTGCCCGCGCCAAGTTCCGTGAGCTGGGCGCCGTTCGCCTGACAGTGAACCGCACTCCCCGCCACATTTACGCACAGATCCTGTCTGCCGATGGCGACAAGGTATTGGCCACTGCCTCTACTCTGGACAAGGACCTGCGTGAAAGCAAAACCGGTAACGTCGACGCTGCTAAGGCCGTTGGCACCCTGATCGCTGAGCGTGCCAAGGCCGCTGGCGTTGAAACGGTAGCCTTCGATCGTAGCGGCTTCAAATACCACGGCCGTGTTAAGGCCCTGGCAGACGCTGCCCGTGAAGCCGGTCTGAAATTCTAAGGGTTGAGTTATGGCTAGAGATAAAGTCGAGAAGAGCAACGACGAAGGCCTCCAGGAAAAGCTGGTCCAGGTCAATCGTGTTGCCAAAACCGTAAAAGGTGGTCGTATCTTCGCGTTCACCGCTCTGACCGTAGTTGGCGACGGCAATGGCCGTGTTGGCTTCGGTCGTGGTAAAGCACGTGAAGTACCTGTTGCCATTCAAAAGGCAATGGAAGCTGCGCGTCGCAACATGATCCAGGTAGACCTGAATGGGGACACCCTTCAGTACGCTACCAACGGTCGCCACGGCGGTTCCAAGGTATACATGCAGCCCGCTTCCCAGGGTACCGGCGTAATTGCCGGCGGCGCGATGCGCTCCGTCCTGGAAATGGCTGGCGTCCACAACGTACTGGCCAAGTGCTACGGCTCTACCAATCCGGTAAACGTCGTACGCGCTACTTTCAGTGCGCTGGGCAAAATGAGCAGCCCAGAAGACGTAGCCGCCAAGCGTGGCAAGTCTGTGGAAGAAATCCTGAACTGATTCGGTTTGGGTCGCAGCAGCTCTATCGTTGCGGCCCACTCTGAACTTGCTTTGAGTGAATGAGTCATGGCTAAGAAGACCATCAAAGTAACCCAGGTCAAAAGCATCAACGGTCGTCTGAAAAATCATCAGGCGTGTGTTGCTGGTCTGGGTCTGCGCCGCATTGGTCACACTGTGGAAGTGGAAGACACTCCCTCTGTGCGCGGCATGATCAACAAAGTGAACTACCTCGTAAAAGTTGAGGAGGCGTAACATGCGTTTGAACGAGTTGTCTCCCGCTGAGGGTCACAAGCAGAGCGCCAAGCGTGTTGGTCGCGGCATCGGTAGTGGCCTGGGTAAAACCGCTGGCCGCGGTCACAAGGGTCAAAAGGCCCGTTCCGGTGGTAGCGTTCGTCCGGGCTTCGAAGGCGGTCAGATGCCTTTGCAGAAGCGCCTGCCGAAGTACGGTTTCACCTCTCGCGTTGGCCGCTTTGTAGCGGAAGTGCGTCTGGCGGAGCTGGCGAAGGTAGAAGGTGACACGATTGATTTGGCAGCGCTGAAAAATGCCGATATTATCGGCGGCCACATTAAGCGCGCCAAAGTGTTCCTTTCCGGTGAGCTGACCAAAGCGGTTACCGTGAAAGGTCTCGGCGTCACCAAAGGTGCTAAAGCGGCCATTGAAGCTGCTGGCGGAAAAGTAGAAGACTAAATCGAGGCCCCAATGGCACGACCAGGATCTGGTGTTAACTCCCTGGGTAACGGCAAGGGATTAGGCGAGCTTTGGGCTCGCCTTCGTTTTCTGTTTCTCGCGATTCTCGTATATCGCATAGGGACTCATATTCCGGTGCCCGGTATTGATCCGGAAAAGCTGGCAAACCTGTTTAACCAGAACCAGGGAACCATCCTTGGTCTGTTCAACATGTTTTCCGGTGGCGCACTGGAGCGGATGAGTATTCTGGCCCTCGGTATCATGCCGTACATCTCTGCGTCCATCATCATGCAGTTGATGACCGCGGTGACGCCTTCGCTGGAGGCGTTGAAGAAGGAAGGTGATGCAGGGCGCCGCAAGATTAACCAGTACACCCGTTATCTGACGGTGGTGCTGGCCCTGATTCAGGGTATCGGTATGACCTTTGGTCTCGCCGGTCAGAATCTTGCGTACTCTGCTGAGCCGGCATTTGGGTTCTACTTCGTGGCCGTTGTGTCACTGGTAACCGGTGCTGTCTTCATGATGTGGCTGGGTGAGCAGATTACCGAGCGCGGTGTTGGTAATGGTATTTCCATGCTGATCTTCGCCGGTATCGTCGCGGGCCTGCCGAGTGCTATTGGCCAGGCCTTTGAGCAGGCGCGTCAGGGTGAATTGCATATCCTGATGCTGTTGGCGATCGGTTTTGTCGCGATTGCTGTTGTGTACTTCGTGGTAGTTATGGAGCGCGGCCAACGCCGTATCACCATTAACCACGCGCGGCGCCAGGCGGGTCGTTACTCGCAGGCGCCGGCTGCACAGTCCAGCCATCTGCCGCTGAAGGTCAATATGGCCGGTGTGATTCCGGTGATCTTTGCCAGCAGTATCCTGCTGTTCCCTGCGACTCTGGCGCAGTGGTTTGGTCAGGGTGGCGAAGGTATCGGTGCGCAGATCCTGCAGTGGATGGCGCTCCAGCTGGGTCCCGGTCAGCCGCTGAACATTATTTTGTTCGCACTGTTGATTGGCTTCTTCTGCTTCTTCTACACGGCGTTGATGTTCAACCCGAGTGAAGTAGCCGATAACCTGAAAAAATCCGGTGCCTATGTGCCTGGTATCCGCCCCGGAGAGCAGACCGCGCGATATATCGATAGCGTTCTGACTCGTCTGACTCTGGTGGGTGCCTGCTACATTGCATTGGTATCCCTGCTGCCGCAGTTCCTGGTAGTCGGGCTGAACATTCCTTTCTATCTGGGAGGTACTTCACTGTTGATCGTTGTGGTCGTAGTGATGGACTTTATGGCGCAAGTGCAGTCGCACCTGCTGTCTCACCAGTACGAAGGGTTGATGAAAAAGGCGAATCTGC
This sequence comes from Microbulbifer salipaludis, assembly GCF_017303155.1. Classification (NCBI taxonomy): domain Bacteria; kingdom Pseudomonadati; phylum Pseudomonadota; class Gammaproteobacteria; order Cellvibrionales; family Microbulbiferaceae; genus Microbulbifer; species Microbulbifer salipaludis. Next base: position 199,151 of record NZ_JAEKJR010000002.1, read on the forward strand.
AAGGCTACGGCCGCCGTTGATCGGTATCCACAGCAGCAGGATTGAATTGAGGTAAGGTCATGAAAGTACGCGCTTCTGTTAAAAAGATCTGCCGTAACTGCAAAATCGTACGTCGCAAAGGCGTTCTGCGGGTTATCTGCAGCGCCGAGCCGCGTCACAAGCAGCGGCAGGGCTAATCGGCGCCAAGCGCCGATTACCGACTCGCCATGGAAGGCGGGCCAGGTGTCTATCCGAAGGAAACGGCCAGTTGACACCATTGTTCGTGAAAATATTTGCCTTCTTGCACAGCCCCGTGTAAAAAGGCGCTCCGCAAGGCAGTCTGCTTTGCGGCGAAACCCGAGAGTCGCCGTCGTGCTGACCCGGAGGTTTCAAAAGGGGGCGTTGACTGTCGTCCGCTTTGCCCTGGGTTTCGGCTCTGGGAGGGCGGGCTATTGCAATTTGGTGTTTGAAAAGCTATTCTTGCGCGCCTTTTTGGTGGTGCTGGTGGCTTTTTATTCGCTGTCAGCGCCGAATTGAGAATTGAACCGCGCCATCACCAAAGTAGCGCCGGTTCACAATACGTGGAGTACGCCTCTATGGCACGTATTGCTGGTGTAAACGTACCAGACCACAAGCACGCCGTGATCTCCCTGACCCATATTTATGGTGTCGGACGCACTACGGCCAAGTCTATTCTGGCAGCGGTAGGTATCGCTGAATCCACCAAACTTCGTGATCTGTCCGAAGACCAGATCGAAACCATCCGCGGTGAAGTTGCAAAACTGACCGTTGAAGGTGATCTGCGTCGTGAAGTGTCCATGAACATCAAACGTCTGATGGACCTGGGTTGCTTCCGCGGTCTGCGTCACCGTCGCAGCCTGCCGCTTCGCGGTCAGCGCACCAAGACTAACGCCCGTACCCGTAAGGGTCCGCGCAAGCCGATTCGCAAGTAAGCAATCGCGCAAGTCTTCACAAGTACAGGATTTAGGATACAGGTATGGCTAAGCCAAAAACTACTGTTCGCAAAAAGGTCAAAAAGACCGTTGTCGACGGTGTTGCCCACATCCACGCATCGTTCAACAACACGATCGTGACGATCACTGACCGTCAGGGCAACACTCTGAGCTGGGCTACCGCGGGTGGCTCCGGTTTCCGTGGTTCTCGTAAGAGCACCCCTTTCGCAGCCCAGGTTGCCGCTGAACGTGCAGGTACTGCCGCTCAGGAGTATGGCCTGAAAAACCTTGATGTCGAAGTAAAGGGCCCAGGCCCGGGTCGTGAATCTGCCGTTCGCGCCCTGAACAACTGCGGCTACAAGATCACCAACATCACCGACGTGACGCCGATCCCGCATAACGGTTGTCGTCCGCCCAAGAAACGTCGCGTGTAAGAGGGGGTTGACGAAATGGCACGTTATATTGGACCAAAATGTAAGCTTTCCCGTCGGGAAGGTACCGATCTTCAGCTGAAAAGTGGCGTTCGCCCGCACGAATCCAAGTGTCGCGCGGAAACCAAGCCTGGCGTTCATGGCGCCGGTCGCGGTCGTCTGTCCGACTACGGCGTTCAGCTGCGTGAAAAGCAAAAAGTACGCCGTATCTACGGTGTGCTGGAAAAGCAGTTCCGTAACTACTATAAGGAAGCGGCGCGTCTGAAAGGTGCAACCGGTGAAAACCTGTTGAAACTCCTGGAAAAACGCCTCGACAACGTGGTTTACCGCATGGGCTTCGGCTCTACTCGCTCTGAAGCGCGTCAGCTGGTATCTCACAAGGCGATCCTGGTGAACGGTAGCGCCGTCAACATTCCTTCCTATCAGGTTAAGGAAGGCGACGTGATTTCTATCCGTGAGAAAGCCAAAAAGCAGATGCGTATCCAGAACTCCGTTTCCCTCGCTGCACAGCGCGGTGACGTAGAGTGGGTAGACGTGAACGCGACCAAGCTCGAAGGTACCTTCAAGCGTGTTCCCGATCGCGTGGATCTGCCGGCAGAGATCAATGAAAACCTTATCGTGGAACTCTACTCCAAGTAAGGCTCTGTTCCATTTAAGGAATAAAACTGTAATACAGGTATGGCTATGCAGACTGCTGTCAACGAGTTTTTGACACCTCGTCGTATTGACGTCACCGAGTACAACCAGAACCACGCCAAAGTGGTTCTGGAACCGCTGGAGCGTGGCTTTGGCCACACTCTCGGCAACGCACTGCGCCGCATCCTGCTGTCCTCCATGCCAGGCTGCGCCGTCACTGAAGTTGAGATCGACGGTGTTGAGCACGAGTACAGCGCAATTGAAGGTGTGCAGGAAGACGTAATTGAAATCCTGCTGAACCTGAAGGAAATTGCGGTGGTGATGCACGGCAAGGACCAGGCAGTGCTGAGCCTGAGCAAGAAAGGCCCAGGTGCGGTAACCGCTGGCGATATCCAGGTGGACCACGACATCGAAATCGTGAACCCAGAGCACGTGATTGCCAACATTACCGGCGACGTGGAACTCAACCTGCGTCTGACCGTCGCGCGCGGCCGTGGCTACCAGCCCGCCGATGCCCGTCGTGAAGATGAGGAAGAGACCCGCTCGATCGGTCGCCTGCAACTGGATGCGTCCTTTGGCCCGGTTCGCCGTGTTTCCTACAGCGTGGAATCCGCGCGTGTAGAACAGCGCACCGACCTGGACAAGCTGGTTCTGGACCTGGAGACCAACGGTACTCTGGATCCGGAAGAAGCGATCCGTCGCGCCGCTACAATCCTCCAGCAGCAGCTGGCAGTGTTTGTGGACCTGGAAGGCGAGAAGGATGCCCAGCCGGAAGCGAAGGAAGAGGAAGTTGATCCGGTGCTGTTGCGTCCGGTGGATGACCTCGAGCTGACCGTGCGTTCGGCGAACTGTCTGAAGGCAGAAAACATCTACTACATCGGTGACCTGATTCAGCGCACTGAAGTAGAGCTGCTGAAGACCCCGAACCTGGGTAAAAAGTCCCTGACCGAAATCAAGGACGTGCTGGCTTCCCGTGGTCTTTCCCTGGGTATGCGTCTTGAGAACTGGCCGCCGGCCAGCCTCAAGGGCGACAGCAAGCTGAGCTCCCTGTAAAGCGTTTGTGGCGCGGGCGTGTTTTGCCCGCCCGCGTGAAGAAAACCGAGTGGTGCGCGTTTCCCGCTAGTACCACTCCCAGACGACTTGCTGAGAAAGCAATCGAAGTCGTGAGGAATTGAGTTATGCGTCATCGTTATAGTGGCCGTAAATTCAGTCGTACCAGCTCTCACCGTAAAGCCATGTTCAAGAACATGACCGCTTCTCTGGTAGAGCACGAACTGATCAAAACCACACTGCCGAAAGCCAAGGAGCTGCGTCGCGTTGCCGAGCCGCTGATCACCCTGGCCAAGAAGGACAGTGTAGCCAACCGCCGTCTGGCTTTTGCTCGTATCCGTGACAAGGATGCCGTGCGCAAGCTGTTCGACGAACTGGGTCCCCGTTACGAAGCCCGTCCGGGCGGATACATCCGCATTCTGAAATGTGGTTTCCGCGCTGGCGACAAGGCGCCGATGGCCTACGTCGAGCTGGTGGATCGTCCGGTAGCGGACGAGACTGCAGAAGCTGCAGAAGCCTGAGGCAACTCGCTTTAGGTGATTTCGGTACCTTTCGGGGTCTCGAGCAAAGGAAGGCCGGTCTCTGACCGGCTTTTCTTGTTTTTAGCTCTTAATGTTCGCCCTTCCGCTGTGAGGCCATTGGTGATGTTTGACTCGTTGGATGACTTGCTGAAAATCTTGAATCCGCAGATCGTTGGCAGCCTGAAGCGTGCCATCGAGCTGGGCAAGTGGCCGAATGGGGTCGCACTGACCGAGCAGCAGCGGTTGCTGTGTGGCGAAGCGGTGGTCTACTGGGAGCAGCGCAACGCCACTCCGGAATCGCGGGTCGGTTATGTACCGCCAAAAGCAACGCCCTGTGCCGACAAGCACGAAGACGAGACCGTGACCTGGGTCGATGGCTGATCGCCGCCGCTTCCCCGGGCACGTATCTTGTGCTCAAGTAAAAAAGGCCGGAAATCTCCGGCCTTTTTTATGACCGCCAGTCTGGCTAGCGGTTGTAGTCAATGTCTACGTCGAAAAAATGCTGCACACAGCGGACATAGTCGCCTTCGATAAAGGCGGAAAAGCGTGTCTGGTAGCCAACCAGCTTGCAGGCATAACTTTCGCCATTGGGGTATTGCGGATCCCAGCTCCAGTCCTGTTCCCAGTAGATCTCCATGGCGCCGGCCCCACCCACTGCGAACCGGTCCATGCTCGCGCAGCCAAGTACTTCGTCGGCGGGTAGCGGGACACTCAGGAATTCGGTGAAGTTACGATAGTAGTCAATGCGGTTTTGCGATTGTGCGTGTTCGCTGCTGCCGCCACATTCGATACCGCCATTGATGATCATTGTGGTAACCCCAAACCCGGGTACCAAGCCACTGCTCAAGTCCTGGCTATTGGGCTGCCAGGTGCCATCAATCACGTGCAGCATGCTGGGCTTGGGTGGCTGCGGATAGACGAAGAAAAACACCGCGCTGGCCAGGTTGAGCCAGGTGTCCGCCACAAGGTGGGGCTCCTGCAGCAGCACGGTTACATCGCCGAACATGGCGGCAGAGAAGGGGCCGTAGTTGTAGTTGTAGCTCAGCTGCTTTGCGCCGCGTCCGAAATAGCTTTTGTAGCTGCCGTCGGCAAAGGTGGCACAGGGCCATTGTTGCGCCTGCCAGGTGGACGGATCACACACGCCGTAGCCATTGGGTGTCCCCTCGCTCCATCCCTGCTCGCGAATGAAGTACAGCCCCTGGCGCCATTCAGGCTCTGCCCAGTGCGGAGAGTGCCCGCCGGTTTCCTGGGTGAAGTGGGCAAACATCGTCGCCAACGATTTCCGGCAGATGGCGTCGGCGTTGCGGCCGTCATTGTAGTCACCGCAGAAGGCGGGGAACTTGGCCACCGCGCGCAGGAAACTGGTGTACGAGTACTCCTCCGCGCGCACCGGAAACAGGAAATCCCAGTCCGCGCCGGTGAGGATGGATTCCACGCGGCGAACATTTGCGGGGTTTTGCAGTCTACCCGGGACCACCGCTTCCACCTGCGGGTTATCCAGTGTGACGATCGAGGCTTTTACCTGGGTGAATAGCGCACTGGACGTCAATTCCGCTTCCCGTGTTGCCAGTGTACTGAGTGGGATACTGAAGCCGCCGCCGCTGCTGCATTGCTGCTGCACGGTCGCGGTCTCGTTCACGCTGACCTCGCCATTCGTCACCTCGAACGCGAATTCGTAGGCAGCGCCAGTGCTGGTGTCGGGGAGATTCACCGTCGTTGTATCTGCATCCGGTGTGATGATCTCAGCGCTTGGGCCGCTCAGCTGTCGCCATTGGAACACGTAGTTCGCGCCGTCGGGATAGCTGGAGTCGGCTGCGCTGAGGGTGATACTGCCTGGGCAGGCAGTGGTGCTGGCGGGGGCGGTAATCACAATGGTCGGCAGTGGTGGGATAACCGTCCCGGCGCGCTGTAGCAGGGCAACCGTTGCATAGGCCGTGTGCTCGGCATCCGCGACGCTCAGGCGGAATTCATACCCGGTATCGGCTTCCACCGGTGGCAGGTCCACCTGGGTGCCGCTGCTATTGGGGTTGAGGATACTGGCCTGAGGCGATGTCGGGGCAATTTGAGTCCACTGGAAGGTGAGGGAATCGCCTTCCGGGTCGGAAGACAGGCTGCCGTCGAGTGCGATGCTGGCGGCACCGGTGACCTCTTGCGGGTTGGCAATGGCCCGGGCAACCGGGGCCAGGTTGCCGGTGTCTGTCGCGCAGACTCCTGGGTCCTGTAGAAGCCAGGGGCTATCCCAACTGTTGGCGGCGGTATAGGCGGCCTCTGGCGAGTCGCTTGGCCCGGCCCACCACTGTGCGCGGAACAGGTCCTGCTGGAAGCAGACCTGACTCCCGCCAGCATAGCTCTGTCCGGCCTGGTAGGGCGCGGCAGGAGGGTTGGCCTGTGTGAGGGCTGGCGAGAGTAGCAGCGCGCACAGGGCGGCACCCAGGGACCTCTGGAGCGGCTTTCTGGCGTTGACCCGGGGGCGGCGCGATTCGATATGGGCCCTGGCGGGCCATGACTGACGAGACATGTCTTCTCCAATTTAATTTATTGTTATGTGTTGCGCGCAAATGCAGCTGCTCAACCATGTGACAGCGTTGTCATTTGCGGGATGAGAAGTTAGCGAAAGCCGTTGCGCTCGGGAAGGGGACAGGGCGCCAAATACCGGGTGTCGCTGATCGACGCGGGTGAACTGTGAACTGGTGGCGTCGCTAACGCGAGTTTGCCGGTTGCGAGGCGGTGGTCACCGCTGGAACGCTCACAGTAAGCGGGGAAGGTCCGCCAGCAGGTGCGACTTTTCTCTCAGAACCTGGTGGGCCGTGGCCTGCTCGACTTGCTCGAAATCCAGTCGTGCGCCGGCGGGCAGCTGGGCGAGGCGATGCACATCCGCGCTGATGACATGGGCGATGCGCGGGTAACCGCCGATGGTCTGCCCCTCCACAAAACTGATAATGGGCAGGCCGTTGGGTGGTACCTGTACGGTGCCGGGGCAAAGTGCCGCGGAAACCTGTTGCGGGAGTGTTTCCGCAGGCAGGGGCTCCCCCGCCAGGCGGATACCCATACGGTTGCTCTGGGGCGATACCGTAAAGCCGCCGGCATAAAAACGCGCCACAGCATCGCCGGTAAAATGGGATGCCTCGAGCCCGGGCACGACCCGCAACAGCGGCCTGGATGCGTAGTCCAGGCGGTATTGGGCAGGAAGTTTTCGGTCAGGCACGGCGCGGCAGTGTTGCAGTGGGATCTGGTCACCGGCCTTGAGTGGCCGCCCCTGCCATCCGCCGAAACCGGCGATGACATGGGTGGACAGACTGTCGAGGGTGGCCGCCAGCTGGAAATCGGCGGCAAGCGTGACATACGCGCGGGCACCAGACCTGAGCGGACCGAAGCGCAGCCGGTCACCCGGACGCATCTGCAGCACTTCGTCGTTGCCCACCGGCCTGTCGTTGTGCGCCAGATCAAAACGGGCGCCAGTGACGGCGACTGCGGTCGCCGCGGAGAATTCGATTTCCGGGCCGGTGATGGCGACCTCGAGGCATGGGTGCTGAGGTGGATTACCCAGCAGCAGGTTGCCAAGGGCCATCGCGAAAGTATCTGCGGCTCCGCCACGGGAGAGCCCCCAGCGCAGGTTGCCAGGCCGTCCACCGTCCTGAATGGTGGTCTGCAGGCCGGGCTTGATGATACGCAGGCTCATTGTTTCGCCTCCGTATCCGCCAGAGGTGTTTTTTGCGGGGCGCAACCTGGCTCCGTGTGCTGGAATTCCTCCGCGCTGATGGCCACAAACTGGATTCGGTCCAGGGGCCGGGCGACAAACGGGAAATCTCGCTCCGGCTGAAACAGGGCGAGCGGGGTGCGCCCGATGATCTGCCAGCCGCCGGGCGTGGCCTGTGGATAGATCCCGGTCTGGGTCCCGCCGATACCTACCGACCCCGCGGGTACATTGAGTGCCGGACGCGCCTTGCGCGGGCAATGCAGCCGGGTGTCGAGTCCGCCAAGGTAGAGAAATCCCGGGGTAAATCCGAGCATATGCACCAGGTACTGCGGCGCGGTATGGCGGGAAATAATATCGTCCGGGGTGAGCCCGGAATGTGCGCTCAGGGCTTGCATGTCCGGCGCGAATGCCGCGTCGTAACACACGGGAATTCGAATCAGGTAGCGCTCGCGCGGCGGTGCTGGCTGCCGGACCGCCGGGCCTCGTGCGAGCACCGCGAGTGCTTGTTCCAGTTCCGAGGTGTCCGGCCGCCCTGTCCCGGAATCGGGCAGCTGCAACGGATCGAAACACACGGTTAGACACTGATAGGCGGGCACCAGCTCGGTGACGGCAGGCAATGCGGCCGACTCGATGGATTCCGCGAGGGCGATGATGGATTCGCTCAATTGCTCGCCCGGTTGCGCCGCAAAACGAATATCCAGGGCGGCGTCGCCATTGGGTGCAATAGTAAAGTGTGGGTCTAGCGACATACGCCGATACCTGCCCGCTGCAGTGCGCGGTGTAACGCCTGCGCGATGGATTCCGCCTGGGGGTTGTCACCGTGCAGGCAGAGGCTGTCTACGGCGAACTGAAGCGTTTGGCCCTGGATACTGGAAAACGGCTGGTCGGTGGCGAGGGCCGTAACCTGCTCCAGGCACTGCGTAAAATCCTCGATAACCGCACCGGGCATATTGCGAGGAGCGAGCTGGTGGTCGTTGAGATAACGGCGATCCATAAAACCTTCGCGCAACAGCGGGTGCCGGTATCGTTTGGCGGCCCGCTCCATCGCCCCGTTGGCCAGCACAAGCAGCGTTAATCCGGGGAAGGCCTGCGCGATCAATCCCACCAGATCGTCCGCGAGACGGTCATCGCCTTCCGCGTCGTTGTACAGCGCACCGTGCAGCTTGATATGGGTGAGCGGCACCTGCTCTGCCGCGGCAAGTTGCTGCAGGCCCTGTATTTGTTCGCGCACGGCGCGGAGCAGTTCCTGCCGGGGTAGCGCAAGCGTTGTGCGACCGAAATTTTCCGGATCCGGGTAACCCGGATGGGCACCGGCGGCAATGCCGGCTGCACGCGCATTTTTTAACGACAGCGACATGGTTGTCGCATTGCCCGCATGGCCGCCGCAGGCAATATTGCAGCGGGAAATATAGCGCATCAGCCGTGCGTCGCGCGCGCAGTCGGCCTCACTATTGCCTTCGCCCAGGTCGCAATTGATATCAATCAGAATTGCGGGAGAGGTTGTGCCCGAATGCATCATTCTTTTCTCTTGCGCGTTTCTCTTGCGGGTTTCTGTCGAGTGTTCACAACCAGCCAAATGCCGAAGCCAGGCTGCGCCCACCCAGGGCAACGGCAATCAGCAGAACCACTAGCCCCAGCAGATTTTGCCACCAGTTATTGCGGTAAGTACCCAATGCGCGAGTGTTCATGGCCCACAATAAAAACAGGGTGACGATCGGCAGCAGCAGGCCGTTGGCAATTTGCGCAAACCAGATCAGGCGGATGGGGCGGATGTCCTGGGTGGCCAGCAGGGCACCGATCACGATGATACTGAGCCAGATGGTGCGAAACTGCAGTGCGTTGAGATCCGCCGGTTTGCCCAGCACACCGCTTAGAGCGTAGGCCGATGCCAGCGGCGCGGTCAGCGCAGAAGAAATGCCCGCGGCGAACAGGCCTATGCCCATGCAGTACACCGCGGATTTGCCAAACAGCGGCTGCAGCGCCTGTGCCATATCCCCGGCACTGGCGATGCTCAGCTGGTGGCTGAAAAATGCCGCGGCACTGGTGGACACGATGGCAATGGAAATCAACCCGCCCACCGGGATCGAGAAAAAGATATCCCGGCGCGCCGCCGGCAGGTCGTCGGCGGAGTGCCACTTTTTACTGGCACTGGAACTGTGTAAAAACAGGTTGTAGGGCACCACCGTGGTGCCGATCAGTGCAATCACGGTGAGTGCCGCACCGCTGGGTACGGTCGGGGTCAGCAGGCCTCGAAACAGCGCCGACAGATCCGGGCGGGTGATGATAAAGGTGAGGAGAAACGCGAGGCTCATCAGCGCCACCAGCACGATCAGGGCGCGCTCGATAAGGCGGTAGTTGCCGCTCCACAACAGGGCGGCGGCGATGGCGGCAACCACCATGGGCCACAGGGAGGTCGTGCCCGCGGCCAGCTCAGTATCAGTGAGCAGTTTCAGACCGAGGCTGGCGCCGGCCAGGTTGCCGCCTTCGTACGCAGCATTGCCGATCACGATTGCGCCAATCACCAGCCCCAGGGCGGGCCAGCGCAGCAGTGGGTGGCGGAGAAACTGGCGAATGTTTTCCCCCAGCCCAGCGCCGGTAACGACGCCGAGGCGCGCGGCCATTTCCTGCAAAATGATGCTCGCGAGAATGGCAAACAGCAGCGCCCACAGCAGCGCATAACCGTACTGGGCACCGGCCAGGCTGGCAGTGATGACCGTGCCCGGCCCGATAAATGCGGCGGCGACCATGGTCGCCGGGCCGATACTGAGGGAAGGTTTTATTTTTTTCATTGAAATTCCCGGGGGTGGTGGCGCGTTCGCGTCGGTATCTGTGGCTTATTTTTTTAGCATCGGCTTGAGGAAACGCCCGGTGTGTGACCCCTTGATCTTCGCCACCTGCTCCGGTGTGCCGGATGCGATGATTTCGCCCCCGCCGGAGCCGCCTTCCGGGCCGAGGTCCACAATCCAGTCTGCGGTTTTGATCACGTCCAGGTTGTGTTCGATCACCACGATGGTGTTGCCATGGTCACGCAGTCGGTGCAGTACATCCAGCAGCAATTGGATATCCGCAAAGTGGAGGCCGGTGGTGGGCTCGTCGAGAATATACAGGGTCTGGCCGGTGTCGCGCTTGGACAATTCGCGGGACAGCTTGACCCGCTGCGCCTCACCGCCGGACAGGGTGGTCGCCGCCTGGCCGAGCTTGATGTAAGACAGGCCGACATCCATCAGGGTCTGCAGTTTTTTGGCGATGGATGGCACCGGGTCAAAAAACTCCCGTGCATCTTCCACGGTCATTTCCAGCACTTCGTGGATGTTCTTGCCCTTGTAGTGCACTTCCAGGGTTTCCCGGTTGTAGCGTTTGCCCTTGCAGGTGTCGCAGGGCACGTAAATATCCGGCAGGAAGTGCATTTCCACCTTGATCACGCCATCGCCCTGGCAGGCTTCGCAGCGGCCACCTTTCACATTGAAACTGAAACGACCGGGCTTGTAGCCCCGCGAGCGGGCTTCCTGGGTGCCGGAAAACAGTTCGCGGATGGGGGTGAATATGCCGGTATAGGTGGCCGGGTTCGAGCGCGGTGTGCGGCCGATCGGACTCTGGTCGATGTCGACACATTTGTCGAAATGCTCCAGGCCCTGAATCGCTTTGTGGGGCGACGCGCGCAGGGTGGTGGCCTTGTTCAGCGCAGTGGCCGCCAGCGGGTACAGGGTGGTGTTGATCAGGGTGGACTTGCCCGAGCCGGAGACGCCGGTGACACAGGTGAACAGCCCCACGGGAATTTCCAGATCGACATTTTTCAGATTGTTGCCGGTGGCTCCCTCGATACGCAATACCTCGCCGTTGGCGGGGTGGCGTGTTTTGGGCACGGCTATCTGCTTGACGCCGGACAGGTACTGCCCGGTGAGTGAGCGCTCGCAGGCGGCGATCTCGTCGTGGCTGCCGGCGGCCACCACTTCGCCCCCGTGTACCCCGGCGCCGGGGCCGATATCGACGATGAAGTCGGCCGCGCGAATGGCGTCCTCGTCGTGTTCCACCACGATCACCGTGTTGCCGATATCCCGCAGGTGGGTGAGGGTGTTCAGCAGGCGCTCGTTGTCGCGCTGGTGCAGGCCGATGGAAGGTTCATCGAGGATGTACATGACCCCCACAAGGCCGGCGCCGATCTGGCTGGCCAGGCGGATGCGCTGGGCCTCGCCGCCGGACAGGGTTTCGGCGCTGCGGTTGAGGGTCAGGTAGTTGAGGCCCACATCCACCAGGAAACGGAAGCGATCGCGCAGCTCCTTGAGGATCTTGTCGGCGATCTCCTTCTGCGCGCCCTTGAACTTGAGCTGGTGCGCAAAGTACTCGAAGGCGTCGCCCACCGGTAGCTCGGTGATCTGTGACAGGGTCTGGTTGTCCACAAACACGTTGCGCGCTTCCCGGCGCAGACGGGTACCACTACAGTCCGGACATTTCTGGGTGCTCAGGTACTTGGCCAGCTCTTCACGCACGGACTGGGACTCGGTGTCCCGGTAGCGGCGCTGGAAATTGGGGATGATGCCCTCGAAGGTGTGGCGGCGCACGGTGACATCGCCGCGATCATTCACATAGCTGAAGTCGATGGGGGTATCGCCACTGCCGTGCAGGATGACTTCCCGGTCCCGCTTGCGCAATTTCTTCCACGGCTTGTCCAGGTCGAAGTCGTAGTGTTCCGCCAGGGAATCCAGCATGTGGTAGTAGTAGATGTTGCGGCGATCCCAGCCGCGGATGGCGCCTTCGGAGATACTGCTCTCCGGGTCCAGGATGACCTTGTCTTCATCAAAGAACTGCTTGACCCCCAGGCCATCGCAGGCCGGGCAGGCGCCGGCGGGGTTGTTGAACGAGAACAGCCGCGGTTCCAGTTCATCCAGTGAGTAATCACACACCGGGCAGGCGTGGCGGGCGGAGAACAGCCGGTCTTCCTGATCGCCGTCCATAAAGCTGATGGAGGCGATGCCATCGGTCAGGTTGAGTGCAGTTTCGAAGGACTCCGCCAGGCGCAGTTGCAGGTCGTCGCGCACCTTGAAGCGGTCCACTACCACCTCGACGGTATGTTTCTTGCGTTTATCCAGCTTGGGGGTGTCGTCCAGGTCACACACGGTGCCGTCGATGCGCGCGCGCACAAAGCCATCCCGGCGCAGCTGTTCAAACACATGCAGGTGTTCCCCCTTGCGGTCGCGGATCACCGGGGCCAGCAACATGATCTTGCTGCCTTCCGGCAGGGTCAGCACCTGATCCACCATCTGGCTGATGGTCTGGGCCTGCAGCGGTTCGTGATGGTCCGGGCAACGGGGCTCACCCACGCGGGCAAACAGCAGGCGCAGGTAGTCGTAGATCTCGGTGATGGTGCCCACGGTGGAGCGCGGGTTGTGGGAGGTGGATTTCTGCTCGATGGAGATGGCCGGTGACAGCCCCTCCACGGTGTCCACATCCGGCTTTTCCATCATCGACAGGAACTGGCGTGCGTAGGTGGACAGCGACTCGACATAGCGGCGCTGCCCCTCCGCATACAGGGTGTCGAAGGCGAGTGAGGACTTACCAGATCCCGACAGGCCGGTAATCACGATCAGCTTGTCGCGGGGAATATCCAGGTCGATATTCTTCAGGTTGTGGGTGCGCGCACCTCTGACGTAAATCGTGTCCACTGGGCGTCCTGTTGTGTTGCTGGCTGCGGTGTTGCCAACCAGGCCCGGATGGAACCGGGCGGGGGAAAACGGTCAAGTATAATCTGGCGCGCCAGTGTGCGAAAATGCAGCGCGCCCTGTCGAGGGAATAATTCCCGTGAATAACCCCAATGAATAACCCCAATGAATAACCCAGTGTGGATACGGAAATCATGATCCCTGTCATTCTCTGCGGTGGTACCGGCTCGCGTTTGTGGCCGCTGTCCCGCGAAGCATATCCGAAACAATTCCTGTCTCTGACGGGCCACCAGACCATGTTGCAGGCCACTGCGCTGAGACTGGATGGTCTGGCGGGCGTACAGCCCCCGATACTGGTGTGCAACGAGAATCACCGCTTTGCTGCCGCCGAGCAGCTGCTGGAAGTGGATCGAGCGCCCCAGTCAATCCTGCTGGAGCCCTGCGCGCGCAATACAGCCCCCGCCATTGCGCTGGCGGCCCTGGCCGCGGCCGAACAGGGAGACGATCCCTTGTTGCTGGTGCTGCCGGCGGACCACGTGGTCGCCGACGCAGCAGGCTTCCACCGGGCGGTGGCGGCGGCGACAGTGCTGGCTGAGAGCGGCCATCTGGTGACCTTCGGTATCGTGCCCACCAGCCCGGAGACCGGCTATGGCTATATTCGCAGCGGCGACGCGGTGGCCGAGGGGTGGAAAGTGGCAGAGTTTGTCGAAAAACCGGACCTGCCCACTGCAGAACAATACCTGGCCAGTGGCGAGTACAACTGGAACAGCGGCATGTTCCTGTTCCGCGCCTCCCGCTACCTGGAAGAGCTGGCGCAGCATCATCCGCAGATGCTTGAAGCCTGCCGTGCGGCCTATGCCGGTGCGGTGCGCGATCTCGATTTCACCCGCATCGATGGCGATGCTTTCAGTCGCTGCCCGTCGGATTCCGTGGACTATGCGGTGATGGAAAAGACAGAGTCCGCTGCGGTGGTACCCATGCAGGCGGGTTGGAGCGATGTAGGTTCCTGGTCCGCCCTGTGGGAACTGGCAGAGCGGGACGAGAGTGACAATCTGCTGCGTGGCGATGTGCTGGCCGAAGATGCGTCCGGCTGCTTGGTGCACGGCGGTGATCGTCTGGTGGGTATTCTCGGCGTACGGGACCTGGTGGTCGTGGACACCGACGATGCGCTAATGGTGGCAGACAAAAGCCGCGTGCAGGAAGTGAAAACACTGGTGCAGCGTCTCAAGCAGAGTGAGCGCAGCGAGGCAGAAAATCACCGCAAAGTATTTCGCCCTTGGGGCTACTACGACTCCATCGACGGCGGCCCCCGTTTTCAGGTGAAACGCATTGTGGTCAAGCCCGGCTGTCAGCTGTCCCTGCAGATGCACCACCACCGCGCCGAACACTGGATTGTGGTGCGGGGTACCGCCAAGGTGACGCGCGGCGACGACCAGATTCTGCTGACGGAAAACGAATCCACCTTTATTCCGCTGGGGGTTGTGCACCGCCTGGAAAATCCCGGCACCATTCCGCTGGAATTGATTGAGGTGCAGTCCGGCAGCTATCTGGGTGAAGACGACATTGTGCGCTTCGAAGACCAGTACGGACGCAATTGAGGCGATACTCGCCATAGCCTTGATCTATCTAGCGATCGGGCAATGGGGGATCAACCTCCGTTGCCTGCGCTGTTACAATGCGGCCCGTTTTTTCGCCGTGTCCGGAATTTTGCATGAACCCCACTGAACGCCGCGCGCTCGCCGGTCTCGCCTCCCTGTACGTATTCCGCATGCTGGGCCTGTTTATGGTGCTGCCTGTGCTGTCCCTGTACGGCACAGAATACAGCGGGAGTACGCCGGCATTGCTGGGTCTGGCACTGGGCGCCTACGGCCTGAGCCAGGCCATTCTGCAGATTCCCCTGGGGGTGCTGAGTGACCGCTGGGGGCGCAAGCCGGTGATCTTCCTCGGCCTCGGGATTTTTGCCTTGGGCTCGGTAGTGGCGGCGCTGACCGATTCCGTGTGGGGGCTGATCGCCGGGCGTATTCTGCAGGGAGCCGGTGCCATCGCCGCGGCAACCATGGCCCTGGCCGCGGACCTGACGCGGGATGAGAACCGCGGTAAAGCCATGGCCGTGATCGGTGCATCGATCGGTGTGGCTTTTGTACTCGCGGTGGTGCTGGGGCCACTGTTAGCAGGGTTTGGTGGGCTGTCGGCGATTTTCTGGCTGACCGCGCTGCTGGCGCTCTGCGGCATATTGCTGGTGTGGCGATTGGTACCGAATCCTCAGGCGTCCGCGCGTCGCGCCCCGCAAAAGGGCGATTTTGCCCGCCTGTTGGCCCAGGGCGACGTGTGGCGACTGGTGTGCGGGGTGTTTTTCCTGCACCTGCTGCTGACCATGTTGTTTGTGCCGCTGCCACTGCAGCTTGTGGACAAGTTGCATCTCGCCAGTGAGCAGCACTGGAAACTGTACGGCCCGCTGATGCTGGGGGCGTTTGTGATCATGCTGCCGCTGATGCGGTTGGCCGAAAAGCGTCACAAGGTGCCTGCGGCCATGCGCTTGGCATTGCTGGGGCTGGTGTTTGGCGGTGTGGCGCTGATGCCCCAGGTCGAAGGGCGCTGGACAGTGCTGTGCCTGGGCATGTTCTTTGTTGCCTTCAACCTGCTGGAGGCCCTGCTGCCGGCGCAGCTGACCCGCATTGCACCGGCGGAATGCCGCGGCGCGGCCACCGGCCTGTATGCAACCCTGCAGTTCCTCGGTGCCTTTGTTGGCGGCAGCCTCGGTGGCCTGGTGTTTGGGCTGGGCGGCGCCGGTGCTGTGGCCACCCTGGCGCTGGGGGTGCTGGTGCTGTGGGCGCTGGCCTGGTGGCAGATGCGCGCGCAGCAGGTTTCTCTGGCGGGCAGCTGAGCCCGGACCACCGGTCTGGCGCCTGCGCATTTGGCGGCGGTGACGCCTCCGGGTGAGTGTTGTATGCTGCTGGATATAAATACACTGTTGGCGGTGCCGGGCCGGTCGCAAGACCAGCCCGGCGCCGCCTTCCCAATTTTGAACTTTTGAAGACTGAACGGGCCTCCGCCTTACCCGGGAGAGGCCTTCGGAGAGGAGAGGCTTATGGCCAGGGGCGTAAACAAAGTAATCCTGATTGGCAACCTGGGCGGCGACCCGGAAACCCGCTACATGCCCAGCGGTGGTGCGGTTACCAATATCACCCTGGCGACCTCGGAAACCTGGAAAGACAAGCAGACCGGCCAGCAGCAAGAGCGTACCGAGTGGCACCGCGTGGTGTTCTTCAACCGCCTCGCCGAAATTGCCGGCGAGTACCTGCGCAAGGGCAGCAAGGTCTATCTCGAGGGCTCGCTGCGCACCCGCAAGTGGCAGGACAAGCAGTCTGGCCAGGATCGCTACACCACTGAAATCGTCGCCAGCGAAATGCAAATGCTGGATGGCCGCGGTGAGCAGGGCGGCGGTGGCTTCCAGCAGGGCGGCCAGGGCGGCGGTTACGCTCCGCAGGGTCAGCAAGGCGGTGGTTTTGCTCAGGGTGGCCAGCAGGGTGGCGGTTATCAGGACGAGTTCTCCCAGGGCCGCTCTGCACCGTCCCCCATGGCCCCCGCGCAACAGCCCGCTAACAAGCCGGCGGGCAACCAGCCGCCGGCAGGTGGCTTCGACAACAGCTTTGACGACGATATTCCCTTCTAAGTAGCAGAGCGGGGAGCGTGAGCGCCATGCATCATACGGGGTACCAGCCGGATACGGTGGCGCTGATCGGTGCCGGCAACGCCATTGACAGCGCCCTGCAGAAAGGACTCCAGAAAGTGGGGTTTCGTGTGCAGTTGCTCAACCGGGAGCAGTTGCAGGCGGACCATTTCCCGGCCCGTGCCGGCGCCATTGTGATCAATGCCGCCAGTTGTGGTGGTGGTGCCCGTATGGGCGAGGCGCGTGCGGTGTGCGAGGCGTTGTCCGGCTTGCCTTATACGGCGTTGCTGCACCTTTCTTCCTACGGCGTGTACGGCCGTTCCCGGCGCAAAAAAATCGATGAAGACGAGGAGCCATCGCCGACCACCGGGCGCGGGCGCGACTGGCTGGCCTGCGAGGAGGCCCTGTCAGGGGCTGACAACGTGAGTATTCTGCGTCTAGGGTGGCAGGTCGATCGCAGCGAAGATGCGCTGCTCGGGCGTATCCTGCGCAGCCTGCTGGACGGCAAGCCGGTGATTCTCGACGACAACAGCAAGGGCAACCCGGTGACGGTGTCAGACCTCGTGCGGGTCACGGTTGCCATCGCGCAACAGCTGGCCAGTGGTGGCCCGCGTTCGGGCCTGTATCACTACGGTTCGGCGGATAGCTGTACCGCAATGGCGTTCGGCAGTGAAGTGGTTGACCGTGTGCGCTCACTCTACGGCGAGGACTTTGCCGCAGAACTGGTCACATTGTTGCCGGCCGAGGAGGACCGCACCTTCGTGCTGGGCTGTGAGCGGTTGCGGGATGTATTCGGTATCCAGCAGCGCAGCTGGCGCCAGGGGCTTACCCGCCAGGTAGAATTGTGGCTGGAGCGCTTGCAGAAAGCTGAGCCCAGAGGTGAGCGGTGAGAGGTGAGAGCCCAGTGGTGAGAGTCCAAAGGTAAGAGTTGCATACAAAAAAGGGCGAGTCGCAGTGCGGCTCGCCCTTTTTTGTGTCTGCCAGATGGCGTTGATAAAGTCGATCAGACCTTGTCGAACACCAGGCTGGCATTAGTACCACCGAAGCCGAAGCTGTTGGAGAGTGCGCGGCGCACCTCGGTCTGCCGCAGCTCGGTCACCAGATCCAGGCCTTCGGCCGCTTCATCCACCGTCTCCACGTTGGCGGAGGCGGCGATAAAGTCGTTTTGCATCATCAGCAGGCTGTAAATGGCTTCCTGCACACCAGCGGCACCCAGGGAGTGGCCGGTCAGGGACTTGGTGGAGGCAAATGCCGGCACCGCGTTACCGAACACTTCCTTCATGGCGCGCAACTCGGCTACATCGCCCACGGGGGTAGAGGTGCCGTGGGTATTGATGTAGTCGACGCCACCTTCCAGGCCCTTGCCATCCATGCCGGCCAGTGCCTGTTGCATGCAGCGTGCTGCACCTTCACCGCTCGGCGCCACCATGTCGTAACCGTCGGAGGTGGCACCGTAGCCCACCAGTTCGGCAATGATGTTCGCACCGCGCGCCTTGGCGTGCTCGTATTCCTCCAGCACCACGCAGCCGCCACCGCCGGCGATAACAAAGCCATCGCGATTGGCGTCGTAAGGGCGGGATGCGGTGGTCGGGGCATCGTTGTACTTGGAAGACAGCGCACCCATGGCGTCAAACAGGTGCGTCAGGCTCCAGGCCAGCTCTTCGCCACCACCGGCAAATACCACATCCTGCTTGCCCATCTGGATCAGCTCTGCACCGTTGCCGATGCAGTGCGCAGAAGTGGCGCAGGCGGAGGAGATGGAGTAGTTCACGCCCTTGATCTTGAACGGCGTGGCCAGGCACGCGGAGACGGTACTGCCCATCACCTGGGGCACCCGGTAGGCGCCAACGCGGCGCACACCCTTGGTCTTCAGGATGTTGGCAGACTCGATAATGGCAGCGGTAGAGGTGCCGCCAGAGCCCATCACCAGGCCGGTGCGTGGGTTGGAGACGTCCGATTCTTCCAGGCCAGACATTGCGATGGCTTCGGCCATGGAAATGTAAGCGTAGGCGGCGGAGTCGCCCATAAACCGCAGGTGCTTGCGGTCGATATGTTCCTTGAAGTCGATATCGACCACACCGGCGATCTGGCTGCGCAGACCCAGCTCGGCGTACTCATCCATATAGCGGATGCCGCTGCGGCCGGCTTTCAGGGAGGCCAGCACTTCTTGCGTGTTGTTACCAATGCAGGAAGTGATGCCCATTCCGGTAATGACTACCCGGCGCATAGTGATCTCCAGTAAAACTTGTCGAGTGAATTGTTATTGTTTTATGTAACAGTGCGTTTATGTAACAGAGTCTGCTGTGACAGGCAAACCGCTCAGAAGTTGTCGGTGCGAGTGAACAGGCCAACCCGCAGGTCTTTGGCGGTGTAGATTTCGCGTCCGTCCACGGAAACGGAACCGTTGCCAATGCCCATAACCAGCTTGCGCTCCACCAGACGGCTCATCTGGATGTGGTAGGTGACCTTCTTGTTGGTGGGCAGGATCTGGCCGGTGAATTTTACTTCGCCGCAACCCAGGGCGCGGCCGCGGCCGGGGTTGCCTTTCCAGGCGAGGAAGTAGCCGAGCAGCTGCCACATGGCGTCGAGACCCAGGCAGCCGGGCATGACCGGGTCACCGGGAAAATGGCAGTCAAAGAACCACAGGTCCGGTGTGATATCCAGTTCGGCAATCAGCTCCCCCTTGCCGAATTCACCGCCGTCTTTGGCAATGTGCGTGATGCGATCCAGCATCAGCATGTTGGGAGCAGGCAGCTGCGCGTTGCCGGGGCCGAACATTTCTCCCTGGCTGCAAGCCAGAAGTTCTTCACGGGTGTAGCTGCTTTTTTGAACAAAATTACTCATTGGGTCCCCGATTCTGGGTATTTCTTACACGAGCCGGCATTCTAAGGGCTGGGCATGGCTTGTCCAGTCGGTCATAACTCTTTTTGTGACCGGAACTGTCCCAATTTGCCCTTGACCGGGCTGCGGGGCTCGTCAACAGGCGGTTTCCACCGGTTCGCGCAAACGGCGAAACTGGACTGATTCTTGCCACATTTTTGTGATAACTTGCCGCAATTCGACGCGGGAGAGCGCCGAAGCCGCATTCTAACGAGGGGGTGTAATGCTCAAAAAATGTCTTTTTCCGGTGGCCGGGTATGGAACCCGCTTTCTGCCGGCAACCAAGGCGATGCCCAAGGAAATGTTGCCACTGGTCAACAAGCCGCTGGTCCAGTACGGGGTAGAAGAGGCCATTGAGGCCGGCCTGACCGAGATCGGGTTTGTGACCGGGCGTGGCAAGCGCGCGATTGAAGATCACTTCGACACCAATTTTGAGCTGGAGCATCAGATTGCCGGCACCGGCAAAGAACGTTATCTGGATTGCGTGCGCCAGGTTATCGACAGTGCCAGCTTTTCCTACACCCGCCAGGGCGAAATGCGCGGGCTGGGTGACGCCATTCTGCAGGGGCAGCGGCTGATCGGCGATGAAGCCTTCGCCGTAGTGCTGGCCGATGACCTGTGCCTGAATGAAGAGCTCGGTGTGTTGGGGCAGATGGTGCAGCTGTATCAACAGTTTCGCTGCAGCATCGTTGCGGTGGAAGAAGTGCCGAAAGAGCAGATCCATAAATTTGGTGTGATTGCGGGCAATGAAATCAAACCGGACCTGTTTCAGGTCACCGACATGGTGGAAAAGCCCGCGGCCGAGGATGCGCCGAGCAACATGGCGATTATTGGTCGCTATATTCTGACCCCCGATATTTTCGATCTCATTCGTGAGACGCCGCCGGGCAAGAACGGTGAAGTGCAGATTACCGATGCACTGCTCACCCAGGCCAAGCGCGGTTGCGTGCTCGCCTACCGCTTCAAGGGGCGCCGCTTCGATTGCGGTTCCGTGGATGGCTTTGTCGAAGCCACCAATTACGTTTACAAGAATATTTATTTGCCGGGGGAGAAGGGCTGAAATGTCAGAATTAACCTGTTTTAAAGCATACGATTTGCGTGGCCGTGTGCCTGATGAGCTGAATGCGGATGTGGCCTATCGTGTGGGGCGCGCGTTTGCCCAGTTTCTGGATGCCCGCCGTGTGGTGGTGGGGCACGACATCCGCCTCACCAGTGCCGAGCTGACCGATGCGCTGGTCAATGGCCTGCGTGATGCCGGTGCCGAGGTGTTTCACATTGGGGAGTGCGGTACGGAAGAAATCTACTTCTCGACTTTCCACGGGGATTTTGACGGCGGCATCTGCGTAACCGCGAGCCACAACCCGATGGATTACAACGGCATGAAGTTCGTGCGCTCGGGTAGTCGCCCCATCAGCGGCGATACCGGCCTGCTGGATATCAAGAAGCTCGCGGAAGACAACAACTTTCCCGCAGTGGAAAAGCGTGGCGACCTGCACACCTTTGCCCACCGCGATGACTTTGTGAAACACCTGCTGGGTTACGTCGATGTCTCCGAGCTGAAGCCGCTGAAGCTGGTGGTGAATGCCGGTAACGGTGGAGCCGGTTCCGTGGTGGATGCGCTGGCACCGAGCCTGCCGTTTGAATTTGTGCGCGTGCACCACGAGCCCGATGGTAATTTCCCCAACGGTATCCCCAACCCGATTCTGCCGGAAAACCGTGAACCCACCGCGGCCGCCGTGCGCGAGAGCGGCGCTGATTTTGGTATCGCATGGGATGGTGACTTCGACCGCTGTTTCTTCTTTGACGAGAACGGTGAATTCATCGAGGGCTACTATGTGGTGGGCCTGCTGGCGGAAGCGTTCCTGGTCAAGCACCCGGGCGCCAACGTGGTGCACGACCCGCGTCTCACCTGGAATACGGAAGCCATCGTCAAGGCGGCCGGCGGTGAGCCGGTGCAGAGTAAAACCGGGCATGCGTTCATCAAGGAGCGCATGCGCAAGGAAGACGCCATTTACGGTGGTGAAATGAGCGCGCACCATTATTTCCGTGACTTTGCCTACTGCGACAGCGGCATGATCCCGTGGCTGCTGGTAGCCGAGCTGGTAAGTCGCAGCGGCAAGCCGCTGTCGAAACTGGTGGGCGAGCGCATGGCGGCGTTCCCCTGTAGCGGCGAAATCAACTCCAAAGTGGCAGACCCCAAGGCCCTGCTGCAGGCCGCGGAAGAAAAGTATGCGCCTGGCGCCAACAGTGTTGAGCACGTCGATGGGCTCAGTGTCGCGTTCGACGACTGGCGCTTTAACCTGCGTATGTCCAACACCGAGCCGGTGGTGCGCCTGAATGTGGAATCCCGTGGGGATGAGGCGCTGATGAAGGCCAAGACGGAAGAACTGCTAGGCCTGATTCGCGGGTAGTCATTACTGTTCGGGGAGCGCGTCTGCGCTCCCCATTTTGTCATCGATCATTTCTGCTTCACCGGCGAGTGCCCTGTGCGGGTTTCAGTTTTTCGCCAGCCTGCGCCGAAACTCATCGTGGTATTCCTGCTGGATTTTCTTCAGCTCTTCCAGTTGCTCCGCGTTCAGGATTTTCACCATTTCGACGCGGGTGGCGGCGCGCACCGCAACGATTTTCGCATCCAGCTCTTCTTTCTGTTCCCGGGTAAGCTTCGGCATTTTGCCGCGCTCGAAGCCGTAGTCTTCCAGGATCGCAAGCTGGAGCTCAAAGTTCTTTTCCATCAGTGGCAAGGCTTTGTCTTCCTGCTCCGGCGTCAGCTTCAGGCGCAGCGTGATCCAGTCGGTGATGTCGTCGTACTTTTCCCAGAAGTCGTCGCCGAGCCCATCTGCAGTAGCCGCCTTGCCGGTGGAGATTGCGGCAATCAGCAGTAGGGCGAAAATCGCAGCGGAAAGCGATGACCAGAACGGGTCGTGAGATTCCCGAGACATGTTTGGCGCTCCAATCTACCTGTTAGTAACAGCGTAGTAGAGGAATCATGCGCCGCAAGGCATACCCGGTAGTCAGTGGTCTGTTATGTTGGGGGGCGAGCCTATCCGCTCAGAACGGTATTGCCGCAGGTGCAAACCGGAGTAGAATCCGCGCTTTTCGCAAGCCCGGTCACACAACAGGAGAGTTACGGCTCATGGCAGTAAGCATCGCAATCACAGGATTTGGCGGCCGTATGGGCCGGGTACTGGCAGAAGCCCTCGCTCATGCGGAGAAAGAGGGCAAGGCCAGGCTGAGTGCGGCGATCGTGCGACCGGGTTCCAGCCTGGTAGGTGCAGACGCCGGGGAAGTGGCGGGCCTGGGGCGCAATGGTTTGGCCGTGGTGGACAGCCTGGCGCAGGCAGACTTTGATGTGCTGATTGATTTCACCTCACCCGAGGCCACCCTGGAGAACGCCGCCTACTGTGCCGAGCATGGCAAGGCCATTGTGATCGGTACCACCGGCTTTACGCCGGATCAGAAGGCGACCATGTTGAGCGCCGGCGACAAGACCCCGCTGTGTTTTGCCACCAATTTTTCCACCGGTGTGAATCTATGCTTTAACCTGCTGGAAACCGCCGCCCGCGTGCTGGGTGACGATGTGGACATCGAGATTGTCGAGGCCCATCACCGGCACAAGGTGGATGCCCCTTCGGGTACAGCCCTCAGCATGGGGGAGGTGATTGCGGACACTCTCGGTCGCGACCTGTCGAAGGTGGCGGTCTATGGACGCGAAGGCCAGACCGGTGCGCGCGCGCGCGAAACCATTGGCTTTGCCACGGTGCGCGGCGGCGACGTAGTGGGTGAGCACACGGTGTCGTTTCTTGCCGATGGCGAGCGTATTGAGATTACCCACAAGGCCAGCAGCCGGCTGGCCTTTGCCCGTGGCGCAGTGCGCGCTGCCGTTTGGTTAACCGGTCGCGCTGCCGGACGCTACGATATGCGCGATGTTTTGGGGTTGAAATAACCCTGCAAAGAATACGCTTTTGAGGAGCGACACTTGGATAAGAAGATCATCGTTGGCAGTGAGGAATGGTGTGCCTTTCCGGGGCTTGGTATTCCCGCGATCAAGGCGCGCGTAGATTCCGGCGCCAAAACGTCGTGCCTGCACGCCTACAACATCCAGCAGTTCAATCGCGGCGGCGAGCCGTGGGTGAGCTTCGAGGCGCACCCCCTGCAGAACCAGCGCCGGCCGCGGGTGCGTTGTGAAGCGCGGGTGCTCGACCGGCGCACGGTGCGCAGCTCGTCCGGGGATTCGGAAAAGCGCCTGGTGATCAGAACCAGTATGAGTATCGGCGGAAGCGTGTGGGATATCGAACTTACCCTCACCAACCGCGACTCCATGGGTTACCGCATGCTGCTGGGCCGCGAGGCGATGATGGGCCGCATGCTGGTGGACCCTGCCGAGAGTTTCTGCCTGGGTGAGATGCCCCCCAGCCAACTGGAGGAGTATTACCGGGACGAGCACCATATGTCGGGCACCGGCCTGCGTATCGGCGTGCTCGCTTCCAATCCGGACCTCTACAGTAACCAGCGAATCATGGAGGCCGGTGCCGAACGTGGCCACCGCATGACCTTTTTGCAGATTCGCCAGTGCTATATGAAACTGGATTCGGCCGAGCCGGAGGTGCATTACCGGGACGGGCGCATTCTCAACAACCTCGATGCGATTATTCCGCGCATTCGCCCCAGCATGACGTTTTATGGCTGCGCCCTGACCCGTCACTTTGAGAGCATGGGGGTATACGCCCTCAATGGTGCGGCTGCAATCAGTCAGTCCCGCGACAAGCTCTACTCCCTGCAGTTGCTGCAGGAGGGTGGCTTGAATATTCCGATTTCCGGATTCGCCCACTCGCCCATGGATACCAACGAGCTGATCGATATGGTGGGGGGCGCACCGCTGATCGTGAAATTGCTGGAAGGCACCCAGGGGCGCGGCGTGGTGCTGGCGGAAACCCGCAAGGCAGCAGAATCGGTGATCAATGCCTTCAAGTCGCTGAAGGTGAACCTGCTGGTACAGGAGTTTATTCGCGAGGCACAGGGCAAAGACCTGCGCCTGTTCGTGGTGGATGGCAAGGTGTTCGCCGCCATTCAGCGGGAGGCTGCGCCGGGTGAGTTTCGCGCCAATATTCACCGGGGGGGGACGGCCTCCGTGGTCAAGATCCTGCCGGAGGAGCGCAAGCTGGCAATCAAGGCGGCCAAAACCCTGGGGCTGAAAGTGGCTGGTGTGGATATCATTCGCTCCAAGAAGGGGCCACTGTTGCTGGAGGTGAACTCCTCGCCGGGTCTCGAAGGCATCGAAAGCGCCACCCGCAAGGATGTGGCCGGGTCCATGATTCTGGCCATCGAAAAAGCGCTGAAGTGGCGCCCGACCATAACCCCGGTCGATGCCGGGGATGAAGGCTAGGCCTGCGCTCGTTTAGCTATGTGGCGCCGTATTTTCACGGCGCCGCTTACTCAGCGCTCCTTTCCTCTGGGCCTCTTTCCTCCGGGCCTGCTCCTGAAAATCTGACGGTGTGGTTTTTTTGGCGCTCGGCTCGCGCTTCACCCGTGGTGGGGGCCTGTGGCCGAGACTAGTCTTTAGGGGTGCCCCGCTGTTGGTTGGTTCGTGTGCGGGGCGTTTAATTGCCCCGGTGCCCCCAACGATGCCCAAAACAACGCTCCATGCCTTCTCGCCGCGACCACTCTACAGGCTGTTGTGTCAGCTGTTACTGGTGGCGTCGGTCGCCGCGGCACCGGCGCGTGCGGAGCTCCTGTCGGACACCGATCTGGGGCGCAAGGTCATGGTGGATTACATCGTCCACTTCGCCCATCACTTCCAGTGGCCCATCGAGGTCTTCAATGGGTCCGGCGCACCGTTCCGCATTTGCGTGATGGGGGAGGAGGCGCTGGTGGCTCCGCTGGAGGCCCGTTTTCACCGCCACCGGATTCAGGGGCGAATGGTGGCGCTGGAGACGGTCAACGACGGCGAGACCATGCGTGCACGCCGCTGCCAGATTGTGGTGATGGGTGACGGGCTGGAAGCTGGCCACATGGCCGAAGCGGTTGGTGCCCTGGAGTTCTTCCCGGTGCTCACCGTCAGTGACGTCAGCCGCTTCACCCATATTGGTGGCATGGTGGCTTTTGCCGGCACAGGCAACAACATGTCACTGCGACTGAACAAGACCCGGCTCGACCGCGCCGAGCTGGACATCGGCAGCAGCGTGTTCCGGCTGACCCGTGCGGTCAAATAGGCAGCCTGCCCCGGGGGGGCGGTTGTCGAGTTGGCGTAAATTTGTACTGGCAGTTGCCGGCGTTTTCCCGTAGAATCTGCGCCCGGCTTGGAAAGGTCCCACCGTAGTCGCCCGCGCCAAATTATGGCTTTATTGGCTCTCAGTAGAGAGCGATGGAGCAGGTCGCAGAGCCCGTGGCTTTCCTGCCCCATATTTGCGCCGGTGCTGGCGGTTTTTCCGCCCACTTAACCACCGAAACTGGTTGCCGGCCACACAGTGAGAGCCCAGGTGAAAGCCTCAGTGAGCGCCCG
Source organism: Microbulbifer salipaludis (assembly GCF_017303155.1). Taxonomy (NCBI): domain Bacteria; kingdom Pseudomonadati; phylum Pseudomonadota; class Gammaproteobacteria; order Cellvibrionales; family Microbulbiferaceae; genus Microbulbifer; species Microbulbifer salipaludis. The sequence goes on from NZ_JAEKJR010000002.1 coordinate 225,124, forward strand.
AGAAGAACTCTATAACCAAGCGAGATGAAGCAGACGTTTCATCTCGCTTTTTTATAAAGGGCTCAGGGTAAAAAGTTGCAGCTGAAACTTCACCTGGCAAGGCACATAAAGTGCCCCCTCTCGCCCCGCCCGGAAGCTGTTCTGACGATTGGAGATTGAATTGAACAACGCCGTTCCCACGCCGGAATCCCTGATGCCCAGCACCACCCCGGCACTGCTGGTGCTTGCCGATGGCAGTGTCTTTCGCGGTCGTGCCATTGGCGCGGAAGGCTCAACCGTTGGTGAGGTGGTTTTCAACACCTCCATGACCGGTTATCAGGAAATCCTGACGGATCCATCTTACGCCCGCCAGATCGTTACCCTGACCTACCCGCATATCGGCAACACCGGCACCAACTCGGAAGACGAAGAGTGTGCTGAAATCTGGTCAGCGGGCCTGGTGATTCGCGACCTGCCGTTGCTGGCTTCCAGCTTCCGCAATGAGCAGTCCCTGGAGGACTACCTCAAGCAACGCAATATCGTCGGCATCGCCGACATCGATACCCGCCGCCTGACCCGCATCCTGCGCGACAAAGGCGCCCAGAGCGGCTGCATTGTGGCTGGCGATAATGTCGATGAAGCGGAAGCCCTGAAAAAAGCCCAGGCATTTGCCGGCCTGAAGGGCATGGACCTGGCCAAGGTGGTTTCCACCAAGCAGCCGTACGACTTCAACGAGGGCAGCTGGGAACTCGGTACGGGCCATAAGCCGGCACCGGCGGCGCAGCCTTACAAAGTGGTTGCCTACGACTTCGGTGTGAAGCGCAATATCCTGCGCATGCTGGTAGATCGCGGCTGTAGCATCACCGTGGTCCCGGCAGAAACCCCGGCCTCTGAAGTGCTGGCAATGAATCCCGACGGTGTGTTCCTGTCCAACGGCCCCGGCGACCCCGAACCCTGCGACTACGCGATCAAGGCGATTCGGGAAATCCTCGACACCGGCCTGCCCACCTACGGCATTTGCCTCGGGCACCAGCTGTTGGGCCTGGCGGTTGGCGCCAAGACCGCCAAAATGAAATTCGGCCATCACGGCGGTAACCACCCGGTGCAGGACCTGAACAGCACCAAGGTGATGATCACTGCGCAGAACCACGGTTTTGCGGTGGACATGGACTCCCTGCCGGAGAATGTGGAAATCACCCACAAGTCCCTGTTCGACGGCACCTTGCAGGGCATTCGCCTCAAGGACAAGCCGGCGTTCAGTTTCCAGGGGCACCCGGAAGCGAGCCCCGGCCCGCACGATGTGGCACCGCTGTTTGACCAGTTTATCGAGATGATGGAAGCGCGCCGCTAGGCGCCTCTTCCACAGCAGCGAAACGCTCGCAGCGAAACTCTTGCAGCAAAACCAGCGAAGACCAGAATTTTATCCACCGGCTGCGGCCGGCTAGATACGGAAGAAAGATGCCAAAACGCACAGACATTAAAAGCATTCTGATCATCGGCGCGGGCCCCATCGTCATCGGTCAGGCCTGTGAATTTGATTACTCCGGTGCCCAGGCCTGTAAGGCCCTGCGGGAAGAGGGGTTCCGGGTGATCCTGGTGAACTCCAACCCGGCCACCATCATGACCGACCCCTCGATGGCGGATGCCACTTACATCGAGCCGGTAGAGTGGAAGACCGTAGCCAAGATCATCGAGAAAGAGCGCCCCGACGCAATCCTGCCCACCATGGGCGGCCAGACCGCACTGAACTGTGCGCTGGCGCTGGACAAGCACGGCGTGTTGAAGGAGTTTGGTTGTGAGCTGATCGGTGCGGACAAAAACGCCATCGAAAAAGCGGAAGACCGCGACCTGTTCGACAAAGCGATGAAGGCCATCGGCCTGGAAACCCCGCGTGCCAAGATCGTGCACACCATGGACGAGGCAAAAAAGGTACCGGAAGAATTCGGTTTCCCGGTGATTATTCGCCCGTCGTTCACCATGGGTGGCTCCGGTGGCGGTGTGGCCTACAACTGGCCGGAGTTCGAGGAAATCTGCAAACGCGGCCTCGACCTGTCGCCCACTAATGAACTGTTGATCGACGAATCCCTGCTCGGCTGGAAAGAGTACGAGATGGAAGTTGTGCGTGACAAAAACGACAACTGCATCATCGTGTGTGCCATCGAGAACTTCGACCCCATGGGCGTGCACACCGGTGACTCCATCACCGTGGCCCCGGCGCAGACCCTCACCGACAAGGAATACCAGCTGATGCGGAATGCATCGATTGCGGTATTGCGCGAAATCGGCGTGGAAACCGGTGGTTCCAACGTGCAGTTCGGTATGGACCCGAAAACCGGCCGCATGGTGGTGATCGAGATGAACCCGCGGGTGTCCCGCTCCTCTGCGCTGGCCTCCAAGGCCACCGGCTTCCCGATCGCCAAAGTGGCCGCCAAGCTGGCGGTGGGTTACACCCTCGACGAACTGCAGAATGACATTACCGGTGGTGCAACCCCGGCGTCCTTCGAGCCGTCCATCGACTACGTGGTGACCAAAATTCCGCGCTTCACCTTTGAAAAGTTCGGTGAAGCGGATGCGCGCCTGACCACCCAGATGAAATCCGTGGGTGAAGTCATGGCCATCGGCCGCAACTTCCAAGAGTCCCTGCAAAAGGCCCTGCGCGGTCTGGAAGTGGGCTCTTTCGGTTTTGAGCCAAAGATTGATCCGGCGGAAGTGGGCTCCATGGAGCGCCTGCGCCGCGAACTGTCGGTGCCCGGTGCTGAGCGTATCTGGTACGTGGGCGATGCCTTCCGTGTGGGCATGAGCATCGATGAAGTCTACGAGCTCTCCGGCATCGACCCCTGGTTCCTGGTGCAGATCAAGGAGCTGGTGGATATCGAGCAACCGCTGAAGTCCATGCCGACTTCTGCGCTGAATGCCGAAACCATGCGCTTCCTCAAGCGTAAGGGCTTCTCCGACCGCCGTCTTGCCGACCTACTTGGCGTTAGCCAGAAAACCGTGCGTGAATTCCGCCACAAAATGGGCGTCTTCCCGGCCTACAAGCGGGTCGACACCTGTGCTGCAGAATTTGCCACCAGCACTGCCTACATGTACTCCACCTACGATGAGGAGTGTGAAGCGGAGCCGTCCGACAAGAAAAAAATCATGGTACTCGGCGGTGGCCCCAACCGTATTGGCCAGGGCATCGAGTTCGATTACTGCTGTGTACACGCGGCGCTGGCCATGCGCGAAGATGGTTACGAGACCATCATGGTCAACTGTAACCCGGAGACGGTTTCCACCGATTACGACACCTCCGATCGCCTCTATTTCGAGCCGGTGACTCTGGAAGACGTACTGGAAATCGTGCGCAAGGAAAAACCGGTGGGTGTAATCGTACAGTTTGGCGGCCAGACCCCGCTGAACCTGGCGCGCTACCTGGCCAACGAAGGTGTGCCCATTATTGGCACCACCCCGGAGCAGATCGACCGCGCGGAAGACCGTGAGCGCTTCCAGCAGATGATCATGCGCCTGGGACTCAAGCAGCCGCAGAACGCGATCGTACGCTCCGAATACGAAGCCATTCAGAAGGCCAAGGAAGTGGGCTACCCGCTGGTAGTGCGGCCCTCCTATGTGCTCGGCGGCCGTGCCATGGAGATCGTCTACAAGGAAGACGAACTCAAGACCTACATGAAGGAAGCGGTGGAAGTTTCCGAGGATGCGCCGGTACTGCTGGATCACTTCCTGCACTCCGCCATCGAGGTGGATATCGATGCGGTATCCGACGGGCAGGACGTGGTGATCGGCGCGATCATGCAGCACATCGAGCAGTGTGGTGTGCACTCTGGTGACTCCGCCTGTTCCCTGCCGCCCTACAGCTTGCCGGCAGACGTGCAGGACAAAATGCGCGAACAGGTCAAGGCCATGGCCCGTGAACTGGGTGTGGTCGGCCTGATGAACACCCAGCTGGCCTATCAGGACGGCGAGATCTACGTGATCGAGGTGAACCCGCGCGCATCCCGTACCGTGCCGTTTGTATCCAAATGCATCGGCACTTCCCTGGCGAAAATTGCCGCGCGCTGTCAGGCGGGTACCAGCCTGGCGGATCAGGGTTTTACCACGGAAATTGTGCCGGATTACTACTCGGTGAAAGAGTCGGTATTCCCGTTCAACAAGTTCCCGAAGGTCGACCCGATTCTCGGCCCGGAAATGAAATCCACCGGTGAGGTCATGGGTGTGGGCGAAACCTTCGCCGAGGCCTTCGACAAAGGACTGATCGGCGCCGGTGATACGCTGCCGGAATCCGGCAAGGTGTTCATTTCCGTACGCGATGTCGACAAGCCCGGTGTGGTCGACGTGGCGCGCGAGCTGGTGGGCCTGGGCTTTGACCTGGTCGCAACCCGCGGTACGGCCAAGGTCTTGCAAGAAGCGGATATTCCCGTTAAAACGGTTAATAAGATGAGCGAAGGGCGCCCGCATATCGTCGATATGATCAAAAACGACGAGATTGCCCTGGTGGTGAATACCACCGAAGGCCGTCAGGCCATTCGCGACTCCGCGGATATCCGCCGCAGTGCCGAAAACCATCAGGTTTGCTACACCACCACGCTGGCGGCAGCGCGCGCTATGGCCATGGCCATGCAGATTGCGGAGCCGCACAAGGTGCGCAGTCTGCAGGAACTGCATCAGCGGGTTATTCGTCTGCAGGACTGATCGAGCATTGATTTGAGTGGCCCGCAAGGGGCACTATTTTTGAAAGCTCCGCCGCCTGGTGGAGCTTTTTCGTTAAGAATTAACCTAAAAGCACATCGCAGCGCATTGCGAAATGTGAAGATTCTGGAGGTTCCCATGAACCGTGTACCCATGACCGTTGAGGGCGCAGAGGCTCTGCGCACAGAACTGGACGACCTGAAAAAAGTGCAGCGTCCGGCTGTTGTTCAGGCCATCGCCGAGGCCCGTGAGCACGGCGACCTGAAAGAAAATGCCGAGTACCACGCGGCGCGGGAAAAGCAGGGGTTTATTGAAGGCCGTATTCAGGAAATCGAAGCCAAGCTTTCAATGGCCCAGGTCATTGATGTCAATGCCATCGAGCCGTCCGGCAAGGTGATTTTTGGCACCACCGTGACCATCATCCACATGGAAGACGATTCCGAAGTGACCTACAAAATTGTGGGTGATGACGAAGCGGATGTGAGAAACAAGAAGATTTCAGTGAACTCGCCAATTGCCCGCGCGCTGATCGGCAAGGAAGAAGGGGATATTGTGGTGGTGAATACACCCTCGGGCGCGGTGGAATATGAGATCGATGAGGTGAAGCACATCTGATCGTTCCGGATCTCGAATACTGAAAAGGCGGCCACTGGCCGCCTTATTTATTTGTCGGAGCGAAGCCGGTTATTGCAAGACGACCGCATTGTTGCCAACCCCGATCTGGGTGACGATCGCGGTCTCAGACAGGCCGTTTTGCACCACGTTGGCATTATTCGCAGCACCGATCTGGGTCACGATTGCGGTATGCCCGCCGAGCCCGAGCTGCAGAATATTGGCATTGTTGAGGAAGCCATCCTGGGTAACCGACGCGGCATTGAACCAGCCAAACTGGGTGATGAGAGCATCATTACCGAAACCGCTCTGGCTAATGTCTGCCTCGTTGAAGAAGCCTGCCTGTAGCACATTCGCGCTGTTGCCCGCACCGGATTGTGTCACGCTGGCGCTATGGCCAACGCCGCCCTGCAAGATCGCTGATTCGTTTCCGATACCGTCCTGGAAAATATACGCTTCAGAATTGGCGCTGAAGAACTGGCCGATATAGGCGTTGTGCACCAGCCCGGATTGCTGGATGACCGCTACATTATCGGTACCGGCTACCTGATCAACACGGGCATCGTTGTTAATGCCCTGCTGTACGATCACCGCCGTGCTATTGCTTGAGCCCAGCTGAAACGTCGAGGCGCTGTTGGCAAACCCCTGTTGCTGAATTTCTGCCAGGTTATTGGACCCGTTGGATTGCAACGAGTAGGCGTCATTGAGCCCGCCCGTTTGCACCTGGTAAATCGCGCTATCGGTCTCTCCTGCCTGCGTCGCATTGGCTTCGTTGAAGAAACCGGTTTGTGTTTGCTGAATCAGGTTGCCGATGGCGCCGGCATCCGTCTGATCGACGTTTGCCGTATTGCCGACCCCGGTTTGGGTGACAATTGCCGTATTGGCATCGGCCCAGGTAATGCCGCTGATCGCGAACATAACTGCGGCACTGACATGCGCTAGATACTTCACATGAACTCCTTCACTTCACACTACGTAAGGAATTGTTTGAAATAGCGGGAGTGGGTTGGCTTGGAGAAGGGACGGGCAACGAGCGGCTGGGTAAGCCGCTCGCTGCTTGAACCGCTGCTACAGGATTACTGCAGGATCAGGCCGTTGTTGCCGAAGCCAACCTGCAGAGAGGTTGCGGTGTCACCCAAGCCGATCTGGCCCACCAGTACGTTGTTGGCGCCACCGATCTGGGTGGTGGTGGCAGTCAGGCCAATACCTACCTGACCGATGTAGCTGTCGTTCAGGAAGCCGAACTGCGCAGTAGTGCCCGAGTTGGCGGCACCCAGCTGAGAAACATCCGCTTCGTTGGCAAAACCAACTTGCAGAATATCGGCATCGTTGAACAGGCCGATCTGACGAGTGTCAGCATCGTTAGCAATACCCACCTGAGTCATGTCAGAGGTTTGCAGGATGCCCGCCTGGAAAGAGTCTGCGTTGTTCGCAATACCCTGCTGGTTGATATTGGAGGAGTTCAGCAGGCTCAGAGCCTGGACCGCAGTGGCCGTGTTGCCGAGGCCCGCCTGGGTGATGGATGCGGAGCTCAGCAGGCTCACCGCTTGCAGCACGAGCGCGCTGTTGGCAAAGCCCACTTGAGTGATAGATGCAGAGGACAGACCGGAAGCCAGCTGGACCGTTGTTGCGTTGTTCACCGCGCCGGCTTGCAAAATAGTGGCGCTGTTGAGCAGGCCGCCAGTTTGCAGTGAGAAGGCATTGTTCGCTACACCCACCTGTGTCTGGTTAATCAGGCTGCTGGTTTCACCATCTTGTTCCGCATAGGCATTGTTGAAAAAGCCTAACTGAACCTGGTTGATGGTGTTGTCATTGGTGGTCGGGCCGGTCTGGTCGGCGGTGGCATTGTTACCGACACCAACCTGGGTCAGGTTGGCTGTATTGTTTGCGGCGAAGGCAGAACCACTTACAGCCAGCAGAATGGCAGCGGCAATAGGGGAAAACGTCTTCATGAGTTGCTCCTTTACTTCGGACGTTAAGTACAACCAGCCCCGGGGGTGCTGATTAGTTATGGCACGGAAAAAAGAAGTGCCATATTGGGTCAGGTGTGAGCGGCGCGACTGTGGGCGTTGATCCGTGCCTCTGCGCGGGGCCTCATCACCGAATTCTTCATGTCTCGTAACATTTCCAGCGGGCGCACGATTGCCAGTTCAGCGGGACCTCCGCAGTTGGCGATGGGCTGTCACGAGTTCTCAGTTTTCAGTAAGTTTGAAAAATAACCGGTAAGGTCAAAAATTGATCATCTTGTTATTGAGTGTTGCTGGTATCAGGGGGTGGCGCTATAGGAGGGAAGTGGTGAAAAAGTAGGAAGAAAGTATAATTTTTAATCGATAATGGGTCCGGAATCCGGGGTTTCATAACCAAACAACGGTTTTTTGGCGCCTGAGACATTCTACGGCGTCCGAACCGTCAGGGGCGGCTCTGTGAAAATAGGCGGGGAGTCCATTGGCGGGGCGGGTAAACGGACTGAGCGATTGATCCCGGTGACTGGATAATGAGAGCGCCGCATTGCTGGGCCGGAAGGCCCTGAATCAATGGGACAGGGAAACAGAATTGCCGGTGCCGAACTGGGTGACGGTGGCACTGGCGGAAATACCGTTTTGCGAGATCGCGGTGGCGTTGAATGTACCAACCTGACTCACTACTGACCGGTGGCTACCGCCCAGCCCGATGGCGCCCGATTGACGGATCACTACCTGGTTGAAATTCCCGTTCTGATCACTGCTGGCCTGGTTGCCATCATCTTCCTGAGTGAGATAGGCCTGGTTGGCCAGCCCGTCCTGCAGCAGTTCAGATTCCTGCAGGGCACCCGATTGCTGTACGGTGCTCTTGTTGAACCCCCCCTGTTGCACCACCGCGGAAAAATGATCGACGCCGCTTTGCTGCACAGACGCCGTGTTATCGTTCCCCTGCTGATCGGTCGTGCTTTTCAGATGAAAGCCGGTGTTCTGCAGCGTGTCGGCGACATTGCCGATACCGGCCTGGCTAATGCGGGTATCGTTAAAATTCCCATTCAGCTGAACCGTGCCCGCTTCGTTGCCGAAACCGATCTGGCGAGTTCTGGCGAGGTTACCGTAGGTTGAGGATTGCAGGCTGGTTACACGATTTTCTGTGCCTACCTGCACGTTGTATATCTCGTTGCCGCTGCCGTATTGCTGTTGCACCAGGGCCTCGTTAAAGGCCCCGTTTTGCTGTTGGTAAATGGCGCTGTCCGTCTCCTGTTGCTGGGTGGCTTCCGCCGTATTTTGCGCACCTGCCTGTTCCTGCTCCAGCGTGTTTTCGCGGGTGCCGTCGAACTGCTGCTGGGTGGCCGCAAAGTTATCCAGCCCCTCCTGATATTGGTAGACAGAGTTTTGCTGTGCCACGGCATACGCCGGCAACGCTGTAACCAGTGCGAACAACGCATTACGGACACATGGACTGACAACATCTGGCCGGCGAGTAGCAGACACACCCGGTAACCGTGTTAGTAACCGTATCCGTATCTGCAGAGAGGCGATGAGTGGCGACAGTGGCATGGCAGACCCGTTAGCTGGAATGGTCAAAAAGGGGAGGTCGGTGGCGCTTTCAATCGTACTGATTGATCGTGGTCGTCATGGAGACGCCGGTCTGGGTGACCGCTGTACTCAAACCGCTGCCGCGCTGGTTGATCGTGACATTGTGATAGAGCCCGATCTGTTCGACGGATGCCGAATTTCGCATGCCATATTGGCTGATGTCGGCCTTGTGTGCATAACCAACCTGCTCGAGCAGGATAAAATTTTCGTAGCCCGCCTGCAGTAGCGCGGCGATATTGCTATCCCCGGACTGACTGGCGATGGTACTGTTGCCCTCACCCGCCTGACGAGTGATCAGCAGATTACTGAAGCCCACCTGATCCACCGAAAGAAAGTTCACCGTGCCGAGTTGTTGCGCAGAAACGTGGTTGAAATTACCGACCTGATAGATAGTCGCTACATTCGCTACCGAGTATCCAAACAGTGGACGGTCCAGTTCACTGGTTGTGGCAAGCTCGCCGGCACTGCCGTCGATCTCCTGAGCCACTGCGAGTCCGGTCGCCAGAAGGGCGACCGTGAGGGTAAATAGGCGCAATGAATAGACTGGGCTGGCGGGCCGTAAATACATGAATCGTCTCTCTTGAAATTGTCCTTATTAAGGGCTGTGCGCTGCACCGTCACTCTAAAGAATGGCGGTGCCTTCGTTCAGGTAATATTGCAATACCGGATTATTGATATCCTCCGGATTATCGAGAGCCCAGGAATTCGCAACAATCCCCTGGCTGATCAGGTGAATTACGGCGGATTCCATCGCTGAGAGCATGGCCAGCTGCGCGGGCTCATTGGTGGTGGTGCCCACCTCGATTTCCAGCAGTCGCTTGAATTTCACAAAGCGAAAGACGTCGGCACTGATTGCCTTGGAATAAACCGTTTTTGACGTGAGCACTGAATGCAGCACCCGGCCGGAACGGATGTCCACCGCCCGCAGGTTGACGGTAACCTGATCTACCCGGTACTGCTCATCGGCACCAATGCCAAAATAGCGCGCACCGGCGCCCCCGGTGCGGATATTGGTGTCGTAGGCAACGATGCCGCCCTCGATAAGAATGTTTGCGGCAACCAGCGACGGCAGCATGGTATTGTTTTCCGGCGCGTTGGGTTTTGCCAGTGCGGCACGTACAATCTTGCGCTCGGTGAGCAGATTCTGCAGCCCCTCGCGTTCCAGCGGAATAAACCAACCGGATTCGTTTAGCACATTCATCAGCATTGAGGCGGCCCCCTGGGTTACCGCCGTGGAAAAGCTACTGGAGGGGGCAGGTTTGTACTGGCCTGTTTGGTCACGAAAATTGTACACCGCTGCCAGTATTTTCCCCTTGGGCTGTGGGAGCCCCAGTAGATCGCGGTACGTATTGTTGCGCGGCGTCAATTGTGCATCTTGCAGGCCGGGGCCAAACAGCGCATCACCGGTTTTCTTGACAGCAGTACAGCCACTTATGGCGAGCATAAATGACAGGGCGGTGACAAGTTTGGAACCTCTTGTAAACATCACGCTAGTCTCCAGTATTATTCGCGATTATTCGGGATTGCGGATCAGTCCATGGTGCTGCTAGTGGGATCTGATAAAGCTGCTTCCTTTTTTGGTTTTCAGTGTCTTCTGTTTACAGGTGTCGGGTTAATTGGTGGGGTTGAGACCGCTGACGATGATTTCACTTTTGTCGCCCGTGGCCCGGTCGGTGATCAGGACAGTCAACACACCATCGTTGTCGACGATCTGGACGATAAAGTCGTCGGTGATCAGCTCTCCGCTGTTGCCATCACCCACGTCGGTGAGCAACTGGTTGAGCAGCCGGGTTTCCAATGAGTCGGTAAAACGGTCCAGCGCGCTGGGCTGTTGGTACAGGTCGGCGGGATTGTCGGGGTCTTCGTTGTCGTCCTGGGACTGGGCGTTTTGCATCAAGTAGCCACCATTTAGCGGGTTGCCGCCAAAATTTGGATTGCGCGGCTCATACACCAGCTCGGTGGCGAGTGCCAGGTTACTGCAGAGTACAAGGCCCGGAGCGAGTAGCAGACTCGCCGATTTTATGGTTTTCATCAGAGTTCATCCTTGCCTAGGTCAAAGTGGTCGGTAAACGCTGCGCGGACTTTTTCCTGAAGCACCATCTCGTGAATCATTTTTGATGCTTCCTCCGCCAGCTGACGAATATTGTTGGTGCTGGGACTGATAAAGCGCCGAAACACGGTTTTGTTGTTGTAGGTAATCCAGATGAGGTTGCCCCAGCGTGCCGACGGTCTTTCCTGAATCGTCAGGTTGTAATCACTGTCTGGATAATTCAGGTTACGATACTCGCTCATGAACCGGGCAAAATCGTGACCGGTGCGGGTAATGGTCTGGTCAATATTGAACCCGCTTATCTCTTCCTCGATGCCAGCGCTGCTTGCTGCCGCGGCGGATTCTTCCAGGGTGCCACTGTCTTCCTGCGCGACCGCGGTAACGGCCAGCAACATGCACAACAGCACACCGGTTCGCAGGGAATTCATATGCGTTCGGCTTCCAGGTGCAGCTTGGCCCAGTTGCTCGCCTGCAGGCGGTTTTTGACACCGATCTTGCGGAATATGTTGTACATATGGTTTTTGACGGTGTGCTCGCTCAAGTGCAGGCGCGAGGCGATAATACTGTTGGGTTCCCCGGTGGTGAGCTGGGCGAGGATTTCCTGCTCGCGCTTGGTCAGCAGTAGCCGGGAACGTGATTCCGTATCACCGGGCTGGCGCGCGTTCTGAATACCCAGGGAGAGTTTTTTAAGCAGTTCCTGCTGCCCGGTGCGGTTGTCGCAAAGAAACACAAACTTGCGCTCTTCCAGCGGCTTGCTGATATGTGACGGCATGTCATTGGGAAGGTTGATCAGGAGCACCCGGGGATGGTCAATACTTCTCAGGTGTTGAAGTTCAGTGCCGGGCGAGGACTGGGTGTTGAGCCCGAAGCAGTTGACGATGATCGCATCGTAGGTTTTGAGACAGTGCTTTTGCTTGCCAAATTCGGCTTTTTCCCAGCTGTTTGGCAATGATTCAGATACGAGTGAGAACAGCAAGTCCCCGTGCAGGCCGGAATCGCTCAAAAAGAGAATCGGCATAGATGACCCCATAATTAGTCAAGGACGCTTGCGGAATGAGGTGAAGACCGGGTGCTGGCGCTTGAGCCCCAAAGAAAGCTCCTCCTGTGACTTCTTGTTTGGGAATACTTGCGGTTATTCCCGGCTGGAGGAACCTGCGTCAGCCCACTTAAGTGGAAAATCTCATTCCTTGAGAAATTTGTATGGAGTGTAGACGGGAACCGGGTAACTACTGCTAAATAAGGTGACAGTCATTTCAGAATATTTTTTGTTAAAAACGCAGTTTTTAATAATTGTTTTTCCCGGTTTTTTATTTTTTATAATCTTCGGGAATGCAGTTCCATGGATCAGGGCATCCTAGGATGATGTTGCTGTGCGTCGCCGGGCGACCGCATTTAATTTTCGGTAGGGTAGTCAGGTTGATCCGATCTTCAGGCGGAAGCGCTTTTCGGCGCCAGCTGGGGTACCTGGTAACAGGCATATGCGCGCTGGCGCTTTTATGTTTGCTTGCTGGCTGTACCGAGCCGGATGAGGTGGCGCTCGGCACACTGGAATGGGATCGGATTGCACTCCCCGCGCCGGCGGCGGAAAAAATCGTGGCCATTCATGTGCGCGAGGGACAGCGCGTTTCCCCGGGGCAGGTGCTGTTGCAGCTGGACCCGGAGCAAACCCTGGCCCGGTTAGGCGCGGCGGAAGCCGCGGTCGCACAGCAGAGTGCCGCCCTGCAAGCGCTGAACGACGGCCCGCGGCAGGAACAGATTGCGCGCGCCAGAGCCGAGCTCGAAGCGGCGCAGGCAGAGGCGCGGGATCGCCAGGCCGACTATCAGCGAATTGTGGCTCTGGGAAAGAAAAACTACGCATCCCGCTCAGACATCGATGGGGCCCAGGCGGCAGCGGAAACTGCCCAGGCCCAGGTGCGCGCGGCGCGCGAGCAGTTGCTGGAGCTGGAGCGCGGTACGCGGCCAGAAGACATTGAGCAGGGGCGCGCGGCACTGGCCGAGGCGCGAGCGCAAGCACAGGCGCAGCGGGTATTGCTGGAAAAGCTCACGCTGCGTGCGCCGCGCCCCGGTATTGTGGACAGCATCCCCTTCAAGCTGGGTGATGAGGCGCCCCTCGGGGGCTCACTGGCGGTGCTGTTGACCGGCGCTGCTCCGTACGCGCGGGTGTATGTGCCCCAATCCATGCGCTTGCGCGTGCAGGTAGACGGACAGGCACAGGTTTTTCTCGAAGGTATTGGTGAGGCGGAGCGGTTAGCGGGGCGCGCGGGGCCTTTTCCCGGGCGTGTGCGCATGGTGCGCAATGCACCGAGTTTTACCCCCTATTACGCGCTCACTGGCGATGATGTGACGCGCCTGAGCTATATCGCGGAGATTCAGCTGGGTAAAGCGGCGGCACAATTGCCGGCGGGCCTGCCACTGCGCGCCAGCTTTTCCGGTAACGTGGGCGCGCCAGTACCGGATGGCGAGTTTCATGGCCAGCCGAATCCCACGCCCCAGTCTGCCCCGGTAGAGAGCGCCGAGGACGAACCCCCGGCGCTTCCCGCCACCGAAGATCCCGACCAATATGGGCCCTATGATGGCGAAAAGTGAGGTGGCGATACGTGCCCGCGGCCTGAGCAAGCATTTTGGTCGCCTGCGCGCAGTGGATGATGTGAACCTCACCGTGGGGCATCGCCAGATCTACGGGTTTCTCGGCCCCAACGGCTCGGGTAAGTCCACCAGTATCCGCATGCTGTGCGGGTTGCTGACCCCCAGCGCGGGAGAGATCGAGGTGCTGGGGCTGGCAATTCCTGCCGAGGCAGAAGCACTTCGCCAGCATATCGGTTACATGACCCAGCAATTCTCTCTGTTTACCGATTTGACGGTGCGGGAAAACCTCGCGTTTCTTGCCTCGGTACAGAATATCCCCTCGCGCCAGGCCCGCCAGCGCATCGATGAACTGCTGGCTGAGTATCATTTTGAAGACCGCGAAGACCAGCTCGCCGGTACCTTGAGCGGCGGGCAACGGCAGCGTCTGGCACTGGCGGGTGCGGTGGTTCATCGTCCGCAACTGCTGTTTCTCGACGAGCCCACCAGTGCGGTGGATCCGGAATCCAGAAGGGATTTCTGGGAAAAGCTGTTCGAACTCACTGAGGCCGGCACCACCATTCTGGTGTCTACCCATTACATGGACGAGGCGGAACGCTGTCACCGCCTGGCGATTCTCGATCGCGGCCGGCTGGTGGCGGATGGCAGTCCCGCTGAGCTCACCGAAGGCCTGAGTGGCCGCACGCTGCTGGTGGAAACCCGGGAGCAGCACCGCGCCAAGCAGGTCTTGGGGCAAGTGCCTGGGGTGATCAGTGCGGCGCAGATTGGCAACAGCCTGCGGGTGCTGTTGGCGGCGGATCGCGGGAGCCAGCAGAATATCGAAAACGCCCTGGCGGCCGAAAGCGTACGCGCAGACGTGGGGCCGGTCACACCCAGTCTCGAGGATGTGTTTGTCGCCGTGACCCAGCGGCAGGCGGCGGGTGCCACGCACCCAATGGAGCACCGGGTGTGAACGGGCGGCGCCTGCTGGCCGTGCTGGTCAAGGAATTCCGGCAGATGCGTCGCGACCGGATGACCCTGGCCATGATTGTGGGCATTCCCCTCATGCAGCTTCTGTTGTTCGGCTACGCCATCAATCTCAATCTGCGCCACCTGCCCGCGGCCATCGCCGACCAGTCCCATACCAGTGCGTCCCGCCAGCAGGTGATGGATATGCTGGCCACCGGGGTGATCGAACCCGTCGCTCAGGCCAGCACCCCCGAGCAACTGGTGGAATTGTTGCGGCGGGGAGAGATCAGTGTGGGAGTTTTCCTGCCGTACGATTACGAGCGCCGCCTGGCGTTGGGGCAGGAGGCCATCCAGATCATGGTCGACGGCAGCGACACCGTGGTGCAAAGCGCCGCTGCCCAGCTGGCCCAGGTTCCCGTGGGTGCGCCGCCGCCTGAGAACAATACCCGGCTGCCCAACCGCCAGTCGTCGGTACCCCTGGCGTCCGGTCCGGTGAGCATTGTCAGCTTCTACAACCCCCAGCGGGTTTCGGCGATCAATATCGTGCCGGGGCTGATCGGTATCATCCTCACCATGACCATGGTGATGTTTACCGCGGTCGCCATCGTGCGCGAGCGGGAGCGGGGCAATATGGAGCTGCTGATCGCGACGCCGGTGCGCAGTTCGGAACTGATGATTGGCAAGATTTTGCCCTACGGGCTGATTGGCCTGATTCAGACCAGCCTGATTCTGCTGCTGGGCAAGTGGGTTTTTGAGGTGCCTATCCGCGGCAGCCTGATGGATGTGTATATCGCGGCGGTACTGCTGATCCTCGCCAACCTGGCGATGGGGCTGCTGATTTCTACCCGCGCCCAGTCCCAGTTCCAGGCCATGCAGATGACGTTGTTCGTCTTTTTGCCGTCCATCCTGTTATCGGGCTTCATGTTTCCCTTTGACGGAATGCCAAAGGCCGCGCAATGGCTGGCGGAGCTGTTGCCGCTGACGCATTTTATTCGCCTGGTGCGCGGCGTCATGTTGCGAGGGGCGGATATCATCGAGCTGTGGCCGGATCTGTTGGCACTGCTGGTGTTTATTCTGGTGATGATGACGCTCGCCATTACCCGCTTCCGCAAGCGGCTCGATTGACATTTTGGCGCGTAAAGCGTCCTTCTCCATATTTTCTGCGTCGTACGGCCTCTCGCGCGCGGGCAAACAGTGGTTCGCGGCGCCGCTTCTCCCCGTATTTGTGACACCATAAAGGAAACCGCCGCCCGCCCCTGATAGGATCTTGATTCGATGCTGGGGTTCATTTTCATTTCCGGGTGCCAATAAGCGCCACCCGTTCGCTACAAGACTGAGGTCGGGTCTGTACACACGTTAACGTTTGCTGGTTATCAGCAAGGGAGGAAGCTGTACCATGACCGAAATCTTCCAGAGCCTGCCACCGTGGTTGTGGTTCGTGATTGCACTGGTTGCCTTGTTTCTCGCTCGCAGACCGGTGCATCAGGGGATCTACGCACTGGCGCGATTTTTTCATCAATCCCTGCGCCTGGCAGGTAATGCGGTGGCGGCTGCGGAGCACCGGTTACAGCTGCGCAATCGCGAAGTATTGCTGGCGGCAGGGCGCGAGGCGACGGAGCGGCATATCGAACGCGAGTTTGAGCGTATCGAAGGGGCCATGAAAAAGGAGCTGGCCCAGTATCCGGCGCTGCACCGCAAACTGTGCGAGCAGCTCACCACCATCGATGAAGACTATGTGCGCAGTGCGGAAGTGCCGCCGGAACCCACCAGCTGGGCGAAGGCGATCCAGGCGGTGGCAGAAATCCCGGCCAAGCAGGATTCGGTGGTCGGCGATGTACTGGAAACCATCCACGGTTCCATGCGCAAGGCGGAAGGCAAGGCACTGGAGGCCTATCGGGAATCAGCGCGGGAGCGCCACCTGTTACTGAAGCGCATGATGCCGGCATGGCGCTCGATCCTGAAAAGCCTGGGTGCGGTCAACAGGACGGTGAGCACCGTCCAGCAGCGCGCAAAAACGGTGGACGGGCACATGGCGCGCTACGAGGAGATTCTCCAGGGCAGTGACCGCGCGCAGCGCATGCTCTCTTCTTCCTCTCTCAGCCAGTTTTTCATTTCCGCGTTTGTGCTCGCCATTGCCGTTGGCGGTGCGCTGATCAATTTCCACCTGATTGCCCGCCCCATGACCGAGATGGTGGGGGGAACCAGTTATATCGGCAATTTCAAGATTGCCGATATTTCCGCGCTGGTGATTATCCTGGTGGAAATCACTATGGGACTCTTTGTGATGGAGTGCCTGCGCATCACGCGGCTGTTCCCGGTGATCGGTGCGCTCAGTGATAAACTGCGCATGCGTATGATGTGGGCCGCCTTTGGTTTACTGTTTTTCCTTGCCACCATTGAAGCGGGACTCGCGTTTATGCGTGAAATCCTGATGCAGGAAGATTTGGCGGTCAGTGCACAATTGCGTGGTGCCGAGGTTGCCAGCGTGGAAGGTGGTGTTTTCTGGATTACCACCGCGGCACAGATGGGGATGGGATTTATCCTGCCGTTCGCGCTGACGTTTGTTGCCATTCCGCTGGAAAACTTTATCGCGTCCACCCGTACCGTCATCGGACTGGTCGCGGCGTTTGTCCTGCGCGTGCTGTCGGTGGTGTTACGCCTTGCCGGCACCGGTATTCTGCGTAGCGGAACCCTGTTGGTTCGCGCCTACGACATCGTGATCTTTTTCCCGCTGTGGCTGGAAGCGCGTATTTTGCAGTGGCGTGAGCGGGCTGTGATGACAGCGGGCAACGCCGCTACCGAGAACAAGGCTGCGCCGACCACGCGCGCCCGGCCGTCAACTAAGTCTTCAACCAAGTCTGCAACAAAATCCTCAGCTAAATCCTCAACCAAGCCCGCTGCAAAAACTTCAGTGCCGTCATCGTTACAGGAGCAGCCATCATGAAGTCGATCTTCGGCATTCTTTTGATCGGTCTGTGCCTGGGCGCCGTATTATCCAGCTGCGGTGAACCGGTGGCGCGTAACCAGGGGGTGTACATGCTGGTCGATACCTCCGGCACCTATACCGAAGAACTGGGTAAGGCGCAGCAGGTCATCAATTTTACCCTCGCGCGACTGAATCCTGGCGACACCTTCGCCGTGGCCAGCATCAATACCGGCAGTTTCAGTGAGAAAAATATTCATGCCAAGGTGACCTTTGACGATCGCCCCAGTGTTGCCAATCGCCAGAAACAGGCGTTCCAGCAACGTATTGATGCCTTTGTGGAAAATGCACAGCCGGCGGCGTATACGGATATTACCGGCGGCCTGTTGCAGGCGGTGGAGTTCCTGAACGAAAAGCAGCCGGGTCGCAAAACCATCCTGATTTTTTCCGACCTGAAGGAAGAGATAAAAGAGGGCTACAACCGCGACCTCGCGCTGGCATTAAACGGGTTTGACCTGGTGGCCCTGAATGTTACCAAGCTGAATAGCGACAACGTCGACCCTAGCGAATATCTTGGGCGCCTGCAGCAGTGGCAGGAAAGAGTAGAGCAGGGCGGTGGAAGCTGGCGCGTGGTCAACGACCTGGAGCGGCTGGAAAAAATCCTGCCGTAAATGCATTTGAACCCTTCTGATTGCTGGCCCCGGATCAAGCCCCGCCCTCTGATCATTGCCCATGGGGATGAAGGCGGGCGTGGCCTGTACCCGGGGAATACCCTGCTGTACCTGCGCGAGATGCTGGCGCTGGGGGTGGATGCGCTGGAGATTGACCTGAACCTCACCGCTGACGGTCACCTGGTATTGCTGCATGACCCGACGTTGGAGCGCACCACCGACGGCCGCGGTGCGGTCACCGACAAAACCCTGGCGGAGCTGAAAAACCTGAACGCCGCTTACCACTGGTCACCGGATGGCAAGGCCTATCCCTATCGCAATAGCCCGCAACCGCTGGTCACCATCGATGAAGTGTTCGCTGAATTCCCCAACGCGCGCATGATCATCGAGCTGAAAAACAAGGACCACCGTGCGGCCAGCGCATTGCAGCGGGCCATCGTCCGCGCGGGATGTGAGGCGCGGGTGATCGTGTCGTCCTTTCATCGCGGCGTGATTCGCGAATTTCGCAGGCTGTGCCCGCAGGTAAACACCGGGGCCACGCTGCCAGAAGCGCTGCAGTTCTACGCGGCGCAGCTGGTGGCCGCCGAGCGGTGGCTCGCGCCCGCCTACCAATCCATGCAACTGCCGTCCCGTTATTACGGGCTGCCGGTATTTACCCGGCGGTTTGTGCGGGCAGCGCGCCGCTGTGGTCTGCATCTTTCGGTGTGGACCGTGAACGAGCCCGCACCCATGCGGCACTTTATCGACCTGGGCCTGGACGGTATCGTGACCGATCGCCCGGACAGACTGTTATCCATTCTGGGAGAATGAATGATCAAGCGTTTACTGCTGCTCCTGCTACTCGCCCTGCTGATTTTTGTGGGCTGGCGCTATCTTGCGGCGCGCCCCGCGCCCGACACGGGTTTGCAATTCCCGTCCCATCCGAGCAAAGGTTTTCACCGGCCGCTGGTGATCGCCCATGCGGATGATTCTGGCCGCGGCCTGTATCCGGGCAATACCGCCATATTCCTGCAGAAGATGGCGGAGATGAAGGTGGATGTTCTGGAGATGGACGTACACGCCACCGCGGACGATGCGCTGGTGCTGATGCACGATGCAACGGTGGACCGTACTACCGACGGGCAGGGGCCCATCCGTGACAAAACTCTGGCGGAGCTGCAGCAGCTGAACGTCGCCTTCCACTGGAGCCAGGACGGCACCCGCTTTCCCTATCGCGACAACCCGCAGCGTATTCTCACGGTGGATGAGGTGTTCCAGCGTTATCCCCGCTACCCGATGATCGTCGAGTTGAAAACGCCCGACCCGGAGGCGGCGCGCGCCCTGTGTCGCAAGCTCAACGCGTATGACAAAACCAGCCTGGTGATTGTATCGTCCTTCCATCAGCAGGCGGTGGACGAGATGCGGGAGGTATGCCCGCAGGTGGCAACCGGAGCTGGCTCCGACGAAGTCAAGATGTTCGCTGCGGCGTCCTGGCTGCGGCTGTTTCACCTGCTGAGCCCCCGTTACCAGGCCCTGCATATTCCCCCGCACTACGAAGGCATCACGCTGGTGGGCCCAAGTTCCGTGCGACAGGTCCAAAATCACGGTGTGCGCGTAGATGTGTGGACCGTCAATGAAGAAACGGATATGCGCCGCCTGATTGGGCACGGTGTAGATGGGATAATGACCGACAGGCCCGACCGCCTGATCAACCTGATAAAAGAACTGGAAGAGTTTGAGGAGATGAACCAATGAACACGCCGCTACTGAAACGAATACTGGCCGCGGGCCTGCTGGCGCTGAGCGCCATGCCCGTGCATGCGCAGCGGGATTTCTCCAACGTGGAAATCAAGCCGCAGACGGTATCCGAAAATTTGTACATGTTGACCGGAGCGGGCGGCAACATGGCGCTGTTTGTGGGAGACGATGGTGCCTTTCTGGTCGATGACCAGTTTGCGCCCCTGAGTGAGAAAATTCTCGCCGAGGTTACCAAGCTGACGGACAAGCCACTGCGTTTTGTGGTCAACACCCACTGGCATGGGGATCACACCGGCGGCAACGAAAATATGGGTAAGGCCGGCGCCCTGGTTGTGGCCCATGAAAATGTACGCAAGCGCATGAGCACCGAGCAGTTCACCAAGCTGTGGAACCGCACCACACCGGCCGCGCCGCCGGAAGCCCTGCCGGTGATCACCTTTACCGATGCCACCACCTTTCACTGGAACGGAGATGAAGTGCGGGTACAGCATGTGGGGCCGGCGCACACCGATGGGGATTCAATCATCCACTTCAAGAATGCCAATGTCATTCATATGGGCGACACCTTCTTTAACGGCAGCTACCCCTACATTGATATCTCAGCTGGTGGCAATGTCGATGGGGTGATTGAAAATGCGCGCAAGGTGCTGGAGATGGCCGATGGGAATACCAAAATCATTCCCGGCCACGGCCCGCTGACCGACAAGCAGGGCTTGCAGCAATATCACGATCTGCTGGTGCGCCTGCGCAACAAAATCAAGACGCTGGTGGATGCAGGAAACACCAAGGAGCAGGTGATTGCCGCCAAGCCCACCAAAGAGTTTGACGAGAAGTACGGCCAGGGGTTTATGAAGCCGGACATCTGGACCGGTCTCGTCTACGAATCGCTCACGCAAAAGTAGTACGCACCGCACGTGAAAAAAAGGCAAAGCACCGCAGGTGCTTTGCCTTTTTTTTTATGCAAGCTCGTTAGGTTTGCAGAGTCAAGCGCTCGCGGCCGCGGGCGACGGTTCACCCTCCGGTGTCACACCCGGTGCCTCGGTCGGGGCCTTTACCCGGAACCAGGCTGCATACAGTGCTGGCAAAAACAGCAGCGTCAGCGCGGTTGCCACAATCAGACCGCCCATAATGGCAACGGCCATGGGGCCGAAAAAGTCACTGCGGGACAGCGGGATCATCGCCAGCACCGCCGTGAGTGCGGTCAACACAATTGGGCGGAAACGGCGCACGGTAGACTCGACAATGGCCTCCCAGGGCGTGAGCCCCTGGGCTTTATCCTGCTCGATCTGATCCACCAGAATCACCGAATTGCGCATGATCATTCCGGCCAGTGCAATGGTGCCGAGCATGGCCACAAAACCGAATGGCTGGTTGAATAGCAGCAGGAACAGGGTGACGCCGATGATGCCCAGCGGCGCGGTGAGAAACACCATGGTCGACAGGGCAAAGCTGCGCAGTTGCAGCATCAACAGGGTAAACACCACTAGCAGGAACAGCGGCATACCGGCATTGACCGATGCCTGTCCCCGTGCGGATTCTTCCACGCTGCCGCCCACCTCCAGCAGATAACCCGGCGGCAGCGCATCGCGCAGCGCCTGTAGCTGTGGCCAGATGGCGGCGACCACGGTGGCCGGCTGCTGGGTACCGTAAATGTCTGCGCGCACCGTGACCGTGGGCAGGCGGTTGCGGTGCCAGATCACCCCTTCTTCAAATCCGTATTTGAGGGTGGCCACCTGGTTCAGTGGCAGGGCGCCCCCCTTGTCTGTTTGCACCGCGAGGTTGCCCAGCTGTGCCAGCGCCTGGCGCTCCTGCGCCTGTCCGCGCACCGCCACGGTGATCAGCTCGTTGTCCTCGCGGTACTGGCCCACCGGGGTGCCAGACAGGGAACCCTGCAGCGCGCGGGACAGTGATGCGCTGGTGACGCCCATTGCACGTGCGCGCGCCTGGTCCACAGCCAGGTTCACCACTTTGCTGGGTTCCTCCCAGTCCAGGTGCACGTTGGCCACATCGCTGTTGCCGCGCACAACCTGCGCCACTTCCCGGGCGATCCGGCGAACCTCGGGGATATGCTCACCGGACACGCGGAACTGCACCGGGTAACCCACCGGTGGGCCATTTTCGAGGCGGGAGACCCGTGAGCGCACCGCCGGGAACTGTTCCCGCAACACGGAAATCAGCCACTGGCGTACCTGTTCCCGCTCTTCCACGCTGCGGGTCAGCACCACAAACTGGGCGAGGCTGGCAGCGGGCAGCTGTTGATCCAGTGGCAGGTAGAATCGCGGCGAGCCGGTGCCCACATAGGCCACATAATTCTCCACCAGCGGATGCTGCGACAGCAGTGTTTCCAGCCGCAAAGCTTGCTCCTCGGTGGCATGCAGCGAGGACCCCTCGTTCAGCTTCAGGTCCACCATCAACTCCAGGCGCGCGGAGGAGGGGAAAAACTGCTGGGGCACGAACCGGAACAGAAAGATGGAACCGATAAAGATCGCCAACGTCAGCAACAGCACGGTTTTACGGTAGCGCAGGCACCCGTTCAAAACGCGCCGGAACCGCTGGTAAAACGGTTTGCTGTAGGGGTCACTACGGGAGTGGCCCGCCGCTGACGAGGCATTGTGTGCGGGTAACAGGCGGTTACCGAGGTAAGGCACAAACACCACCGCGGCCACCCAGGAGGCGAGCAGGGAAAGTGTGACCACCTGGAAAATAGAGCGGGTGTATTCGCCGGTGCCGGATTGCGCGGTGGCAATGGGCAGGAACCCGGCCGCGGTGATCAGGGTGCCGGTCAGCATCGGGAAGGCGGTGCTGGTCCAGGCAAAGCCTGCGGCTTTGAGGCGGCTGAGACCCTGCTCCATTTTGATCGCCATCATTTCCACGGCGATGATCGCATCATCCACCATCAACCCCAGCGCGAGTACCAGTGCGCCCAGGGAAATCTTGTGCAGGCCGATGTCGAAATAATGCATCAGGGCAAAGGTCATCGCCAGCACCAGCGGAATCGACAGCGCGACCACCATGCCGGTGCGGAAGCCCAGTGAGAAAAAACTCACCAGCATGACGATCACCAGGGCCTCAATCAGCACCTTCACGAATTCGCCCACACTGTGTTTTACCGCGGCCGGCTGATCCGAGACTTTCTCCAGCGACAGTCCAATGGGCAGTTCCTGCCGCAGCGACGTCACGGCGGCATCCAGCCGTTCCCCCAGCTGCAGGATGTCCCCGCCGGCTTTCATGGACACGGCGAGCCCGATTGCGTCCTCCCCCATAAAGCGCATGCGCGGCTGGGGCGGGTCACTGAAGCCGCGCTGTACATTGGCGATGTCGCCGAGGGTCAGGGTGTGTCCATTGGCGTGGATGGGGAAGTGGCGGATTTCGTCCACGCTGCGGAACTGGCCACTCACGCGGATACGCACACGGTCGCTGACCGCTTCCACGATGCCGGCGTCGGCGGTTTGGTTTTGTGCCTGCAGGACCGACTGCACGGCGGAGAGCGGAATGCCCAAGGATGCCAGCTTGGCGTTGGCGATTTCCACCCAGATTTTTTCATCCTGCAGGCCCAGTAGTTCCACCTTGCCCACATCGTCCACCCGCTGCAGTGCCAGCTGCAGGCGGTCGGCGTAGTCTTTCATCAATGCGTAGTCAAAACCCTCGCCGGTCAGGGCGTAGATATTGCCGAAGGTGGTGCCGAACTCATCGTTGAAGAAGGGGCCCTGCACATCGGGCGGCAGGGTGTGGCGAATATCGCCCACTTTCTTGCGCACCTGATACCAGAGGTCGGGAATGTCTGCGGAGTGCATGCTGTCGCGGGCCACAAACATCACCTGTGACTGTCCCGGGCGCGAGAAGGAGGTAATGCGCTGATAGTCGCCGGTTTCCATCAGCTTTTTTTCAATCCGCTCGGTCACCTGGCGGGATACCTCCTCCGCGCTGGCACCCGGCCACAGGGTGTTGACCACCATCACCTTGAAGGTGAAGGGCGGGTCTTCACTCTGGCCCAGTTGCGTATAGGAAATGGCCCCGATCAGGCCGAGCAGCAGTATGGAATAGAGCACCAGGGGCCGGTTTTTCAGCGCCCATTCGGAAAGGTTGAATCGCATAGGGGGTTTCCGGATCGTCTGCCACTTGGGCGAGGTTCACAGGGAAAGCGTTGCTGATTGTGCGCAGGCGGTTATTAGCGGCTACAAGCGCTGGGCCAGCGCCTTGTCGGTTTCAATGGGCCGGTTCTGGCGATCCACCGGTCGTACCCGCTGGCCTTCCTGAACCAGCTGAGTGCCGGCGGACAGAATCCAGTCGTCCGGGCTCAGGCTGGAGATCACCTCGGCGGTTTCGTGGCCATAACGGGCAATGGTCACTGCGACTTTGTGCAGGGTGAAATTTTCCGGGTCCATGCGCCATACATAGGCCTCTGCGCCATCGGCGGTAATCGCGGACATGGGCAGACGCTGGGTGGGACGATGGTGCTCGTCGCTGGGGGTGGTGCGCGCATAGACACGCGCGCTCTGCCCCAGCTGGGGCCCGTCGTTGGCGCCAGTGGCCGGGAAGCTGACTCGCGCCTCGAAGGTGCGCAGGCCGGACTCCGCTGCCGGGGCGAGCTCGCGTACCTGGCCGTGGACCGGGTTGCCCGGCTGCGACCAGAGCTCGATCGTGACCGGCTGCCCTACGGCGAAGCGGGACACTTCATGCTCCGGCAGGTCGATGCGCACCTCCCGCTCGCCATCGGCCGCCATGGAGAATACCGTCTGGCCGGCACTGACCACCTGCCCTGCGTCGATAGAGCGGTGGGTGATCACGCCATCGCCGGGCGCCCTGAGCACCGCGTACGCGGCCTGGTTTTCCGCCACCTGCCACTGGGCGCGGGCACGTTCCAGTTGCGCGACACTGCTGTCGTAGCGGGCTTTCACTGCATCAAACTGGGATTCGCCAATCAGCTTGCGTTCCAGCAGCGTGCGGTAGCGGGCGAGTTCGCTGCTGGCATTGCGGTTGTCCGTCTGCGCAGCTTCCAGTTGCGCGCGGGCGGCGTCACTCTGCAGTTGCAGATCCTGCGCATCCAGTTCCGCCAGTGGCTGTCCCTGCTTGACCCGGTCACCCACCTCCACCAGGCGACGGGTGACCGCACCGGCGACACGAAAGGCCAGCGCTGGCTCATGGCGCGCGCGCACCTCCCCGGGGTAGACCGCGAGCTGGCTGCCGGCGGCCTCAGGGTGTACCACAATAGCCGGCCGTGGCGGCGTGGCATTGTCGGCCTCGGGGCCGGAGCAGGCGGTGAGCAGCAAAGCGGCCAGCAGGCCACCGGAAAACCGGAAAAGTGGAGTGTTGAGGAGGCGTAAGCGGTGCATGGTTACCTCATTCCTTGTGGTTCGCGAACGGATGGCGACTATCAGAAGATGACTCTGAGGTCGGGTAAGCGGGCAGAAACTGGTACAGTTGTCTGCCATACTGCGCCCGAACCTAATTCTGTACTGGCGAGTATAGTAAGTATATTAAACTCGTGAGTCCACTAATTCAGTGGCGGCGAGCGCGTGCTTCCACATTTCCCGTGTGAAGTGCGGGACGGAAGTGCAGGACAGCCACGATGACGAGCATGAGCGAAGCAAATTCAACCTCTAGCGCCCCCGCCAGCCGGGGTCGCCCGAAAGACCCGGCCAAGCGGCACGCGATTCTGGAGGCGGCCAAGGACCTGTTTCTCACCCACGGGTTTACCGGCACCAGCATGGATGCCGTGGCCAGTGAGGCGGGCGTGTCCAAGCTGACGGTGTACAGCCACTTCTCCGACAAGGAGACCCTGTTCACTGCCGCGGTGGAAGCGCGCTGTTGCAGCCAGATGCCGGTGGTGATGTTTACCCTGGAACCGGGGATGCCGGTGGCGGCGATGCTGCACAAGATCGGTGAAGCTTTCCTCGAGATGCTCTACCACGAGCATTCGCTGCAGCTGATGCGGCTGATCAGCGCGGTGGGCAACCAGGACCAGACCATGGCCAACCTGTTTTACGAGGCGGGTCCCATGCGCACCCGCAACGAAATGACCCGCTTCCTGAACCGTGCCTGTGAGCTGGGCCAGCTGCAGATTCCCGATACCGAGCGCGCGTCGGAATTGTTTTTTGGCATGTTGCAGGGTGGCTGCCGGCATATCCAGATCATGCTCGGTTGCACCGAGCCGCCGGGGCCCCGGGAGATTGCCGAGCACGTGAAGGAAGTGGTTCGGGTATTTACCCGCGCTTACCAGCCGGGGTAGGGAAGGGAAAGGGAGCGTTTTACTGCCACAAAAAAGCCCGCGAGCGCAGACGCCCGCGGGCTTTTTTGTGGCTGAATGTTGCTCAGGCGCGGATTTTGTAGCCGGTGCGGAAAATCCACCAGATCGCGGTCATGCACAGCAGCAGGAAAAATAGTGTCATCCCCAGGCTGATGCCCATATGGACATCGGAGACCCCGTAGAACGCCCAGCGGAAGCCGCTGATCAGGTACACCACCGGGTTGAACAGGGTCACCTTCTGCCAGAATTCCGGCAGCATGTTGATGGAGTAAAAGGCCCCGCCGAGAAACGTCAGAGGGGTAATGACCATGAGCGGAATGATTTGCAGTTTCTGGAAGTCGTCCGCCCAGATACCGATGATAAAACCGAACATACTGAACGTGATGGCGGTGAGAATCAGGAAGCCGATCATCCAGAAGGGATGGGCGATCTCGTAGTCCACAAAAAACCGCGCCGTGATCAGAATCAAAATGCCGATGACCACGGACTTGGACGCTGCCGCCCCCACGTACCCGGCGACAATTTCAAACGCGGATACCGGTGCCGACAGGACTTCGTAAATGGTGCCGGAGAACTTCGGGAAGAAAATACCGAAGGATGCATTGGAAATACTCTCTGACAGCAGCGACAGCATAATC
Organism: Microbulbifer salipaludis; assembly: GCF_017303155.1. Taxonomy (NCBI): domain Bacteria; kingdom Pseudomonadati; phylum Pseudomonadota; class Gammaproteobacteria; order Cellvibrionales; family Microbulbiferaceae; genus Microbulbifer; species Microbulbifer salipaludis. Next base: position 251,755 of record NZ_JAEKJR010000002.1, read on the forward strand.
AGGCCGGGAATAATGAATGCCCCGTAACTGACCCCTTCGATCTCCCCCAGGCGGCTGCCGATGGCGGTGCCGAACACGATAAAATACAGACAGGTGGAAATCACCGGCCAGGCGATACTCTGCATCAGAGTGCGCGCGGTGCGGGCCATTTCAAATTTATAGATGGCGCGGATGCCGTACAGATTCATGGGTGGTTTTCCTTTTTCATCCGGCCGGCTGGCGCGCGTGCTGGTTCTGGTGCACCAGGTTAACGAAGATTTCTTCCAGCGAACTCTCGCTGGAGTGCAGGTCCTTGAACTCGATACCCTGCTGATTCAGGGCGCGTAACAGTTCGGCAATGCCGGTGTGCTCGCGCTGGGTGTCAAAGGTGTACACCAGCTGGTTGCCCTCGTCGGCCAGGTCGAGGCCAAATGCGTCTAGGCCCTGGGGGAGTGTGTCGATCGGGTTTTGCAGGTGGATCGTCAACTGCTTTTTGCCGAGTTTCTGCATCAGTGCGTGCTTTTCCTCCACCAGTACCAGCTCACCGTGATTGATTACGCCGATGCGGTCGGCCATCTCCTCGGCTTCTTCGATGTAGTGGGTGGTGAGAATCACGGTCACGCCATTGTCCCGCAGACCGCGCACCATTTCCCACATGTCCCGGCGCAATTCCACATCCACACCGGCGGTGGGTTCGTCGAGAAACAGGATGGCCGGCTCGTGAGAAAGAGCCTTGGCGATCATCACCCGTCGCTTCATGCCGCCGGACAGGGCCATGATGCGGCTGTCTTTCTTATCCCACAGGGAAAGCTGGCGCAGGATCTTCTCGATATGCGCGGGGTTGGGCGCCTTGCCGAACAGACCGCGACTGAAGGTGACGGTGTTCCACACGCTCTCGAAGGAGTCGGTCGAAAGTTCCTGCGGCACCAGGCCGATCTTGCTGCGCGCAGCGCGGAATTCCCGCTGAATATTGTGGCCGTCGGCCAGCACGGTGCCACTGGTGGGGTTGGTGATGCCACACACGATACTGATGAGGGTGGTTTTACCGGCGCCATTGGGGCCGAGCAGGGCGAAAATCTCGCCGCGCTCGATTTCCAGGTCCACCGACTTCAGTGCGGTAAAGCCGCCGGCGTAGGTTTTACCCACGTTCTGTATGGAGATGATGGATTGCACGCGGCCCCCTTATGGCATTCACTGGCACCGGCCATTCTGCCTCGAAGGCGGCGTCCGGTGCCACTGGGTATCGACAGTAGCGGCTGGTTTGGCTTGCTTAGAAGTCGAATATTTTGTTGTAGAAGGCGATGGCACCTTCGTAGGCGTCATTGGCGGCGTCTTCGTTGTAGGCGAGGGGAATGCCAAAATTTTCACCGCGCCCGGTGGCGGCGGGGTTGGTAAAGCCGTGCTTCACACCCGGGTAGCTGCTCACATCGAAGCGGACACCGGCGCTCTGCATTTCCAGAACAAAGTTGGCGACGTGCTCGGCGGGGATCATGTCGTCGTCGCCGCCGGTGTAAACCTGTATCTGTGCCTTGACGTCGCCGGGCTTGATTTGCACCTCGGTTTCCAGCGCACCGTGGAAGCTGACCACGCCTTTCAATGGCAGGCCGAGGCGCGCCATGGTGAGCGCGACGGCACCGCCAAAGCAATAACCCTGGGCGGCAATTTCACCGGCTTCGACGGTTTCGTGACCGTTGACGAGGTCCAGCGCCGCCTGGAAGCGTTTGAGGGGGGCGCCTTCGGTTTCGAGGGTTTTGTTCATAAGGGCGGCGGCATCGTTGGGGTTGTCGGCACCCAGGCCGGTACCGTACATGTCGAGGGCGAAGGCGGTAAAGCCTTCAGCGGCGAGGCGCTCGGCTTCCTCGCGGGTAAAATCGTTGAGCCCCCACCACTCATGCAGCAGAAGAACGGCGGGACGTTTGCCTTCGATAGTCTCATCGTAGGCCAGGTAGCCGGTAAAGGATTCGCCATCGACGGTGTATTCGATTTCTTCGGTGTGCATTGCTTCCTCCCTGGAGAGTGGTCTTGGAAAAGTTGTGCCAAGGGTAGATGGGTACTGGACCGGGTGCAACGGGCGGCAGTACTTGGGTAGTGTGCTTTGCCTTTTCGCTACTTATTGCACTACTGATTAGGACGGCGGTACTTTAAGTCCTTCGGCGGAATAATATCGCCGTCCTCATCCAGCTCCGGAAATGGCAGCCCGTGTTGTTCGCAGTATCTGACCATTTTCGGATGCATCCAGCGAAACAGAATATCTTTTATTTCCGGATCTTCTTCGTCGAGCTCTTTATTCTCATACATCCCCGCCCTGGTCCGCTGATACATCGCTTCCTGCAAAATAATCGCGGCGGCGACGCTGACATTGTAGCTTTCTACCATGCCAATAATTGGGATGGTCACATGGTCGTCGGCGTGTTCTGCGGCATAGTCACTGAGGCCATCTTTCTCGGCGCCCATGATGAGGGCGAACGGCCTGGTGTAGTCGGCTTCACGAAAGTCGATGGCGCGGTCGGACCAGTGGGCCGCGTAGAGGTGCATACCGCGGCTTTTGAGTTCGGCTATGCCGGACTGGATATCGGGGTAAACGCTGTTACCCGTGAAGCGGCCGCTGCCGCCGGCGGTGTTGTGGTAAATCCGGTGGCCGTAGCTGGTCTGTACCATGTGGATTTCGGGAATGCCGACCGCGTCGGCGGTGCGCAGCATGGCGGAGATGTTCTGGCCTTTGTGCACCTGGTCGGTGAGGATGGTCATGTCGTGCTGGCGCTGGCGGAGCACCTGCTTGAATTTCTCGTAGCGGCTGCGGCTCATGGTACTTCTATCTTGGGAAACTGGTCAGGCCGCGGATTATAGCATTGTGGGTTGTGTCAGGTTTCGTGGTGCCCGCTTGGCTTGCCAAGTGGCGGCACTGCTACCGGGTACACCTTTGCATCGGTGCTTTCCAGCCACTGAGCTCGCTTACTCGGGACCCCGAACCAAGAACTACGCGAGAGGCGCGGTAAAGGGCTCCACAGTAACCCAATCCCCGGTCTCGCAATCCTCGCCTTCCCGAGGCAAAACAACAAAACAGTTGGCCGCCGCAAAGCCGGAGAGAATATGGCTTCCCTGGATGCCACGAGTCTCCACCACCTGAATTCCATCTTCATCGCGATAAGTAAAACCGCGCTGGTAGTCCGTGCGGCCGGGTTTTTTGCGGATATTGTTTAGTAGGCGCGCACGCACCTGAAGTGGCGGCTGGCGGTATTGTGCAGCGGTGCCGCGCAGTTTTTCCAGTGCGGGAACAACCAGTTGGTGAAGTGTGACAATCGCGGAGACCGGGTTGCCGGGGAGGCCGAAGAACAGGGTTTCACCGTCGGATTTGGGCAGGCGGCCGAAGGCAAACGGTTTGCCGGGTTTGATGGCCAGTTTCCAGAAGTCGATTTCCCCGAGTTCCTGCAAAACGGTTTTGGTAAAGTCCGCCTCGCCTACAGAAACCCCGCCGCTGGTAACCACAAAATCCGCATTATCGCGAGCTTGTATAAACGCCTCGCGAATCTTGTCCGGTTGGTCCGGCCAGCACCCAAGGTCGAGGATATCTACGTTCAGCTGCTCCAATGCAGCTTGCAGGGCAATACGGTTGCTATCGTAAATATCCCCATCGCCCAAAGCCGCGGGCGGCGTGCCGATGGGTTTCAGCTCGTCACCGATGGACAGCAACGCCGCCTTGAGTTTGCGCACCACCGTCACTTCCGCCACGCCCGCGCCAGCGAGCAGGGCAATGTGCGGAACTTTGATTTTGGAACCCAGCGGGATCAGGCTCTGGCCGGTGTGCACGTCTTCGCCGCGGCGGCGAATATTTTCGCCGGGTTTGGCGGGGCGGCGCATGGTGAGCTGGTCGCCGTCCAGGGTGCAGTTTTCCTGCATCTGCACTCTATCCGCACCAGAGGGGACGGCAGCGCCGGTGGTGATGTGAATGGCCTGTCCCGGTTCCAGGGCCCCGCTAAACGGGTGGCCGGCGAGGCTTTTGCCGATGATGTTGTAACTGTCGTGTGCACCACACAGAGCGTAGCCGTCCATAGCGGAGTTGTCGCAGGGAGGCAGGTCCAGTGCCGCCAGTACCGGTTCTGCCAGTACCCGGCCACAGGCCTGGCCCAGGGGAATCGTTTCGGTAGCAGTAATCAGGTGGATACTGTCGATCAACATCTGCTTGGCGGTCTCTACGGAACGCAGGCCGTTTTCTGCACAGACATCCGTCATTGTTATTGCCTTAAATATTTTCTGGTTGGTCGAGAAGATAGCTGGGCTGGGTGGGATTTGCCAAGCGCTGAGATGTGAAAATTGAGAAGGATGGTGGATGCGCTGCGCTTATCCACCCTACGGTATGGGGGTTGTAGAAATACTTCAGTAGGGTGGATAAGCGCAGCGCATCCACCATTTACCCGACGGTGACCGCGAGATCGGTATTCAGCAGCGCGGAAATTTCCGGCTTACAGGAACCACAGTTGGTTCCACATCCCAGCAATTCACTCAGTTCGTCAACCGATGCCGCACCCTCAGCAATCGCGGCTTCGATTTCCTTGCGGGAAACCTGCAGGCAGGTGCATACCATCTGCGCGCCGGCCGGCACGTCGTGGAGGAGTGTGGCGGGAGCGTCTGGCAGGGGCTGCTGCAATGCACTTTCCAGAGTCTTGCGGTCGGGCAGGGTCTGCCAAGCCGCACTGGTAAATACCAGCAATTCCATATGTTCGCTATGCAGCAGCCAGCGTTCACCACTGGGCAGCTGCAATTGTTTACGATTAAGCTGCTTGCCGCTCAGGTTAAACAGCTTTTCGGCTACGGCCTGCCAGTCTGGCTGTTTCTTCAAGGCCAGTTCAAAGCGATAGCCGCCTTCTACCGGTACCCGGTACCAGTGGAGGATGGTTTCAAACAGCTGCGAGTCGCCGGCCTGCAATCGGCTGTGGAGCTCTTCGGCGGCTTTGGTGCGCAGCAGCAGGCAGGCGTAACTGTGGGCAATGAGGGGTTCCAGTTTTACCGCAACCTGTTTTAGCTCTGGCTGGCCAGACACCGGGTCGGTGAACGGAATGGCGAGGGCACTGACGGTGGCGTTGTGGGCGAGGCTGTCGCTCCAGTGGATCGGGGCAAACAGTTGGCCCGGTTTCTGGCTGGCAGTGATCCTGGCACGGCCAAAAAATTGGCCTTTTTCGCTTGCTACGCGCACCAGTTGCGCGTCTTCGATACCGAACTTTGAAGCTTCCTGCGGGTGTACGTGTAGCTCCGGTGCCTCACTGTGATCCAGCAGTTTACGCGCACGGCCGGTGCGGGTCATGGTGTGCCACTGATCGCGCAAGCGGCCGCTGTTCAGTATCAACGGATATTCGTCGCGGGTTTCCTGTTTCGGGCACTGTGGCTGAACCGCAATGAAGCGGGCGCGGCCGCTGGGTGTGTAGAAATCACCATCGCCGAACAGGCGCGGCGTACCCTGCGGATGTGCTCCATTGACCGGCCATTGCACCGGGGTAAGGAAGTCGTATTCCTGATCGCTAATATTCGCCAGTGCGGAAATGTCGAAGGCGCGGCGGGCCTGCTCGCGGTTGTTTTCAAAACCGGACAGGGCAGCGTGCTCGCGAAATATATCTGCCGGGGATTCAAACGCAAAGGCTTCGCCGAATCCGAGACGCCTGGCCACATCGCACACAATCTCCCAATCGTGGCGTGCCGCGCCCGGTTTGGGCAGGAAACTTTTCTGGCGGGAGATGCGGCGCTCGGAGTTGGTGACGGTGCCAGTCTTTTCCCCCCAGGTAGTGGCGGGCAGCAGCAGGTCGGCACAGCGCGCGGTATCGGTATCGCCCACGCAGTCGGACACAATCACCGTGGGGCACTGTTTCAGTGCGGCAGCCACGCGGCGGGCGTTGGGCATACTCACCGCCGGGTTGGTGGCCATGATCCACACCGCCTTGATTTGGCCGCTTTCCACCGCATCAAACAGCTCCACCGCCTTCAGACCGGGGCCCTGTGCCATCTTCGCGGCACTCCAGAACCGGCCGACGCGGTCGATATTGTCCTCGGTGAAGTCCATATGCGCGGCGAGCATATTCGCCAGACCGCCCACTTCGCGACCGCCCATGGCATTGGGCTGGCCGGTGATGGAGAAGGGGCCGCAACCCGGCTTGCCGATGCGTCCGGTAGCCAGGTGGCAATTGATAATGGTGTTGTTTTTGTCGGTGCCGGTACTGGACTGGTTGACACCCTGGGAATAGAAGCTGACCGTCTTCTCGGTTCTACTGTACAGCGCATAGAATTCGAGTAACTGTTCCAGATCGACGCTGCAGTATTTCGCCACCTTCTCCGGTGTCCATTCCGCTGCGGCGTAGAGCGTATCGGCAAAGTTTTCCGTGTGATTGTCGATAAATCGCTGATCAAGCGCACCGGATTCGGTCAGGTAATGCAGTAACCCGTTAAACAGCGCCGCATCACTGCCTGGGGTAATCGCCAGGTGCAGATCCGCCATTTCCGTAGTGACACTGCCGCGCGGGTCGATTACCACCAGCTTGGCCTTGGCTGCCTGCATGCGCTGGAACAGAATCGGATGGGTCCAGGCGGCATTGGAACCGATCAGTACCACCAGCTCCGCCTCGTCCAGATCGTCGTAATTGCAGGGCACCGCGTCCGCGCCAAACGCGCGTTTGTAGGCGGCTACGGCAGAGGACATGCATAGGCGGGAATTGGTATCCACGTTGGCCGTGCCGATAAACCCTTTCATCAGCTTGTTGGCCACGTAATAGTCCTCTGTCAGCAACTGGCCGGACAGGTAAAACGCCACAGAATCCGGTCCGTGCTCATCGATGGTCGCGCGCAGCCTGGACGCGGCAAATTCCATTGCCGTATCCCAGTCACACTCCTCGCCGTGCAACTGTGGCGTTAACAGCCGCCCTTGGTCACCGAGCGTATCCGCCAGGGAAGAGCCCTTGACGCACAGCTTTCCAAAATTTGCTGGATGCTGCGTGTCCCCCTGAATTCGGATGACCTCCTCACCCGTGGCCGGGCTGGACTCCCGCGTCGCCGCCACCCCACACCCCACCCCGCAATAAGGGCAGGTGGTGCAGGACCTGCGGGCGCTGAACAGTTTTGTTAATGCCATCGTCGACTGCTTGTTTATGTGCGTTGGATTAACCGACCTGAATCAAAACATCATCGCCTTCAAAGGCAATGGGAAAGGTATCCAGCTGGATGTCTTCCTCTTCCAGACACTGGCCATCGGTCAGCCGGTAGTGTTGCTTATACAGCGGTGATGCCACGGACAGGTCACCGTTGATTTCTGCAACCAAGCCGCGGCCAATAACGCCGGCATTGGCAATAGGGTCCCAGTTGTCGATGGCGTACAGCTGGGGCTCCTGGTCAGGTAAAAAAAACAGGGCAATCTGACGACCGCCCACAAGAGCGCATACACCGGAATTGGCTACAAGATCTGATCGCTTGCAGACTTGCAGCCATTCGGCGCGGGTTATGGCAACTTCGCTCATTCTGGTTCTCCACTTAGGGATGGAAAGAGTAAGGTGGTAAAGGTTGGTAAATTCGCTATTTGTTCAAGCATCCGAGGCTTGATGTGAAGGTGGAGTGCCGGGTGTAAAGTTTCAGGAGCGTCGCAAACAGGAAGTTTGCGCCGCAACGCCCAGGGATGGGTTTACAGTGGTCCTGAAACTTTACACCCGGTGCTCCACCGCCACCGGGCTAAAAAAGCCCCTAAGCCGGTTCCGCAATCTTGACGATTTCTTCTTCAGTGGCCGGGCGACGTTGCTTGCGCTCTTCCACGAACACGATCTTCTCGTCTTTCTCGTCGGTGTTCACAAACTGGCGGAAGCGCTTCAGCATCTCCGGGTCATTGATTGCGGTTTTCCATTCACACTGGTAGGTGCCAACCACATTGCCCATCTGGCGTTCCAGTTCGTCGCAGATACCAAGCTTGTCCTCGATGACCACCTCACGCAGGTAATCCAGCCCCCCTTCCAGGTTCTCCATCCACACCGACGTACGCTGCAGCTTGTCGGCCGTGCGCACATAGAACATCAACACCCGATCGATATATTTAATCAGAGTCACATCGTCCAGATCTGTTGCAAACAGGTCTGCATGGCGCGGGCGCATACCTCCGTTGCCACAGACGTACAGGTTCCAGCCGTTTTCCGTCGCAATCACCCCGATATCCTTACTCTGTGCCTCTGCACACTCGCGGGTGCAACCGGAAACCGCCATCTTGATCTTGTGTGGCGAACGCAGGCCCTTGTAGCGGTTCTCCACGGTGAGCGCCATGCCCACACTGTCCTGCACCCCGAAGCGACACCAGGTACTGCCGACACAGGACTTCACCGTACGCAAAGACTTTCCGTAAGCGTGGCCCGTCTCAAAGCCCGCATCGGTCAGCTCGCGCCAGATCTCCGGCAGTTCCTCCAAGCGTGCGCCGAACAGGTCGATCCGCTGGCCGCCGGTGATCTTGGTGTACAGGTCATACTTCTTCGCCACCTGCCCGAGAACAATCAGCTTGTCCGGGGTGATTTCACCACCGGCAATACGCGGTACCACGGAATAGGTCCCGTTTTTCTGCATATTCGCCATGAACGTATCGTTGGTATCCTGCAGGCCAACGTGGGGCTTGTTATGGATATGTTCATTCCACAGGGAGGCAAAGATGGATGCCGCCGTCGGCTTACAGATTTCACAGCCCTTGCCGGTGCCATGCCTGTGCAGCAGCTCGTCAAAGGTTTTAATTTCCTCCACCTGCACCATATGGAAAATTTCCTGGCGGGTGTAAGGGAAATGTGGGCACAGATCGTTATTGACTTCCACACCCAGCGCGGCGAGCTCTGTATCCACTACATTTTTCAGCAGCGCCGCACAGCCGCCACAGCCGGTGGATGCCTTGGTGCAGTCCTTGACCTCGCCTAAAGAGCAGCAACCACCCTGAACCGCGCCGACAATATCGCCCTTGCTCACGTTGTGACAGGAGCAGATGGTGGCGGTATCTGGCAGCGCATCGGCCCCCAGTGCCGGTGCTGCGCCGTCCAGAGCCGGCAGGATCAATTGCTCCGGGTGCTCCGGCAGGTCCATATCGTTCAGGTGATATTGCAGCAGGGTGTCGTAATCACCGGTGTCGCCCACCAGTACGGCACCGCGCAGTTTCTTGCCTTCGCGGTCGGTAATCATCCGCTTGTACACGCCGGTCTGCTCGTCCACGAAGGTGATCGCCGCGGAGCCTTCCGCACGGCCATGGGCGTCGCCAATGGAGCCTACTTCCACGCCCAGCAGTTTCAGCTTGGTGCTCATGTCCGCACCGTTGAACTCCGCCGCCTCCCCACACAGCAGGGAAACAGCGGTGCGTGCCATGGTGTAGCCGGGGGCTACCAGACCGAAGATAAAGTTATTGAACAGGGCACACTCACCGATGGCGTAAATGTTCTTATCGGATGTGCGGCAGTGGTTGTCGACCACGATACCGCCGCGCTCACCCAGCTCGATACCGGCGGACTTCGCCAGGCTATCTTCCGGACGGATGCCGGCAGAAAATACGATCAGATCGGTATCCAGGGACTTGTCGCCTTTGAAGTTCATGCGCAGGCGGCGGCCATCGACCTCTTCAATCAGCTCCGTGGCGGTGCTGGTGTGGACGGTTACGCCCAGCGCCTGGATCTTTTCGCGCAGCAGCTTGGAGCCGCCTTCGTCCAGCTGCACGGACATCAGGCCCGGGGCGAACTCCACCACGTGGGCTTCCAGACCCAGCTGCTTGAGTGCGTTGGCCGCTTCCAGGCCCAGCAGGCCACCGCCCACAACCACGCCCACCTTGCCGTCTTTGGCGGCGGCCTGGATGTTGTCGAGGTCTTCAATAGTGCGGTAAACAAAGCACTTGTCGTGCTTGTGGCCGGGAATTGGCGGCACAAAGGGGTAGGAGCCGGTGGCCAGAACCAGGTGGTCGTACGCTGCGGAAGCACCGCTAGCGGAAGTCACGATTTTATTTTCGCGATCAATGCTGACGGCTGCATCGTTCAGGCGCAGATCGTAGCCCCATTCGCGGTACTGCTCCACCTTGCCCATGGCCAGGTCGTCGGCGGTGCGACCGCCGAAGTACTCGGAGAGGTGAACCCGGTCGTAGGCGGGACGGGGTTCGGCGCAGAAAACGAGTACGTCAAACAGTTCCCGTTCGGGACGGTTTGCCAGTTGTTCCAGAAAGTGGTGACCCACCATGCCGTTGCCGATGACGACGATTTTTTGCTTAACCATAATCTCTGCCGTTTGTGCCTGAATCGTTCGACAGAAGTGAAGCGCTGGGGGGAGGGCCTGGGGAGCGAGAGGCTCACGGGCGTCCCCTCTTCTGTCGAAGAGTGTCAGGCGCCGTTGCCTTGCTGAAAGAATTTCGAATTGTGACTATTGGTATTCAATCTCTGTGCCAATTTCTTCCACCGGTAAAAACCCGGTCATCGTACTGTGTTGTTGCGGCTTGGCGATAACCGGGGCATTCGGGATGCAATAAAGTGGTGCGCTGGGTGGGGTTTTGCCTCAAAGCAGTGCGGGTGAAATTTTCTGTGATGCAAGTTCTTATGATGTAGCGACAGGTATGGCGTGACTCTGGGGGGGCAAGTCGTCTGAATAAAGCGCCGCGTTGCCTAAGGTCTTTTATACGGCGCTTACAGGAAATATAAAAGATGCGAAAAAATCGCAAGCGCCGCGACAATTTGCCAGAACAGCAATGGATTGCGCTCCATTAGTGGCGGCTTGTCGGCGGTGTTGAAGCGCTTGTTCGGCGTGCGAAGATCGTGTACGAACTCGGACAGCGCCGGGTAGCGTGTTTTGGGGTCGGGTGCGCAGGCACGGCGCAGGGCGCCGTCGATCCAGTCTGGAATATCATTCCGGTGCTTGCGCGCACTCAGATACTTCAGGCTGGCGTAACTCTTCAATTGATAGTGACTGCTGCCGAAACGTTCCTTATAGGGGTAATGACCGGTCAGTAGCTCATAGGCAATGACCCCGAGAGAAAAAATATCCGATCGGTGGCTGGCCGCATCCCCACAGAAATATTCCGGTGCACAGTAATTTTTGCTGCCCGGTGGCGCGCTGCCTTGGTAGCGCAACAATTCCTCCAAGCCAGCCGCATTGGCGCCGCCCAGGTCGATTAACTTCAGACGGCCGGAAGAATCCAACATGATATTTTCTGGCTTCAGGTCCCCGTGCACGATCTCCAGCCGCTGCAGACGGCGCAGTGCGCTCACCAATTGCTCAATCAGGTTACGTACGTGATTCAGTGGTGGCTCCGGGTTCAGCTGCATCCACTGCCGCAGATTCTGTCCATCTACATACTCCAGGACGTGATAGAGGAACTTGCGTTCCTTGCGTGGCGGAAACACCTTTACAATGGCCGGGTGCTCGAGCCGGCGCCCAGTCCATTCCTCAGCAATGAACCGCTCTATATAGGCTGGGTCATCACTAAAGTTTTCTGACGGTGCTTTCAAAGCGCGCAGCGCGTGGGATGTCATATCCCGCACCAGGTACAAATAGCTGCGGCTGCTCGCATGCAGCTCCTGCAGTACCTCGTAGCCGTCGATCTTGTTGCCCGGCTGCAAAGGTGGCGGAAAGGGCAGCTGGCTCGTCGCCAGTATCACATCCTCCGCCTCCAGTGAGTCCACGACATTCACCCGGCACAACGCCAGGCTCAGATTGTCCTCGCTACCGTTATCCAGCGCAGCCGCCAGCAATGGCTGCGCCGCTTGTAGTTGATGTTCAGTGAGCAGGTGGGCGAACTGCCTGTGGGGCAAGAAGTCGTGAATTCCATCCGTCGTCACACAAAACAGGTCGCCCGGTTCCAGCGACTCCTGCCGGTAATCCACCTCGATATGCGCATCCATGCCCAGCGCCCGGCTTAAGAACGTCCGCCCCGGTCCCAGGGTGCGACTGTGATCCTGTGTCAGGCACTCCAGCTTGCCATCCCGCAACCGGTAAATACGCGAGTCGCCAATATGGATCAGATGCGCCGTGGCTCCCTTCAGCACCACCGCCGAAAAGGTCGTCAGCCAGCCCCGCTGCACCTCATCGGCACCGCCGCTCTGGCGATACAGCCAGCTATTGAGCGCGTGCAAGACCCGCGCAGCCGCCTGCTTCACCGACCAGGAGTCCGGCGTACTGTAATAGTCGGAAATAAACCCGCTCACCGCCGCCCGCGCCGCTGCACCCCCGGCCTCGGCACTGCCAACGCCATCCGCAATCGCCACCAGTGAACCGCGGTAACGCCGATCGCTGCCTGTGGCCCGGTAGACCGCAACCGCGTCGTCGTTGTAAGCGCGCTGGCCGCACTCAGTGGCCGTCGCGAACTCGAGGTTTTCGGAATTGGAAGCCTGTAGGTCGGAATCGGGCACAGTGATGGTTTCGCAGGTGGTGTTCAAATTGGTGCCGGCAATAGTAAGTGATGGAGTGGGCCCGGGAACCTGTTAACGGCTGCCCGGGAATTTAAATTAAGCAACGTCAATCAGAGAAACACTACCATCCGGCATGACCTCTGCCATCTGACCTTCCGGCTCCTCCAGGAACAACAGCGTGACAAAGCCGAGCACCGCAGTGCCGGCAATTACCAGGAAGAAGGTCTCGTACGAAACCATGCTCAATACCGTGAGGTAAAACACCGCGCCTACATTGCCGTAAGCCCCGGTCATTCCCGCAATCTGCCCGGTCAGGCGACGCTTGATCAGTGGTACCACCGCAAATACCGCGCCCTCACCCGACTGCACGAAGAACGAGCATGCCATCGCCGCAGCCACCGCCAGATACAGCGGCCACTCGCTATCGATCATGCTCATGGTCAGGTAACCCAGCGCCAGGCCAGCTGTCAGGATCAGCAATGTGCTCTTGCGCCCGAACCGGTCGCTGATCAGGCCGCCCGCCGGGCGAGACATAAGGTTCATAAACGCATAAGCCGAAGCCAGCAGACCCGCCTTCACCGGATCCAGGGTAAAGGTCTCCGAGAAAAATAGCGGTAACATCGAAATTACCGCAAGTTCAGAGCCAAAGGTCGCGAAGTACAGAATGTTCAAAACCGCCACCTGCTTGAACTTGTAGCGGTGAATCGGCTCTGGCAGCTGCACGAAGAGCTCTTTATTGATGTCGTAACACTTCTTCGCATCAAACACATACAGAGCTGCCAGTGCCACATAAATCACAACCGCCACCGGCTGCGCCAGAATGCCGACTCCATGTGGAGAGAGCTTCCAGGTGAGTAGCGCCAGTGCTGCGTACATCGGCACTTTCATGATCAGCAGCAGGATGAAGTCCGAAGGGCTGGACACTTCCATGCCGCCGATTTTCTTCGGTTTGAAATAGGTTCCGCCCTTGGGGGTGTCGGTTACTGAGCGGTAGTAGATCACACTGTATACCAGCGCAATCACACCGGTGAGACCGATGGCATAACGCCAGCCCTCTTGTCCTGGAGTGTCGCCACCAAACAATAGTGCGATGGTCGGCAGGCTCATGGCCGCGGCCGCGGAACCAAAGTTGCCCCAGCCGCCGTAAATGCCTTCTGCCGTACCCAGTTGTTTGGCCGGAAACCACTCGGACACCATGCGGATACCAATAACAAAGCCTGCACCGATAAAGCCCAGCAGGAAGCGGCCAATGGCGGCGGCGGCAAAGCTGTCTGCCAGTGCGAAGATAAAGCAGGGGATACTGCCGATGGCCAGCAGCAGGGAGTAGGTCAGACGCGGCCCGTATTTATCGGTCAGCATACCGATGATGACACGCGCCGGGATGGTCAGCGTCACGTTCAGAATCAGCAGAGTCTTTACTTGATCGGAGGTGAGTGACAGGCTGTCAGCGATCGACATCAACAGTGGTGCGTGGTTGAACCAGGCAAAGAACGTAATAAAGAACGCGATCCAGGTCAGATGTAGCACCCGGATCTTTCCTTTAAAGGAAAACAGATTTAAAGAATCGCTGGACATACCTTTATCCCGTTAGTCGATGTTCTGAGTCAGCCTGTCGTCATCGTGGCAACCGTCCCAAATTGCGGGCATAAAAAAAGCCCACGGGGCAACCTGGCTGCCGCCGGTGGACTTCGCTGTCCGTATCGCAATGGCAGCCCGGGGTAAACCGGGCTGACCTCACGCGCTGTGTTGCAGTAAGTAATTCAATATTTGTGCCACCCTGCCTGATATTCGTGCATGGATTCAATTCTGGTGCGTGGCAGCGCAAAACTTTGGCGCATCGCGCTGAAAAAGTGGTACTGAGGGGAATCGGAAGGGCGCTGATCGGCCACGGTGATGGTGCGGCGGACTTTTCTGGCGCCCCGTTTTGGGGTGTTTTGGGCCTCCGGTGGGCGGGAGTGCACCGGAGGCGTGCGTGCGCGAGGGGCTGGTTAACGCTCCCGCAGCCCTGTATGCCTAAGTGGCGACACGGATGTGGCGGTGTCGAATGAAGTCCAGGGTCTGCTGGTACAGATCTGCCTGAAATAGTTGTGTGGTATCGGTGTCGACCGGGGCAATGTCATTGCACAGGATTAGCAATTCGCGCGCTTTCTTGTCGGTAGGACGTCCGTGGTCGGACTGGGGGTGGGCGAAGAGGTGCCAGCCGGTGTTTTCCGTGGGTACGCGATCCTGCCGACGCAGTAGTTGGTCGTTCAGCGACAGGGCGATAGTTTCCTCCGGCAGATCCAGGTACTCAGGTCGTGCCAGGATACCCACGGCATCGCGGCGCTGGCTGCGATCGCTCAACCAGCCGCAGGCTTCCAGTAGCGCCGCGCGCAGCGCGAGATGTGTGGCCGGGTTGGTTTGGTGCCAGCTGCGGGTAACCGCCAGCACCTTTTCCGGCATCGCCGGCATCATGGCATTGTTCGGTGTGGCAATCACGCCGATACCCTCCTGCACGGCGATGGTGTTCCAGGGTTCACCTACACAGAAACCGTCGATATCGCCGCGGCGCAAATGATCCACCATCTGTTCCGGTGGCAGAACCAGCAGGCGCACGTCGGTATCCGGGTTGATGCCGGCGCTGCTCAGCCAATGGCGCAGTTGCAGGGTGTGGCTGGAAAAGGGGTAGACGCTGGCAAAGGTCAGTGGGGTTTCGCTTTCGGCGCGAGCGCGGATGAACGCGCTGAGTGCGGCGCCGGTGCCCGCAGCGTCATCGGTTGCCGGTTGAAGACGATCGTAAAGGGTTTTCGAGAGGGTAATGCCATTGCCGTTACAGCTCAGGATCAGGCCACTGAGCAGCTCTTCCTCGCAGTTCGGCAGGGTCTGTTTCAGGGTCAGTGGCATCGGTGCCAGCATGGCGGCGGCATCGGCGGCACCACCGATCAATTTGTCGCGCAATGTAGCCCAGGAGGTTTCCCGCTGCAGCTCGACCTTCAGGCCATAGCGTTCAAACAGGCCCAGTTCGCGGGCAATGATCAGGGGCGCGCTGTCGGTGAGGCGCAGGTATAGGAGTTTCAGGTTAGGCTTTTCGGCTTGCAGGCTGCTCACGGTTGTACTCTCGGTAATCTCAAAGTTTTTGCGCTGGGTTCCGGCACTTTCTGGGACGCTGTCTTGCTTCCTGCGTTATCGAATGGACGCCTGTAAATGGGCGACGATTTGTTCCGCCACATTGCGCATGGTGGAGTTGCTGTTCATGGCCAGGGTGCGCAGGGTCTGGTGAGCCGCCTGCTCACTGATATTCTTGCGCGCCATCAGCAGTCCCTTGGCGCGCTCGATAATTTTGCGTTCATCCAGCTGCTGCTGGGTACGCTGCAGAGACTGCCGCAGCTGCTGGTAGCTGCGGAACTGGGCCATGGCGATCTCGATGGCCGGTGCCACGCGCTCCGCCGAAAGCCCCTCTGCCATATAAGCGCTGACACCGGCCTCGACTGCGCTGGTAATAAATTCGGCACCGCCACGGGCGGAGAACATCGCCACCGGTGTTGGGTTGTGCTGGTTGATTACGGAAAGGCTTTCGAGAATATCCCGGTCTGGGGATTCGATATCGATCAGGACGATGTCCGGACGGTGCTTCTCGACCTGGAATAGCAGGCCTTCGGCACTGGAGAGTTGCGCCAGCAGGTTGTAGCCGGCAGCGGTGAGCTGCGCGGCCACCATGGCGGCGCGTTCGGTCTGGTCATCAACCAGCAGGATACTGACAGATGCTGATACAGGTGTGGTCGTCATCGCTTGGTCAAAACTTCAGTTCGAACTGCAGCCAGAACTTGTCCGTATCGCTGCTGAAGGTATCAGCATCGTAGGTAGCGTACTTGGCGAGCAGGCCGATATTTTTTGTTATGGCATAGGTCGCTACCAGGTCGAGTTCGTTGCCAAACTTGTGGCTGGTGCGAACGCTATAGAATTTATGCAAAGTTGCTGCAAGCTTGATGCCAGAAACAACGACTGAGCCGCCAGCGTAATAATATAGAAATAGTGGAGTGAGAGCTGGTCGCTGAAGCCCCACTCGGCGTGAAAAGCATCGTAGGTCTGCTCGTTCTGGCGGCTGGCATGCAGCAGCACGCAGGGAGTCCAATCTTGCCGGCGAGCTTTCCGGATGCCACGTATGCTTGACGCTGGCGGGGGAACCCCGGAGAGTGGTGTAACGAGTTTGGGGTAGATGTACAGGAACCTTTTCGACAGATGACGGCAAATTCCGAGTTTTTCAGTCAGGAGCGGGGCCGAGCGCCGGTGCAGAAGCGGGTGTGTCCGGTGGTACTGGCCGGCGGCCAGTCCAGCCGCATGGGAAAAGACAAGGCCCTGCTAAAATTATCCCATGGACGTACGCTTCTGGAGCAGGCCAGGTATGTGATCGATGGCCTGCAGCCGTCAGAAGGTATCGTAATGATGCCGACGATGGTGAGCGGTGCGCGCCCCGGGGGCATACCGGACCGGGTCCCCGACGCCGGGCCACTTGGTGGTTTGCAGGCGATAGCGCGGCATCTGGACAGCCAGAAGCTGGCGTGCGATGCGCTGCTGGTGCTGCCAGTGGATATGCCCTTGCTGAGTCCGGCACTGCTGCATCAGCTGTGCGCCGCGGGCCAGACAGTGGAGCAGGTGGTCTGTATCGGGGACTTTTACCTGCCATGCTGGTTGCCCCTCAATGATCGCTGCAGGAAATACCTGGATGCAGCGGTCACCGGTCAGGTCATTGCGTCGGTGCGCGCGCTGTTTGGCTATCTGGGGTGTATGCAGCTGCCAGAACCCGATGGTGATTGGCATCTGAACGTCAACCGCCCAGAGGACTTCCAGCGCCTGCTGCCTTGAGGTGCTCTGGCCCTGCCGAGGCTGGGGCACGCTGGTGCGTGCAATCAAACGTGTGTGAGGCCAATGGCGTGAGAGGCCAGCGGTGCTTCCGGGGTGCAGCCCCGGTGAATCAGGGTTTCCGGGACAGAGAGGTTGGTGTCCATGGCTACTGGGTTGCGAGTTCGGCTACTGGTAAGTTTGCTCACGTGCGCCATGCTGTTGTTGCTTGGCAGTTGCGGTTCGCGCCAGCCGCCGGAGCTGAGGCTGGCGGTGGATGCTGGTTTTCAGCCGGCGGTGGAGGCACTGCGGGAAAATTTTGAGTCCCAATGCGGGTGCCGTCTCAAAATCACGGCCGGTGCCAGTGGCCTGTTGTACAGTCAGATTCGCGCCGGTGAATCCTTTGACCTTTTCCTGTCTGCAGACAGCGCTCGCCCGGTACTCCTGGAAAAAGCCGGCCTCACTGTCGCCGCCAGTCGCCAGACCTACGCCCGGGGCCAGTTGGCCCTGTGGGTCAATCGGCAGATCTCTGCGGATAAATCCTCGGGCTTCTCAACCCTCGCCGCCAACCTTGCCCGTCAAGACGCCACCCTGACGCCGCGTCAGCTGATCCTGTTACTGGGGCGTGGCAAGCACAAGCTGGTGGTGGCCGACCCGCAGCTGGCGCCGGATGGGGATGCCGCGGTGCGCATGCTGAAAAAGCTGCGGCTGTGGCCCCGGCTGCGAGGGCGGGTGGTATTTGCGGGGCACGCGGGGCATGCCCAGATACTCCTGCACCAGGGGCAGGGCGACATGGGGCTGATTCCTTACGGGCAAGCGCTCGCCACCGGACGTCATGGGCAGTTCATGCGGATTCCCGCGCACTTCCACCCACCCATTCACCAGCAAATGGTCATTCTACGCAACACCCGCCAACGCGATCTCGCCATCCGCCTGTTGCAGTATCTGCAGTCCGATGCGGTACAACAGCAATTGGAAGGGTTGGGTTTTTTGCGGGTGGATTCAGGTGCCAAATTGAACTTGTGAATGGTCCCGGAAATGTATTCGACTTGCCAATATAAATAGTTTTAACCGTTACCTATTCCATTACTGACTTATATCCATAGCGAAGCGTTATTATTTATTGGTGATATTGAAAAACCGTTTGGAATAGTTAAATAAAACTTCTTTTATACAAGTCGGAGTGAATAGTTTTTACTGAGTTTTCGCACTTGAGGGTTTACTCGATAAAAATCGATAAAATTTATCTAAAGTCATCAAAGTCAGGCTCAGCTTCGCGTTATTCGTTACTTCGGTAACTGTTTCTGCTGTTTTTTAATCGATTTTCCAAATTTTCCATAGTATTGCGCTAAACGAGTAATAAGAATCCTCTATTTCCTTTGCCGATATTTATTCTCTTTAATTCATGGCCCTGCCGAAATACATTTAATTTTCCGGAAAAACTATTTTTTCGGAGGTATCCGTTTTCGCCCTCGAATCAGAGTATCCTGATGACGGTGCGAACGATTCGGGATTAGTTAGGTTTGGGATTAAATAGCAATGGTAAAAGAATGATCCCATCAATCGGGGTAGTTCGTTCAGGCGCTATATTCAGAAATCGATAAAAACGACAATTTTTGTACGGGAGCACAAACGGTGATTATTGCCATACCAAAGGAAACCGCGCCGGGCGAGGCGCGGGTCGCGGCATCGCCAGCCAGCGTAAAGCGCTTACAGGCGCTCGGCTTTGACGTTGCCATCGAACAGGGGGCCGGTGAAGCTGCTAGCTTCCCCGATGCAGAATATGAACAGGCGGGGGCTAAACTTTGCGCCAACGCCGCAGAGTGCCTGAGCCAGGCGGGCATTGTGCTGAAGGTGCAGCAACCCAATGAGGCGGAGCTGGATCTAATTCCCAGCGGCGCCACGCTGGTGGCCTTCCTCAAGCCGGCACAAAACGAGGCACTGCTGAAAAAGCTAGCGGACAAAAACATCAATGCGCTGGCGGTGGAGTCCATTCCTCGTATTTCCCGCGCACAGAAAATGGATGCGTTGAGCTCCATGGCCAACATCGCCGGTTACCGTGCGGTAATCGAGGCGGCGCATGAGTTTGGGCGTTTCTTCACTGGCCAGATCACTGCCGCGGGCAAAATCCCGCCGGCCAAGGTGCTGGTCATAGGTGCCGGTGTTGCCGGCCTGTCTGCCATTGGCACCGCGAAAAGCATGGGTGCCATCGTGCGCGCCTTCGATACCCGCCCGGAAGTACGCGAGCAGGTAGAGTCTATGGGCGCAGAGTTCCTCACTGTGGAAATCGAGGAAGACGGCTCCGGTACCGGCGGCTACGCCAAGCAGATGTCGAAAGAATTTATCGACGCGGAAATGGCCCTGTTTCGAGAGCAGGCCAAGGAAGTGGACATCGTTATCACCACCGCACTGATTCCCGGCAAACCGGCACCGAAGCTGTGGCTGGCGGACATGGTGGAAACCATGGCCGACGGTTCTGTGGTGGTGGATCTGGCCGCAGAAATGGGCGGCAACTGCGACTTTACGGAAGCCGACAAAAAAGTCGTCAAGAGCGGCGTGACCATCCTTGGTTACACCAACCTGCCAAGCCGCGCGGCCACACAGTCCTCCACGCTATATGCCACTAACCTGTGTCACCTGTTGACCGATATGACACCGGAGAAGAACGGCGAGATCGATATCAACTTCGAGGATGAGGCGATCCGCGGTGCCACTGTGGTGAAGGAGGGGGAAATTACCTGGCCGCCGCCCGCACCGAAAATCTCCGCGGCACCGCCGCAGAAAAAGCCGGAGCCGCAGATCCAAGTGGAGCCCAAGCCGGAGAAGAAGTCTTCCCCGCTGTCGCTTATCGCCTTCTGGGCGGTGGCTGGTGCGCTGTTACTGGCACTGGGCAAATCCGCGCCGGCGGACTTTGTGGCCCACTTTACCGTGTTTGTGCTGGCAATCTTTATCGGCTGGCAGGTGATCTGGAATGTATCCCACGCCCTGCACACGCCGCTGATGAGTGTGACCAACGCCATCTCCGGTATCGTGATTATCGGTGCCCTGTTGCAGGTGGGGGCCACCGGCTCCTTCATCGTCACGATCATGGCGTTTATCGCGGTGCTGTTCGCCAGTATCAATATCTTCGGCGGGTTCTTTGTTACCCACCGTATGCTCAAAATGTTCCGTCGCTAAGGAGAAACAGACATGAATAGTGTAATTTCCATGGCTTATCTGTTCTCCGCGGTGATGTTTATCCTGAGCCTCGGCGGACTGTCTGCACACGAAACCGCAAGACGCGGTAACTACTACGGCATGGTGGGCATGGCCGTTGCCATCATCGCCACGGTGGCCGGTATCACCTCGGGTGCCTATCTGCCCGTCGGCATCGCCATGGGTGTGGGTGCGGTGATCGGTATTCACCTGGCGCGCAAGGTCGAGATGACCGCGATGCCGCAGCTGGTAGCGCTGCTGCACAGCTTTGTGGGCCTGGCTGCGGTACTGATCGGCTGGGGCGGCTACCTGGATCCGCGCATCAATCTCGAAGGTGCTGCGCACATCGTGCACAACTCCGAGATTTATATCGGTGTGTTTATCGGGGCCATTACCCTGACCGGTTCCATCGTTGCCTTTGGCAAACTGCAGGGACTGATCTCCGGTAAACCGCTGATGCTGCCGGCGCGCCACTGGCTGAACCTGATCGCACTGGTGATCTGTGTGGTGCTGGGTGCCCAGTTCATCCCCGCAGATGTGAGCAACGCGACCATCATCAACCTGCTGGTGATGACCGGTATCGCCCTGCTGCTGGGTATCCACCTGATTGCCGCCATCGGTGGTGCGGATATGCCGGTGGTGATTTCCATGCTGAACAGTTACTCCGGTTGGGCCGCCGCGGCCACTGGCTTCATGCTCAGTAACGACCTGCTGATCGTGATCGGTGCGCTGGTCGGCTCCTCCGGTGCCATCCTCAGCTACATCATGTGCCGTGGTATGAACCGCTCCTTTGTCAGTGTGATTCTGGGCGGTTTCGGCTCTGATGGCACGGTTGCCAGCGCCGACGGCGAAGAGGAGGGTGAAGCGGTAGCCACCACCCACGACGAGTTGGCAGACGATTTGAAAAATGCCAAAAACATCGTGATTGTGCCGGGCTTTGGTATGGCCGTTGCGCATGCGCAGCAGGCGGTGAGTGACCTCACCGACAAGTTGCGCAAAGCGGGCAAGACCGTACGCTTTGGTATCCATCCGGTAGCGGGCCGCCTGCCCGGACACATGAACGTACTGCTGGCGGAAGCCAATGTGCCTTACGACATCGTGCTGGAAATGGAAGAAATCAACGATGACTTCCCGGAAACCGACCTGGTGCTGGTGATTGGTGCCAACGACACCGTCAACCCGGACGCGGTGGAAAAACCCGGTTCCCCCATCGCCGGCATGCCGGTGCTGGAAGTGTGGAAGGCCGGCAAAGTGGTGGTGCTGAAGCGCTCCATGGCCTCCGGCTATGCCGGTGTCGCTAATCCGCTGTTCTACAAGGATAACTCGCGCATGCTGTTCGGCGATGCGAAAGAGAGTCTGCAGAGTGTATTGGGCAAGCTGAATCCGGCCTGATGACCTTGACCAACCGATGGCCATTTACCGGCCAATCAGTTAACAGGTAATCACTCCTCATCAAAAGCGACCCCTGCTAGGGGTCGCTTTTTTTATGCCTGTGTTTTGTCTGTCCGGAGCCCCCATAGTGGGGAGTCGCCCACTGGAGAAGCGAGTGGTAATCTATGCCGCCAGAGCTCCCGTAAAAGAAGCATCAATAAGTACAATTTCAATAAAAAGAAAGATCAAAATATGGCCGCCTCGCTCGAACACGTTTTAACCACTAAGGCCCTCACTGCACGCCACTTGCTGCGTGCCCCGCTAGGAATCATTGCGCTCTCCCTGCTGACCGCCTGTGGTGGTGGCTCGGGCGGCGGTAATGACAATGATAACGGCAGCCTGCCGCCGATTACCCCGGCCCCCGCGATCCTTACCCTCACCGGCGACAGTAGCGCTGAAGCGGGGGATTCGGTTGGCATCGTGGCGAGCCTGTCAGAGCTTGGCTACAACCGTTTTGAGTGGGTGCAACTAGCCGGGCCAGATGTGGGGCCGCTGGCGGGGAATGGCACCGCGGGTATCAGCTTCGATGCGAAGTTCAGCGGCAGCTATCGCTTTCAGTTGACCGCCAGCAACGCCGATGGTGATCAGCAGGTGGAGACGTTTGATGTGGTGGTCAATGCCGGTAACTCCGCTGCGCGCGCGCAATTGCGCGCAGATCGCGCGGTGTCGGAAGGGGCGTCGTTCTCCCTGCGGCTGAATGCCAGTGACTACAGTGGCAGCGTCAACTCCTGGCGTTTCGAGCAACTCTCTGGCCCCATAGCAACACTGGCCGAGGATGACTCCGGCCAGCCGGTGCTATTTGTCACCGCGCCCAAGGTAAGCGGTGATCAGGTCATTACCATTGAAGGAACCCTGGAAACCACCGGCGGCAGTATTTCGGATATCGCCTACGTGGTGGTGCAGGACCGCCCGCAAGTCACCAGCGAATTTTTCTGCGACGGCGACGGCCAGTACTGCGCGAAAAGCGAGCCGCTAAACAATGTGTACAGTTACCGCGACGATAGCCCCTACCGGGACGTGCTGGCGGATTGTGTTTACTCCAACCAGTTGACGGAGGACAACCTGTGCACTCTGGGCACTTTGCCCGTGATCGGCATGACCAGTAACGCCCCGAGCGTGGACCAGATCATGGACCATGTGCTGGTGTCCCACGACTGGATGGGGGAGCGCTTTGAACGATTCCTTGGCGAACTGGACCCCTATGGCGACTTTGCCAATATGCTGCGCGCCACCACCGCGGTGGTGATCTCCAGTGATGTGCGTCCGTCATTTTACTGGATACTCACCGGCGCCATTTATCTCGACCCGGACAGCCTGTGGCTGGCACCGGAAGAGCGGGATGTGATCAGCGAGATACCGGATTACCGCAGCGGTTTTGGCTCTGCGCTCAATTTCGTTACCCCGTGGCGGTATGTAAGAAACAACGACTATGCCTTTTACAGCTATAACACGGCCAGCCGTTTCTCCCGGCCCTTCTATGAGCTGGAGGCGGACCTGGGTTCGTTGCTGTATCACGAACTGGCCCACGCCAATGACGCCATGTCGCAGGGGAGAATTCGCAGCGGGCTGGATCGTGGGGATATTTTCTTCAATCAGTCATCGAGCGGCTCAATGGTGAACGAACTGGTGACCGCGGTTTCCCCTCCGCTGTCTCAGGAGCTGTACGACCTGGCCGAAGTGCGCTCGCGGGGTGCAGAGGCCACGGCCCAGCAGCGCGCCTATACCCCGGGCGATATTGCCGGTTTTTTCTTTCCGGACAGCGCCAATGACTTCTACAGCTACACCACGCCCTGGGAAGACACGGCGATGCTGTTTGAGGAAACCATGATGAGCCTGCGCTACGGTATCGAGCGGGATATCGCGGTGACCAACAAGCCCACCGCACCCACCTCGGCCGATGATTACAAGGTGTCTCAGGGGCAGCGCGGGCGCATCGGTTCCGAGCTGATTCGCCCTCGCGCCAGCACGGCGGTGCAGTATCTGCTGCCGGAAGCCTGGGCAGCGGCCGATGACCATCTGCGCAGTATTGCCCCGGTCGCCATGTGCGCTGGTGAAGGCTGGGGGCAGAACCTGACCCCAGCCTGCGAGGGCCAGTCCGGGTTGTTGCGTTTTGCGGCGCCGCAGCCGAGCCGCGCGGCTCCCATGCCCACCGAGCGCCCGCGCAGCTTTATACCACCCACGCGCTTTTGATCGATAAATACGGGAGGTTGCCAGTGATGAATGCTCTGGGTAAATCAATCCGGCGCGGGCTGGTGGCCAGCGCTTTGCTCTGCGCCAGCGCGGTGGTTGCCGCCGCGCAGCAAACCACCACCATCTTCATGGCCGGCGACTCCACCATGTCGGTCAAGGAGCTCAAGGACTACCCGGAAACTGGTTGGGGCGTGCCTTTTGCGGTGTTTTTTGAAGACGACGTCAGGGTCGATAACCGGGCCATGAACGGCCGCAGTACCCGCACCTTTATCGAGGAGGGGCGCTGGGCCGGCATCATGGACGATCTGCAAAAGGATGATTATGTGATCATCCAGTTCGGCCACAATGACGAGTCCGAGCACAAGAAAGACCGCTACACCACGCCGCAGCAGTACAAGGCAAACCTGTCCCGGTTTATCAACGATGTGCGCGGGGCCGGTGCCGAACCGATCCTGATGTCACCCATCACCCGCCGCTATTTTGATGGTGACAACACTATCAAGCACACCCACCCCTATGCGCCGCTGGTACGGGAAGTGGCCGCACAGGAGAAGGTGGAATTCATCGAAATGGAAGTGGTGACCCGGGAATATTTCCAGGCCATGGGCGATCGCGACAGCGCCCTGCGTTTTATGCACATCGCCCCTGGATTGCACCCCAATTACCCGGTGGGGGTGCGTGACGATACGCACCTGAACCACTTGGGGGCGCGGGAAGTGGCGCAACTGGTGTTGGCGGAGCTGCGCAAGCGTCAGCACCCGCTGAGCGAGCGCTTACGCACACCGGACCCCAAGCATCTGGCACTGAAATACTGAAGTAGGGATTGAGCGGGGGGCGCCTGCAAGGGCAGGCGCGCCAGAGGTGGGAAAGGTCTGGCCGGTCAGGGGCGCAGCAGGTTGGACAGGCGGGCGTTGGGCTTGCCGGCCTTGCGGAAGATCAGGGCGATCTTGCCGATTTCCTGCACCAGCTCCGATTTGCTCTGCTGGCACAGCTCGGCGATCAGCTCCCGGCGCACATCGCGGTCGTTGACCGCCACTTTCACCTTGATCAGCTCGTGATCTTCCAGGGCGCGTTTCAGCTCTTCCAGCACCCCTTCCGTCAGCCCTTTATCGGCTACAGTGACGATTGGTTTGAGGCTGTGGCCACGAGCGCGCAACGCTTTTTTGCGGTCAGCGGTTAAAGGCATACAATACTCCATCCTTAAATCGGGTAACCCGTGCGCGGACAACCCCAGAAATTAGCGATGTATTGTAACTGATGGGCCGATCAAAGAGCAGCCACCGCTGGCTACGCGAACATTTCAATGACCACTACGTCAAGCAATCCCAGAAAGACGGGTACCGCTCGCGTGCGTCCTACAAGCTGCAGGAGCTGCAGGAGAAGGACCGCCTGATCAAACCCGGCATGACCGTGGTCGATCTGGGTGCCGCCCCTGGAGGCTGGTCCCAGGTGGCCGCAGAACTAGTGGGTCACAAGGGCCGCGTGCTGGCCTCCGATATCCTGGAAATGGACGCACTGGCGGGGGTGGATTTCGTTCAGGGCGACTTTACCGAGGAAGCGGTGTTCGACCAGCTGCTGGAAAAGCTGGGAGAAGAGCGCGCCGACCTTGTGATTTCCGATATGGCCCCCAATATGAGTGGAGTGCGCGCCGTGGATCAGCCGGCCTCCATGTATCTGGTGGAGCTGGCGGTGGACATGGCGCGCCAGACCCTGAAGCCCGGGGGCGGATTTGTCGCCAAGGTGTTTCAGGGGGAAGGTTTCGATGAACTGATCCGCGATCTCCGCAGTCAATATCAGACCGTGGTTACCCGCAAACCCGGTGCATCCCGTCCCCGCTCTCGCGAAGTCTACGTTGTAGCGCGCGGCTTCAAGGGATAGGCCGCACTACCGCCCGGGAGCCGCATCCCCGGATGACCAACGAGCCCCGTTGCTTTGGCGCAGGCGGGGCGGTGTGGTACAACGGCACCCTGCGCCGGCAATGGCTGGCGCCCGCTTCCTGTCTTCAGCACTCCTTCTGACGAATACCGCAGGGGCTGGATGACCGGAGCGACAGATGTACGATTTTCGCCGCCTATACTGGGTGGAATGGAATTAGCTGCTAAGGCAATGGCAAGAGGGCATACCCTTTGAACGATATGGCAAAGAATCTGGTGTTGTGGCTGATCATCGCTGCGGTGCTGCTGATGGTCTTTCAAAACTTCAAGCCGCAAACCCGGGACGAGTCCGTCAGCTATTCCGAGTTTGTACAGGATGTACAGTCTGGCCAGATTAAGAGTGCTCTGGTCGATGGCCTGGTCATCACCGGCGAAAAGGCCGATGGCAGCCGTTTCAAGACCATCCAGCCGCAGATCATCGACGACGAGCTCACCAACGAGCTGGTGCGCGGTGGCGTACAGTTCAATGGCCGTGAGCCAGAGTCCCCCAGCATCTGGCAGCAACTGCTGGTGGCCAGCTTCCCGATCCTGATCATCATTGCCGTATTCATGTTCTTCATGCGTCAGATGCAGGGCGGCGCGGGCGGCCGATCCGGCCCCATGGCCTTCGGCAAGAGCAAGGCTCGCCTGTTAGGCGAAGACCAGATCAAAACCACTTTCGCCGATGTGGCGGGTGTGGATGAAGCCAAAGAAGACGTGCAGGAGCTGGTGGAGTTCCTGCGCGACCCGTCTAAATTCCAGCGCCTCGGCGGTGCCATTCCCCGCGGTGTACTGATGGCGGGCCCCCCCGGTACCGGTAAAACCCTGCTGGCCAAGGCCATTGCCGGCGAAGCCAAAGTGCCCTTCTTCTCCATCTCCGGTTCCGACTTCGTGGAAATGTTCGTGGGCGTGGGTGCATCCCGTGTGCGCGATATGTTCGAGCAGGCCAAGAAGCAGGCGCCGTGCATCATCTTTATCGATGAGATCGATGCCGTTGGCCGTCACCGCGGTGCCGGTGTGGGCGGTGGCCACGACGAGCGCGAACAGACCCTCAACCAGCTGCTGGTGGAAATGGACGGTTTTGAAGGCAACGAGGGCGTGATCGTCATCGCCGCCACCAACCGCCCGGACGTGCTCGACTCCGCGCTGCTGCGCCCGGGCCGCTTCGACCGTCAGGTGTTTGTCGGCCTGCCGGATATCCGCGGCCGCGAGCAGATCCTGAAAGTACACATGCGCAAGGTGCCGCTGGACGAGAAAGTCGACCCGCAGACCATTGCCCGCGGTACCCCCGGTTTCTCCGGCGCGGACCTCGCCAACCTGGTGAACGAGGCCGCCCTGTTTGCCGCCCGCGCCAACCGCCGCATGGTCACCATGGAAGAATTCGAGCGCGCCCGCGACAAGATCATGATGGGTGCCGAGCGCAAATCCATGGTGATGAACGAGAAGGAAAAGACCAACACCGCGTACCACGAAGCGGGCCACGCCATCATTGGTCGCCTGGTGCCGGAGCACGATCCAGTGCACAAGGTCACCATCATTCCCCGCGGCCGCGCTCTTGGGGTGACCCAGTTCCTGCCCGAGGAAGACAAATACAGCCTGAGCAAGCGCGCGCTGGAATCCCAGCTGTGCTCTCTGTTCGGCGGCCGTATCGCCGAGGAAATGACCCTGGGTGCCGACGGTGTGACCACCGGTGCCTCCAACGATATCGAGCGCGCCACTGACATCGCCCGCAGCATGGTTACCAAGTGGGGCCTGTCGGAAAAACTCGGCCCGCTGCACTACGGTGAAGATGAAAGCGGCCAGCCCGGTCAAGGCAACCCGATTTCTGGCAAAACCTCTAATGAAATCGACGAGGAAGTACGCCGCATCATCGACACCTGTTACGACCGCGCGCAGAAGCTGCTGGAAGACAATCGGGATATCCTGGAAGCGATGAAAGACGCGCTGATGGAGTACGAAACCCTGGATGCGGAGCAGGTGGACGACCTGATGGCCCGTCGCAAGGTGCGCCCACCGAAAGACTGGCACGACAATGACTACACCGGCGGCGGCCCCGCCGACGAGGTGCCGGAGGCTGACGCCGACGTGAAGCCTAAAGATGGCGACACCCCGGTGGGTGGCCCGGTCAACGGCCACTGAGCGCCAGCGCCCAGCCTGTCCGCCGCCAGCGGCGCGACATGGCACCAGACCTGAAACGGGCCCTCTGGGCCCGTTTTGTTTACCGCCGGTTTATTTCCTCTTTTATTTAGATCGCCTGTCTCGCTTATGAAGTTGCACTGCGGAACCCGCACACTGGATTTGTCCCGCCCACAGGTGATGGGCATTCTCAATACCACCCCCGACTCCTTTTCCGACGGTGGCAGCTACTACGCGGGCGGCGACCTGAATCTCGATCTGGTGCTGTACCGTGCGGAGCAGATGGTGCGCGATGGCGCCGCCATCCTGGATATCGGTGGTGAGTCCACCCGACCGGGTGCCGAGCCGGTATCAGAAGAAGAGGAACTGGCACGGGTCGTGCCAGTGGTGGAGGCCATCAGCCAGCGTCTGGACGTGGTCATCTCCGTGGATACCAGCACCGCGGCGGTCATCCGCGAGTCCGCCGCGGTCGGCGCCGGCCTGATCAACGATGTGCGGGCGCTGACCCGACCCGGAGCACTGCAGGCCGCTGCGGCCACCGATCTGCCTGTCTGCCTGATGCATATGCAGGGGCAGCCCGGCACCATGCAGGCCAAGCCTGAATACAGCGATGTGGTCGCCGAAGTGCGCGAGTACCTTGATCAGCGGCTGGCCGCCTGCATCGAGGCCGGAATCGACCGTGCGCGGGTGATCTACGACCCGGGCTTTGGTTTCGGCAAGAACGACCAGCACAACCTGGCGCTGCTGCGCAGCTTGCCGGAGTTAGCGCCGACGGACGTCCCCCTGCTGGTGGGGCTGTCACGTAAATCCATGATCGGCCGCCTGCTGGGCCGCGAGGTAGAAGAGCGCCTGCCCGGCAGCCTCGCTCTCGCCCTGCTGTCGGCTCAGCGCGGTGCCCGCATTATTCGGGTGCACGATGTGGCAGCCACCGCGGATGTGCTTAAAATGCGCGAGCTTGTAGACTGCGCTTGATAAAAATTAGTAATTGAGAATGAGTTGTAAGATGACCAGAAAATATTTCGGCACCGACGGTATCCGTGGCCTGGTAGGTGAGGGAGCCATCACTCCGGATTTCATGCTGCGCCTCGGCTACGCAGTTGGCAAAGTACTCGGTGCCAGAACCGGCAGTGCGCGCAGCCGCATCCTGATCGGCAAAGACACCCGCGTCTCCGGGTACATGTTTGAGGCCGCGCTGGAAGCCGGCCTGATCAATGCCGGCGTTGATGTGGGCCTGCTCGGCCCCATGCCCACCCCGGCCATCGCCTACCTCACCCGTACCTTCCACGCCCAGGCGGGCATCGTCATCAGCGCCTCGCACAACCCGTACCAGGACAACGGTATCAAGTTCTTCAGCGCCGACGGCAGCAAACTGCCGGACCAGGTGGAAGCCGAGATCGAAGCCGCCCTCGACCTGCCCATGGAAACCGCCAAAGACCTGGGCAAGGCCTGGCGCATTGACGACGCCGTGGGCCGCTACATCGAATTCTGTAAGGCCAGCACCCCCTGGCGCTACTCCCTGCAGGGACTCAACATCGTGCTCGACTGCGCCAACGGCGCTACCTACCACATCGCGCCCAAGGTCTTCCGCGAGCTGGGCGCAGAGGTGCACGCCATTGGTATCCAGCCAGACGGCGTCAATATCAATCTGGAGTGCGGCTCCACCAAGCCCCAGCAACTGCAGAAAGAAGTGGTCGAGCGTGGCGCCGACCTCGGTATCGCCTTTGATGGTGACGGCGACCGGGTCATGTTTGTCGACAAGCACGGCAACCTGGTCGATGGTGACCAGCTGCTGTTCCTGATCGCTATCCACCGCCAGCAGTTCCTTGGCGGCTGCAGCGGGGTAGTGGGCACCCAGATGAGCAACTACGGCTTCGAGCTGGCCCTGCAAGACCGCGCCATTCCCTTCGCCCGCGCCAAAGTAGGCGACCGCTATGTGCTGGAGCAGATGTACAAGAACGGCTGGACCCTGGGCGGGGAGTCCTCCGGACATATCGTGTGTACCGACGTCACCACCACCGGCGACGGCATCATCTCCGCGCTGCAGGTATTGCGCGCGGTCAGTGACTTCGGCGAACCGCTGCACCAGCTCACCGGTAAAATGGAAATGCTGCCTCAGCACATGATCAACGTGCGCCTGGCCAGTCGTGACGGGGTGCTGGAGCACAGCGATGTGCAGGACGCAGTGACCCAGGTGGAGACCAAGCTGGCGGGCAGTGGTCGCGTACTGCTGCGCCCATCGGGAACCGAACCTCTGATCCGGGTCATGGTTGAGGGCAAAGACCCAGAAGTCGTCCAGCAACTGGCGGGGGATATCGCCAAGGTGGTGGAGCGCGTCGGCAACGCCTGACGCGTCCCCGGTGGTGCTCATCCCCAGTGAAAGCCACCGGAACCCCTTGATTAATCAACAGAAAAACCAAGACAAAAATCCATAAATATCCGGAAACGCTGGTTGTATGTTACCGGCAATACCGCTAAGATTTGCGCCCCTTGGAGGAGCACCCATGCGTAAAACCCTGGTAGCTGCCAACTGGAAAATGCACGGCACCAAAGCGTTTGCCGAGCAACTGTTGGCCGAGCTGAACAACGGACTCAAGTCCCGCGAGTGCTCCGCGCAGGTCGTTATTTGCCCGCCGTACCCCTATCTGGGTGTCGTCGCAGGCAACATCGGCCAGGCCCAACTGGGGGCGCAAAACCTCAGCGAGCAGCCCTCCGGTGCCTACACCGGCGAAGTTTCCGCAGAGATGTTGCTGGACTGCGGCGCACGCTACGCCATTGTCGGCCACTCGGAGCGTCGCAGCCTGTATGGTGAAAGCAGCGCACTGGTCGCCGCCAAGTATGCCGCCGCCAAAGCGGCAGGCCTGATCCCGATCCTCTGCGTGGGCGAGTCCCTCGAAGAGCGGGAAGCCGGCAAAACGCTGGAAGTGGTGGCCGAGCAGATTCAGGCGATTGTCGCCCTGGGCCTGCCGGATACCTGGCAGAATGCCGTCGTCGCCTATGAACCCGTGTGGGCCATCGGCACCGGCAAAACCGCCAGCCCGGAGCAGGCGCAGGAAGTGCACCAGTTTATTCGCCAGCAGCTGGGCGAAGCCGGTGGCGAGACGCAAATTCTCTACGGAGGCAGCGTCAAAGCGGCCAATGCCGCAGAACTGTTTGCCAAGCCCGATATTGACGGTGCGCTGGTAGGCGGTGCCTCTCTGAAGGCAGAAGAATTTATTCAGATTTGCTGCGCGGCAGACTGAGCGCAGCAATAAATTTTTGAGCAAGGGCCAACGCCCGACAGCAGGTTTTCTGGACAATGGAAAAACTGGTACTAATCGTACATATCCTCACCGCACTGAGCATCATCGGCCTGATCCTGATGCAGCAGGGCAAGGGTGCGGAAGCAGGCGCCTCCTTTGGTGCCGGCGCGTCTAACACCGTATTCGGCAGCCAGGGCAGCGGAAATTTCTTTTCCCGCTTGACTGCAATTATGGCGACGGTATTCTTCGTCACCAGCTTCGGCCTGGCCGTCCTCGCCAGCCGCGGTGCAGCACCGGAGATCGAAGGTATCCCGCAAGTACCGGCAGCGGTAGAATCCCGCGGACCGGCAGCGACCGAAAGCGACATTCCTGAGCTTCAGGAACAAGCCCCGGCCGCAGACGATCTGCCAGCAGCAGAAGAAGCCCCTCAGGCTGAACTGCCAGAAGCCGGCAGCGAAGAGACTGAGGAGCAGCCTCAGTAAGCCGCAAGGCTAAATCAAAAACTGTAAAGTTTTTGCCCAGGTGGTGGAATTGGTAGACACGCTATCTTGAGGGGGTAGTGAGCTATGCTCGTGCGGGTTCAAGTCCCGCCCTGGGCACCACATTGAAAGCCGGACCTTTCATGAGTTCGGTATCCTTCCGAAAGCCCCGCATCGCGGGGCTTTTGTGTTTCTAGCGGCAATAATCTGACCCTGTAGGCTATTTCACTCGCAGCCCTTCTAAGCAATACTTCAAGCACTACGTGACCGATAGAGTTGACGTTTGCATGTGCTCTCATGCTTCTGCCGCAAATAATTCATGTTATCAGTCTCCCCCATTGGAGATATCCGGCGCCATTGGTACCCTGGATAAAAATAATCAAAAGTGACTACGCAGTAGGGAAGCCTCCGGATGTCAGACACTCTGACCTATTACAACGACAATGCAGAATCCTTTGTAGACTCTACGTTTGACGTGCCGATGGAGGCTATATATCGCCGCTTCCTTCCATACGTACCAGAAGGCGGTCACATACTTGACGCGGGCTGTGGATCAGGCCGCGATGCCTTGCACTTCCATAGTTCGGGCTACCGGGTAACCGCATTCGATGCCTCTCATGAGATTGTTTCCCTTGCTGCACAGAAAACCGGGCTGCCGGTTGTTTGTCGGTCATTTCTTGATGTAAGTGAGTGTCAGACCTATGACGGTATCTGGGCCTGCGCCAGTCTATTGCACCTTCCTGAGCGCAAGATTCCCGAAGCGCTGGATCGTCTCTGGACTGCGTTGAAGCCCGAGGGGGTGTTGTATGCGAGTTTCAAAGTCGGCGAGAGGGAGCGCGAGAGTGATGGGCGGCATTTTACCGATGCAACAGAGCAAAGAGCCTCTACATGGTTTGAGTCAGTCACGACAGGTATGCATATCGAATTTTGGCGTACAGCGGACCAGCGTCCTGACCGAAATGAACAGTGGTTAAATATGCGGATTATTAAGGTCCCGCCGAAGCACAATCGGCTTACTGTCGGAGGTCAGAAGCATCACTTTTTACCCAAGCTGTGCCAATCGATACACCTATCCTCAAAGGTCGATATGGCTGTCGCTTTCGTAAAAACCACTGGCTTAAATCTGTTGCTGCCAGATCTATTGGATGTGCTGCAGAGAAATGTAGATCCGGCGCGAGTTCGAATTCTCACTAGTGACTACCTGGATATAACTGATCCGGAAGCGTTGCGTAAATTGACCTTACTACAGGATCACGGAGCGCAGGTGTGTATCTACGAAAGTAAGGGAAGCAGCTTTCACATGAAAGCCTACCTATTTTCTGGTGGTGATAAGTATGGTGCGCATTGGGGTAGAGCATTTATCGGCTCCAGTAACATCAGTAAGCAGGCCTTACAGGATGGGCTGGAATGGAATTATCAAATTGACTACCCAGGAGATGCTGGATATCTGGAGGCGACAAGCCGATTTGATGAGCTATTTCTCGATCCGAAAGTTGTCCCGTTAACTGACCAGTGGATCGATGAATATACTAGACGACGAGTTCCCCCGCCGCGATCAATTGCTCCAGGTAGTACCGAAAGTGAGCCGCCACCAGTGCCAACCGATGTTCAAAAATCGGCTCTCGCAGCTCTCGACCAATCGAGGAATGATGGCTATTCGAGAGGGCTTGTTGTACTTGCAACGGGTTTAGGGAAAACATGGCTATCTGCGTTTGACGCGAAGCAAATGGGGGCGCACAGAATATTGTTTGTGGCGCATCGAGAAGAGATTCTCAATCAGGCCGCTGAAACCTTTATTCGGATTAAGCCGGAAAGTCGCGTTGGCTTTTATAGCGGTAAGCAACGAGACCGGCTGGTCGATGTTTTGTGTGCTTCGATTCAAACGTTGGGCAAAGAGGTCCACCTGGATAATTTTCCTCCTCAGTATTTTGATTACGTCGTCGTTGACGAATTTCATCATGCCGCCGCACCAACGTATCATCGGCTTCTAAAGCATTTTGCACCAAGGTTCATGCTGGGCTTGACGGCTACCCCTGATCGAACAGACCGATCGGACATCCTGTCACTGTGTGACGACAACCTGGTTTACGAGTATCCGTTGTTTGATGGCGTACGAGGAAACTATCTTGTTCCGTTTCACTATTATGGGATCTACGATGAGGCTGTCGAATATCAGGAGATACCATGGAGAAATGGAAAGTTCGCCCCTGACCTATTGGCGACTAAACTTGCCACAGCTGGGCGAGCACGACATGCACTTCGAGTGTGGAAGCAGCATAAGCAAGTTAGAACATTGGCATTCTGTGTTTCTCGTAGCCATGCGGATTTTATGGCCGAATATTTTAAGCGGAATGATATCCGAGCTGCATCGGTGCACGGCGAGTCGGAAATGTCTCGAGGAGAGGCCTTGGAGTCGCTTGAGTCCGGAGATCTCGAAATTATTTTTTCCGTTGACCTATTTAATGAAGGTGTCGATTTGCCCGCGATTGACACGGTCCTCTTGCTCAGGCCAACAGAGTCCAAAGTTCTATTTCTTCAACAAATAGGACGGGGGCTGCGTAGGAGCGTAGGTAAAGATAAGCTTGTCATTCTAGATTTTGTTGGGAATCACCACAGTTTCCTGCACAAGCCTCAAGCCTTAATGGGGCAGGCCATGAACTTGCGGGAGGTGGCCGAGTTTGCACGAAAAGCTGAGCGTAAGCAGCTAGATCTTCCTGAAGGCTGTTTCGTTAATTACGATCTGGAAATCATTGATTTTTTGAAGGGGTTAGATAAAAAAGGTTCAGAGAAAGACTACCAGGCTCTCAAGGATACCCTTGGGAGGAGGCCGACACTGACCGAGTACTATCACTTTGGTGCGAACATCAAGAATGTCCGGAAGCAACATGGAAGCTGGTTTGGATTTCTTGGTGATATGGGTGATCTTTCGCAGCCTGAGATGGCGGTTAAGTCCTTACATAGTCACTTTATGGAGGAAGTGGAAAAAACCTCTATGGCTAAGTCATTTAAAATGATACTCCTTGAGGCATTTCAGTCGCTTGATGGTTGGGAGAATGGTGTAAATCTTGCGGCGCTTGCAGATGAATCGTGGAGTATTTTAAAGCGAAGGCCTCGTCTATTTGCCGAAATTACTGATTCTGTCAGTCACTCAGGGAAGTCTTCTGTTGAGTGGCGGAAATACTGGAAGAGAAACCCGGTCGATCATTGGACAAATAAATCGCCGGCGTTGTTCAGTATTGACGGTGACCGGTTTGAGCCGACATTCAATGTCGAACAGCCTATATTGGATAATTTCGAGGCGATGGTCCAAGAATTGATCGATTATAGGCTTGCTTCCTATGAGGCCCGGCAAGCGGCGAAGTCAGATTCAGAGGCGATCAAAAGTGTAGTACCGCTCGCAAGTAAAGGTACGGAGCTTCCCTTTTTTCCTTCACTGAAGATCGCGTGTGGTCACTTTAGAAATAGCCTTGCGGAATTGGAGAATGTCGATTATCGGTCACTTCAGGGCGGGTATGGTCGCTTAAGTCGAGAGCGGCATTTTATAGCGTTGGCATCCGGAAACTCCATGAATGGGGGGAAGAACCCCATTCATGATGGTGACTACTTGTTGCTTGAGCAAATTTCATCAAATGCGGCGGGGAAAATCACCGGAGAAACCTTGGCTATCGAGAGGTTGGATGAGGCTGGGGATACGCAGTATTTACTGCGCAACGTGAGAAAGTCTTCTGAAGGACAGTATGTTCTCGAAGCCGCTAATCCAGATTATGACGATATTTTCGTCACACGTGAGCTGGCCGAGCAGTTCAGAACATTTGCACGACTAAAGGCAGTTATTTCACCTTTAGAGATGGCGCGGGGTCAGGAGCTACTAAGAGAGGATATCCCCAATTTATTCGGGGCGGTTTTCAATGCCGGGAGCTGGAATAGCGGTCATGTGTTCGTGAAGGAAGCTGGTGCTCATATCCTTCTTGTGACCCTAAATAAGCAGGGGAAAAGCGCCGAGCACCGCTATGTGGATCACTGGGTAGATGAAAATACCTTCCATTGGCAGAGTCAGAACTCTACTACCCCCGAAAGCAAGCGTGGAAGAGAGCTGATTAATCACAAGCGCATGGGGTTCTCTGTGCACCTGTTTGTTCGTGAGAATAAGCTTCTTAACGGTAAGGCTGCGCCATTTGTGTACCACGGACCAGTTGAGTACAAAAGCCATGAAGGTAGTGCGCCGATGAGTGTATTGTTCCAATTGACGGACTAGATTGTAAGCTGAACCTAGCCATTGATAATGTGTAGTGGTTCAGACTTCATCTCACAGTTACCGGTTTTTCAGTAGGTATTCTGTCAGGTAAAGCTTGAACCACTAATCCTTGGAGTTGCCCGCAAACGGAAACAGTTACTGAGGGCGTTGTTCCGCTTTGACCGCAGAAATGCGCTGCCGAGGCGATGTGTGATCTGATGATCCTAGAGGATCGGCCAGTACACACGTTCCGCGGTTTGCCCCTCGGACGATTGACTCATTTAGCATACGCATATACCAGCTGATATCCATGAGTCTTGCGCGCCATATCTCCACAACCTCTATAAGTTTCGCCACCTCCTCCGTATCGAGAACTCATCCGTATCGAGAGCTTCGTGGCGAGCAAAAAGCTGGGACAGCAGTGTGGCGCTGATAGCCTTTTGTTTTATGGATGTTCAGGAAGACATTTCAGGAAAGGCGTTCTGCGGAAGCATTTGGGTTAGCTAAACGACAGTATTTACTACCGATGTTGATGTGCCGAAATGGGTTGCGCAGGAGGCTAATACAAAAACGACCCCGCATGAGCGGGGCCGCTTGTTTACAAGCGTATCAGGTCAACTTGGCCTTGATCAGGCCAGGTAGTCCATTATCGACGTTTTTAGTTACATGCCCCCAGTGACATCCAGGGCTGGCCTGAGCCGGTGCCGCCATTGTTGCTGGATGGGTCATCACCTTGTGTCCACCACTTGGCTTCATAGCGTACACCGTCTTTTTGCACTTGATCGCCTTTGAGGTAGACGGCCCCGGCATTCCAGGTCGGTATGCTTGGGCAGGTGCCGCCACCGGAACTGCTGCCGCCGGAACTGCTTGAAGAGCCACCGGACGAGCTGCTGGAGCCGCCGCTAGACGATCCACCGCTAGATGAAGAGCCGCTGTCATCACAGCTACGCAGGTGAGTCCAGGAGGTTTCCCAGTGCAGGCCGGCACCTGGCTCGTAGGCCCAGGCCGCGGATGATGAGCACCAGCCGGCAACGTCGCAGCGGTATTCGCTGCCCAAGTTCTGAACTTCTTGCCCTGTACTATAGCTGGCGCCCGCGACGTACTGGGGTGCACTGCATGAGCCGCCGCCGGATGAACCACCAGAGCTGCTTGAGGATGAACCGCCGGAGCTGCTTGATGACCCGCCACCGTTACCGGGCTCCGTGTACAGCAGTCGGTTTGGCGAACCATTGACGCCACTAATCGCCCCCGTTGTTGCCAGATCTATCATGCGTCTCTCGATGGTCGAAGGTGAGGCGCCCGGGTCTTCCTCCAGCAGCAGTGCAGCCATGCCCGCACCGTGTGGTGAGGCCATGGAGGTGCCGCTGATTGTGTTTGTCGCGCTTGCCCCAGTCCACCATGCGGAAGTGATGTCTGAGCCCGGCGCGAAGAGATCAACACAAGATCCCCAGTTGGAAAAGTTCGACCGGCTGTCGCTGGAGGTTGAAGAAGCAACAGTCACGGCACTGCTCTCGCGTGCTGGTGAGTAACTACAGGCGTTGGCATTATCATTGCCGGCGGCCACCACGACGGTAACCCCCCGATTCACTGCTCCGCGCACCGCTGAGTCCAGTGCGGTAGAGATGCCGCCACCAAGGCTCATGTTCGCGACGGCCGGTTTAACGTGATTGGATGCGACCCAATTGACGGCATCGATAATAATCGAACTGCTGGTTTCTCCGGAGCAGCCAAAAACTCGTACGGAGTGCAGCGTCACATCCTTAGCCACTCCCCAGGTTGAGCCCCCCACCGTGCCTGCGACGTGGGTGCCGTGGCCATTACAGTCTTCGGTGCCCCGGCCGTCGTTGACGCCGGCGAATCCATTGCCCATGCGTCCAGCGAATTCTTGATGCGAGCCCAGTATCCCGGTATCGATGATGTAGGCATGCACACCGCGGCCGGTACTGTCATAGGTGTAGGCGTTGTCGAGCGTTCTCTGGCGTTGATCGATGCGGTCGAGTCCCCAGGTCGCCGGCGACTGAGTGGCGCTGGTATACATCACCTGATCCTGCTCGATGTAGGCAATCGAGCTGTCCTCGGCCAGTCTCTGGACTTGATCCGGCGATGCCTTGATGGAAAAACCCAGTATGGCGTTATCGTACTGGTGCATAACAGAAACGCCAGCATTTGCTGCGATGCGATTGGTTTCTGTAGTTACAAACTGTGAGGTGCTGATCGAATGCAGGCGCGCTTCGTCTTTCAGGACGACAATATATTGATCCGGGATTGCGCGGCTGGAATCTACAGACAGAATATCCGCTGCGGCCAGCGCGCCGGAAGACAAGGGGATGGCCCCGGCAACTAATAACGAGGCCAATATTTTATGGGTGTACTTCATGTTGATTATTCTCCAATTATATTTATGTAGTAAAAAGAATGGCCGAATGGAATTCGGCCAAAAACAACAACGAAATGCATGAACTACAGGTACAACATCCCCGTTACCATATCGATGAATATGGCTGAGAGATTCGGGTTGATATATTTTGCGCGAACAAATCCATAAGCCGCTGCGGATGAAGCGACTTGAGATTCCGGTCAGCTAAAAATATCTAAATCAGATGAGTGTTTTTGTTGCGTTACAGATCAGAAATAGGCTCGAGCGAGAATCTGCTCGATATCTAATGAGCTAATAAGCTTGCGATAGATAATATGATGATAGCGATGCAAAGCCTTGATGCGCGTGTCATCCATTTTTATGAAAACAGACAGAAACCTGGAAGGTTTTTTTGAGGCGAGGGGCTTAACTGGCGCTCTTAATCGCGTGGAAGCGCAATTACTATTCGACTTATGATCGACCACAATTATTCTCCAGTTTATTAGGTCTCAATCACTTGATCGGAAAGCAATTGATGTGGTGCTTGAGATCGGCGAAATCAGCTTTTGACTGATTCTTAAGTCAAAATACGGGCAGAATGATAGCGCTGTCAATGTGGTGCAATTATTGTGGCGCGCAGCTCCTTGTGTTCACGGTGACGATCGTACCAACTAGGGCGTTTGCAATAAAAACGCCTACAGTGCTGGCACATTTCTGTGTTTATCGAATGGATTAATGCAGTAACCGGGCGCGCTTATTTATTGTTGTGCGCCCGGGGGTGCTGTTGAAGCGAGAGGCGGGTGTACCACTTTCGAAAGTTCTTGGGCTGCGGCTCCAGTCGCCCGCTACTCCACCGGCTCCAACCGATAGAGGCCCGCGTCTGTCTGATCGTTCAAAAGATAAATAAATCCATCGCGCCCCTGGCGTACATCGCGGATACGGCCGATCTCGCCGTCTAGCAGCACTTCTGTCTCCTTCACTTCGCTACCGTCGATGACAATACGCAGAAGTTTTTCACTGAGCAGGCCGCCTGCCAGCAGGTTGCCTTGCCACTGGGGGAACAGTGGGCCATCCACTTGGGCGAGGCCGGAGGGGGCGAAGCGGCCTTCATAGTAGTGCTGGGGTTGCTGGGTGCCGGGTACGGACGGCTTGCCGATGGCCTTGTCGCCACTGTATTCCTGGGAGCGGCTGGCCGTGGGCCAGCCATAGTTCTTGCCGGCCTCAATCAGGTTCAGTTCGTCGCCGCCGCGGGCGGCGTGTTCACTGGCCCAGATCTGATCCTGGGCCGAGACCACGAGGCCCTGAATGTTGCGGTTACCGAAGCTGAATATCTCATCCAGCCCCGCCTTGTCGCCGGCGAAGGGATTGTCTGCCGGCGCCTCGCCGGTGTCGGTGAGGCGCAGCACGCTGCCGGCGTGGTCCTCAATATCCTGCGCGCGTTCGCGCACTCTGCCGCGGTCGCCGATGGTCATCATCAGGGTGCCGTCATTGCGCCAGGCCAGTCGGGAACCATAGTGACGGCCGGGTTGGGAGAAACGATCCTGCACAAACAGTTCTTCGAAGTCGGTGAGGGTGTTGCCGCTGAGTTTGGCGCGGCCCAGCGCGGTGGCGGTGCCTTTTTCACCGGCCTTGTCACCGGCTTTGGAATAGGTGAGATAGATCCAGTCGTGGCTGCCGTCGCCGTATTGTGGGTGCAGCACGACGTCCAGCAGACCGCCCTGGCCAGCGGCGGACACCTCGGGCACACCTTCCAGGTAAGTAGTCTGTCCCTTGTCCACCAGCGCCAGGCGGCCGCGGCGCTCGGTGATCAGGAAGCGTCCATCGGGCAACTGTGCGACCGCCCAGGGGTGATGCAGGCCTGTAGCGACGCGCACGAGTCGCACGTCGTGCTTGTCGGTACCGATGCGCTCCTCGATTACCTCGGCAGCCGTTGCGACGGTTCCGCTGGTGAGTGCGAGTGCCGCGAGGCCGCGGGCTATATATTTGGCCAATCGGTTCATGTAGTTGGTCTCCTGTATTGCAACCTGTGTGCCGCTGCCGAATGCTATTGGGCCGCCAGTAAGCAACAGCGTGCGTATACTTTCGCTATGCAGAAATGCGCATAAAAAAGCCGGGTGAGTGCCCGGCTGTGTTTACGCTGAGAATCGCGTTTTCGATCATCGCTTTTGAGGGGGTTTACGCTGCGGGCTACACATTCTCCACATTGTGATAAACCGCCTGCACGTCTTCCAAATCTTCCAGCATATTCAAGAACTTCTCAAACAGCGCCACATCATCCCCGGCAATCTGGGTGTAGGTTTGCGGCACGAACTGAATTTCGTCTGCGTCGAAATCAATCTCGCCAAAGGCTTCGATTAATCCCTGCTTGGCTTTGTTGTACTCGGTGTGGGGGGCGAAGACGGTGAGTTTGCCGTCTTCGTTTTCGATATCCGTTACGTCCACATCCGCTTCCATCAGCGCTTCCAGCACCGCTTCCTCGTCGTCGTGTTTAAAGGCGAGGATGGCGAGGTGATCGAAACTGTGGCTGACGGTGCCTTGGGTACCAATTTTGCAGTGGGTTTTGGTAAACGCTTGGCGCACGTCGCCGAAGGTGCGGTTGGGGTTGTCGGTGAGGCACTCGATGATGGCCATGCAGCCGCCGGGGCCGAAGCCTTCGTAGCGGGCGCGGGCGAAGTCTTCGCCGGCTCCGCCCTTGGCTTTGTCGATGGCTTTTTCAATCACGTGGGCGGGAACCTGGTCTTTTTTCGCGCGGTCGATCAGGCTGCGCAGGGCCAGGTTGCCGTTGGGGTCGACGCCGCCGGACTTGGCGGTGACATAGATCTCGCGCCCATAGCGGCTGTAGACCCTGGCTTTCATGTTCGAGGTCTTGGCCATTGACTCTTTGCGGTTCTGGTAGGCTCTGCCCATGGGCTGGTGCTCCGGTATCGTTGCGTATTTCTGGGAAATCGGGGAAGTGGGCGATTTTACTGGGCGGCAGGCCCTAAGAGAAGCTGTTCGCGCACCCGCTCCGGCTGCCCGGCAGCTGGGCAGCTGAGGGCTGTTTGGTCACAATAACTCATGGGCAAGGCGACATTGCCCCTTTAATCACTGGTTGGAGAAGTCTGTGTATCCGTCATCAAACAATGTCATGGAGCGCCTGTTTGCGCTGCGCGCCCACGGAACCACGGTGCGTGGTGAGCTGCTGGCGGGGCTGACGACCTTTGTCACCATGGCTTACGTGGTGTTTGTAACCCCCAATATGCTCGCCGGTACGGGCATGGATCCGGGGGCGGTATTCGTGGCCACCTGCCTGGGCAGTGCCGTGGCCTGTTTGCTGATGGGGCTTTACGCCAACTGGCCGGTGGGGCTGGCGCCGGGTATCGGCTTGACCGCCTTCTTTGCCTATACGGTCGTGGGTGAGATGGGCTACAGCTGGCAGGTGGCACTGGGCGCGGTGTTTATTGCCGGGGTGCTGTTTGTGGCCATGAGCCTGTCGCGGGTACGGGAGTGGATCATGAACAGTATCCCGATGTGCCTGCGCTACTCGATGGGCGCCGGGGTGGGCCTGTTTCTGGGGCTGATTGGCCTGAAAACCGCGGGCATCGTGGTGCCCAGTGAGGCGACTCTGGTGTCGCTCGGGTCTTTCCGGGAGCCTCAGGCACTGCTGGCGGCGCTGTGCTTCCTGCTGATTGCGATACTGAGTTTCTGGCGAGTATTCGGGGCGATTCTGGTCAGTATCCTGGTGGTGACAATGATCGGCCTGGGGCTCGGGCTGGTGGAGTACAGCGGCCTAGTGTCGGCGCCGCCGAGCCTGGCGCCTACCTGGATGGCCATGGATATCCGTGGTGCCCTGGATGTGAGCATGGTCAGCGTGATACTCGCGTTCCTGTTTATCAATATCTTCGACACCGCCGGCACCCTGATGGGGGTTGCCCACCGCGCGAAGCTGATCGAGCCAGATGGCACCATCGAGAAGTTGCCGCGGGCGCTGAAGGCCGACAGTACCTCCAGCGTGTTGGGTGCCTTCGTCGGGAGCCCGCCGGTAACCAGTTTTGTGGAGAGCGCCTCGGGCGTGGCAGCCGGGGGCCGCACCGGGCTCACCGCGGTGACTGTGGGTGTGCTGTTTATGCTTTGCGTCTTTTTTGCACCGCTGGCAGGCATGATTCCAGCGTACGCCACCGCGGGCGCACTGATCTATGTGGCGATGCTGATGATGGGCGGGATGTCGCTCATTGATTGGGAGGACCTGACCGATGCCATACCGGCGGTCGTGACCATGA
Organism: Microbulbifer salipaludis; assembly: GCF_017303155.1. Taxonomy (NCBI): domain Bacteria; kingdom Pseudomonadati; phylum Pseudomonadota; class Gammaproteobacteria; order Cellvibrionales; family Microbulbiferaceae; genus Microbulbifer; species Microbulbifer salipaludis. The sequence goes on from NZ_JAEKJR010000002.1 coordinate 294,352, forward strand.
TCATGATGCCGCTGACGTTTTCCATCGCCAACGGGATTGCGCTGGGTTTCCTGACTTACACCGCGCTCAAGCTGTTTACCGGCCAACACCGGCAGATTTCATGGAGCCTGTATGTGCTGAGCGCGTTGTTTCTGGCCAAGTTCGCGTTCCTGTAAATCTCGGCTGAAGTTGCCCGCACGCTGTGTGGCTGCTACGTGTGGTTGTAACGTGTGGCTGCAAGAAGGCGGAACTGATTTTGCAGGGGTAGGATAAAACGTCGCTTTCCGGGGGCAGGATTGTGCTGTGTGCCGGGAAGTGTTCACCGGGATGTTGAAAGGAGTCGCCATTTGAAAACGTTACCGTCGATCCACACCGATATGCGTGCCGCGGACCTGTCGCACTGGCTGCAAAGCCTGGCGGCGGTGGCCGTGGCTGCGGTGCATCCAGACAACCTGTTTTCGGGCCCGTTGCCGCCGCCCGGGCGCAAAACCCTGGTGGTAGGGGCCGGGAAGGCCAGTGCGGCCATGGCCGCCGCGCTGGAGCGGGCGTGGCAGCAGCAATACCCGGAGGCAGACCTCACTGGGCTGGTGGTCACGCGCTACGGCCACGGCGCCCGTTGCGATCGCATCGAAGTGCTGGAGGCGTCCCACCCCATGCCGGACACCCTCGGTGAGGTAGCCGCCGAGCGCATGCTGGAAGCGGTCGCGGGGCTGACCGAAGACGACCTGGTGATCGCACTGATTTCCGGTGGTGGCTCGGCATTGATGAGCCTGCCCGCGCCCGGATTGACCTTGCCGCAGAAGCAGGCCATCAACCGCGCACTGCTGCGCAGTGGTGCGCCCATTAGCGAGATCAATACCGTGCGCCGGCATTTGTCGGCCATCAAGGGCGGGCGGCTGGCAGCGGCCGCACACCCGGCCAAGGTGGTGACCTACCTGATTTCCGATGTGCCCGGCGACGCGCCCACGCTGATCGCTTCCGGGCCGACACTACCCGACACCACCACCCCCGCCGATGCACTGGAAATCCTGCAGCGCTACAACATCGATATTGCGCCGGCCGTACGCGCCCATCTGCAAAGCGCCGCAGACAGCCCACGGCCGGACGACTTCGCGTTTGCGGGCGACCGGGCGCTGATGCTGGCAAAGGCCGCCGACGCGCTGGAAGCCGCCCGCGCGGCGGCACAGGCGGCCGGCGTTGATGTGCGCGTGCTGGGGGACAATCTCGAGGGCGAGGCGCGGGAGCTGGGTGCGGCGCATGCCGAGCTGGCAGTGCATTGTCGCGATCAACTCAAGCGGCCTGCGCTGATCCTGTCGGGCGGGGAGACCAGTGTGACCGTCACCGGCGACGGCCGAGGTGGGCGCAATGTGGAATATCTGCTCGGGCTGTTTAAAACTCTCGGCGGCGCCGAGGGCATTTACGGCCTGGCCATCGACACCGATGGCATCGACGGCTCTGAAGACAACGCCGGTGCCTTCTTTGCGCCGGATGACTGGAGCCGGATGCAATCCCAGGGACTGAGTCCGCAGGATTACCTCGCCAACAATGACGCCTATAGTTTCTTCGGGGAATTGGGTAACCTGATCGTCACCGGGCCAACCAGAACCAATGTCAACGATTTCCGCGCAATTCTGGTGCTCCCCGCGGCGGATAAATAGTGGCGCGGCGGGGGTGCTGGGAAATTGCTGACTAAGCTGTGTCTAAGCCATCGGCCCCGGTCAGAATTTGCCAGAGAGAGATCATGACCCAAATCCCCGCCAGCCAGCGAACCGCCAACCCCCTCCGTCGCACCAAAATTGTCGCCACCCTCGGCCCCGCCAGTGATAAACCCGGGGTGCTGGAAAAGCTCATCGCCTCCGGCGTGGATGTGGTGCGCCTAAATTTTTCCCACGGCACCGCCGATGACCACCGCCGGCGCCTGCAGCAGGTTCGGGATATTGCCGATCACCAGGGCCGGACCGTGGCGGCACTGGGGGACCTGCAGGGGCCCAAGATCCGTATTGCCCGCTTTCGCGATAACCAGGTCACCCTGCGGGAAGGCGAGTCCTTTGTGCTCGATATGGCGCTGGATACCAACGACGGCGACGAGCAGCGCGTGGGCTGTGATTACAAGGAGCTGGTCAACGATGTGGCCGCCGGCGATGTGCTGCTGCTGGACGACGGGCGCGTAATCCTCAAGGTGGAGCAGGTAACCAGCCGCCATGTGCTGACCACCGTGGTGGTGGGTGGACGGCTCTCCAACAACAAGGGTATCAACAAGCAGGGTGGGGGGCTGTCGGCCGCGGCCCTGACCGACAAAGACCGGGCCGACCTGAAAACCGCCATCGACATCGGCGTGGATTACCTGGCCGTCTCCTTCCCGCGCAGCGCCTCGGATATGCGCGAGGCGCGGGCGCTGCTGGGCGAGGCCGGCAAGCACATCGGCCTGGTAGCCAAGGTGGAGCGCGCCGAAGCCGTGGCGGAAGACGAAACCCTGGATGAGATTATCCGCGCCTCTGAGGCGGTCATGGTGGCCCGTGGGGACCTGGGGGTGGAGATCGGCGATGCCGCGCTTATCGGCGTGCAAAAGCGCATGATCAAGCGCGCCCGCCAGCTCAACCGCGCGGTGATCACCGCCACCCAGATGCTGGAGACCATGATCACCGCCCCCCTGCCCACCCGCGCGGAAGTGTTCGACGTGGCCAACGCGGTGCTCGATGGCACCGATGCGGTCATGCTGTCGGCGGAAACCGCCGCCGGCGATTATCCGGTGGAAGCGGTGGAGGCCATGCACCGGCTGTGCCTTGGTGCCGAGCGCGAGCGCTCCGCACAGGAGTCTGGCCACCGCATGCATCAGGGCTTTACCCGCATCGACGAAACCATCTCCCTGTCCGCCATGTATGCCGCCAACCACCTCGAAGGCGTCACCGCCATTGCCTGCATGACCCAGACCGGCTACACCCCGCTGATTGCCTCCCGCATCCGCTCCGGCCTGCCCATCGTCGGTCTCGCCCACGACCCCATCGCCCAACGACGCATGGCCCTGTATCGTGGGGTCATCTCGGTCCTGTTCGTGCCCGGTGAACATGAGGGTGACCGGGAGCTGAACCAGCGCGCCCTGGATACCCTCAGGGCCCGGGGAATCGTCGAGCCGGGGGATCAGGTCATACTGATTCGCGGCGACCTGATGCAGTCCCACGGCGGCACCAACACCCTGAAAATTCTTGATGTGATGTAATGATGTAAAGGGGCGTCGACAGGGCGACAGTGCACAAACTGGCGGGAAAATTGCCTAGTAAAGGGGAGGCTCCGATAGAATGCCGAAGTGCGCGGTGAAATCCGCCAGAGAATCAACTACTAAGAATGAACAGAGGGCAGTGCCACCGATGGCCTAATCTCAGACACAAACTGATAACTGAAATACACCGAGCCAGTATTCCTAAGTCTTGTATAGGGGGTGCTGGCCGCGGGCGGCAATGCCAGCTCGCCAGGGTCGCAAGGGAAACCGAACGGCCTCCCGCATTTGGAAAGGTGATGAAAAAGAATAACGTCCTGGAAGACGGCTACGGCCGCCGCTTCTACTATTTGCGCCTGTCGGTTACAGACGTCTGCAACTTTCGTTGCGACTACTGCTTGCCCGAGGGCTACCAAAGCGTCCCTAAAGCCCCCGATCTCTCGGTCGCGGAGGCTGCTACTGTCATGCGCGCGTTTGCCCAACTGGGCACCCAAAAGGTGCGCCTCAGTGGCGGCGAACCCTCCCTGCGCAAAGACCTCCCGGAGCTCATTCAGGCCGCCAGGCAAACCCCCGGCATCCAGCGCGTCGCCGTCACCAGCAACGGTTACAAACTCCCCAGCGTCATCGATAGTTGGCACCTAAGCGGCCTCGACCAGCTCAACATCAGCATCGACAGCCTCGACGACAACGAATTCGCCCGCATCACCGGCCACGACTGCCTGCCCAAAATCCGCGCCGGCATTGATCGCGCACTGGCATTGGGCATACAAACCAAAGTGAACGCCGTACTGCTCAGTGATGGTGCGCAGGCCCGCCTGCAGCAGTTCCTCCGCTGGCTCAAAACCACCCCCGTCACCCTGCGCTTTATCGAACTCATGCAGACCGGCGACAACCGCGACTACTTTGCCAGCAACCACCTGCGCGGCAGCGACATCGAGCAACAACTGATCGAGAGCGGCTGGCAACTGCTCCCCAGAGCCATCGACGCCGGCCCCGCCCGCGAATACGTCCACCCGGACTACGCCGGCCGCATCGGCCTGATCACCCCCTACAGCAAAGACTTCTGCAGCAGCTGCAACCGCCTGCGCATCTCCGCCCAGGGCAAACTGCACCTGTGCCTGTTCAGCGATGCCGGCCTCGACCTGCGCGAAACCATCCGTACCGGCGATGCCGATGCACTGGCAGAAAAAGTGCGGGCGCTGATTGGTAACAAAGAAGTGAGCCATTATTTACAAAACGGAAATACCGGTGGAACCCAAAACCTATCCATCATTGGTGGCTAGCTTTTAAAGCTAACGAAGCACAAAAATTTGAATTGAAGAGCGGGCGTCGGGTGAAGGGTTTCAGGATCGTCGGCAACAGGGATGTTGCCGACGAAGCGTACAGGGATGTATTCACAGCGGTCCTGAAACCCTTCACCCGATGATCGCTCGCCACAGAACCAAGAACAGAGCGCAAAAACCATGAGCCACGCCCCCACAGACCCAAACCAAAAACTCAACATCGCAGTCCTGACTGTCTCCGACACCAGAACCGAAGAAAACGACACCTCCGGTAACTACCTCGTCGAAGCGTTAAAGGCAGACGGCCACAACCTCGCCGCCAAAGCCATCGTCATCGACGACAAATACCTACTGCGCGCCCAAGTGTCCGCATGGATCGCCGACCCCGAAATCCAGGTCATTCTCACCACCGGCGGCACCGGCTTCGCCGGCCGCGACTCCACCCCCGAAGCCCTCGCCCCACTGTTCGACAAACACATCGACGGCTTCGGCGAAATCTTCAGGGCCGTCAGCTATGAAGAAATCGGCTCCTCCACCATCCAGTCGCGCGCCCTCGCCGGGCTCGCCAACCGCACCCTCATCGCCTGCCTGCCCGGCTCCACCGGCGCCTGCAAAACCGGCTGGAGCAAACTGCTGAAGGAACAGCTCACTGCCAGCCACAAGCCCTGCAATTTCGTCGGCTATCTGTCCAAATAAATTCCCTGAGGCCGCCAACACCATGACACTCACACACCTCAATCAGCAGGGCGAAGCCAGCATGGTCGATGTCACCGACAAAGACATCACCGACCGCTCCGCGCGCGCCCAGTCTGCCGTCGCCATGTCCAGCGAAGCCTTCGCACAACTGCAGGCCGGCAACAACAAAAAAGGCGATGTGCTCGCCACCGCCCGTATCGCCGGCATCCAGGCCGCCAAGAAAACGGCCGACCTGATTCCCCTGTGCCACCCGCTGGCACTCACCAAAGTGCAGGTGGACTTCACACTGGACCCGGCCAACTGCACCGTGAACATAGCCAGCTACTGCCGCCTCGCCGGCCGCACCGGTGTGGAAATGGAAGCGCTTACCGCCGCCAGCGTGGCCGCCCTCACCATTTACGACATGTGCAAAGCGGTCGACCCCGCGATGGTCATCGGGCCAATCCAACTGCAGGAAAAAACCGGTGGCAAGCGCGGTCACTGGACCCCGCACAGTACGGGGGAGGGCGCGTGATTCGAGTGCTGTTTTTTGCCAGCCTGCGGGAGCAGTTGGGCCGCGATGCCATTGACTGGGAAGCGGGGCAGCTCGCCGATGTCAGTGCATTGCGCAGCGCGCTCGCCGGCCAAGACGAAACCTGGCGCAAGGCGCTGTCGCAGCCGCAGCTGCAGGTCGCGGTCAACCAGCAGCTGGCGAACCTGCAATGTCCCGTGCGCGATGGTGACGAAGTAGCCTTCTTCCCCCCGGTCACCGGAGGCTGAGATGACAGCGGACATCTCCATTGCGGTACAGGCCGAAGGCTTCGACCCCGGGGCGGAATATAACCGGCTGCGGCGCGCAAACTTTGCCGATGGTGCCACCGCCGTGTTCGTGGGCAACGTGCGCGATTTTTCACCAACGGAAACCGGTGGGCATCAACAGGTCTCGGTACTCGAGCTGGAGCACTACCCCGGTATGGCGGAATCCGCACTTGCTGCCATTGCCCGTCAGGCCGCCGAGCGCTGGCCGCTGGGCAGGGTGCGCGTCATCCACCGCTTTGGCCCTTTGCGCGCCGGGGATGAAATCGTATTCGTGGGGGTGACCTCGGCCCACCGCCAGGATGCCCTCGATGCCTGTGGCTTCATCATGGACTTTCTCAAAAGCCGCGCGCCCTTCTGGAAGAAAGAAGTAAACAAAGACGGGGAGCAGGGCACCTGGGTGGCGGCTCGCAGCAGTGACGAGAAAGCGTTGAAGAAATGGTGAGTGCACACTCTCATTAAAGTGGGTGCTCACTAACCTGTCGGGGCATAATTTTCGCGCCACAATGCGCCGATCACGTGGTAAGTAGGAAGTGTGTCGCGGAAATTCAGCCACCTTGTGGGTTTCGTCACATTTTTCCACCGCCTGGCGGCCGTGATACCTGTCACATAATCGAGATTTATTCTCTTGTCCTTTGAATTTTAAGAAAAAATTCTTCTCCGACTCTGTGCGCGAGTTTTGAAGCGCCTCACATCTCCCCCTCGTCCCTTGCCATACAATCTGCCCGGCTAAGGCTGCCTCTCCGACGTTGGTCGGATGTTTGAACGGCACTCCTTGGTAACGAATTTCAGGGCGGGGTTTGAGGTCTAGGGGATATGCGCAGAATTCTGATCACACTGGCAACAGCGGTGCTGTTGTCCCTGTCCGTTCTGGCGAGCGCCCAGAATGTCAGCCGCGAAGAGATTCGCGGCCTTGATGAGCAGATCCAGGACGTCAAGAAAGACGTGATCGGGCTGACGTCGGAGCTGAACCGGCTGGAAGAAAAGCTGCTGTTCCCCTCCAATACGCAGGCAGCCTTTTTCATCTCCCTGGCGGGTGCCGCCAGCAGTGACGACTTCAGCCTTGAGTCGGTTGAAGTCAAACTTGGCGACCAGGTTGTCGCGCACCACCTGTACACCTATCGCGAAATCGAAGCCCTGCAGCAGGGCGGTGTACAGCGTATCCACACCGCCAATGTGCAGACCGGCACCCATCCGCTGGTGGTGAGTTATTTCGGCAAGTCCAAGTCCGGCAAGGAGTACCGCGGTTCTGCGAGCTACAGCGTGGAGAAGGCGGTAGGTCCGAAATTCGTTGAAATCCAGATCGCTGGAACCCAGTCAGCCATTCATTTCAAGGACTGGTAAGCATGTTCCCCCGTCTGGCCTGCGCAATTGCCGGCGTGACCCTGTCGGCACTGACCTCGCTGCACAGTTTGTCTGTGCAGGCCAAGGCGCCCGTGGATCCGGGTGCGCTGCACACCGATGCACTCCAGGACCTGTTTTTTGGTGAGGCGTTGTTCAACGCTTACCAGGACAACTACGTCGATGCCATTATCGGCCTCGATACCGAGCTGAAGCAGCATCGCCTGCTGGATGATCCCGAACGCGACCCCTTCCGTGTGCACTTCGGGCAGGCGGAATTCGCCGTGGGCGACCTGGAGCTCTCCTACCGGATGCACCGGGAGGCCGGCCGGGCCATGCAGCAGGTGCTGCAGGGCAACGTGGCGCAGCCCATCAAGAACGAAGCGGCCTACCGGCTGGCAAAGATCCACTACCAGAAACAGCAGTTCGCCAACGCGTTGCACGCGCTGGAGCTGATTCAGGGGCGCGTGCCCGAGCGGGTGCGTCCGCAAGAGCAATTTCTGCGCGCGCGGGTGTATATGCAGCTGGGTCGCTTCGAAGAGGCTGTGGCCCTGCTCGAAGACCTGAAAGGGGAAAAATCCCTGCAGGGCTTTGTAGAGTACAACCTGGGCATCGCACTGTTGCGTGCCGGCGAGACCGAGAAGGGTGTGCTGGTGCTGGATGGTCTCGGGCGCAATGCCGGCAGCGGTACTGCCGCGCAGGCGCTGCAGGACAAAACCAATCTGCTGCTCGGCAACCAGCTGATGAAGGCAGAAGAGTTCGATCGCGCGCGTAAGTACTTCGAGCGGGTGCAGCTCTCCGGCCCGTTTTCCGATCAGGCCCTGCTAGGGGCGGGCTGGGTGGAAGCCAATGCGGGGCGCTTTGACCGCGCACTGGTGCCCTGGCGGATGCTCAAGCAGCGCCGTGCCACCGATGCCGCGGTACACGAAGCCATGCTTGCGGTGCCCTACGCCTACGGCAAGCTGGACGTACACAGCACTGCCGCGGTGAACTACGGCGAAGCGCTGGACCTGTTTGGCGAGCAGGTAGATGTGCTCACCCGCTCCATCACCAGCATACGTGAGGGCAAGCTGCTGGAGGCGCTGCGTCGCAAGGAGGCCAGCCAGGTGAAAAACTGGGTGGTGGAGCTGCGCAAGCTGCCGGGGGCGCCGGAAACCCATTACCTGCTGGACCTGATGGCCTCCAACGACTATCAGGAATTTTTGCGCAATTACCAGGACCTGAATGACCTGTACGAGCGCAATCGCGACTGGCTGCAGAGCCTGGATGCGTTCGAAGACATCATTGCCCTGCGCCGCAACTATTACGAGCCGATCCTGCCCGGGCTGGATGTGGCGTTCCGTCAGGTCGATGCGCGCATCAAGATGCGCCTGGAGCAGCGTGCGCGTCTCGCCGCCCGCATCGACAACCTGTTGGTCAACCGCCGACCGGAGTTGCTGGCCAAGAGCGATGAAACCGAGGCGCGCCTGATGCTGGCGCAGATTCGCGAAATCCTTGCCTATAACCCCAGTCTCAGCAGCGAAGAAACCGAGGACCGCATTGCGCGTCTGGAAGGGATTTTGAACTTCCGCCTGTCCCGGGAATTTGATGACCGCCTGACCACCGCATACAAGAACTTGCAGGAACTCGACGGCGTGATTGCCGTATTGCAGGAAACCTACCAGCGCTACGTGCGCACCCGCCAGGCCGCCACCCATAGCTATGAGGGCTATAGCGACCAGATCACCAGCCTGCGCGCGGGCCTCAATCGTGCCCAGCGCCGTATCGATCAGCTGATGGCGCGGCAAGGCAGCATGCTGGAGCAACTGGCTATCCATGAACTGGACCAGCGCCGCGCGCAACTGGAGAGCTACCAGATAAAAGCCCGCTTCGCCCTCGCCGACAGCTACGACCGCGCCAATGAGCTGCAGGAGCGCCGGGAAGACGAGCGCAAGGTAGAGGAATACCGCGAGCAGGTAGATCAGCTGCAGCAGGCCGAGCCCGCGGTGAATCCCGATGGTGAGCTACTGCCCACGGACAATCCGCCGGAGCTGGAAGCGCCCGCGCCGGAAGCCATTCAAGACGCTGCAGACGGAGAGGGTGCCGGTGATGCATAACCGAGTCTGGGCGAAAACCCCTCTCAGCCTGACCATCAACCGCATTGCGGTGGCCTCTGTGGCATCGGCTGCGCTGTTGCTGAGTGCGTGCGCCAGCAACAGTGGCAAGACCATTGGCAGCCTGAAGCATGTGGATATCGAAATTCAGGAAACCCGTATCGAGGGTAGCCTGGAAAAAGCCCTCGCCAGCTACCAGAAGTACCTGCAGGAGACGCCGGAAACGGCGTTGACGCCGGAAGCGATTCGCCGTATCGCAGACCTGAAAATCAAGCAGGCACACCGCGCCGAAGCGGGGGGATATACACCCTCCACGGAGACCCGGATTCTGTCTGAAGAGGACGTGACCGCGGCCATGAATACCGGTGTGCAACGCAATGTCACCGGCACACAGGCCGCGCTGGACGCTCCCGCTGCAGCGGCGGTTGCGGTGGCGCCTGCGAACGGCAACGCCATGGCATTGAACGGCGTCGCTGCTGGCAGCGATGAGAGTCAGGCAGATTTTGAGGCCCGCGCTACCGCAGCGGTCGCTGTCGATGGTGCAGCAGGCGAGAATGTGGCTGGCGAGAGTCTGGCTCTGGAAGGCACCCTGCCCGGCGACGATCCGGATGCGCTGCTGGCGGCCAATGCCCGCGAAGCCATTGCCCTGTATCAAAAGCTGCTGGTGCAGTATCCGCTGTATGAGCGCAATGACCAGGTGATGTACCAGCTCTCCCGGGCCTACGAGGAAACCGGCCAAATCGAGGAAGCCGTCAACGTCCTGCGTCAGCTGGTGGCCAAGTACCCGGCCTCGCGCCATCTGGATGAAGCCTATTTCCGGTTGGGTGAATATTATTTCACCCGCAAGAAATATCTGGACGCGGAAGAGTCCTACGGGCGAGTCATCGATATGGGCGTGGCCTCCAGCTTTTTTGAGTTGGCGGTCTACAAGCGTGGCTGGGCACTGTTCAAGCAAGACATGTATGAGATGGCGCTCGACGATTTCGTGCGCATGCTCGACCACAAGGTAGGGCAGGGTTACGACTTCGAGCAGCAGCCCAACGAAACCGAGCGCAAGCACATTGAAGACACCTTCCGTGTGATCAGCCTCAGCTTCTCCTACCTCGGCGGTGCGGAATCCATTGTGGATTACTTTGCCCGCAAGGGCGCGCGGGATTACGAGTCCTATGTGTACAGCCATCTCGGCGAGTACTACCTGGACAAGCGTCGTTATCAGGATGCGGCGAAAGCCTACGATACGTTTGTCGAGCGCAACCCGCTGCACAAGGTCGCGCCGGACTTTTCCATTCGCGTCATTGAAATCTATCAGAAGGGCGGCTTCCCGCGTCTGGTACTGGATGCGAAAAAAGCCTTCGCCAACACCTACGCACTGGACGCGCAATACTGGACGGTATTCGATATCCAGGAGTACGCAGCGGTGGTCGAATTTCTGCAGGGCAACCTGATTGATCTGGCCAGTCACTATCATGCGGCTTACCAGAATGTGAAGCCCAAGGATAAGCAGTTCCAGCAAAAGCGCAGCGAACATTATGCGGAAGCGATCCACTGGTATCGCCGCTACCTGAAGTCCTTTGCCGACCAGCCGAAAGCGCCGGAGATCAATTACCAGCTCGCAGGCCTGATGCTGGAAAACAAGGATTATCTGAACGCCGCCCAGGAATACGAACGCACGGCCTATCAGTACGCGGTGCACAAGGATGCCAGCGAAGCCGGTTACGCCGCGGTATTTGCCTACCGCGAGCACCTCAAGCGCGATCTTGCCACAGGCAGCACCGCACAGAAGACCGCCGTTCAGAAAGAAATCATTCGTTCATCCCTGACCTTTGCGGAAACCTTTCCCGAGCACGGCAAGGCACCGCAAATTCTGTTGGGCGCAGTGGACGACCTGTACAAGCTGAAGAGCTTTGCAGAAACCATTCAGAATGGTCGCCTGTTGCTGGAGAAATTCCCTGCAGCAGAGCATGAAATCCGTCGCTCCGCCTGGCTGCTGGTGGCCCACGCCTCGTTTGATACCGAAGCCTATACGGATGCCGAGGGCGGGTATCGCCAGGCGCTTGCCATGACGGCCGCCGACTCCAAAGACCGCCCGGATCTTATCGACAACCTCGCCGGTGCCATTTACCAGCAGGGTGATGTGGCGCGCCGCGCGGAAGACCATCTGGCGGCGGCGGAGCATTTCCTGCGTATTCGCAACGCCGCACCGGGAGCTTCCATTCTGGCAACGGCAGAGTACGATGCCGCTGCCTCACTGATTCAGTTGCAAAGCTGGGTGCGGGCCGCGGATGTACTCAAGGCTTTCCGCGCGAACCATCCGCAACACGAGCTGCAGAAAGAAGTCACCAAGAAACTCGCGGTGGTGTATCAGGAGAGTGGCCAGCTCCTGTTGGCAGCAGCCGAGTTTGAGCGCATCGAACGCGAATCCGACATCGACGAGGTACGCCGCGAGGCGCTCACCCAGGCAGCCGACCTGTACGGTGCGGCCAAGAGCTACGACCAGGCGCTGGCGGTACTCAACCGTTACGTCAAACTGTTCCCGAACCCGATGGAGCCTGCACTGGAAACCCGGCAACGTATTGCCGATATCTACAACAGTGCCGGCAATCGCAAAGCCTACTTCAGCACACTGGAAGACATGGTGCGCATCGAGGCCCGTGGCGGCAACGAGCGCAATGACCGCACCCGCTACCTGGCGGGCAGCGCGGCGCTGTTGTTGGCCGAGCCCAAGTTCGAGGCGTTCAAGGAAATCGCCCTGGTGGCGCCTCTCGAGCGCAACCTCAACAGCAAGCGTACGCGCATGAAAGCTGCGGTCAGCGCGTTCAGCGACCTGATCGACTACCAGGTGGCCGACGTCACCGCCGCAGCGACCTTCTATCTCGGTGAGATTTACCTGCATTTCAGCCGTGCACTGAAAGACTCCGAACGGCCCACCAACCTGAATGCGATGGAACTCGAAGAGTACGAACTGGCACTGGAAGAACAGATTTACCCGTTCGAAGAACGTGCCATCTCCGTGCACGAGAAAAACATCGACCTGATGGCCGCGGGTATCTACAACCGCTGGATTGGCAAAAGTATCGGCCAGCTAGCCGGCCTGGTACCTGCCCGCTACGACCGTCCGGAAGATGCCCACAACATCGTGATGACCATCGTGCCGGTGGCGGAATCTGCGCAGGCCCCCACGACTGCGAGTGCAGGAAAAGCCGAAACGGCGGTGATTGCCGAAGCGGAAGAAACCGAAACCGGGGAGGACAACGGATGATCGTAAGCAAGCGCCTTCTCGCCGGGTTGGCTTGCCTGACCGCGCTGCTGCTCAGTGCTTGCGCCAGCGGTCCGAAAAGTGCCAGTGGCCCCGTGGACCCCATGAATGTCAGCGTTTCCGGTAGCGTTAATCGCGATTTCCTGCAGGCGGTGGACTACCTGCAGGGTGAGCGCTATCCGGAAGCCATCGAACTGCTGCAGAGTGTGGTCGAGCGCGAGCAGCGCCTGTCGGCCCCGTACGTCAATCTCGGTATTGCCCACTTTAAAAATGGCGATGAAAAACATGCGGAAGAGAGCTTTCTCGAAGCCCTCCGTGCGGCACCGTTCGATCCGGTGGCGAGTAATGAGCTGGCGGTACTCTATCGCCATCAGGGCCGCTTTGACGAAGCGCGCAAAACCTATTCCGACGCGCTGGCGCTGCACCCGGACCATCTGCCGCTGGTGAAAAACCTCGGCATTTTGTGTGACCTGTACCTGCAGGATGTGCACTGCGCGCTGGCACAGTTTGAGCGGTACCTGAAGTATCAACCGGATGATCGCAAGGTTGCCATCTGGGTAGCAGACCTGAAACGGCGGACTAACTGATGAGTATGGAAAAGCGTACAACTGTACTGGGTGTGACGGCGTTGATGGTTTTCCTGATGCCATTGATGGCAATGGCGCAGGACGAAAGCGGTACATCCGAGAAGAAAGTCGACCAGGAAGTAAAAGAGCTTTCTGGTATCTCGATTATTGGCAACAAGGAAGCACCAAAGTCACTGTACATCGTGCCGTGGAAGAGTTCCGAAGTGGGCGTGGAGAGTGGCCTGAATTCCAGCCTGCTGGATCCGAGCCTGCAGCCACTGGACAAAGAAGTGTTTGAGCGAGAGCTCGAGTTCTACCAGCTCAGTCTCTCTGACGACTGAGTAGACCCAAACCAAACCTAAATCAATAAACGACCACCAAAGGTCACAGCCAGGTAAAGCGGAAAAGTGCCGCGGAGCCGAGAAAGAAAACCAAGAGGGCAAATGATGGATTTCTTTAACAGCGTAATCGCGTTTTTTCAGACTGGTGGTGTTTTTATGTACCCCATTCTGGTGGTGTTCGCGCTCGGCGCTGCGGTCGCCATCGAACGTTACATTCGACTGGTCTACGAGCGCAGTACCAACCGCGCTACCTGGGAAAAGGTACAGCCGGTACTCAATTCCGGCGACTTTGATCGCGCGCGCAATCTCGTAAAGGACGACAACACCGGCGTGGGCCGGCTGCTCGCCATGGGTCTTGAGCGTCAGGGCGCAGTGCGTCGCCGTGAGGACATCGAGATCGCCATGGAAGAGAGCATCATGGAAAGTATTCCGCAGCTCGAAAAGCGTACCCCCTACGTGGCACTCGGCTCCAACATTGCCACGCTGCTCGGCCTGCTCGGTACCATTATGGGCCTTATCGAGGCATTTACTGCGGTAGCCAATGCCAACCCGGCGGAAAAAGCCGACCTGCTGTCGGCCAGTATCTCCGTGGCGATGAATACCACCGCCTTCGGCCTGATGGTGGGTATTGCACTGCTGATCGTGCATGCGCTGCTCAACTCCCTGACGGGCCAGATCGTGGACAGCCTTGAAATGGTTTCCGTGAAGGCGCTGAACATCATGTCTTCCGGCTCTCGCCGCCGCAGCGACGCCGCCAAGGAAGAGAAGCCCGAGGTCAAAGCGGCCAAGCCGGTAAATCAGGATGTACAGCAGACCCAGCAGGCCAGACAGAACACCGCTGCCACCCAGTCCGCTGCCGAACACAAGACCAAGCCGGAATCTGCGTAATGAGAAGCAGGCGTCACGGTAGAACAAAAGAAACCCCGGAGCTGGACATCACCGCGTTCCTCAACCTGATGGTTGTGCTGGTGCCGTTCCTGCTGGTTTCCGCAGTGTTTTCCCGGGTCACTATCCTGGAGTTGAACATGCCGAGCGGAGCTGGGGGCGGCGCCGCAGACCCGGGAGTGAGTCTGGAAGTGGTCGTTCGCAAGCAGGTGCTCGAAATCAGCGACGGCGATAAAGTCATCGCGCGCTTTCCCAACCTGAATCAGGAAGGGACCACCGATGGCAGTGCGGAAGTGGCTGCCGACGGCGAGAGTGCCGTGCCGCTGGATGAAAACGGCCTGCCGATCATCCTGCCCACCGAAGAGGTCTATGACCTGGCCAAGCTGCGGGAATTTCTGCTGCGGATCAAAGAATCGTATCCGGATAAAACAGACTCCACTCTGTTGATGGAGCAGGATGTGGCTTATGAGCATCTGGTGGGCATTATGGACGCGGTGCGCAGCACGCAGGTCATGCCGAAGCTGGAAGAGGGTGCACAACCGGACCCGGAAGCAAAGCCGGAGACCCTGGAACTCTTTCCCGATATTTCCCTGGGAGACGCGCCATGAAACGTGAAAGCAGACGCATGAAGCGCATGGCGCGGAGCCGCAAGCGCAAAACCCAGGGGATGAACCTTACCTCGCTGATGGATGTGTTTACGATTCTGGTGTTCTTCCTTTTGACCAACAGTGCCAGCAATGAAGCCATTGAGGCGCCGCGGGTCATTACCCTGCCGGACTCGGTAGTGGAGTCCAAGCCGCGTAAAACGGTCACCCTGATGGTGACCCATGACGAAGTGCTGATCGAAGCCAAGCCGGTGATGGCTACCGAAGACCTCTTTCAGAGCGAAGCGCTGGTGATTGAGGCTATTCAGCAGGCCATGGTGGAAGAAGTAGGTAAGGCCGTGACCATGGCCGAATCCGAGCTGGAAGAAGCGAAAGCGGCCCTGGCAGAGCGCGCCGCCGCGGGCGAGGATGTGGCGGAAGCCATGGCCGAGCTGTTGGCGGAGCCACCAGAGGTCAATATTCTCGCCGACCGTACGGTGCCGTTTGCGGTGCTGAAGAAGGTCATGTCCAGCTGCACCAATGCCGGATACACGCGAATTTCCCTGGCGGTGATTCAAAAAGCATCTCAGAGTTAGTGAGCCTTTGTGAATAATTTTCATCAACAGAAACAGGCACTGACAGCGAAGCAGGAAGCGGTTCGCCAGCAGCTGGGCATGCTCGAAGTCGAGTATGGTCAGGTTGATGGCAAACTGGAATCGCTGCGCGAAGATGGGGCCAAGCACCAGCTGCTGGATGAGATCTCCGATCGTCTCGCCAAGCTCGAGGATGCCGGCGCGGGCGATCTTTTCTGGGCCGAGCACTACAAGCAGGATACGTCCAAGGCCCTGATTCATCGCTTGCAGAAAACCGTCAGCATCTATCATGCGAACCTGGACCTGTTGCTCGAGCGCAAGCGCAAGCTGCAGGAGCAGATGGAAGACTGCCGGGATGATCTCTTCGATCTCGATGCCGAGTTCCGCGAGATTCGCCAGCAGGAAGAGGAGGTCCACTACGAGTACGAAGTCACCCGCGAGCTGGGTGACGACGCCTTCCGCAATGCCATTATGCCGTGGAACACCAATGGCGACGATGAGCGGCGCTTCCGCCGGAGCCTGCTCGCCTGCTTGCTGGCGGCCTTCTTCCTCGGCTTTGGGATCCATGTATGGCAGCTGCCGGAGCCCGATGAAAACGAAGTAGTCGAAGTGCCCGAGCGCCTGGCCAAGCTCGTATTGGAGCAGAAAAAGCCCAAGCCCAAGCCGCAGCCTGTGGTGAAAAAGCCGGAAGAGAAAATCAGGGAACTGGAGAAACCCAAACAGCAGGTGGCGAAAGAGGAGCCTAAGCCTTCTAATGTTGAGCGAAAACAGGTGCGCAAGAAAGTTGAGCGCGCGGGTGTCCTGGCCTTCAAGGACAACTTCCAGGATCTGATCCAGGACGACCTCGACAATCGCCTCGGTCAGCAGACCCAGCTCAGCACCGCCGGTAAGAAAGAGAATCGCAGTCAGCGCTCACTGATCACCGCAGCCGCGAAGTCCGGCTCCGACGGTATCAATACCGCAGCGCTCAGCCGCAACGCCGGCGGTGTGGGTACGGCGCTGGATGGTGTGAGCTTCTCGCGGGTATCCAGTGGTATTGGCACTGAGGGCGATTTTACTGGCGAAGGCCGTCCGCTCAGCGATGGTGTGGGTCCATCCCGCACCGACGAAGAGATCCAGATCGTGTTTGACCGCTACAAGTCGGCCTTGTACCGGATCTACAACCGCGAACTGCGCAACAACCCGGCGCTGCAGGGCAAGATGGTGCTGAAAATCACCATCCAACCGGACGGTTCCGTATCGTTGGCCGCGGTAGAAAGCAGCGATATGGACTCGCCCACCCTGGACAGCAAGATCGTTGCCCGCGTGAAGCGGTTTAACTTCGGGCCCAAGGAGGGTGTTCCTACGATCACCATCCTGTACCCGATCGACTTCCTGCCTGCAGCCTAGAGGTCAGGTTGAAAAACAACCACCCAGGTCTCCCCTGGGTGGTTCTGCCATTTCTTAAGAAGTTACCTGAGCTTTACTTGAGAACTAATTGGCAAACGTAGAAAAAGTTCCCCTCTGGCTGCAGCAATTTTGACTTGCTTCACGCCCTCATTTTCAGCATATCGGTAAAGTCGCATCACCGGGCAGTGTGTGTACGGTTTATGTGCTCGCGCGGCCTGTGCGCGGAGCTTGAAACCTGATTTGCGACGAAAAATAAACAATGAAGCCAGATGTGATTGGACCGAAAACCTCGAATTCCCGCCAGGAAGGTTGGGCTTTATGCTCCGAATTCGGCCTGTCCCGAAATTGGGTGCGGGCGTTATTCGCATTTCTCCTGTCGTTCGCGTTTGCCCAGGTCGCACTCGCTGCTTCCTTCAAGACCACCGACTTTGCCACCGACTCTGCTTTGCCTGGCACCCCGGGAACGCCCAGTGGCTGCTTGATCGATGGCCCTTACTACACCACAACCGATGGCACCGGCCGCACCATGGCGCCGGCGGACCAGCTGTCCATTGACCGCTCTTGTACCGTACAGAATTTCTCTTGTGATGTGCCCCTTGAGTCCACGCTGAACTTTGCCGGTGCCCCCGAGGGAACCCTGATTATTTTTGATAATGTCTGCTTCGGCGGCAACTTTGCCTGTGCGAATGTGGAAGGCAAGGCGTCGGTGTGGGCGGTGAATGGCTCCGACTTCAGCACTGTACGTGAAGGCTGCCAGGACCTGATCATCCCGGTTGAAAAAATCGAGAAGCAGGCCACTGATCTTGCCGGTAACCCGATTGCATCGGTCTCGGTCGGTGTACCATTTGTGTACACCTTGGACATCCCGGTACTGTTCGACCCGGTTACCGGCACTGTGCTGCAGGACTCCGGCTCCCTGAACGATATCCAGGGAATTCTGATTGAGGACAACCTTTCCGCAGCTGCCCTGGGTGTGGATCTGGATTTGCTGGATGTGCGGCTGTTTTACGAGGATACCAGCGGTGCAATTACTGCGATGTCGCCCTCCGCCTACTCGTTCAGTAACAGCGGTCCGGCAAACAACCCTGGTTTGCTGACCTTCCGCATCAATGACCCGAGTGTTCTGCCGGCCGGTGCCCAGATTCATATTGAGCTCGAGGTGGTGCTGGATGACACGCCGCTAAACAGCATTGGCAAGTCGTTTACCAATATCGCGACCTGGGAATTTGGTCGCGTTATTGATGGCATCTTCTACGATCCGCTGCCCGGTGAAAACGGCATTGCCCAGCTGTTAAGTATTTCTGCACCGGATCTGGTGCTGAGCAAAACCACCGATGCCAGTGCGATCAACTTCGCCGATACGCCGACCTATACCATCAGTGTACAAAACGTGGGTGGGTCGCCGGCCTGGAATATTGAGGTCGAAGACTTGCTGCCAGTGGGTATGCGGGAGACGGCTCCGAGTATACAGAGCGTTAGCCTGGGCGGTGTGACGTTGACCGAGAGTGACGATTACACCCTGACCTACAACGCAAATGGCGCGAACGCGGGGTTGATGACCATCACGTTAACGGATGAGGCGGGTGGTCTCGCGTCTAACGCGGTACTGGAGATCGTGTATACCAGTCAGCTGGATGATGTGTCGTCGGCCACAGCACCAGTAGATGGCGATGTGCTCACCAATGTGGCCGCGGCTACCGCCTGGTACAACGATTCCAGCGCGAACAACGACCGTATCGAATACACCGGTATGCGCTCGGACGGTACTACTAGTACCGACGACGAACAGGATGCTGCCTCGGTAACCGCCGCACTGTCGGGTTACTACTTCGAGAAGACCGTCAGTAACGTCACTACCGGCCAGTCTCCGACTGCTTCGGCGGCACCGGGCGATCGTCTGCGCTATCGCCTGCGCCTGTTTAACCTCGATGAAAATATTTACAACGTAGTGATCACCGATCAGCTCGACGCGGCTAGCTTTGATCTGGCTTCCGCGGCGGTTGATACGGCGACTTGTCCGGCGGGTGCCACCTGTACCTTTAACGGTGCCGGCCTGTTGACCGTGAGCGGTGACCTGGATGTGCTCCCCGGTACGGCACTCGCCTCGATTGCGGTGGAATTCGAGGTAAATGTCCTGAATTCACTGAGCACCGGTGACGTGGTGAGTAACCAGGCGCGGATGGATGCGGAAGATGACGATGTTAGTGGTACGGCTTTCTCCGCGTTGAGCGATGACCCCAACGATGCCGATGGCGTGGTCAACCAGGCCGATCCCCAGGGTAACCCAATCAACCCAACGGAAATCGTGATTATTTCGCCTGGGACGCTGGACAAGCAAAACCCCACTGGCGTCAGCCAGGTGGCGATTGGTGAGGTTTTCGAGTATCGCATTCTGGTGCCTGCCGCCACGGTGCCGGCCCCGCTTTACGATGTGCAGGTGAATGATCAGCTGCCGACCAACCTCGAACTGGTTGGCGCAACGGCGCTGGTAAACGGTGTCAATTACACCCTGAGCAACACCGGCAGCGCCAACAGTCTCGTGCTGGTGGAAGCAGTTACCGGTATCGATATTCCGGCCAATCAGCAGGCGGAAGTCAGCGTGCAGGTGCGCCTGAAAAATCGCATGGAAAACCAGGATGCGGTTACCTTCACTAACACCGCCAGCTACACCTACAGCCGTACGCAGGGTGGTATCCAGAGTAGCGATGCGGGAACCGCGGCCACCACCGCAGCGCTCACCATAATCGAGCCGAATATTACTGCCACAACCAGCGTGGTGAATAATTCCCGCGGTGGCACCAGTGCGTATGGTGGCGATGTTCTGCAGTACACCATCGCGCTGGCTAACAACGGCACCTCCACGGCCTACGATCTCGCGATTGAAAACACCCTTACCGCCAGCCAAACCCTGGTGGCGGGCAGCGCACAGGTTACTGTGGGCGGCACCACAACTGCGTTGGCACCGTCCGTGAGTGGCGATGTGTTGAGCTGGGGGCGCAGCAGCGGGCAAGAGCTGGATATTGCGGTGGGCGACACGCTTACGCTGACCTATCAGGTGGCCGCAAATGGCGTGGATGGCAGCGACCTGAGCAATAGTATCGTTGCCGACTGGACCTCCCTGGATGGCGCTGACGTGGAAGAGCGCACAGGCAATGATGCGCCGGATACTACCGCGCTGAATGATTACTTTTTTGTCGACGAGCTGCTGATGACGACGGTCGACAATTCGGCCATCGCAAAAACGGTGCTGAGCGATACCTGGAGTAGTGGCATCGCCACCACCGCAGATACCAACGCCCGTGCCGGCGACACCGTGACCTATCAACTGGCGCTCACCTTGTCCGAGGGGCTGAATCGCGACGTCGTGGTGACCGATGTGTTGGACCCGGGTCTGGCGTTCGTGGAAGTGGTCAGTATCAACGGTGCTAGCAGCGCACCCTATACCGCGAGCGGCGTATTTTCCTACGCAGATATTCCCGCGGCGAACGTACCCAGCGCGGACCAGACCGGTACCCTGACCTGGACCCTGGGTGATATCACCAACACGGCAGACCAGAATCTGGCGAATGATACCCTCGTCATTGTTTACCGCGCGCGGGTGCAACACGGTGCGGCCGATAGCCCGGCAGCTACCCCCACTTCCACCGTGCTAAACAACCAGGCCACCCTGGGTTACATCTACGCCACAGGCGTTGCCGCATCTACCACGCCCGATGCCGCCAGTGTGGAAGTACTACAGCCGCAGATTACCGCGCTGACCAAAACCGGAACGGTATTACCGGCCAGTGGCAGCGTCGTGGGCGATGGCCAGTCTTCTGCCACCGCCTATCTGGTGGATATCGTCAATAACAGCATGCAGTTCGCGATCGAGGCGTGTAACGTCGGTGATGCGCCGGCTTACGGCGTGACCCTGAACGACGACCTCCCGGCAGAGCTTGATGAGGGCTCTATTAGCAGCATCGTGGTCGCCATTGATGGCACCGCGCTGGACGCGGCGGACTACAGTTACACCGCACCCGCTGGGCGTGATGGCGAAATGGCGTTTTCCCTGAACGTTGCCCTCGACCCCGCCAGCTGCGTCACCGTGGATTATCAAATTGGTTTTTATACCGACGTCGCGCCGGACCAGACCTGGTCCAACACCGCTTCGCTTGTTGCCTACTGGTCCCGGGAAACTCTGGATCCGGCGGATGCGCGGGAATATGTCGCGATTAATCCGGTAGCCGCCGCCAGCGTCTGGATGACCAACAACTTCCAGGTCGAAGCGCCCACCAAAACCGTATCGAAAACGCAGGCGACCATTGGCGAAGAAGTGGTGTACACCATCACCGTACCGGGTGTGCCAGTGAACGGTATTTTGAGTGGGGTGAGTGTTAGCGATACGCTGGATCAGGCGCTGCAATACGTCGATGCCACAGTTGAATTGAATGGTGCCGCACTCGCGCTCGTACCGGTGCAGAGCGGGCAGGACCTGACCTGGGCCATCGGCGATATTCCTGCGGGCCAGCAGGCGGTGATCACCCTGACCACCTGGGTGGCCAACACGCAGAATGTCAGTGCCAGTGCCACGCCGGTGGCAAACGTTGCCGCCTATACCTATCAGGCGGGTGGCAGTGCTGTGGATGGCGGCAGTAGTGCGCCGGCCGAATTCACCGTCGTTGAGCCAAACCTTTCCGTAGTCAAAGATGTCGCCAACCTGACAGACCCCGGACAACCTGCGGCCACTGGCGATGTGCTGGAGTACACCCTCACCATTACCAACGAGGGTGACGCTTCCGCCTTTGATACCAACATTGCCGACATGCTGCCGGCGGAGCTTAGTTATGTGGATGGCTCTGCGGTTGCATTGCTGGATGGCGGCGCGCTTGCCGGGTTCAATGCGACACCTTCGGTCAGTGGCAATACCCTGAACTGGGGCCGCGATAACGGTGATAGTTCGGTGCAGATCCCCGCGGGCAGCGTGTTGGTCGTTACCTATCAGACCGATGTAAACAGCATTACCGCTGCGGATATCGTCAACAGTGCACTGGTGGACTGGACGTCGCTCACCGGTACTTATGTTGGTGAGCGCGAGCGCACCGGGGCCGGCTGTCCCAGCGTTACCCCGCCCAACACCTATTGCAGTGGCGATACCAGCGGTTTCGGTGTCGATTACGATATCGATCTGCAGAAGGCCCGTCAGGGTGATAGCTGGAACAACGACGGCAATCTGCGGGTTGGTGACACCGTCGATTACCAGTTACAGATCGATCTCGTTGAAGGCGAGCACGATGGTGTCGTGCTGGAGGACACACTGCCGCAGGGTATGGCCTTTATCGGCGTGTTGAGTGCAGAGTTCTTTGGTACCCCCGCAGCCACACCCCCCAGTCCGACCGTCAGCGCCGATCAGCGTACCATTACCTGGGATCTGGGTTCGGTCAGTAATCCGGCGGATGGCAACGATGCCAACGACTTCCTGACGATTACTTATCGCGCCCGCGTGCTGAATGGTGACGTCCTGTCGCAGCAGCCTGTTTCGCAGGCGTTGAACAACGTCGTAACCCTGAATTATCTGGTGGGGAGCGCACCGGGTGCGCCGCTGACCACCAGCGCCAGCGTAAATGCATTGCAGCCACTGCTCACTGTGAGTAAGTCTGCGGTGACCGCTATTAATGGCGATACCGAAATTCAGGCCGGTGAGACGGCCACTTACACCGTCGATATCACCAACGCCGGCAACGCACCGGCCTACGATGTGGTGCTGGAAGATGTATTGCCCATTGGCCTGCGCGATGGCGGGGTTAGCATGCAAAGTGCGACGCTGGTCAACGCGGCGGCCAGTATCACCCTGACGCCAACCTATGATCTGGCCAGTGGAACCGCGACCTGGGACTTCGATCCCGCTGCCAACGCTGCAATTCCGGCGGGCGAAACCTTGCGGGTGGTCTACCAAGTTACTGGTGATGCCGACCTCGGCGCCGGCCTGACCCTGACCAACAGCGCGCAGGTAACGCGCTATTACTCCTTCGACAATGATCAGGTGCCGGCCAACAGCCTGGTGGACTGGCGTGAAGAGTACGGCCCCTCAGATGTCGCCACGTTTAACCTGACCACGCCGGTAGCCGGCGTGCTGAGTAAAGCGTCGGCGCAGACCTCCGTGGCGCTCGGTGAACAGCTGACCTACACCCTGACCGTGCCCGCAACACCGGTAAATGTTGCGCTGGAAGATGTGCGCATCATGGACAACCTCGCGGCGACGGGCGTGGATCTCGCTTTTGTTTCCGCCAATGTTGTCAGTGGTAATGCACTGAGCAACAGTGGTGCCGATGATGACCTGGTGCTTGCAGACACCGGTGGTGGGCTGAATATTCCCGCCGGCGCGCAGGTCGAGGTCGAGGTAACGGTCGCAGTATTGAATACCGCGAACAATCAAAGCCGCACCGACCCCTTTGTTAACCGCGCCTGGTATGACTATAGCAACGGTGTGACGCGTCTCGGTAACGATGCGACTACTGGAGGCGATGCCAACCCGGTGACCATCGTGCATGCGGAACTGGAGGTGGAAAAAACCGGCCCGGCAACCATCCAGGTGGGCACGCCGGAAAACTTTACCCTGACCGTACGCAACAACAGTCCCGCCAGCGCGTGGAATGTGACACTGACCGACTGGCTGCCCAATCCGGAGCCGGGCGGCATGTGCGATGTTGAGCCGGTGATTCAGTCTGCGGCGATCTTGAAAGCCGATGGCTCCACGGTATCTCTGGCCCCCGGCGACTTCGCGGTAACCTTTGTTGACGGCACACCGACGTGTGAATTTTCTGCGAGTTTGCAGAGCGACGACGAACTGGCAGCGGGCGATGCGCTGACCCTGGTGTATCAGGTTGAGCTGGATGGCGACAACATCAACGATACCACCCTGACCAATATCGCCGGTGCTACCCAATGGTTCAGTGCCGAAGCGGCAGCCGCAGAGCGCTTCGCCTATCAGCGTGCACTGACGGATGGTAGCCCCGGTGTGGTTGATCATGAGGACAGCCATAGCTTCACCGTTCTGTCGGCGATCCTCGAAGTGCGTAAATCGGTGTTCAACGTGACCACCGGCCAGTCCGGCGCAGAGGCAAGTCCCGGTGATCACCTGCGTTACAGCATTGAAATTCAGAACGTCAGCGATGTGCCGCTGGACGCATTTGTACTGCGTGACGAACTGGATCGCCTGAATGGCAGCGCGATGTTCCAGGTCAATTCACTGCGCGATGTCTCCGCACCTGCTGGCGCGACGGTCAATGTAGTCGCCGACGGCGGGGCGCAGGCCAGTGGTCTGCTTGAGGTAGCCGACCTGGCGATTGCCAGGGCGGGAGAAGCGGGCGATACCATCACCGTCACGTTTGACGCGGATCTGGTGCCGGTCATTACCAGCGGCACCGTGGTACTCAATCAGGCGCAGCTCAGCATGAGCGACGTGGTGTTTGCGTCCAGTGATGATCCGTCTGTGGGCGGCAGTGAAGACCCGACCGAAACTCTGATCAACTCCGCGCCCTGGCTTTCGATACAGAAAACTTCACAGGACCTGACCGGTGACCCCGAGATATTGGCACCGGGCGACAGCCTGCGCTACTCGCTCACTGTGGAAAATACCGGTAGTGAAGACGCCATCAACACCGTCCTGCGCGATCTGGTGCCGGGCAACACCACCTATGTGGCGAATTCCACCACGTTAAACGGTGTACAGGTTGCGGATGTTAATGGCTCTACCGCACTGGCCACCGGTATCCCTGTGCAGACGCCGGGTGAAGAGAGCGGGCTTGTGGTTGCCGCAGCCAGTGGCGCGGCGCCGGCGGTGATCACGTTTGATGTTGTGATCAACGACGTGAACGACGGAACTGTGATTTCCAACCAGGCGTTCGCCAACGGCGATGGCGCAGGTAGCGGTGGGTTCGCGGAGCGGCCATCGGATGACCCTGCGACCACCATCGTGGACGACCCCACCGTTGATATTGTCGGTGATGTGCCGCTGCTGGTTGCCACCAAGACTGTACAGCTGGTGGTCGACAACATCTCTGCCGGTATTGTGGATCCGGAAGATGTATTGCGTTACACCATCGCCGTTACCAACCTGGGCGGTAAAGATGCGAGTGAAGCACGGCTGGTTGACCTGGTGCCTGCGGGCACCAGCTATGTGGCCAACAGCACCAGGTTGAATGGGACTGCTGTCGCCGATGATGCGGGTGCGTCCCCACTGGTCGCCGGGCTGGCGATCAGCAGTGACGATTTGACGCCGCCATTACCGGCGACCGGTGAAGGCATTATTACCAGTGCGCAAACCGCCGTGGTTGAGTTTGATGTGATGGTCAACGCGGACACCGAACGCGGCACTATCATCAGCAACCAGGGCAGTGTGTACAGTGTCGAAATGCCGCTCACGCTCACCGATGCCGACGGCAACAGCAGTAACGGTGCCCAGCCCACCGAGGTTGTGGTGGGAGACGCCCAGCAATTGTCGATCACCAAAGAGGTCGCGGTAGTCGGTGGTGGTGACGCCGAGTCTGGCAAGGTCCTGGAATATCTGGTGCGGGTAACCAATATCAGCAGCGTGCCGGCCAGTCTTATTGTGATTCGTGATGACCTGCTTTCCGCGGGTGATGGTGTGCTCACCTATGTCGCAGATTCTGCGCAGGTGAATGGCCAGCCCGGCGGTGTTGCGGTGAACGGCTCCGTCATTACCGTGGACTACAGTACCAACTACGGTGACCTTCTGCCGGAGCAAGTCGCCACCCTGCGTTTCCAGGCGCGCCTGGGCCCGAATCTGGCGATAGGCACTTCGGTAGTTAACACCGCCCAGGTGCAGTGGAACGATCCGGCGATGGTCAACGAGGCCAGCGTTGCCATCGATATCGGTGGCACCCCCGGCATTGCCAATCTTTCCGGCTACCTGTGGCATGACGGCAACTTCAATGAAGTACTCGACACGAACGAGTCGCTGCTCAGTAACTGGAATGTGGAGCTGTACTTCAACAATTCGCTGCTGGAGACCGTAACGAGCGACGAAAATGGCTTCTTTGTGTTTGATGGGCTGGTGCCGAACATGGACGGCGCAAATGTGCCAGGCATCAGTTACGAGATTCGTTATCGCGCCCCAAATGCCAGTGGCAGCACGGCTTCTCTCGGTACCGCCAGCTCCGAATACACCAATGGGCCGCAGCAGATTCTCAATATCTATGTGGAGTCTGGCGCGAACCCGCAGAACCTGAACCTGCCGATTACACCCAATGGAGCCATCTACGACTCCGTACTGCGTGCGCCGGTCAACGGTGCACGGGTGCGTTTGTTGAGTGCCTCCAGTGGGCAGCCGCTGCCGGACAGTTGTTTCGATGATGCCAAGCAACAAAATCAGGTCACGCTCACCGGCGGCTTCTACAAGTTCGATGTCAACTTCAGCAGTGCCGCCTGTGCGATCAACGCGGACTACCTGATCGAAGTGGATGTGCCCAGTGACAACTACGTGTCTGGCCCATCGCAAATCATCCCGCCGCAAACCGCTGTGGATACCGGCAGTTTCGATGTGGCGGCATGTCTCGGCAGTGCGGCGGACAGAAATCCGGCAACGCCAGACCACTGTGAAGTGCAGTCTTCGGCGACACCACCGCCTGTAGATATCGATGCGCGCAGTAGCGAGACCGATTACTACCTGCGCCTGAATCTGGATGACAGCAATCAACCCGGAAGCAGTCAGCTATTTAACAACCACATTGCGCTGGATCCGCAGTTGGACGGTGCGTTGGCGCTGACCAAAACCGCCGCCATGCTCAATGTCACGCGCAGTCAGCTGGTGCCTTACACCATCGCCTTCAACAATTCGCTGCCGGTACCGCTGACGGACCTGCAGCTGGTGGATTACTTCCCTGCAGGCTTCAAGTATGTGGCCGGCTCGGCAAGCCTCGACGGCGTGCCCATGGAGCCTGAGGTTAATGGGTTGCAATTACAGTGGTCGCAGTTGCGCGCAGACCCTGAAAAAACTCACAGCATGAAGCTGTTACTGGTGGTGGGTTCCGGTGTGGGAGAAGGTGAGTACATCAACCGTGCCCGTATGTTCAATGGGCTTTCCGGACAACAGTTGTCTGGTGAAGCGTCGGCCACCGTGCGCGTGGTACCCGACCCGACCTTCGACTGTACCGATGTGATCGGCAAGGTGTACGACGATAAAAACCTCAACGGTTACCAGGACAACGGTGAAGGCGGTGTCGCCGGAGCGCGCGTAGTGACGGCGCAGGGCCTGCGCGCTACCACCGATGCCCACGGCCGTTTCCACATTACCTGTGCGGCGGTGCCGAACCCGGACCGCGGCTCCAACTTCGTGCTGAAGCTGGACGACCGCAGCCTGCCCAGCGGCTACCGCCTGACCACGGAAAACCCGCGGGTTCAGCGCGCCACCCGAGGCAAGATGCTGGAGTTCAACTTCGGTACCAGCCTGCACCGCGTAGTACGCCTGGATCTGGCGGAAGCGGTGTTTGAACCAGGCTCAGCCGAGCTGCGTCCGCAGTGGCACTCGCGCACCGAGCTGTTGCTGGAGCGGCTGCAGGAGGCGCCTTCGCTATTGCGCCTTTCGTACCTGGCGGAGAATGAAGATCCCGCACTGGTCGACGCGCGCCTTGCCGCGATCAAGGCCCGCATAGCCGAAGACTGGGCGGCGCTGGATTGCTGCTATCCGCTCAATATTGAAACCGAGATTTTCTGGCGCCGTGGCGCGCCGCCCGAGCGCGGCAGTGTGCTGGACGGGCTCAAACGCAGTGTGAACCGCATGATCGGAAGTAATGATCAGGGAGGAGCCCGCTAATGTTCCGTCCTTCAACCTATAAACTGGCCGTGATCGTTGCCGCGCTGGCGAGTAGCCCAGCGCTGGCCCAGGACGACGGTGGCAACGACGCCTCCTGGTGGCAGAAAATCCCGGGCCTGTCACCGCAACTCGAGAGCGCGGGGGATTACACCGACAAGCCCCTCGGCAGCAATACCGAGACCACCCTGATCCCCGCTGCCGGCCAGCTGTGGGTACAGGATGCGGAAACCTTTATCGACCCGGAACAGCCGGTGGTGGAAAGCGACGTATTGCCGCCACTGCTTTATCGCACTGTCGATGACGAGATAGATGCGGAACTGGTGGCGCAGCTGCAGGAAAAGCTGGCGGCACTGGAAGGAGCCCACGAGCTGCAACTGGTCTTCACCGCGCACACCGACAGCGAGCCCCTGTCTGAGGGCGAGCAGGGCGAGTTCGACGATAAAGTCGCGTTTACCGCCGCGCGCGCCAAGCAGGTAGCCGAGTATTTCCAGATGGCGCTGGAGCTGCCGGAAAACGCGGTGGTATTCGAGGGGCGTGGTGACAGCGAACCCTTGACGGAAAACATCACGGAAAAGGGCCGCGAGCTCAATCGGCGCGTGGACGTGAAGCTGCGCTATTTCGAGCTGGATCAGCAGGCTCGCGACGCACAGCGCCGTGCCGAGGCGGCCCAGCTCAACCGCGTTCAGGTCTGCCGTCAGGAAACCGTGTGTAAACTGCGTTACACCGCGGGCGCCGACAAACGCGCACGCCTGAAAAATCTGGTATCCCCGCTGCGCCTGCAGCCCGGCCAGGTTGACCTGCCGGCCGCGTTTGTGCGCCGGGTGCAGGAAGTGCGCAATACCCTGCTGGAAAAGCCCAATCTCACCATTCACTTCGTCGGCCACACCGATGGCAAGCCGCTGCCAGAAGGCCCGGCGGAGCTCTACGATGACCAGATGGCCCTGTCTCGTGCGGAAGCACGCCGGGTGGCACTGGCGGTAGCGGATCAGCTGAATCTGCCGGGCTACATGGTGACCAGCAGCGGTAAGGGTTCCAGCCAACCCATCGCCGCAAACGACACTGCCAAGGGGCGCGCCCTGAACCGCCGTGTGGAAGTGGAATTCTGGTACGACGACCTGCTGGAAACTGCGGCCGACGGCCTGCAGGCCTGTCCGGAGTCCGCCGCCGCAGAAACCATTACCATTGCGCACGAGTCACCCACCGGCGATATCCCGCCGATTTTCCTGAACAGCGGTGATCCGCAGATCTCCAGCGCACAACTGGCGCAGATGCAGCGCCTGATGGATGAGGTGGCGGGCAAGCAGAATGTGCGCCTGAGCTTTGTCGGTTACAGCGATAACAAGCGCATGGAGCGCCGCGAGGCCATGGTCTACGGCGATGATGTGGGTCTGTCTGCGGCGCGTGCGGAAAAGGCCATGCGTGCGGTACAGCAGCACCTCGACCTGGAAGACGCGCAGGTGGAATTTGAAGGCCGCGGTTTTGTGGAGTCCAACGACGTGGTGCAGACCGGCTTTATCCACATGGATGGCGCGCGCGTGGAAGTGCAGGTGCTGTACGATGAACTTGCGGTGCTCGCGGAAAAAGACCGGCTGGAAATCGAACGCATTCAGCAGGAGGCGGAAGCCCATAACCCCTACGCGCTGAACCTGATGCGTATCACGGTAGACGGTGCGCCGGAGTACGATCCCTACAAAAATTCCGCGGACCTGCAGCGTTGTACCGATGTGGCGCTGGAGAGTGCCAATATCCAGTTTCGCTTTGACAACCAGGCCATGCAGCCGCGCCTGAATGTCACCGCGTTCCCGAGCACCATCCGCTATGCCGATGACCCGGAGACGGAAATCGCCGACAGCCGGGTGCAGTTCAAACGCTACACCAATTACCCGTCGTTTATTACCCGTGCGGAAGTGCGCATCTTTGAAGAAGATCAGTCCCTGCGCGACGAGCCGCTGGCCGTGGTCACGCTGGATCAGAACGGTGAGGGCAGCTGGGACGCAGACTTCGAGTCCTACCAGGCACCGCTGAAAAAACTGCAGTACCTACTGCGCGTGTATGACTGGAAGCAGCGCTTCGACGAAACCCGGCCGCAGACCCTTTGGCTGGTGGACAATTTCGAACCAAGGCTGCAGGAGGCCACCACCGAGCAGGAACTGTTGGTGGGCTACGGGGAAAACCGTCTCGCGGAACAGAATATTCCCGTCAGTGGGAATGCGGTGCTGGTCAACGGCTCGGACATTCCCACCAACCACAGCGTGTGGCTGGCGGGGCGCGAGGTGCCGGTGAGCAGCGGTGGTGATTTTGTTGCCGAAGAAATTTTTGCCAAGGGCCTGCACACCGTGGAAGTGGCGGTACTGGATGATGCGGGTAACGGCGAGCTGTTCCTGCGGGATCTGGAGTTTACCCGGGACGACTGGTTTACCGTGGGCATTGCCGACCTTACCGTTGCCCGGGACGACACCAACGGCCCGGCCGCGCTGGTAACCGGGGACGAAACCCACTACGACAACTCCGCCAGTTACGACGGTCGCCTGGCCTTCTACACCAGCGGTAGCTTCGGCGATGGCTGGCGTCTTGCGGCGAGTGCCGACACCGAGGAAGGTCCGGTAGAGGACCTGTTCACCAACTTCATGGAAAAGAACCCCGACGCGCTGTTTCGTCGTCTGGACAGCGATCTCTACTATCCGACGTTCGGTGACGACTCCACCGTGGTGGAGGACGCGCCGACATCCGGCAAGTTCTACATCAAACTGGAAAACTACGACGATTACGGCCTGTGGGGTAACTTCAACGCGTCCTACACCGACAACGAGCTGGCACATATCGACCGCGCGCTCTACGGGGCCAATTTCCATTTTGAGACGGACGATGTCACCGGCTTTGGGGACAAGCGGTTCCAGGTTGATGCCTTTAGTGCGGAGCCGGGCACCGTTGCCGGCCGCGATGAATTCCGTGGAACCGGTGGTTCCCTCTACTACATGCGTCACCAGGATATTCTCACCGGCTCCGAACGGCTGCGGGTAGAGGTGCGGGATAAAAACTCCGGCATCGTGCTGGGGGTGAAAAACCTCACGCCGGTGATC
The DNA here is from genome assembly GCF_017303155.1 of Microbulbifer salipaludis. NCBI lineage: Bacteria > Pseudomonadati > Pseudomonadota > Gammaproteobacteria > Cellvibrionales > Microbulbiferaceae > Microbulbifer > Microbulbifer salipaludis. The sequence goes on from NZ_JAEKJR010000002.1 coordinate 325,257, forward strand.
GACTACGATGTGGATTACATTCAGGGCCGCATTCTGTTGAACCGCCCGCTCTCTGCCATCGCCAACGACAACCTGATCGTGCAGGACGGCTCCTATAACGGCAATCCGCAATATCTGGTGGCCCGCTACGAATACACACCGGGCTTTGATGATCTGGATACCCTGGCGGTGGGTGGCCGCGCGCATTACTGGGCCGGAGATCATGTGAAGATCGGGGTAAGCGTCAGCCAGCAGAACGAGGAAGACAACGAGTCCTCGCTGAACGGTGTGGATCTTACCCTGCGCAAAACCGCCGGCACCTGGATGAAAGTGGAAGTGGCGGAAAGCCAGGGGAATACCCTCAACAGCCTCTCGTCCCTCGACGGTGGTTACAGCTTTAGTCCCGGTGGCTTTGATCAGGGCAATACAGTGCAAACGCCGCTGGATCCGGATGCCAAGGCCGGGGCCAGCAAATTCGAAGCCGCCGTGCAGATGGGGGATTTCTTCGAGGGCATGCGCGGTTCCGCCTCGGTTTACGCGCAGCAGCGTGAAGCGGGTTTCGCGGCACCGGGGCAGTTGGCCACCCGCGAGACAGAGCAGTACGGTGCTGCCGTCAGCGTGCCCATTGGCGAGCGTTTCGATATTGGCCTCAAGACCGATACCCGTGAACAGCAGCAGGGGCTGCAGACCGAAGCCACCGATGTGGAACTGGGCTATCGCCTGAGCGACCGCTGGCGCCTTGCCGCCGCTGCCCGCGCAGATTCCCGCGAGGACCTGTCACCGGTGGTGCCGCTCACGCAAAAGCAGGGCGAGCGCACCGATGTGGCGGTGCAGGCCAGTTACGATTCCGGTGCTGACTGGAGCGCCTTCGGATTTGTGCAGCGCACCGCGGAGCTGTCCGGCAACCGGGATGAAAACAACCGGGTTGGTTTTGGTGGGGCTTACCGGGTGAGTGATCGCCTGACCCTCGACAGTGAGCTATCCGGTGGCGATACCGGCACCGCCGCGCGCCTGGGGACCGATTTCCTGGTAACCGACCGCACCAATCTTTACCTGAATTACACCCTCGACAATGAGCGCACGGATACCGGGGTGCGGGCACGCAAGGGCAACCTGAACAGCGGCTTCCGCAGCCGCTTCAGTGATACCACGAGTATTTACGGTGAGGAGCGCTACACCCACGGCGATGTGTCCACCGGCCTCACCCACGCCCTGGGTGTGGACCTGGCTCCCAGTGATCAATGGAATTACGGCACCAGCCTGGAAGCGGGCACACTGGAAGATCCGCGCACCGGCGCCGAAACCGAGCGCCGCGCCATGGGCGCCAGCATGGGCTTCAACGATGGCAGCCTGCGTCTGTCCAGCGCGGTGGAATACCGGGTGGATAACATGCAGATGCTTTCCGGTAGCGGCACCGAGGACGACCCGCAGAGCGTATTGGAAAACGAGCGCAAAACCTGGCTGTTAAAAAATACGCTCAGTTTCCAGCTCAGCCCGGACTGGCGCCTTGTGGGCAAACTGAATTACTCCGATAGCGAAAGTTCTCAGGGCCAATTTTACGATGGCAAATTCACCGAAGGTGTCATGGGTTACGCCTATCGCCCGGTGAACAATGATCGCTGGAATACTCTGCTGAAATACACCTACTTCTACAACGTGCCAACCAGAGACCAGGTGCTGGTAACGTCAGGCAGTAGCAGCAGTGCCGTTGAGTTTGTACAGAAGAGCCACATTTTCTCGGTAGACACCAATTACGATCTGACCCAGCGCTGGACCCTGGGCGCCAAGTACGCCTATCGTCTGGGCCAGTTGAGTATGGAGCGGGAAAACCCGGAGTTTTTCGATAGTGCTGCCAGCCTGTATGTGCTGCGTGCCGACTGGCACTTCGTGAACAAATGGGATCTGCTGATCGAAGGGCGCCTGCTGGATCTGCCGGATGCCGGCGACCGCAAAAGCGGTGCCCTGGTGGCGCTGTATCGCCAGATGGGACGCAACTTCAAGGCGGGTATCGGCTACAACTTTACCGACTTCTCTGACGACCTGACCGACCTCGACTACGACAGCCAGGGCGTGTTCATCAATATGGTGGGTAAGTTCTAAGCCCTTCAGCGCGCAGCCACCGGCCTGGCGAGCACCTCAGGCGGTGGCCGGCGTAACGGCCCGGTGTCGCCGGGTGCGCGACTGGAGCTGCCGCTTGCGCCACCACAGGTATACACCGGTCGCAAACAGCAGGGCGGGCACCAGGCCGGTCAGCAGTACCAGCCACCGCCCCACAATCCCCAGTGCGTCGCCGTTGTGCAGCGGGAACTGCCAGCGCAGGATTTTATTGCCCAGCGGAAGCTCAGTGGCGTTTTGTGACATGAGTATTTCGCCGCTGTACTGGTCCACCCGCGCAAAGCTTGCGCCGTAATTCGTCCACACTTCCTCCGTTGCGCGGAAACTCAGGCCGTAGCTGTCGCTTTCATCGCGCGGTAGATAGATACGCTTCAGCGCACCACCTGGAAACGCCGCCTGAGCAATGGCGGCCGCCTGATCCGGGATAATGGGTGTTCCGCTGCTGGCACCGGAACTGGGCAGGGCAGGGCGGGGCTCCATCTCGAACAGGCTGCCGACGACCGTTTCCACCTGTGTCGGAAACACCATGCTGACACCGGAAAAGCTGATTATCAGCAGTAGCGGCAGGAAATAGATGCCGAATACCTTGTGCACATCCAGGTAAAAGCGGAAGCGGTTGCCGTTGCGGGAAATGGCAAAGGCGCGTTTCCATTTCCGTTTGTGGGTTTTGCTCTTTTTCGGCCACCACAACACCGCACCGGTGATGCAGAACACCATTAGCAGTAGGCCCATAAAGCCCACCACGATCTTGCCGTTCTTGCCCGCCAGCAGAGTGTAGTGCAGGCGGTACAGCCAGCTCATGGTGTATTCCGGCGTGCCCCAACCCCTTACAGCCAGCACTTCCGCATCGGTGGGAGACACTGCAACCTCAATGGGGCCGGGGGCACCTTCCGGGGTCGGGAAGCGCACCACGTGGGGGCTGCCTGGCTGGCGCTGGGTCATCAGGCGGGTGGGTGTGGGGTTGCCCGGAACCGCAGCCTGTGCCGCGGCAAAAACTTCTGCGTAGCTGGCCCGGTCTGCAGACGGAGTAAACGATACTGTCTGCGGCGTGAGGGTTTCATCCAGGGCGTGATCAAACACCAGCAGGCTGCCGGTGAGTCCAATCAGGGCGAGCAGCAGTCCGAGGGTGAGGCCCGCGTACTTGTGCAGGGTAAAAAGTGTTTTGCGCATGGAGAGGGGACTTGTTTCGGTTCGTCTGGCGGGCAGGTTCCCAAGGATTTTACGATAGGAACCTGCCCGGCAGGCAGAAAGGTTTCTGCGGTGACCGCGATCAGAACAGTTTCGAGTAAGACAGGTTCACACTGCGTCCCAGGCCCTTGAAGTTGCGCCCGTCATTCCCCGCGGTCTGCGAGTAGTAGGTGAAGTAGTCTTCATTGGTCAGGTTCTGCAGGCCCAGTGCGAATTCGCCGCCCAGGGCTTTCAGCTGTGCGCTGGCATCGAGGGTGGCGTAGCCGTCGAATTTTCTGGTGACCTCCCCCGCGCTGTTTTCAAAATCCCGATCCAGCAGCCAGTTAGCCTGCAGGCGGGTGCTGAAGTCTTCGCTCCAATTGCGCGCCCAGCTCAGGTTGAATCGGTTGGGGGCGATATTGGCACCGTCCAGATCGGTGTCCACCTTGCCGTCCTGATTGGCGTCGTAGCGTCCCTTGGTGTAGGCGTAACGCACTTCAAGGATGTCGGCGTCGGTGGCAAACCACTGGCCGCGCACCTCGGCACCGTCAATGTCAGTTTTTTCCCGCTTGACGCTGTAGATGCCGTCGCTGCCCAAGGCCAGACGCTGACCGTGATCGGAGTCGGAGGAGTACAGGGCCAGCTGCGCGCCGAACCGCTCGTTATTGAAGTCCAGCCCCAGTTCGTGATTTTCCGTCAGGATAGGTCGCAGATTGAGGAAGCTTTCCACCTCCAGACCCGGCTGGTTGATCCCGCGCAGCACCCGGCCCACGTCCGGCATGGAAAAGCCTTCGGAGTAATTGGCGTAGATGCGCAGGCCTTCCGCGATTGCGTAAGTGGCGCCGATATTGGCCAGCGTCTCGCTGAACTCCGGGTTGCCGCCCTCTACGAACTGGCTGCCGTAAGACGCCAGGGTGGTGAAGTCATCGACATTCAGCCTGGAGCGCTCGTGGCGAACACCGGCGGTAATGGCCAGGCTCTCAATGCCACTGAACTCGGCCTGTGCGTAAGGCGCGGTGCTTTTGTACTGGGTGGGTGGCACCCAGGCGCGACCGGTCTGAATCAGCTGCTGCCAGGTTTCGTCCTGCAGCAGGTCGATCCCGTAGGCGAGGCTGATTGCGCTGCGGGCAATGTCGTCCTTGATCAGGGTCAGTTTCAGGCCGCGTTTTTCCGAGTTGTTCTGGGACTGGTCGAAAATATCTTCGCCGAATAGCGGGTCCTGAAAGGTGCCGTAGACTCCCCCGCCGTAGGTACCGGCAAAGTCCTGGGAAAATACCTGCGCACGCAGCTTCTGACCGAACAGGTCTTCGTTGCTGTACTGCAGATTGACGGTGGTGACCTCGTTGGACGGCGCATCCCCCGGGACCGGTACCTTGACCGCGGTGGTGGCAATGCCTTCGCTGATATCGCCATCCACACTCAGCCAGTTGTTGTTGCCTTCCACCAGATAACGGTTCACGGTCAATTGCATGCGCTGCTCACCCCAGCGGTAGCCGGTCTTGATAAAGACATTGCTGGTTTCACTGTCCATGGTGTCGCCCTGGGTATTGTCGAAACCGACAACGTCCCCATTGGCGTCGTAGCCCACGCCGCTGTTGCGGTAGGTAAAGCTGGCCAGTACGTCGACCGCATCGACCTTGCCAGAAACGCTGTAGCTGCCGTTGTATCCTGCGGACTCGCCCACATCTTCGGCCTGCAGCGCGGTTTCAACACGGACGCTCTGCTGAAATTCGTCGCTGGGGGTGCGGGTCACGAGGTTGATGATGCCGCCGGAGGCACCCATGCCGTGAATGGCATTGGCGCCGTGGATGACTTCCACGCGCTCCAGCACCAGCGGATCGATGGTGTGGCCGTCACGGCCGCCACTGCGCAACGGGTTGGACTGGGGCACACCGTCGATCAGGTACAGTGGCTTGCGGCCGCGCAGGCTCTCGCCGGAGTTGGTCATTTTCTGGCGGCTGGGGGAGAAGCTTGGAATCAGGTTGCCGAGGATGGTCGACAGATCACTGGTCGCGGCCATCTGGCTGGCCAGCTCCTGCTGGTCGATCAGGGTGACCGTGTTGGGGGTCGAGCTCAGGGGCTTTTCGGTACGGCTTGCGGTAACCACAATCTCCTCTTCAATAAGCCGTTCCTGGCGGTCTTCTGCCCCGAGAGCATTTGTACTGGCAGCGAGAATAGAAAGGGCGAGTGAAGTCTTCAGGTAGCGCATCCGGGGCTCCTCGGTTGATTCAGGCATGTTTGTCCACAAAGCAGACGACGAGCGGGCGCGGAGTGTTATGGATTCCCGCTCCAGTCATCGGCAAGGATGGCGATAGTATTCTAAATGCGAATCATTATCAATTGCGTTTTCGGGTGGGCGGATTGCGGTATTCCCGTTACTCGTGCGTGCTTGGCGCAATTTCCGCCGGGGAGTACCGGTAATTCTTCCTATAATGACGTTCGATACGATGAAACACCGGTATCCTGCCCGTGGTGGCAGGGATGAGAGAATTAGTGCCACAAGCGGCTTGACTCTGCAGGGGCTCACCCATAGAATGCGCAGCCTCTTGAGCGGTCGGGGAAACCCGCCGCAGGAAGCCGAGTATCTCACCAGGGGCCGGCTTTCAGGGTGTAGGTGCGGGGTGGAGCAGCCTGGTAGCTCGTCGGGCTCATAACCCGAAGGTCGTAGGTTCAAATCCTGCCCCCGCTACCAATTTTGGTATCAGTGGTTTTGGCGAGGCGCCCGACGGGCTCTCTCTTTACCTCTGGCGGCATTGCCGGCCAAGGTCGTAGGTTTAAATCCTGCCCTGCTGCCAATTTCCATTTATACTGGATGTGTATGTGGTATCCCTCAGGTGTGTGTTGTTGCGGGGTGGAGCAGCCTGGTAGCTCGTCGGGCTCATAACCCGAAGGTCGTAGGTTCAAATCCTGCCCCCGCTACCAAATTTTGTGGTTACATATTTCGTATGTGACTACGCAGTAAAAGCCCCTGTTAGGGGCTTTTTCGTATCTGCGGCAAACAGGCTCGAGCCTGGTTTGCCATCCGAATGGGCCGGGAGTCGGCGCCGCGGTTTCTCATTCGGGCCGTGGGGCCAGCTTCGCTGCCCATTTTTCGTTTTTGCAACGAGCGGATGCCGTTGCACATCTGCCCCGGTCGGTCGCCGGGCCAAAGTGGTGATATGGCAAGCAAGCGCGAACTTTTAGAAGAGCTGTTGGCTCCGGTGGTTGAATCACTGGGGTGCGAGTTGTGGGGGATCGATTACCAGACCCACGGCCGCAATGCCCTGCTGCGGATTTATATCGATTCCGAGCGCGGCATCGCTGTTGAAGACTGTGAAAAAGTCAGTCGCCAGGTCAGTGCAGTGATGGATGTAGAAGACCCGATCAACAGCAGGTACACCCTGGAAGTGTCCTCTCCGGGGATGGATCGCCCGCTGTACAAGCTGGAGCAGTATCAGCGGTTTATTGGTGCACAGGTCGAGCTGCGGTTGCGTATGCCGCTGGACGGTCAGCGCAAGTGGCGCGGCCTGCTGGCTGGCGTGGAGGGCGATGAAATCGTCCTGCGCATCGACAGTGAAAATGAATACCTGTTGCCAATCGATAGTATCGAGAGAGCAAATATCGTCCCTCAGTTCGAGGGCGGACAGAAGTAAGGGCAATGCTGTAGTACCTGGTGGCGCTGGTTTAGTGGCGTTCACCGAAGCATTGAATAGTCAGCACGTAGCGTTTTTGAAGAGGCAGCTGCATGAACAAAGAAATCTTGCTGGTGGCCGAGGCGGTTTCCAACGAGAAAGGCGTTGACCGGGATATTATTTTCCAGGCAATTGAGGCGGCCCTCGCAACGGCCACCAAGAAGCGCTACGACGAAGATTCCACCATCGAGGTCATCATCGATCGCCGCACCGGCGACTACGACACTTTCCGTAGCTGGGAAGTGGTCGACGATGACACCCTCGCGGAGCTGGGAACACAGTTCACGCTGGAAGAGGCCCACGAGAAAGACACCGAGCTGAAAGCCGGTGATGTTTATCGCGAGCAGGTGGAAAACGTCGAATTTGGTCGCATCGCTGCACAAACTGCCAAGCAGGTCATTGTGCAGAAAGTACGCGAAGCCGAGCGCGCCAAGATCGTTGATGAGTACCGCGACCGGGTCGGTGAGCTGGTCAGTGGCACCGTGAAAAAAGTGACCCGCGACTTTATCGCTGTGGACCTGGGTAACAACGCCGAAGCGCGTCTGCCCCGCGACCAGCTGGTAGGCCGCGAGATTTTCCGTCTCGGTGATCGTGTACGTGCAATCCTGCTGGAAATTGAGCCGGAAGCCCGTGGCCCGCAATTGAAGCTGAGTCGCTCCTGCCCGGAAATGCTGATCGAGTTGTTCCGCATTGAAGTGCCGGAAATTTCCGAGCAGGTAATCGAGATCAAGGGCGCTGCGCGCGATCCGGGCCTGCGTGCCAAGATCGCCGTCAACACCAACGACGGTCGCATTGACCCGGTTGGTGCCTGTGTTGGTATGCGCGGTGCACGTGTGCAAGCGGTTTCCAACGAATTGTCTGGCGAGCGTGTGGACATTGTGCTGTGGGATGACAACCCGGCCCAGTTCGTGATCAACGCCATGGCGCCGGCAGAAATCGAATCCATCGTTGTGGATGAAGATGCGGGCTCTATGGACGTGGCGGTTGCCGAAGAAAACCTGGCCATGGCCATTGGTCGCAGTGGTCAGAACGTGCGTCTCGCGTCCGAGCTGACCCAGTGGCAGATCAACGTGATGAGCGTTGACGAGTGGCAGGCCAAGCAGGAAGCCGAGTCCGGCAGCATCATGGAGACCTTCATGGCGCGCCTGGATATCGACGAAGACGTTGCCGGTGTGCTGGTGGATGAAGGCTTCACCTCCCTTGAAGAAGTGGCCTACGTACCGCTGGAAGAAATGCTGGGCATTGAAGGCTTCGACGAGGAGATCGCCGAAGAACTCCGCGCTCGCGCCAAAGACGCCCTGCTGACCCAGGCGCTGGCTTCCGAGGAAGAGCTGGATGCAGCCGAGCCCCAGGAAGACCTGCTGAATATGGAAGGCATGGACCGTCAGCTGGCGTTCCAGCTGGCAAGCCGTGGTGTTGCTTCCATGGAAGACCTGGCAGAGCAGGCGGTTGACGATCTGCTGGACATCGAAGGCGTGGACCAAGAACGCGCCGCCGCATTGATCATGAAAGCGCGCGAGCCCTGGTTCGCCGACGACAGTGACCAAGAGGCTTGATGCCCGAGTGCCGGGCGCGCGCCCGGCCCAGCGCACCGATATGAGGTGCGCGCCCGAATTGCCTGTCATGCAGGCCAAAGGTGGAGCAGTCAAATGAATTGATGCTGCTCCCCACAAGTGACTTTTTAGGAGAGAGAATGGCCGAAGTAACAGTTAGCGAACTCGCCAAATCGGTTGGTGCCACCGAAGAGCGTCTGCTCAAGCAGATGCAGGAGGCGGGTTTGCCCCACACTTCAGCGGATGCGACCGTATCCGCAGAAGAGAAGCAGGTCCTGCTTAACTTCCTGAAAACCAGTCACGGGGAGCAGGCTGCTGCACCTCGCAAGATTACCCTCAAGCGCAAGACCACCACGACGCTCAAAACCGGATCTGGCACCGGCCGTAAGACCGTCAACGTGGAGGTCCGCAAGAAGCGCACTTATGTGAAGCGTCCTGAGGCCGAAGCGGAACAGGCCGAGCTGGATACTTCCGCACTGCAGAAAGCGGAAGAAGAGCTGGCTGCGGCGGAGAAAGCTGCCGCCGATCGCGCCCGTGCCGAGCAGGAAGCCGCTGAGGCCGAAGCCAAGCGCGCGGAAGAAGAGGCCAAGGCCAAGCAGGAGGCCGAGGCGGCCGCCAAGGCACAGCAGGAAGCTGCGGCCAAGGCCGAGGCAGCAGCCGCTGAGCCCGAGAAGGCTGAAGCGCCCGCGAAACCTGAGCCCAAGGCAGCGCCCAAAGCTAAGCCCCAGCCGACACCTATCCGCTCTACCTACGTTGATGACATCGAAGCCATGCGCCTCGCTGCCATCGAGCGCCGCAAAAAAGAAGACCAGCGCGAAGCCGCTGAGTTGGAAGAGAAGAAAGCCCGTGTTGAAGCGGAGCGCGCACGTCTTGAGCAAGAGCAGAAAGACCGTGCGGAGCAGGCTAAACAGAAACCGGCGGCGAGCACTGCGACTGCAGCCGCAGAAGATAAGCCAGGCCTGCGCCGCAAGGTGGAAGCCGCAGTGGTTACTGATCGTGACGACGATGAGCCGCGCAAGCGCCGCAGCCGTCGCGGCAAGGCCGGCCCCAAAAAGTCCAGCAAGACATCTCTGTACGATGCCGCGCTGGAGGCGTTCGAGAGCGATGAGGACGAGAAGCGCAGCACCCGCTCTCTGTCCCGCCCGACCTTGAAAGTAAAGAACACACACGGCTTCAAACGGCCGACAGGAAAGCAAGTGTACGAAGTGCAACTGGGCGAGACGATCACCGTCGGCGACCTAGCCAAGCAGTTGAATATCAAAGCCGGTGAGCTGATCAAGCGCCTGATGAAAATGGGCGAAATGGTCACTATCAACCAGAGCCTGGACCGCGATACCGCAACCCTGATCGTCGAAGAGATGGGGCACAAAGTGGTGTTGCGCTCAGAAAACGAACTGGAAGAGAAGCTGGTTGCCCAGTCCCAGGACGTTGAAGGCGAAGAAGTCAGCCGCGCGCCGGTGGTTACCGTTATGGGCCACGTCGACCACGGTAAAACCTCGCTGCTGGACTACATCCGCAAAACCAAGGTGGCCTCCGGTGAAGCCGGCGGCATTACCCAGCACATTGGTGCCTATCGCGTAAAAACCAGTCAGGGTGAGGTTGCCTTCCTGGATACCCCCGGACACGCGGCATTTACTGCCATGCGTGCCCGCGGTGCCCAGGCTACCGATGTGGTCATCCTGGTGGTGGCCGCGGACGACGGCGTCATGCCGCAGACCGAAGAAGCCGTTGCCCACGCCAAGGCGGCGGGTGTACCGCTGGTGGTCGCGATCAACAAGTGCGACAAGGAAGCCGCGGACCCGGATCGCGTAAAGAACGAGCTGGCCGCGAAAGATGTGATCCCGGAAGACTGGGGCGGCGATACCCAGTTTATCGAAGTGTCTGCGCACACCGGCCAGGGCGTCGACGAGCTGCTCGAAGCCGTGTCCCTGCAGTCCGAAATGCTAGAACTGAAGGCTAAAACTGGCGTGCCGGCCAGCGGTGTTGTGATTGAATCCCGCCTGGAAAAAGGCCGCGGTGTGGTTGCCACCCTGCTGGTGCAGAACGGTGAGCTGAAGCGCGGTGATATTGTATTGGCGGGCCAGAGCTATGGCCGCGTTCGCGCCATGACCAACGAACTGGGCAAGTCCGTCAAGGAAGCCGGCCCGTCCACGCCAGTGGAATTGCTGGGTCTCGACGCCACGCCGAATGCGGGTGACGAATTCCTGGTGGTTGCCGATGAGCGCAAGGCCCGCGAAGTGGCCGAGCAGCGCGCCGACAAAGAGCGTCGCGAGCGTATGCAGCGACAGCAGGCGGCCAAGCTGGAAAACATGTTTGCCGATATGGAAGCTGGCGAGAGAAAAGTCTTGCCGGTGGTGATCAAGGCAGACGTGCGTGGTTCTCTCGAGGCGATTCTCGCGGCACTGGCTGAGATTGGTAACGAAGAAGTTTCCGTCAACGTGGTATCCAGTGGCGTTGGCGGTATTGCCGAAAACGACATCAACCTGGCGTTGACCTCGGGCGCAATCGTGATCGGCTTCAACACCCGTGCGGATGTCGCTGCGCGCAAGCTGGCCGAGACCGAGAGCGTTGAAATCCGTTACTACAGCGTGATCTACAACCTGCTGGACGAAGTGAAGCAGGCCCTGTCTGGCATGCTGGATCCGGAGCTGCGCGAAGAGATTGTCGGTATCGCACAGGTGCGCGACGTGTTCCGCTCGCCCAAGTTCGGCGCTATTGCCGGCTGTATGGTGATCGAGGGTACCGTCTACCGCAACAAGCCGATCCGTGTACTGCGTGACAACGTGGTGATCTACCAGGGCGAACTGGAATCCCTGCGTCGCTTCAAAGACGACGTGCAGGAAGTCCGGAACGGCATGGAGTGTGGTATCGGCGTTAAAGACTACAATGACGTCAAGGCTGGCGATCAGATCGAGGTCTTCGACATCGTCAAGGTAGCCCGCGAACTGTAATTGTTCCTGCTCGCTCGCCAGTGGAATCCCGTGGATGCATCTGCGGGATCGTACTCGCGGGCGAGTTTGCCATTCTGAATAGGTAAAAAATGGCCAAAGAATTCCACCGTGCTGACCGGGTAGCCGACGCCATGCGTCGCGAACTGGCCCGCCTGATCCAGCACGAAGTGCGCGACCCGCGCGTTGGCATGGTCAATGTCAACGATGTGGAAGTGAGCCGCGATCTCGCCACCGCCAAGGTGTTTGTCACCCTGGTAGGGGAAGATGATCGCAGCAAGATCGATATTTCGATGACGGCGCTGAACAAGGCCGCGGGTTTCCTGCGTACCCAGCTCGCCAAAGAGATCCAGATGCGCTCCATTCCCCGACTGCATTTCCGCTACGACGAAACCTCCGTGCGCGGCCAGCACCTCTCGGCGCTGATCGACAAGGCGGTCCAGTCTGATCAGCACAAGTCCGAAGAGGGCGCTGATCACGATGGCGAATCCGACAACAAACCGGGCGAACAGAACGACTGATGGGCCGCAGACCAAAATGGGGCCGGCAGGTGGATGGCGTGCTGTTGCTGAACAAGCCCGCCGGCATCTCTGCCAATGACGCCCTGCAAAGAGCCAAGCGACTGTTTTTTGCCAACCGCGCCGGCCATACCGGTGCGCTGGACCCGCTGGCAACCGGCGTGTTGCCGATCTGCTTCGGTGAGGCCACCAAGTTCTCCCAGTATTTGCTGGATGCGGACAAGCGCTATCGCAGCACCTTCTGTTTGGGTATGACCACCGAAACCGGGGATGCTGATGGCGATGTGGTTGCCACCAGTGATGCCTCCGGGATCACCGAGCAGCAGGTGTGCGACGCCATGGCGGCGTTTCGTGGCACCATTAGCCAGATTCCCTCCATGTATTCCGCGCTCAAGCACAATGGCCAGCCGTTGTACAAGCTGGCGCGCCAGGGGATCGAAGTGGAGCGGGAGCCGCGGGAAGTCGAGATTTACTCCTACGAGCTGCTGGGCTTCACGCCAGCGGCAGACTCGCCGGACAAGCTGCCGCGGGCGGAGGTCGAGGTGCACTGCTCCAAGGGCACCTATGTACGCAGCCTCGCCGAGGACCTGGGCAAGGCCCTGGGCGTGGGTGCCTTTGTGGAGAAGCTGCATCGCAGCGCCGCCGGGCCCTACCACGAAGACGATTCGGTCACCCTGGATGCGCTGACCGAGGAGCGGGGCGAAGACCGCGCCGAGGTGCTGGATCACCATCTGCTACCGGCGGATTCCCCAGCCTCTGGCCTGCCCAAAATGATCCTCGCCGATGACACGGGTTACTATCTGCGTCAGGGGCAGCCGGTAATGGATCTGCAGGTCTATCGTTTGGGCGATGAAGGTGATATGGTGCGCCTCTTCCTGGAAAGTGGTGAATTTCTCGGCGTTGGAGAGATTACTGATGACGGACGGGTTGCACCCCGTCGGTTGGTAAAATAACCCGCAAGAACCTGGCGACAGGGAAAGCGGGTTATCAAATGACTAGCTGGTCTGTAAACATGCACGGGCCAGCCGAATCTTTAAAGCATGTTACGAACGAGGTAATTCGTTATGGCACTGTCTGCAAACGAAAAAGCAGCCATCCTGAAAGAGCACGGCCAGTCTGAAGGTGATACCGGTTCCCCGGAAGTTCAGGTAGCGCTGCTGACTGCCAACATCAACAAGCTTCAGGGTCACTTTGCTTCCCACAAGCAAGACCACCACTCCCGTCGTGGTCTGATCCGCATGGTAAACCAGCGTCGTAAGCTGCTGGACTACCTGAAGCGCAAGGATCTGAACCGTTACGCTCAGCTGATCGCCAAGCTCGGCCTGCGTCGCTAAGACCCTGCAATGCCCGCCTATGGCGGGCATTGTTCTATATAGAATTCAGGTTTCTGACATAATGATTGCGTAATAGCTGTCGTCAGGAACTATGGGCGAAAGCCCAAAACGATTTCCGCTGTCGGGTAGCCGTCAGCGGATTTTGGCGTTTGTGAGGTCCGCTTTGTGGGCGCGCAGCGCAGGATGAGCAAGCTTTGCTCATCACTTGTAGGCAAAGCGTTGCTGGAATGGGCCAGCACGCAAAGGAAACAGGAAAGAGTCTAGTGAATCCAGTAACCAAAACCTTTCAGTACGGAAAAGACCAGGTCACCATCGAGACCGGCCGTATCGCACGCCAGGCAACCGGCGCTGCGCTGGTCACCATGGGTGAAACCGTCGTGCTGTGTACCGTCGTCGGTGCCAAGGAAGCCAAGCCAGACCAGAGCTTCTTCCCGCTGTCCGTACACTATGTGGAAAAGGCCTACGCGGCCGGCAAAATTCCCGGTGGCTTCTTCAAGCGTGAAGGCCGCCCGTCAGAGAAAGAAACCCTGACCTCCCGCCTGATCGACCGCCCGATCCGCCCGCTGTTCCCGAATGGTTTCATGAACGAAGTACAGGTGATGATCACCGTACTGTCCGCGGAAAAAGACGTGGATCCGGATATCGCCGGCATGATCGGCACCTCGGCAGCCCTGTCTGTGTCTGGTATTCCCTTCGCCGGCCCGATCGGTGCGGCGCGTGTGGGTTACACCGAGAAAGACGGCTACCTGCTGAACCCCCGTTACAGCGAGCTGAAAGAATCTGAGCTGGACATGGTCGTAGCCGGTACCAAAGACGCCGTTCTGATGGTGGAATCCGAAGCGAAAGAGCTGCCGGAAGACATCATGCTGGGCGCAGTGCTGTTTGCCCACCAGGAAATGCAGGCGGTTGTGAAAGTCTGTGAAGAACTGAAAGCCGAAGCGGGCAAGCCCACCTGGGACTGGCAGCCGGAGCCGGTGAATGAAGAACTGAAATCTGCACTGGAAGCCCAGTTCGGCGAGAAAGTGGCAGAAGCCTACAAGATCACCGACAAGCAGCAGCGTACCACCCGTCTGGGCGAGCTGCGCAACGAAGCGGCGGCAGCCCTGGCGAGCGAAGAGCTGGACGAAGGCACCGTAAAAAGCTACTTCGGCAAGCTCGAGAAGAAAATCGTGCGTGGCGCCGTGGTTCGTGGCGAGCCTCGTATCGATGGTCGCGATACCAAGACCGTGCGTCCTATCTCCGTGGAAGTTGGCGTGCTGCCGAAAGGCCACGGTTCTGCGCTGTTCACCCGTGGTGAAACCCAGGCGCTGGTGGTCTCCACCCTCGGTGCTACCCGCGATGCGCAGATCATCGACGCGCTGGAAGGCGAGCGTAAAGACTACTTCATGCTGCACTACAACTTCCCTCCCTACTCCGTAGGTGAAGCGGGTCGTGTCGGCGCTACCGGCCGTCGCGAAATCGGTCACGGCCGCCTGGCGCGCCGCGGTATCGCTGCAGTACTGCCGAACCCCGATGAATTCCCCTACACCCTGCGTGTGGTTTCCGAAATCACCGAATCCAACGGCTCCAGCTCCATGGCGTCCGTGTGTGGTTCCAGCCTGGCGCTGATGGATGCGGGTGTACCGCTGAAAGCACCGGTTGCCGGTATCGCCATGGGCCTGGTGAAAGAAGACGAAGGCTTCGCGGTTCTGACCGACATCCTGGGTGACGAAGACCACCTGGGCGACATGGACTTCAAGGTAGCGGGTACCGCGTCTGGTGTGACTGCGCTGCAGATGGACATCAAGATCGAAGGTATCACCGAAGAGATCATGGAGACTGCTCTTGAGCAGGCCCTGCATGCCCGTCTGCACATCCTGGCGGAAATGAACAAGGTGATCGGCGAATCCCGCTCCGTAGTGAACGAGAACGCGCCGCGCTACGCCACCCTGAAGATCCACCCGGACAAGATCCGCGACGTGATCGGTAAAGGCGGTGCGACCATCCGCTCCATCACCGAAGAAACCGGTGCATCCATCGACATCGAAGACGATGGCAGCATCAAGGTATTTGGTGAAGACGGCGTGAGCCTGGAAGCGGCGGTAACCCGCATCGAGGAAATCACTGCGGAAGCCGAGATCGGCGCCATCTATGAAGGTAAGGTTGTGCGCATCGTCGACTTCGGCGCATTCGTAAACTTCCTGCCGGGTAAAGATGGTCTGGTACACATCTCCCAGATCGCCGAAGAGCGCGTCAACGCGGTGACCGACTACCTGAGCGAAGGCCAGATGGTGAAGGTCAAGGTTCTGGACGTAGATCAGCGTGGCCGCATCAAGCTGTCCATCAAGGAAGCCAACGCAGACGCAGCAGCGGAAGCGGATGAGGCAACTGGCGAGGAGTAATTACCTTGCTGGAGCTCTTTAGCGTACGCAACGGAGCACATTTCTAGATGCCAAGGGCAGGTGCTGGGAGCGGCTTTTCGGGATCGTCGCAAACAGGATGTTTGCGCCGAAGCGCCCAGGGATGGGTTTACAGCGGTCCTGAAAAGCCGCTCCCGGTGCCTGGCCGCCACTGAAGCTGATCGGTGGTGCCAATCTGGAAACTCAAGAGCGGTGGCTAGATGCCACCGTTTTTTTTGCCTGAAATTTGCGGGGGGGCATTGTGGAAGTACTTCTGATTTACCTCTTGGTCGGAATCGGGGCAGGCACCATTGCCGGCCTGTTCGGCGTTGGTGGTGGCCTGATCATCGTGCCGGCACTGGTACTGGTATTTGCCGCCCAGGGCATACCGCCTGACATTCTCACCCATATGGCCGTGGGCACCTCCCTTGCCACCATCATCATTACCTCCGTCAGCTCCATCCGTACCCATCATGGCAAGCGCGCCGTGGACTGGAAAATCGTCGCCGCCATGGCGCCGGGTATCCTGCTCGGTTCCTGGATTGGCGGTGTTACCGCAGACTGGCTCAGCGGTGCCTGGCTGCAGCTGCTGATCGGAATTTTTGCCGTGGGTATCGCGCTGAAAATGTGGCTGGATGGCATGCGCAAATCGCAACTGCCGACGGATGGTGAAAAGGTGCCGGGCAAAGTAGGGCTGTCTATCGCCGGGGGCTTTATTGGCTGGGTCTCGGCGATCTTCGGGATTGGTGGGGGCTCACTCACCGTGCCGTTCCTGTCGCGCTGTCATGTGGTGATGCAACGGGCGGTGGCGACCTCCGCCGCCTGTGGCCTGCCCATAGCCGTTGCCGGCGCACTCAGCTTTGCGGTGCAGGGATGGAACAACCCCCTGCTGCCGGCGTGGAGCAGTGGCTATATCTACTGGCCGGCGTTCCTCGGTATCGTATTAGCCAGCACCTGGTTTGCGCGCTTCGGCGCGCTCTTGGCCCACCGGCTTTCCCCACAGTTGTTGAAGAATTGCTTCGCCGGACTGCTGTTTTTGATTGGCGCGCGCTTTATCTGGCTGAATTACACAGTGCTCGTCAGCTAGAGCCCTTCGCTCCGCGTAGGGTGGATAAGCGAAGCACATCCACCATGCGTCCACCATGAAAGAACCTCGGTTCGGTAGGTGCGCTGCGCTTACCTACCCTACAGGCGCAAAATAAAAAAAAGGCCGCTGCGGGAAACCGCAGCGGCCTTTTTAGTATCGAGCAGGTTACGGGTTGACGGTTTTGGCCGTTGCCTCTGCCGGCTCAACCGCCTCGATGTGATCCAAACCCTGGCCTTCCCAGGACTTGGACTTCAGGCTGATCAGTGCGATTACCGCACCGATACCAATACTGAAGATGGCGATCTGCAGGTACAGGTTCGGGAGGGTGGAGATGTTGTCCGGATCAAAATTACCCGCCAGCAGACCGGCAATAACATTGCCGATGGAGTAGGTGAGTACAAACACACCCATCATCTGGCCGGCAAAGCGACGCGGAGACAGCTTGCTTACCGCGCTCAGGGCCACCGGGCTCAGGCACAGTTCACCCACGGTGTGCAGGAAGTAAGTGGTCACCAGCCACATCGGTGCAACTTCGAGGCCCTGTGCCGCCTGCTGGGCGGCGAAGAACATCACGATAAAGCCGGTGGCCATGATGATCAGGCCGATCGCGCATTTCATGCTGTAGGAGGGCGTGATCATGCGCTTGCCCAGGTTGATCCACAGGGCAGCGAAGAAGGGCGACAGGATGATGATGAACATCGGGTTCAAATTCTGGAACCAGGAGGCCGGAATCTCAAAGGAGCCCATTGTGCGATCGGTAAAATCGCGGACAAACAGGTTCAGGGAGGAGCCCGCCTGCTCGAAGCCAGACCAGAAGCACGCGGAGGCGACACACACAAGGAACAGTGCCCACATGCGTTTCTTTTCGGCCTGGCTCAGCTTGCCGCCGAAGTAGATATAGGCGTAGTAGATGAAAAAGATTGCGGTAAAGAAGATAGCGACCTTGGTAGCCACTGCGACCGGGTCGAAGGTAATCACGCCGCTCATGGTGAGAGCCGTAATCACTACTACGGCGCCGACAACCGCCCAGATAACTCCCCAGGCTTTCTTTTCACCGGCCGGTGTCATGGGGTGCTCAGGCTTGAGGCTGGCGTCGCCCAGGTTGCCGATGGTCTTGCGGTACTGAATCAGGCCAATAGCCATACCGATTGCAGCGGCACCGAAGCCCCAGTGCCAGCCCACCTTCTCACCGAAGTAGCCACAGATCATGTAGCCGAGCACGGAACCGATGTTGATACCCATGTAGTACAGGGCGTAACCACTGTCGCGGCGCACGTCGTTGTCCGCGTACAGGTGGCCAACCAGTGCACTAATGTTGGGCTTGAGCAGGCCGGTGCCGGTGGCCACCAGGATCAGACCAATGAAGAAGGTGTGGTCGCTGGGGATGGCGAGCACGATATGGCCGCACATAATGATGATGCCGCCGTACCAGACGGTGCGCTGGCCGCCCAGTAGGCGGTCGGCAATCCAGCCACCCGGGAGTCCCAGGAAGTACACCGCACCGGTGTACAGGCCGTAGATAGCGGTAGCGGCAGCAACGGTGAAGGCGAGGCCTTCCTGCTGCAGGCTGGCGGTCATGAACAGGACCAGCAGGGCGCGCATACCGTAGTAACTCATCCGCTCCCACATCTCGGTGAAGAAGAGGGTGGAGAGCCCCTTGGGATGACCAAAGAAGCCATCGCTGTTTTGTTGTGGTTGTGACGACATATCAGCGTTTCCGGTTGTTATAACGTTATAAGTTAACCTTTCCGAGTGTACCAGCGGTCTCGCAAACTGGCGAATGGTTGCAGGTGAAACAGGAAATGCGCCTGTGAAAAGGATTCCTTTGCGACAGGAATTATGGAAAATCAGGGATTCAGAACACGTTATGGGGAGAATAACCATGAAAACCCCGCTTACGACCGGGCTGCCAGAACGCCGGTGGCTGGCCCGCAGCGTGAACGCCTGGAAGAAATCCTGCGCAGTAGCCGCCTTTGTGGTGCTGGCCGGCTGCGCCGGTGCACCACCGCAGACCAGCGCGCCGATCGACTCCGCCTGGCTGCTCTCGGGCCAGGCCTTGCTGGGCGAGCCCCTGAATGCCTCCGAGCTACCAGAGGACGACATTCTGGGGCTGGCACCGGAAATGCGTGCCTACCTCGCCGGCATTGCTCCCGACGCCAGCCCCCAGCAGCGCCTGCAGGCACTGATACGCGGGTTTCAGAATCAGGAATTCACCGTCCACTACCAGGCCGATAAAACTTTGACTGCCAGTGAAACCTATCGCCAGCGGGAAGGTAATTGCATGGCCTTCACGGTGATGATGGTGGCCATGGCGCGTGAGCTGGGCGCGGATGCCTATTTCAATCAGGTGGAGGTTCCACCGGTCTGGGGGCACGAGGAATCCCAGACCTTTGTGGTCTACCGCCATATCAACATGGTCAGCGAAAGCCATCGAGGCCGCCGGGTGGTGGATTTCAATCTGGAGGCCTACGACCCGATTTACGATCAGCGCAAGCTGTCCGACATCGAAGCCTTTGCCCAGTTTTATAGCAACCGCGGCCTTGAGCTGATGCAGCAGGAAAAAATGCCACAAGCGTTCCGCTACCTGCGCAAGGCACTGGATTTAAAGCCGGGCAACGCCGATTTATGGGCCAACCTCGGGGCCTTCTACAGCCGTAACCAGCAGTTCACTGCGGCGGAGCAAAGTTACCTGCAGGCGCTGCAATTAAAATCCAGCCACACCATTGCCATGAGCAATCTCGAGCGCCTGTATCGCAGTCGGCAACAGTTCGAGCTCGCGGACTTTTATGCAAAAAAAGCTCGCTTCCACCGCGAACGCAACCCCTACTACCTCTATTATCAGGCGCGCAATGCCTACGATCACGGCGACTATAAAAGTGCGAAAAATCAGCTAAAAAGGGCGCTCTGGCAATACGAAGACGATCATCGCTTTCACTTTTTGATGGGACTGGCCAGCTATCGTTTGGGCGAAATGGATGACTCCCGAGAGCACTTTTTCCAGGCCTTTCACCTTGCGGATAATCCTTCTGCGCAGAGTGTTTATATCCGGAAGCTGGAGCTGATGGGGTTAGGTAACGGAGGTAACAGTGCGGGGCAGAGCACCCGTCAGGGCATTGGTGCCGGCGCCGGTGTTCGGGTAGTGGAGCCGGACGAGTTCTATCGCGGTAGCTATTAACCGGCCAGGATTTTTGAGTTTGATACTTATTCGGAATGAAAAAGGGGATGCCAATGGCATCCCCTTTTCGTTTGACGGAACGTCAGTTCGACATCGCCGGCAACTTAGAACTGGTAAGAAGCACCAGCCCAGAAGTAGCGGCCTTTGAAGTCGTAGGAGCTGTTCCAGTCGTTGTAGCCAGAGGTGTCTTCCGGCTCAACATTGCCCACGTTGTCGATACCGGTGGAGAGACGCAGAGAGTCGCTCAGGTCCCAGCCGGCTTTCAGGTTCACGTAGGTTACTGCACCAACAGGCTTGTACGCGCTCTCGCCTTCGCTCAGGTACTGAGCTTCAAGACCGGCTTCCCAGTCGCTGCCGTACCACATGGCGCTCGCCAGGCCGCGCCACTTCACGTACAGACCGCCGGTGGCATCTTGCTGATTGCCAAAGGTTTAACTGGCGCGGGTTTCCTGGGGTGGGGTGAACTCGCCGGATTCACGCGGCATTCAAAATACCCTGCAAAACCGCGGGTGCTGCCCTGGAATTCGATGGCATCGGTGTCGCCAGACAGTGCTGCGCCGATGTTTACCAGCTCTTACTGGTTATCTTCAGGGTCGTCGTAGTGGAAGTAGTTCATGATTTCCGGGCTAATGCCACTGGTGAAATCAAAGTCCAGACCTGCTTCGCCGCTGAAGATTTCGTTCAGGCGAGCCTTGTTGTAAGAGTTGTAAGTGACGTTGTCAATGGAGTTCTTACCGTAGCTGGCGAAAGTGTACCAGCTCCAGCCGTTGGCCAGATCGCGACGCAGACCAGACGCGATACGGAAGGTATCGGACGACTGTTGGTAGTCACGGGCACCACCGGCAACCGGACGAACACGGTAGTCGAGGAACCCTTCAACCCAGCTGTCACCCGGGTAAGCGGGCAGCTCGTCTTCCGCTACGGCGGCAGCCACGGCTGCGCCGTAGGCGTCTTTGGCTCCCTGCCATGCACCTTGCAGCTGGTCTTTGATTTCCTGCGGCAGGTGCTGTTCTGGATCCAGATCAAAACCCTTACCGGCATGAGCGTTGATATGAACACCCTCGAACAAACTGAGCAACACTGTCTTCACTTTGAGCTCGTTCGGATACTGCCAAGTCTTTCTGGAGTTTTTGTATTTCGATATTAGGCACCTTGTCTGTTTGACTTTGGTGTCCGTTGAAACGGGGGAAGATCACTTCTTGAGGGAGCCAGCTAGTTACCCATTGGGAAAGTTTCAGGCTTTCTCCGCATATCTGAACGAGGTCCTGTCGCTGGCTCAAAATCCCTCGCCCAAATCTGCTTACAGTCGGAAGTCCGAATTTTTATCTCGAAACTCCGAGTACTAACAGCTCAATGCGCCGATAAAATAAGCGGGCGTGATGTGCCTAACGTAATTGTTGTGACAGCGTTCGAGAATTTATTTCCATGATTCAGAAATGCTGGTAGTTTTCCGCGCCAACAATAGATGCTTGGACCGGATTTTATGCTATCGCGGATTTTTCTTATTATTTTGTCTTTTGGCCTCGCTGCTTGTGTTCCCTTAGGCGCGCCGCCAACCGACACAAAGAACTCACTTCAAAGCGCTTCCCCACAAATCGATGCGGGTTATCTGTTGAGTGGTCGGGCCATCTTTGGCCGCGTACTTGACGGGGGAGACTTGCCAGAGCAGGAGCTAATATCCGCAAGTCCTTCGATGATGGCATTTCTGGAGCAATTGTCACCGAATGCGCCCTTGAACATACGCTGGGCAGAGCTGGTTAGCCGGTTTAATCGTGACCAGTTTGTTGTGGAATATGATGCGCAAACGACGTTGAGTGCCGCCGAAACCTTTCAGCTGAAGACGGGGAACTGCCTTGCAGTAACTATGCTCCTGGTCTCGCTGACCCGGGAGCTTGGTATTAAAGCCTATTTCAACCAGGTAGAAACACCACAGCTATGGAAACTTGAAGACGAGCAGACTCTAGTTAATTATCGGCACATCAATATGGTTGCCGAAGTGCCCTATGGCCGCAAAGTTGTTGATTTTGGTCTCGCGGAATACGATCCGACCATGTACCAACAGCGAATCAGTGATCGCGCCGCATTCTCCCAGTATTACAGTAATCGGGCGATGGAGGTTATGCGCGCAGACGGGGATAGAGAGTATGCATTCAAGCTCATGCAGAAAGCTTTGCAGCTAGCGCCAGGGGATAGTGACATTTGGCTGAACTTGGGGGCGCTCTATAAGCGGTTCGGGCTGAACACTGAGGCGGAGCAATCGTACTTGCTTGCGATACAGTTGGACTCCCACAATACAGCAGCGCTTTCTAGCCTAAGTCGGCTGTACGGGGAGAGCGGAAATGACGAGCTGGCAGCAGAGTACAATGTCCGGGCTCATGCCATCCGGAATGAGGCTCCCTCTCTACTTTATTACCGCGCCAAAAAAGATTATGACCGAGGTAATTTTCTCGAAGCTCTGACGTTACTGAATCGTGCGGCGGAAAACAGTCGGGAGGATCATCGGGTTTATTTTTTATTGGGGAAAACGGAATTCAAGTTAGGGAGGCTAGCTGAATCAAAAAGGCACCTGGTCAAAGCTTTTGATTTACTGGATGACCAAAGTTTAATACCGGCATACCAGAGGGAGTTGAACGATTTGCAGAATAGTGTGAGTCTGTAATTTGTTTTGTCTATTAAAGAAAAAGGGGATGCCAAATGACATCCCCTTTTTCGTTGACTGAACGTCTACAACGTCAAGTCCAGCACTTAGAACTGGTAAGAAGCACCAGCCCAGAAGTAGCGGCCTTTGAAGTCGTAGAAGCTGTTCCAGTCACCGTAACCAGAAGTATCTTCCGGTACCTTGTTCGCCAGGTTATCGACACCAGCGGACAGGCGCGTGCCTTCGTTGATGTCCCAGCCTGCGCGCAGGTTCAGGTAAGTCTTGGACTGAACCGGCTTGTACGGGCTGAAACCGTCGTCGAAGTACTGGGCTTCAACGCCAGCGTCCCAGTCGTTGCCGTACCAGGTCGCGCTGGCCAGGCCGCGCCATTTCACGTACAGGCCGCCGGTGGTGCCCACGTATTCCAGGTAGTCAGAGTCTTCACCGGTTTGCTTGTTGAACTCTGAGTACTCCAACAGGCGGGAAGCCTGAGCACGCAGACCCAGACGGCCAGCGTCGAAGTGCAGGTTCTGAACGATGTCCACGTCAACACCACGGGTGTCCACCTGACCGATGTTCATCTTCGCACCTTCCAGTTTCACGATCTGGTCACCAGCGCCGCGGGTCACGAATACGCAAGCGCTTTCGATGCCGTTACGGAAACAGTCATCCAGGATACGCTGCAGGTCCGGAGAGGTGATCGCGTCTTCGATGCTGATATCGTAGTAGTCCAAAGTAATAGACAGGTCGTCTACGAAGCTCGGGGTCCACACAACACCGGCAGTGAAGGTTTTGGCTTCTTCCGGGGTCAGGTTTTCGTTGCCACCGATGTTGGTCGGAACCTGGTTCCCTGCCTGGGTGAATCCAGCGTTGACCATGTCACAGTAAGCACCCTGGCCTTCTTTGTTGGACGCGCTGGTGTCACACGGGTCGATCAGGAACTCGTAGCTCTGAGCGGAGCCGCTGAACAGCTCGTAGATGCCCGGTGCACGGAAAGAGGTGGAGTAGCTGGTACGGAAGCGCACGTCTTCAACCGGTGCGTAAACCAGGCCAACCTTACCAGTGCTCTGGCCACCGAAGGTGCTGAAGTCAGAGTAGCGCACGGCAACGTCTGCGGTCAGCTCTTCAGCGAAACGCGCACCCTGCAGGATCGGCAGGTTGAATTCCGCAAATACCTCGGTTACGTCGTACTCACCGCCGGTCGCGTCTTGCTGGTTACCGAAGGTCTCGCCGCTCTGGGTTTCCGGAGACGGATTGAATTCACCGGACTCTTCACGGTATTCAACACCAGCCGCAAAGCCCAGGGTACCGCCCTGGAATGCGATGGAATCGATGTCGCCGGACAGGGACGCGCCAACGTTTACCAGCTCGTAAGAGTTGTTCTCACGATCGTCATAGCGGAAGTAGTCCATGATTTCGGGGCTCATGCCGCCCGCGAAGTTGAAGTCCAGACCCGCTTCACCGCTGAAAATTTCATCCAGCTTGGTTTTGTTGTAGGAGTTCAGGGTTACGTTGTCGCCTTCGTTTTTGCCGTAGCTTACGAAAGTGTCCCAGCTCCAACCGTTGGAGAAGTCACCGTTCAGGCCGGTCGCAATACGGTAGGTGTCAGTGGTCTGTTCGTAAGAGCGGGTGCCGCCGGATACCGGACGGATGCGGAAGTCGGAGAAACCGTCAACCCAGTCGGTGCCGTGAGAGGCAACTGGTGCAGTCGGCTCCAGGCCTTCTGGGCTACCCTGGGCTTCCCACTCTGCTTTTGCCGCGTTGTAGGCAGCCATTTCGATTTGGTAAGCGTCGTCAGCTTTCTGCCAAGCGTCTTCCAGCTGAGACTTGATCGCGTCGGGCAGGTGTTTTTCCGGATCCAGGGCAAAACCGTTACCGGCATACATCGGCTGGGCAGCCAGCTGCTGGTTGGTGGTCTTGGTGGTGTAGCTCGCTTCACCCCACAGCTCAACGCTGTCGGTGATGGAGAATTTACCGGAAGCGGTTGCGGAAGTACGCTCCATCGCGCCGGACAGCCACATGTGCTGGCCGATGTCGTAACCGGCGTATTTGCCCAGGGTTACGCCGTCTTCGCCGATGCTAAAGCTGCCGTAGTTGGTGAAGATGTTGCCATTCGGACCCATAGAGCTGGTCAGACCGGCCCAATCGCGATCGTTGTAAGTAATTTCGTCGCGCTGGCTGTGGCTGATGTTGGCGATAAAGCTACCGCGCTCACCTTCGTTACCGAAAGTGAAGGAGATGTCGCCGTTCTCACCGCCGCCATCTTTGGTGGCACCGGCACGGGCATTGATACGAACGCCGTCGAAAGAATCTTTCATGACAACGTTGATCACACCGGCAACGGCGTCGGAGCCGTATACGGCAGAAGCGCCGTCAGTCAGTACTTCAATACGGTCGATCATTTCGACCGGGATGTTGTTCATGTCTACCGCGGAGCTAACGCCGGAAGCGGAAGAAACGAAACGACGGCCGTTTACCAGTACCAGGGTACGGGCAGAGCCGAGGTTGCGCAGATCAACGAAAGCCAGGCCTTGGCCGCCGTTGTTGTCGTTTGCGTTGATGCCGGTGGTACCCATGGACGGCAGCTGGTTCAGCAGCTCGTCGATGGTGCCCACGCCGGAGCGGCTGATCGCTTCGGAGTCAACGATAGTGATGGGGCCGGTGGTGGAGAGCGGATCACGCGCAATACGGGAACCGGTAACAATCACTTCTTCAACGGTCGGGCCAGGCACGGCTTCCTGAGCGGAAACAGCGGTGGTGGCCAGGGTGCTGAATGCTGCAATAGCAATGCTCAACTTGGTCTTGATCATAAATGCATCCTTATGTACTTAGAGGCACTTTTATTGGTTAGTTGTAATTCGAGTGCGGGCTGACTTTAAAGTATGACGATGATTTGTGGAACTAAACTGACATTATATTATCTAGCCGATATTGATTATTTTGTTCATTCTGTATGCATGAAGATCAAATATTGAGCGTGAAGAAGTATTAATATCCGCTTTTAAAGTAAACAAATGTTACATATTAATAAATTAATCTTTTTATTAGGATAACTGTAACTTTTACTCAAAAAACCATTGAGGTTGTTTTTTGAGCTGAGCTTTCGCTGTGTACGAAAATCCAGCGACCTGAAGGCTGGATAGACTTTTATAGCCCTATGTTTTGCTGGTGGGTGTTTCGTTAGCGAAAAATACTGCCAAGCCTACTGCTAGCAGTGCGGGAAAAAATTGGACAAGGGTACAAGAATGTGAGAGGGCGGATGAGGCGCCGGTGCGTCCGGTCGCCTCATGGCAGGGGCTGTTTAATTGAGGCTTTGCTTGATGCCGTCGAGGAAAAGCTGGACGGCCAGCATCACCAGCACCATACCCATCAAACGCTCCACAGCAATCAATCCGCGGTTGCCCAGCAGTCGCGCCAGTGGCGAAGAAGCGAGCAGTATCACTGCGGAAACACCCCAGGCTCCCAGTAACGCCAGTGTCCAGTCCCAGAGCTGTTCCCCTTCACTGTTTGTCATCAGCATCAGGATCGCCATCGTCGAGGGCCCAGCTACCAGAGGGACAGCGAGGGGCACAAAGAAGGGTTCTCCTTCAAGGCGCTCTCCCATAATCCCCCCTTCAATCGGGAACACCATACGAATTGCGATCAAAAACAGGATGATTGCCCCGGCAATGCGGATGGCTTCCTGTGAAAGGCCCAGCCAGGCCAGCACGAATCGCCCTCCATACAGGAACACCAGCAACACGATCAGAGCGAAGATGAGCTCGCGCATGATGACGTAGAGTTGACGCTTCGGCGGAACATTTTTCAGGGCCGCGAGGAACACCGGGATATTGCCCAGGGGATCCATGACGAAGAGGAGGGTTAAAAAAGCTGTTAGAAGATCCATTGAGCGCCCAAAATTCTAAGTTCCTACACGATGTAAACCGGGTAGGTGTTGATAGTCGGTATTGGGGCAAGAGTAGCAGTTAGTAGCTAGGACAAACAGTCGTTGATCTTCTTGTGCGGGAGTGCGTTTCGGCACTCCCGGAGAGGCTACTGTCTAAGGGAGGGCTATTGGTTAGCGAGTATAAGTTTGAGTTCCTGAGCTGCACGGTTATACATATAGAAGCGCTGATCACGATCATCGACGTTGACCTTGACGGTCCAGCTTTCCTTTTGTGAGTCTGAACTGAGGATTTCGAAGTCATAGCCTGAAAATTCAGCAAGAAGCTCCTTGAACACCTCTTTCTCCTTGCTATCTCCGGCCAAGAACACATAGGCAGCGGGTGTGCCCTCCAATACTAATGCAAAAGGCGCTCCGCCAGCCAAGGGGGTTATCGCTTTTTTGATGGTGCGATCCTTTGCGGTATATAGCCAAGTTTCCTCTTGGTTGTTTAAGGTAAGTGCTACCAGTGTGTCAGGCGCGCTTTGACTCATTGTTCGCTTCAGGGCAAAAAGCTTTTCTGAGGTAGCCGAGAGCGGGAGAAAAGAGGTCGTCGGTTCTTTAGAAAGGGAGATCCAGTTATTTTCGCTGCGCACGTGGCCTTGCATCTCACCATCGCTACTTAGACCGGTCACAAATTTTAAATCCCCCTGTGGTGTTGTTAGCAGTTCAGAGGCGAGGCTGGGCGATTCAATAGTAAAATTGCTAGTTCGACCGGTATAGATGTTGAGCGTTGTGATGATCTTCGCGCGTTTATCCCAAATGCCTTCGCTACCCCAGGGTTCGTAGGCGATGAGAATAGACTCTTCCTCTTCCGGAAGGACGTTGACTACCTCGACATTCGCACGCATGTATTTTCTGCGCTTTATGTGGCTGCCGGTCTGACGTTCCCCCGCATTGATACCGAAAAGTAGTGTCGACCTCGAGCCATCTGCATTTACGCCGAAAAGCTCTGTGTAGGTCTGCGGTCGCGTGGTTTGCCCTCCGCTACGCTCAATTTGTAACACGAGTCTTTCTGGTGTTACCCAGTAATGGCCAAGTACGCGAATTTCGGCTGGGAAAGATTCCATGTGGATTGGCTTGAAATTCGATTGTTCAAGAATGACAAGATTGTCACGCCCTTCAGATTGGGATATCACCGACATCTTGGCGCCGTCTGGTGAGATCGTCAGATCCCGATAACTTACGCTGGCTTGCACAGCACTGGAGAGGCTGGCGAAGAATGCGGTGAAAAGAGCCAGTAGAAGGGCGAACCGTTTGAAAAGTCTATTTGTCACGATGTTGTAACCTATCAGCGATCAAGAATGTGAGCATTATTGCTTGGGGTAATACTTCTTAGACGCCTCCAGGTAGCAGATCGGATGCAAACGAAAAATCAGTACTGGAGTGTCTCTAACTCGCGCATGATGCGCTGATCGGCGTCCTTTTCTCCAGACAGCTGATCGAAACACTCCTTCGCTTCGGCGATTTCCGTGCGATGCTCTCCGAATATAGAGTGATAGCGCTCTGAGCGGAGAGCAGGGTTGTAGGTTTTTTGTGTATCTTTGGAGTCGCGCTGATAGATCGATGAGCGTCGGATGGCGTTTATATTTTCTTTCGGAATTCCGAGAGAAAGGAAGTTTTCCATTTTCATTAAAGTGGGCTCTGGTCGCGAGAAGAGCTCCTCCGAATAGATCGGTAGTAGCTTGTCGCTAAACTCCTCAATAAGATCAAGTAGCTGTTGGTGCTGAATATGCCACAGGGCTACCACAGCCTTGATTTGCTCCACTTTCCTAAAGTTGGTTGATGTCATCCAAGTTTGTTTAAATTCCTGCCAAACACTGTCGCAAGAGTGGGAATGGTCGCCTTGGTTTCTTGCGGCTTATTAATATTGGTGCAAATAAATGTGTCAAGATCGGTGTAAATATAAATGCCCTTGGCATCATCGTCTTGGCAAAAGAAGTCTTCAATGAGGTTGTTTGATAGATTGGACGGCTTGATAACGGGGGGGGCACTACCAAGGTAACTTTTCGCGACGAGTGCTGTGACTCTCCCAATAAATGGCTGCCAATCAGATTTTTATAGTTTTTGCTAAATATCAGCTGCCGCTTGATGTCGGCAACTTGCCTTAATATTCACGGCTCACGAATGCTCAAGCTTACGCCAGGGCTGTGAAGCGCTCGAGATGCGAAAGTGGAGCCTGGAAATGACGGGTGGAAAATATATTTTGCCGTTTTCCTGCGATAGGAGTTTGAGTCAAGGACTCTGTCGAGAGTGCCTCTGGGAACTTCGAAGCACTCATTGAGGCTGTCTTTAATGCGCATATCCTAAAAGCTGAATTTTTGTAGGAATCGGCTGTGACATGTGCGAAAACATAAAGGCCTTTTTCAATATCTATTTTCTGTAGCAAATAGTTTGGAGAAAAAAGAAAGTTGTCAATAGTTGCGGTTGTCATATTTTTCCGAGATAAATCTGAGTGAAAGTTCCGTTGCGGTGTTCAGCTCTCTTGGTTCGCCGAACGCTGGGGCCTGCAGTATTTTCCTTCTGCCACATTTGGTTGCAATCCACCAATTTTCTGGCGAGCCCGTATTTGGCCAGCCGGAATGGCCGAATATGCTCCATGCCATATCCTAAAAATAGCGATAATTTTCGGGAATTTGTATTTTATAGATTAATGCAGATGCCTGATTAATCCTCGTCTCACCAGTTTCTTCTTGGCTAGGGGCTGTTCAGGTTCATATCTATTTCTTCGATGGTCAGCGCGTTAAATACTGGCTCGGCAGTTGGCACTTTTCCGAGAAAGTAGTTTACTGGTGGGGATGGTAGTCTAGCTCCTCGTCTACCCTAAGGGCGGGATCTCTCACAGGGACACGGATGGAATACTTTGCAGTTCTTGTTGCTGGAGAAGCGTGTGGATAATTTACTTAAATCGATTCATTTCGGACGACTTTTGTTCCATGAATGAGCCACGCACAATTCTTGCCACCTTTACTGAAAGGCAATTTTTCGAACTTATTTACAATAATTCCTTTGCTTTTAGCGGTTGATTTGATTTTATCGGCTACGTGGTCGTCAATCGCGGCTGTACACATTGACTTCATGCGCTGTGAATATGCCTGCATCTCAACTTCCATCAGCTTCAGCCACTTAAAGACTTCCTCTGGGGCAAAGTTTTGTGCATTTCGGGAAATTCGCGCTACGTCATTAAAAATTTTATCCAAGGTGCCGCCGGCGACGTTCCGACCATATTTTTTTATAAGCTCTGCGGTAGCCTTTATGGCAGGCTTTGCTTTTTCAAGCGCTACATCTATTTCTGCCTGGGTCGATTCGCGCTTCATTTTGGTTTCGAGCAGATGAATCGAGCGAGAAATAAAGAGAGTTTCTCTGAATTGCTCTAGCGCAGCATAGTTTGCTTCGCACTCTTTATGGATGCCTCCGCCATCAAGATGCGCTATTACCATAAATGTACCATTAGGCTCCAGTACTCTATAAGCCTCGGAAAATGCCTCTTCGCCAGCGTACTCAATTCCAAACTGGCTGGTAATCAGGTTGAAAGAGCAATCTTCGAAAGGCAGTCGAGATGCATCGCAGACGCGCGTAGTCACCGAGGGAAGTTTATCTGCTATTGCTCTGAGGGCTGACTCTGAGATGTCGACACAGGTGATTTCGTGCGGGCGGCTGAAAAATGCGGTTGTTGCCATACGGGCAACAATGCCGTAACCCGACGCAATATCCAGCATCCTCACTGTAGGGTATGCGAGTTCATTAAAGCATTGCTTCCACTCGCGAGTAAGAATATGGCTATCGGTCTCACCCTCCTTGTATGTTGAGCATTGACGCGTACCTTTCCAGTAGGTTTCCCAAGGGTTAGCGGAAGGCGTGGTGTCGGGCGATACACTGCTATCTGTCTGGATAGGTTTTTTCATAATCTTACAGCAGTTGGATTTCAAGATTAAAGTCATAAAAAAACCCACACCGAGGTGTGGGTTTCCATCCGAAAGGATGTTACTACCTCTTATATTACAGGAATTAGAATTCCTGAGATACGCGCAGGTAGTAGGAGCGACCAAAGAGGCGGTAAGTCGACGGATCGGTACTTGCGTTGAAGCCGAAGTCGATGTACGGAGGCGCTTCGTTGGTCAGGTTGGTTACACCCAGAGACAGACGAGTGTTCGTCGGGAAGGTGTAAGCAGCGGCCAGGTCGTGGTACAGCTGGGCATCAACCTTCTGAGTGTAATTGATGAAGCTAGCTGGAGCCTCGATTTCACCAATGTACTCACCCAGGTAGGAAACGCTCAGGTCGTTCCAGTACCAGTTCACGGAGTAGTTTGCCTTGTCTTCGGCATAAACACTGCCGTTACCAGACATGGTACCAACCTGGTCTTCAGCTTCATCGCCAGCGAAGGCGGTGCGGCTGTTTTCCAGCTGGCGAACCCACAGCAGGGTAGTTTCAAAGCGACCAAAGTCGGTGTCAAAGCCGTAACGGGCCTCAAGGTCGACACCTTTGGCGCTCAGTGCAGCGACGTTCACGTTCTGGTCGACAACTTGTGCAACACTGTAATCGCCACGGCGAGTGACCAGCTGGCAAGCGTCTGAATTACCGGCTACATAGCAGTCATTGAGGATGTACTGTGCGCCCAGAGTGGAGATCAGCTCGTCCATCTCGGTTTGCCAGTAGTCCAGAGTGACAGAGAGGTCGCCCAGAGGCAGCTCTGGGGTGACGACGAAGCCAGCAGTGAAGGTTTCGCCAGTCTCGGCACCCAAATCGGGGTTGCCGCCTACTTTTGCCAGTACCTGTGTATCCAGCTGGGGTGCTGCAGAAGCACATCCGCCGGCGATGTTGCCATCTGAGTCAGGAGTACATGGGTCAGTATACTGAGGGAAAGAATCAACCTGTCCAGCATACAGTTCGCCAATGCTTGGGGCGCGGAACACTTCGCCCTGAGTTGCGCGGAACTTTACGCCTTCGATGATCTGAGCTTCGATACCAAGCTGATACACGGTGTCTGATCCGAAGGTGCTGTAGTCATCCCAGCGAACCCCAAGGCTCATATCAAACGATTGGGAGCCATTGTCGTACAGCGGAGCAAAAAACTCTGCAAACAATGAGTTCACATTGTAGCCACCCTCAGTGCCAGCACCGGTGTTGCCAGTCACTTCTCCGGCAACCTTGGCAGAATCTGGGCGATATACCAAGTGCTCACGACGGTACTCGTAGCCGAATGCGGCGCCCAATGTGCCAGCTGGCAGCTGAGCCAAGTCACCGGAGATAGATGCGTTGAACTGATCTTGTTCGATTGTGGTTGTATCCACCACAGTTGTGCCAACGTAATCCAGCATTTCTTGGGTGAGAGAGCCTTCACCGCCAAAGAGGTCTACCGGCACACACCCAGGGATCAAGGTATTTGCGTCGCTCAGGTCAGAGTAACACTCAGGAGTGCCGTCGCCATCCAGATCCGCAGAGGGGCCGAGCGCTTTAGACAGGTTGGGGCCGTAGAACTGACCGAAATCGGCGTCCGCACGCTCGCGGAAGCCTTTATTGTAAGAAGCCTCCCAGTCCCAATCTTTAATGGAGCCCTCAAGGCCGGCGATTGCCTGGAACTGGGTAATATCCTGTTCGAAGCGGCGGTCTAGCTCGGTGACACGTCTACGCGCATCGATAATCGGCAAGCCCAGTTCGTTGTAATAGTTGTCAGGAGAGATCCCGCTGTAGAAGTTTACCACTTCACGGCCAGCACTCTGATCCGCAGTGTAAACCCACTCTGGGGAGAGTTCAGTGCCAACATTTACTTCACGGAGAACTTCACCGGTAGTCGGGTCAATAGGGTTGTAGTAACTGTTGTAACCCGGGTCGGTGGGGGAGTTGTATGGCTGAGGGGCCAGCTCCTGAGCCGATGAACGCAGGTTGGCGCGGAATTCAGAGAAGAATTTGACATTATCAGTCAGGTCGAAATTGGCCTCACTGAAAAGGTTGATGCGCTCGTAAGGGGTCTGGATGTAGTTTACCGGTGCATAGTTATAGGTGCGGCCGTCATGAGCCACGAGGCCGTTGCCCGGGTTCATGTAAACTCGGTTAGCCAGAGACGGTGTGCCAGTATTGGTAGTGGTTGGGCGTCCATCGGCGTCCAGGAACAGCAGGTTGCCGTCCGCATTCTGACGCTGAAAGAGCTCATTGGTGGTCAGACGACCCTCTGGAATCCGGGAAGATCCAACAGGGAAGCCGCTTGTGGCACCCTGGCTCTCAAAGGCCTCCGGGTCAACAATGTAGTAAGAGTCCTGGAAGAAATCCCAAGGTGTGTCAGATTGATAGATTTCTTCTTGCTTGACGTACTCAGCTCCGAATGTCACGTTACCGCCGTCAAAAGACTTGCCGGTAATGAAGCTGATGGACTCTTGTGCGCCGGCATCGGCTTCAAAAGAGTCTGAAGTTTGCATCTCAAATTTAATGCCTTCAAAGTCTTTTTTGGTGATGATGTTTACAACACCAGCAACCGCGTCGGCGCCGTAAGCAGCGGAAGCGCCGTCTTTCAGGATTTCAACGCGATCGATCATTACCGCCGGGATGGTCTGGTAGTCGCCACCGTCAACTGTACGCTTGCCGTTTACCAGAGTCAGGGTGCGGATGGCGCCCAGGCCGCGCAGGTCTACCTGAACGGAACCGTTACCGCCATTGTTGGTGGTGGTGCCGATCGGGGAGCCGGACATGGCCGGCAGACGCTGCAGCAGGTCACCAACGTCGGTGATACCGGTCGCTTGCATTTCTTCTGAGGTCAGAACGGTAACTGGGCTGGAGCTTTCCAGGTCAGCACGCTTAATGCGTGAACCGGTAACCACAACTTCTTCTACCATCTGCGCATCTTCTTGCGCGAATGCTGGCAGGGCGGGAACCATAATCGTAGCGGCTACGGCTACGGACAGGAGGTTCTTTCTCATTGTAAATCCTCTCTTGATCGTTGGATTTATAGTGTGTTGCCAAGGATTGGCGTGTGCGGAAACGACTACCCCCAAGCGGTCATTTCCTTCCCAACGTGTATTTAACGTATGGGGAAAAGGTTCCCTCAAAAAAAAATACAAATATTTGGCAGTCATCGAATGACAGCTTGGGCAGTTATGCCTGCGGGGGTTGGCGGACATTAGTCTGCATCAGTTGCATTTGCCGGTAGAGCTGGTGATGCAGGAGGGGCGGGGGGTATTGGGGGAAGGAAAGGGTGGGTATAAAAAAGCCCCGCCGGGAGGGGCGGGGCTGTGTGGAGGTATGGTGGGGCTTAGAACCGCAATGTCACGCTGCCGTAGAAGAAGCGGCCGACGGTGTCGTAGCTTCTCATCAGGGTGTTCATGTCATCGTTGTTGGTGACGTATGGCGGTTGCTGGTTCCAGACGTTACGGATACCGCCGGTCAGGGTCACGTTCTCCCAGCGGAAGTAGTTGAAGTTCACGTCCTGGTACCAGGTCGCGTCGATGTGGGTGGCGAGGTCGCCGGGCGACGGATCAAAGTCGTCCACTTCACCGAGCATGCGCACGGTGGTGAAGGCGCTCCAGCAGTCGTACTCGTAGCCCACGGTGCCGTAGAACTTCCACTCGGGGAAGGCGACGATGGCGGTAGTTACCGGGTCGGCACCGAAGTAACCTGCCAGGTCAACGGTGGGGTCCTCTGAGCTGCCGCGGTACTTCCACTCGTGGAGGTAAGTGGCGGAAAGGTTGACGCTGACTATGCCGCCACCGGCGTCCACACTGTAGTCGAATCCGAGGTCGACACCGGAGGTTTCAAAGGTCGCGACGTTCTGGCTGTTCAGCAGCTGGCCCGCGATGGTCAGGTCCGAGGCACGACGTGTGGGTGCGCCCTGGGATGGGCTAGTGCCCACTGCCGGTGCACCGGTGATCAGGTTACACAGCGGCGAGCTGAAGTTGGGGCTCTCGTAACAGCCCTGCACGATGGTATTCGTGGTTAGGGTGCCGATGGCATCGTCGATACTGATATTGAAGTAATCGACGGTGAAGCCCATATCGTCAGTAAAGCTCGGCGTCCATACCGCACCCAGTGTCCAGCTTTCCGATTTCTCTGCTTCCAGGTCCGGGTTGCCGCCAAACAGGCCGGTGGCCTGGGTGGAAGCAATGGTGGTGCCGGGAGCAATACCGTCGGCGGCACAGTTCGCCTGCACGTTGGCGTTATCTGCCGAACCATATTCGTTACACGGGTCCGAATAGCTCTCTGCCGACACGGTTGGTGGCAGGAAGAGGTCATCCAGCCCCGGTGCACGGAAACCCTCGGAGTATGTGCCACGGAAGCGCAGCTCATCCAACGGTGCGTATTCGAGTACTACTCCGAAGGTGGTGTCGTCACCAATGGTGCTGTAGTCCGAATAGCGGAAAGAAGCTTCGAACGCGAGTACTTCCGCCCATGGACGGCTATCCAGAATGGGGATGCGGACCTCGCCGTAGAATTCATCCACGCTGTAGTTGCCGCCCCAAGCGTCGCCACTGACAAAGTAGATTTGCCCAATTTGCGCGGCCCCGTCCGGGACAATTTCTGCGCGCTCTGATCTGTGCTCGTAGCCAACCGCCCAAGCGGGCGCCTCGCTCGCCAGACTCCAGTCGCCGAAATCGCCCACCAGGTTGGCTTGTACGCTGCGCAGGCTGGAGCGCTCGACCGGGGAGTTGGTCACCAGTGCATAGTTTTGCATGGCGGGGGTCAGCGACCCTTCCACGAAGGGGTTCCATGCGGGGACGTTACCGGAATCGGCAAGCGCTGCCGCACATTCCGGGTCTGCCGCACAAGCTGCCGGGTCGAGCAGATTCTGGAAGCGCACGGTATTGCCGCGGCCGCGGTCGATCTGAGAGTCGACCCAGCGCGCGTAATTGTACGAGAGGTCCCAAGTCCACTCGTTACAGAATTCGCCCTCAAGGCCGATCACACCACGCCAGGTGTTCAGGTCCTGGGAGAACGCCCGTCCGCCGGTTTCTTCCAGGCGGCGGCCAATGTTGACTGGTTCGCCAATGGGATTGTAAGGGTTGCTAACGGGTACTTCTGGGCCCCAGAAGGTGCCCTCGGCCGCAAGCAGCTGGTCTGAGCGGCGGTTTACGAACGAGAGTTCACTGAAGGCGTTGATGGTGGTGACATCTTTCCAGTCGTACAGCTCGTAGGTACCGTAGCCGTACATTGACGCCACTTCTTGCGGCGTAATCAGGTAGCTGACTGCGGCGAAGTTGTAGGCGTCGGTGGCCGCATTGAAGTCACGAACGACTCCCGTTACCGGGTCAACAATAAGCTGGTCGGAATTTGCGGTTGGGGAGAAACGGGCCGGGGTCGTGGTGGCACTGCCGCCGCACACGACGTTGCCGCCAATCTCCCGCAGGGGGCACTCGGAGAACCGGCGATCGGACTGGAAGATATCCTCCCGCTTGGTGTACTGCGCGTTGATCATCACGTGGCCGCGATCATTCGACGCGCCGAGTGTCATGGCGGCCAGGTACTCGTCACCGTCACCGTGGGTGGAAGCCCCGTAGTCGAAGGTCAGCTCAGCGCCCTCGAACCCTTTTTTGGTGATGATGTTAATCACACCGGCGATGGCGTCGGAACCGTAAATGGTCGAGGCACCGTCCCGCAGGATTTCTACCCGCTCAATGATGGAGGTCGGGATGGTGTTCAGGTCGACCACCCCGGTGGCACCGGCTGAAGAGCTCAGGCGACGGCCATTCATTAAAATCAGTGTCCGGGATGAGCCCAGGCCGCGCAGTGATACGGTTGAGAGACCGGCGCTACCGTTGTTCACCGAGGAGCCGAGCTGGCCACCGGTCATTGATGGAATGTTCTGCAGGAAGTCTTCCAGCGTTGTCTGGCCCGATTGTTCCAGTGCTGCAGCATCGAACACGCTGATAGGGGTGGCGCTATTCGCATCGGTCGCACGTTGAATGCGAGAACCGGTTACAACAATTTCCTCAACCTGCGCCTGTGCATCCTGAGCAATAGAAACGGTAGAAAAGCTGGATGTTACGGCGGCAGCTGCGATCGCGCCCTTGATTGCCCGAGAAAGACGGGTTTTGTCCATGGTATACCTCTCCTGATACCGGTGATGTTCGCCGAATATGGCCGTGCCCTCCCTGACAACTACGCACATCTATCAACAGAGGCTTGCTATCAACCCTAGAACAATTTTTCTTTCTTCAAGGTTATTCGTGAATGAAATTGCGCCTTTGGTTCGTTTTCGCCAATTGTGGCGTCAAAAAAAGAAAAAATTACGAACCGGATGTGCGGTGGTTTTGCGGCCGCGCGCAGCGAGTGGCTGCGCGGGTTTTGATGAAATAGGCTGATTCTTTGCGAAAAAAGAAATTCGCGAAGCTGCGGCCAAACAAACGCCGGTTCACAGGCCGGTATGTGTCAGCCTACGAACTGTGTGATCCGCAATCAGAATAGAGGAGAAATCTGCAGTGGTGGAGCCGTTGGCAGCGGCTGCTTCACATTGTGAAGCTGAAGGTGGTGTACCAGTAGCGCCCGGTCAGGTCGTAGGTGCGCGCATCAAAGTTATCGTTGAATGCGGAGGCGGCAAAGGGCGGCGCCTCGTCCAGCAGGTTATCGATGCCTACCGCAAAGCGATAGCCGCTGGGCATACCGTAGGCAACCTGCAAATCGTGCGTTGACCAGCTGTCGATTTTGCGAGTCACATACTGGTCGTTGACGGTGAAGCTTTCCTGCAGGTCACTGACATAATGTACGGTGTACCCGGCCTCCCAGCGCCCCCGTTGCCAGTAAACGCCGGTGTTCGCTTTCCATTCCGGCAGTGAGCCGGCCCCGCCGCTGGCAGAATCTGCAAAGGTGCCGGAGAGATCCTCAATGGGACTGCCGGGTGCCAGCTGGTTGAGGTAACTGGCCATGTGGCTGCCGTTCATGGACCAGCGGAGAAGGCCCAGTTTCCGAGATTGATGCTGGTAACGCAGGCTGGCATCGATACCGCGCACCTCCCTTGCACCGATGTTGAGGCGAGTGGCAACGATTCGCGTGATATCGCCGCGGGCATCCCGTATTACCCGGTCCCCGAACAACCCATTGGTTGCATTTTCGTTGATCAGGTACTGTGGGCTGGTATCAATGACGTCGTTCTGGCGTATCTCGAACAGGTCCAGGCTGGTATGAAAGCCGGTGTAGTCGCCGGGTGTCCACACGATGCCGAGGGATCGGTTGTCCGAAGTTTCGGGCTGCAGGTCGGGGTTGCCGCCAAATTCGGTAAGGTACTGAATACGCGCCTGGTCTGCACGGCCGCTGCAGCCTGGCAGCGAAGTAGCATTGCTATTGGTGCACGGATCGAAAAGGAACTCCTGGCTCTGGTATCCCGTCTGGTTCATGTCCACCAGCGTGGGCGCTTTGAAACCGGTGGCGTAACTGGCGCGCACCAGCAGCGAGGGGATGGGACGCCAGCGCAGCGCCAATTTCGGATTCGCAGTATTGCCGAAGTCGCTGTAATCGGAATACCGAATAGCGCCATCCAGCCACAGTGTGTCCGCCTTAAGGGGCAGGGATATTTCGCCGAATGCCTCTCCGATCAGGCGCATACCCTGCGCAGAGCCAGAGGCGATACCGCCAATCAGTGACAGTCCGTTGATGTCGGTCGAGTTGAAGTCGATGGCTTCACGGCGAACTTCCACGCCGGCGGCGGCGAGAATGTCGCCGGCGTGGTTCCGCCCCAGCGGCCCGTCGGCAATATAGGTCAGGGACGCCATGCGGCTGGCGCCGTTCACGCGGTTTTCCCCGCGTATGAAGTCCAGCTGTTCGCCATCAATACTGCCCGGGGTGCCGAGCAGGTTGATCGGCACGCAGTTGGATTCCACGTTGCAGATGTCGCTGCCTTTCAGTCCGGCGGACAGGCGAAGCGGGTCGATGAGGTTGGTCAGGCGCTCTCTGGCCTCGGTGTAGTGTGCGGCCGCGGTGAGCTCCCACTGCCAGTCTCCGGCATCGCCCTTCAGGCCGCTATTCAGGCGCCAGGTGTCGGTGCTGTTGTACTGAACCCGTGGGCCCAGTTCCAGCACGCGTTTGCGCACGTCGGTGATTTCTTCGCCAAACGGGTTGTACACCTGGTCAGCGGCAATGGTCAGGTCGCCGTTGTCAAAGCGAGTGAACACCGGCGTGGCCGCCATGGTGGATTCGGCGCGGGTGCGCACGGCCATCAGCTCTGCATAGGTTGCCACCGTGTCGCTGAGACGGTGGCTGCCGGCTATATACAGGGACTGCTTTTCCGAGGGCACCAGCGCGGAGGTCTGCTCGCGGAAGTTGTACAGGTCTTCCGTGGTCCACGGGGTGTAACCGTCGCCGCGCTTGCTGACAACGCCATCCGACAGGGCGATATACCCCTGCGGGGAAGCGGAGGAGCGTAGATCGGTGCCGCCGCGGGAGCGGTTGTCGGCAGAGGCGGAGAGATCGCGGTCGCGGCTGAAAATTTCCCCCTGGCGGTAGTGGGCCAGGCTGAACATCAGATGGCGCTCTTCATCACCGGCACCCCAGGTCACACTGTACGACTGGGTTTGCTGGTCGCCGCGCTCGGCTTGGCCGTAGTAGCTGTTCAGTGAGAGGCCATCGAACTCGCGGCGTAAAATGATGTTCACCACGCCGGCAATCGCGTCCGAACCGTACACCGCGGAGGCGCCGTCTTTCAGTACTTCAATGCGGTCAACCGCAGACAGCGGGATGGTATTGAGGTCGGCTGCTTCGCCTCCGAAGCCATTATTGACGATACGGCGGCCGTTGATCAGCACAAGAGTATTGCTTGCCGGCAGTCCGCGCAGGGTCACGGTGGCGGTGCCGTTGCCGCCGTTGGTAACCGAGGTACTGGTGGAGTTGCCGGACACCGCCGGCAAAAACTTCAGGAGCTCGGCGACTGTCTGGGCGCCGGTGATTTCCAGCTCTGGTTGCGCGAGTACGTCAATCGGGGCGTAACTGTCGAGTTTCAGGTGGCGCAGGTGGCTACCGGTCAGGTTGCGTCCGGTGACTGTGATTTCTTCCGCAGGAAGGAGTTTTGCGTTGCCGCCTTCATCGACTTCCTCGCTCCGTGCGATCACGGCGATGGCATTGGTGCCCGTGTGGGTGAACGTGAGGGCGGTTTTCTTCAGCAGCTGGTGCAGGGCGGGGGCAATACTGCCATCCGGGGTGTCCAGGTGCTGCTGAGGGATATAAATAGAAGAAGCACTGCGATCCTGAACAACGAGGGAAACCCGGCATTGGCGCCCAAGGGTGATCAGCGCCCGGGATAGAGGGCCCGAGGCAAGCTTTACCCCGGATTTGGGGCAGGACGCAACGGCACTTTCAGAGAGTGCCAGTAGGCCCGTCAGTGACAGTACAGCCCAGTGCCTGAAATTCAACTCTGCTCATCCCACCTGCAAAACCGACGCGATCGGCGATCGGGCACTGCAGCTTATTGCTGTTTAGTAGTGTGGTTGGGGTGACTGATGCGCTTTTGGCTAAAAAAAGAACGGCCACCCGAGGCAGGTTTTATATCTCAGTTAGGCTTGGCTGACAAGAGAGTCAGGTTGGGATTGCTCTGGTCCTGTTCGAGACCCAGTGCTGCGGCGATCGCAGCTAGGGTGCTTTCCGGGTCGGTCAGCTCGAAGGTGCCGGACAGCGTCTGGTCGCTCACCGCAGGGGAGGCGGCGGCAGGAACCTTGAGGTAGCGGTTGAGTTCTTCCAGGGCTTCGCCGAGGGGTGTCTCATCAAAGACCAGTTGTCCGAGAGTCCAGTCCAGTGCCTCTTCTGGTGAGGTGCGGCCAACGTCAGACAGGCCACTGTTGGACACGCTTACCTTCTGGTTGCGGGTCAGCTTGACGGACTCTGGCTGCAGGCCGCTGGCGGTGCGAGCTTCACTGACGGCCACGGTGCCCCCGGTTACCGAGACACGGGTATTTTCCGGGTTGCGCTCTACGTTGAATTGGGTGCCGAGGACGCGGATGTTGGCGCTGCCAGCTTCCACGGTAAACGGGCGCGAGGTCTGGCGAGCTACATCAAAGAAGGCTTCACCGCGCAGCAGCTGTGTGCGACGGGACTCCCGGCTAAAGCTGACAACCAGTTCAGAGTTGGTGTTGAGCTTTACTTCAGAGCCATCGGGCAGGGCGATGGTGCGGGTCTCGCCAACGGCGGTGGTGTACATCTGCTGAGGGGCCGGGGCTTGCTGAAGCCACTGGTTGCCGATCCAAAGGGCAATGCCCAGGCAGGCAGCCACGGCGCTTCCGCCCATCAGCCACTGAGGCAGGTTCCAGCCGCCAACGTCGCTGGTGCTGGTGTGCGCGGTGGGTCGGGATTTGGGGGTTGCGGAGTTGCTGTTCGCTCGGTAGTCGGCGCTCGGGACGCTCTCCGGGTAAAGCTCATCCAGGGGCATATGGGAAAGTGCGCCCAGGTCACCCCAGAGTTCCGCCATTTCATCAAACGCCTGGCGGTTAGCAGCGGACTCGGCCATCCATTCGGCAAAAGCGCGGCGGTCAGCTGGGCTGATCGCGTCGGATCGCAGGCGAGCAACCCAGGCACATGCCTGGTCCAGCCTGTCTTCCGTTGGAACGTCTTGTACTTCCTGAGGGTTCACCGCACCAATACCTTGTTTTCCGATAACCTGTTTAACTGCCTGTCAGAGATGACTATGAAGTATTAGTACTTTGCGGGGCCACCAACGTGGCGCCTGTTACTACCCTATTGCACCAATATGGTGCTTAGGTTCGCTACTAATATCAACAGCTCTGTCTTCCATGTGCAATATTTGCGACAAATTATCGCAAAACTTAGCACATATTTACTGCGGGGTCCTTGTTTTGTTGCAAGGGTGCCGCTGCTCTTAGATAAGACGAATGATGTTCCGGGCC
Source organism: Microbulbifer salipaludis (assembly GCF_017303155.1). Taxonomy (NCBI): domain Bacteria; kingdom Pseudomonadati; phylum Pseudomonadota; class Gammaproteobacteria; order Cellvibrionales; family Microbulbiferaceae; genus Microbulbifer; species Microbulbifer salipaludis. The sequence continues at coordinate 366,550 of NZ_JAEKJR010000002.1, forward strand.
CCTCAAACAATTTTTAAAGTTTTTGCTGCAAGGCAGTGCGCCGGTCAGTGCCAATGCGCCAATCTTGTTCAGGGTCGGAGGGTAATGATCATAAATAGCGCTCGTCTACCGAAATGAGACGAGGTGGGTCAGTGCTGAGATGCGCGGAAGGGTTATAAATTTCCGACTTTCTTGCGACACATTTTCAGGGCCTGGAGAATGTACTTCTCCACGCTGCTCACGGAGATGTTCATTTCCTGGGCAATTTCGGCGTAGGAGAGGCCGCGGCTGCGATGCAGCAGGAAGGCCTGGCGGCACTTCAGGGGCAGGCTGTCCATGGCATCGTGAATCGCCTGCAGCTGCTGGCGGGCGGCCAGAACTCGCTCCGGTGACTGGTGGAAGGCGTGGTCGTCGTCGGTGGCAGTAGCGCCTTCTGCGGGGAGTTGCTGGTTTACGTACTCCAGATGCAGCTTGCCCCGGCGCAGTTGGTCTACCGCCAGGTTATTGGCGATCTGGAACAGGTAGGCACGGGGGTTTTCGAGGTCTTTCTCGTCGCTGAGTTTCTGCAGGCGCAGATAGGCGTGCTGGGCTATGTCCTCAGCATCTTCGGTGCTGCGCACGATACGGGTGATAAACCGCACCAGTGCCTGGCCGTGGTCGGCAAACAGCTTCTCCAGAAGTGTCTTCCGGGCTCTATTCATCAGTTGGCGAAATCCCCGTACAGCGCTCGTATTGCTTGTTGTTGTGAGTGCCTTGCCGTCGTTGGCTTTACCGGCATTGGTCTCGAGCACGGGCAAGTTATAACACAGGCGCACAGCAATCGACGAGTGGTCGTTTTGGCACGATGAGTTGATCAGGCAGGTGTGGAGGGGTCTTTGGCTGCGCCCGGTGCTGGCGGGTCTCTATTCCTGCGCGGGGATGCCGGTATAATGGCCGGCTTCTCGCGGTGTCGGCCGCGACATACATCGATCCAACCACAGCACCTGTAGGTGCGGAGAGCGAATGAGTTATCAAGTACTGGCGCGCAAATGGCGGCCGCGACTGTTCCGGGAGATGGTGGGGCAGGAGCACGTGCTACAGGCCCTGATCAACGCCCTGGATAACAATCGCCTGCATCATGCCTACCTGTTTGCCGGTACCCGGGGGGTGGGCAAGACCACCATTGCACGGATTCTGGCCAAGTGCCTGAACTGTGAAACCGGCGTCAGCTCGGAGCCCTGTGGTCAGTGCTCGGTTTGTACCGAAATTGCCGACGGCCGGTTCGTTGACCTCATTGAGGTGGACGCGGCATCCCGCACCAAGGTCGAGGATACCCGGGAACTGCTGGAAAATGTCCAGTACGCACCGACGCGCGGGCGCTACAAGGTGTACCTGATCGATGAGGTGCACATGCTCTCCAATAGCTCGTTCAATGCGCTGTTGAAGACGCTGGAAGAGCCCCCACCCCATGTAAAATTCCTGCTCGCCACCACGGACCCGCAAAAATTGCCGGTGACGGTGTTGTCCCGTTGCCTGCAGTTCAACCTCAAGAATATGAGCCCGGAGCGCGTGGTAGCGCACCTGCGTTTCGTGCTGGAAAAAGAACTGGTGCCGTTTGAAGAGGCGGCGCTCTGGCATTTGGGCCGCGCTGCGGATGGCAGTATGCGGGATGCCATGAGTCTGACCGACCAGTCCATTGCCTTCGGCGGCGGCAAGATTAGCGAAAGCGAAGTGCGTGCCATGCTTGGCACGCTGGACAGCACTCTGGTGTGGAAGCTGGTGCAGGCGCTGGCGGAAGAAAATCCCTCCGCCCTGTTTGCCGCAGTGGATGAGCTGTCCCAGCAGGCGCCGGACTACAGCGCGGCGCTGGCGGAGCTGGCGGCCATTCTGCACCGCATCGCCATCGCCCAGGTGCTGCCGGAAGCCATCGACAATGCGCTCGGGGATGCGGAACTGTTGCAGCATCACGCCGCTTCCATGGCCGCGGAAAATGTCCAGCTTTTCTACCAGATGGCCTTGCTCGCACGTCGCGACCTGCCGCTGGCACCGGATCCCCGCGGCGGCTTCGAAATGGCATTATTGCGGATGCTCGCCTTCAAACCCCAGGGGGTTGCGAATATCCCCACGGCGAGCCTGTCCGGGGCAAACCCGTCTGCCGCGGCTCCCGCGCCGGCGCCGCTCGCGCAGAATGCGCCGGCTCAGGGCCCCACACCCGCACAAGGCTCTGCCGAGGTGCCGGCCTCGACGGTATCGGCGCCTGAGGCGCTGCCTGCCCACGCGCCCTCGGAAAACGTGGCAGCACCGTCCCGAGAGCCGCAGGCATCTCCAGTGAGCGCTGAGCCGGTTGCTGAAACGGCGGCCCCGGAACGCGCTGCTGGCCAAGCTCATGGCCAAGCCCCTGCGTCGGTCGATGACGCGCCGCCCTGGTCTGAAGATCCCACACCGCCGGCTTCGGTTACACAACGCGCCCCCGAAAATCCGGAACAGGCGCTACCGGCAAAAAAGCCCATCGCTGAGCCGGTGCCGCCGCAAGCTGTGGTGGAGGCGCCGGCACCTGCGGTCGACCCCCAAGCACCGGCGTCGCCCCCAGCTCAGCCCAGCGATGATCGCGCGGCCCTGCGTGAGCAGCTGCGCCAGCAGGTGGCAGCAGTGGAGTCGACACCTGCCCAGGGGCTAGTGGAGCAGGCGCCGGCCCGGCCGCAAACCCCGGAGGCAGCGGCCACACTCCAGTCGCCGCAGGAAGCGCAGCGGCCAGTGCCCAGTGCACGCCTGGATGCCCTGTCGCCGGGCAGCTGGCCAGCCATGTATCCCCAGATCGGGGTGACCGGTATCCTCCACTCCATTGCGTCGCATCTGGAGTTACTGGGGCGGCAGGACAATATACTGTCTTTTACCCTGGACCAGTCGTTCAGCAGTCTGTATGACGAGGGCCACCAGCGCCGGCTGGCGGACGTGCTTGGCGACTTCTTCGGCCAGCCGGTCACGGTGGTGATTCAGGTGGGAGAGGTACATGGCGGCACGCCGGCGCGCCTGATCGCGGCCACCAAAGAAGCGCAGCTGCTCTCCGCTCGGGATGCACTGAACAAGGATCCCGTGGTGCAGGATTTGCAGTCCGAGCTCGGTGCCCAACTGGTGCCGGAATCGGTCGAGTATCTCGGGTAACTTTTACGTTGCCCGTTATGTCGGATAGGTGACGCCAAAGAAAATTCGGAGCTCACGTCCGCAAGAAATGTATGAATTGATTAGGTGGTAGAAGCCATGATGAAAGGTTTTGGCGATTTGATGCAGCAGGCCCAGAAAATGCAGGCCGACATGCAAGAGCGCATGGAAAAAATGCAGAAAGAGCTGACGGATCTGCGCGTCACCGGCGAGTCCGGTGCGGGTATGATCAAAGTGACCATGAATGGTCGTCACGATGTGGTGGATGTAAATATCGACCAGAGCCTGCTCGGCGAAGACAAGGAAATGCTGGAAGATTTACTGGCAGCCGCGGTCAACGACACCGTACGACGCGTGGAAGAAGTCAGCCAGAAACTGCAAAAAGAACAGATGGGCGGTCTCGCTGCTGGTATGAACCTCCCGGAAGGGTTCAAGTTCCCCTTCGGTTGATACCTGGAAGTGTCGATTGCTGCTGGCGCAGGGTGTCGACACTGGTCCGCCCAAGTGATTTTCGGGTCCGGCAAGGACCCTTTTTCTTTTTTTGAAATGGTCGAACGCACAATATGTTCAGCCCCCTGATCGAAGACCTGATTCGCGCTCTGCGCTGCCTTCCCGGCGTCGGCCCGAAATCCGCGCAGCGGATGGCCATGTATTTGCTGGAAAAAGACCGGGATGCCGCCGGCCTGCTGGCCACCTCATTACAACAGGCGGTGGAAAAAGTCGGCCGCTGTAGCCGCTGCCGCACACTGACGGAACAGGAAGTTTGTTCCCTGTGCAACAACACCCGTCGGGATCACGCGCTGCTGTGTGTGGTGGAAACGCCGGCGGATGTGCTGGCCATCGAGCAGGCGGGCAACTACCACGGGCTGTACTTTGTGCTGCACGGTCATTTGTCGCCGATTGATGGTGTCGGCCCTGCCGATATCGGCCTGGATCTGCTCGGTGAGCGCTTGGGTGAAAAAGACGGTGGCGGTATTGGCGAACTGATTATCGCCACCAACCCGACCGTGGAAGGTGAAGCAACCGCGCAGTTCATCGCCGAACGCGCGCGCGCCAAAGGCGTTTCTGTCAGTCGTATCGCACACGGTGTACCCATCGGGGGGGAGCTCGAATATATCGATGGCGGAACCCTGGCCCACGCTTTCAACAGTCGCACGGTGTTGTAAATGACGGACCTGAAAACCAGTACCTCCATCGCCGAGAAGAAACTGGTGGATACCACACCAGTGTGGATTGACAGCAGTGAACAGTTGCGGGCGCTGTGCGAACGCTTGCGCACCCAGGCCGCTGTGGCATTAGACACTGAGTTCATGCGCAGCCGCACGTTTTACCCGCTCCCCGCGCTGGTGCAGTTGGGCGATGGCAAGCGCTGCTATCTGGTGGACAATCTGGCGATTGAAGACCTGGAGCCGCTGCGAGCATTACTGCTGGATACCCGCGTGACCAAAATCATGCACAGCTGCAGCGAAGATCTGGAAACACTGGATCGCCTGCTGGGGGTGGTGCCGGAGCCGATCTTTGATACCCAGATTGGTGCCGCCATTACCGGTATGGGCGCAGGGCTTGGCTATGCCGCTACGGTGAGTCAATTGCTGCAGATTGAACTGCCCAAGAGCGAAACCCGCTCGGATTGGCTACAGCGCCCATTGAGTGAATCTCAGAAGAATTATGCTGCGCTGGATGTTGCCTGGTTGCCGCTGGTGTACGCCATGCTATTGAAAACCCTGCGGGAGCAGGAGCGTCTGGCATGGTTGCAGGAGGACTGCTCTGCGGTCGTCGACGCGGCGAAAACACCGGAGCCACCGGAACTCTATTACCGCAAGGTAAAGGGGGCCTGGCGTCTACAGCCGGCTCAGCTGGCCGTATTGCAGGACCTTTGTGCCTGGCGTGAGCGGGAAGCGCGCGCGCGCAATATGCCGCGCAACCATTTGCTCAAAGAAAATGTATGCATGAGCCTCGCCCAGGCCATGCCCAAGTACCTGGCGACCCTTTCCCAGCCCGGGCTGGAGGGCAAAACCCTGCGCAAGTATGGCGACACTTTGTTGCAGATCATCGCCCAGGCCGGAGCGCGCAGTGACCTCCCTCCGAGGCTGCAGCAACCGCTCAACCGAGAGCAGGGCGAGGTGCTGAAACTGCTGCGCAAAAAGGTGGTCGCACTTGCAGAGGCGGCGGGGCTACCGCCGGAGATTCTGGTGCGCAAGAAAGAACTGGAGCAGCTGGTACAGGCGGATACTCCGGTACTCGAAGGGCGGCTGACAGGCTGGCGTCGCGCCGTGGTTGGTGAGCCGCTGCTGGAAGAATTAAAGGCACTGAAGCGTGGTTGAGGTCGCCAGCCGGCCCCTTGAAACATTGAATCGAGAACGTAATTGATGAAGGTCGTGTGTGATATTTACCGCAGTCCGCGGGAACAAGAAATGTACCTGTATGTAGAAAAACAGCAGGGGCTGAGCGGCGTGCCGGAGAAACTGCAGGAGCTGTTCGGCAAGCCCGTGCACGTGAGCACCCTGTTGCTGACCGCGGAGCGCAAGCTCGCACGCGCGGATGTGGAAAAGGTCATGCACGCTGTCAAGGATCAGGGCTACTATCTGCAGATGCCGCCGGTAGTGGATGATGAGATGCGGGCGATTGCCGCCCAGAACAGCAAGCTCCCGCGGGGCTGAGCAGGTCACTGTGGTAAGCCAACGCCCCTTCTGGCAGCGCAAAAAACTTGCGGAAATGACGCCGGCTGAGTGGGAGTCGCTGTGTGACGGCTGTGGACGCTGTTGCCTGCATCGCCTGGAAGAGGAAGATTCCGGTGAGGTCTTTACCACCTGTGTCGCGTGCAAATTGCTGGACACGCACAGCTGCCGTTGTAGCGACTACCCGAATCGCAAACAGCGGGTGCCGGATTGCATTCAGCTGACGCCGGAAGATGCCGCCAGTTTTACCTGGCTACCGGCCACCTGTGCTTATCGTATTCTTGCGCAGGGCGGATCACTGCCGGTATGGCATCCGCTGGTGTCCGGCGATCCGGAGAGTGTGCATCGGGCTGGCATTTCCGTACGGGATAAGGTCGTCAGCGAAACCGAAGTGCCCGTGGAAGACTATGAAGAATACATCGTCACCTGGGTGGGTGGCGATTAAGCAGTGCGGCATCGCCGCCCAATCGTCAACAAATAACAGCAAACGAAAAGCGAATTACAACATGGCGGAAGAGTTCAAATTTGCCTGGTCGATTTATGCCGGTGGCACGGTCATTCTGCTGGCCGCAGGCTGGTGGTTTATGCGTAACTGGAGCTGGTCCTGGGTGCGCAACCTGATTTTGCTGGAGGCGGCCACAGTGTTACTGGTTCCCGCGCGGGGCGCAGCCGATGGTCCGCTGATGCCGGTGCTCCCGCTGTTTGTTTACCAGACCGTCTTTGAGGAAGAGGGCGCCGCCCCGGAAGTGGCTGCCAGCCTGGTATTTGCCGCCGCCGGTGCGCTGGCAGTAATGCTCATTGTGGGCATTGTGACCCTGATACTGCGCCGCCGAAAAGACCGGCCAATGACCGAGAGTGACCAGTACTAATCATCCATTTCTTCGAATCAGCGCCAGTGGCCGACGCGCGCGGTAACTGGCGCCATTTCATTTCTCCTGCCGCGCTCTGCGGCTCCCGACCAGCCTTCCAACTGCTATATCTATTAAGGCCCGCCGCAATCTCCGCCGCTATGCTCCGCAGGCAGAGCGTTCAACCGGTGAGAAATCGTATGGCGCTTGCGCCAGGGTGCACCCGACAACGGCCAAGACGCCGAAGAAAAAACGCACAAAGTTCAGCAGTGCCTGTAGTGCATGGAATAAAGGGACAGGGATGCTTGATCACCTGCTAATACTGACCGCGGTCATGCTGGTCTCCGGTATCCTCGGTGGCTTGGTGAATTACTACCAGATGCTGTTTACCGAGGAAGACCCCGCGGGCCTGGCCCGTTGCCTCATCATGGGCCTGTGCGGCGCCTTGATGGTGCCCATTTTCCTCAAGTTCACCCAAAGTGACCTGCTTATCGAGATACAGGGCGACCCCTCCCGCCTGCTGATCTTTACCGGTTACTGCCTGCTCGCGGCGATCGCCTCGCGCATGTTTGTCTTCAATGCCGCCCGGCGCCAACTGCGTGATGCCAGCATCGCCCGCGCTCGGGTAGAGAACCTGGAGCAGGAAATCCGCGCGATGCAGCTGGAGATGATGCCGCTGCTGGAGCACGAGATCGAGGGTGACCCGGATCAGGGCCCCACACTGGACTTCAATCAGATTCGCAAACTCGACGACAATGCCCTGCACGTACTCAGCCTGCTCAATAACGGCGACTGCGTGTTCCGTTCCCTGGCCGGCATGGTGCAGGAGGGCAATATGGAAACCAACTCGGTGGCACGTGCTCTCAACAGTTTGCTGGTGCTGGAAATGGTCGGCAAAATTCACAGCCACCTGGGCATCCGCTGGTACATAACCGATAAGGGTCGCCAGGTGGTGCGCCGCCGTCGCGCAGAAGTGGCCTGATTACGCCGAACCATGCGGCGCCCGCCTATTCCTGACTGTCGGTCCACTCCTGGTCGCATTTTTCTCGTGTGCGGCCACTGCCGTCATTTATTCTGACTGATTCCGCCTTGGGCACCCTCCCGCTCTTCCTTTACCATGGACGCTTTACCTGTAAAGCAATTCGGAGCGGCCATGAAATTCACCGGAACCGACAGTTACGTCGCCACGGACGATCTGCAAATGGCGGTGGACGCGGCAGTGACCTTGCAGCGCCCACTGCTGATCAAGGGGGAGCCGGGCACCGGCAAGACCCTGCTGGCAGAAGAAGTGGCCAGCAGCCTTGGCCTGAAACTGATCCAGTGGCATATCAAATCCACCACCAAGGCCCAGCAAGGGTTGTACGAGTACGATGCCGTCTCGCGCCTGCGCGACTCCCAGCTGGGGGTCGATCGGGTGCACGACATCGGCAACTACATCAAAAAAGGCAAGCTGTGGGAGGCCTTTGAGGCCGACGAGCGGGTGGTGTTGCTGATTGATGAGATCGACAAGGCCGACATCGAATTCCCCAACGACCTGCTGGTGGAAATCGATCGTATGCAGTTTTATGTGTACGAAACCGGCGAGACCATCACCGCCAAACAGCGCCCGATTGTGATCATCACCTCCAATAATGAAAAAGAGCTGCCGGATGCATTTTTGCGCCGCTGCTTCTTCCATTACATCAGCTTCCCCGACCGCGCGACCATGCAGAAAATCGTGGATGTGCACTATCCGGATATCAAGCAGCAACTGGTGTCGGAGGCAATGGATATTTTCTTCCAGATCCGCGAGGTGCCGGGGTTGAAGAAAAAGCCTTCCACATCCGAGCTGATCGACTGGCTGAAGCTGTTGATGGCCGATGATATTTCCGAGGATGTGCTGAAAAATCGCGATGCGACGTCTGCGATTCCTCCGCTGTATGGCGCGCTGCTGAAGAACGAGCAGGACGTGCATATGCTGGAGCGTCTCGCTTTCATGGCGCGTCGTGAAGGGCGCTAAAGTTACATTTCGTGGCGGTGATGCTGGCGGGGGGAGGTTTGCGAAACACGCCGTAAACCCATCCTTGGGGGCTCTGCACCGCCATCCATGGCGGTGAAGGTTTCGCAAACCTCCCCCCGCCAGCACCACCTTCGCCCGAACTCCTTACTTCGTCGTGCTTTTACTATGCTCATTGGATTTTTCCTGAACCTCCGCCGCCACCAGCTTCCGGTATCTATCACCGAGCTGCTATCGTTGCTGGAAGCCCTGCAGCAGCGTCTGGTGTATGCCAACCTGGATGACTTCTATTTCCTCGCCCGCACCTGTCTGGTCAAAGACGAAAAGCACTTCGACAAGTTCGACCGCGCCTTCGCTGCCTACTTCAAAGACCTGGAAACCCTCGACGATATTCTCGAACAGATGATCCCCGAGGACTGGCTGCGCGCGGAGTTCATGAAGCAGCTGAGCGATGAAGAAAAAGCCAAAATCGAGTCCATGGGCGGGCTGGAAAAAATGCTCGAGGAGTTCAAAAAACGCCTCGAAGAGCAGAAGAAAAAGCACAGCGGCGGTAACAAATGGATCGGCACCGGCGGCACCAGCCCGTTCGGCAACAGCGGGTATCATCCCGGCGGTATCCGTGTTGCCGGCCAGAGCCGCAACAAATCCGCCTCCAAGGTGTGGGAAAAACGCCAGTATCGCAACCTCGACGACAGCGTCAGCCTCGGTACCCGCAATATTCAGGTGGCCCTGCGCAAACTGCGCAAGTTCGCGCGCACCGGTGCGGCGGAAGAACTGGACCTGAACGACACCATCCGCTCAACCGCCCGCAACGCCGGCCTGCTGGACATCAAGATGGTGCCGGAGCGACACAACGCGGTGAAGGTACTGATCTTCTTCGACGTCGGCGGCTCCATGGACCCATACGTGAAACAGTGCGAAGAACTGTTCTCTGCGTGCCGCAGTGAATTCAAGCACCTGGAGTATTTCTACTTCCACAACTTTATTTACGAGCATGTGTGGAAAGACAACCACCGCCGCTACTCCGAGGCCACCCCGCTGGTAGAAGTGCTGCGCACCTATGGCAAGGATTACAAGGTGATTTTCGTCGGCGACGCGTCCATGGCGCCTTATGAAATTACCAGCCGCTTTGGCAGCGTGGAGCACATGAATGAAGAGCCCGGCGCGGCCTGGATGCAGCGGGTAACCAACACCTATGAAAAGCTCGTCTGGCTCAATCCCACCTCAGAAGAATACTGGCAGTACACCGCCAGCATCAGCATGACCCAGCGTCTGGTGGACGGACATATGTACCCGATGACCATCGAGGGGTTGGATAGGGCGATTGCCTATCTGGTGAAGGGGCGTTAGACCAACCCTGAACTTCTGCGGTGGCGGCAAGGCACCGGGTGCGGGTTTTCAGGACCGAGCTAGGCGCCCCCCTGTGAGCCCATCCCTGGGCGCTGCGGCGGCGACGTCCCTGTCGCCGACGCTCCTGAAAACCCGCACCCGGCACCTTGCCTTTGCGTCAAAGTATTACGCTTCGATCCGATGCGGTTGTGGTCGGGATTTATTCAAAGTGAATTGGTTTGAATTGAAGGTGGCGATACCGGGTGCAGCCTTGTGAAACCTTCCGCGAGAGGGACCTCGCGGAAGAGCCCCCAGGGATGGGTTTACGGCGTGTTTCACAAGGCTGTACCCGGTAGCGCCATCGCCACCGGGCTTAAAAATTACTCCCCAAACTTCCGCTTGGGCGCCACATCGTGGTCGGCGGTGATGCCGATTTCTTCCTGGGTGGTGTCTTTCACCACGGTGTGTTCCTCTTCCGCGCCGTGCATCCAGTCCACCAGCTTCTCTCGAATAAAGAACAGGATCAGTCCGGCCGTAATCGCCGCAATCGCCACACCGCCAAAGGTTGCCAGCGGTCCGGACTCGCCCACCAGCTTGCCGATCTCTGCCGCGCCCTTATTGGCAATACCGATAAACGCAAACCACAGCCCCATCATCAGAGACAGATAGCGCAGCGGAGCCAGCTTCGTCACCATCGACAGCCCGATCGGCGACAGGCACAGCTCACCAATGGTGTGGAAAATATACGCCACCACCAGCCACCAGGGGCTCGCTTTCGCGGTCTCCGAATCCCCGATCTGCATCGCCGCACCCACCATGGAGACGAAACCGAGCCCGAGGAAAATCAAGCCGAGGCTGAATTTCCCCGGCGAAGTCGGCTCCCGCGAGCCCAGGCCCACCCAGATACTCGCCATCACCGGCGCCAAGATGATGATGAACAGCGGGTTCACCATCTGTAGCCAACTGGCCGGAATTTCGAAGCCGAAAATATGCAGGTCCGTGTTGTACTTGGCGAACAGGTTCATCGAACCCGCCGCCTGTTCAAAGCCTGCCCAGAAAATAACCGTGAACAGCCCCAGAATCAGGATCACCTTGATACGGTCGCGCTCTTCCAGCGTCAGCGGGCGTTTTTTGTCATCACCGCCAAGGTTCGGCTTCAGCCCCAGTTTTGCCGAAGGCTGGTTGCCAATTTCACCCAGCATCCTGTCGCCCTGGGTCATCTGCAGAATCAGGCCAAGCAGCATGCCCAGGCCGGCCACCACAAACGCCAGCTGGTAATCCACCTTCTCACCAATCCAGCCGATGACCAGATAACCGAGAATCGAGCCCAGGTTGATGCCCATATAGAAAATGGTAAAGGCGGTATCCCGGCGCTTGTCGCCCTCGTCATACAGGTCGCCCACCATGGTGGAAATGTTCGGTTTGAAAAAGCCATTGCCGATGATCATCAGCGCAAGGCCGAGCCACAGCCCGTAAATCTCGGTGCCGTCCGGCAGCCACTTGTGCGGGAAGCCCAGGGCAAACTGCCCCAGCATCATCAGCACCCCGCCGAACATGATGCAGCGCCGCTGGCCCCACTTGTTGTCGGCCATCCAGCCACCGAGGATCGGCGTCAGGTACACCAGCATGGCGTAGGTGCCCAGGTAGCTCAGCGCCTTGGACTGCAGCTCGGTATCCGACAGCGCATCCCAGCCGAAGGCGGCAGCGGCCGCAGCGGAGGTCAGGTAAAACACGAAGATGCCGCGCATGCCGTAGTAGCTGAGGCGCTCCCACATCTCGGTTCCGAACAGCAGGAATAGCCCCTTCGGGTGTCCCATCATCTCGCCGGCGCTGGCCGGGGGCTTTGGCTTGAGATCTTGCATGGGGGCTCCTGAACATGTTCGCGCAGCGGTTGCCGGCTTGCTCTGGCAAGTGCGGCTCATCCGTGGGCTATTGCTGGAAATTTGTTGCACGTGGGGCCCGCTGAAGGGGCTTAAACTGCGCCAATGACCTGAGTATAGGCAAAGCCTTCCGCGCAGAGGGACGAGCGCAAGTTTAGGCACAGACCCAGGCAGTCCCCAGCAGGTATAATCGCCGGTTTGCCGTTTTCCTCTGAATAAGCAGTCATATGAGCCGAGAGTCCAGCCAGCCGAATTTGCAGCAGTATCAGCAGCGGTTGCCCCAGTGTATGGGGCGCGACCGCTTTGAGCTGCAGCGCACCCTCAGGAATATTCAGCGGCGGCTGAAAGAGGGCAAGCCCGCGGACCGGATGCTGGCGCAGCTGGAATCCCGGGTAGCCGCATCGCTGGCGCTGGCCGAGGCGCGCCGGCAAAAGCTGCCCAGGGTGGAGTGGCCCGAAGGGCTGCCGGTAGTGACGCGGCGGGAAGAAATCGCGGAATTGATCGCCGCCAACCAGGTCGTGGTGGTGGCCGGTGAAACAGGCTCGGGCAAAACCACCCAGTTGCCCAAAATCTGCCTGGGGCTGGGCCGCGGTATTTACGGTCAGATCGGCCACACCCAGCCGCGGCGGATTGCCGCGCGCACCGTGGCCAATCGCATTGCCGAGGAACTCGGGCAACCACTGGGGGACTCCGTCGGTTATCAGGTGCGGTTTACCGACCAGAGTACCGAGCACACCCACATCAAATTGATGACCGACGGCATTCTGCTGGCCGAAATCCAGCGCGACCCGCTGCTCAACCAGTATGACACCCTGATTATCGACGAGGCCCACGAGCGCAGCCTCAATATCGACTTCCTGCTGGGCTACCTGAAAACCCTGCTGCCCCGGCGCCCGGATCTCAAGATCATCATTACATCTGCCACCATCGACCTGGAAAAATTCTCCCGGCATTTTGACAACGCGCCGATCATCGAGGTGTCTGGGCGAACCTACCCGGTGGACATTCACTACCGCCCGCCCGCAGACAGTGATGCAGACCTGAATGAACAGATCATCGGCGCGGTGGAAGAGCTGCTGCACGAGGAAAAATCCTCGTCCCGCCGCGGCGGCGACATTCTGGTGTTCATGAGCGGTGAGCGGGAAATCCGCGAGTGTGCCAAGGCATTGCGGGACGCCCAGTTGCCGCACCTGGAAGTGCTGCCGCTGTATGCGCGCCTCAGCCTGGCCGAGCAGAGCCGGGTGTTTGCGCCGCACAAGGGGCGCAGGATTGTGCTTGCCACCAACGTGGCGGAAACCTCGATTACCGTGCCGGGTATTCGCTATGTGATCGACCCCGGTACCGCGCGTATCAGTCGCTACAGTTATCGCAGCAAAATCCAGCGTTTGCCGGTGGAGGCCATTTCCCAGGCCAGTGCCAACCAGCGTGCCGGCCGTTGCGGCCGCGTCAGTGCCGGCGTGTGTGTGCGCCTGTATGAAGAGAGCGATTTTATCCAGCGCCCGGAATTTACCGATGCGGAAATCCTGCGGACCAATCTGGCCGCGGTGATTTTGCAGATGCTGCAGCTGCGCATTGGTGATATTCGCGAATTCCCGTTCGTCGACCCGCCCGACCAGCGCCTGATCAACGACGGCTACAACCTGCTGCAGGAATTGAAAGCGGTTGATGGCAAGGGGCATGTCACCAAACTGGGGCGCGCACTGTCGCGGCTGCCGCTCGACCCGCGCCTTGGCCGTATGCTGATGGAGTCTGGTCCCGCAGGTAGCCTGCGGGAACTGCTGATTATTGTCAGCGCACTGGCGGTGCAGGATCCCCGCGAGCGACCGGCAGAAAAGCGTCAGGCAGCGGATGAAAAGCACCGGCAGTGGCAACATGAGCAATCGGATTTCCTGACCCTGGTCAACCTGTGGGATGGCTATGAAGCCCAGCGACAGGACTTGAGCCAGAACCAGCTGCGCAAGTGGTGCCAGAAAAACTTCCTGTCCTGGCTGCGCCTGCGCGAGTGGCGAGACATCCACCACCAGCTGCGTCTCGCCATCCGCGACCTGGACCTGAAACTGAACAAGGAGCCCGCGGACTACGCCAGTGTGCACAAGGCGATTCTCCCCGGGCTGCTGGACAATATCGGGGCGCGCGACGAAAACAAGGAATTCCTCGGCTGTCGCAATCGCCGCTTCCATATCTTCCCCGGTTCCGGCCAGTACAAGAAGCCGCCGCGCTGGGTGGTCGCCGCGCAACTGCTGGAAACCAGCCGCCTGTTCGCGCACACGGTGGCCAAGATCGAACCCGATTGGGTGTTGGGCTGTGCCGAGCACCTGGTCAAGCGCAATTACTTCGAGCCCCATTACAATCCGCGCTCGGGCGCAGTGATGGCGTTTGAAAAGGTCACCCTGTACGGCCTGGTGCTGGTAGATAAACAGCGTATCCATTTCAGCAAGCTGGACCCGGTTGTCGCGCGCGAGGTGTTTATCCGCGAGGCGCTGGTGGAGCAGCGTTACCGCGGTAAAGGCAAGTTCTTCAAGCATTACAAAGCGCTGCTGGAAGAGCTGGAAGATCTGGAAGCAAAATCCCGACGTCGCGATATCGTCGTGGATGACGAGGTGGTGTACCGCTTTTTCGATGAGCGTATCCCTGCGGATGTGGTCAATCTGGCGGGCTTTGAAAAATGGCGCAAGCAGGCGGAACAAAAGGATCCGCAGCTGCTGTTTCTGCCCCGCGATCTGATGATGCAGCAGGATGCGGAACATGTCGGCGAAGCCCAGTTCCCCAACTCCCTGATCAGTGGCGGTATTGAGTATCCGCTGAGCTACCACTTCGAGCCCGGCAGCGTTGACGACGGTGTGAGCATCCAGGTGCCGGTGGGTGCCCTGCACCAGGTGCCGGCGGCGCGGCTGCAGTGGGTAGTGCCGGGAATCTTGCGCGACAAGTGCATCGCCCTGGTAAAAAACCTGCCGAAGCACTACCGCAAGTACTTTGTGCCGGTGCCCGCGGCGGTCGACAAGGCGCTGCCGCGTATGCAGCCGGAGAATGCCCCGCTGTGGCAGGCGCTTGCCCACGAGCTCAAGCGCCAGACTGCGCAGGCGCTGCCGGAAGAAGCCTGGCAGCAGGCGGAGCTGGCGGTGGAGGATTTCTACCGGTTCAACATTCAGGTGCTCGACGAAAAAGGGCAGTTACTGGATCAGGGCCGGGACCTCGATGTTCTGCAGGCCCGCTACCGAGACCGTGTGCAGCAGGAGCTGGCGAGCGCCGGCGATGGGTTCGAACGGGCAGGCATTACCGAGTGGGACTTTGGCGCACTGCCGGAAACGCACCAGCTCGATCAGGGTGGCCTCAAGGTGCGTGCGTACCCCGCGCTGATCGCACACAAAGACAGCGTCGACTTGAAGCTGCTGGATAACCCCGAGGAAGCACGGCGCTTGACCCGCGCAGGTGTGTGTCGTCTGGCCATCCTGCATCTGCCCGAGCCGGTGAAGTATCTGCGCAAGGAATTGCTGAAAGGTAAAGAGCTGGGCTTGAGCGCCGCAGACCTTGGGCGCCGCGAGGAGGTGGCCGACGATATCCTGATGGCGGCGGTGCGCGAATGTTTCTGGGAAGACGAGTGCTGGCCCCGCACTCAGGAAGACTTTATGGCGTCGCTGGCGCAGCGGGAAAAACTGGTCGCGGTAGCACAGGAAATAGCCAATTTACTAGTGAAGGCCCTGTCGCAGCTGGTGCCTCTGCGCAAACAGATCAAGCAGCAGAAGAATCTCGCCGTGGCCATGGCAGTGGGGGACATCAATCGTCAGCTGTCCGGGCTTTTCTACCGCGGCGTACTGTTCCACACGCCACTGGAGATGCTGCGGCAGTATGGCCGCTTCCTCAAGGGTATTGAGTTGCGCCTGGAGAAAGCGGCCCTGGACCCCAACCGGGATCGCCGCCTGACGGCGGAGTTCCAGCAGGCCGAAGAACCGTATCTGGCGCTGGCGAGCAAGCAGGATTCACTATGGATGGCCGGGGATCCCCGCCTGGTGGAATACCGCTGGATGCTGGAAGAGTTCCGGATTTCACTGTTCGCGCAGACCCTGAAAACCCAGATGCCGGTGTCGATCAAACGGCTGCGCAAGTTCTGGGGCGAGCTGGAATACTGAGCCGGCGGGCTCGCCGCCCCCTGGCCTGATGACAGCGCTGCCGTGCATCTGTTTTTATTTTCCCGGCGTATGTAAGAATGTGCCTGCACCTACGACCTACATACAGTCCTCGCTGAAGAGGCCCTCGTGGACCTGGCTCACGTTTTGTTAACGTCGCTGAAATTCGCTTGAACTCGCGATATGAACCACTGGTCTGACTTTGGGGGCATTTCAGTCTCGGGGCACTATAATCCGGGAGCGGTGATTTTCTCGTCTGCGGGGGTACCTAAACCAGCGCGACCTGAAATGAGCAGCCTCTTAGTACGCATACATCTGGAACTTCCAACAGGAGAACGATCATGAACAAGAAAAACCTGCCGATGGCGGCCGCTGTGAGTGCTGCTTTTATTGCGTCTGCAGCCATGAGCACCGCTGCCTCTGCGAATCCGTTTACTGCGACCGAGCTGACTGCTGGCTATAACCTCAAAATGCTGGACGACCACAAGCAGAAAGAAGGCAAGTGTGGCGAAGGCAAGTGCGGCGAAGGCAAAAAGAAAGAAGGTAAGTGCGGCGAAGGCAAGTGCGGCGAAGGTAAAAAGAAAGAAGGTAAGTGCGGCGAAGGTAAATGCGGCGAAGGTAAAAAGAAAGAAGGTAAGTGTGGTGAGGGTAAGTGCGGCGGCTGATCGCAGCTTATTCCCAGGAACCTTTCTTCGGAGCGTTTCTTCGGAATCTTTCTCAAGAACCTTCAATAGGTACCTTCAACAGCCCGGCCTAGCGCCGGGTTGTTTGTAAACGTAAAAGAGCTAATTCAAGTTGCAGTGTGCCCTGAATAAGGGCCTGCACTGCGAACGCGGGGTGTACTCAATGCGCCAAACACATCATTACCCCGTTCAGGGCGCCGGCCTTGGGCTCAGGCGCTCCATGATGGGGGAAACCGTTTCCCCGGAGCAGGTGGATTTTCTCGAAGTCGCGCCGGAAAACTGGATCGGCGTGGGCGGGAGATACGGCCGCTGGTTTCGTGAGTTCACCGAGCGTTTTCCCTTTGTCATTCACGGCCTGTCTCTGTCCATCGGCGCGCCGGACCCGCTGGATGAAGCGCTGGTGCGGGCCATCAAACAGTTCATGCGCGATCACAACATCCGTTGTTACAGCGAACACCTGAGTTACTGCTCTGAGCAGGGCCACCTGTACGACCTGTTACCCATCCCCTTTACCGAGGAAGCCGTGCACTATGTTGCCGGTCGAATCCGGCGGGTGCAGGACATATTGGAGCAGCGTATCGCCATGGAGAACGTGTCCTATTACGCGGCGCCCGGGCAGGAGATGTCGGAGCTGGAGTTTTTGAACGCGGTGCTGCAGGAGGCCGATTGTGACCTCTTGCTGGACGTGAACAATATCTATGTAAACGCCATTAATCATCGCTACGATGCGGAGTCTTTTCTCGCCGGGTTGCCTGCAGAGCGTATCCGCTATGCCCATGTTGCCGGGCATTTCGATGAGGCCGAGGATCTCAAGGTGGACACCCACGGCGCGCCGGTAATCGACCCGGTATGGCAATTACTGCAGCGTGCCTATGAACTCTTCGGGCCCATCCCCACTCTGCTGGAAAGGGACTTCAATATCCCCCCGTTACCGGAACTGTGTGAGGAGGTGCAGCGTATTCGCGCCTGTCAGGCGGCGGTGTACGACGGAAAGGATGCGTCGCCCCGGCCGGCGGAGGCTGTGTATGGCCGTTGATCAGCGCGAGAAAAAAGCAGCAGGCTTCCGGCAGATACAGGGTGACTTCGCCGCGCACTTGCGTGCGCCGGACCAGGTAGATGCGCCGGCAGGTATTGAAGACCGCCGCATGGGTATCTACCGGGATCTGATCTACAACAATATCGAGTCGTTCATCGCCGGTGGATTTCCCGTATTGCGCAGCATTCTGGACGACGATCAATGGCATGCCATGGTGCGTGACTTCGTGCGCACTCATCAGGCCCACAGCCCGTACTTTTTACAGATCAGCGAAGAGTTTCTTCAGTATCTGCAGGCGGAGCGCGCAAATGGTGAAGGCAGCAGCAGGGACCCGGCCTTTCTGCGGGAGCTTGCCCATTACGAGTGGGTAGAGCTGGCGCTCGACGTGAGTGAGGCGGTGTTTCCTGCGGGGCTTGAGCTTGAATACACCGACGAGCAGTTGTTGGATTGGGCGCCAATCCCCTCGCCACTGGCCTGGAATCTCAGTTATGTATTCCCGGTGCATCATATCGGCCCCGCGTTCCAGCCGGCCGAGCCGCCGCAAACTCCGACATTTCTTGTGGTTTACCGCAATCGCGCCGATGATGTCGGCTTCCTGGAGGCCAACGCGGTGACATCACATTTATTGTCGCTGATTCAGTCGCATAATGCCGCGGACGATGAAGTGGCGGAGCCAGAGCTACTCTCCGGCCGCGCATTGCTGGAGGCGCTTGCTGCGGATATTCAGCACTCGCAGCCGGCGCAGGTAGTGGAGTTTGGTAAGGAACTCCTGCGCAAGCTCCACGCCCTGGATATTCTCGCGGGCTTCCGGCCCGTATAAAACCTTTCAGTGGACATGGCGAAAACTGCCAGCTGCTATGCTGCCTAAGCGGCCAGTGGTAATATCGCGAAAACGGAAAAAAGAACCTGGTTTGTACAATCGAAAATATTTTGCGAGGAGCAGGGAATTGCTTGAGCGCACACCTTTAACTGCCTGGACTCTGGCCGCTTTGCTGTCAGCGCCTCTGGCAATGGCGCAGGATGCGTCAGATCCATTCGCAGAAATTCCTGACGAAGCCGCGGCCGCCGCCCCCGCATCACAGCCTGCTCCCGAGCCGGCCGGTGATGCTGATCCCGCTGAAGTTGATGATTTTGGCGCCGGTAACGAAGGCGACGGCGCTGCAGGTGCGGATACCGGTAGCGCGGATGACTTTGGCTCCGAGCTTGAAAGTGAATACGGCTTTGATCCGGCAGACGAATTCTCCAGCGCGGAGGAGCCGGAGGATCGCGATCCCTGGGAGGGGTTCAATCGCGCCATGTTCCGCTTCAATGACACCGCGGATCGCTGGTTCCTGAAGCCTGCCGCAGTCAGTTATCGTCAGATAACGCCGGTTTTCATGCAGACGGGCATCTCCAACTTTTTCGCCAACATGCACGAAGTCAACAATGTGCTGAACAACATCCTGCAATGGAAGTGGGGGCAGGCGGGCAATGACACCGGACGCTTCCTGATAAACAGCACTGTCGGTGTTGTAGGGTTGTTTGATGTAGCCCAGCACATGGGGTTGGAGCGCAGCGATGGCGAGGACTTCGGCCAGACCCTGGCCGTGTGGGGGATGGAGTCCGGCCCTTATCTGGTGGTGCCGTTTATGGGCCCTTCCACGGTGCGTGATGCGCCCGCTATTGTGGTCGACTGGTACACCAACCCGCTGACCTACCTGGAAGACAATGCCGTCGAAAATACCCTGAAAGGCATCGATCTGATCCAACTTCGTGCGAGCCTGCTGCAAACCGAGTCGCTCCTTCAGGGTGACCGTTATGTGCTGATGCGTGATGCCTATTTGCAGCGGCGCGAATTCCTGATCAACGATGGTGAGCAGGAAGATGATTTTGGCGGCGACCTGGATGAATACGACTTCTGATACCCGCTTTGCCAAACCGATGCCGGTGTATGCCGGATGTCGGCCAGCTGCTGTGCGCAGGGTGCCATGTTGAGCGCACCTGCGGTGGCAGCGGCTCAGGTCGGTGAGTGCGCGCGCCATGCGCTGTTGCTGATCGACCCGGATTCCCCCTCTTGTGGCCTGGTGCAGGGCGCGCTTGCGCGGCTCGGTTATCAGGTAACCGTTCTGGATAGCGGCGTGCAAGCCATCGGGCAGTTCACGCCCGACAGCCACCAACTGGTGATTACCGACCTGTACCTGCCGGATATGGGCGGGCTGGAAGTGCTGCGCAAAGTAAAGCACCTGTCGCCCGATACGCCGGTGGTGGTGCTGGCATCCGACAGTGAAGTGGACGATGTAGTGCAGGCACTGCGCCTGGGGGCCAGTGACTATCTGCTGAAACCGATTGCCGATGAGAGCGTGATCGACCACGCGCTGACCCGGATCATGGAAGCTCGTGAGCTGGCCGCGCAAAATCGTCAGTACCGGGAGCAGCTGGAGTCGCGCAACCGCGAACTCAAGGAGCACATCGACCTGCTGCAGCGGGATCACCAGGCCGGCCGGCAGCTCCAGCAGCACTTGTTGCCGCGCACGCCTTACGAATACCCGGCCGGAATCAAGGCCGCCTACCGCCTGCAGCCCTCCCTGTACCTGAGCGGCGATTTCATCGACTACGGTCTGTTTGGTGAGCGCTTTGTGGCGTTTTACCTGGTGGATGTTTCCGGGCACGGGGTGTCGTCTGCGCTGGTAACTGCACTCATCAAGCACAGCATCATGCATCTGCTGAGGGAGCGGCCGCTGTTCAGCCAGCTGAATACCCTCGACAGCGACCTCACCGAAATCCTGGAAATGATTAATAGCGAGCTGCTCGCCACCCGGCTGGACAAGCATGCCAGCATGTTTGTGGGAGTGCTGGACAGTCGCGCCCGGCAACTGCACTACGCGGTGGCGGGGCAGGTGCCGATGCCGGCACTGGTGACCAGTGATGGCGCCCGCTGGCTCTCTGGCAAAGGGCGCCCGCTAGGGTTGTTTGAGCACGGTGGCTGGGAAGTGCGCCATTGCAGCCTGCCCGCAAGCTGGCGTCTGGTGGCCTGCTCGGATGGGGTGCTCGAGCTGCTGACGGGGGATCTGCTGCAGAGAGAGGATGACCTGCTGCAACTCATTGATCGCAGCCGGGGCGACCTTGACAGTCTGTGCGCGGCGCTCAAGGTGGACACCGCCGAATCTTTTCCCGATGACATCACCATCCTGACCCTGCGCCAGGACGAGCGTTAGTGGTCCATTTCTTGCTGTGTTTTTTGCTGCCCCGGCCAGCGATGTAGCTCCCGATGCCAAATACAGGACGCCTTGTCGGCCTGTGCCTGATCTATGTCAGGCATGCGCCGCACATTCATGAGACATTCATAAAAGGTATTGGAAACTGGCTCCGCGAACAGGGTTTTGTGGGGCATAAGGAGAGCCCGGAAATATAAACTACCGGACTTTCTGGTCACACCTGTTAACCCGTTCACACTGGTCTTGTCAGTACCGGTGGGCAGGAGTAAGCTCCGCCCCACTTCTGGCTCTATCGTGCGAATCCTCGCAGAGGTGCGGATTGAGCTAGGCTTGCACAAGGAACTGTGCCGCGGTCACAAGCCGCAAATCATCTATCTCGCCCCTGGCTCGGGACAAGAGCGGGGAGCGCGTGAGGTTACTATGCAGTCCGGGCAGATCATGGTTGGCGACCACCAGGGCATCTACGTGGTGAAGCTGGTTGGCGATGTACGCCTCAATTTGTGTACGTCTTTCGATAGTTTTATCGACAAGATGTTTTCCCACAGCGAATTCCGCGGTGTGGTGTTTGATATGCACGAAACCCAGGGGGTCGATAGCACCACACTGGGGCTCATGGCGAAAATTGCGTTCCGCAGTGCCGAGCGCAAGGGCGGCCGGCCGCTGGTGTTGTGTGACGACCGCGGACTGCTGCACCTGCTGGATTCCATGGGATTTGACGCGCTGATGGATATCTCTTCCGATGCCGACAATGACGCCTATCAGGCGGAGCCGGCTCCCCTCAAGTGCAATACACCAGACGAGCAAAGCGCGCGGGAAATGGTGCTGGAAGCGCACCGCGTGTTGATGAGCATGAACGAGCAGAACGAAGCCACGTTCCGTGACCTGGTGCATGCGCTGGAGAGTGAGCAGACCGCGAAGGCGGCTGCAAACCACTAAGCCTAGCGCACTCTGTAAGCCGCGAGCAGACGCCTGCTCAGGATTCAATATCCCGGTCGCGAGCCTCGGCGCGGGCGCGGGTAAACAGGCCATGGGGCAGGTAGATCAGTTCCGCCACGCGCCGGATCAGGTGCTCCTCAAAGGCGTCGATCTCCCCATCCGCAAAGGCCACTTCCCACATCTGCTTGATCAGCAAATATTTGTCCCGCTCACTGAAGTTGTCGTTCACGGTCTGCGTGAACTCATACAGTGAGGTGGCTTCATTGCGATCTGCCAGGGCCTGTTCCACCATGCTGCGGGCGGTGTCCTCATCGAGCTGGTAATGCTCCCGCAACAGGCGCACCAGTGCAGCGTGCTCGCGCTCATCCACCTTCTGGTCGGCGGTAGCGATCTCCGCCATCAGTGCAGCGCTGATCATGCGCACGTCTTTTTCGGTGCGCACCTCCACACTCTCTCCGCGGCCGATCTGGTCGAACAGTTTGCGAATCTGCTGCAACATGGCGTTTCCTTGTTCTGGTGTGTTAGCGCGCGGCTTGTAACAATTCCTCGAGCTTCAACTGATCCGCGACAAAATTGCGGATACCCTCTGCCAGCTTCTCCGTAGCCATCGCGTCCGCATTCAGCTGGTAGCGGAATTCCGCCTCCCGCATGGGGGCGGCAGGGCGCGCCTGGTTGGGAATGTCGCTATTGAGGCCATCGGCGAGGGTGCCGTTGTCATCCTGCAGTTCCTGCAGCAGCTGCGGGCTGATGGTGAGCTTGTCACAGCCCGCCAGGGCCTCGATCTCGCCGGTGTTGCGGAAGCTGGCGCCCATCACGATGGTGGGGTACTCGCGGGCCTTGTAGTACTCGTAAATGCTGGCCACGGAGAGCACGCCGGGGTCGTCTTTCGCAGTGTAGTCATCCCGACCGGTGCTGGCCTTGTACCAGTCGAGGATACGGCCCACAAACGGGGAGATCAGGGTGACGCCGGCTTCGGCGCAGGCTACCGCCTGGCACTGGCTGAACAGCAGCGTCAGGTTGCAGTGGATGCCCTCGCGCTCCAGTACCGAGGCCGCGCTGATGCCCTCCCAGGTCGAGGCGAGCTTGATCAGAACCCGCTTGCGGTCGATACCGGCCTGCTCGTACATGGCGACCAGCTGGCGTGCGTATTCAATGCTGGCGGTGGTGTCGAATGACAGCCGCGCGTCTACTTCGGTGGATACCACTCCGGGAACAATTTGCAAAATCTCATGACCGATGGCCACCGCCAGTTTCATCGCGGCGAGAGCGATCACGTCGCCGCCTTTCTGTTCCGCCCAGGCGATGGAGTCCTTCAGGTGTTGCTGGTACTGGGGGAGCTGAGCGGCCTTGTACAGCAGTGATGGGTTGGTGGTGGCATCTTCCGGCTGATAGCGGCGAATGGCTTCGATGTCCCCGGTATCGGCGACCACCAGGCTGCGCTGTTTGAGTTGCTCCAGTTTGTTCATGTTCCCCACGTCCTTATTGCGAATGTTGACTTGTTTTTTTGTGTGCCCAGAGCGCGGGTCAGGCGGCTTGCGTGACCAGCGCCAAAGCGTGTTCCAGTACTTCCGGCCCCGCACCTGCGGTATGTGCGTGCTCACTCAGGTGTCGGCGGAAGCGCCGTGCCCCCGGTACGCCCTGGAACAGCCCCATCATGTGTCGGGTAATATGATTCAGGCGCTGGCCGCGCGACAGTTCCCGCTCGATGTACGGCAGCATGTTGCGTACCACTTCGGCGGGTGTTGGCCCGGGTTCACCGTCAAACAGTGCGGCATCCACCCCGGCGAGCAGCCCCGGCGTCTGGTATGCCGCGCGCCCGAGCATAACACCATCCAGTTGTTGCAGATGTTCGCGACACTCATCCAGTGTGTTAATGCCGCCATTGAGGACAATTTCCAGCTCGGGGAAATCCTGCTTCAGCTGGTACACCATCTCGTACTTCAGTGGCGGCACTTCACGATTTTCCTTGGGGCTCAAGCCGTTCAGCCAGGCCTTGCGCGCATGCACAATAAACGTAGTGATGCCGGCCTGTGCCTGCGCTTCCACAAAGCGCGTGAGCCCCGGGTAGTCCTCCATATCGTCAATACCGATACGGTGCTTCACGGTGACGGGTATCGATACCGCACTCTGCATCGCTCCCAGGCACTCCGCAACCAGGTCCGGCTCTGCCATCAGGCAGGCACCGAAGCGTCCTTTTTTCACCCGGTCACTGGGGCAGCCGCAGTTCAGGTTCACTTCGCTGTAACCCCAGCGCTCGGCAATTTCCGCGCAGCGCGCCAGGTCCTGCGGATCACTGCCACCCAATTGCAGCGCCACCGGCTGTTCTTCCACATTGAAATCCAGGTGACTCTGCTGGTCGCCAAACAGAATGGCGCCGGTGGTGACCATTTCGGTGTAGAGCAGGGCGTGCTGGCTGAACTGCCGCCAGAAATAACGGCAGTGACGGTCGCTCCAGTCCATCAGAGGTGCGGTGCAGAAGCGGTGCGAAACAGCCGTTGCCGTACCCGCGGTGATGGGGGTGGGGGCAGTTGAGGATGGGGAAGATTCGGACATAAACAGCAATCAGAGGATAAAACTGCGCGCAGTATAACAAGATACAGCGCGTTTCCCCGGATCGCGGCTCATCGGGCGCGGGACATTAGGCGACTGGACGCGGCAGACGCAAACGGGCAATCACAGGTTGCGCTCTTTGGCGTCCTCGCGGGTACCGGATGCCTGGGTGGCGGGTGGCGCTACCCAGTCGGCTTTACTCGCCAGCAGCGGGCGCAGTTTTTTTACCACACTGCGCGCGGTAGCGCGGTAACTGGTGAGCTTGCCTCCGGCCACCGCGACGATCCGTGGGCACTTGGGGTTGTCGGTGCAGATCATGGTCTCGCGACTGCGGGAAAAGGGATTGTCGCTGGCGTGCGGCAGCACCCGCAGCCCCGCCCAGCTGTCGCTCAGGTCACTTAACTGCAGCGGTCGTGTCTCCGGGAAGTACTGCTTCAGTGTGCGCAGCAGGTAGGCTTTTTCTTCCAGCGTGGGGGCCACCTCGGCGGGATCGCCGTGGTAGGGGCGTTCGGTGGTGCCAATCAGGGTTTCACCCTGCCACGGCATCACGAACACCGCTCGGCCGTCTTCCGCCTCCACATAAAATATTTTATTGGCGAGTTTTAGTGGTACCTGAATATGGGTACCGGCAACCAGCTCGAGTGGTGGCAGCTTCGCGCTGGGTGTGCACTTGCTGTTGGTCTCTTCGATCCAGGGCCCACTGCAGTTCACCAGCGCACGGCAGTGAAGGGTGTTGAGCTGGCCGTCGTGGAAGTAATCAACCCGTACGAACTTGTCAGTCACCTCCGCACCCACCAGGCTAGCGGGGCAGAGTAGCTCGGCGCCACCGCGCACCGCGGTCTGGATGACCTCTCGGGTCAGCGCGGCATCGTCGGTTTGCGCATCGTAGTAGCGGTACACCGCCAGCAAATCGTCGCTGTTGAGCCCGCACAGGGCGTCGTAATCCTGGGTGTTTACCGAGCGGAAGCGGGCGTAGGAGGAAAACAGCCCGGAAAGCAGCGCGTAGAGGCTGAGGCCCAGGCGTATCTTCCAGCTTGGGCGGCGGCTGTGCCGGTACACCGGGATCAGGAAGGGCACCATGTGTACCAGGTCCGGCTTGTTGGCCAGTAGCCAGCGGCGCTCTTTCAGGCACTCGTAAACCAGCGAGATTTGCCCGCTCTCCAGATAGCGCAGCCCGCCGTGAATCAGTTTGGAGGAGCGCGAAGAAGTGCCGTAGGCCACAGATTCCTGTTCCAGAATGGCCACCCGGTGCCCGGCGGCTGTCAGCGCCTCCGCGACACCGGCACCCTGAATACCGGCACCGACCACCAGCACATCATATTCCGTAGACATTACTGGCCTCCCGGGAGCGCATCAACAGCGGCAGATTGCCCGTAAGGATGTGGTGTGCACCACGATGGTGCCAATGCACCGCCCCCTGCGCGGTATTGATCTCCTGCACGACCCACTGCCAGGGACCCGGCGGCAGCTCCTGGCAATCGACCGTTGTGTGGTCGATAAACAGGAAGTCTGGCGCCAGCGTGACGACATCGGCAGAAAGGCAGCGCGCAACACTCGGCACGCGCAGGGCCACCTGATAGAAGCCCAGGTTGCGGGCAAGCCGCAGGCTGCGCAGGTCGGACGCCAGGATTACGAACGCATCGGTACAGCCGGAAATTTCATCGCGCAGCGCACGGATCGCCGCCTCCGCACCCATATGCGACAAGGTTTGCGGGTTCAATTCCACAAACCACTCCAGGTGCCGGTGGCGGCTGGCCCAGTCCACCAGCTGCTGAAAGCTGCTGAGGGGCAGTGCCTTGAGGTCACGGTCTTTCAGGTGGTGGAGCGGCGTCGAAATGCCCGCCTGAACAAAGTCCATTCCCTCGCCGGCACAGCACCAGGCCGTGCGGTCCTTGCTGAACTGTACCTCGGTGGCAATGGCGCAGGCACCGAGACCATGTGCGCCCTCGAAGGCGGCAAGGGTATTTTCCGGGTGGTGAATTTTGTCGCCTAAATGCGCAATCAGCATTGATGTGAATTCCCGCCGGGTGAGGCTTTATTGTGTGAATAAAGGAGGTGGGAGATACTGCGAAATCTCTATATGAAAAATAGTTGCTGTGGGGTGGGTTGCAAGGAAGGACTGGCGCACTTTTGAAGCTACTGATACACCGGAGCAGAATCGCACTGTGCGGCCCCCAAGCCCGGCGATATAATGCCGCGCCTTTATCGTCTATCTTCCATTTCCAATTACCAGTCCAATATCAGGATTCCAATGACCGTAAGAACCCGTATCGCGCCATCTCCCACCGGTGATCCCCACGTAGGTACTGCCTATATTGCCCTGTTCAACCAGTGTTTCGCCCAGGCCCAGGGTGGCCAGTTTGTACTGCGTATCGAAGATACCGACCAGGCGCGCAGCACCCCGGAATCCGAGCAGGCGATCCTCGACAGTCTGCGCTGGCTGGGGCTCGACTGGCAGGAGGGCCCGGATGTGGGCGGTCCGCACGGCCCCTACCGCCAGAGCGAGCGCGGCGACATCTACAAGCAGTACTGTGACGAGCTGGTCGCCAAAGGCCACGCCTTTCATTGCTACCGCACTGCGGAAGAATTAGATCAATTGCGCGCGCAGCTGCAGGAGTCCGGCAAGGTAACCCTCAAGCCGAGTGATCTCGCGCTGCCCGCGGAAGAAGTCGAGAAGCGCAAGGCGGCGGGTGAGCCCTACGTGGTGCGCATGAACGTGCCGGAGTCCGGCACCTGTGTGGTGGAAGACCTGCTGCGCGGCACCATCGAGATTGACTGGGCGCAGGTGGATGCGCAGGTACTGCTCAAGTCCGACGGCATGCCCACCTATCACCTGGCCAACGTGGTGGATGACCACCTGATGGAGATCACTCACGTGCTGCGCGGCGAGGAATGGATCAATTCCGCGCCCAAGCACAAGCTGCTGTACGAATACTTCGGCTGGGAGATGCCGGTTCTCTGCCACCTGCCGCTGCTGCGCAACCCGGACAAGACCAAGCTGTCCAAGCGCAAGAACCCCACCTCCATCCTTTATTACCAGCGCGCCGGCTTTATGCCGGAAGCGCTGCTGAACTACCTCGGCCGCATGGGTTGGTCCATGCCGGACGAGAGCGAGAAGTTCACCCTGGCCGAAATGCTCGCGCATTTCGACATCCAGCGGGTATCCCTCGGCGGCCCGGTATTCGATGTGGAGAAACTGAGCTGGCTGAATGGCCTGTGGATCCGCGAGCTGGAAGACGAGCAGCTGGCCGACCGTCTGCAGCAGTGGCTGCTGAACCGCGAAAACCTGCTCAAAGTGCTGCCCCAGGCCAAGGGCCGCATGGAAACCTTCGGTGACTTCCTGCCGTTGGTCAGCTTCCTTGCTTCTGGCAAGCTGCCGCTCAGCGAAGAGAGCTTTGCTGGCAACAAGCTGGCGCTGGACGACCAGAAGAAGCTCCTGCAATTTACCCTGTGGAGGCTGGAAGCGCTGCGCAGCTGGAGCAAAGACACCATCTTTGCCACCGTCAAAGAGCTGTCTAATCAGATGGATATCAAGCTGAAGGACTTCAACGCGCCCCTGTTTGTGGCCATCAGTGGCACCACCGCCAGTTTCTCGGTGATGGACGCCATGGAACTGCTCGGCCCCGACCTCAGCCGCGCCCGTCTGCGCCAGGCCGTCGAAGTACTGGGCGGCGCTGGCAAGAAGGTGCTGAAGCGCTGGGAAAAAGAGTTCGCGAGCCTCGGCTGAGGCCGCCTGAACAGGCGTTTGTGCGTCACCAATGCCACTCGGGCATCCGAAGTGGCATTTTTATTGCCTGTCTAAAAGTCATAGTGCCGAGTGGCGTTCTTCTCCCGAAGAAATATGTGGCGCCCTATCGAACCAGTTGTGTGACAGTTGTCACATTTCGTGGGTAGAATCCCGCCAGGTTGAGGATTAACGGATTAACCGGAAACCATTCAGACGAATAAGGAAATAAAATGACCGCAGTCAAAAAAGCAGTCATCCCTGTTGCGGGTTTGGGGACCCGCATGTTGCCCGCCACCAAGGCCATCCCGAAAGAGATGCTGCCGATCGTGGACAAGCCGCTGATCCAGTACGTGGTAAATGAAGCGGTCAAAGCCGGGATCAAGGAAATTGTCCTGGTCACCCACGCCAGTAAAAACGCCATCACCAATCACTTTGACACCTCCTTCGAACTGGAAGCCCAGCTGGAAAATCGCCTCAAGCGCCAGCTGCTGGACGAAGTGCGCGCGATCATCCCGCGTGATGTCACCGTGATTTCCGTGCGCCAGGCAGAGGCGAAGGGCCTCGGTCATGCCATTGCCTGCGCCCGTCCGGTGGTTGGCGACAACCCCTTCGCGGTGCTGTTGCCCGACGTGCTGGTGGATGAATACGCCGCCGATCTCACCAACACCAATCTCGCGGCCATGGTGCGTAACTTTGAGCAAACCGGTGCCAGCCAGATCATGGTGGAATCCGTCGACTGGGAAGATGTGAGCAAATACGGTGTGGTGGACTGCTTGGGTGCAGATCTCAAGGTGGGTGGTGTTGCCAAGATCGACGGCATGGTAGAAAAGCCCAGCGTCGATGCCGCCCCCTCCAACATGGCCGTGGTTGGCCGCTATGTTTTGCCGGCGGAAATCTGGTTCCTGCTGGATCAAACCCAGCCGGGAGCCGGTGGCGAAATCCAGCTGACCGATGCCATTGATGAGCTGCTAAAAGTCCAGCAGGTAGATGCCTACCGCATTGTTGGCCACAGTCACGATTGCGGCAACAAGCTGGGTTACATGAAGGCCCAGTTCGAGTACGGCCTGCACCACCCGGATATTGGTGCCGGACTGCAAGAGTTCCTGACCAAACAGAAGCCACGGGTCGAAGCCGTCGCTTGAGGCCTTGCTGCCATTGAATACAGGGCCAGCGGCTGACCCTGTATTCACCAGAAACCGCGGGCACCCACCGCTCAGCGGTTTCTAACTAATTGATTAAAAAGTCGTTTTTTCTGGTTGACACCCGAAGGGCCGCTGTTAAAATGCGCCTCGCTTTCGGGGGAAACCCAATCAAGAAAGCAACTTTGGGGCTATAGCTCAGCTGGGAGAGCGCAACACTGGCAGTGTTGAGGTCAGCGGTTCGATCCCGCTTAGCTCCACCAAATCAAAAAAGGCCGCATCCGAAAGGATGCGGCCTTTTTTGATTTGGCAGTGCTGCCCGGGCGCGAGGAGCCAAAACCAACGCTCATCGTGCGCGGGTCCGGCTGGCGTACCAGCGACCCCGAAAGGGTGAGCAGGTAAAGCCCGCGCAAATGAGCGACCCGTTTACCGCGGGGGAAGCTCAAAGTCCCGGTAGAATGTCCGGGCAAAACATGGAAGTCAAAGCAGTGATTACGTGGAGGTTCGTGAGCCCCGAATTGCTGCGAATTACCCAGCCAGTAGGCACGAAGAAACTCACTTGGGGAAGCACATGGAAATAGTGAATACAAATAGAAAAGCAATCATCCTCGCGGGCGGTTCCGGCACCCGGCTATACCCGCTGACCAAAGGTGTCAGCAAGCAGCTCATGGCGGTGTACGACAAGCCGATGATCTATTACCCGCTCACCACCCTGATGATGGCGGGCATCCGAGATATTCTGATTATCACCACGCCGGAAGAGCAGTCGCTGTTCCAGAAGCTGCTGGAAGATGGCAGCCAGTGGGGTATCAACCTTACCTATGCAGTGCAGCCCTCCCCAGACGGCCTGGCCCAGGCGTTCCTGATCGGCCGTGAGCACGTGGGCAACAATCCCAGCGCATTGGTACTGGGCGACAATATCTACTACGCAGAGCGTTTTAACGAAGTCCTGAAAAGCGCTGACCAGCGCACCGAGGGTGCCACAGTCTTCGGATACCATGTCGCCGATCCCCGCGCCTACGGGGTGGCCGAGTTTGATGATGCAGGCAAGGTCATCAGCATCGAAGAGAAGCCCACGCAGCCGAAGTCCAACTACGCCGTGACCGGCCTCTACTTCTACGACAATCAGGTGTGCGACCTGGCGCGGGAGATCAAACCCAGCCACCGTGGTGAGCTCGAAATTACCGACCTCAACCGCATGTACCTGGAGCAGGGCAAGCTGCACGTCGAGCTGATGGGGCGCGGCTCCGCCTGGCTGGACACCGGTACCCACGATAACCTGCTGGAAGCTGCTCAATTTGTGCAAACCATTGAGCGTCGCCAGGGCCTGAAAATCGCCTGCCCGGAAGAGGTTGCGTTCCGTAAAGGTTTTATTGATGCAGAGTTGCTGGAAAAGCAGGCGCAGCCTTTGATGAAAAGCGGCTACGGCGAATACCTGATGCAGCTGATTGCTGATTCCCAGCGCGACCCCAGGTTTGCACGTTGATATGAAAGTACTGGAAACCAAAATCCCCGATGTAAAAATAATCGAGCCAAAGGTCTTCGGCGACGAGCGTGGGTTCTTCCTGGAAACCTTCCGCCAGGACTTCTTCCATCGTGAATGTGCCGAGCGTACCTTTGTGCAGGACAACCACAGCAAATCCAGCCAGGGTATCCTGCGGGGTTTGCACTATCAGACCGAGCACACCCAGGGCAAGCTGGTCCGCGTTACGTCCGGAGAAGTGTTCGATGTGGCCGTAGACCTGCGCAAACGCTCTCCCACCTTCGGCCAGTGGGTCGGTGTGCTGCTGAACGAAGACAACAAACGCCAGCTCTGGATCCCGGAAGGCTTCGCCCACGGTTTTTACGTGACCAGCGAATTCGCCGAGTTCGTCTACAAGTGCACCGATTATTACGCGCCCCAATACGAACACTCATTGCGCTGGGACGACCCGGAAATTGGGATCGAGTGGCCCCTGGTCAATGGTGAGGCCCCCAAGCTTTCCGCCAAGGATGCCGAAGGTAAACTCCTGAAAGACGCTGCCGTCTTTGGTTGATGGGGTCTAAATAATGAAAATTCTCATCACCGGTAAAAACGGTCAGCTCGGTAAGCAGTTGCAGCAGCGAGCTCCTAGTGATACCACGGTCGTTGCCCATGGCCGCGACACGCTGGATATCGCCAATAAAGAGCAGGTCTTTGCCGTTCTCACGCGGGAGCAGCCGCAGGTTGTTATCAACGCCGCGGCCTACACGGCCGTGGATAAAGCGGAGTCCGATAGCGAACAGGCACACCTGATTAACGCGCGCGGCCCGGAAAACCTGGCTCTGGCCTGCCGCGAGCTGGGCATTCGCCTGATCCACGTTTCCACCGACTTCGTGTTCGACGGCGAGCAGTCCCGACCATACCGGGCACAAGATATAAGAAGCCCGCTGGGTGTATACGGCGCAAGCAAGGCTCGCGGCGAAGAGGCGGTCGAAGCCATACTGCCCGAAGCCATCATCGTGCGTACCGCCTGGGTCTACAATCGCGAGGGTGGCAACTTTGTCACCACCATGCTGCGCTTGATGCGGGAGCGCGACCAGCTGGGTGTGGTGGCCGACCAAATCGGCACACCGACTTGGGCTGGCACCCTGGCGGAGAACATTTACGGGCTGGTAGCAAACCAAGAAGCTCGTGGTATTTATCACTGTACCGACGCCGGCGTCGCCAGCTGGTACGACTTCGCCGTAGCTATTTACGAAGAAGGCATGAGTGCAGGCCTGTTGCCGAAAGGGCGGCAGGTCAATATCGCCCCCATTGCCACCACCGACTACCCAACCCCGGCCGCGCGCCCGTCCTACAGTGTTCTGGACAAGTCCCGGTTGGCAGAAGATACCGGCCAGGCACTACAGCACTGGCGCCAGGTATTAAGGTCTGTCCTCAATTCAGCGGAACTGTAAATGAGCAATCTACTCGTCACTGGCGGTGCCGGTTTTATCGGTGCCAACTTCGTCCACTACTGGATGAAAACTTACCCGCAAGACAAGGTCGTCGTGCTGGACGCACTCACCTACGCCGGCAATAAAGCCAGCCTCGATCCGGTGGCGGAAAACCCCAACTTCGTATTCTGCCGCGGCAATATCTGCGATACCGAGCTGGTAGAAACCCTGCTAAAGGAGCACCACATCGACACCTTGGTGCACTTCGCCGCAGAGAGCCACGTAGACCGCTCCATCACCGGCCCGGATGCGTTTATTGAGACCAACATCATCGGCACCCACAGCCTGCTCAAGGCCGCAAAGAAAGTCTGGCTGGACGAGGGGCTGAACACGGAAGGTCACCGCTTCCACCACGTTTCTACCGACGAAGTGTATGGCACGCTGGAACCCAACGATCCCGCCTTCAGCGAGACCACCCCCTACGCGCCTAATAGCCCGTATTCCGCGAGCAAGGCCGCGTCCGACCATCTGGTGCGTGCCTACCACCATACTTACGGCTTGAAGGTCACCACCAGCAACTGCTCCAACAACTACGGCCCCTACCACTTCCCGGAGAAACTGATCCCGCTGGTCATTACCAACATCCTGCACGATAAACCGTTGCCCATTTACGGGGATGGGCAGCAGATCCGAGACTGGCTGTACGTGGAAGACCACGCGCGCGGTATTGACCTAGTGATCAAGAAAGGCCGCCTGGGGGAGTGCTACAACATCGGTGGTATTAATGAGTGGACGAATTTGGATATCGTGGAGCGAATCTGCGACATGATGAATCAGAGGTTTTCCACTGACCCAGCCTTGGCAGCTCGTTTTCCCCGCGCTGGAAAAGCGATCGATGGGCGTTCTGACGAACTGATCACTTTTGTGACAGATCGTTTGGGGCACGACCGCCGCTATTCCATAGATCCGTCCAAGTCCAGGGAGGAGCTTGGGTACCGCCCTGCGGAATCATTCGCGAGTGGTTTAGAAAAAACAGTACTGTGGTATTTGAACAACGAAAGTTGGTGGTTGCCACTGGCAGGTGCTCGCCGAGCTGATTAACTGAAGTTGTAAACAAAAAAAGCGCAGCCGAGGCTGCGCTTTTAGACTGTGCCTGGCGAGTGTTATTCGTCAGCAAAAGTTCGCAGGGCGCCAATGGCCTCAGCGACAGGCTCGGAATAGTCGTCGTCAGTCTTGTTGCTCAGGCGGTCCATCAGGAAATCGACAGCCGTTTCCTTGTCAATGGTCTGGCTAAGCAGTGCGTATGCAGCGGTCTGCATACCAAATTCCGGGTCTTCTGCGGTGAGCGTATAGGTCTCATCGCGGATGCCCAGGCCAAACTCTTTGTAGATCAGGTTGGTATAGATCGCATTGGAAGGATTGGTCGCCAGCTGGCCAGGCAGCTCTTCCTCGTACCACGCTGAAAACGCCGCGAAGTAAGTGTCTGCACCTTCAAGGCCATTTTTGTCTGCCAGATAGGCACCCATCAGCTGGTTATAGCTGTCGTAGCCCCAAAGGCTCGGGTAGCTGGCATAGTTATCGCGCGGAGGGTTGGTGCCCGTGTGGCCGTATTTTGCCTGCACCTGCGACCACATTGCTTCGGCTACCTCGAGGAATTTTTCCTTGCCGGTCACTTCGTGCGCGTACAGGAATACGCCCAAGTCAGCACTGGCAAAGTTGCTGTTGCTGGTTGGGTCAGCGCTGGTGCGCTGATACATATCTTCAAACGCCAGTTCCGCAATCTCTTCATAGCCTGCACGGTGCAGGAAGTGCGCGATGGGCGCGGTGATGTTCTTTGCGGCACCTGAATCGGTACGCTTCCATTTGAAGAGGCCATTGCCCATTGCGGAGTCATTGACGAGGAAGCCGCCCACATAGACGTTTGCAAAGTCGGAGGTGGCAACGAAATCGGTCAGAGCCTTGATTTGCGCGTGGATGTCACCGATGACTTTTGCTTCAGCGGTGGCCTGGCTGCTCGCATCAAAGTCGTCTGTTGCAGTGACCTCGAAGGTCAGGGTCTTGTTGAACTTGGTTGCCGGGGCAACAAAAGTTGCTTCGTTCGCTTCTGTTGCGAGTGTTACATCGAAGCCTTCTTCTGCGTCCACCTGTTTCCAGCTATAGGTCAGCTCTTCGCTGTAGTCGTCAGCACCGGTGGCGATCAGGGTAACGGTCTGCTGGGTTGCTGCCGGCTCGACTGCGGCGATGGATACGGTTGGAGCGGCGTTAGGAAGAACCTCAACAGTAACCGCGGCAGTATCGGATTCGCCGTCTTCGTCCTGAACGGTAACATTAAAGGTAAGGGTCGATGCTTCGCTCAATCCTGGGGCAACAAACTCGAGAGTTTCGCTTTCGCTGCCGTTCAATTCAACCGTCGCACCGCCGGTCTGAGCCCAGAGGATAGAGGTCACGTTGTCTTCAGCGTCAGTAACTACGGCGCTGATGGAGACCACGCTCCCGGGCGTGGCCGCTTCAGTCGGCGCCACCTCAACAACCGGTGCAGTGTTGGGGATTTCAATAGTTTGGCGACTTTTTGAGTCGTTGTCGCAGCCAGCAATGACGGCCGCCGAAGCAACGATGGCCAGTGTTTTCTTGATCATGAGATTCCCCCTCAAAATTTATCTTGTTTGTAATATTCTTCCAGTGAGATTTGGGTCTCTTTGGTTTTGTGACGTCCGTCTCACTTGGCGCACTATTAAACGTTAGTTGACGGGGTTGAGCAACCTGTTTTACTTCTCCCTTCAAGCAGGTTAAAAAATGTTCTTTTGAGGCAGTTGCGTGGGAAACATGGATTACACATTCGCGGATAACCTTGCGACCATTGCATCAGCTTGTGCTTGTATCGGTGTTGTTTTTCAATCGTGGTTATGAAGAGGATCGCAGTGACGGTCGATTTGCAGATATCCATTATTCTGCGCTGCTCAAAAAATAAACTGGCAGTTCTCCGCCAAACTGGTAGACTGCGCAGCCTCTTGTCCTGGCCCGTACCTGGCGTTAAGCCCGAGTAAGGTGCCAACAGGGACAATTGTCAAAATGGGTAACAGACCTCCTCGCCACAGGCCCCTGTCTCTGAGTTGAATGAGCTTGAAATAGCCGGTGCTATTAATGGGCTTCTTCGCCTTGCCCAGCAATCCTCAGTCGTGCGCTATGGTTATCCCATTGGGATGAGCGCCGACTCGGCTCCTATGTACATTCAAGTGAACTCTATATGACCGATCATTCTGCACCTGCTGGTTTTGACCAGCTGGGCCTGCCGACACAAATTCTCGAAGCTGTTTCCAAACTGGGTTACGAAACCCCATCCCCTATTCAGGCACAGACTATCCCGTCACTGCTGCAGGGCCGCGATGTGCTGGGCCAGGCCCAGACCGGTACCGGTAAAACGGCCGCCTTTGCGCTGCCGCTGCTGGCGAGCCTTGACCTGAAAAGCAAGCGCCCGCAGGCACTGGTATTGGCACCCACCCGCGAACTCGCCATCCAGGTGGCCGAGGCGTGCCAGTCTTACGCGTCCAACCTGAAAGGTTTCCACGTTGCGCCTATTTACGGTGGCGCCGACTACCGCGGCCAGATCCAGCAACTGAAGCGCGGTGTGCAGCTGGTTGTGGGCACCCCCGGCCGCGTGATGGACCACATGCGTAAAGGCACCCTGGACCTGTCCGGTCTGAAAATGCTGGTGCTGGATGAAGCCGACGAAATGCTGCGCATGGGCTTTATCGACGACGTGAAGTGGGTGCTGGAGCAGATCCCTGATCAGCGTCAGATCGCGCTGTTCTCGGCCACCATGCCCAGAGAGGTTGCGACCATTGCCCGTGAGCATCTGCGCAACCCGGTGGAAGTGAAGATCAAGGTCAAGACCGAGACCGCCGATACCATCCGCCAGCGCTACTGGCCGGTGGGTGGTCTGCACAAGATGGATGCGTTGACCCGGATTCTCGAAGCCGAGCCGGTGGATGGCACCATCATCTTTGTGCGTACCAAGAACGCCACTGTTGAGATTGCCGACAAGCTCGCCGCCCGCGGTTTCGCCAGCTCTGCCCTGAATGGCGATATGGCACAGAACCTGCGCGAGCAGGTGATCGACAAGCTGAAGAAAGGCAAGCTGGATATCGTGGTCGCCACCGATGTGGCAGCCCGTGGCCTGGACGTGAAACGTATCAGCCACGTGATCAACTACGACATTCCCTACGACACCGAAGCCTATATCCACCGCATCGGCCGTACCGGCCGCGCCGGCCGCGAAGGGGATGCCATCCTGTTCGTCGCGCCGCGCGAACGCCGCATGCTGCGCGTGATCGAAAAGGCCACCAAAAAGCCGATCGAACGTCTGGAGCTGCCCACCGCCAAGGCGGTAAACGCCTCGCGCATGGAAAAATTCCGCCAGCGCATTACCGATACACTGGAAGGCGGCTCTGACCTGGCACCTTTCCGTGATTTGGTGGAACAGTACCTGTCAGCAAACGACGTGGACCCGCTGAACGTGGCTGCGGCACTCGCTGCCATGTCGCAGGGCGACCAGCCATTGCTGCTGGACGAGCGTGAGCCGAAGCAGCGCGATTTCAACGACCGCAGCGATCGCCGTGACCGTGATTTTGGCGACAGGGATGACCGCAAACGCAGCAAGCGGGAGCGCAAGCCCTTCGACAAGGAAAAGCACGTTGGTCCGCCCGATGAAGGCAAAGAGCGCTTCCGCATCGAAGTCGGCCGTGATCACGGCGTACGCCCGGGCAGTGTGGTGGGTGCTATCGCCAACGAAGTGGATCTCGACAGCAGCTACATCGGCCGCATCGAAATCTACCCGGACTACACCACCGTGGACCTGCCGGAAGGCATGCCCAAGGAAATCTTCAACCACCTGAAAAAGGTGCGCGTAAACGGTCGGCCGATGAATATCGCCAAGTTTACCGAGCAGGCGGGCAGCAGTGCGGGCGACAAGCCGCCGTTCGCAGCCAAGAAGCGCAAGCCGGCCGGCAAACCGAAAAAACCGCGCGATTGATAGGCATTTTTGTCGGGATGAAACGGCATAAACAAAAAGGGCACCCAACGGGTGCCCTTTTTGTTTTTATTGACTGAAAATTATTGGGTTTTGCCAAACGGCAGCATCTGCCGCAGGGTGTTGTCCTTGCTGACCAGGTGATGCCACAGGGCGCCGCCGATATGCAGTACCAGCAGAATGAGCAGGGCGTTCCACAAAAATTCCTTGTGGATGAACGCGAATTGTTTAGCCAGTTCGATATTTTTGCTGAAGAGGGCGGGCAGGTCGAACAGCCAGAACAGGGTGGTGTCGCGGCCGGCAAACTGGCGCATGAGCAGGCCACTGAGGGGCATGCCAATCATGATGATGTACATCAGGCTCTGAATCAGCAGGGATACGGGCTTCTGCATGCTGCTGCCGTACAGTGTCGGGCGGCCGTGGGTGGCGCGCCAGTAGAGGCGGAAGAGACCCAGGAACAGTACGGCAAAGCCTACGGAAAAGTGCCCTACCATCCACCAGCCCCGCATCGGGTCACCTTTCTCGTAGAGTTCATGCAGTTCTACGGAGGCCCAGGCAAACAGAATAAAGAATGCGATGAGCCAGTGCAGTGTCTTGAGTGCCTTGCTCCAGCTATTGGGTGTGGAGGCCATACTTATCCCCTTTTGTAATGACTGTTATGTGTTATTCAGACGGTTGTTGTTGTGGTCGCAGTGCGCACGCCATTCAAGTTGGCGAAGCAGGTGTCCCGCGCCGTGCTGAGGAAATCCTGCAAAAATGCCTGGTCCCGCATCTCGTCGCGCACCGCAGCGTAGAGTGTACTCCACAGGCCGGATTTTCCTAACCGCAATTGGCTGACCAGCCCCTTTTGTAAATATTCGTAAAGCGCCCAGTTGGGCAGTGCGCATACTCCGCGTCCACTGACCACCAGTTGCACCATCATCACCGTAAGCTCGGCAGTGCGCACCGATGCGGGTTCGATGCCCGCGGGGTCGAGAAAATGCTGAAAAATATCCAGCCGCTCCCGCTCCACCGGATAAGTAATCTGCACTTCGTTTTCCAGGTCCTGCGGCGTGACCCATTTGCTCGCCGCCAGCGGGTGCTTGCGGCTGACCGCCAGGCACATCTCAAAGCTGAACAGGGGCGCGTAGTGGATGCCCTTGAGGGACGGGTCCGGGTTGCTGGTTACCACCAGGTCCAGGTCGCCACGGACCAGCGCGGGCAGGGGCGCGAAATGAAAGCCGCTGGACAGGTCCAGCTCCACTTCCGGCCAGTCGTCCCGATAGGCGTCGAGGGTCGGCATCAGCCACTGATAACAGCTGTGGCATTCGATGGCGATATTTAGCCGTCCCGCCTGCCCGGAGGCCAGCCGTGCCAGGTCCCGCTGGGCCACGGCCACCCGCGGCAGTACGTCGTCGGCCAGTTGCAGTAGCCGCAGGCCGGCGCTGGTAAAGCGCAGCGGGCGGGATTTACGGATAAACAGCGCCTGTTGGTGGCGGTCTTCCATTTCCCGGAACAGGTGGGAGAGGGCGGACTGGGTCAGGTGCAGGCGCTCGGCGGCGCGCACCATGCTGCCGGTTTCCCGCAGGGTGGTCAGGGCGCGCAAGTGGCGTAGCTCAATCATCTTTAGTGAATTTCATGTTGCGGGCAAAAAATATGAAATTGATTGAACATGGTATGGCCTGCAGAATCAACCCCCTGATTTAGGTACCCCCGGCGATTGGCTCGGGGCGGTTTGTTATTGGGGGAAGGGACATGGCACAGACACATATTCTTGGGTATCCGCGTATCGGCGCGCAGCGCGAACTGAAGCGGGCGCAGGAGGCCTACTGGAAGGGCGAGATCGACCAGAAGGCCCTGCGGGCGGTGGGCGCACAGGTGCGCAGCCAGAACTGGCGGGCTCAGCAGCAAGCCGGCCTCGCGTACACCACGGTCGGCGACTTTGCCTGGTACGACCAGGTGCTCAATCACTCGCTGATGTTTGGTGTGGTGCCCGAACGCTTTGCCGTCGATGCGGCGGACAACAAGCTCGATCAGTATTTTCGTATGGCGCGCGGCCGTGCGCCTTCCGGTGCACCGGTGGCCGCCAGTGCCATGACCAAATGGTTTGATACCAACTACCACTATCTGGTGCCGGAGTTTTCTGCTGACCAGGAATTTGCCCTCGACAGTGAATGGCTGCTGGAAGAAGTGCGGGAAGCCCAGAGCCTGGGGCACAACGTCAAGCCGGTGGTGATCGGCCCGCTCACTTACCTGTGGCTGGGGCGGGGTGTGGAAAACCCGCTGGATCTGCTGCCGAAACTACTGCCGCAGTATCTCGCGCTGCTGGCGCAGCTGGCCGATGCAGCAGCGCAGTGGGTACAGATTGATGAGCCCATTCTGGGGCTGGATCTGCCCGCCCAATGGCGCGATGCGTTTGCGCCCACCTACGCCGCACTGGCGAACGCCAGCGGTAGCAAACTGCTGCTCGCAAGCTACTTTTCTCCGTTGCGGGAAAATTTCGACCTCGCGTTTGCCCTGCCGGTAGACGGTGTGCACATCGATGCGGTGCGCGCGCCCGAAGAGCTGGCCAGTACGGTGGGCGCCCTCGGTCGCCAGCAGGTACTTTCAGTGGGGGTGATCAACGGACGCAATGTGTGGCGCACGGATCTGGCGCACTGGCAACGGGCGCTGGCGCCGCTGGCAGAGCAGTTGGGGGAGCGCCTGTGGCTATCCGCCAGTTGCTCCCTGTTGCACAGCCCGGTAGACCTGACCACGGAAAGCGGCCTCGCCGAATCCGACAGGCAGCGCCTGGCTTACGCCCGCCAGAAACTCGATGAACTGAACGCGCTGCAGCAGGCCCTGCTGCCAGGTGCCGCACAGCTCGCGGACACCGCCAAAACCGAGAGCCGCAGTGAGGCCGAGGTGCGCGCAGAGCTCGCCAACACCTGGCGCGCGCAACCGTTTTCCGAGCGGGTGGCGGTGCAGCGCGCGCGCTGGGAACTGCCGCTGTTGCCCACCACCACCATTGGCTCGTTTCCGCAGACCGATGTGCTGCGTCAGGTGCGCAAGCAGTTCCGCAACGGTGAGATTTCCACGCAGGATTATCACGATCACCTGCGTGCGGAAATTGCCGAGGCCATTCGCCGTCAGGAAATTCTCGGCCTCGATGTACTGGTGCACGGGGAAGCCGAGCGCAACGACATGGTGGAGTATTTTGGCGAACAGCTGGACGGCTTCATCCACACCGGCAATGGCTGGGTGCAGAGCTACGGTTCGCGCTGTGTGAAGCCACCGATTATTGCCGGGGACATTTCCCGCCCGCAACCGATGACCGTGCAGTGGAGTGCATACGCCCAGAGCCAGAGCAAGAAGCCGGTAAAAGGCATGCTCACCGGGCCGGTGACCATTCTCAACTGGTCCTTCCCGCGCGAGGATATTCCCCGCGCCGTGAGCTGCCTGCAGATCGCCCGGGCGCTGCGCGAAGAAGTGCGGGACCTGGAGGCGGCGGGTATCGGCATTATCCAGATCGATGAGCCGGCACTGCGCGAGGGCGTACCGCTGCGGGCGTCTGGCCACGACGATTATTTTGCCTGGGCGGTGGGCTGTTTCCGTTATACCTGTAGTGAAGTGAAGGCAGAAACCCAGATTCACACCCACATGTGCTACTCCAATTTCAACAGCATCATGGATGCAATTGTGGCACTGGATGCGGATGTGATTACCATCGAATCCGCCCGTTCCGATCTGCGCCTGTTGCAGGTGTTTGCTGGTGAGCAGGGCGGCTATCCGAATGAGATCGGACCGGGTATTTACGATATCCACTCGCCCAATGTGCCGGAGCGCGCAGAACTGGTGGCGCGCCTGCAGCAATTGCTGGAAGTGATTCCCGCGGAAAAACTCTGGGTAAACCCGGATTGTGGATTGAAAACCCGCAACTGGGCGGAGGTGGGCTCCGCGCTGCTGAACATGGTGGAGGCAACCCGGACCGTGCGCGCCGGATTAACGCTGGCGGAGTCCGCGTAAGAGGATCAGCGCAGTTTTCTGACGGATTGGCCGGCCGCTATGGCCGGCTTTTTTTGGCGGTTTAGAACAGCTCTGCCAGGAATGGCGCAAGCGTATCGCAACAGAATACCGGCTTGCCCGCGACAAACGTCGCTTCTACTTCACCATTGGCATTCAGCAGTGCGAGATCGGCATTCTTGCCGGGAGCGATGGAGCCGGTATAGTCGTCGATGCCGAGGAATTTTGCCGGCGACAGGCTCGCCATATGCAGTGCCTCGCGCCATTCGATACCTGCGAGCTTGTGCAGGTTGGCGGCGGCGCGTTCCAGTGTCAGGGTGCTGCCGGCCAGCGAGCCGCTGTCGGTGCGCGCCACACCCGCTTCCAGATTGATGTCCATTTTGCCCAGTTGATAACGGCCGTCAGCAAGACCGCCGGCATTGATGCAGTCGCTGATCAGGGTGACGCGCGCCGGGTCTTTTAATTTACAGATCATCTGCAGAATTGCCGGGTGCAGGTGTACCCCATCGGCGATCACTTCCACGTTGGCATCCTGCACCAGCACCGCACCGGTACAGCCGGGCTCGCGGTGGTGGATGCCGCGCATGCCGTTGAACACGTGTACGCCGCCACAGGCACCGGCATCCAGGGCCGCGCAGGTCTGCGCGTAGGTGGCGTTGGTGTGCCCCAGCATGACCTTGACGCCGCGCTGTTGCAGATACGGAATGATCTCCATGGCACCGTCCACTTCCGGCGCCAGCGCCACGACTTTCAGTTGTTGGTGGGAGGCCTCGAGCAGGGCATCCATGCGTTCGCGAGTGGGGGTGAGAAAGTAGTGATCGTTGT
Organism: Microbulbifer salipaludis; assembly: GCF_017303155.1. Classification (NCBI taxonomy): domain Bacteria; kingdom Pseudomonadati; phylum Pseudomonadota; class Gammaproteobacteria; order Cellvibrionales; family Microbulbiferaceae; genus Microbulbifer; species Microbulbifer salipaludis. The sequence goes on from NZ_JAEKJR010000002.1 coordinate 408,517, forward strand.
GCGCGCCCTTGTGCTCGCTGGCAAAAAACAATCCCTCGCTGTAACCGCCGAGCACCCGTGCGCCCGGTTGCGGCGCCAGTGCCGAGCGCCCCAGGTTGTCCATGGCGGCGAGGGTTTCTTCCCAGCTGCTGGTGACCGTGGTGGCGAGGAAACCGGTGACACCGTGCTGTGCCACGGAGCGCGAGATGGTTTGCAGCGCCTCCGGTGTCGCGTCCATCACATCGCAGCCTTCGCGGCCGTGAATGTGCAGGTCGATCAGGCCCGGTACCAGGGTGATTCCCGGCAGTTCAATGACCGGCACACCGCTGGTGGGCGCTGCGGTAATTTCACTGATGCGGCCGCCCTCGATGCCGAGGTAGTGGCCGCAGAGCGCCGCCGTTTCGGTAAAGATGGTCTGCGGCTTTAAGTACACCGGGTGAGTGTTTTTGGCATCGTTCATGGCGTCGTTCATGGCGTCGTTCATGGCATTGTTCATGCGAAAGGCCTTGGATGGTGTAGGGCGGGCTAGTGCGGGCTTTCCGCAAACTGCCGGGCGAGCAGTGCCGCGCCGCGGGCGCCGCTGGCATCGCCGAATGTGGGCGGCACAATGGGCGGGGCCGTGAAGCCGGCGAACAGGTGGCTTTCGATGGCCCGGGGCAAATCCCGGTACAGTTCTTCGATACGCGACAGGCCGCCGCCCAGCACAATAACGTCCGGGTCGTGGGCCATCATCAGGTTGGCAAAGGCAGCGCCGAGCAGGTCCAGGTGAATTTCCCGGGTGGCCAGCGCATGGGTATCGCCAGAGCGCCACCGTTCAACCAGCTCGGGTACCGTCACCGTTTGGCCACAGTACTGCCGGTGCAGGTTGGCGAGGCCGGGGCCGGCAATATACGGCTCCAGGCAGCCCACCAGGCCGCAGCCGCAATTGAGCAGCGGTAGCTGGTACTTCTGGCGCAGTGCGGCAGGCAGTGGGTGGTGTCCGTACTCACCGGCAATGCCCTGGCGGCTGCGGTAGAGTTCGCCGTTGATGACCAGGCCCCCGGCCGCGCCGGTGCCGAGTACGGCGCCGTACACTCTGGCGTAACCGTCGCCGGCACCACCGTGAGCTTCCGACAGGGCAAACAGTCGGCAATCGTTTGCGATGGCAATCGGCCGCTGCAGGCGCGCCTGCAAAACCTGCGCGACATTTTTTCCCGTGGCGCAGGGTACGTTGGCCGACAGCGTGCGTCCCTCGCGGTCGATCAGGCCGGGCATGCCGATGCCCACCAGCCCGCGCCCACCGTGGCGCTGATCCGCCTCTTCGATCAGCGTTACCAGTGTGTCGATAAACCCGTTGAAGTCCTCCACCGGGGTGGCGACCCGCGCGCTGTCCAGCTTGCGCAGCCGGTCATCGAAACATGTGATTTCGATTTTGGTGCCGCCAATGTCCAGTCCGTAAATCAACTGTATTACTCGCTTGCGCTGCCTGATTCCAGGGGATAAATGGTCACGCCCTGTACCACGCGATTCACTTCACCGGTGGGGCAGGGGTTGTCCGGGGTAATCCCCAGCGCCAGGGATTTGTAAAACGACAGCGCCTGCGCAACCACGATGTAGTACAGCGCGAGCCAGGCTTCTGCCAGTGCGCTGGTGTCTGCGAAATCGGCGGGGCACAGGATCCACGGTGTGGTGCCGTCTTTTTTGAGCTCCGCCAGCAGATCGTCGTCGTAGCGGCGGCAGTAGGCGTCGTTGCTTTGCAGCAGCACCACTAATGTCTTGTCGTCGAGCATGGACTTGGGGCCGTGACGAAAACCCAGTGGGCTTTCCGCATGGCAGTCCACCTTGCCGGCGGTGAGTTCCAGCATTTTCAGCGCGGCCTCGGTGGCGATACCTTTCAGTCCGCCGGCGCCGAGAAAGACCACCCGTTTGAAGTCCTGCTGGGCAATGCGCTGGATTTCCGGGAGCTGGTTCTCCAGCAGGTTGCGGGTCACTGCGGCCAGCGCCGGTAGCTGGGCGGCTTGCGGCGCAAACACTTCCAGAGTGGCGAGCAGCATGGAGGTGAAGCTGCTGGTCATGGCGAAACTCTGGTCCAGGGTTTCTTCTGGCATCAGCAGGGAATAGCTGTTGTCGCTACCGCTGGCGCGCTTGGCCAACTCCCCGTCAGGGTTGCAGGTAATGACCAGGTGGTAGCACTGCGCTACACACTGGTTGGCCAGGTCATAGGCGCCGACACTCTCCGGGCTGTTGCCGGAACGGGCGTAGGAAACCAGCAGGGTGGGCACCTGCCGCAGCAGGTATTCGTGTGGGTTGCTCACCAGGTCGGTGGTGCTGATGGCTTCCACGCGGCGCTCCATGGCGCGGGTGAGGTAGGGGGCGACCGTCTCGCCGGCGTAGGCGGACGTGCCCGCACCGGTGAGGATGATGCGCAGGGAGCTTTGTTGCAGCAGTGGCTGCAGCCATGCGTGCAGCTGCGTGCGCTGCGCCTCCACGAGGGCGGCGGTGCGCTGCCAGGAATCCGGCTGCTGGGCGATTTCGCGCGCGGTGTACTCGGCCTTGTTCTGGCGGAGTGTGTCGGCGTCGATATTCAGGGTGTTATACATCTTTATTGGTCCTGTACTACTGCTTCCAGCAGGCGTTGGCATAGGCGGCGGTGACCTGGCGGATACGCGCTTTGATCAGTGCGCGCGGTGCGTTTTCGAGCTGGCCCTCGCGGACCAGATGGTATTCCTGGGGGAAAAACTGGCTCAGCAGGGGCAGCGGTATTGGTGCGCCCGAGAGGTTGTCCAGCAGGGTGTTCACCGCAGCATTGACCGCGTTGTCCGGCCAGTAGTAGCGGATGCGGTCACTGTAACTATAGCGTCGGTAAAGTGGCTGCTGGTCTGGGGCCACCTCGTAGAAACTCTGCCAGTAACCCGGTTGCGCCTGCATGCGCGCTTCGCAGACCGCGCGCAGGTTGGACTTCTCCCCAATGCCCGGCAGCTCGTCTTCGATATAGCTGAGGGCGAACAGGGCTTCGCGCAGGGCAAAGGTCAGCTGCGGGCCCACCTTCAGGATGGCGAAGTGGTCGCGCACCAGTTGCTGGTAGGCGGCGTCGGTCTGGTAATCGGTGGAATGCGCTTCAAACGCGATACCGCCGGTTTCCTGGGCCAGGGCTTTCAGTTCGGTGGCCTTGTGCGGCTGGTAGTCGATGATGGCGGTGTGATCGAACTCCACACCGGGCTGCACTACCAGGCCCACAACCCGTGACCAGGCAGCATCGAGGCCGCGCTCGGCAAAGGCGCGCTGGTGCAGCTCGATGGTATTGCGCGCGTGCTCTGGCCGGGTCACTTCCAGCTCGGTAATGGCTTCCTTGGCGCCGCCGGGCGGCGGCACTTCGGTGCCAATCACGTACACCACCTGCCCGGATTTGCCGCAGCGTGCGGCGGCGTCTTCGGCGGCGCGGCACAGGTCGGCGGCGCGCTCGGCGATCACTGCGTCTGCCAGTGGCAGCGCATCGTCGGCGCAGGGCATGCTGCAGTCCAGGTGGATCTTGCTGAAGCCGGCGGTGACGTAAGCGTCGATCAGGTCGCGCGCCTTGGCCATGGCCTCCGCGGCGGGCTCGTTCTGCCAGCACACCGGCCCCAGGTGGTCTCCGCCGAGAATAATGCGGCTCGCATCCAGCCCGGTGCGCTCGGCCAGGGTTGCCACGTAGTCGAAAAAGTCTGCCGGTTGCATGCCGGTATAGCCGCCAAACTGGTTGACCTGGTTGGCGGTGGCCTCGATGAGCAGGGGCGTGTCGTCTGCCAGTGCCTGCTCCATGGCTGCCTCAAGCACCAGGCCGTGGGCGGAGCAGATGGCGTAAATCCCGCGCGCTTCCCCTCCCAGGTTGGCTCTTATCAATTCTTGCAGCATGGTAAATCCTTGTTGTCTGAGTGTTTGGCGTCCGCAGGGTGACCCCTGCCGGGGCGCGATTCAGTCGACGATCACGACCCTGACCCCAGCATCGGTCAACGCCTCATGGAATGCCTCGGGAATCCCGCGGTCAGTGATGAGGATGTCGATGTCGGAAAAGTCGCAGATCTTGTGCACCCCGGAGCGCTTGAACTTGGAGGAGTCGGTCACCGCAATCACCTGCCGGGCGACCTTGCACATCAGGCGGTTCAGGTTGGCCTCGTATTCGAAATGGGTGGTGATGCCGCCCTGGAAGTCGATGCCGTCCACGCCCAGGAATACCTTGTCGAAGTGGTAGCACTGCAGGGCGTCTTCCGCGGCGCGGCCATAAAAGGACAGCGACTTCTTGCGCAGGGAGCCACCGGTCATCAGAACTTCCACGCCCTCTGCATCCACCAGTTTCTGCGCCACGTTGAGGCCGTTGGTCATCACCACCAGGCGGCGGAAGTGTTGCAGCTCGCTGGCCATCTCCGCGGTGGTGGTGCCGGAATCCAGGATGATGGTGTCCTGCTCGCGGACTTCGCGGGCAGCGGTGGCGGCGATTCGGCGCTTGATATCCAGGTGCTCCGTGACCTTTTCGCGCACAGACAGCTCCGGGCTCACCCGGTTGCTGGCCACGGCGCCACCGCGGGTGCGCACCAGCAACCCCTTCTGGTGCAGATAGTTGAGGTCGCCGCGGATGGTCACGGTGGAAACGCCATATTTCTCGGCGAGCTCCGGCACCTGCACGCGGCCGGCATCAATCGTCGTCTGCACGATGTCGTGTCTACGCTCAATGGTATTGGCTGTCATGGGGCGTCCTTGATGAAATCAGACGTGCATTCTACGAAACTTTCACAAGCTTTCAAATTAAATTTATTTTTCGCGCACTTTCGTTTCTATTTTTGGTTTATAAATCAATAGCTTATGGGTATATTTTGGCGCAGGGCGCAGTTTTGCTGGCGCCAAAACGAAAGTTTTTGAAGTGTTTTTTTGTTGAAGCGCCAGTTTCGCTTGGTTATTGTCAGCTCCACACAGAGATCACCGTTTAGCAGGTTTCGAGGTATAAGATCAATGAGCCAAATCGATCGTCGAAAGTTTCTGAAAGCCGGCCTGACTGCGGCCGCTGCCGCCACTGCCGCGGGCTGTGCCACCAATGCCGCCACCGGTAACAACCTGCTGGCACCCAAGGGCCAGAAGTCGGTCATGGGGCTGGTTGTACCGCCGATGGACACCGTACGTGTGGGCTTTATTGGTGTTGGTGAGCGCGGTGTGGGTGCGGTAAAGCACTTCTGCAACATCGACGGCGTCGAAATCAAGGCGATCTGTGACACCGATCCGCTGGTGCTGGAGCGCGCGGTCAACCTGGTCACCAGCAAGGGGCTGCCCAAGCCCGCCGCCTACGGCAAGAACGAGCACTCTTACCGCGACCTGCTGGACCACAACGATATCGACATCGTGATTATCTCCACCCCCTGGCGCTGGCACGCGCCCATGTCGGTGGAAACCATGCTCAGCGGCAAGCACGCCATGGTGGAAGTGCCGGCGGCGGTGACCGTGGAAGAGTGCTGGCAGCTGGTGGACACCGCGGAGAAGACCCAGAAGAACTGCATGATGCTCGAAAACGTGTGCTACGGCCGCGACGAGCTGATGGCATTGAACATGGTGCGCATGGGACTGTTTGGCGACCTGCTGCACGGCGAGGCCTCCTATATTCACGAGCTGCGCTGGCAGATGAAGGAAGTGCACCGCAAGACCGGCTCCTGGCGCACCCAGTGGCACGCCATGCGCGATGCCAACCTGTACCCCACCCACGGCCTGGGCCCGGTTGCCCAGTACATGAACATCAACCGCGGCGACCGCTTCGACTATCTCACCTCCATGAGCAGCCCGGCCCTCGGCCGCGCCGCTTACGCCGAGCGCGAATTCCCGGCGGATCACCTGCGCAACCAGGTGGACTACATTGCCGGTGACATCAACACCAGCCTGATCAAGACCGTGAAGGGCCGCACCATCATGGTCCAGCACGACACCACCACACCGCGCCCTTATACCCGTCACAACCACATTCAGGGCACCAACGGCGTCTTCGCCGGCTTCCCCAACCGCATCGCCCTGGAGAAAGGTGGTCGCAAGAGCTACCACGAGTGGGACTACGACATGGACTACTGGTACGGCAAGTACGACCACCCGCTGTGGCGCCGCATGGGCGAAGAAGCCGAGCGCAACGGCGGTCACGGCGGTATGGACTTCCTGATGTTCTGGCGCATGGTCTACTGCCTGCGCAATGGCCAGCCTCTGGATCAGGACGTTTACGATGCGGCGGCCTGGTCTGTGGTCACCCCGCTGTCGGAAGCCTCTGTGAAAGACCGCGGCAACAGCAAGGACTTCCCGGACTTTACCCGCGGCGTGTGGAAAACCGCTGCTCCGCTGGGCATTGTAAGTTGATGTGCGGGCGGGCTTTCTGCCCGCCCTGATCATCCCGCCACGGAAGGCTTTCTCTCTCCATTTTGAAACGATTATTTGCCTGCAATAAGGCGAAGGGGCCGCTGTACGCCTGCTGTTTGTGCGCTGTGCCCAACCACCACCACGACTTATAAAAACGACATTGGGTAAACGATTATGCTCGACAACAAAAGAACGACACTCAGCCTGGTAATCGGGGCACTGGTCATGGCTTCCCAGGCTATGGCGCAGGATGTGGACACTCAGGAAGCGGAAGATGTTTTTGAAGGTTCCGCCAGTGAAACCGTGGAAGAGGTTCAAGTAACGGGTATTCGCAGCAGTATCAAGAACTCCCTGGATATCAAGCGCGATGCGGTGAATGTGGTGGATTCCATCGTCGCCGAGGACATCGGCAAGTTCCCGGACCAGAATATTGCCGAAGCCCTGCAGCGCATGAGCGGTATCACCATCACCCGCAACGGGGGCGAGGGGCAGAAGGTCACGGTGCGCGGCCTCGGCGGCGACTACAACGTGACCACCATCAACGGTCGCCGTATGGCGTCCGAGCACAGTAGCCGGGATTTCAACTACGACCTGATTGCAGCAGAGTTGTTGAAAGGGGTGGAAGTTTACAAGTCGCCGGTGGCACAGACCCAGGAAGGCGGCATCGGTTCGGTGATCAATATCCGCACCCGCCGCCCGATGGATTTCCCCGGGCTGGTCATGCAGGGGTCGCTCAAGGGGATTTACGAAGACCGCACCCAGGACATGAATCCGCAGGCGTCGTTTCTGGTGAGCAATACGTTTTTTGATGGCACCTTCGGTGCCCTGCTGACCGGGGTGTATTCCGAGCGCACCCTGCGCACCGATGGTTACTACGGCAGCGGCTTCTACAACGAAGGCGCCGAAGACTGGATGACCGTACGCGAAGACGTCGACGGCGATGGGGAGTTCGATCCGGACGTCGACAACGAGTACGGCACCACGCTGCCCGGATACGTGCAGTACCGCAACTGGCAGGATACCCGCGAGCGCACCGGTGTCAGCCTCGCGCTGCAGTGGCGTCCGCGCGACGACATCGAAGTGAACTTCGACTCCATCTACTCCGCCTACGATACCAATGGCGAGGAGTACCAGATTTCCTTCGTGACCTACGACGAGTGGTGGACACCGGGTGTGCCCAGTGTCGGCGACCTGGGGTTCGACGATAACGGCCTGGTCAATGCGGTGACACTGACCGATGGCGCCATGGTGGAGCTGCTGAATACCTCGGTACCGCGCAACACCGAAACCTATCAGGTGGGCACCAATGTGGCCTGGGATATCCGCGACGATTTCCGCGTGTCCCTGGATGTGTCGCATTCGGAATCGGAAATCCGCAACACCGGCGACAACCGCTATGTGGTCGCGCGCGGTTTCGTGGATGAGGTGCGCATCGATGGTTCCGGCAACAATCTGCTGCCGGACATCACCATGGATCCCGCGCTGTCGCACACCTCGCCGTTCGGTGCGCACTACAGCTATAACTCGGGCAATACCATCAGCGATGCGGTGTCCGAGATTCGCCTGGACGCGGACTGGGCGCCTATGGGCGACCTGATCAGCTCGGTCAAGTTCGGTGTGAATTACGGGGACCAGAGCAAGTCCCGGCTGACCTTCGCTTCCGAAAATGCGTCCATGTTCAGTAACGGCGGCGACTATTTTGAGCACTACCCGGATTTTGATCCGGACCTGTCGACGGTTGAAATTATCAATGGCCTGAAGTTTTTCCGTCTGCCCGCCGACGTATTGCGCCCGCCGCGCTTTGACGACTTCCTCGACGGCGAGCCGGGCAAGCACCCACTGCCGTGGGCGAGCTTCGACTACGACAAGCTGATGGCCTTCTACGAAAGCATCAGCCCGGAAGCGGCGGCCATGGTGCGCGCCACCTATCAGCCCACCCAGTCGTTTGATCTGGGGGAGTCCACCCTGGCCGCGTACCTGCAGGCAGACCTGGAAACCGAAGTACTGGACCGCCCGCTCACCGCCAACTTCGGTGTGCGTGTGATTGAAACCTCCGTGAACAGTGCCGGTTACTCATTGGACCCGGATGCGGTGCGCTTTGAGCAGGATGACGACCCAGACAACGTCACCGGTATCAAGGTGGTGGGCAAAATGGCGGATTACCAGTACCGGGTCGAGTTCCAGGACTCCTATCTGGATGCGCTGCCCAGCATGAACCTGAAGTGGGAATTGAACGACGAACTGGTGTATCGCCTCAGCGCCGGCCGCGTGATTACCCGCCCCAGCATCGACTCGCTGAAGGCCTACAGCTATATCGACCTGAATGAGTTTGAGTTGCACACCGCCAACCCGGGGCTGGAGCCCATGCGCGCCAACCAGCTGGATACGGCGCTGGAGTGGTACTTCTCCGATTACGGCGCGCTGACCGCCACCGTGTACTTCAAGGATATCGAGTCCTTCACCGAATACGGTCGCAACGGTGTGCGCGAAATTGATGGCTACGAGTTTGAGGTGTACAGCGCGCTCAACGGCGACGAGGGCGCCATGGTGCGCGGCCTTGAGCTGACGTACCAGCAGTCCCTGAGCGATCTGCTGCCCGCCCCGTTCGATGGCCTGGGCGTGCAGATGAACTATACCTATGTGGATAGTGAGTACGACAATGCCGAGCGCCGCCAAGAAGGCCTGCCCTTTGTCGGCATGCCCAAGAATTCGTACAACGCGGTGGTGTACTACGAGCAGGATCGTGCACAGGCGCGCCTGGCGTACAACTGGCGTGGCAAGGTTCTGACCAACCCGGACGCCTGGGGTGGCCCCAGCTGGGATGCGGAGTACGGGCAGCTGGATTTCAGCGCGGATTACGATCTGACCGATAGCTTCAATCTCAGCCTGAGTGTGAACAACATTACCAACGAGCGTAACTGGGGCTATGTCATGCGTCCGGAACAGGTGAACCACCTGACCCGCTATGGCCGCCTGTTCAACCTGGGGCTCAGCGCGAGCTTTTAAACTTCCTCCTTATCGCCCGGCTCCCCAGGGAGTCGGGATTTTTTTGCATTACCTGGGGGCAACGTGAGTACCGTAACCGTGCAGCAAAATGTTCCGACCGCCCGTAAAAGCAGCCTGTTACCGATGGCGATCATCGGCATGCTGTTTTTCATTTTCGGGTTTGTGACCTGGCTGAACGGGTCGCTGATTCCATTCCTGAAGATTCTTTGCAATCTGAATGAATTTGAGGCCCTGTTCGTCACTTTTGTGTTTTATATCGCCTATACGGTGATGGCCCTGCCCATGTCGTACATCCTGCGCCGCACCGGTTATCGCAACGGTATGGCACTGGGGCTCGGCATTATGGGGGTGGCGGCACTGGTGTTTATTCCGGCGGCGCAGACCGGCAGTTATGCCATTTTCCTGCTGGGGCTGTTTGGGCTGGGCGCCGGCCTGACCATTCTGCAGACCGCGTCCAACCCGTACGTGGTCAAGATTGGCCCGGTGGAAAGTGCGGCTACCCGCATCGCCATCATGGGCATCATCAACAAAAGCGCCGGGGTGCTGGCGCCGCTGGTGTTTACCGCGCTGGTGCTGTCGGGGTTGTCCGACTTCAATACCCAGGCGGTGTCCCAGCTGAGCGGTGAAGCGCGCGCGGAAATGATGGACGCCGTCGCCAATCGCCTGATCACGCCGTATCTGTATATGTCCGGCCTGCTGTTTCTGCTGGTGGGGCTGATCAAGTTTTCCGGGTTGCCGGAAATTGAAGAAAACACCGGCGGTGAAGACGATGGCCGCTCCGGTGTGTGGCAGTTCCCGCAGGTGGTGCTGGGGGCGCTGGCTCTGTTTGCCTACGTGGGTGTTGAGGTGATTGCCGGCGACACCATCGGTCTGTATGGCGAGGAGACCGGTGTTGCACATTTTTCTTCGCTCACCTCTTACACCATGGTGTTTATGGTGGTGGGCTACCTGTTGGGCGTGTTCTGTATTCCCCGCTGGATCAGCCAGCAGCAGGCGCTGACCGGCTCGGCGATTGCCGGCGCCCTGTGTGTACTGGGGGTGCTGTTCAGCTCGGTCGAGAGTACCGCGCTGGCGTCCGCGCTCTGGGGCTGGACGGGTATTCCGGTGATTCCTGACTCGGTGTTTTTTGTGGCGCTGATGGGGCTGGCGCACGCGTTGGTGTGGCCAACGGTCTGGCCGCTGGCGCTGGACGGCCTGGGTCGCTTTACTGCGCAGGGCTCTGCGCTGCTGATCATGGGGATTGCCGGGGGCGCCATTATTCCCCTGATTTTCGGCAAACTCTCGGAGGTGTCTGGCACCTTCCAGGCAGGCTACTGGGTGGCGTTACCCTGTTACCTGTTCATTCTGTTTTACGCGCTGAAAGGGCACAAAATGCGCACCTGGTAATGCGCATCTGCTAGTGCGCACCCGGCGAGGATGCGCCGAATCCTATTCGTTTGTCACGACGACCATGTATCCCGCGGGTTATCCTGCGGGATACCAGCCCTCTTTACCGAGGGCTTTTTTTTGCCTGCGGAAAAGCGTTACTGATCCGCTTCGCAATCCCGCGTCATGTTTTCCACCCGGTCGGCATGCACAATCAGGTTGTCCTCGATGCGCACGCCGCCGAACGGACGCAGTTTTTCCACCTTGTCCCAGTTCACTTCATCCGCCAGTTGCGACTCTTTCAGGTCGGCCAGCAGGCTCTCGATGAAGTACAGGCCCGGCTCGATAGTAAATACCTGGTTTTCCTCGATGGTACGGGTGGTGCGCAGGAACGGGAATTCCTTCGGCGGCGGGGTGGTGCCGCCTTCCGGCGCGGTCTGGTGACCGCCCACATCGTGTACCTGCAGGCCGAGGAAATGGCCCAGGCCGTGGGGCATGAAGGTGCCGGTGAGCCCGGATTCCACCGCGCTGTCCGGCGCGGTCTTGATCACACCGAACTGCTGCAGCAGCTCGCCCACCTTGTGGTGGCAGCTGCGGTGCAGGTCCACATAGGAAGCGCCCGGGGTGAGGCCCGCCACCAGCTCCTGCTCCTTCTCGTGCATTGCCGCCACCAGCTCCGCGAACTCGCCATCGCGATACGCATACGAGCGGGTAATGTCGGCACAGTAGCCGTTACAGTCGGCACCGGCGTCGATCAGGAAGCTGCGTCGCTCGCTCTCCGGCAACCGTTCGGTGGAAAGATGGGTGTAGTGCAGGATGGCACCGTGCTCGTTGAGGCCCACAATATTGCCGTAGGGCATGGTGTTTTCGCCCTGACCCGCCGCCTGCAGGTAGGCCAGGTTGATGTCAAATTCGCTGGCACCTGCCCGGAAGGCATCTTCCGCGGCCTTGTGCGCGCGTACCGCGATACGGTTGGCTTCCCGCAGGCAGGCGAACTCATACGGCGTCTTGTAGGCGCGCGCCCAGTGCAGGCGGTCGATCAGGTGCTGCGGGTTGCGCTCGCCGATGTCCCAGCCTTCGAGCTTGCCGGTTTCACCGATAAACGCCGCATCTTCCCCGCTCAAAAACGCCTTGGCCTCGTCCGGTTTGGCCAGCAGCTCGATATCGTATTCGTCGCTCCAGAAGGTCTGGGGGGCGGGCGGCACGTAGTGCCAGAAATCCACCGGGCGGTAGAACAGCAACTTGGGCTTCTGGCCCCGGCGATACACGACCCAGCTGTGCGGGTTGTCGGTGACCGGCACCAGGGCCTTGAACTGGGGATTGACGCGAAACGGGTAGTAATTGTCGTCGAGGAACTGCACCGAGGGCGCGCCGCTGAACACATTCAGGGTTTCGAACCCGCACTGCTCGAGGATCTCGTCGTAGCGCTTGCGCAGCGTGGCCAGGTGTTCACTGAAAAGTTGCTTGTCCATAAAGCCCCTAAAAATTGATCAATTATTGCCCTGCGTGGCAGGTGCACGAATGCACATAGTGTATAGTCGGCACTCTGAATAATTAGTCTGATTTTTGCCGATGGAAAAGAAGATACTGCTAACGGACTGCCCGGACGCCAAAGGCCTGATCGCCAAGATCACCAACATCTGTTACAAGCACCAGCTCAATATCACCAAGAACGATGAGTTCGTGGATCGCGCCCAGGGGCGCTTCTTCATGCGCACCGCGCTGGAGGGCAACTTCAACGATGCCACGCTGTTGGAAGACCTGGATCTGGCGCTGCCCGCCGGCGCCGAGCGCAAGCTGGTGGCCAGCGGACGCAAGCGCCTGGTGCTGATGGTCACCAAGGAGTCCCATTGCCTCGGCGATATCCTGATGAAGTGTTATTCCGGGGCGCTGGATGTGGAGATTGCTGCGGTTATCGGCAACCACAATGTGTTGCAGCCGCTGGTGGAGAAGTTTGATATCCCGTTCCACTGGGTGCCGGCCGATGGCCTGGAGCGCGCGCAACACGAAGAGCAGGTGATGCAGCTGGTCGACAGCTATGCTCCTGACTATCTGATTCTCGCCAAGTATATGCGGGTGCTCACCCCGCAGTTTGTTGCCCATTACCGCAAGCGCATCATCAATATCCACCACTCCTTCCTGCCGGCGTTCATCGGTGCCAAGCCCTACCAGCAGGCGTTTGAGCGCGGGGTGAAAATTATCGGGGCCACCGCGCACTTCGTGACCGACGACCTGGATGAGGGGCCGATCATCGAGCAGGATGTGATCCACGTGGACCACGGCTACTCGGCGGAGTCCATGGCCAGCGCCGGGCGCGATGTGGAAAAGCAGGTTTTAAGTCGCGCACTGCAACTTGTGCTGGAAGAGCGTGTCTTTATTCATGGCAACCGCACCGTGGTATTCAAATAACTTTTCAAAAAGGGAACGTGATGCTCAGCCGCCTGTACTTCTATTCCTTGATTGCGCCCGTGGTTTTTCTCGCAGGGTGCGCCAGTGCGCCCAGTGCCCCGAACCCCGGGCTGAAGGAGTCTTTCCATACCGAAATTTTCGCCAACGGCTCCAAGCGTTTTACCTATTCCCTGGAAATGGCGGCGCCGATGATTCGCGGGCCGTACACCGAAACGCCGAATATGCGCAGTGGCATGGTACGGCAACAGCAGGTGGCAAGGGCTTCTCGGGGAAGCCGGAGCCAGGAGCGCGACTTCGAGCACGCCCTGGAACTCAAGCTGCAGGAAACCGGCTTCTGTCGCGATGGCTATTTTGTGATTGATCGGGTGGTGTCTCAGCTCGGCGGCGAAGTGCGCGGTGAATGTCGGGATGCGGCGCAGCGGTAGATGCTGTTGTGAATCGAAGCTAATTACACCGGAGAGAAGGCGGAGTGCCGGATAAGGTTTTTCGAAAGCGTCGGCGACAGGGATGTCGCCGACGCAGCGTACAGGGACGTATTCACCGCGGTTTCGAAAAACCTTATCCGGTGCTCTGCCGCCACTAAACGATTTTCGAAGCTTAAAAAAACCGGAGCAGTGCTCCGGTTTTTTTATCAGTCCATATAGCTCTCAACCGGCGGGCAGGAGCAGATCAGGTTGCGGTCACCGTACACATTGTCGATACGGTTGGACGCGGGCCACACCTTGTGGTGCTTCAGCCAGGCGGCCGGGCGACCGGCGACTTCGCGGCTGTAGGCATGGGTCCACTCGTCGGCCATCACGTCGTCCTGGGTATGCGGCGCGTTGTGCAGGGGGTTGTCCTCCGCGGTGTACTTGCCGCTGGCCACATCTTCCGCTTCCTGGCGGATGGTCGCCATGGCTTCGACGAAGCGATCCAGCTCTTCCTGGGCTTCTGATTCGGTGGGCTCGATCATCAGGGTGCCGGCGACCGGGAAGGACATGGTGGGCGCGTGGAAACCGAAGTCCATCAGGCGCTTGGCGATGTCTTCCTCGGTGATGCCGCTCACTTCCTTCAGCGGGCGCAGGTCGATCAGGCACTCGTGGGCGATGAAACCGTTGCTGCCCTTGTACAGCAGCGGGTAGTGCTCACTCAGCTTCTTGGCCACGTAGTTGGCGTTCAGGATCGCGGTCTCGGTGGCCAGCTTCATGCCGCTCTTGCCCATCATGCGGATGTACATCCAGCTGATTGGCAGGATGCTCGCAGAGCCCCAGGGTGCCGCAGAAATGGTGCCATTGGCTGGATCGTTGCCGGGCACTTCGGTGACCGGGTGGCCCGCCAGGTACGGCTTCAGGTGTTCGCCCACGGCGATCGGACCCATGCCGGGGCCGCCGCCACCGTGGGGGATACAGAAGGTCTTGTGCAGGTTCAGGTGGGATACGTCACCACCGAACTTGCCGGGCGCGGCCACGCCGATCAGGGCATTCATGTTGGCGCCGTCGATGTACACCTGGCCACCGGCGTTGTGGATCAGCTCGCAGATCTCGCGAATACCTTCCTCGAATACGCCGTGGGTGGACGGGTAGGTGACCATCAGCGCGGCGATGCGGTCGCCGTGCTCTTCCACCTTCGCCTTCAGGTCGGCGATGTCCACGTTGCCCTTGTTGTCACAGGCAACTACTACCACTTTCATGCTCACCATCATCGCGGACGCGGGGTTGGTGCCGTGGGCGGACGCCGGGATCAGGCAGATATCGCGCTGGCCTTCACCCTTGGCTTCCAGGTATTTCTTGATCGCCACGAGACCGGCGTATTCACCCTGGGAGCCGGCGTTGGGCTGCAGGCTCACCGCATCGTAACCGGTACAGGCAGCCAGCATCTGTTCCAGCTGGGTGAACATCTCGCGATAGCCTTCGGCCTGGTCGGCGGGGGCGAACGGGTGCAGCTTGCCGAACTCCGGCCAGGTCACCGGGATCATCTCCGCGGTGGCGTTGAGCTTCATGGTGCAGGAGCCCAGCGGGATCATGCTGTGGTTGAGGGCGATGTCCTTGGACTCCAGAGTCTTCAGGTAGCGCAGCATCTCGGTTTCGGAGTGGTGCGTGTTGAACACCGGGTGGGTCAGGAAGTCGCTGGAGCGCTGCAGGCCTGCGGGTACGCCAGCGGGGCCCTTGGCCGCCAGTTCGCTGTCGAGCTTGCCCAGGTCCAGGTTGTGTTCGCTGCCCACGAATACCGCCAGCAGCTCGGAAACGTCGGCCAGCTTGGTGGTTTCGTTCAGGCTGATACCGAGGGCGTCGCTGCCCACCTTGCGCAGGTTGATCTCAGCATCGATGGCGCGGTCAAAGATTGCAGCCTGCTTGTCGCCCACCGCAACGGTCAGGGTATCGAACCAGGTTTCGTGGGTGAGGTTGAAGCCAGACTGCTGCAGGCCGGCGGCCAGAATGTCGGTGAGACGCTGGATGCGCGCGGCGATGGTCTTCAGACCGTCCGGGCCGTGGTAGATGGCGTAGAAGGCGCTCATCACCGCCAGCAGTACCTGGGAGGTACAGATGTTGGAGTTGGCTTTCTCGCGGCGGATGTGCTGCTCGCGGGTCTGCATGGCCATACGCAGGGCGCGCTTGCCCTTGCTGTCGACCGAGACACCGATAATGCGGCCGGGCGCGGAGCGCTTGTAGGCTTCGCGGAAAGCGAAGAAACCGGCGTGCGGGCCACCGTAGCCCATGGGGATACCGAAGCGCTGGTTACAGCCCACGACCACGTCGGCGCCCATCTCGCCCGGCGCTTTCAGCGCAACCAGGCTCATCAGATCGGCGGCCACGGTCACCAGGGCGTTGGCTGCATGCACCTTGGCGATCAGGTCGGTGAGGTCACGCACTACGCCGGTGGAACCCGGGTACTGGAACAGGGCGCCGAACAGCTCTTCCGGCAGGTCGGTTTCCGGGTTGCCGACGACCACGTCAAAGCCGAAGTGTTCAGCGCGAGTCTGCACCACGGCAATGGTCTGCGGATGGCAGTCCTGATCCACAAAGAAGGTGTTGGACTTGTTGCGCTTTACCTGGCGCTTGCACATGGCCATGGCTTCCGCTGCAGCGGTGCCTTCGTCCAGCATGGAGGCGTTGGCCAGGTCCATGCCGGTGAGGTCCATGATCATCTGCTGGAAGTTCAGCAGGCCTTCCAGGCGGCCCTGGGCAATCTCGGGCTGGTAGGGCGTGTAGGCGGTGTACCAGCCCGGGTTTTCCAGCACGTTGCGCAGGATCACGTTGGGGGTGATGGTGTCGTGGTAGCCCATACCAATAAAGGTACGGAAGATCTTGTTGCGGCTCGCCAGGGCTTTCAGTTCCGCCAGCGCTTCCTGCTCGTCCACGGCGTCCGCCAGGTCCAGGTCGTCGGACTTGCGGATGGCGGCGGGAACGGTTTTTTCAATCAGTTCGTCCAGGGTGGCGACACCGAGGGTGTCGAGCATGGCCTGGGTCTGCGCGGCGTCCGGGCCAATATGGCGGCGGATGAAGGCGTCGTGCTGTTCCAACTGCTTGAGGGAAGGCTGGGTCATGATGGTTGGATTCCTGTAAACACTGAATGTGCTGCCGGCAGGCTGCTGTGGAAACAGCGTACCGGTAAAAAATAGCAAAGTGAGCCGGCGATGGGGCCCAATTTAAATCGGGTCGGCGGTGCAGTGAGCGGATGCGGTCACAAGCGGCATCCGGCCATGGCGGCGCGACAGTCTCGGTACGCGCAGACGGCATGCCTGCAGGCCCCGGCCGGCGCGCATCTTAGCAATGGTGGTGATTGCGGGCAATTGATGTGCAATCCGGTCAAATCTGTGCTGCATTCCGTACATATTTGTGACATATATCCTGTTTTGGTGCTTTTGGCGTTATTTTATTCTGCGGGGCAGGGCGTTCAACGGCGAAAATACAGGTGTGCGCCATACTGGGGGCATAACAAGAGGGAGTGTTCAGGCCTGTGGGGTGCTGTAGCCCGGCGGCCATTGCTGCTCACTCTCCGGCGACTCACCAGTGACCATAGTCAATCCCAGGGATTTCGGGGCTTCATTGTGCTGCATACGGCCAGACTCAATACGCTGCGCTTCAAGGCCTGCCTGTTCTCGTTGCTGCTTGTGGTGGCAATGTGTCTGTTCTTTATTCTGCTGGGCAGCGGCAGCCTGCAGTCGCTGCTGGCGAAAAACCGCGAGCACCGCCATCTCAACTTTCAGTTTCAGGTTTCCGGTCTGTTGCAGCAGTCGCGGCAGGAAATGGCCCGCCTGGCGGAACTGATCGCGCTGAGCCCACGCGGGCGAATTTCATCCCGAGACGAACTGCGCAAAGCGATGAATCGGCAATGGGAGCTGCTGCAGCACAGCTGGGAGCTGCACTCCCTTAAGGTGTATGACCCGGGCGGCAAGCCTGCGCTGAGCTGGGGGTCGCCACACGGCACCCTGCGCCCGGGGCAGGTCAGCCTGGTGCTGTTGCGCGGCCAGCCTCTGGAGCTGGTGCACTGCGAGCCCACCTGCGTGCAGAGCCTTGCGGTGCCCATGCGCGCGCGCGGTGGCGACTATGTGTTGCAGGTGGACCGACCGCTGGCGAAGCAGCTGCGCCGCTTCCGCGAGATGACCGGCTCGGACATCGGCATATTGTCCGCCGTGCGCGACGCGCAACCGGCGCAGCCAGGCAACGGGTATCTCGCCGGCTGGCAGCGGGAGGTGTTGTCACTCACCTCCCGGGAGCGGCTGTTACCGTTGCTCACCCGGGTCTCACAGCAGGTTGCCGGGGTCGAATCGCTGGGGCGGGCGCGCGTTTATGAACAGGACAACCGCCAGTTTGATATTCGTACCATGAGCATGGATGCGGACGAGGCCGGGGCGCAGTTTGTATTTGTGGAAGATGTCTCCGGGCAAGTGGAGCACATCGACGAGTCGGTGAAACTATTACTGCTGTTTTCTGTGCTCGGCGCACTGATTTTCAGTGCCGCGGTGGCAGGCACCCTGTGGGGGCCGATTGAGCGACTGCGACGGCTGGCGGAGGCCTTGCCCCTGCTCACCAACGGGCGCTTCGCTGATGCGCGCCGCTTGATCCGCCCGGTGAAAAAATCACTGGATAAATACGATGAGCTGGATGTGCTCGACAACACCGGCTTGACCGTGTGCGACCAGCTGGAAGACATGAGCGAAATGGTCGGGCGCAAGACCGCGCAGCTCGAACAGATTGCCATGCACGACAGTCTGACCGGCCTGGACAATCGCTACAGCCTGCTGGAGCAGCTGGAGTTTTATCTGGAGCTGGCCCGGCATCAGCCTCTGCCGGTGCCTGAACAGGGGTATCTGTTTTTTATTGACCTGGATGACTTCAAGCAGGTCAACGACACCCTGGGGCATCAGGGCGGTGATGAATTGCTGAGCGTGATCGCGCGGCGCTTGCTGAGCGTGATGCGCTGCGGCGATATTGTCGCGCGCCTCGGCGGCGATGAGTTTTGTGTTTTTGTGCGGGACATCAAGGGCCCACATGCTTACCAGACACTGGCCGATAAACTGCTGAATACCGTGGCGCAGCCGGTAAAAATTGGTGACAGCCTGGTCGAGGTCACCATGAGTGTGGGAGTGGTGGCTATCGATGAGACCGCGGGAACGCTGGAAGACATTCTGCAGAAGGCCGACATGGCGATGTACCACGCCAAGCGTCACGGCAAAAACAAGTATCAACTCTACACCGCCGACTTGCCGGGCTTGTCGGAACCGATTGTTGCCTCGCCCAATCACACCATTCCCGGCAGGGAAAAACCCGCGCAACTGGAGCTGGTTACGTCCAAGCCCCGGTAGTCGCCTGCGCTGGGGTGCCCACGCCTGATGCTGTCAAACGCGCCAGATCAGAGAACGTTTTTTCGCGTTTTGCGGCGGCCTCTGCGTCTCTGGTCTATCTTTAAAGTGATCCTGCTCGCGAATTTCGCACCCATGTACCCAGGGCGAAAAAAACGGGCAGCAGGAAAAAGAAGGCGCTGGAATATCCGCAGCGTCGTGCAGGCTGGGTCAAAAGCCCGGTAGGAAAAGGTTAACCAGTCCCCCAATGGCGCGCAAAATATACACCACCAACGATCAGCTTCTCGGCAGCTATTTACGCAATTTACTGGAGTCAGCGGGTTACTCCGTCCTCACCCAGAAAACCCGGGTAGAGCTGGCTCAGGGTGGGATGGACTGGAACTCCGAGCTGTGGCTGATTCGCGATTGCGAACTCGCCAAAGCCCAGCAGATTGTGCAGCAGGCGCTCTCCAGAGAAAGCGCCTGAACCGACAGCCGGATTCGGCCGTCAGATTTACATCTTCTCCAGGGTCTCGATCCCCAGCAGTCCCAGGCCAGTAGACAGGGTGCGTGCCACCAGGTCACACAGCTGCAGGCGGCTCTGCTTTTCTTCCTCACTGACACCTTCCTTGAGTACCGGACAGGCTTCATAGAAGCCCATATAGGTGCTCGCCAGTTCGTACAGATAAGTACACAGCACATGCGGGAACGTATCCTTGGCCACCTGGTCGAGCACCTCGCCAAACTGGTTCAGTTTGATGGCCAGGGCGCGCTCGGCATCGGTACCGAGGGTGATGGCACCGGTCAGTGATGATGGCTCGACGCCGGCGCGGCGGAAGATACTGCGCACACGGGTGTAGGCGTACTGCAGGTAGGGGGCGGTGTTGCCCTCAAACGCCAGCATGGCGTCCCAGTTGAACACGTAATCGTTGGTGCGGGTTTTGCTCAGATCCGCGTATTTCACCGCGCCAATACCCACCACGCGGCCGATCTCTGCCTGTTCTTCTGCGCTCAACTCCGAATTCTTTGCCGCTACCAGCGCAGTAGCGCGCTCTACCGCTTCGTCCAGTAGGGCGGCCAGCTTTACGGTGCCGCCGGTGCGGGTTTTAAACGGCTTGCCGTCGTCGCCCATCATGGTGCCGAAGGCGCAGTGCTCCAGAGTCTGCGTGTCGGCGATATAGCCCGCCTTGCGCGCCACGGTAAAGGCCTGCTGCAGGTGCAGGGACTGGCGCGCATCCACCACATACAGGATACGGTCGGCGTTCAGCACGTTGGCGCGGTAGCGGATGGCCGCCAGGTCGGTGGTGGCATAGAGGTAGCCGCCGCCTTGTTTCTGGATGATCACCACACTGGGGTTGCCTTCCTTGTCGGCCATTTCCGGCAGGAAGGCGACGATCGCGCCCTGGTCTTCCACGGCAATGCCGCGGTCCAGCAAGTCTTTCACCAGCACCGGCAGGTCGTCGTTGTACTGGCTCTCGGCGTACACGTCCTTGCGCTGCAGGGTGACGCCCAGTTTTTCGTAGATTTCTTCCGCGTGGCTGATGGAGATATCGATAAAGCGCTGCCAGAGTTTCAGGCAGTCGGCGTCACCACCCTGCAGCTTCACCACGTAGGCCCGCGCGCGGTCGGCAAAGCCTTCCTCTTCGTCGAAGCGCACCTTGGCTTCGCGGTAAAACACTTCAAGGTCGGCGAGGGCGACTTCGGCATCCTTGTTTTCAATCTGGTCGGCCAGGTGCGCCAGCAGCATGCCGAACTGGGTGCCCCAGTCGCCCATGTGGTTCTGGCGGATGACTTGATGCCCCTGGAACTCCAGCAGACGGGCCAGGGCGTCACCGATGATGGTGGTGCGCAGGTGGCCCACATGCATTTCCTTGGCCAGGTTGGGGTGGGAGTAATCCAGCACCGCCGTTTGCGGTTCGCTCACCTTGGCAATATTGAGGCGCTCATCGGCGCGGGCCGTAGCCAGGGTCTCTGCCAGCCAGGCGTTGTTCAGGTGGATGTTGATGAAGCCGGGGCCGGCGATCTCGACCTTCTCGATCATCGGTTGCTCGCCCAGGTGCTCGACAATTTTGGCGGCCAGCTCGCGGGGGTTGCTGCCCACTTTCTTGGCCGCGGCCATGGCGCCATTGGCCTGGTAGTCGCCAAAGCCGGCTTTCTTGGCCGGGGCGACTGCCGGACTGCACTCGGCGGGAATGCCGGCGGCGGTCATGGCAGCCTGGAAGATGTCGTTGAGCTGGTGGCGAATATTCATAAGTGGGCGCTATCCCGTGGCGATTCTGGAAAATGGGAGTCTGGACAATATAGAAGAACGCGGGATTTTAATGGGCGGCGGTGGCATTGCAACCTGCGCGGTGTCTGTTCACTGGGTTAACATGGCGCGCACAGTGATGAATAGAGCAATAAGCCGGGGAGGGAGACATGTCTGGGACCACGCTTTACTGGCACGATTACGAAACCTGGGGTGTCGACCCGGGGGCAGACAAGCCCTCCCAGTTTGCCGGTATCCGTACCGATGAAGACCTCAATATCGTCGGCGAGCCGCTGATGATCTACGCCCGGCCCGCGAGTGATTGCCTGCCACAGCCGATGGCCGCACTGGTCACCGGGCTGGCACCGCAGAAGGCGCTGGCTGAGGGGTTGCCGGAAATTGCCTTTATCCAGCGTATTCTCGACGAGCTGGGTGCGCCAGGCACCTGCGGTGTGGGCTACAACAGCCTGCGCTTTGACGATGAAGTGACCCGCCACACCCTGTACCGCAACCTGCTGGACCCCTACGAGCGCGAATGGCGCTCGGGCAATAGCCGCTGGGACATCATCGATATGGTGCGGCTCACGTACGCGCTGCGCCCCGAAGGTATCCAGTGGCCGGAGCGGGAAGCTGCCGATGGGCGGTGCGTGCCGTCCTTCCGCCTGGAGGAGCTGACCGCAGCCAACGGTATCAGCCATGAGGGCGCGCACGACGCGCTCTCTGACGTCCGCGCCACCATCGACATGGCGCGCCTGATCCGCAAACAGCAGCCCAAGCTGTACGATTACGTGTACAACCTGCGCCGCAAGCAGGAAGTGGCCAAGCTGCTGAATCCGCGGGACCGCAAGCCGCTGCTGCACATTTCCGGCAAGGTGCCCGCCATTCACGGTCACCTCACCTACGTATTGCCCCTGGCCATGCACCCGGTCAATCGCAACGCAGTCATCTGCGCCAACCTGTCTATGGACCCACAGCCGATCCTCGATCTGGACCCGGAGGCCCTGCGCGAGCGCCTGTACACCGCACGCGACAAGCTCGGCGAGGGCGAATTGCCCGCAGGATTGAAGCTGATCCACTTGAACCGCTGCCCGGTGCTGGCGCCCGCCAACATGCTGTCGGACCAGCGGGCCGGGGAACTGCTGATCGACAAGTCCGCCTGCGAGGCCAATTGGCAGGCGCTGAAGGGGCTGGACCTGACCGAAAAGCTGCACCAGGTTTTCCTCGATGGCGACTTTCCGGCCAAAGATGTGGAGGCACGGCTGTACGACGGCTTTATGAACGATGCCGACCGCGATCTGTGTCGCCAGCTGCACAATGCCCTCACCAGCCGGGGCCCCGAGGCACTGGCGGGGCCGGTGGCGTTTTCCGATTCGCGCCTGCCGGAACTACTCTTTCGCCTACGGGCGCGAAACTTCCCGGAAACCCTCAATGAGCAAGAGGCCGAGCGCTGGGAAGAGTGGCGTTACCAGCGGCTGACGGACCCGGCGTTTGGGGCCAGTATCACCATGGAAGCGTATTACGAGGAGATCGCGCGGCTGCGCGCGGAGCACCCGGAGCGCTCGGCGCTGCTGGACCAGCTGGAAGCCTGGGGGGATGCGCTGTTGGCCTAGTAGCCCCGCGGTGCGCGGCGGGATGGGAGACCGGCAGCTGCAGCCAATTTGCGGCTGTTCCCGGCGCACTCCGCCGCGTAGAATACCGCCCGCTAAAGCCGCCGGTGATCCCGGCGCAACTATGTGCTTAGAGTGGAGCAGCAATGGACTTTATCGGTGCCAACATCCTTTCCGTCAGTCAGTTTGAACGGGGCGACATCGATCGCATCTTTGCCGTGGCAGACACCATGGTGCCCTACGCCCGCCGGGAAAAAGTCACCCGCGTACTTGAGGGCGCCATCCTCGGCAATATGTTTCTGGAGCCCAGTACCCGCACGCGGGTAAGCTTCGGCTGCGCGTTCAACCTGCTCGGCGGCACCGTGCGTGAAACCGTCGGCATCTCCGCCAGTGCCCTGGCCAAGGGCGAATCCCTGTACGACACCGCGCGGGTGCTCTCCGGGTACTCCGATGTGATCTGTATGCGCCATCCGCAATCCGGCTCGGTGGCCGAGTTTGCCGCCGCCAGCCGCGTGCCGGTGGTCAACGGCGGTGACGGTGCCAACGAGCATCCCACCCAGGCTCTGCTCGACCTGTACACCATTCGCAAGGAGCTGGAAGGCAAGGGCAGCTCCCTGGACAATTTCCGCATCGCCATGATTGGCGATTTGAAATACGGCCGCACCGTGCACTCCTTGTGCAAGCTGCTGTGCCTGTTCAAAAACGTGCAACTGGTATTTGTCTCCCCGCAAGAACTGTCGATGCCGGAAGCGGTGATTGAAAAACTCCGCGAGGCCGGTCATCAGGTATCGGTATCCGACCAGCTGGAGCAGTCAATCAAGCATGTGGATATCGTGTACTCCACGCGCATCCAGGAAGAGCGTTTCGAATCCCAGGAAGAGGCCGATCGTTACCGTGGCCGTTTTCGCCTGAACCGGGATATTTTCACCCGCCACGCCGAACCCAATACGGTCATCATGCACCCGCTGCCGCGGGACTCCCGCGCCGAGGCCAACGAGCTGGACTCGGACCTGAATGAGCATCCGAGCCTGGCGATCTTCCGCCAGACCGACAACGGTTTGCTGGTGCGCATGGCACTGTTTGCCATGCTGCTCGGGGTGGAAGACAAGGTCGACCAGTACGCGCGGCCGATCACCTGGCAGACGCGCCGCAATATGGTGTAACAGCGGCGCTGCCATAATTCGCCTTAATTGACCTTAAAAGGGCCGGAATTCGGCCCGCCCCCCGCCAGTTTGTTTTCTTTTAATGCCTCCAGCACTTACTTTTCTGGAGGCATCCGTGAACCGTCCTTTTTTCCATCCACCGCGTATTCCGCGCGAACTGCTGATTCTCCCGAGCGACGAGTATTACCGCCGTCGCTATCGCAAAAAACACCCCGGCAGTTGGTTGCTGTTTCTGGTTACGGTAATTGCGGTGTTGGTGGCCGCGGCAGGCGCGCGTGCGCAGGATGTGCCACCGGTTGCTGAGGAACCGTTCGACAGTGTCGGCTTGAGTGAATCGGGCAGTGGCGATCTGTTGTTCAAAAGCGGCGAGTCCGGACGCTATATTCCCGCCATTCACCTGGGTACCGAGGCAGACATTCGCGTGCGCGGCCTGGTTGCCGAAGTCACCCTTGCGCAGCAGTTTCGCAACACCAGCAACCACTGGCAGGAAGCCGTGTATGTGTTGCCGCTGCCGGAGAACGCGGCGGTAAATGGCCTGGAGATCGTGATTGGGGAGCGGCGCATTGTGGGCAAGGTGCGCGAGCGCGAGGAGGCGCGCAAGGTGTACAAAAAAGCGCGCGAGGCAGGCCAGCGTGCGGCGTTGCTGGAACAGCAGCGCCCGAATCTGTTTACCAGTCGCGTTGCCAATATCGCACCGGGTGAATCCATCTCGGTAGAAGTGCGCTATTTGCAGAACCTGCGCTTTGACAGTGGCCAGTTCAGCCTGCGCCTGCCCAGTACCCTCACGCCGCGCTTTATGCCCGGGTCGCCGGCGGCCTCGGTGCAAACGGTTTCGTTAAACGCCCACGGCTGGTCGCTGCCCACGGATCAGGTGCCGGATGCGGATCAGATCTCGCCGGTGATGATGCCCGCGGCAGCGCTGGCCAGCCTTGGCAACAGTCATCAGATGAAAATCCGCATCGACCTGGGTATGGGGTTGCCGCTGGCAGATATTTACAGCCCGTACCACGAGGTGAGCTTGCGCCGTGAGGAAAATCAGCACTATCGGGTCAGCCTGAAGCAGGGTGCGGTGCCGATGGATCGGGATTTTGTTCTTTTCTGGCGACCGCAATCCTCGGCAATGCCGTCCGCCGCCCTGTTTGCCGAGCAGTCGGCGATAGCGGCAGAACCGTCTGCGCAGTACCTGCAGCTTTTACTGTTGCCACCGCAGGAAGCACTTGCTGCGCGCAAGCTGCCCCGCGAGGTGGTGTACGTGGTGGACACGTCCGGATCCATGGGCGGCAACTCCATTCGCCAGGCCAAGGAAAGTCTGCTGCTGGCCCTGTCTCGCCTGACCGCCGCGGACCGTTTCAATATCATCGAGTTCAACAGCAGTCACCAGAATCTATTCCCGCGCCCCCTCGCGGCCACCCCCGCAAATATCCAGCATGCCCGTCACTGGGTCGAGGCACTGCAGGCGACGGGCGGTACCCAGATGGCTCCGGCGTTGACCGAGGCCTTGTCGCAGCAGCTTGACCAGCAGGCTGGCGCCTTGGTGCGGCAGGTGGTGTTTATTACCGATGGTGCGGTGGGTAACGAGGCGGCGCTGTTTGAAATTATCCGTCAGCGGCTTGGTGAAGCCCGTTTGTTTACCGTGGGTATCGGTTCTGCCCCCAACAGCTTCTTTATGACCAAGGCTGCACAGTATGGACGCGGCAGCTTTGTGCACATCGGTGAACTGGCCCAGGTGCAATCGAAAATGGGCGCGCTGTTTGAAAAGCTGGAGAGCCCGCTGGTAACCGACCTGCAGGTGCAGTGGCCCGTCGGCATCAAGGTGGCGTCCTATCCGCAGCGATTGCCCGACCTGTACCGCGGTGAGCCGGTGCGACTGGTTGCCCGGGTCGAAGGTAGCGCACTGGGTAACGATGCCAGCGGTGAAGTGGTGGTGAGCGGACGTCTTGCCGGCAAGCGCTTCTCGCGCACACTCTCCCTCAGTCAATTGACCGTGGAGGCGTCCGGCAAGGGCATCGGCAGTTTGTGGGCGCGGGAAAAGATTGCGGCACTGCGCGATGCACAGCGCGAGCGCGGGCCGCTGAATGATCCCGAGGCGGTGGATCCGCTGCGCGAGCAGATCCTCGGCCTGGCGCTGGGTTATCAACTGACCAGTCCCTACACGAGCTTCGTTGCCGTGGAAGAAACGCCGGTGCGCCCCCGTTCGGAAACCCTGCGTTCGAGCCCGGTGCCCAATGCCGTTGCTCACGGTCAGGTGCTGCAGTCGTTTAGTTACCCTGCTACTGCAACCGGCGTATATGGGCAAATGATGCTCGCCGCGGCGCTGCTGGCACTGGGTGGTTTGCTGCGCACGCTGCGGCGGGGGCCGCAGGTGGCCGCGCGGGTGCTGGGGCACTGGCGGGCGTTGCGCCGGGCGAGGGCTGCGGTGGAACGCGGGGTGCGTCGCTGGCTGCGCAAGGTAATCCCCGATCTGCGTCGCGGCAAACGGGGGATGCCATGAGACGCCCGAAAACGCTCGCTTCCTGTGCCTCTGTGCTGTGTATCGCCCTTGGCCTGTGGCAACTTGGGGGTGGCGCCTGGATACTGTTGAAGGCAGAGGTGGCGCAATACCTGATTAGCGATGCCTGGCAGCGCCAGCTCGCCAGCGGCGAGGTGCAAAAACCGTGGCCCTGGGCGGATACCTGGCCGGTGGCACAGTTGCAGCTGGGGGCGGAAAAGCCACTGGCGGTGTTACAGGGCACCAGTGGCCAGGCACTGGCCTTTGGCCCCGGTTTGCTCAACGGTTCGGGGGAGCCCGGCAATCTGGACGAACCGCGCACCACGGTGATTGCCGCGCACCGGGATACCCATTTCCGCAATCTGGCCGTGCTGAAGCCGGGTGCGCTGATTCAGTTGCAGGACCGGGCGGGACGCTGGCACAGCTTTCGGGTGCGTGGCGCGCGGGTGGTCGACAGCGAAGCAGAGCCATTGCCGGTGATCGATACGCCCGGGCTGCTGCTGGTCACCTGTTATCCGTTTGATGCGGTCGATGCGAGTGGGCCCCTGCGCTACCTTGTTTATGCCGACTATCTGCGTCCGGAATCTACGGTGCAGCTGTAATGGGAAAGAGCCTTTGCACGTCGGCGGTGCCGCGGCCGGTTTTTGGCCTGGCACGGCCGTACTGTCATGGCGCTCCGATAACCGCGGAACGGCTTCTGGCTGTGACCAGAATTGCCATTCTGGACTCAATTTTGTAATAAAAAATGGCGCTTTGGCCGTTATTTGTTTCGGCAAATGCGTCAAATGGCAAATAATTGTTTTACAAATTGGTTTTATTTGTTACTAATCGTCCTGTCTGGAAAAACGTTTGTAGTAATACTACAATCGCCCCCGCTTAAGTACATGCAGCCGGTTAATTGAGGGCATTCCTGTGCGCCGCAAGGTGCTCGCCCTACAGTTGACGGGCCGAGAATTCAACGCCGAATTCAAAGTCGAGCCGGTATTAACGAGCCTCCGAGCAGGTTCGGGTGGCCGGCGGTATTCAGGTCGCGCAGTCCCTCCCGTTTCCGCGTTAGTGCTGAAACGTTGATCAATGTTCGTTGCTTTTCCGCCATTTCAGGCGGTGATCTGGCGAACCTGGGCGCAGGACCCGGGGGAAATCCCGGTGTTTTGGGGTACTGTTGCGCAACAAAATTCTGACCATAAAAACACCGACTCGACGTCGTATATTCGCCGAGGAGCATTTGATGCACGAAGAAACCGACATTCAGGAAACGCAGGAATGGCTGGACGCGCTGCAGGCGGTCATCCGCCACAGCGGCAAGGAACGCGCTGCGTTCCTGATCAAGCAGCTGTCTGACCGCGCCACTAACACCGGCGTACAGCTGCCGGCTGCCATCACCACGCCGTACCGCAACACCATTCCGGCGGACGCGGAAAAGCGCATGCCGGGTGACCTGTTCATGGAGCGTCGAATCCGCTCCCTGATCCGCTGGAACGCACTGGCCATGGTGGTGCGCGCCAACTCCAACAGCGACAGCCTCGGCGGCCACATCGCCAGCTTCTCATCCGCCGCCACCCTGTACGACGTTGCGTTTAACTATTTCTTCCGCGGTAACGAGGGTGAAGAGCGCGGCGACCTGATTTTCTTCCAGGGCCACAGCGCGCCGGGCATCTACGCCCGCTCCTACCTGGAAGGCCGCTTCGACGAAGAGCAGCTGGACAACTTCCGCCGCGAAGTGAACGGCAAGGGCCTTTCTTCTTATCCGCACCCCTGGCTGATGCCGGAATACTGGCAGTTCCCCACCGTCTCCATGGGCCTGGGCCCGATCCAGGCGATCTACCAGGCGCACATCATGCGCTACCTGTCTGCCCGTGGCCTGTCGCCGCGCGGCGATCGCAAGGTGTGGGCATTCCTGGGCGACGGCGAGTGTGACGAGCCGGAATCCCTGGGCGCCATCGCCCTGGCGGGCCGCGAGAAGCTGGAAAACCTGGTATTCGTGGTCAACTGTAACCTGCAGCGCCTGGACGGCCCGGTGCGTGGCAACGGCAAAATCGTGCAGGAGCTGGAAGGCGTATTCCGCGGTGCCGGCTGGAACGTGATCAAGGTCCTGTGGGGCCGCCTGTGGGATCCGCTGTTCGAGAAAGACGAAAAAGGCCTGCTGCAGAAAGTCATGGACGAGACCGTCGATGGCGAGATGCAGAACTTCAAAGCCAACGGCGGCGCCTATACCCGCGAGCATTTCTTCGGCAAATACCCGGAACTCAAGGAGATGGTCAAGGACTTCTCCGACGACGAGATCATGAAGCTCAACCGTGGCGGCCACGACCCGTACAAGGTCTATGCAGCGTACGCCGAAGCCATGGCGAGCAAGGGCAAGCCCACCGTGATTCTGGCGCAGACTGTAAAAGGCTACGGCCTGGGTGCTGCCGGTGAAGCGGCGATGGACACCCACAACGTGAAGAAGATGGACACCGAGGCGCTGAAGCGCTTCCGCGACCGCTTCGCGATTCCGATTACCGACAAGGAAATCGAAGAAGTCCCTTACTACCGTCCGTCTCCGGACAGCCCGGAAATGAAGTACATGGCGGAGCGTCGCAAGGCGCTGGGTGGCCCGGTACCATCCCGCACCACCGACGTGGCCAAGCTGGAAATTCCCGAGCTGGATGCCTTCAGTGCCCTGACCAAAGGCTCCGGTGACCGCGAAATTTCCACCACCATGGCATTCGTGCGCGCACTGTCTGTGCTGGTGAAAGACAAGAAGATGGGCAAGAACGTGGCGCCCATCGTGCCGGACGAAGCCCGTACCTTCGGTATGGAAGGCCTGTTCCGTCAGCTGGGTATCTACTCGTCCCAGGGCCAGAAATACACCCCGGTCGATCACGGCCAGATCATGTATTACAAGGAAGACAAGAAGGGCCAGGTGCTGGAAGAGGGCATCAACGAAGCCGGTGCCATGTCCGCATGGATGGCGCTGGCCACCGCCTACAGCAACCACGGCGTGCCGATGGTGCCGTTCTACATCTATTACTCCATGTTCGGCTTCCAGCGCATCGGCGACCTGGCCTGGGCGGCGGGCGACATGCAGGCGCGCGGCTTCCTGATCGGTGCCACCGCTGGCCGTACCACCCTGAACGGTGAAGGCCTGCAGCACCAGGACGGCCACAGCCACGTGCTGTCTGCCACCATCCCGAACTGTAAGAGCTACGACCCGGCCTACGGCTACGACCTGGCCGTGATCATGCGCCAGGGTCTGAAGGAGATGTACGAAGAGCAGAAAAACCTGTTCTATTACGTCACCATCGAGAACGAAAACTACCTGCAGCCGGAAATGCCGCAGGGCGTTGAAGAAGGCATCATTCGCGGTATCTACAAGCTGGACAACAACTGTCGCAAGCCGGGCAAAGGCAAGGCCGCGAAGAAGCACGTACAGCTGATCGGCGCCGGTTCTATCCTGCGCGAAGTGCTGGCGGCAGCAGACATTCTCGCCGACCAGTTCGGTGTCACCTCTGACGTGTGGAACCTGACCTCCGCCACCGAAGCGGCCCGCGAAGGCCAGGACGTGGCGCGCTGGAACATGCTGCACCCCGCTGAAGCACCGCGCAAATCCTGGATTGGCGAGCAGTTCGAAGGTAACCAGACCCCCGTGGTGATCTCCACCGATTACATCCGCTCTTATGTAGAGCCGCTGCGCGAGTTTATCGACGGTGACGTGATTGCGCTGGGCACCGACGGCTTCGGTCGTTCCGACAGCCGCGAACAGCTGCGTCGCTTCTTCGAAGTGAACCGCAACTACGTGACGATTGCCGCGCTTAAAGGCCTGGCAGACCAGGGCGTGATCGAGGCGAGCGAGGTGGCTGACGCCATCAAGAAGCTGAACATTGACCCGGAAAAAGTAAATCCGCGTCTGGTCTAAACCCGCTGACAAGGAATAAGGCAAAAAATTATGGCAAAACAAGTCATTAAAGTGCCTGATCTCGGCGGCGCCGATCAGGTAGATGTCATTGAAATCGCCGTTGCCGTGGGCGACACGGTGGCGGAAGAGGATGCGCTGATTGTGGTGGAGGGTGATAAGGCCTCCATGGATGTGCCCGCACCGTTTTCCGGCAAGATCCTGAGCCTCTCCGTTAAGGAAGGTGACAAGGTCTCCGAAGGCGACGTGATCGGTGAAATGGAAACCGACGCGGCAGGCGACGACGCAGATAGCGGCGCGGCGGAAGAAGCTGCGCCCGCTCCGGCGGCTGAGCCTGCTCCGGCACCCGCCGCGGAATCAGCGGCTGCACCGGCGCCTGCCGGCGAAGAGAAGGAAGAAGAAATCAAGGTTCCCGACCTCGGCGGTGCCGATGCGGTGGACGTGATTGAAATCTCCGTTTCCGCCGGCGACAGCGTGGAAGAGGGCGATGCCCTGATCGTGGTGGAAGGCGACAAGGCGTCCATGGACGTGCCGTCTTCCGCAACCGGCACCATCGTGTCTATTTCCGTGAAGGAAGGCGACAAGGTGTCCACCGGCGATGTGATCGGCGTGATCAAGACCTCTGCTGGCGCTGGTGCGGCTCCCGCACCGGCGCCTGCGGCAGAAGCATCCGCGCCCGCTCCGGCGGCAGCGCCGGTCAGTGAGGCCGAAGCGCCTCAGCAAGCACCGAAGCGTGATCCACACGTGGAGCGCGATCACACGCCGTCCGCGGAAGTGTACGCCGGCCCCGCGGTGCGCAAACTGGCGCGGGAACTGGGTGTGACCCTGAACAAGGTCAAGCCCTCCGGTCCCCGCGGTCGTGTGACCAAGGATGACCTGCACGCCTACATCAAGGAGCAGGTGAAGAAGGCCGAGAGCGGCGCCGCTGGTGGCGTCGGTGGCAGCATTGGCATCGCGCCGATGCCGGAAATCGACTTCAGCCAGTTTGGCCCGGTCACCACCGAGCCCATGAGCAAGATCCACAAGCTCACCGCGGCCAACATGTCCCGCAACTGGCTGAACGTGCCCCACGTGACCCAGTTCGACGACGCCGACATCACCGAGCTGGAAGATTTCCGCAAGGCGATGAAAGCGGAAGCCGAAAAGCGTGGCGTGAAGCTGACGCCGGTGCCATTCCTGCTGAAAGCCGCGGCGGCCGCCCTGCGCGAAGTGCCGAGCTTCAACGTATCCCTGCACAACGATGGCGAGCACATTGTTAAAAAGGACTACGTACACATCGGTATGGCGGTGGATACGCCTAAGGGCCTGATGGTTCCGGTGATCCGCGACGTGGATAAGAAAGGCCTGTACGAACTGGCAGAAGAAGCTACCGCCATGGCCATCGCGGCCCGCGACGGCAAGCTGAAACCCCGCGATATGCAGGGTGCCTGCTTCACCATCTCCAGCCTCGGCGCCATCGGTGGCACCGGTTTTACCCCGATCGTCAATGCGCCGGAAGTGGGTATCCTCGGTGTTTCCAAGCTGGCGATCCGCCCGGAGTGGAAC
This sequence comes from Microbulbifer salipaludis, assembly GCF_017303155.1. Lineage (NCBI taxonomy): Bacteria > Pseudomonadati > Pseudomonadota > Gammaproteobacteria > Cellvibrionales > Microbulbiferaceae > Microbulbifer > Microbulbifer salipaludis. The sequence continues at coordinate 440,319 of NZ_JAEKJR010000002.1, forward strand.
GGCAAGGAGTTCGTACCGCGCAAGATGCTGCCGCTGGCACTGTCTTACGATCACCGCGCCGTGAACGGTGGCGATGCCGGTCGTTTCCTGACCTACCTGGCTGGCGTGCTGGCCGACGTGCGCAAGCTGCTGCTGTAATCGTCGGATTCACAGCGACAAGCGAAAAACGCCAAGGGCTTTGCTCCTTGGCGTTTTTTTTATGTCTGCTTTTTGCGTCAGAAAGTCTCGATGGGGTCGCAATTTTCGGGCAAAAAGAGCGCCCGCAGCCACTGGCTGTCGTCAAACTATCGGCAGCGTTGAATCTCGCGCATTTAATTCTGGTTAAATCATGATCAACGTCGTCGAACACTTCCTGCGCGCTAAACTGAAAATAGTAAAGAGTGGAAATCGGGAGATGGGATTTCCCGGTTGTGGTCCGGCAGTGATCAAGTTGCGAGGTAGTTGAGCGATGATCCGCACAGGGATAGCAGCGGTGGCGATATCCGCCACACTATGTTTACAGGGTTGTATCTTCGTACCTTACGAAAATGAAAACAGTTACGATCCATTCTTTTTCAACCCCGATGATCAGTCCCAGAGCGCGGACTTCGTCGAGGTGGGCCACTACTTGCCCAATGCGGCAGTGCCCCCGGCTGCCAGCCGGCAGTGCTCAACGGATGTGGAAGGTAGCCGGGTAGGATCTGCATGCTGGTTTTTTCCGATCATGCGGATGTACTGAGTGGTGGCAAACTGGTTTTTATCCGGTAGCAATTGTTAAGGAGGTCACATGCGCAAGCGCGTAACGATTTTTTCTGTGATGGCGGCAGCAGCACTGTTGTCGGCCTGTGGTACCAGTAGCGTGCGCGATCAGGTGGTCTACCCTAACAGTGCGCCCATCCCCCGGGCTCCGGTGCATGCGGAGCAAAAAACCAATTACGATGGTTGCCCGGGCGATGCGGAAGAACTGGCGCCGGGCTCAATCTGTCCGGCCACCGCACAGTGCTACGAAATCTCCGGCGGCCGCCGCTGTATCGTTTACGAAAAGTAAGCCCGGCAGTATGGGCGCGGCGGTAATCACAGCCGGAATCACAGAGGAAGTGATATGAAGCTGCGCCTGTTTTGTGTGTTCATGACGGTCATTGCCGCAGGGTTTGCCACAGGTTGTGCCCATACGGGTGACAGCCTGGAAAATGCCGCCAGCCTGGATGGCTTCTGGTGTGATCTTACCGGTACCCCTGCGACCTATTATCAACGGCCGCTGCCTGCCAACCTGATGCCCGCATATCCACGCGAATGTTTTGCGGGCGACACGCAGGTGCCGACGGCCAATGCCTGTCTGGTGGATGATGCGGTGTGCTACCAGCTGGATAGCGGCCCCTGGTGCACGGCCGGGCGCACGCCCCAGTGTCCGGCGGGTGCGGCCCCCATCACCATGGATGCGCCCTGCCCGGAAGGTGGCAAGTGCTGGATCTACAGTGAGGGATTGCGCTGCCACACGGCGGGTGCCTGAGCCCAGCGGACGACCCTTTTCCTCAGAGGTTTTCAGGCCACGGTAGCCAGAGGTTGACCTGAAGGCCGCCCTCACTGCGGTTGTGCAGCCGGATCTGCCCGCCATGAGCATCGGCAATTTCCCGGCACAGAGCCAGCCCCAGGCCGACGCCCTGGGGCTTGGTGGAATAGAACGGCAATAGCGCCTGCTGTATTACCTTGTCACTCATACCACTGCCGCGGTCAGCCACGGTGAGCAGCTGGCCGTGGGCGTCGGTTTCAATCTCCAGGGTAATGTCCTCTTCCGCACTACCGGACTCGCTGGCATTTTTCAGCAGATTTAACAGCGCCTGCTCGATTTGCGCCGGGTCGAAGTAACCCGGGCGCAGGGGGAGTTCACCCTCCAGCCGGAAGGGGTGTAGTGGCTGCAGCTGCTTGACCAGGGTGGACCACTCTACCTGCTCGCAGACCGGTGGCGGCAGTTTGGCGAAGCGTGCGTAGCCCTGGGTAAATTCGGTGAGGTGGCGACAGCGATCGGCAATCACATCAAACACACCGGCCAGTTGCTGCGAGTCGATTTTTTCCGATAACAGTTTGCCGCTGTGGGCCATGGAGGAGATGGGGGCCAAGGAGTTGTTCAGCTCGTGGCTGATCAGGCGAATCACCTTTTTCCACACCTGTACTTCGGCGCGTGTCAGTTCACGGGTCATTTCCCGCAGCAGGATCAAGCGGTGCTTCTGTGAGTTGAGCACAAAGGTGCTGTTGCTGATGTGCAGTGTCTGGCTGACGTCGCCGTCCAGATAGCTGGTGAGCCCGTTCTGTTTTTGCTCGATGGCCTGAGCCAGCTCGGGAGGACAGCGGGGAAGAATCGTTTCCAGCCGATGTCCCTGCAGGGGCTTGCCCTGGTGGAGCAGGTGGCGCGCGCTGGTGTTGGCGTAAATGATGTGTTCGCTGTGATCGATCAGCAGTAGAGCCAGCGGCGAACTCTGGATGACCGTATCCAGCAACAGTTCCCGCTGGTGAATATGGGCCCGTTCGCGCCGCAGTATTTCTCCCACCTCGTTGTAGAGCTCCGCTAGCTGGCCCAGCTGATCGTTGCGGTTCAGTGCCAGGGAGATGGAAAAGTCACCGTCGCGAAAATTCAGCAGGCCGCCCTCAAGGGTTTCCAGTGCGCGGTTCAGATTGTGGGTGAACGGGCGCAACAACAAAAACGACAGCACCAGTGCCAGTAGTAGCCCGGCACTCCACGCCAGTGCAGGGCCGGCGCCGAAGTGCAGCAGGCCGAAGGGAATACTTATGCCCAGGGCCACAGCGAGCATCACCACACCAAACAGTTTGCCCTCCAGGGAGGTTTTCGGAGTCGGGCTGCGGGGCATTAGTAGGGAATTCCGTATTTATCCAGGCGGCGGTACAGTGCCTGGCGACTCAGACCCAGCTCACGTGCGGCCTGGGCGATGATGCCGTTGCAGTTGGCCAATGTCTGCTCCAGCAGTTCCCGGCTGGGTTCGAAGTTGTGGTCCGGGACCTTCAGTTGTGCCTCTTCCGGCAGTGCCAGCGTCGACTCCTCGATGGTGTCTCCCCGGGTGAGGACGGCGGCACGCTGCATGACATTCTGTAATTCGCGCACGTTGCCGGGCCAGCTGTAGCGCATCAGGCGTTGCTGGGCCTGCGGCGCGAGGTGTTTGCCGGTTGCCGCGAGGAAGCTGCGGGCCAGGGGCAGAATATCTTCCGGCCGTTCGCTCAATGCCGGCAGCTTCAGCTCGATCACGTTCAACCGGTAGAACAGGTCCTGGCGGAAGCGGCCGTCACTGATCATTTGCTGCAGATTGCTGTTGGTCGCACTGATGAACCGCACGCGGACCTTGCGGGTCTGGCTGCTGCCAAGACGCTGGAACTCGCCGGTTTGCAGGACGCGCAGTAACTTCACCTGGCCACTGGCCGAGAGTTCACCGATTTCGTCGAGAAACAGGGTGCCGCCATCGGCGGCTTCGAATCTACCCTGGCGGACCTGGTTACCGGACCCGGTATAGGCTCCGGCCTCTGCGCCGAACAGTTCCGCTTCCATCAGCTCTTCCGGCAGGGCACCGACATTGACTTTGATATAGGGGCCATCCTTCACACTGGAGTTGATCTGGACAATATCTGCAATCTTTTCTTTGCCCGCGCCGTTGGGGCCAGTGATTAATACCGGCACGTCGGAGTGGGCCACCTGGGTAGCCATTTCCAGTAATGTCTGCACGCTCTGACTGCGGTAGACGATCTCCTGCAGGTCGAACTGTTGTTTCAGTTGGTCTCGTGCCTGCTGCGCGCGACTCTGGGACTGGCGCTGCTGCTGTTGCAGGTCGTGCAGCTCCATCAGGTTCTTGATGGTGGCAACCAGCTTGTTATCGTCCCAGGGTTTGCCCACGTAATCCGCGGCACCGGCCTTGACCAGCTCGACGGCCATTTCCAGCTGGGTCCAGGCGGTAAGCAGTATCACGGGAATGTCGGGCTGCAGCTCGCGCAGCGCAAAAAACAGTGCGCGACCTTCTTCACCGGAAGTGGTGTCGGTGGTGAAGTTCATATCCTGAATGACAAGACTGATATCCGGGTTTTCCCGCAACAGTTGTAATCCCGCCTGGGGAGTGATGGCGGAGAGCGTCTGGATATCATGAAGGGACAACAACAGGGAAAGCGCAGAGATGATGCTGGTGTTGTCGTCGATGATCAGTACTTTGTCCAACTCGCGTTTCCTGTTGCGGCGGTGTCTAACTCGGATTGTGGCGGTCCCGCGAAACCCTATAGGGTGCAGGACCTAATCATCAGATTATGGAGAAATTACACGCTTCGGGTCGCCATCGCCGGCGAAATATTGGCAGCGCGCATGGCCGGCATCAAAGCGGCAGCAATACTCACGAGCAACAATACTATCGCACACACGGTAAGCAGCGGTAATGTAAGAGCCGGTTGTGAAAATTCGCTCACCATCAGCTGATTGATGATCAGTGCGCCCGCGGTGCCCAGCCCCAGGCCGGTACCAGCAATCAGGGCGTTTTCAACCAGAAAATAGCGGCTGATATTGGCGCGGGTGGCACCCAGTGCACGGCGGATACCGATCTGTTTGGTACGCTGGTTGATCCAGAATATGGTCAAACCGATGATCCCGAGAGCGACAATGAAGGTGAGCAGGGCCATTACCAGAGACAGCACTTTGATCATGATGTTGTCGCTGATGTAAGTACGCTCCAAATTTTCGCTCAGGGTTTCCACATGCACGACGCGCTGAGGGTCACGCTTGTTAAGCAAATCCTCCACTTTCTTGAACACCTCGTCCCGCTGGCCTGGTTCGGCTCGGATCATGTAGCGTTTGTGGTTGCCAGTGACCAGCAGTGGATAGAAAACGACGTTGCCTGCACGGGACCAGGCCGGCCAGGCACCCAGGTGCTGCTCGACCACACCGATGATTTCCACCGGGTTGTCATTGGCTCCGCTATAAAAAAACTTACCGATAGCAGATTCGCCTGGATACAGCTTTTCGGCAAACTGCTTGCTGACCACAGCCATGTTGCTGTGATACTGATCATTCGGTCCGATAACGTGTTCGTCGGCAGGAGTAAAACTGCGACCTTCGATTAGATTGAGGCCGAGGGTGTTAATAAAGTGTGAGTCCACCTGATAGTAGTTGGCGTTTTCGCCACCGATCTCCTGATTGGGCTCGGTGAAATAGGTGCCCGCGGAACCGGATCCGGACAGTGGAATCTGGTTGGTTGCGGAGGCATCCACAACACCAGCTGTACTGCGCAGCAGATCCAGGTCAGCTACGACGGCTCCTGCCATATCGTATTCAGTGGGGATAGGCATATAGGTCGCGGCGATAATGTTTCCTACATCCATACCGGTGGGGCGCGCCACCTGTTCCATGCGATCTTTTACGATCACGCTGGCATTACTCACAATGGCAAGAGTGAGTGCAAGCTGCAGGGCGATCAGCAATGCGGATACCTTGTTGCGCCAGAGGGCGGACAACATGGGTTTTAGCTCGAACATGTTATTTTCCTTTTCTCTGGGTTACTGGGTCTTCAGGTAAACGGATGGATTGGTGCGGCTGATGCGCCAGGCCGGGTAAAGGCCGGCGATAATGCTCGCGAATATGGCGAGGCCGACCGCGGCCAGCATCATTTCCCAGTTCATGGTGGCGATCTGGTCTACCTGGCCCATCGCCAGTGCGCGAATACCCGTCAAACCGGCCAGCGCGAGGACAATACCAAACAACCCGCCGAGCACACCGATACAGCTGCTTTCGATCAGGTGCTGGGTGAATATGGCGTTACGACTTGCGCCCAGTGCCCGGCGCACGCCGGCCTCCGGGGCTTTGCGTAAAAATTTTGCCAGCAGCAGGGCAACAGCATTGACCACGCACACTAACAGGAAGGCCAGTGATGCCCAGCCCAGTACCCGGTTGTCGTTGTCCAGTACTTCATTCAGAACCAGCCATTCAGACGGGTGTGACAGAGCAAAGTTCAGTGGGCGTTCAAAGCGACCCTGTTCTTTTTGTTGGCGGATATAGCCGGTGAGGAACTGCTCGTACGCTTCTTTCTGTTCGGCGTTGTCCAGTTCTACCCAAAATTGAATCCACACATGCTCTCCGAGAAGGAAGCGTTCGTAGCCTTCGGCGCCCTCTGGTGCGCTGCTTGTCCAGCCATTGGTGTTGCCCCAGCTGTAAATCTCATACATGCGGTGCAAGCCGAAGGGGATATACAACTCTTCGGCGTCCGCGAAGGGGTTGTTGTTAAGATCGTAAATCTTGGGCGATGGGTTCCAGTGCTTGAGCACACCGACAACGGTAAAGGGTTCGCCGTTCAGTTGTACAACCTTACCGACACTGTTTTCACCGCCAAACAGTTTTTCATTAGTTTCTTTACTGAGCACCACAGATTGCACCGCTGCAATATCCGCCTCCTTGTTCCAGGTGCCGCCGTATTCAAACGGTACGTCGAACAGGGAAAAGAAATCACGGGTGGTTACACGAGTATTGGCGGTAAACGGGCGCATTTCAGACTCGTCGATATTCACGGTAAACCCGAAGCGGTGCATGGCAACCTGACGGGTGGGAATATCCGAACGTAGCAGGGCAACCGCATCGGGGTAGGTGAGCTGCCATGGAATTTCGTTGGCGGTATCTGCGGCCTGGTTCGGGTCCCAGCTATCCAACTGCACGGCATAGAGGACCTTGTCTTTATGCTCCAGTGCGTTCTGCGACATCATGTAGTTCAAGGTCATCACGGTCATGGATGCGCCCACGCCCACGGCGATGGCGGCGATCATGAGCGCGCTCAGTGTAGGTGTTCCCCGCAGGCTGCGCATGGCGAGGCTGATGTAGTAGCCGATCATTTCGGTGTCCTTTTCTCTTATTCAGCGATGCGAATTCAGCTTATGCGGTGGCGAGTTCGGGCTGTGCAATGTTCTGGCGAAGATCGGAAACCTGTCCGTCCACAATCTGGATGTTGCGGTGTGCGCGGCGCGCCAGATCCGGATCGTGGGTGACCATGACGATAGTGGTGCCCCATTCGTTAATAAATTCCAGCAGCTCCATCACCTGGCGGGCCATCAGCGAGTCGAGGTTGCCGGTGGGTTCATCCGCAAGCAGAAAGCGCGGCTCGCCGGCCAGTGCGCGGGCGATGGCAACGCGTTGTTGCTGACCACCGGACAGTTGTGCCGGCAAGTGTTTGGCGCGGGCGGCGAGGCCGACCTGTTCGAGGGACTTCTCGATGCGGCGACGGCGTTCCTTGGCATTGAAGCCGCGGTAGCGCAGTGGCACGTCGATGTTGTCGAACAGGTTGAGGTCGGGAATCAGGTTGAATCCCTGAAAAATAAATCCGATTTTCTCATTGCGCAGGTGTGAACGGTCGCGGTCGGAAAGTCCACCCACTTCCTGTCCGTCCAGCAGGTACTCGCCGCCGGTGGGTGTTTCCAGCAGGCCGGCGATATTCAGGAAGGTGGTTTTTCCGGAACCACTGGGGCCGGTGACAGAAACAAATTCGCCTTCCTTGACCTCCAGGCTGAAATCCCTGAGTGCATGGGTTTCGATGGCGTCGGTGCGGTAGCTTTTACGGATATTGTGCATTTTCAGCATGATGGATTTCCTTGTCTTCGTAGTCAGTATTTTTGATGGTGGATGCGCTGCGCTTATCCACCCTACGGATTCACCGTATTTATTCATGTGGGGTGGATAAGCGCAGCGCATCCACCAATTCAATCTCTCAGTGCAACGATCTGGGCATTTTCCAGCGCGTCCGCAGAGGAAGTGATGATCTGGTCGCCTTCCTGCAGGCCGGAAACAATTTCCACCTGGTTCAGTCCCAGTGCGCCAATGGTGATCGGCACTTTTACCGCCTGCTGCTGGTCGTTCAGCTTCCACGCAAAGCGCCCCCCGGTCTGATCCAGGAATGCGCCGCGCTTCACCAGAATCACGTCGTTACGACTCTCCAGCAGAACGCGGGCGGTCATGCGCAAATTCTGGCGCAGGTTTTCGGGCTGCTGCAGGAAGCGCACGCGGGCCACGACCTGGCCGTCGATGACCTCGGGGGCAATTGCGGTGATTTCGCCGGGCAGTTGCGTGCCGCCCATATTGATTACTACCTCCATGGCGAGCCCCAGGTCATCGGCGTAGTTTTCCGGCACCGCGGCTTCGAGTTCGAAACTGGTGAGGTCGACCACCGTAAGCAGCGGCGCATTGGCGGCGACGGCTGAGCGCTGGGTGGCGGCGAGGCTGCCGATGGTGCCGTTGACGGGGGAGACGATCTGCAGCTCGTTGACCTTGCGTTGCAGCTCTTCGACCTGGAGTTGCTGCTGGTCCACCTGCAGTTGCAGGGTCTGGGTTTCGAAGGTGAGGGCTTCGTTTTCCAGCTGGGAATTCTGCACCGCCTGTTGGTATTCGAGTCTGGCGCGGGCGAGGTCGTCACTGGCTTTTTCGAAATCCAGCTGAGAGATGATCTGTTTTTCCATCGACAGCTCGGCACGCTTCAGTTCGCGCTCGGCGGCGGCCAGGTCGACTTTCGCCAGATCGGCTTTCTGGGTGTTCTCCAGGCGCTGGCGTTTGGCCTGGATTTTTTGCCGCGCCAGCTCCACGGCGAGCTTGCTGTACAGGGCGCTTTCCTGGGCGAGCTGATTCTGCAGCTGCGGGCTGTCCACTTCCGCCAGCAGCTGGCCCTTCTCCACAGCATCGCCGGCCTTTACCGCAAACTTGACGATGCCCTGGGCGGGACTGAACAGGGTAGGGCTGTTGGCGGCCACCACCTTGCCCTGAACCACCAGATCCCGTACCAGATCCCCGCGCTCCACCGCCGCAATATTGACCCGCGCCAGTGACACGCTGGCATCCACCGCACTGGTGCTCTGCCAGCTCATCAGCCCCCACACCACAAACGCGGCGGCGCCAATACCGAGCCCGGTGCGCTTCAGCAGCCGCGGGTTTTTCCACGGGCTCTGCGGGGTGAGTTGGACGTCCTGCCCGGAGGTATCTCTGATCATGTTGTTCCCAAGTTCTTAGAATCTGTTCTTCTGCCACTTTGATGCGCGTCTTCCCGCGTCCGGATGCAAAGCGGAATTTGTAGATGCAGCGGCCTTATCGCAATTGCCGTGCCAAGGCGGTTTTTTGTCTTAAGTATCTGATATATATAGAAAATAAATTTTCAAAAAGTTTTTGGATGGCGGGTGAGGTGTCCGCAAAAAGTGTCCGGACAGGCTGTGTCCGTGGGGCCGGACAGGAGTGGGAAAGCGCGACATCGGCCGGAAAAGTGCAGGCGTTTGATGAGAAGATCCCGATGTCGGGTACAGCTTTGCAAGACGTTGATTCGGGCCAAGGCCCTCACCCTTCGGGCGCCCATGGCGTCCAAAGCTGGCGCTTTGTCCGCGAGAGGGACCTCGCGGAAGAGCCCCCATGGATGGGTTAAGGGGGGGCGCCTAGCTCGTGTCTTGCAAAGCTGTACCCGGCAGCGGGATCGCCACAAAACCAGACCAAAGCACTGAGCGTTCTTTAGCCACAACCCCCAAGATGCTAGAATCCGCGCCCCTATTTACGGCCCCGCAAAAGAGGGCTCGAAAAGACCCTCAAGTCAGAATCCCAGACAGGCTCACCTGATTATGCAGTTCTCCAACACTTTGTTGTCGTCCACCAGAAACGACTGGTTCGGCAATATCCGCCGCGACGTGCTCGCTGGCCTCGTCGTGGCCCTGGCCCTGATCCCCGAGGCCATCGCCTTCTCCATCATCGCCGGTGTCGACCCGCGGGTGGGCCTGTACGCGTCTTTCTGTATTGCGGTGGTGATCGCCTTCGTCGGTGGCCGCCCGGGCATGATCTCTGCCGCCACCGGCGCCATGGCCCTGCTCATGGTTACTCTGGTGAAAGAGCACGGCCTGCAATACCTGCTGGCCGCCACGTTGCTCACCGGTGTGCTGCAGATCATCGCCGGCTATCTCAAGCTCGGCAGCCTGATGAGCTTTGTGTCCAGGGCCGTGGTGACGGGGTTTGTGAACGCACTGGCCATCCTCATCTTTATGGCGCAGCTGCCCGAACTCACCGATGTTACCTGGCACGTGTACGCGATGACCGCCGCCGGCCTCGGTATCATCTACCTGTTCCCCTACGTGCCGGTGGTGGGCAAGGTCCTGCCGTCGCCGCTGGTGTGCATCCTGGTGCTGACCGCCGTGGCCGTCGTGATGGGGCTGGATATCCGCACCGTGGGCGATATGGGCGACCTGCCAGACACCCTGCCGATCTTCCTGTGGCCGGATGTACCGCTCAACTTTGAAACCCTGAAGATCATCTTTCCGTACTCTGCCGGTCTCGCGGTGGTGGGCCTGCTGGAATCCCTGATGACCGCCACCATCGTGGACGATCTGACCGATACCAACAGTGACAAGAATCGCGAGTGCAAGGGCCAGGGTATCGCCAATATCGGTGCGGGCATGCTCGGCGGTATGGCGGGTTGCGCGATGATCGGCCAGTCGGTGATTAATGTGAAATCTGGCGGTCGCGGCCGTTTGTCTACGCTGGTGGCGGGTGTGGGTCTACTGACTCTGGTGGTATTCCTGAGTGACTGGGTGGCGGTGATCCCGATGGCGGCGCTGGTGGCGGTGATGATCATGGTCTCTATTGGTACCTTCGACTGGGGTTCCATCCGCGATCTGAACAAGTTGCCGTTGTCGACCAATCTGGTGATGCTGTCCACGGTGATTGTGGTAGTGTTTACCCATAACCTCGCATTTGGTGTGTTTGTGGGGGTGCTGCTGGCATCGCTGTTCTTCGCCAACAAGGTGAGCCACTTTATGTATGTGCGCTCGGAGCTGGATGAAGAGGCAAATTGCCGGACCTACAGGGTGGTGGGGCAGGTGTTCTTCAATTCGGCGGACAAGTTTGTTGCGGCGTTTGATTTTAAAGAGGCGCTGGACAAGGTGGTGATTGACCTGAGTCGCGCGCACTTCTGGGATGTATCGGCGGTGTACTCGCTGGACAAGGCGGTGGTGAAGTTCCGCCGCGAGGGCGCCGAGGTTGAGCTGATTGGCCTGAACGAAGCCAGCTCGACCATCGTTGACCGCTTTGGGGTGCACGATAAGCCGGAAGAAATTGAGAAGGTTTTGGGGGGGCACTAAGCCCGGAGCTTCGCGTCGGGAGCTCTGTTTTGGCGCCGTGGAGCCGAAACACTGGGTGGAAGTTTTTGAAATCGCACAAGTACATCCCTGTAAGCTCCGGCGGCGACGTCCATGTCGCCGACGGTTTCAAAAACTTCCACCCAGCATTTCGGCTTCTCCCTTGTCCCTTCACTCCGTAAGCGAGGACCGCACTCCGTAGTTTATTAAGTTGGATAGCGACAGAGAGAAAATAATAAATGACCGAACAAAAAGATCCGCTGGTACTCTCCTGCATTGATGGCTCCCGCTTTAGTGGCGCTGTCTGTGATTATTCCGCCTGGATCGCCAGTCGCGCCTCCGCTCCCATCAAGCTGCTGCACAATATCGAACGGGTTACCACGCCCGCGGTTGCCGATCTCTCTGGCAGCATTGGCCTTGGTAGCCAGGAGGAATTGCTGGAGGAGCTCACGAGTCTTGAGCAGCAGCGTTCCAGGCTGCTGCTGGAGCAGGGCAGGCAGATGCTGGATGGCGCGCGGGAGCGTGCGCTGAAGGCGGGGGCTGAGCGGGTGGTTACCTGCCAGCGGCACGGTTCGCTGGTGGAGTCTCTGGTGGAGCTGGAGGATCACATTCGGGTGCTGGTGCTCGGTATCCGTGGTGAAGAGCATGAGGCTTCAAACAAGGGGCTGGGGGCGCAGCTGGAGTCGGTGGTGCGTTCGCTGCACAAGCCGATTCTGGTGGTGAACCGTGAGTTCAAGGCGCCGCGCTCGATCATGTTGGCGTACGATGGCAGTGAGTCGGCGCGCAAGGCGCTGGATATGGTGGCCAGCAGTCCGGTATTCAAAGACGTCGAGTGCCACCTGGTGTATGTGGGAGATGGTGCCGAGTCTGTGCTGGCCGACGGTGCCGAGGTGTTGAGCCATGGTGGGGTGTCGGTGGTTAGCGTCAACCTGCAGGGTAAGACGGTGGAATCCCTGATCGCCTATCAGCAGGAACACGATATCGACCTTACCGTGATGGGCGCTTTCAGCCACAGTAAGTTGCGCGACCTGTTGTTGGGCAGTGTGACGGCCAAGATGCTGCTGGGCACCAACCAGCCGCTGTTGCTGTTGCGTTAACACACGCGTCTGCGCCGATTTCTCTCCCGAAATAAAAAAAGCCCGTGGCGGATAACCGCTACGGGCTTTTCTTTATCGTGATTTAGCTGGCGAGTTTACGGGCCTCGCTGGTCGAGTTTGCCGCTTCTGCCAGGGTCATTCCCGCTTTCTTGTGGGGTGTCGGTTTGCCTTCGGCATCCAGCGCGACAAACACAATCCGCTCCACCCGCACAATCAGCTCGCGGGTCTGTTTGTTACGCATTTCGCAGTGCACGGTAAGCGAGGTGCGGCCAATGTCCGTCACCTCGAAGCCGAATTCCACAACGTCCCCGCAAACCGCGGAGCTGACAAAATCGATTTCGGACATCAGCTTGGTCACGATATTGGCGGTGCCCATCTGGCACCCGGCGAAGATGGCCGCCTCCTCATCTATCCACGCCAGTGCCTGGCCGCCGAACAGACGTTGGGCCGGGTTCAGGTCGCCGGGTTTTACGAAATGACGTGAGTAGTACTTCATCGGAAATTACCTCGCTGCTTTTCCTTGAAAAATAAAAGGGCCCCGCGTTCCTTCGCGCTGCCAGGGGAGGTTTTGCATTTAGTGTGCCAATGCATTGCGGGCCTTATACGGCGTGGTGCGGGCGTCTCGGCCGGGGGAAATAAGTGACTCCGCATGCTTGTTTTAGTCAGATGTGTTCAAAAAATGTGCGTTGCGCACAGGAAGGGGGCGTAAGAAAAGCGGCGCCTCTGGCTAAACTGGCCGCCACCCCCGAAGTTCTGGCCACCAATCTCCCCAAGCGTGACCTGTCACTCTGGGCGTTGCCCGTAAACGCCATTAGAATGGGCGCCTTTATGGCCGGCCAGTCGGCCCTGGGACCCCTGAAAACCTACTGCGCGTGCGCCTGGCGGCGTCCAGCGGTGCTCGCAATCCTCACGTACTGAAGTACGCTCCGGTTGCTCTGCTCCGGTGGCCACCATCAGCCCCCCGCTCGCTGCGGTTTTCAGCGGCCCCATCAATTCGGAATCACCAACGGAGAGAGCCCGGCATGATCATCAAGCCGAAAGTACGCGGATTCATCTGTACCAATGCCCACCCGCAGGGCTGTGCCGCCAACGTGCGCGAGCAGATCGAATACATCAAATCCCAGCCCGCCATTGAAGACGGCCCGAAAAACGTTCTCGTGATTGGCGCCTCTACCGGTTATGGCCTCGCCTCCCGTATCACCGCGGCGTTTGGCTGTGGTGCCAGCACGCTGGGTGTCTTCTTCGAGAAGCCGCCCACGGAAAAGCGCACCGCCTCGGCCGGTTACTACAATTCCGCGGCCTTTGAGGAAGAAGCGCACAAAGCCGGCCTGTACGCGAAAAGCATCAATGGCGATGCCTTCTCCAATGAGATCAAGGCCCAGGCCATCGACCTGATCAAGCAGGATCTCGGCAAGGTCGACCTGGTTATCTACAGCCTCGCCTCTCCCCGTCGCACCGACCCGGAAACCGGCGAGCTGTACAGCTCCGTGCTGAAGCCTATCGGCAAGTCCTATACCGCCAAGAACCTCAACACCGACAAGCTGGAAATTTCCGATATCAGCGTCGACCCGGCCAGCGAAGAAGAAATTGCTGCCACCGTCAAAGTCATGGGCGGTGAAGACTGGGAACTGTGGATGAAGGCCCTGGGCGAAGCCGGTGTGCTGGCGGACGATTGCAAAACCGTGGCCTACACCTACATTGGTGAAAAACTCACCTGGCCGATCTACGGTCACGCCACCATTGGTAAAGCGAAAGAAGACCTGGATCGCGCGGCCAAGGCCATCAGCGACAGCGGTAGCGCCAGCGCCAACGTGGCGGTGCTGAAAGCGCTGGTTACCCAGTCCAGCTCGGCCATCCCGGTGATGCCACTGTATATCTCCATTGTCTACAAGGTGATGAAGGAAGAAGGGACCCACGAAGGCTGTATCGAGCAGCTGTACCGCCTCTACACCGAAGGCCTGTATACCGATAGCCCGCGCCTGGATGACACCAACCGCTTCCGTATGGACGAGAAGGAACTGCGCCCGGAAACCCAGGCCAAGATTGAAAAGCTGTGGCCGGAAGTGACCGAGGAAAACCTGTTCGATTTGACCGATTACAAAGGTTACAGCGACGACTTCCTCAAGCTGTTTGGCTTTGGTGTAAAGGGTGTCGACTACGAGGCTGAGGCCAGCCCGCTTGTGGAAGCCGACTTCAAGTAAGCCGCTTGCGCAAACGCTGCCCTGAAAACGCCGGCCTCACTCGCCGGCGTTTTTTGTTGTAGGCTGCGGCGTTTTAACCGCGACGGTTACTGAATCTAAATTGTCATCGAACACCAACAGGGGAGCGCCATGGAACAGCGTCAGCTCGGAAAAACCGATATTCAAGTCAGTAAAATCTGTCTGGGTACCATGACCTTTGGCGAGCAGAATACCGAGCAGCAGGCGTTCGAGCAGCTGGACTATGCGGTAGCGCAGGGCGTCAATTTTATAGACTGTGCGGAAATATATCCGGTGCCGCCCAAGCCCGAAACCTATGGCCGTACCGAAGAAATTATCGGTAACTGGCTGCAACAGCGCGGCAAGCGTGCGGACGTTGTTCTGGCGAGCAAGGTCACCGGTCGCAGTGCTGCCAACTCCGGGGTGGGGCATATTCGCGGCGGTCCACGCCTCGATCGCGCACAGATTCTGCAAGCCTGTGATGACTCCCTGGTGCGCCTGCAAACCGATTACATCGACCTGTATCAGGTGCACTGGCCCGAGCGTCAGGCCAACTTCTTCGGCAAGCTCGGCTACCAGCACGGCGACGATGACGGCGTGGACATCAGCGAAACCCTGTCTGCCCTGCAGGAGCTGGTGGATGCCGGTAAGGTGCGCCACATCGGTCTTTCCAACGAGACCCCCTGGGGCATGCACCGCTACCTGCGCCTTGCGGCCCACGGTAACAAACCGCGCGTGGCGTCGATCCAGAACCCCTACAGCCTGCTGAACCGCACCTTTGAAGTAGGGCTGGCGGAGATGGCGATTCGCGAGCAATGCGGGCTGCTTGCCTATTCCCCACTGGCGTTCGGCACCCTGAGCGGCAAGTACCTGCAGGGTGCCCGGCCGGAGGGCGCGCGCCTCACCCTGTTCGAACGCTTCCAGCGCTACACCGGTGAGCGCGCGATCGCGGCGACGGAACAGTATGTGCATCTGGCGCGCGAATTTGGCCTGGACCCGGCACAGATGGCGCTGGCTTTTGTTACCCAGCAACCCTTCGTCACATCCAACATTATCGGTGCCACCACACTGGATCAGTTGCAGAGCAATATTGCCAGTGCGGAACTGGTGTTGAGCGCCGAGCAACTGGAGGCGATTGATGCCATTCACCAGCGGAGCCCCAACCCAGCCCCTTGAAATCGGCGGTCGGTGACGGCAGTCCTGTGTAGGCGGTCCCTTGGTGCAGTGAAACCTGCCAATCCTGCGGGGCTATCTAAACTCACGGGTAGCTATACTCACAGGTAGGATTCCGCGCCCGTTGGGGCCGGGTGAGACACCACATGAATGGGAGGTTGTATGGAAACCGGTCACCACACCCTGAACGACCTGTTTGCCCAGCTTGGCCTGGGCTCGGATGACACCGCGATCGAAGACTTTCTGGGCCGGCACCATCTTGCCGGAGAGGAAAAACTGACCAAAGCGGAATTCTGGAGTGACAGCCAGCGCAAGTTCCTGCATGACGCGATCGTGGAAGACTCGGATTGGTGTGAGGTGGTAGACGAGCTGGATGCCCTGTTGCGGCATTGAGTTGCGGTGCTGACTGCGGGCCGCGGGCACTGCAGTTGCGGAGACTGCCCGGTCGCCATTGAATCCGTGATCTCGGTAGTACCCTCCGGAGGATGGGCGCGGCTATAATGCGCCGTTTTCTTCCGGTCGCCCCGGCGCCCGGTTGCCCATTCCCTGTTCGCCGCTGTCCGCTATCTATGGAAAAACCGCATTTTCGTGTCGCCCTGTTACATCCGCGTTACTGGCTGACCTGGTCCCTGTTCGGGCTCTGGTACCTGGTGGCGCAGTTGCCCTACCGCTGGCAAATGACCCTCGGTCGAGGGGTGGGCAAACTGATGCTGCGGTTCGCCAAAAGCCGCCGAATTATCGCCGAGCGCAATCTGGCGCTGTGTTTCCCCGAGCTTCCCCCGCGCAAGCGCGAGCAACTGTTGCGTCGCAACTTTGCCTCCAATGGCATCGCGCTGATGGAAACCGGCATGGCCTGGTTCCGCTCCAGCCAATGGCTGCGCAAGCGCTTTACCATCGAGGGGCTGGAGTACCTGCAGGCGCCCCACGAGCGCGGCCAGGGCGTGGTGATGATGGCGATGCACTTCACCACCCTGGAGATCGGTGCTGCCTTTATGTCGATGAGTCACCCGGTGGATGGCATGTATCGCCCGCACAAGAACCCGGTGTACGACTACATGCAGCGCAAAGGGCGCGAGCGGCACGGGGAGAGTTCCAATGTGCTGCAGCGCAAAGATGTGCGGGGCATGCTGCGCGCGCTGCAAAAGGGGCGTGCGGTCTGGTATGCACCGGATCAGGATTACGGCATCAAGCAGGGCGTATTTGCCCCGCTGTTTGGTGTGCCTGCTGCCACTGTCACCGGCACCTCGCGCTTTGCGCGGGTGGGGCGTGCACAGGTGGTGCCTTACACCGTGACCCGCCTTGAAGAGAAAGGCCTGTACCACGTAAAGGTGTTTCCGCCGCTCGCGGAAATTCCCTCCGGAGACGAACAGAAAGACGCGGTACTGGTCAATCAGTTTGTCGAGGCGCGTATGCGCGAGAACCCGTCCCAATATATGTGGGTACACCGTCGCTTCAAGACGCGCCCGGAGGGGGAAGAACCCTTCTACCCGGCGCGCAAGCGGCGGCGTAAAAAGCGCAAGCCCCTCGCTTCGCGCTGATCAATAAATAGCCTGGTGGATGCGCTCTGGTCGGATGACTTTTTTGCGCTGGCATCCAACTGGCACGCTCAGTAACATACCGCATTCATTTTTTGGCGGCACAGGCCGGCACCAGCCCGGCTGGAGAAGGAGTTGCAATGATTTCCGGCAGTATGGTGGCACTCGCCACACCGATGTATGCAGATGGCAGTCTCGACTGGGACAAGCTGCATGAGCTGGTGGAGTGGCACATCGAGCAGGGCACCCGTGCGCTGGTGGCCGTGGGTACCACCGGTGAGTCGGCGACCCTTGACGTGCATGAGCACCTGGAAGTGATCCGTCGTGTGGTCGATCAGGTGGCCGGGCGCATTCCCGTGATTGCCGGCACCGGTGCCAATTCCACCACCGAGGCGATCGAGCTCACCGCCACAGCGGCCAAGTGTGGCGCCGATGCCTGTCTGCTGGTGACCCCCTACTACAACAAGCCTACCCAGGAAGGGCTGTACCAGCACTTCAAAACGGTGGCCAAGACCGTCGATATCCCGCAAATCCTCTACAATGTGCCCGGGCGCACCGCGGTGGACATGCTGCCGGAAACCGTGCAGCGGTTGTCCGAGGTGAGTAACATCGTCGGGATCAAGGAGGCGACCGGAGACCTGGAGCGCGCGCGGCAGGTGATTGCGCGGGTGCCGGAAGACTTCGCCGTCTACTCCGGCGATGACGCCACGGCGGTGGAATTGATGCTGCTCGGCGGCCACGGGAATATCAGCGTTACCGCGAATGTGGCCCCGGCGGCGGTGGCCCAGATGTGTGAGGCGGCTCTGGCCGGCGACGCGGATACGGCCCGCGCGATCAATCAGCGTATCGAAATATTGCACAAAACGCTGTTTGTGGAGTCCAACCCCATACCGGTGAAGTGGGCACTGAAAGAAATGGGTCGCATCGAAGAAGGTATTCGCCTGCCGCTCACCAGTCTGTCACCGGAGTTTCATGCGGTAGTGCGCGACGCCTTGCGCAGTGCAGGCGTACTCTGACAGCTGATAGATTCTGCCGGCTTCTGTGGGAATCTCCGCAGAAGCTACCCCGGCGCTGCCTGAAGCCGCGACCGGATAATTGCGACCAGGACTGATTCGACAAGGTATCAATAATGACAAAATTTACCGCCGGAGCCCTGCTGTGCGCTGCGGTTACCACCCTGAGTGGCTGTGGCATCTTTGGCAAGGACGGTTATTTCCGCGACCGCGGTGACGACTACCAGCTGGCTGACAGCCTGCCGCCTCTGCAGATGCCGGAAGGTGTTTCCTCCAAGCATCAGGAAGAACTTTACGAGATCCCGCAGATCAGCGGCGAGGTGGAGCGGGGTGATTTTGTGGTGCCGCGCCCGCAGGCGCTGTCGGTTAACGTGGGCCTCGACCGGGTGAAAATCCAGAAGCTGGGTAGCCGCCGCTGGGTTCTTGTGAATCAGCCGCCGGATGAGGTGTGGCCGCAGCTACATTACTTCCTGCGCACCACAGGCTTGCAGTTGGCCATGTCGGACGCCGGCGCTGGCATGATGGAAACCACCTGGCTGACGTTCGGCGACAACCCGGACACCAAAGACAAGTACCGCTTGCTGGTGGAGTCCGGGGTACAGCCGGATACCACTGAAATCCATGTTCGCCACCTGTCTGCGCCGCTGGAAACACCCGCGAGCGCAGCGGTGAGCTGGCCCGCCCAGTCCTCCAGCCCCGAGCGGGAAGGGTGGATGATCGACGAGATGTCCAGCGCCCTCGCCGCCGATGCAACCGGCGCAGCGGCCTCCCTGGTGGCGCAGGCCATTGGCGGTGGCAAGGTCAAGGTGCAGGTGATGGAGCCCGCGGGTAAGGAACCTTACATCGCGTTGGGTCTGGCCATGAACCGGGCCTGGGCCACGGTGAGCCATGCGCTCAATACCGGCGCCTATCGCCTGCACAAGGAAGATTCGGATATCGGTGTTTTCTATGTGACTTACGATCCGGAGCGCGAGCTGTCGGAGGAGGATGAGGGCTGGTTCTCCCGTTGGGGCTCTGGTAGCAACGAAGACAAGCTGGCCAAATCCGCAGAGGCTTACAGCCTGCAGCAGGTGCTGGCGAATATCGACATGACATCTTCTGTACAACCGGCGTTGTTTGCGGGTATGCAGGGGCTGGGCGGTGCTGCCGACAGCAATATCCCCGGTTACTTGGTGGTGCTGCGCGGCGTGGACGATGCGATTGAAGTGCGGATTCGCAGTACCCGCGGGTTGCCGCTGACGCGGGCCAAAACCTCTGAACTGTTGATGGCCATACGCCAGAACCTGATCTGACCTCGGGCGCAGTCATGGCGATCAGATTTGCCTCCCTGGGTAGCGGCAGTAAGGGCAATGGCACTCTGGTCGCCTCTGGCGACCACTGCCTGCTGGTGGACTGCGGTTTTACCATCAAGGAAACCGAGCGGCGCCTGGCGCGGCTCGGTGTCTCTCCGGCAGACCTCACTGCCATTCTCGTCACCCACGAACACAGCGACCATATGGGCGGTGTGGGACCTTTTGCGCGCAAGCACCGGATCCCGGTTTATCTGACCCCGGGCACCTTGCGTGCGCGTGACATCGGCACATTGCCCACGGTCCACCTGATCGAAGGTCATCAGCCGTTCGTGGTGGGTGACATACAGGTGACACCGGTGGCGGTGCCCCACGATGCGCGTGAAGCGGCACAATTCGTCTTCCGCAGCCGCGGCAGCAGCCTGGGTCTGCTCACCGATCTGGGGACAATTACCCCCCATGTGGAAGCCCACTATGGCGACTGCGACGCACTGGTACTGGAAGCGAATCACGACCCACAGATGCTGGCGCAGGGGCCCTACCCGCCCTCGCTAAAACGGCGGGTGGGCGGTGCCTATGGTCACCTGAGCAATCAACAGGCGGCCGGATTCCTGCAGCGAGTGGGCAGTGATCACTTGCAGCACCTGGTTGTCGCACATATCAGTGAAAAAAATAATAGTCTGGAGCTGGCGCGAGCCGCCCTTGCCGATGCCGCCGAGCGCGCGGCCAACTGTATTTTCGCCTGTCAGCAGGAAGGGTTTGACTGGCTGCAGA
The DNA here is from genome assembly GCF_017303155.1 of Microbulbifer salipaludis. Classification (NCBI taxonomy): domain Bacteria; kingdom Pseudomonadati; phylum Pseudomonadota; class Gammaproteobacteria; order Cellvibrionales; family Microbulbiferaceae; genus Microbulbifer; species Microbulbifer salipaludis. The sequence goes on from NZ_JAEKJR010000002.1 coordinate 460,492, forward strand.
TTGAAAAGGCAGAGTAACGTCTGATCCGGGCTGGCGGCGTCCGTCTTCGGCCCCTTACCACTCACATCCGGGAAACGGAGTTTCTATTCGTGGCAGCGCACGATCATCTGGCCTCGTATATCACGCGCACCGACAGCGGTGCCCTCTATGACAAACCGGGTCTTGACCTGTTAGTGGTGCAGACCGGGCTTTGCCGTGCAGTGATTGCGCTGCAAGGTGCCCAGGTACTGGAATTTACCGCGCAAGGGCGCGCGCCGTTGTTGTGGCTGAGCCCTGCCGCGGTGTTCGAGGCCGGCACCCCGGTGCGCGGCGGAGTGCCGCTGTGCCTTCCCTGGTTTGGCGAGAACACGCGCGACCCGGCCAAACCCAAGCACGGTCTGGTGCGCAGTCAGCAGTGGGAACTGGCGGGCAGTGAAGAGCGTGCAGACGGCAGCGTGGTATTGGTATTTCGTTTTCGGCATGCCGGCGATGCGCTGTTCGCCAGTAGTTTCGAGTGCGAGCTGCGCGTGGGGTTGGGTACCGCGCTGGCGTTCGACCTGGCTTTGACCAACACGGCCGAGGTGGCGACGGAGTACAGCTGGGCGCTGCATACCTATTTTGCGGTGGAGGATATCGCCGGTGTCGAGGTAGAAGGGTTATCCGGTGTCAGTTACCGGGATAAAACCCGGGGCTTTGCGCGCGATGTGCTCGACGGCATGCAGGTGTTTACCGGCGAGGTGGACCGGGTATTTGAACAGGCACCCGCGCAGCAAACCATTCATACCCCCAACCCGATTACCACCCGCAGTGCGGGCTGCCATACGGTGATCACCTGGAATCCAGGTGCCGAACTCGCCGTGACGATCGGCGATATCGGCGCGCATTTTTCCGGCTTTGTGTGCGTTGAGCACGGCAATGCGTTTGCCAATAGCTGGCAGTTGGCGGCTGGCGAAACGGCCCATGCCAGCCTGACCCTGAGCCGCTGACTCCCATGTCTGATGACGGAAATGTGCCCATGCAATCCGGATTGATTCACGCTTACCTGCTGGATGGGCAGGGCCGCGGAACACGTCTCCGCTGGCCTGAAGTGGAGGCCTGGGTACCGGAACAGGGCAAATTGTGGCTGCATTTTGACTACACCGATCCGCAGGCGCGGGCGTGGATCAGCGGGCCGGCAGGGCTCGATACGCTGGTCGCCGATGCACTGTTGACGGAAGAGACCCGGCCGCGCACCAGCGGTATTGGGGATGGGCTGCTGATCGCCCTGCGCGGTGTCAATCTCAACCCCGAATCGCAGCCGGAGGACATGGTCTCGATCCGCCTGTGGGCGGAAGAGCACCGGGTCATCAGTACGCGCAAGCGCCAGCTGTTGTCGATTAGTGATCTGTGCCAGCAACTGGAAAGCGGCCGCGGGCCTCGCACCTGTGCGGCACTGGTGGTGGAGCTTGCCGACCTGCTGGTATGGCGGATGAGCGACACGGTGGATATGTTTGAAGACACCATCGACGAACTGGAAGACCGGGTTGTCACCGGCGCCAGTGGCGGTTTGCGACTGGATCTTGCGATGCTGCGCAAACAGACGATTACCCTGCGGCGCTACCTCTCCCCGCAGCGGGAAGCGCTGGCGCGGTTGATGGTGGAGAAACTGGACTGGATCGAAGAGGCCGATCGGCTGCAGTTGCGCGAGGTAAGTGACCGCTTGCTGCGTCACATCGAGGATATCGATGCAGTGCGTGAACGCGCCGCGGTGACGCAGGAAGAGTTGATGAGCCGCATTTCAGAGCAGCTCAACAGTCGCATGTACGTGCTGTCGATCATTGCCGCAATTTTCTTACCCCTCGGTTTCCTTACCGGGTTGCTGGGCATCAATGTGGGCGGCATTCCCGGGTCGGAAAATCCCCGGGCGTTTGCGGTTTTCAGTGTGTTACTGGTGATTACCGTGGCCATCCAGTTGGTGGTGTTTCGCTGGAAAAAGTGGCTCTGAAAAGTGGCTCTGAACCGCGCCGGCGGTCAGCGCCATCTCGTTTTCAGCCGAACACCGTGACCGTCTGGCGCGACAGCGCGATCAGCTGCCCCTGGTTATCCCACAAGCGCGCGCGAATTACCGCGTAGCCATCCTCTGACTGTTCCACTTCCGCCAGGTACTGCCACCAGTCGTCACTGTGGGCGCTGGCGTTCGCTTTGGCGCGATGGGCCGCCGGTGTCATTTCCAGTGTCCAGGTGAGGGAGCTGGCCGCCGCGAAGGTGTTCAGTTGCGCGAGCACCGCCGGTGGCCAGGCGTCAATGAGCGCAAGCAGGTGGGCGGTGGTGATCGGGCCCGCCGGTGTCCTGAAGCGGATCCAGCCACCCACCCGGGTCTCGTTACTGCCGGTAAAGGGCAGGGCACCGCAGGCCAGGCGGTGATCGAAGTGCTGCGCGAACTCCGGCACCAGGCCCTCGATGTAGGGCAGGGCTTCACACTGCTCCGGGGCATCAAAACCGGGCGCGGGCTCGGGCGTGACAGCAATGGCGGATTCGCGCGGCTTGCCAAAGCTGGCCAGTGCCGCGGTGACCACCTGGGTACCCTGGGAAGCCTGCGCCTCGATCTGAACCGCGGAGCGGCCTGCACGCAATACCTGTGTGCGGGTATCTAGTTCGCCGGCTTGCGCGGGTGCGATAAAGGAAATGGTCAGTGAGCGCAGCGGTGTCTCCGCAATACTGCCCTGAGTAGCACTTTCCAGTGTGGCCTCTATGGGCTGGTACAGCAGGGCTGCAGCGAGGCCGCCAAAAGTGGCGCGGCCCTGGCTCCAGCCGCCGGGGATGACGCAGGCACTACCTGCGTCGCGGGCGCCGTCGAGAATGGCCTTGAATTCCATCCGATACCTCTACTACTAACTGCTTTTCTACTGCCTGCTTTTATGGCGATTGCGCGATCAGCTGAAGCTGTGCGCCGCATCGGGGAAAGAGCCGTTCTTCACGTCTTCCGCATACTTGCGCAGTGCGCCGGGGATGTCGCCCGCTTCCACCAGGAAGTTCTTGGAAAACTTGGGCGGTGTTTCCGTGAGGCCGAGGATGTCATTGATGACCAGTACCTGCGCATCGGTATGCGGGCCGGCGCCAATGCCGATGGTGGGCATCGAGACCGTATCGGTGATGCGCTTGCCCAGCTCCGATGGCACGCACTCGAGTACCAGCAGATCGGCCCCGGCCTGGTCGAGTTGTACGGCGTCGTCGAGAATTTCCCTGGCGCGATCATCGTCCCGCCCCTGTACCCGGAAGCCACCGAGTTTGTGCACCGACTGGGGTGTCAGGCCGAGGTGGGCGCACACTGGAATGCCGCGCTCGGTGAGCATTTTCACAGTGGGAGCAAGCCAGGCTCCTCCTTCGATTTTCACCATGTGCGCGCCCGCCTGCATGATGCGGGTCGCGTTGGTGAGTGCCTGCTCCGGTGTGGCGTAGGTCATAAACGGCAGGTCTCCCATGATCAGGGACTTCTTGTTGCCGCGCGCGACCGCCTCCACGTGATAGATCATCTGCTCCATGGTCACCGGAATCGTGCTGTCGTAGCCCAGTACCGTCATGCCCAGTGAGTCGCCAATCAGTACGCTCTCCACACCGGTTTTCTGCGCCATGGCGGCCATGGGAGCATCGTAGAGCGCAACGCAGATAAATTTTTCTCCATCCGCTTTCATCTTGCGCAGTGTTTGCACGGTCACTGGCTTGGTCAGTTCACTGGGGGCGTAGGGCATGGTGGTGGCTCATGTGGTGGGCTTGTGGCCCGGTAATACGTTGGGCAGTAGTCCCGGAATCGGGTTACTTGCCGGGGTTGTAGTAGTGGCGGCCGCTGGACACATTCAGCAGGTACTCCACCAGCTGCAGGTAATCATCCTGCTGATCGACAATATCGATTTCCGCGCAGTTCACGATCAATAGCGGCGCCTGATCGTAGTAGTGGAAAAAGTGGGTGTAGGCCTCGTTGAGTGTGGCCAGATACTCGTTACTGATGTTGCGTTCGGCGGCGATACCCCGCTTGTGGATACGCTCCTGCAGGACGTCCAGCGGTGCCTGCAGGTAAATCACCAGGTCGGGCTTGGGGGCTTCCAGGGTCAGGTGCTGGTACACCTGCTGGTACAGCGCCAGCTCATCACTGTCGAGGGTGACCTCGGCGAACAGGTAATCTTTTTCAATCAGGAAGTCAGCCACCCGTACCGGCTTGAACATATCGTCCTGGCGCAGGGCCTGGATCTGCTGTGAGCGCTGCAACAGGAAGTGCAGCTGGGTGGGCAGGGCGGCGCTTTTGGGGTCGCGGTAGAAGCGCTCGAGAAAGGGGTTTTCCTCGGGGAGCTCCAGCAACGTATCGTAATTGAAGGTTGCCGCGAGCTTCTTTGCCAGCGTGGTCTTGCCCACGCCGATATTGCCCTCCACGGCAATAAAGCGCGGCAGGGTCTTGCCCTCCAGGTCGAGTTCCTGGGCCAGGTTTTCGGCGCTGTAGTCTGCGCCGTGAGCGGTGTCAGAAGTGGGATGTCTTGTCACCGGGGTGCACCTTTTCTTGCGGTTTAGTCCCTGATTACAGTCGGTGTAACCGGTTGGGCGGGCACTGTTTCAGTAATGCCTGCAGCGATGTACCACCGGGCAGGATCAGTGCCGGCGCCAGCTCCGCCAGGGGTTCCAATACAAAATTACGCTCTGCTATACGTGGGTGCGGCACCTGCAGGCGCACCGTATCGATCTGTTGATCGCCATACAGCAGAATGTCCAGGTCCAGCGTGCGCGCACCCCAGCGCAGGGTGCGTTCGCGACCATGAGAATTCTCTATGGCCTGCAGGGCGTCCAGCAGGGCCTCGGCCGCCAGGTCGGTGTCCAGTTCAGCCACCGCATTGACATAATCCGGTTGCTCGCCGGGGCCGATGGGCGCGCTGGCGTAAAATGCCGAACTCGCGCACAGCGTTGTTTGCGGAATGCCCTGGATTTGCTCAAGGGCACGGCGCAGTTGCGCGGCCGGGTCATCCAGATTGCTGCCGAGGCCAATATAACAGCGAATCACTTGGGAATTCCGCTCAATTTGATGGGTGTTCCGCGCCGTTATCCGGGCGCTTGCCGCGGTTTCGGTTGCGCCCGCCACGGCTGCGGCGACCGCGACTCTTACTGCCGCGCGGACCGCTGCGGGCGGCGTCGCGGACCATTTGCTGGCGCTGTTCTTCATCCGCTGCCTGGAAATCGGTCCACCACTGGCCGAGGCCGGCGGGGATCTCGCCGCTGTCTTCACGCAGCAGCAGGAAGTCGTAGGCCGCGCGGAAGCGGGGCATTTCCATCAGGCGGAAGGCGCGTTCACCACCGCGGCGCGACAGGCGCGACTGCATATCCCAGATCTCCCGCATGGGCAGGGAGAAGCGCTTGGGGATGGCGGTGTGTACCAGCTGGTTGCTGGTAATTTTCTGGGCCGCCTGCGCCAGTGCCGGCACCGGAGGTATGCCCTTCTCGATCAGGAATTTCTGCTCGGAATTGACCGCCGGCCACAACAGCGCGGCGTACAGGAATGCCGGAGTTACGCGCTGGTCGTTACGAATACGGTCGTCGGTATTGCGCAGTGCCTGGCGGGTAAGCGCCAGCGCTTCCGGCGTATCCAGCTGCAGGGCGTTATCCGGGAACAGGTGCGGCCACAGCCCGTGTTCGCACAACAGTTCAAAGGTGCGTTCGCCGTTGCCGCTCATGAGCAGCTTGAGGATCTCATCAAACAGGCGCGCGGGTGCGATATTGCGCAAAAGCGGCGCCAGCTCTGCGAGCGGTGCGGCCGTGGCGGGCTCGATGTCGAAGTCCAACTTGGCGGCAAAGCGCACCGCGCGCAGCATCCGCACCGGATCTTCCTTGTAGCGGGTTGCCGGGTCGCCAATCATGCGGATGAGGCGTTGCTCGATATCGCGGATACCACCGGTGTAATCGTGAATTTCGAAGCCGTTGATGGTGTAGTAGAGCGCATTGACGGTGAAGTCCCGGCGTACCGCGTCACTTTCCAGGTCACCGTAGACATTGTCCCGCAGCAGCATGCCGTGCTCCGACTGCTGCGCCTCGTGCGCCTCGCCGTCGCTGTGGTGGCCACGGAAGGTGGTGACCTCAATGACTTCACGGCCGATGCGGGCGTGCAGGATGCGGAAGCGGCGGCCGACGATGCGCGCACCGCGGAACAACTGCTTTGCCTGCTCTGGAGTGGCATCCGTGGCCACATCGAAATCCTTGGGGTGTCCGCCCAGCAGCAGGTCGCGCACACCACCGCCGACGATGTAGGCCTCAAACCCGGCCTCCTGCAGCCGTTTCATCACGGTCAGAGCCGCACGACTGACGTCGCGGCGGGAAAGGCAGTGATCACTGCGCGGCACAATCACGCGGGAGGTTTTGGGGGAGCGGTTTTTTTGGGGGGCGGGCTGGCGGCCTTTGCCGGAACGGGAGTCGGCTTTTGAGCCTTTTCCATCCTTGGGCTTGCTGTGCCAGCGCTTGATACTGCTGATCAGGGAATTGAACATACGGCTTACTGTGTTATCCGCTGCCGCTGAGTTAAGGGGCAGCTGTGGTATTCCGGGCCTGTATCTTTGGGGCGCCGGGGCATGGCTCCGGGCATCTTACCAATTGGGCCTGCTAGGGCCCGGTTCCGGACGATTGTCAGGCGGATTCTAACACACACAGCGAAACGCACAGCTGCCGGGCCCGCTCCTTGCGGGGACCAGCGAATTGTGTGCATTCATTGAAAAGAAAGAAAAGAAGGGAATTATTCTTATTCGGTATGAAGGCAGCGGCTTCCTTGCGCTATCAATTTGCTTTTCAGCAAACCCTCTCCCAGGCACAATCAGTCAGTTTGTCACGTGCTTGTCGTTATTTTTGTTGTCTTCTACAAGTTATTGTTCTTGTTATTACTCTTTATTCTTATTGTTTATTTTTATTATTTTATTTATAACTTTTAGTTATTTTTATTGTTGTTCTGAGCCTTATTATTTTTATTGCTCAAGCTTTGCTCCGGCATCGATCACTTTGGCTTTTATTATCGATCTGCCCGTTCTCTTATTGTTATTGCGCTTCGCCCGCTTATTGTCAGTTGTTATTAGGGCTTAAACAGTCATTTATTTTTATTCTTGGCTGTTATTGTTGTTTGACCTATACAAAGCAGATAGCGTGCCAACTTTATTAATTCCTTATAAATCAATAACTTAACATTTCTTGGAACTTTTTTACGCCGCGTGAACACAGATTTACGTTACACATCGTGCGGTGGTTGTTACTCCGGTGGGAGTGGGGGTAACACTTTCATTTGTTACCAATTTGCGCCACGCCGAGGGTATTGGCTGGGCTGCGTTTTGCCTCGCCAGTCTGCCCTTAACTGGTTGATTTTTAAGTATTTTCTATTGGGATGGTGGCGTGGGGTGACACAGGGATGGCGCAAGGGGTGGGCGCTAGCGGCGATCTGTCGGGCACAAAAAAGCCCCGGTCAGCTGGCTGTCCCGGGGCTTCTGCGGTGTGTCTGGTGTCTTGCAGCGGCCGACGACTCAGGCTTCGGCGACGCGTTTGGCTTTTTTGCGCGGAATGCCAAGCTTCTGGCGCCGTTCCCACAGGCACTTGCGGCTCACACCCAGCTTCTTGGCCAGCTCGGTCTCGCTCATGGTCTCCTGGTGCTCCAGCACGAACCGGGCGAAATAGTCTTCCAGAGACAGGTCTTCCCGGGGGTCGGCGTGCAGGCTGTTGATGCGGGGGCGACGCTCCGGGTCGGCATCCTCGATCGGGACCAGGTCGAGATCAATATCCAGAGTGCGGTGATCAATTTCACTGACGTCTTCGGTGAGGATGACGGCGCGCTGGATCGCATTTTCCAGTTCGCGCACATTGCCCGGCCAGGTATAGGTGGTCACTGCCTGGATTGCTTCCGGTGACAGCTTCAGGGTGGGGCGATTGATCTTGGCGCAGAACTTCTCCAGCAGGCTCTCGGCAATAGAGAGCACATCTTTGCCGCGCTCGCGCAGTGGCGGCAGTGTCATCTGAACCACGTTGATGCGGTAGTAAAGGTCTTCCCGGAACTTGCGCTCCGCGGCCAGCTGCCGCAGGTTTCTGTGGGTGGCCGCCACCAGCCGCACGTTGACCTTGCGGGACTCGATAGCGCCAATGGGGCGTACTTCACCCTCCTGCAGTACCCGCAACAGGCGCGCCTGGGCTTCCAGGGGCAGTTCACCGATCTCATCCAGGAACAGGGTCCCGCCATCAGCAGCGGCGATCAGTCCCTCGCGCGCGGTCTGGGCGCCGGTAAAGGCACCTTTTTCGTGGCCAAACAGTTCCGCTTCGATCAGGGTTTCCGGGATGGCCGCGCAGTTGACGGAAATCAGGGGTTTACCGTTGCGCTTGCTTTCTTCGTGAATTGCGCGTGCAACCAGCTCTTTACCGGTGCCGGTTTCACCGTGCACCAGCACCGTGGCGTCGGTGGGGGCGACCTTGTGGATGCGCGCGTAGAGATCGCGCATCACCGGGCTGTCGCCAATCATGCCGGTTATCGCGCGGCCCTCGGCCTTGCTGTCGGCTGCGGCGGCACCGGCGGCGCGATGCTGCTCCGCCTTGCCGATGACCCGGCGTACGGTAGCGAGCATTTCGTCGTGGTCGAAGGGTTTGGCGATGTAGTCCGCGGCGCCCATACGCATGGAGTCGACGGCAGAGCGCAGGCTGGCGTAGCTGGTCATGATCAGCACCGGCACATCCCCCGCCAGCTTCAGCAGGTCCGTACCGGGGGCGCCCGGCAGGCGCAGGTCGGAGATGATCAGATCCATGTCCGTGATGCGAAACTTGGTGGTCGCTTCACGCACAGAGCCGGCCTCACTGATCTTGTAACGGTGCCTCTCCAGCAGCTTGCGCAGCGCAGTGCGGATAATGGCTTCATCTTCTACGATCAGGATGTGGCTCATGTGTTACGCCTGGTTACAAATTGTTCAGGGGGAGCTAAGTTTTACCTGTTGGGCGTTTCGATGCAACCCAAACAGGTCCTGTTGTTCAAAAAATGTTCAAATTTGGCCGTTTGCGCGTAACAGTTGGGTCAGTTTTGCAGTGGATTTTCCCCGGCTTCTAGGGGGAGCTGCACGATAAACCGTGCGCCGCGGCCGGTATCCGGGTGGGCGGGGCTGACCAGCTCCAGTTGTCCGCCGTGCTCTTCCACGATGCTGTATACCATGGCCAGCCCCAGGCCCGTGCCTTCGCCGGGTTCTTTGGTGGTGAAGAAGGGCTCCAGGATGCGCTCCCGGTGGGCGGCGGAGATGCCTGGGCCATTGTCGGTCACCGCGATGCAGGCGAGACCGGCGCGCACGTAACCTTCAACTTCGATATGCCCGCCATCGGGGCTGGCATCACGGGCGTTGCTGAGCAAGTTGATAAACACCTGAATCAACCGCTGATTGTCACCCAGTGCGTAGAGGTCATCGGGCACCAGATTGGAGAAGGTCACCCGGGTCTTGTCGAGTTGCAGTGACAGCAGCTGCACCGCCTCTTCCACGCACGCGTGCAGGTCCACAGGGGCCTTCTCGCTCTCCTGGCTGCCACTGTGGGAAAAGCTCACCAGAGAGTGGACGATGCGGCTGATACGCTGGGTCTGGCTGAGAATCTGGTCCGCGGTTTCCAGCACTTCGGGGTTGTCCGAATCGAACTGCAGATTCTGCGCGAGGCACGCGATGCCGGTGACCGGGTTGCCCACCTCGTGCGCGACCCCGGCCGCCAGACGACCTACGGAAGCGAGGCGTTCGCTGTGCATCAGCTCCTGTTCCAGCACCTGGGTTTCGGTGATGTCTTCCACCAGCAGCATCTGGCCATCCCCGCGGTTGTCCCTGCCACCGTCCTTGTATTCGCGGCCGTATTTACCCGTGCGCTGTTTGAGACGGGTCTTGTGCAGGTTGAGCCAGCGGTGAGTACCCTCCATTTCCACCTGCTGTTTAAAGCGGCTGCCATCGGCGGATTCTGCAAATTCGATTAACAGGGTGCGCCAGGGCTCCTGCAGGTACTCCAGTTTGGAGCCGATCACCTCGCTGGCACCGACCCCGGTCAGGTCGGCCATGGCGTAGTTCCACAGCAGAATCTCGCCGTCGCGGCCCAGGGAGCAGGCCGCCATCGGCAGCTCTTCCAGCATCTGGCGGTGGTACAGGCGCAAGTTGTTCAGTTCCGCGGCGAGGCCGGTGAGCTGGTTTTTGTAGCGGCTCAGACGAGTTTCAATCAGGTTGATGTCTTTGTTGGCAGGCTGGTCGCTGGTCACAAACGGCAGGTGACGGTCCACGATCTGGCCGGCGAGCACCCGTCCCAGCAGGCCGGACAGATTCGCTTCCAGCTTGTCGCGCAACTGGCGCAGGGCATAGGGGCGGCGCTCGTCTTCCGGCAGGTTGAGCTGTCGCAGGGCGCGGCTCACTTCCTGGCTGGCGGTGGCGGCACCGAGGCTTTCCGACAGTCGCAGGCGGAAATCCGTGGCCGATTGCACATCGAGTTCCAGACGCAGTGCCTGGCTGATGGAGTCGTCACTGCACAGGTCCGCGGCGTAGCGTTCGAGGCTGCTGGCGCGGGTAAAAATCGAGAGTCCCACAAACAGCAGTACATTGACCGACAGCGACAGCGTGGTGATCTGCGGCCAGATCTCCATGCCCAGCGGGATCCGGTACTCACCGACCGCAAGGCCACTGTTACCCACCATGGCGGGGAGCAGTAGCCCTGCCGCCCACACGAACATCCCGGCAAGCAGGCCGCCAATAAACCCGCGGCGGTTGCCCTGGGGCCAGTGAATCACCGCGAAAATACCCGGCAGAAACTGCAGCGAGGCAATGAATGCAATGATCGCCAGGTCGGAGAGGGACAGTCGGTTGTTGAGCAGCAGGTAGAACCCGAAGCCCGCCAGAAACAGTGCCGCTACCAGCGCCCGGCGCAGCCACAGTAGCTGGCGGTACATATTGTCATCGGACTGCCAGCGGGTGCCGGGTAGCAGCCAGTGGTTCATCACCATGGTGGAGAGTGCCAGGGTGATCATGATCAGCGCGCCGGTGGCAGCAGACAGACCGCCGATAAACGCGAGAATGGTGAGCAGCGCGGACCCGCTGGCGCGTGGTACTGCCAGCGTGAAGTACTGTGCCGGTTCCGTGACATCCAGGGCAAAGCCCGCCCACATGATGGGGAAAATGGGGAGCGCCATCAGCAGCAAAAACAGCGGGAATCCCCAGCTGGCAGTCCGCAGCGCATGGGTGGCGGGGCGCTCGGCAATACTGAGGTAAAAAATGTGCGGCATTGCCACCGCGGTGGCAATGAAGACCAGTAGTAGTGTGTGGGATGAACCCTGCTTGATCGGGGAATACAGCAGTTGCTGCATATCGTTGTTTTGCACCAGCCATTGATCGAGGCCACCCAGGCCGCCGAATACGCCGTACACCGCATAGAGCCCAACCGCCAGCAGTGCCACCAGTTTTACCAAGGATTCCAGCGCCATGGCACTGGCGAGGCCGGCCCTTCTTTTACGGGAGGCGCCATAGGTACTGGTGAACAGCGCCAGCAGAACACAGTAAAGGAACGCGATGAGGTTTTTGCTGGTAACGCCACTGTCCGGCAGTGCCAGCGCGGCAGCATCGTCGCGGGAAAGCAGGGCCAGGGTTTCTGCCACGGCCTGAATCTGTAGCGCGATCAGCGGCAGCAGTCCGAGCAGCATAAACAGGGTGGCGAGGGTGCCGGCCTCGCGGCTGTGGTAGCGGAAAACGAGCAGGTCGGCGGGGGAAGTCAGCTGGTAGCGCTGCGCCAGCCGCGCGAGCGGTTCCAGCGCCACCGGCGCAAACAGAAACATGGCGCCGGTGCCCAGGTAGTAAGCGAGCACCCCGTAACCATGCTGCCACGCCAGGTCCACGATGCCGTAATAGGTCCAGGCGCTGAGAGAAACCCCCAGGGACAAAACGTAAACGAAGGGATGCCGCACCCAGTTACTGGGCAGCCACCCCTTGGATGTGGCGAAGGCGACGAAGAACAGGGCGAAAATATACGCGACGCCAATCAGCGCAATGTTGACGATCTCAAAGGTCATCGGGCTTGCGCCTCCGCTGAATAACGATCGCCAGCAGGATGAGCACGAACCATAGAATGAACGGGCGATACCAGGCGCCGGTTGGATTGATCATCCAGGTGAATACGGTGGGGCTGAACACGTAGCCCACCAGTACCAGCAGGATTAACAGGGTGCGGTTGCTCATCAAAGGCCTGTCGGTGCGTCCTGCGGCGAGAGGGTGCGGCGGAACGGGAAAAGTTGGCGCAAAATGGTAATGCGCGCACGGGGGGGAGTTCAACTGTCGTGTTGGTTACGGTGCGAGCAGCCGATTGCGGGTGTCCACCTGCGGCCGCTGCCAGCGCGCACAGGCCCAGGCCAGAATCTGTTGTGGCGCCTGTTCCGCTAGCGCTGCGGATGGATGAAAACCCAGAAACTGCAGTGCCTGGCAGAGATTGTGTGCCGCACGGGTATCGTCAAGCGCGGCGGCATGGTTCTGCTTGCTGAGCTTCTGGCCACCTTCATTCATAACCAGTGGCAGGTGGCCGAATTGCGGCGGCTCGGCACCCAGGGCGCGAAACAGCTGCAGCTGCACACCGGTGCAGTCCAGCAGGTCGGCACCCCGCACCACGCAGGACACCTGCTGGGCAACGTCGTCGACCACCACTGCCAGCTGATAGGCGTAGAGCCCGTCCTTGCGCTTGAGTATCGGGTCTTCGGCGATAGGCTGGGTTTGTGTCCCTTGCCAGATATCCACAAACGTCTCGGTGGCGCCGGCGCAGTGAAAACGCAGGGCGTGCTCACCCAGGTTGCCCACGCAGTTTTCCCGCCGGTGGCCGCCGGCCTTGCGCACTTGTTCGCGGGTACAGGAGCAGGGATACACCCGGTTATCCTGGCGCAGTTGATCCAGTGCTTTCTGGTAATGAGTATGTCTGCGGCTCTGCCATTGCACCGGGGCGTGTGCATGTAGGCCATGGGCATCGAGAGATTTCAGGATGCGTGCAGCGGCACCGGGCATTTCCCGGGGCGGGTCCAGGTCTTCCATGCGCACCAGCCAATGTCCTCCGTGGGCCACGGCATCCAGATAGCTGCCCAGCGCACACACCAGTGAGCCGAAGTGCAGCGGGCCTGTGGGGGAGGGGGCGAAGCGGCCGGTGTAGTGTTCGGGCATGCCGTAAACCGGGGCAGGGAAGGCGGAAAAGAACAGGATGAGGGTGGAATGCCGGGCGGCTCAGGCGCCGCCCGTGCAGCGAGCATCAGCCAGAGATCTGCTTCTCTTTGATTTCCGCCAGGGTCTTGCAGTCCACGCACAGGGTGGCGGTGGGCCGGGCTTCCAGGCGGCGAATGCCGATTTCTACACCACAGGCTTCACAGAAGCCGTAATCATCCTGGTCGATCAGTTCGATGGTGGCATCGATCTTTTTGATCAGCTTGCGCTCACGATCGCGGGTACGCAGTTCCAGGCTGAATTCTTCTTCCTGGCTGGCGCGATCTGCCGGGTCCGGGAAGTTTGCCGCTTCATCTTTCATATGAGATACGGTGCGATCCACCTCTGCCATCAGTTCAGCCTTCCAGGCCAGCAGCAGCTTGCGGAAATGCTCCTGCTGCTTCTCATTCATGTACTCCTCGCCCTTCTGTTCCTGATAGGGTTCGAAGCCATGTAGAGAATCGGATTTCGCAACAGTATTGGGCATAGTCATTGCCTCTCTCGTAATACGGGCCCTGATAAATAGGGGCTCTACAACCAAATTCAAGCCTAGCAGGCTGCACAAAGCCTAAGCGACCGCCGGCTGTATCTTTCAGGCCACTCGCGCGACCGAGGCGAGGAAACTATCAAATCTCTCTGGACCGCGCCACAAAATGTTGCCCGTTAATGACTCCGACGACGATCCTCCGGTAATTAATTGGCCCGATGGTGTATTCTGGCGTTCGTTTTTTCGGCAGGATCGTGTTCAATCTTGCCATAACTGACTTTTTGTAAGGCCTCGTGTGAAACTTGACCCGCCATTGACCAGAGGAAAATTGCTGCACCGCTACAAGCGGTTTCTCGCGGATGTGGAAACCAGCTCTGGTGAAATTATAACCATTCATTGCCCCAACACCGGGTCGATGAAAAATTGCTGGCAGGAAAATACTCCCTGCTGGTATTCCGACTCTGGTAACCCCAAACGCAAGTACCGCCATACGCTGGAAATTACCACCACACCGGAGGGCGCTTTAGCCGGGGTCAATACCGGCCGCGCCAATCACCTGGTGGAGGAGGCGATTCACTCAGGCGTCGTCAAGGAGCTGCAGGGTTACTCGCAATTGCGCCGCGAGGTGAAGTACGGCGAAGAAAACAGCCGCATTGACCTGCTGCTGAGCGGGGAACGTGGCGATTGCTACGTTGAGGTGAAAAACGTGACGCTGGCGGAGGGTGCGCGGGGGTTGTTTCCCGATGCGGTCAGTGCCCGCGGGAGCAAGCACTTGCGCGAGTTGCGCACACTGGCACGGTCGGGCACGCGCGCGGTGCTGTTTTACTGTGTACAGCACTCGGCCATCGAGACCGTAGAGGCCGCCGTAGAGATCGACCCGGCGTATGCGGCGGCACTGGAAGAGGCAGTGGCGGCGGGTGTGGAAGTGATTGCTTACCGCGCCACACTCGGCCCGGGCGAAATCGCGCTCGATACGCCGATTCCGTTTCTGGCACTGGGGCGCTAGGCCCGCTCAGTCCGCCAGCAATACATAGAGCCCTTCCTGGGCGTATTCCACCGGTACCGGTGTCAGCGCATCACCGGCGCAGGGGCCCGCGATGCACTCGCCGGTGGTGATCTCGAACAGGGCGCCATGGGAGGCACACTGGATCAGCGCTTTTTCCGAGTCCAGAAACTGGTCTGGTTGCCACTCCAGGTTGATTCCCCGGTGCGGGCAAATGTTCTTGTAGGCGAACACCTCGCCATCTTTCTTTACCGCAAACACATTGTTCATGCCCGCGCTGTTGTCGCCGAGGGAAAAGCCTTTGGAGTCGCCTTCGTTGAGGTCTTCGTAGCGGCAGAGAAAGTGTTTTTGCATGACGGTTCGCAGTCGTGGTCGGGAAATTTTGAGGGGCGAGTGTACAGAATTTGGCAGGAACTGCGAAAGGTCGGGGCAAAGGTCTTGCCTGCATATGCTACATGCTCAGGCCCGGTGGCGGCATCGCCACCGGGATTTCATAACGCGATCAGGGAGCGGCCAGGGTGAGAGAGGTCTGGTAGGCCTCGCCATCGCGCAGGTAATCCACCCTCACCTTGTCGCCCGGGCGTCGGTTCTCCAGCACGTTCATCAGGTCGTCGTAGTTGCTGATGGGCAGGCCATCGATGCCGATGATCACATCGCCCAGCTGCCAACCGCCGCGGTTGCTGCGGTACACGCCACGCAACCCCGCGCGCTCGGCCGGCAGCCCCGGTGCCGTGCGCAGCACTGCTACGCCGGTGAAGTCATAGCGGCTTGCCCATTGGTCGGGTGCCGACTCGATACCCAGAATGGGGCGTACCAAGCGCCCGTGGGCGATCAATTCGGGAACGATCTTTTTCACCGTGTCTACCGGTATGGCAAAGCCAATACCCACGCTGGCACCACTGGGGCTGTAGATCGCGGTATTGACGCCGATCAGGCGGCCGCTGCTGTCCAGCAGTGGGCCGCCGGAATTGCCGGGATTGATGGCCGCATCCGTCTGGATCACGTTGCGGATGGTGCGGTTGCCGGCGGCCTCGATCTCGCGCCCCAGGGCGCTGACCACACCGGTGGTCAGGGTGGTATCCAGGCCGAATGGATTGCCGATGGCGAGCACTTTGCGCCCCACGGACAGTCCCGCTGACTCGCCGGGAAGCAGTGGCTTGAGCAGGGCTCTGGGCGCCTCGATCTTCAGCACCGCCAAATCTTTTTCCGGTGCAGAACCCACCAGTTCTGCCGGCCATTCGCTGCGATCCTGCAGGGTAATGGTGATCTTGCGCGCTTTTTCGACCACGTGATAGTTGGTCACCACATGGCCGCGGTCGTCCCAGATAAACCCACTGCCGGAACCCTTGGGCACCGTGTGCAGGCGCAGGGTCCAGCGGTCCCGTACCACGGTTTCGTTGGTGACATACACCACCGAGGGGCTGGCGAAGTTGAACACCTGCATGGTGTTGACTTCGTCGTCGGTGGCGAACTGGGGAATGCGGGATTCTGCCTGTACGTTGACGGTCAAGCAGAGGAGTAGGACGGTGAGAGCGAGACGGGACAGAGATGGATTCAATCGCATTGGTCGACAGGTTCCTGCGCCTGGGTTTTGCTTCGGACGGGGCCCCGCAGGGGGCCCCCGTTTTTTGCAATCAGCGTGCGGAATTTTGCAGGGCCAGGATGCGATCCTCAAGGGGCGGGTGGCTGGCGAGCAGGGCGGCCATGCTGTTGCCGTAAATACCAAACGCTTTCATGTTGGCAGGCAGCGGTTGCTCGCGGCCGGCTTCCGATTCGGACTTGATCCGCGCCAGCGCGGCCATCATTGCGTTGGGGCTGGCCAGGTGCGCACCGGCGGCGTCGGCGCGGTACTCGCGGCGGCGACTGAACCAGGCGACGATCATCATTGCAAATACCCCGAAAACCATATCCATGATGATCGACGTGATGTAGTAGCCAATGCCCAGGCCTTGTTCATTGCGCAGCAGTACCCGGTCCACAAAGAAGCCGACGAGACGCGCAAAAAACATCACAAAAGTATTTACCACGCCCTGGATGAGCGCCAGGGTGACCATATCGCCGTTGGCCACGTGGCCGATCTCATGGCCGATCACCGCACGTGCTTCATCACGATTGAAGCGCTGCAGCAGGCCTTCACTCACCGCCACCAGCGCATTGTTGCGGTTCCAGCCGGTAGCAAAGGCGTTGGCCTGGGGCATAGGGAAGATCCCTACATCCGGCATGCCAATGCCCGCTTTCTGAGACAGCTCACGCACGGTTTCTACCAGCCAGCGCTCGTCTGGGGTTTGTGGCTGGGTGATTACGTGGGTGCGCGTGGACCGGCGCGCAATGGTTTTTGACAGAAGTAGTGAAATCAGTGCACCGCCAATACCGAAAATGGCGCACATCAACAGCAGGCCGGGAAGGTTTAAATTGACCCCGTTGGCATCGAGAATGCCCTGAATACCCAGCAGGTTGAAGATGATGCCGACAAGCACCATCACCGCCAGGTTGGTAAGAAGAAACAGCCCTATTCGCAACATCAGACTTCTCCGGAAGATATTGTGGAAACGACAGAAACAGGTTTGTGTGGCGCTTTAGACTGCGCGCACGGAAATAGGATCCAGCGGCATAGGCCACACGCGCTGGCGGTGGCGTTTGAGGCTAGATAGGGGCTGTGCGCGCCGTTTACAAGTCTGTTCCGGCACAATTTCAGGGGAGTATAGTGTCAGGCGCTGTCTTTGCGGGCGATCAGTTGCTCGGCCTCGGTGACCAGAGAGGCTTTGAGATCGGGATCCAGATCATTCCAGTGCACATCCAGCAGTGCACCCTGCAGGGCATAGAGCAGCACGCGGGAAACGTTGATGCCGCGGCGCCGAATGCTGGCGAATGCTTCCACAGGGCCAACCCGATGGAGGTCATCCTGCGTGCGGATGCCGATGGAATGAAGGATATTGACGGAGGCGAGTCCCAGGTTTTTCAGCTTCAACAACTCTGATTGACTAGGGTGCATAAATTCATTCCCTGAACTGTTGATACTTCGCATAGGTTGCGGTGACAACCGATCACCGCGGTACTATGTCGGCTCGTTCCTGAGCCAACTGCAACGGTCGTCCAACATAGCACAAAACAAACAAAGGCCAAACCGCACCGCCGGTGAGAGGCATTTCCACGGCGCGGAGTGCACGTCTTGCGGGAGGTGTCGGGGCCCGGCACACTTGTTCTATTTGGAGGTGCCCGCTGCAAAAGCCTAGCCTGTATTATCGGGTTTTGCAGTACTTCATTATTGTGCTCAGTGGCCACGGCGGGAAACAAGGTCTGCCTTTATGCATCAACTTGTGAAAAATATTTTGTTCGGACTCACCGATGCGCACGTCATCCTCGAGCCGGTTTCCGGGCAGCTGATGCACCCGGAGGCACTCACCGCATTTGATCAGTTGCGGCGGGATGCCCGGGCCGCAGGATTTGATCCGAAAGTCGTTTCGGGATTCCGGGATTTCGAACGTCAGCGTGCCATCTGGAATGCCAAGGCCTGTGGCGTGCGGCCGGTGTTTGACTGTAATGGTGATGTGCTGGATGTGGCACGCATGTCGCCAGAGGAAATAGTATTCGCTATATTGCGCTGGTCGGCGCTGCCCGGTGGATCCCGCCACCATTGGGGTACTGACTTCGATGTGATTGATGCGGGCGCGGTTGCGAGCGATTACCGGGTGCAGCTGACCCCGGAAGAGGTGGTCGATGAAGGCGTCTTTGGGCCCTTCCACTGCTGGCTCGACGAGCGTATTGCCGCCGGTAAAAGTTACGGCCTGTTTCGCCCCTATGCGGAAGATCGCGGCGGCGTAGCGCCGGAGCGCTGGCACTTGAGCTATGCGCCGCGGGCCAGGGAATTTCAGCAGCTGCACAGTGCCGAGGCACTGCAGGCGCAGCTGCAGCAGTGTCAGGCCGACAGCGAACTGGCCCTCGCAGACACGGTTTGCGGCGCTATCGGCGAGATCTACCCGCGCTTTGTGGCGGTGCCGGAAACGGCCTACCCGCTGAATATGGATCGTTTGTGACGGGCGTGAAGGGTGTGATGGGTAGAGAGCACGCGGTGATGGGAAACCACACCGTTACCGCCAACCGCGCAGCCCCGGAAAAGCCACCCGGCAAGAGGAACTTACGTTATTAACGCCAGCGAATTGAACCGCCGGGATATCTGGTGCTCCATGCGTGCGGAAGCGGCGGCCGCCGCGGCCGGGGAGCCGGTACTGGCCAGCTATTTTCACAACACCGTGCTGCGCCACCGCAGCCTGGACCGGGCGCTGGCCTATCAGCTGGCCTCGGTGCTGGATCACGCCGCGCTCACGGCCACGGCGTTGCAGGAGGTCATCGCCGCGGCACTGGCGGACGACCCCGAGATCTCCCGCTGTATGCAGGCCGACATCTGCGCCTGGTACGACCGCGACCCTGCCTGCGATCAATACCTTACGCCATTCCTTTACTTCAAGGGGTTCCATGCGCTGCAGTCCCACCGTATTGCCCACTGGCTGTGGAAAAAGGGGCGCCATACGCTGGCGCTGTATTTCCAGAGCCGGGTCTCCGAGCAGTTTGCGGTGGATGTCCACCCCGCTGCCCGCTTTGGCTGCGGCATCATGATCGACCACGCTACCGGTCTGGTGGTGGGGGAGACCAGCGTGGTCGAAGACGACGTGTCCATCCTGCATTCGGTCACCCTCGGGGGCAGCGGCAGCGGTGGCGGTGATCGCCACCCGAAAATCGGCCGCGGTGTGATGATCGGCGCCGGCGCCAAGATCCTGGGCCCGGTGACGATCGGTGAGGGCGTGAAAATAGCGGCGGGCAGCCTGGTGCTGCGGGATGTGGCCGCGCGCTTGACCGTGGCCGGGGTGCCGGCGCGGGTGGTGGGCGGCAAATGTGAAGGCGCGCCGGCCTACACCATGGACCAGACACTGGATTCTGACGACTGAATTGGTTATCAATAGCGACCACCACTGCGGACAAACCCGAAGAATAACGAGCCGGGATAGCGGCGACACGATCGAGGTGCCCCATGAGCGAACTTACCTATAGCGTGATTTTCCGCGGCGACCTGCAGCCGGGGTATACCGCTGCGGACGTCAAGGCGAACTTTGCCCGCTTGTTCAAGACGGGCCCGGACACGGTGGAAAAACTGTTCAGCGGCCGCCCGCTGGCGATCAAGAAAGGCCTGCCCCGAGCGCAGGCGGAGCAGCTGCAGGCGACCCTGGCCAAATTGGGTGCCGTATCCGCTGTGAAGGCCGAAGAGAAGGTGCAACAGGAGACGGCCACCGATGGCGCGACTGCCCCCGCCAAGGCGGCACCGACGAGCGCGTCAGTCAATCCTGTCGCGGCAGAAGAATCAGTTGCGCAGGCGCCGCAAAACCAGTCGTCGGAAGCTGGTTTGACCCTGGCGCCGATGGAGGGTTACCTGCTGAAGGAGCACGAGCGCAGCAAGGTGGAGCCGGTGCAGGTGCCCGTGAGCCATCTCAGCCTGAAGCCTGCCACGGGCAACCTGGTGGAGCCGAGTGAGCAGCCGTCCCCGCCGCCGGTTCAGGTCCAGGTCCCCAACTGGCAGCTGGGGAGCCATGTTACCGGCAAGGCTTCGTTCAAGTTACCGGAATGACGGGCGCCTGAACTTCTTTCTGGCCCTGTCGACGGCCTTGCGCGTCACACAGTCTTCCACGTGGTCATTGATCAGCCCCATGGCCTGCATAAATGCATAGGCGGTGGTGGGCCCCACGAACTTCCAGCCGCGTTTTTTCAGGTCTTTGGATAGGGCCCTGGAAACGTCGGAGGTGGAAACGCTTTGCGGTGCAGTGCTCGCGCTTTCTTCCGGCTCGAAGCGCCAGAAATAGGCCGCCAGCGACCCTTCTTCCCTGACCATCTCCCGTGCGCGCTGGGCGTTGTTGATCACCGCCTCGATTTTTCCCCGGTGCCGGACAATCCCTGCATCCTGTAGTAATCGCTCCACATCCTTGTCGGAAAATTTTGCCACCTTGTTGAAGTCGAACTGCTGGAAGGCCGCGCGAAAGTTTTCCCGCTTGGCCAGAATGGTTCGCCAGCTCAGACCGGACTGGAATCCTTCCAGGCAGATTTTTTCAAACAGCCGTTGGTCGTCGTCCACCGGAAAGCCCCATTCGTTGTCGTGATAGGGAAAGAAATCGTCGGTGGCCGCGCACCAGCCGCAGCGGGGTTTGCCATCGGGCCCTTGGACGGTGTTTGGCATACAGGCTGCTCCGTGATTTCAGAAACGAGAGTGGGTAGTGACAGTATTTAACGGGCACAAAAAAGCCGGCGCAAGGCCGGCTTCTTGTGAGTGAGAAAATTACCCACCTGTTAAACAGTGCGGGCAACAAGCACTCGATTGCCATCCATGGCGAGGCTCACGTGTGTTCGATCTGGCCCCGGCCCCGCCTTCCTTGGCGGGTCGCTAAACCACGCGCAAAGCAATGCTTTGCAAACGCGCGGTTTAGCCTTCTTCTTTCAGGTAGCGCTCGCGGGAGGCCATGACTTCGGCGCGCGCGGCTTCAGCGTCGGCCCAGCCGTCTACTTTCACCCACTTGCCCGCTTCCAGCGCTTTGTAGTTTTCGAAGTAGTGCTCGATCTGCTTGATCAGCAGCTCCGGCAGGTCGCCGATTTCGTTCACGTGATCGTACAGCTTGGTCAGCTTGGTGTGCGGTACCGCCAGCAGTTTGGCGTCTACGCCGGATTCGTCGGTCATGTTCAGCACGCCGATTACACGGGAGCGGATCACGGAGCCAACCATCACCGGGTAAGGGGCTACAACCAGCACGTCCAGGGGGTCACCGTCTTCAGACAGGGTCTGGGGTACGTAGCCGTAGTTGGCCGGGTAGAACATGGGGGTGGCTACGAAACGGTCTACGAATACCGCGTCTGCGTCCTTGTCGACTTCGTACTTGATCGGATCGTGGTTGGCGGGGATCTCGATGATTACGTTGATATCGTTGGGCAGGTCTTTACCTGCGGAAACCTTGTCGAAGCTCATTGCTGGTCCTGACTAATGTGTGATCGGAAAATTTGGAGGCCGGATTATATACCCTGAGCGGTCGCTAACATAGGTGTCAGTGTGACCGTACAAATATTGTTCAAAGCCCCGTGCTGCGGGGCTTGGGCTATCCTGTAGGCAAGATTCTGCCCATCGCATTCCTGCTAACTTAGCCGGCGCTGGTGGTGCGGTAACAATAACGGAGCATCTCATGGACGAGTCCACAGAATTGCCGTCATCCTCGTCGGCACCCCTCAATACCACTGTATCTTCCCCGTCACCGGCGGCCACCGGCACACCTCGGGTACTGAACCCGCGCCAGGTGCGCACGGTGGCGGAGGCCCGGCAGATCGTCGAGGCGCGTGGCCTCACCCATGTGAAGGTGGGCCTGTTTGATAACGACGGGGTGATGCGTGGCAAGTACATGAGCCGGGAGAAGTTCTTCTCCGCCCTCGACAAGGGCTTTGCCTTCTGCGATGTGGTGCTGGGCTGGGATATTCAGGACCAGCTCTACGACAACGCCCGCTACACCGGCTGGCACACCGGCTACCCGGATGCTCCGGTGCGGATTCTGCCGCACACCTGCCGCGAGGTACCGTTTGAAGACGGCATGTTGCTGTTTCTGGCGGAGTTCGAGGGCGCGGCGGAGGCGGTGTGCCCGCGGGCACTGTTGCGGCGGGTGATCGAGCGCTGTGACAAGTTGGGCTTTGTCCCCTTTGGTGCGCTGGAGTACGAGTTCTTCGTGTTCGATGAGACCCCGGACAGTGCCCGCGCCAAGGGCTACCGCGACCTGAAGCCCTTTACGCCCGGCTGGTTTGGCTATTCGATGATCCGCAACTCGGTGCATGCAGACCTGTACCACGAGATTCTCGCGCTGGCCGAGCAGATGGATTTCCCGATCGAGGGGCTGCATACGGAGACCGGCCCCGGCGTGCTGGAGGCGGCTATTGCCGTGGATACGGCGGAGGCTGCAGGCGACAAGGCGGCGCTGTTCAAGACCTTCATCAAGGTACTGGCAGAGCGACGCGGGTTGATGGCGACCTTTATGGCCAAGTGGTCCAACGACTACCCCGGCCAGAGCGGGCACATTCATCTCTCCCTGCGCAATAAAAACGACAATACCTCCGCATTCTTCGCCGAAGGCGAGCCCCACAGCATGAGTGATACGCAGCGGCATTTTCTCGCCGGGCAACAGCGCCTGATGCCGGAGTTGCTGTGCATGGTTGCGCCCACCATCAATAGCTATCGCCGCATGATCCCCGGCTTCTGGGCGCCCACCGATGCCACCTGGGGCGTGGAAAACCGCACCGCCGCGCTGCGGGTGATTCCCGGCAGTGATAAATCCCAGCGCCAGGAATATCGTCTCGGCGCCGCCGACGCCAATCCCTACCTCGCGCTGGCGGTTGCGCTCGGCTCCGGGCTGTATGGCATCGAGCAGGGCTGGGAACCGGGTGAAGCGGTGGCAGGCAATGCCTACGCCGTCGACCACCCGGCAGAGCTGTCACTGCCGCGCACCCTGTGGGAGGCAGCGCAGCGTCTGCGGCAGTCGCCGGCTGCCCGGGAGCTGTTTGGCGATGACTTTGTCGAGCACTTTGCCGCCAGTCGCGAGTGGGAGGAGCGCGAGTACCGCAAGCATGTCGGCGAGTGGGAGCTGCAGCGCTATTTCGAGATTATTTAACGGGGTGGATAAACCCCACAGGTTTTGCACGCCCACAAGGCGTTGCGTGATTCAGGCAGGAAGCCATTGTTCCCATGCAAAAACTCCAGTGTATCTCGCCGGTCGATAACAGCATTTATGTCGAGCGACCGCTGGCCACAGACTATGAAATCCAGAACGCACTGAACCGTGCCCAGGGTGCGCAACTGGGCTGGCGGCAGGTGCCGGTCGCCGAGCGCGCGGCACTGGTGCGTGCGGCGGTGGATAACCTGCGTGCCCTTAAGGCGCCGTTAGCGGAAGAGATTTGCTGGCAGATGGGCCGTCCGATTGCCTTCGCCGGTGGTGAAATCGACGGTCTCGCCGAGCGCGCCCTGTACATGGCTGAGCTGGCGGAGTCCGCAGAGAGTCCACTGCGCGACATCCAGCTGCCGGAGAAGAAAGGGTTCCACCGGTTTATTCGCCGCGAGCCACTGGGAATCTGCTTTGTTATTGCGCCCTGGAATTATCCCTATCTCACCGCGATCAATGCGGTAGTGCCCGCCCTGCTGGCGGGGAACAGTGTCATTCTCAAACACTCCGCACAAACGCCGTTGTGCGCGGAGCGGCTGGTGAATGCCTTTGCTGAAGCCGGTCTGCCACAAGGGGTGTTTCAATACCTGCACCTGGATCATCGGGACGCGGAGCAGATGATCATCAATGGGGGCGTTCAGCACGTTGCCTTCACCGGGTCGGTCGCCGGTGGGGCGGCGGTGGAGGCGGCGGCCGCGGGGCGCTTTTTGTCCGTGGGCCTCGAACTGGGCGGCAAAGATCCAGCGTACGTGCGCGCGGATGCGGATCTCGACAGCGCGGTGGCGTCGGTGGTGGACGGCGCCTACTTCAATTCAGGGCAGTCCTGCTGTGGTATTGAGCGGCTGTATGTCCACCACACCCTGTTTGATGAATTTGTTGAGCGTGCGGCGTCGCTGATCCGCGGTTATCGGCTCGGACGCCCGGACGATCAGAAAACCACCCAGGGCCCCATGGTGCGCGCCAGTGCGGCGGACTTTGTGCGCGACCAGATCGACGAGGCAGTGGCGCAGGGCGCGCGGGCATGGATTGACGATGGCGCGTTCGAATTCGATCAGCGGGGCAGTGCCTACATGGCTCCGCAGTTGCTCACCAACGTCGATCACAGTATGCGCATCATGAGCGAGGAATCCTTCGGCCCCGTGCTGGGGGTGATGCCGGTGGCCGATGATGCGGAAGCGCTGGCGCTGATGAACGACAGCGAATACGGCCTGACCGCAGCCATCTATTCCGCAGACGAAAAGGCTGCACTGGCCCTGGGGGACGAATTGCAGACCGGCACGGTGTTTTTAAACCGCTGCGATTATCTCGACCCGGCCCTGGCCTGGACCGGGGTAAAAAATTCCGGCCGTGGCTGTACCTTGTCTGGTATTGGTTTTGAGTATCTTACCCGCCCAAAGTCTTTCCATTTCAAACTTGCACGGTGATCTTTGCGATGTCCGGTTCTTCGATGGTTACCAACTGGAACTACCCCACCGCCATGCGTGTCGGCCCCGGGCGCATTAGTGAGTTGCCGCATTTGTGCCGGGAGATGGGCATGGCCACGCCGATGCTGGTGACCGACCCGGGCCTGGCGGCGCTGCCAATGCTTCAGGGTATTGTGGAAAACTGTCTGGTGGCCGGGTTACCGTTGACGGTTTTCAGTGGAATCAAGGGGAATCCCACCGGCACCAATGTGAGCGATGGGGTCGCTACCTTCAAGGCGCATGGCTGTGATGGCGTTATCGCGCTGGGGGGTGGTTCCGCACTGGATGCAGGAAAAGCTATTGCGTTGATGGTGGGGCAGACACAACCCATCTGGGCATTTGAGGATGTGGGGGACAATTACCTCAAGGTAAATACCCAGGGGATGGTGCCGGTGATTGCCGTACCTACCACCGCTGGAACCGGCTCGGAAGTAGGGCGTTCCTCGGTGATTACCGATGAGCAGGCCAGGCTGAAGAAAATCATTTTCCACCCGCGCATGTTGCCGGCCATCGTACTGCTCGACCCGGAGCTCACCCTCGGGTTGCCGGCCCCGATCACCGCTGCCACTGGTATGGATGCGCTGTCGCACAATCTTGAAGCTTTCTGCGCAAACAATTTCCACCCCATGGCGGAGGGGATCGCACTGGAGGCCATGCGCCTGATCCACGTGTATCTGCCGCGGGCTGTGGCCGACGGCAACGACCTCGAGGCCCGCATGCAAATGCTGGTGGCCTCCAGCATGGGTGCCACCGCGTTTCAGCGCGGGCTCGGTGCGATGCATGCGCTGGCCCACCCGCTCGGTGCGCTGTTCGATAAACATCATGGGCTGCTCAACGCCATCCTGATGCCCTATGTGCTGGCCGCCAATCGCGTAGCCATCGAAGAACCCATGAGCCGGCTGTCCCGTTACCTGGCGCTGCCCAGCGCCGGTTACCAGGGCGTGCTGGACTGGGTTCTGTTCCTGCGGCGTGACCTGGGAATTCCCCACAGCCTGGGGGAAATCGGCATCGACGTGGCGCAGTCCGGCAGAGTGGGCACCATGGCTGCGCAGGACCCCTCTGCGCTTGGGAATCCTGTCGCGTTTGACGCCGGGAGCTATCAACGGCTTTTCGAAACTGCCTGTGTCGGTGACCTTGACGGCGCTGGGCATATTTCACCGATTTAATCCCATAAAACCGATTGGCCTCCCGCCGATGGATCGCCCTGCTGCTGGCTAAAATCGCGATGCCGGTTGAGACAATTTCCGCTGTTTGCTCGCGCCTAATGCAATACGCGCCAATATTTCTGGTATTTCCACGCGGTGGGTCAATTCCCATAGCTCCGGATGCTGTCCCTTCTATACCATGTGCCCCCTTAGCGGTCAGCAGAATGGCCGGTTCATTGCATGTAAGTTATTAGTCGTTGGGAATGAAGGGGGAGACATGGATCGTCGGCTTTATCATTTGGATTTTCTCAGAGCCTTCGCGCTGTTTGTCGGTGTGTTTTATCGTTCGGCCCATGCTGATGCCGGCTCGGGGGATTACGATTTTGTGCGGGATGCCTCCGGTGCATTCAGGATGGCTTGCTTTTTTCTGATATCCGGGTACTTCTCGGTTGCTCTGATCGAGCGGAAGGGGGCCTGGCCTTTTCTGAAAAGTCGCCTGGTGATGTTGACGGTACCCGCATTGGTCTGTGTTGTCTTGTTGGCACCGCTCACTGCTGAGTGGATGACCTCGTACTACCGTGAGGCTTCGACTGGCAAGGACTTCAAGATGTTCTGGATGTACCATGCATGGTTTCTGTTTTCGCTGTTGGCGTATACCCTGGTGTTAACCTATACGGTGCGTATAACCAAAGCTTCCGTTCAGTGGTTATCGCGTTTTATGCCGGAAAATGTAGCGAGATTTTCCCTGTTTTTTGCGGTTGTACTTGTGTGTGCAGTTTCCTATAAGCTGCTATTGCCGAGCTTTATGTGGGACATTCCATATATTCATCTGGTCGGTCTCTTCGTTCTTGTTACTGTGCATCACTTTCCCTATTTCCTGCTTGGCGTATTCATGTTTCTGTGGCGGGACCTGTACGAGAAATTTAACAGTGGCTATATCGGCTGGGGTTTGACCGCCCTGGCCTGTATTGGCGGGGCCATGCTGCTCGGTAGTTTGACGGATTACTATCAGGAGCAGGGTGAAGTGGCACGTTTTCTCGATATTTTTTCTGTAGTTTACGATTACATCCTGGCAATTTTGTTGTCCATTTTTCTGTGTGCGTTTGGTGCGCGTTTTCTGGATAAAGATTTTTGGATTGTCCGGGTTATGTCGCAGTCGGCGTACACGGTTTATGTTGTGCACTTTATCGTTGTGGCGTTTTTGCTGTTTGTCCTGCAGCGCGCAGGTGTGCCGATGGATGTGCGTATGGGGCTTTCTGCGATTGGGGCTTGCCTGGGCGGGATGCTATTCCACTTCGCGATTGTGAAACGCTATCAATTCCTTTCCTTGTTGTTTAACGGCAAGCTGAATTATGGCTCTGGCGGTGTAGCAGGGCGCGCGGTGAAGGCGTGAAGTGTGCTGCAGGGGCGGTGAGGGCTCAGTCGTGGCCAGTGTGCGCCGCCCAAGTGGTGAGGCGCTGGCAAAGCGCGGTGATACTCTCTTCCAGCCCAGCCTGGAGGTTTTCACCGGTGGTGCGCGGTATGGCGTACCAGAGAGCGGACAGGTAGCGGTAAGCAATCTGCCAGTGACCCAGCCTTTTAAGGTCGCCTGCGCCAACAGGACGCTGCAGGTAATGCTGAAGCAAGGTGCGCCGCTTTCCCTCTGGCAAGTGGTGCTCTTCAGTAATCACGGCAAGATCGTAGAAGGGGTCACCGGTGCAGGCATACTCCCAGTCGATAACCAGCAGCTGACCACCTCTTGAAAATATCAGGTTTTCTGGCTGCAGGTCGTTGTGGCAAAGCACCGGGGAGCAAATCATGGCTTGTGCGGCGGCAATATGCGGGCGTACTTGATCTTCCAGCTGCCGCAGCCGATGGGTAAAGCTCGAGTTATCCGCAATGGACTCCCAGTAACGGGCTATCTTGGCGTGAATATCCAGCGCGCTGTCAACGATGGGCAAGCGGTGAATCGCGCGGGTGAGTGCCGCCAATTGTGCCAGCGCCGTTGCGTTGCCAGGTCGCGCTTGCTTCCAGGTGTGGCCATCGATGAAACCGGTTACCAGGTAGTTGTGGCCTGGGTCGCAGTAGATCAGGCGCGCGCCCAGCCCGGCATCGCTCGCCTGGCGTAAGGACTGTGCCTCGGTGCGGCGGTCCAGGTCGAGGGCGTTGCTGATAGGGGAATTCCAGCGCAGGACGACGTTTGCGCCATCGGCGTTCAGTAGAAAGCTGCGGTTGGTGAGCCCGCTGGCCATTGGCCGCACCACGGTCGGTTGGGTGGCACTCCAGCGCTGCCAGTCGCTGGGGAGGATGTCAGCGGGCGGCAAGGTCATTGGTAGTGGCCGCAAAACGGTTTCCGGGTGCTTGTTTCCGGTACAGTGCAAACCACTGTATAAAGCCGATAATCACCAGAATCACATACAGCACAAACAGCAGGGCGGTGAGATAGAGTTCGCGGTCAATGTACAGATAGATGGCGGCGCCATCGATGACAATCCAGTAGAGCCAGTTCTCCAGTACCTTGCGGGTCACCATATAGGTGGTCACCACCGCGCCCCAGGTGGTGAATGAATCCAGGTAGGGCAGCACGGCACTGGTGTATTGGTCGAGCAGGTAGCCGAACACCAGGGTAAGCACACCGATGGCGGCGAAGGCGCTCAGGTGCGTGGTGGCCGACCAGCGGTGAATATGCAGTGTTTTGCCGTCGCGTTTTCGATGTCGCCACTGCCACCAGCCATAGATGGCCATCAGCAGATAAAAAACTTGCAGGGCGGACTCCATCAGCAGGCTGACATCCCAGAACAGGAACAGGTAAATCGCGGTGCTGGCGAAGGCGGCGTACCAGCACAGGATGTTTTCCCGCATGGCCAGTAGCAGGTAGGCAAGCGCCAACAGCACTGCCGCCACTTCCCACAGGGTCATGGCCGCGTAGGCGCTGGCGATGGCTTCGCGGATCTCCGGGCTGAGCATGGATCAGAGTCCGATATTGGGGTTCAGGTCGCCGTCGATAAATTTGCACACGAAAATCGCGCGCCCGAACTGCTCCCAGGACTTGCGCATTTCCGCTTTCAGCACATCCATCACCACATCGTAGTCACCGAACACCTGAGTACTCATGGTGTTGGAGATCACCTGTAGCTGCGGCTGTTCGTTCAGGCGCTGGATAAAATCCTTGATGGCCGGAATGTACTCGTCTTTTAGCGGGTACATACTGATTTCTACGGAGAGTTGCATATCAAATCTCTTGAGTTATTGGGGGTGTTCCATTGAACCAGCTCGAGGCTGTACCGCTGCCGGGTATACCTTTGCGAGACACGTCGTGAACCCATCCATGGGGGCTCGGCTGCGGCCATCCAGGCCGCAGACGGTCTCGCAAAGGTATACCCAGCATCGGTACCTTCACAGCAAGTTCAGTTCACTGAATCAAAATGTATAGCTGCCGGAGATGCCTGCCGTGCGCGGCTCACCCAGCTGGTAGTAGGCTTCCGGCGCGTAGCCATTGGCCGGGTTGTTGCCAAACTGGTTGCTGAAATAGAAGCCGCGGGTGTACACCACCTCATCGGTGAGGTTTCTGCCCCACAGGGAGACATGCCAGCGGTCCTCGCGGTAGGTCAGCTTCGCATTGACCAGCTCGTAGGCGGTGGACTTCTCGTTGTGGCTGTTGGAGAAATAGAAGTCGTCCTTGCCCTCCAGTTCGACGCGCGCCGTAAGGTTGCTGCTCAGCGCGTATTCCGCACCGGCAAAGAACTGGTAATTCGGCGCGTGGGCCAGGTCGCGGCCGTCGAGGTTCACCGGCGGAAGCGCTTCACCGTTGGAGTCGTCCCGCGCATCCACATGGGCGGCGGTAACGAAATCATCGAACTCGGCGTTCAGCCAACCGAAGGTGGCGAACAGCTGCAGGGCTTCGGATGCCTGGAACTGGAGCTCGGCTTCGATACCGCTGCTGTATCCACCCGCGGCGTTGGTCAGGTAGTCGTCGAAGGAGAAATCGTCCGGGTTGAAGATGGACTGTTTGGCCTGGACGTCGTTGCGGTCCTGATAAAAGGCCGCGAGCTGCGCCTGCAATCGGTTTTCCAGCCAGTCGCCTTTTATGCCCAGCTCGTAGTTCAGCATGCTTTCGGTGTCGAACAGGTAGGTATCTTCCCCGATGGCAGGGTTGCTCGCGGACGCCGAGATAATCCGCCCGTTCACGCCACCCGCCTTGTAGCCGCGCGACAGGGTGCCGTAGAGCATGGTGTTATCGGTCGCGCTGAATTGCAGGGTGATATTGCCACCCCACAGGCTTTCGTCGTTGCGATTGGCCACCTGCAGATTGTCACTGTAGTCCGCGCGGCGCTGCTCCAGGCGCAGGCCGGTAATCAGTTCAACGCGCGCGCCCAGGGCGGTATTCAACTGGCCGTAAAGCGCGGCATTGTCGGTGTCGAACTGGCTGGTGAAACTGGCGTTGCGTTCGAGCCCTTCTTCTTCGGTGCGTAAATATACCCCGGCCACCCAGTCGGTGCTGTCACCGAACAGGCGGCTCTGGTCGGTGGAGGCCAGTCGCACATCGGCACTCAGGTTGTTGCGCTCACGCTGGTAGTTATCGGTGGAGCTGTATTCCCAGGGGTGGAAGCCCTCATAGGTCCAGTCTTCGTCGTAGCCGTATTCGGTGTCGGAACTGGCGGCGCTCAGTACGGATTTAACGGTGAACAGCGGACTACCGCTCCAGGTTGAGCTGACCGCGCCGGCGAGGGTTTGCTGGCGGTCCCAGCCGGGCTGGTCGGAGAGGGTATTGCGGGAGTTGTCGAAGCTGAAGGCGTCGTAGCCGTTGTCCGCATCCAGGTACAGCAGGGTGAAATCCAGCTGCAGGTCATCGCTGGCCTGATAGCGCAGCTTGCCGCGCGCCACGGTCTCGTCGATGTTGTTGGTGTCTTTGCGGTTCAGGTAACGGTTATGCACGTAGCCGTCGGACTGCTGGTTCTGTAGCGCGAAGCGGTAGCTCAGCTGCTCGGACAACGGGCCGCTGGTGACGGCGGACAGGGTGTGGGAGCCGTAGCGGGCGGCTTCCGCGGAGACTTTTGCATAGTTCTCGGTAGTCGGCGCATGACTGGTCATGGTGACCAGGCCGGCCAGGGCGTTGGCACCGTATACCGTGCCCTGGGGGCCGCGCAGGATTTCTACCTGCTGCATGTCGAGGGTGCTGGCGGCAAGGCCCAAACCGGTAAAGTCGATGCCGTCGACGATCAGGCCCACTGAGGAATTGACCGGGTCGATAAACTGGCTGCGCTCACCGATACCGCGAATCTGTACAAAGCGGCCCCGGGAGGCGCCACTGGAGAAATTCACGTTGGGGGCCAGGTTCAGCAGTTGCTCCAGGTTGGTGGCGCCGCGGGTTTCGATGGCGCTGGCATCCAGCACGCTGACACTGGTGGGGGTGTCGAACTGGCCAGCCGCGCGCAGCTGGCCGGTTACCACCACCTCCTCGAGGGCGGTTTCGGCCAGGGTAGCACTGCTGATCAGCACGATTCCGGCGCTGACAGCCTGGGCGATCGGTTTGATGCGGGATTTGAGGCGG
Organism: Microbulbifer salipaludis; assembly: GCF_017303155.1. Lineage (NCBI taxonomy): Bacteria > Pseudomonadati > Pseudomonadota > Gammaproteobacteria > Cellvibrionales > Microbulbiferaceae > Microbulbifer > Microbulbifer salipaludis. The sequence continues at coordinate 492,024 of NZ_JAEKJR010000002.1, forward strand.
TTATCGATATTCATGGCTCTCTCAGTGATGTCAGTGATGTCGGTGAGAGACCCGGTGTGCGACGTGAAGAGGAGAGCTGGAGGACTACCTATTCCTACGCCGGTATTAGCCGGATCAGGTTCAAGGGTTTGCGGGCCGGGTCGCTTGGAACCGGCAGCATCTCAGGCGTTTGCCACCCCTTAGGTTTTACCGGCGCGATGCTATCAGATATACGTTGGCACAGGAACTGCGGCGGGGCCGCGCGGGTTATCTGGCTGGTGGGCAGAGCCGATTCGTTGTGATGGTTGCAGCGGGCATGACGGTACTGGCTGTGCCAGGTCTTTATCACACAACGATTTTTTTTAACTGGCTGGATTTGCTAGGCGGCAGATTCCTTTACACTGCGGACTCTTATCCAATGTACTGGAGCCTGTATGAGTCAGCCCGATGCAAATTCCTGGCTGGAAACCCTGCCCGAAGCCTTCCTCGCGTACCTGAACGGGCGCCGTCTGGACGAGGTGGAGTGCATAGTCCCGGATCTGAACGGCATGTCCCGCGGCAAGGCGATGCCGCTGAACAAGTTCTCACCGGATGCACCGATCTTCCTGCCCATCTCCATTTTCTACCAGACCATTACCGGTCAGGACGTGGAGATGGCGATTGAAAACCAGTGGGCGGAAAGTGATATGGCGCTGGTCGCGGACATGTCCACCGCCATGGCGGTGCCCTGGGCGAAGACACCGGCGCTGCAGATCATTCACGACCTGCAGGATCTCGACGGCAACCCCATTCCCTGTGCGCCGCGCAATGTGCTGAAGCGGGTAATTGGCATGTACCGGGAGCGCGGCTGGCAGCCGATTGTGGCTCCGGAACTGGAGTTTTACCTGACCCGTCCGAACGTGGACCCCAATGAGCCGATCCAGCCGCCGGTGGGACGCAACGGCCGTTCGGGCACATCGCTGCAGTCGTACTCCATGACTGCTATCGACGAATACGGCCCGGTGATCGACACCATTTACGAATTTGCCGAGGCCGCCGGCCTGCATATCGATTCGGTGATTCAGGAGGACGGTGCCGGGCAGGTGGAATTCAACCTGACCCACGGTGACCCGCTGCTGCTGGCGGATCAGGTGTTCTACTTCAAACGCATCATCCGCGAGGCCGCGCTGAAAAACGGTATGTTCGCCACCTTCATGGCCAAGCCCATGCGCGACCAACCCGGCAGCGCCATGCATATCCACCAGAGCGTGGTGGATATCGAGACCGGTAAAAACGTGTTCTCCGCGGACGACGGCAGTGCGACGGACCTGTTCCGCTATTTTATCGGCGGCACCCAGAAGCATATGCGGGAAGTGATGCCGTTTATCGCCCCGAATGTGAACTCCTATCGACGTTTTGAATCCGAGGCGAACTCCAGTGCGCCCACCAATATCGGCTGGGGTTACGATAACCGCGCCACCGGTCTGCGGGTGCCCAATTCCGGGGCTCAGGATCGCCGCCTGGAAAACCGGGTGGTGGGGGTGGACTCCAACCCGTATCTGGCCATTGCCGCCAGTCTGGTATGCGGCTATCTCGGTATGATCAACGGTGTCGAGCCCAGCGCGCCCGCGACCTCGGAATTGAATGAGGAGCAGGAAGAAAACTTCTATATCCCGCTTACCTTCGACGAAGCGCTGCGTATCTTTGACGATGCCGACGAGGTGCGCCAGGCACTGGGTGAGGACTTCTGCCAGCTGTACGCGGCGGTGAAATACGAGGAGATGCGCCTGTTCCACCGGGAGATTTCTCCCTGGGAGCGGCAGCATCTGTTGTTGAATGTGTAGAGGCTCAGCCCTGCGGAGGGTTGAGCCTGTCCCGCTCTGACAGAAGCACGCGCCCCAGTTCCCTGATCGGCGGTGTCTGCTCGGCTAACGCCGGCAGCAGCTGGCGAGCCGCAAATACTGTCAGGTGGTCATCGTCCCGGTAGAGGAGCTGGTCGTCGATGGCGATTTGGCAGTTGTCGTCGCACATCATTTCTCGCGGGTTCAGGGTATAGGCACCATGGCGTTCAGCCACCAGGTCGATCATCCTGTCGGCCTGCCGGTGCCGTTTTTCCACACGGCTGACTGGGGGCCCCGCGCCGAGAGCGGTTCCGCCAAAGGCGGTTGTGGCCAGAGCCGCCGGAACGGAGTATTCAATTTCAGGGACGCCCTTGATCAGCACCACCTGCCGCCCGGTGGCGCGAATGGTTGCGACCGTTCGGTCGAGTGCGTCAGCAACCATGGCTGCTCTGCGGGTTCCCGTTGCCTGCGTGGCCCAGCTGGGGATGGGGGTAGTCCGGGTGGTGACAGGCTCCAGTTGCATATCGTCACCGCCTTCGGGGCGGGTCCCTTCACTCGCTAATGCCCAGCGCGCGGCCAGCACGACGACGGGGAGGTCTTCCCTTTTCTGCAATAGCGACAGCACCTGATCATTGAATTGGTCACAGCTGTGCGAGCGGGACTTGTCCGGTCGGTACAGCCCGAGTAACGGTGGGCAGCCGGATTTAAGTGCCGCCATACCGATGGATTTCTTTTCTGTGTGCAGGGGCTCAAAGCCTGGAAGCCAGGCCGCAGCATGAGAATCTCCCCACAAGAAAACGCCGTTTTTTTGTGAGCGATCGAGAGGATCCTGGCCGATCGAGCACAGATTTGCCGCGGGAGATTTCTCCATGCACCGCTCCTGACGGTCGATTCCGCTGAACGCCTGCTGGTAGGTGGCAAGATAAGGATCTGGCAAACGGAGTGGAAAGCCGTCGTAGGTCTTGATGGTCGCGCCGATGCCAACGAGTAACAGGGATGAGACCAAGGAGAACCTTACCAGTTGGGGACGGGATACCCTTAGTACCCGGCCACCGCGAAATGGCTGTTCGATATATTTCCAGCTGGCCCAGGCAATAACCAGGGAAAGCGCCACCGCAAACAGCGCAACAGTTGTCGGGAGGTGGGCGCTGCCTTGCAGCAGGCGCAGGCCCACCAGCACCGGCCAGTGCCAAAGATACAGCGAGTAGGAAATCAGTCCGATACCGACGAGCAGGCGGTTGCCGAGCACCCGGGAAACCCGGTTGCCCGGGGCTTCACCGGCCCATATCAGGGCCACAGCACCCAGTACGGGCAATAGCGCCGCAGTTCCGGGGAAGGGAGTTTGTGAGTCGTACAGGACCACGCCGCTGGTGATCATCAGCAGCCCGGCGAGGGCAATAAACTCGGCCGCAGTGCGCTGCTGCAACTTCGGCAGGGCGCCCATGGCAAGCAGGGCGCCGGCACCCAGTTCCCACATCCGTGCAGGCGTGAGGAAGTAGGCCGCTGTGGGCGCGGTCCGGGTTTGCCACACGGCGAAAAGTAGTGAAGCCACGGTCGCGATGGCGACCCCAGTGAGCATGCGGGCTCGAGGGCCCCGGGCCAACAGGCACAGCAGCAGAGGAAAGCCCAGGTAGAACTGCTCCTCGACCGACAGCGACCAGGTGTGCAACAGCGGCTCCCACTCCGCGGCCGTGCCAAAGTAGTCCTCGGTGCTGCGCAAAAACCAGACGTTGGAAAGAAACAGGACGGCCGCGATCATCGAGCGGCCCAAAGCACCAAAGGCATCTGGCGGCATCAGCAGCCAGCCGGCGACCACGCAGGCCAGCATCATCGCAAACAGTGCGGGCAGGATCCGGCGGGCGCGGCGGTCGTAGAAGCGCGCCAGGGAGAATTCACCGCTGGTGATTTCCCGGATCAGGATGCTGGTGATCAGAAATCCGGATATCACGAAAAATACATCGACGCCGATAAAGCCGCCGGAAAAGCCCGGGAGGCCCGCATGGCCAAGTACTACCGGCAATACTGCCAGAGCCCGCAGGCCGTCGATATCCGGGCGGTAACCATTGATTTGCTTGTTGCCTGCCAATTGAATAATGCCCCGCAAATTCACTTCATTCAGGGTAAAACGGTGCGTCTCTGGCGCCCTTTCGGCACAGACGCGGAGGCGCGTAATTCTACCACCTTGCGGTATGGAAATACGTGCGCCGGGTGACGGGAGTGTGAACCTGTGCAGCTCGCCAGGGGAGGGGGAGGAAGAGGGGGAGAAGGAGAGGGAGAAGGCGCCCTGGGCCTGATGGCGGCCCGGGGCGGGAAGTCACACCTTATACGGCGAAGCTGTCACTCAGTTTCTTCTCCACCAGCACTTTCTTCAGGCGCGCGTACTGCGGAATACCGTTTTTGTAAGGCGGGTAGTCTTCGCCCTGAATCAGGGGCTCGAGATAGTTGCGGCCGGCCTCGGTGATGCCAAAGCCGTCTTCGGCAATAAATTCCGCGGGCATGAACTTCTCGACATTGGCCACTTCGGCCAAGGGTGCCTCGCCAATGGTCCAGCTGTAATCCGCGGTGGTGGTGCCGTTGCGTTCGATGGTGGGCATGATCGCATTCTTGCCGGCAACCGCCGCTTCCACCGCGGCCTTGCCCACGGCGTAGGCCTGCTCCACGTCGGTGGCAGACGCAATGTGGCGCGCGGCCCGCTGCAGGTAGTCGGCCAGGGCCCAGTGGTATTTGAAGCCCAGCTCGTCCTTCACCATTTTCGCCAGGGTGGGCGCGACACCGCCCAGCTGCTTGTGGCCAAAAGCATCCACACTGCCGGCGTCGGCGAGGAAGGTGCCATCGGCGTACTGGGCGCCTTCAGAGGCGACGATCACGCAATAGCCCTTGTCGGCAACGGTCTGCTGTACCTTGGCCAGAAACTTTTCTTTGTCGAAGGCCACTTCCGGCAGCAGGATGATGTGCGGGGCATCGCCTTCCTGTTCCTGGGCCAGGGCGCCGGCGGCGGCAATCCAGCCCGCGTGGCGACCCATCACTTCCACGATGAATACCTTGGTCGAGGTGGCGCACATGGAGGCCACATCGAGGGCGGCTTCCTTGGTGGAAACGGCCACATACTTGGCCACGGAGCCAAAGCCCGGGCTGTTGTCGGTAAACGGCAGGTCGTTGTCCACCGTCTTCGGGATATGAATGGCCTGGATCGGGTAGCCCAGCTTTTCCGACAGCTGGGAGATCTTGAGGCAGGTGTCGGCAGAGTCGCCGCCACCGTTATAGAAGAAGTAGCCGATGTCGTGGGCCTTGAAGACCTCGATCAGGCGCTCGTACTCGGCGCGGTTCTGCTCCAGGCTCTTCAGCTTGTAGCGGCAGGAACCGAAGGCACCGGACGGGGTGTGGCGCAGGGCGGCGATGGTCTCGGTGGATTCCTGGCTGACATCGATCAGCTCTTCCTTGAGGGCACCCACAATACCGTTGAGGCCGGCGTACACCTTGCCAATCTTGTCGCCGTGCTGGCGGGCAGTCTCGATGACTCCGCAGGCGGAGGCGTTGATAACGGCGGTAACGCCGCCGGATTGCGCGTAAAAGGCATTCTTCTTCGACATGTCTATCCTATGGCTTCTCGTCTAAAGTCACCCTCGGCGTGGGGGTGGTGCAGGCGGGTGGCTCTTGACGGCTACCTCACGCGGCGCGAAGTCTAATGTATTCCCATGGCAATTGCATGGAATTGCGGGCCTTCGACACGTACTGTGGCGAAGTGCCGTGATAAGCTTGCGCGGCGCCGGTATTTCAGGCGCTGCGGGCGATCCCTGCCGTTGACAGGGAAGCAAGCAAAAACCGCGCCGAGCCACAGGGTTTGTCGAAAATTTGCCCGCCGTTGGAGAATGATTGCGTGAACAGCCGGTCCGCTGAGAGGCCGGTGCGGGTGGTGGTAATCGCGCGTATTGGTAGTGAACAGAGTGAACAAATTGGCATGCATATTCATATTCTAGGCATCTGCGGCACTTTCATGGGCAGCCTGGCGCAGCTGGCGGTGGCCGAGGGACACAAGGTCACGGGCTCTGATGCCAATGTGTATCCGCCCATGAGCACGCAGCTGGAGCGCGCCGGGATTGCCCTGACCGAGGGCTATGATCCCGCGCAGCTGGATCCGGCACCCGACCTGGTGATTATTGGCAATGCCCTGTCGCGGGGAAACCCTGCGGTAGAGGCCGTTCTGGAGAGGGGCTTGGCGTACACCTCCGGTGCGCAGTGGCTGTGTGATCATTTCCTGGGAGGGCGCTGGGTACTCGCGGTTGCCGGTACCCACGGCAAGACCACCACCGCCAGCATGCTGGCCTGGGTGCTGGACTATGCGGGCATGGACCCGGGGTTCCTGATTGGTGGCGTGCCGCAAAATTTTGATGTGTCGGCGCGCCTGGGCAGCACGCCTTTTTTTGTGGTTGAAGCCGACGAGTACGACACCGCCTTTTTTGACAAGCGCTCCAAGTTTGTCCATTACCGTCCACGCACGCTGGTGATCAACAATCTGGAGTTTGATCACGCGGACATTTTTGAAGATCTGGCCGCGATCCAGAAGCAGTTCCATCACCTGGTGCGTACGGTGCCCGGCAGCGGCCTGGTGATCGCTGCTCAGGAAGATAGCGTGACCCAGGTGCTGGAGCAGGGTTGCTGGAGCGAAGTGCAGCGTTTTGACGTGGCCCAGGGCGAGCGCCCGTGCATGGGAGACTGGTGTGCGGTGAATGTGGCCGCGGACGGCAGTCGCTTCGATGTGCAGCTGCAGGGCAGCACCGTGGGCACCGTGGAGTGGGATCAGACCGGTCTGCACAGCGTCAAGAACGGCCTTGCGGTGATGGCGGCTGCCCGTCATGTCGGGGTCGAGCCGGCGGTGGCCGCCGAGGCACTAGGGAAGTTTGGCGGTGTGAAGCGGCGCATGGAGTGCCTGGGGGAGGTTGAGGGCATACGCCTCTACGATGACTTTGCCCATCATCCCACCGCTATTGAAACCACGCTCAATGGGCTGCGCGCCAAGGTCGGTGGCGATCGAGTCATCGCATTGATTGAACCGCGATCCAACACCATGCGTATGGGGCATCATCAGAATCAGTTGGCGCGCGCCTGCGCGGGGGCAGATCTTGTGCTGTGGTACCAGCCAGAGGGTATGGACTGGTCACTGGACGAAGTGGTCCACCACTCTACGGTGCCGGCGAAGGTTCTCCACAGCATCGACGCTGCGGTAGAATCCGTGCTCGACCTGTCAGGCCCCGGCAGTCACGTGATCGTGATGAGTAACGGTGGCTTTGGTGGTGTGCACCAGCGGCTGCTGCAGGCGCTGCAACAGAAATACGACAACTAACCCCACGTTCGGGCGGACACGGAATCTTTTTTTGGCTGAGCCGATTTTTCCCAAGACAGTAACTCTGGCGATCACCGGTGCCTCCGGCGCCCAGTACGGACTGCGCCTGTTGCAGTGCCTGCTGGCGTCGCGCGTGCGGGTATGGCTGCTTCTTTCCGATGCCGCACGTATTGTGATTGACACGGAAACCAGTGTGTCCCTGCCAGAAGACGAAGCCGATACGGCGCGTTTTCTGGGTGAATTGTACGGCGCCCAGCCGGGGCAGTTGACCCTGTTTGGCAAGCGCGACTGGTTCTCGCCCGTGGCATCTGGCACCGGTGCCGCCAGCAGTCTGGTGATCTGCCCGGCGAGCGGCGGCACCCTGTCGGCGATTGCCTGCGGTGCTTCCAACAACCTGGTTGAGCGTGCGGCGGATGTCGCGCTGAAAGAGCGCCGACAATTGATCCTGGTGCCGCGCGAGGCGCCGTACTCGGAAATTCACCTGGAGAATATGCTGAAGCTCACCCGCATGGGCGCGGTGATCCTGCCGGCGAGCCCGGGCTTCTACCAGAAACCACAATCGGTGGAAGACCTGGTGGACTTTGTAGTGGCCCGCATCCTGAGTCAGCTGGGCATCGAGCAGTCTTTGTTGCCAGCCTGGGGTAACGGCTGAGTGCAACCCGTGATGCAAAAGACGGTCACCATTCATTACTGCGTGCAGTGCAACTGGATGTTGCGCGCCACCTGGATGGCGCAGGAGCTGCTGTACACCTTTGCCGAAGACCTGGAGCAAGTGGTATTGAAGCCCGGTAGTGGCGGTGTCTTTGAAATCCATGTGGGCGACCAGCTGATCTGGGAGCGCAAGCGGGATGGCGGCTTTCCCGGGCCGAAAGCGTTGAAGCAAAAAGTGCGTGACGTACTTTTTCCCGAGCGTGATCTGGGCCATGTGGATAAGCCATCGTGATTTCCCTGAACAAACCTGCACCGTCTCTGGTGCGCATTTTCTAAAACAAAAGCGAATTCATTATGCTGTTGGGCTTGAAGACCTGGTACGAAAAGCTGGTTCTCGGACACCCGAAAATCATACTGGCGCTGGTGGCATTGCTCACCCTGGCGGCTGCCGCGGGCCTGCCGCGCTTTAAGTTGGATGCTTCGGCTGATTCACTGACCCTGGAAACCGACGATTCGCTGGATTTTTTCCGCGAAATATCCGAGCGCTACAACTCCGGGGATTTCCTCGTGGTGACCTATCGCTATAAAGGGGGCGACCTGTTTAGTGACGAGTCACTGGCGACCATGCGGCGCTTGCAGGACGAGCTGGCCATGGTGGAGGGCGTTGCCAGTGTGCAGTCGGTGCTGAACGTGCCGCTGCTGTACAGCCCGAAGCTGTCGATTACCGAAGTGGCCGAGGGGATTCGCACCCTGTCCTCAGCGGATGTAGACCGGGAGCTGGCGCGCCAAGAATTTCTCGAAAGCCCTATTTATAAAGATCTGATCCTGAGTGCCGATGGCGAGACGACCGCCATCATGCTCAACCTGACGCTGGATCAGAAAGGATTGGACCTGGTGCGTGAGCGGGATGCCCTGCGGCGCCAGCGCAATGAATCTGGTCTCGATGCCGCGCAGGCACAACGCCTGGAAGTGGTGTCGGCGGAGTATCTGCAACACCGCACCGCGCAGGAAGATGCCGCGCGTGATCGGGTGCAGGAGGTGCGCGAGATTCTCACCCAGTATGAAGGCAGCGCCGAACTGTTCCTCGGCGGCCTCACCATGATTACCTCGGACATGATCGCGTTTATCCAGAGCGACCTGATGGTGTTCGGTGCCGGTATCCTGATCTTTATCGTGGTGACGCTGCTGCTGATCTTCCGCCAGGCCCGCTGGGTACTGTTGCCCCTGACTACCTGTGTGACCACGGCGGTCATTATGCTCGGCCTGTTGTCCTGGCTCGACTGGCGCCTGACGGTGATCTCCGCCAACTTCGTGGCCCTGCTGCTGATCATTACCCTGGCGATCACCATCCATCTGGCGGTGCGCTACCGGGAGTATTTTGCCGAACACCCGGAGTGGGATCGTTTCCAGCTGGCCTCTGCCACCGTGGCGTTTATGGCAAAGCCCTGCCTGTATACCGGGCTTACGACCATGGTGGCATTTATCTCCCTGGTGGTCAGCGGCATCCGCCCGGTTATCGACTTCGGCTGGATGATGACCATGGGCGTGACCGTGGCACTGGTGCTTTCATTCCTGATCATTCCCGTGAGCCTGATGTTATTGCGCAAGCGCGATGCCGGTCAGGGTGCGGATAATTCGCACGCGTTTACCCAGGTGTTTTCCCGTTTCGCTGAACATCATAAAGGTGTGGTGCTGGGTGTCGCGGTGGTGGCGGCCATTATCAGCGCGGTGGGCATCTCGCGCCTGAAAGTGGAAAACCGCTTTATCGATTACTTCGACGATTCCACCGAGATCCATCAGGGTATGCTGGTGATTGACCAGCGCCTCGGCGGAACCATCAACCTGGATGTAGTATTGAACAAACCGGAGCAGGCCGAACCGGCGTTCGAGGGTGAGGACGATCCCTTTGCGGCGGATTTCTCCAGTGACGATGATACGGCGGCGGAGGCTGAGGCGGATCCATTTGCGGCGGATGACCCATTTGCTGCCGAGGACCCGTTTGCCGCAGACGATCCCTTTGCCGCGAGCGGCAGTGAAAGCCAGGGGCCAGACGCCTACTGGTTTACCGTGGCTGGCCTGAACCAGATCGAGCAGCTGCACGACTTCCTCGAAGCCCAGCCGGAAATCGGCAAGGTTCAGTCACTGGCCACCCTGTACAAAGTGGCCCAGGATCTCAATGACGGCGGCCTCAATGACTTTGAGCTGGCCATTGCCCGCCAGAGCCTGCCGGAGGAAATCAATCAGGTGCTGGTGAACCCCTATTGGTCGCCGCAGGCGCAGCAGGCCAGAATCACCATGCGTGTGATGGAAACCGATCCCAACTTGCGCCGGGACGAACTGATTCGCCGTATTTATACCTACGCGGAAAATGAAATGGGCATCGCGCCGGAAAACATCCGTCAGACCGGTATGCTGGTGCTGTACAACAACATGCTGCAAAGCCTGTTCAAGTCGCAGATTCTCACGTTAGGCGCGGTGTTTGCGGGTATTTTGCTGATGTTCCTGGTGCTGTTCCGCTCGCTGTCGCTGGCGGTGATTGCCCTGGTGCCGAACATGCTGGCAGCCTGTGTGGTGCTCGGCGGGATGGGCCTGGCGAATATCCCGCTGGATATGATGACCATTACCATTGCCGCGATTACCGTGGGTATCGGCGTCGACCACGCGATCCATTACCTTTACCGGTTCCGCGCGGAATTTGCCAAAGATGGCGACTATATTGCGACCATGCACCGCAGCCATGCCACCATCGGGCGCGCGATGTTCTACACCGCCATTACCATCATTGCCGGTTTCTCGATTCTGGCACTGTCCAAGTTTGTGCCGTCCATCTACTTCGGTTTACTGACGGCGCTGGCCATGTCGGCGGCCCTGCTGGGATCCCTGACGCTGCTGCCATTGTTGCTGGTGCTGATCAAGCCGCTGCCCAAGCCGGCGGAGGGCAGCGGGCCGGGAAAGCCCGCAGCGGCCGCTGAGGCCTGTGCCGGCTGAGCGGGCCGATCTGGCGCCACACGATGATGGTTGATTGATTGTTCGGGCCCGGGGGGTTACCTCCGGGCCCGAATTCGTTTTCGCACAGCACTATTGCCTTCTAACCTTATTGGGTAGAGAAGGGTGATTCGTGGCTGGGTGGATCTTGCGGAAATGATGAAGAGCCGTATTGCGATACTGATTCCCGGGATTTTCGACCGGGGCAGGTCGATGCAAAGGATGCAGGGCGCGCTGGAGCGGTCAGGTTTCGTCGCGCGCACCATCCGCTTGCAGACCAACAGTGGCTGGTATGGGATGGAGCCGATGGCGGCACAGTTGCGCGACCTGGTGGAGGAGGTGACCCGCGAGGATGAGAGTTGCGCACTGGTGGGGTTCAGCATGGGGGGGATTGTGGCGCGCTATTACCTGCAGAGACTGGGCGGCGCGGAAAAGGTACACAAGTTTATTGCCCTCTCCAGTCCTCACTTTGGCAGCCTGTGGGCCCACCTGTTGCCCTACAAAGGTGGGCGGCAACTGCGCATCGGCAGTGAATTTCTCAGTAGCCTGAACCGGGATGCCGCAGTGTTGGAAGGCGCCGCGCCCGTATCCATCTGGACACCGTACGACGCCACCATTGTGCCCCGCACCAGCTCGCGCCTGCCGATCGGCAATACCTATCAGGTCCCGGTCAGCCTTCACCGCTGGGTGCCCCAGAACCCGAAGGTGATCGACATTGTCCGCACCGAACTCGCCGGCGCACTGGAGGACCCTGACGGGCGCTGACTCGACGGATCAGCTTTCCTGCATGAAGAAGTCCCGCAGATAGCGAAACAGTTTGCGCTGGTTGGTCGGTGCTTTCTTGTTCGCGATTTCTTTGTTGGCCTCGCGAATCAGGGCGCGCACCTGCTGGTGATCAGCGCCGGGATGGGCGTCGAAAAACGCACTTTGCGCCTCTTTCCCCTGTTCCAGCAACCGTTCCCGCCATTCTTCCGCCATACGGTCAAAACGCAGGTGCAGGTGGTCCTGTTCCCGGTGCTTCTCCAGTACCGCCTGGATCGCCTCGACATCGGCCTTGCGCATGAGTTTGCCGATGTACTGCAACTGGCGGCGGCGCGCTTCCCGGGACTTGATCCGGTGCATGGTGTCGATAGCCTCGCTCAGCACCGCATCCATGGGGACCTCGGCCAGCTTCGCCGGGTTCAGCTCGGTCAGCTGCTTGCCGAGTGCCTGCAGCTCGTGCATTTCCTGCTTGACCTGGGTTTTGCTTTTGAAATTCTCGTCCTCAAATTCGTCAAAAGCGCCGGGATCATCTGAATTGTGCATGGTATATCTCTGAAACAGTACTGGGGTAAACGGAACCTGAATAGGCTGCGCGTCAAATAAAAAACCAGGTCGCGAGGCCGAGGAAAGACATAAAGCCCACCACATCGGTGACCGTGGTCAGGGCCACGCCGCCGGCCAGGGCGGGGTCGATGCGCAGGGCACGCAGGGCCACCGGTAGGATAGTACCGGCGAAGGCCGCGGTGACCAGGTTGATGACCATGGCCGCTATGATAATCAGGGCAATGCGGGTATCGCCAAACCAGAGCGCGGCGATACCGCCCATCACCGCAGCCCAGAGAATCGCATTCAGCGCGCCACTGGCCAGCTCACGGGACAGGAGCCAGCTCAGGTTACTGCGCCCGACCTGGCCCAGGGCCATGCCGCGAATGATGACCGTGAGGGTCTGGCTGCCGGCGACACCGCCCATACTGGCGACAATCGGCATCAGTACGGCGAGGGCCACCACCTTGTCGATGGTGTCCTGAAACAGGTTGATGACCCAGGAAGCGAGCAGGGCGGTGAGCAGGTTGATGCCGAGCCAGATCGCGCGACGGGGCGCGGTGCGCTTTACCGGTGCGAAGGTGTCCTCTTCCTCGTCGAGGCCCGCCAGGCTCATCAGCGAGTGGTCGGCGTCTTCCCGGATCACGTCGACCACGTCGTCGATGGTGATCCGCCCCAGCAGGCGATTTTCCTCGTCCACCACCGGCGCGGTAATCCAGTCGTATTTGGTAAACAGGCGAGCCACTTCGTCGTCCGGCATATCGGCGGGAATGGGGTCCACGTCGGTGATCATGATTTCACGTACGGTGACGGAGGGATCTGTGGTCAGTAGTTTGGTCAGTGGCAGCAGGCCGATAAAGCGGTCTTTGCGGTTGACCACAAACAGGTTGTCGGTGGATTCGGGCAGCTGCTCGTGGCGGCGCAGGTAGCGCAGCACCACATCGAGGTGCAGGTTGGGGCGCACGGAGACAATTTCCGTGTCCATCAGGCCGCCGGCGGTCTCCTCGTCGTAAGCGAGGACGTCTTCCACCCGCTGGCGGTCGTGCTCGCTCATGGCAGACAGTACTTCCGCCATCACCCGCTCGGGCAATTGCTGGAGGATGTCTGCCACATCGTCCGCATTCAGCCCTTCCATCACGGCCACCATCTCCTCGGTGTCCATGGTGGAGAGAATCTGGCCCTGTACCTCGTCCGGCAGTTCCTGCAGTACCTCGCCCTCGACCTTGCGGTCGATCAGTTTCCACAGTACCTGGCGGATGCGCGGCGGCGAGCTCTCGAGCAGCTGGGCGATGCTTTGCGGGGAGAGTGAGGACAGCATGCGCTGCACTTCCCGCCCGGTGCCACTGTCCAGCGCCGCATACAGCGCACCGAGCTGGTTCTGAGCGCGGAATGAGATGTCGGCGTTGGAGGGCTTGGGCACGTAAACACCTGCTTGTTGGGGGGTACTGCGAGGGCCGGCATTATAAGGGTAGAAAGGGGGGCGGCAGGCGCCTTTTTATTCGCCCTCACCAAAGCGGTCGTTAATCAGCAGGCAGATGGCCTCGTGCGCAGCATCTTCATCGCGGCCGCAGATTTCCAGTTCCAGCTCCACGCCTTTGCCCGCGGCAAGCAGCATGAGTGCCATCACGCTTTTGCCGTCGACGGCCTTGCCCTGGCAGTGCACTTTCACTTCAGAGGAAAAGCGCGCGCTGGTCTGGGCAAACTTGCTCGCGGCGCGCGCGTGTAGCCCCAGTTTATTGATAATGGTGATGCGGCTTTTTTGCATGGTGGGTATCTATCGTATGCTCCGGCCCGGGCTCATTTTTGCTGTTCGCGGTGTCGAACCTGGATATTCTCGAAAATCCCGGCAAAGGCTTTGGCCAGCTGCTCCACCATGTACACCGAGCGGTGGCGGCCGCCAGTGCAACCGATCGATACCGAGGTATAGCTGCGGTTGCTCTGCTGATAACTGGGTAGCCAGCGTTCCAGGAACTGGGTGATGTCTCGCTGCATATCCCTGGTCTCCTGGTGAGACTGCAGGAATTCGGCCACTTCCGGGTCCATGCCGGTTTTGTTGCGCAGTTCCGGTATCCAGTAGGGGTTGGGCAGACAGCGCAGGTCAAACACCAGGTCCGCATCAACGGGCACACCGTGCTTGAAGCCAAAGGACTGGAACAGGATGGCCATGCCGGGTGAATCTTTGCCCACCACCCGGGATTTCATCTGGTCGCGCAGCTGATGCAGGGTGAGGCTACTGGTATCGATGACCAGGTCGGCCATGGATGCGAGCGGTGCCAGCAACTCCTTTTCACGATTCAGTGCTTCGAGCAGGTGGGTGTGGCTGTCACTCAGGGGGTGTTTGCGGCGGGTTTCACTGAAGCGCTGCACCAGTACCGGCGAGCGCGCATCCAGATAGATGACGTCGCAATCGATACCGCTGTCGCGCAGGTCGTTGATGACTTTGGGGGCCTGGCGCACGTCGTGCCACAGGTTGCGGGCGTCGATACCGAGCGCCAGCTGGGTGTTTTCCTGCGAGGGTTGCTCGGTTACCCGGCGGATCAGTTCGGGCAGCAGGCTGGCCGGGAGGTTGTCGATGCAATTGAAGCCAACATCTTCCAGCAGTTGCAGCGCGGAGCTCTTTCCGGAGCCCGAGCGGCCGCTGATTATGACCAGTCGCATAGAACACGCACTCCTTGCTGAATCCGGCACGGCATGTGGCCGGAATGGCTAACTTGAGCGGCTCCGGCAACGGGCTGTCACCGGTAGTCGCGGCCTATTATGCCGCGGCGGCGCTATTGATGGCCAGTGCGTAAAGTTCATCGCTGGTGGTGGCCGCACGCAGTTTTTCCCGCACACGGCTATCGCTGAACAGGGCTGCAATTTCGGCGAGGGTGTCCAGGTGCTCCTGGTCCGAGTCTTCGGGCACCAGCAGGGCAAACAGCAAATCCACCGGCTGGCGGTCGATGGCATCGAAGTCCACCGCCGGGGATGTGGTACACAGTACGCCGATCGGGCCAGCACAGCCGGGCAGGCGGCAGTGAGGGATAGCAACGCCTTCGCCGATGCCGGTAGAGCCAAGGCGCTCCCGGGCAACCAGCTGGTTGAAGATCGTGTCGGAATCCAGATCGGGATATTGCTCGGAAATCGCCTGGGCGATGTTGAGTAACAGCTTTTTTTTGCTGCTCCCCGCCAGATGGCAAAGGCTCAGGCGGGGAGAGAGTAATGCTTCCAATGTCATAACGTACTGATGATCTAGCGGTGC
This sequence comes from Microbulbifer salipaludis, assembly GCF_017303155.1. Taxonomy (NCBI): domain Bacteria; kingdom Pseudomonadati; phylum Pseudomonadota; class Gammaproteobacteria; order Cellvibrionales; family Microbulbiferaceae; genus Microbulbifer; species Microbulbifer salipaludis. The sequence goes on from NZ_JAEKJR010000002.1 coordinate 507,346, forward strand.
AGGCCAGCCGGTAACCTGGTTATGTTACGACTAGCGGTGACTGCGTAACTTCTCTTTGTGTTTCAGCAGTTGCCGGTCGAGTTTGTCAGTCAGCGAATCGATCGCTGCGTACATGTCCTCAGACTCCGAATCGGCAAAAATATCCTTGTTGCCGCTCACGTGAACCCGTGCTTCGGCTTTCTGGATCAGTTTGTCGACGGAAAGAATGACCTGTGTATTGGTAATCAGGTCATTGTGGCGGGAGAGCTTGTCCAGTTTGGTCTGGCAGTAATCGCGAATGGCCGGAGTAACGTCTACATGGTGGCCACTGATATTGATCTGCATGGATTTCTCCTCATCGGGTGCAACACAAATCTGGCTGGACCCCCGCACAGGGCGGCAACCCTACTAGGAAGTGCGCCAGAATGGAAGGATACACTCAATGTATAGCCATTGGTTGTACAGAAAGCGCACACACGAAGGCGAAGAGTGCTTCCATATGTGACTGCCCTCGCTAAACCAGTCGTTTTCTCTCGCTGGACGAGGGAATGCCCATGGATTCACGGTACTTGGCCACTGTACGTCGCGCGACCTTGATGCCCTGGGAGTCCAGCTCCTGAGTGATTTTGTTGTCCGACAGCGGCTTGCGCGGCTGTTCGGCATCAATAAGCTTGCGGATCAGGGCGCGGATGGCGGTGGACGAGGCATCCTCCCCGGAGTCGGTGCTCACATGGCTGGAGAAGAAGTATTTCAGCTCGAAGACACCGCGGGGCGTGAGCATGTACTTCTGCGTGGTCACCCGGGAAATGGTCGACTCGTGCATGCCGATGGTCTCGGCAATGTTCGCCAGTACCATGGGTTTCATGCCTTCTGGCCCCAGTTCAAAAAAGCCCTGCTGCTTTTCCACGATGCAGCTGGCCACCTTGAGCAGTGTCTCGTGGCGGCTTTGCAGGCTTTTCAGGAACCAGCGCGCTTCCTGGAGGTTGTCGCGCAGATAGTTGTTGTCACTGGAGTTATCGGCGCGCTTGATCAGTGAGGCATAGGCGTCATTGATGCGCAGCTTGGGCGTGGTCTCGGGGTTGAGCTCGACGACCCAGCGGTTGTGCTTGCGGCTGACGATCACATCGGGCACCACATACTGGGGCTCTTCACCGCCGAAGGCTTCGCCCGGGTAGGGGGTGAGAGTCTGGATCAGTCGCATGACCTCGCCGAGCTGTGACTCGTTGAGCCGCGTGCGGCGGGTCAGTTGGCGGAAGTCCCGCTTGCCCAGCAGGTCGAGGTGCTGGCTCACCACCAGCAGGGCCTCGGTCATCCATGGGGTCTGTTCCGGCAGCTGGCGCAGTTGCAGCAGCAGGCTCTCGCGCAGGTCGCGGGCACCACAGCCGGCGGGCTCCAGCTGTTGGATGGTCTTCAGTACGGTCAGTACTTCGTCGGCTTCCACCTCGAAGGTGGCGGCCACCTCGTTTAGGTCCGCGTCGAGGAAGCCGTTGGGGGCGATGGCGTCGATCAGGGTTTCGCCGATGAGCTTGTCGATATCCGTCAGCGGGGTCAGGTTCAGTTGCCACAGCAGGTGGTCCTGCAGGCTTTCGGAGGCCGCGTTGCGCTGTTCCAGCGCGTATTCATCGCCATCGCCGCCGGTATAGCTGCCGCCGGTGTAGATATCGTCCCAGCGGGTGTCGACTGGCAGGTCGTCCGGGATTTCGCTGTTCCAGTCACCATCGGCCGTAGACTCGCCCTGCGTCTCGCGGGCAGCTTCCTGCGCGCGGGTCTCCGGCTCTTTGGTTTCGGATTGCGCAGGGGTGTTCTGGTCCTGATGGGGCTCGCCGGTGTGTTCTTCGAAGTCGGATTCCAGCAGGGGGTTGCTGTCGAGGGCCGACTGGATTTCTTGTTGCAGATCCAGCGTCGACAATTGCAGCAGACGGATCGCCTGCTGCAACTGCGGTGTCATCGTCAGCTGTGTGCCGAGTTTTAACTGGAGTGACTGCTTCATATGGGGGTTTGCCGGCAGAAAATTCTGGCATTGGCCCGCCGCAGCAGATTTGATGCTTGATGCGGCGGCGTAAAGCTCATTTCCTGCAGACTACCTTGCGGCAAATCGGAACACAAGAGGCAGCTTAAGCAATAAGCATGCCGAAAAATTTTGTGGATCCGGTCACAAGGTTTCTGTGTGTAATGGCGGCCTACAGAATGGGGTATCGTGAAGATGAACCCCTAAAAAACCGCTCAAATGGTGAATTCGTGTCCCAGATAGACATCTTTCACCTGTTTGTTTTCTGCTACGTCTCTGGGGTCGCCGGAGGCGATGATGTGCCCCTCGCTGACGATAAATGCGGTCTCGCAGATATCCAGGGTTTCGCGCACATTGTGGTCGGTAATCAGTACGCCGATACCGCGGTCCCGCAGATGGCGGATAATTTGCTTGATATCGTTGACCGAAATGGGGTCGACACCGGCAAAGGGCTCATCCAGCAGGACAAAGGCGGGGTTGGTCGCCAGGGCCCGCGCAATTTCAACGCGACGGCGCTCGCCGCCGGACAGCGCCATCCCCAGACTGTCGCGGATGTGGGTGATGTGGAATTCCTCCAGCAGGGCCTCAAGTTGCGCCATACGCTGGCTACGGTTGAGGTCCTTGCGGGTTTCGAGAATGGCGAGAATGTTGTCCGCCACGGTCAGGCGGCGGAATACCGATGCTTCCTGAGGCAGGTAGCCAATGCCCTTGCGGGCGCGGCCGTGCATGGAAAGACCGGTGATATCTTCGTCGTCGATCATGACCTGGCCGGCATCCGCCTGGACCAGGCCGGCGATCATGTAGAAACACGTGGTTTTGCCGGCACCATTAGGGCCCAGCAGGCCCACCACCTGTCCGCTGGATACGCTCACGGACACATCCTGAACGACTTTGCGTTTTTTGTACTGCTTGGCGAGATGTAACGCTTTGAGCGTCGGCATGGCGAATTCCGCTATCTAGTGCAGTGGCAATGGCCACATCTGTCTGGTGAGTTCTGCAGGCGCTGGCCCCATGGGGCGGATGGCCTACTGGCCGTCTTCGACCGGTTTGGGGGCGGGCTGCGCTTCGGGCTTCCAGATCATTTCCACGCGCTTCTTCTCCGATTGGCCCTGGGCCTGCATCTGCTCGCTATTGAGGTCGTAATCGATGCGCTCGGCGGAGAGGGTGTTGCCGTCCCGGTCGACGAAGGCTTCACCGGTCAGCTGCAGGGCATCGGTGCTCACCAGAAATTCAATCCGCCGGGCGCGCGCCTTGACCGGGCTGGTGCTTTCTTCCACCTGCTGCTGGAAGTGAGCGGGGGTGCCGATGGCGACCACCTTGCGGATTTCGCCGCTGGCATTGCCGTGTACCTCAACCCGGTCTGCGCGGATCTGCAGGGAGCCCTGGGTAATGACCACATTGCCGCTATAGACCGAGAGGTTTTTGCTGCGGTTGGCCTCCAGGTTGTCGGCGGATACTTTCACCGGCTGCTGGCGATCATTGGGTAGAGCCTGCGCCTGCAGGCTGGCCAGCGCGACCACCGCCGCCAACGTGGTTGCGAGCAGTGTGCGGGCGGCATTAGCGGACTTCATAGCGGCTTTCCACATCGGACAGAATTTCCACCTTGTCTTGTTTTAGATCGGCGCGCAGGCCCTTGCCGGTTGTGAGGTTGGGGCCGTCGGTAATGGTAACAACTTTGTCAGTCTCGGCGAATTCTTCGCGAGGCCTGATTTCGATTTTCGGTGTCCGCAGGGTAATACCTGGCCCCGGCAGCTCCTTGATGGAGACATCCCCCTTCAGTACGACCCTTTGCCCATTGTTGTAGGCGACACCAGAGCGCGATTCCGTGCGCCAGCGGGAGTCTTCGCCCTGGTAGAACATCATGCGTGGCTCGGTGAGGTCGGCCCGATCCCGCCGCGCAAACTGGAAGAAGGTGACGCGCTCGGCGTCGACTTCATAGGCGAGATTGCCGTTCACATCGTAGTGACGCGTGCGGGCACCCCGGATGATGAGATCCGCGGCCCTGTTGTGTTCCTGCTGGGTGGGGCGCTTGCCCATTAGCTGATCTGGCGGGCTCTCGGTAAACCAGAGTCCCAGGGTAATCAGCATCACCACAATCACCAGTGGTAGCCAGGTGCGCATGTATCGAGTGTTTCCTGTTAGCCTGCCGGCCCGCGCAACGCGGTCTGACAGTTAGTCTGTGTGGGTGCGGTCAGGTTCCGGCCTGGCGATTATTTTTCTACGTGTGTCAGGTAAGGTGCGAGTGCGGCGTCAAAGGTGCCCTGTGCCTGCATGATGCGGTCGCAGACCTCTCGTACCGCGCCAAGTCCCCCTTTGCGCTCGGTGGTGAACAGCGCGCGCTCCTTTACTGGCGGTGCTGCGTCGGGCACGGCAATGGGGCAGCCGACGCGGGTCATCAGCTGCAGGTCCGGGTAGTCATCGCCCACGTAGGCAATGTTTTCCAGCGTGTGGGGTTCGTTGGCGAACAGCTCCTGAAAGGCGCTGTATTTGTCTTCACGCCCCTGAATCAGCCGGGTGATTCCCAGATCATGCGCACGTTTTTCCACCAGGGAGCTACGTCGACCGGTAATGATGGCGACGGCCACACCCGATTGCTGCAGCATCTTGATGCCATGCCCATCGAGGGTGTGGAAGGTTTTCAGTTCATTGCCGTGATTGTCAAAATACAGTCGTCCGTCGGTCAGTACGCCGTCCACGTCGAGAATCAGATGGCGAACCCGGCTGAGTCTTTCCTGGATTTCCTGGTCGCTGGGCGCGTTGTCGGTGTGGCTCACGGGGTTTTTCCTTTATTCCTTTTACGGTATCCAGAGTGCCGCTGCGTGTCAGATGACACCAGCGCGCAGTATGTCGTGCATGTGCAGCAGGCCGATCGGGTGGTGTTCGGAATCCTCCACCACCAGCGCGGTGATCTTGTTGTCTTCCATGATGCGCAATGCTTCCGCTGCCAGTGTATGCGCACCGACGGTTTTCGGTCGACGGCTCATGACCTGATCCATAGTGGCGCTGTCCAGCTCGAACTTCTGGTCAATGACGCGCCGCAAATCGCCGTCGGTAAATACGCCGAGCAGCTGACCCGCGCTGTCGACCACTGTGGTCATACCGAACCCCTTGCTGGTCATTTCCAGCAGGGCGGTGGCCAGGGGTGTATCGGGTGTCACTTGTGGCAGTTCGTCGCCGGCGTGCATTACGTCTTCCACCTTGAGCAGCAGCTGGCGGCCGAGTGCGCCACCGGGGTGGGAAAAGGCAAAGTCTTCAGCGGTGAATCCGCGGGCTTCGAGCAGTGCCACCGCGAGGGCATCGCCCATGACCAGCGTCACCGTAGTTGACGAGGTTGGGGCGAGGTTCAGCGGGCAGGCTTCGGTGTCGACCGCGATATCCAGGTTTACGTCGGCGGACTGGGCAAGTGGGGAGTCCGGCTTGCCCGCCATGCTGATCAGGGGGATGCCCAGGCGCTTGAGCAGCGGCAGCAGAGTGAGTACTTCCGCGGAGGAGCCAGAATTGGAAATGGCAATCACCAGATCCTGGCGGGTGATCATGCCCAGGTCCCCGTGGCTGGCTTCGCCCGGGTGCACAAAGAAGCTCGGTGTGCCTGTGCTGGCGAGGGTGGCGGCTATTTTGCGCCCAACATGGCCAGATTTGCCCATGCCAGAAACAATAACGCGCCCCTTACACGCCAGGATCAAGTCGCACGCCTGCCTGAAATCGGCACCGATGCGCGCTTCAAGGGCGGCTACGGCCGCGGTTTCCATGGCAATGGTGCGGCGCCCGGCCTGAATGATCAGATCTGTTCCCATGATAACTCTCGCTGGATGATCCAGGGCGGCGCCGTGTGGGGCGGCTGGCCGCGATAATTCCGTTGATTCTAGAAAATGATGGACGGAGCGGCCGCTGCAGGGCGCCGTCAGAGATGCCGGTGCTCCTTTATATAGTAGTGGCCCGGATGCGGTTAACGCTTCCGCTGTGCCGGCTACTGACGTGCTAACCTTTTAGAGACGGTCAGAGCCAGTGTGGATCTGGGCGCCTGCGAGTCTTGCCGGTGTGCAAGCTGCTGGCCCTGCGAAAGTGATCCAGTGCCGCTTGTCCAAAGCGCGGCCATGGTATAGTTTGCCGCCGCTATTGTCAGCTACCGAGACAAACTGAGGGGCGAGGTAAGAGGGGCGTGACGGGATTTCGGGCGCGTCTGATCGCTTGCCTGGGCCGTACAACCTCTGTAGTCGCCAATCAATTTTCGGTATGGCCGTGACACTTTTTGCTGTCGCGAGCATCCAAGGGACGAATTTGCCATTAGGAGATATTCTGTGAGCGCACTCATCACTACCCGGATCCACACCGCCAGCAAGCCGCTGGGCAAGGTTCGGGCGCTGGTTTCTGTATTTCTGCTGTGCTGTGTGGCGCCATTCGCGGCGGCATCGCAAAACCCCTACACCCTGATTGAGGGGGTTTCCAACGAGCTTCTCGGGGTGATTCGCAGCGAGGGTCGGAATGTCAGTGCCAACCCACAGCGTTACTATTCTGCGGTGGACCGCGTGCTCGCACCGGTCGTGGATTTTGATTTTATCGCCCGGGGTGTCATGGGCAGTCATGCTAAAAAAGCGACTCCGGCCCAGCGCGCCAAGTTTGCCAGTACGTTTCGGCGCGATCTGGTGGCCACCTTTGCCCGCGGTGTGGCGTCTTTCGGCAACATGGATGTGAAGGTGTTGAATCCCGGCTCTGCCCCCAGTGGCAATCGTGTCAACGTGCTGCAGGAGGTGCGCAGTAAGGAGGGGGTGACCAAGGTTTCCTACACGCTGGTGCGCAACCGCAGCGGTCAGTGGAAGTTGATTAATGTGATTCTGAACGGGGTCAACCTGGGCAAGACGTTCCGCGGACAATTCTCGCAGGCCATGCAGGCAAATGGCGGCGATATCGACAAGGTGATCGCGGGCTGGTCGGCGGCAGACCAGGTTGGCTGAATTTCGCTTGCCGGATGCACGCCGGCGCTGCCGCGGGTTGCGGCTGCGTCGGTTGCCGTATTCCAGTACACTTGCGCGCTTTTAACACGACTGTAATTCCTGCTATGCAACCAGATCAGATCAAAGCCCTCATTGAAGGGCAAATTCCCGGCAGCCAGGTTGAAGCTGCGTTTGAAGGCAGCCACCTGCAATTGACCGTTATCAGCGACGCATTCAATGGCCTGAGCCGTTTGAAAAAGCAGCAGCTGGTGTACGGTGCGCTGTCCGACAAGATTGCCGACGGCACCCTGCACGCCGTGCAGATGAAAACCCTGACGCCGGAAGAAGCCGGCCAGTAAATTTTACCCGCGCTCATCCCAGGCTGAGTGCGGGGTTTCGCTTCCCTTCAGCATGCCAGAACGAGGCAGTCGTAGCGGGAAGCCAGAGTGGAAGCCATATCGAATGGATAAACTGATTATCGAAGGGGGTAGCCCCATCTCCGGAACCTTGAAAATTTCCGGGGCCAAGAATTCTGCGTTGCCGATCCTGGCGGCAACGCTGTTGGCCGATGGGCCTGTGCAGATTCACAATCTGCCGCACCTCAACGATATCACCACCATGATTACCCTGCTGCGGTGTATGGGGGCAGATATCACCATCGATGAGCGGCTGGGTGTGGAGATTGATCCGCGTTCGGTGAATGAGCTGACCGCCCCCTACGAGCTGGTGAAAACCATGCGCGCCTCCATTCTGGTGCTGGGCCCGCTGTTGGCCCGTCACGGGGTGGCCAATGTTTCCTTTCCCGGTGGCTGCGCCATTGGCAGTCGCCCGGTGGATATCCACCTCAAGGGGCTGGAGGCCATGGGAGCGGAAATCACCATCGATGAGGGTTTCATCCGCGCGCGCAGTAATGGACGCCTCAAGGGCGCCAATATTGTGATGGAAAAAGTGACCGTCGGCGGTACAGAAAACCTGCTGATGGCCGCTGCGCTGGCAGAAGGTACTTCCGTGCTGCACAACGCTGCGCGGGAGCCGGAAATTGTCGACCTGGCGGAATTTCTGATGGCGATGGGCGCACAGATCGAGGGTGCGGGTACCGACACTATTCGCGTGCACGGTGTGCCACGCCTGCATCCCTGCTCTTATACCGTGATGCCGGACCGAATTGAAACCGGAACCTTCCTGGCAGCTGCCGCAGCCGCGCGTGGCAAGGTGCGCTTGACGCATACCCGCGCCGATATTCTCGATGCAGTGCTGGTGAAGTTTGAAGAAGCGGGTGCCCATATCAGTATCGGTGACGACTGGATTGAGCTGGACATGAAGGGGAATCGTCCGAAGGCGGTCAGCTTCCGCACCGCGCCTTACCCCGCCTTCCCGACCGATATGCAGTCCCAGTTCACCGCCATGAATGCGGTGGCCGAAGGACGCGGCACGGTGGTCGAAACCATTTTCGAAAATCGGCTGATCCAGGTGCATGAGCTGAATCGTATGGGAGCGAATATCGTTCTCGAGGGCAATACCGCTATTGTGACCGGTGTGGAAAAACTGAAGGGTGCGCCGGTAATGGCGTCCGACCTGCGCGCCTCCGCGAGTCTCGTGATCGCGGGGATGGTGGCCGAGGGGACGACGATCGTAGACCGTATTTACCATATCGACCGCGGTTACGAGTGCATTGAAGAGAAACTCCAGCAGCTGGGTGCCAACATTCGCCGCGTTCCAGGCTGAGTTCAGCGGGAAGGCGGGGTGCCTGGCTAGATGCTTCTCATCTAGATGTATTCCAGTTTTGTATTGGCGCGGTATTTCTTGAGGGGATAAGCTCGCACACGCTTAGGAAAACCGCCGTTACTTTAGCCTGGATGTTTCCGGGCTCTCCAGATAATCATAATCGTTATGCAGATCACTATTGCCCTGACCAAGGGGCGTATTCTCAAGGAAACGCTGCCACTACTGGCTGCCGCTGGCCTCGAGCCGCTGGAAGATATCGCCAAGAGTCGCAAGCTGATCTTCGCCACCAACCAGGAAAACGTTCGCCTGCTGATCCTGCGCGGCTCCGATGTGCCCACCTACGTACAGCATGGGGCGGCGGACATGGGCGTGGCGGGCAAGGACAACCTGCTTGAGCATGACAACAGCAACCTTTACGAACCCCTGGATTTGAATATTGCCCGCTGTCGCCTGATGACCGCGGGCATCAAGGGTGCCCCGTTGCCCAGTGGTCGCATCAAGGTGGCGACCAAGTTTGTGCAGTCAGCGAAGCGCTACTATGCGGCGCAGGGGCGTCAGGCGGACATCATCAAGCTGTACGGAGCCATGGAGCTGGCACCGCTCATGGATCTGGCGGACGAAATTGTGGATATTGTGGATACCGGCAATACTCTCAAAGCCAACGGTCTGGAGGCGCGAGACCACATTGCGGACATCAGCAGTCGGCTGATCGTCAACAAGGCCTCCATGAAAATGAAGTACAGTGCCATCAATGCGCTGGTGGAGCAGTTGGCAAAAGCCGTAAACGTGTCCAAAGCCGATTGAACGGCAGCGCGCAGACACTTTCCATCGACCATTTCATCGATGTTACTCATCAGCTACCGGAATACTGAACTTCCATTGATCAAACACTATGCGTGAATTCTCTATTCGCCGGCTGGATGCCGGCAGCCCGGATTTTTCCAGCGAACTGGACCACTTGCTGGCGTGGGAGTCGGTTGCAGACCTGCAGGTAGAGGCGGCAGTGTCCGAGATTCTCCAGCAGGTAAAAAACCGGGGCGATGCAGCGGTCATCGAATTTACCAATCGCTTTGATCGCCGCAACCTGCAAAGTGCGGCCGAGTTTTGCCTGGGTAAGGATGCTCTGCAGCAGGCGTTGCAGCGTATTCCGGCAGAAAGCCGCGAGGCGCTGGAAACTGCGGCCAAGCGGGTGCGGGAATATCATCAGCACCAGCTGCAGTCGTCCTGGCAATACCGGGAGGCGGACGGCACTCTTCTTGGCCAGCAAATCACCCCGATGGAGCGCGTTGGAATTTATGTGCCCGGCGGCAAGGCCAGCTATCCGTCTTCCGTATTGATGAACGCAATTCCGGCGAAAGTGGCCGGGGTTGATGAAATTCAAATGGTGGTGCCTGCCCCCGATGGCCAGCTCAATGACCTTGTACTGGCGGCGGCGGCGATTGCCGGTGTGGACCGGGTATTTACCATTGGTGGCGCCCAGGCTGTGGCCGCGCTGGCCTATGGGACAGATTCCATCGCACGGGTGGACAAGATTGTGGGCCCGGGCAACATTTTTGTGGCGTCAGCCAAGCGCGCGGTGTTTGGTCAGGTGGCCATCGATATGATCGCTGGGCCCTCGGAAATTCTGGTGATCTGCGACGGCAAGACCGATCCGGACTGGATTGCCATGGACCTGCTTTCCCAGGCGGAGCACGACGAGCAGGCGCAGTCGATCCTGCTGAGCCCGGATGCTGATTTTCTGGATGCGGTGGAAAAATCTCTGCAAAAGCTGCTCGCGGATTTACCCCGGGAAGCCATTGCCAGTCGTTCCATCGCCGATCGCGGTGCCCTGATCCTGGTGCGGGATATTGCCCAGGCCATCGAGGTGTCCAACCGGATTGCCCCTGAGCACCTGGAGGTTTCTGTGGATGATCCGGAACAATATCTGCCGCAGATTCGCCATGCCGGTGCGATTTTCCTCGGCCGCTATACCGCCGAGGCGCTTGGCGATTACTGTGCCGGCCCCAACCATGTGTTGCCCACCAGTGGCACGGCCAGGTTTTCCTCGCCACTAGGTGTTTACGACTTTCAGAAACGCAGCTCGATCATCTTTTGCTCGCCGCAAGGGGCGGATACATTGGGCCGAGTGGCTGCCACGCTGGCGAAAGGGGAGGGGCTCGATGCGCACGCCCGCTCCGCGGAATACCGGGTGCGTGATACCGCGGATTGATTAGCATCGCGGATTGATTAGCACCGCGGATTGATTAGCGCCGTGGATCGATTGGCGCGGACCAGGCTGCAGGGATTGGTTATTGGTCGGAGGAGTTGGCCGGTGGGATTTTTGTGGCCTGCCAGGCCAGCGCCCGCCATTCGCCATCGCGCTTAACGAACGTACCGGTGTTGAAAAATTCCATTCTTTTCGCTTGCTTGTCGCTGTTGGACGCAGGCTCCGCGATCAGCCGAAAGGCGATGATCGCGGTACTGTCGAGTAGGCGAATATCTGTATCTTCCGCGCGGTAGCGCATCGGCGCGGAAGCCTCGTCCTCTTCATTCCTGCTGTTCTTTTCTTCTTTCACCTTTTGCATCCCGTCGATAATCACTGCTTTTCCAAAGCGTTGGCCCGAAGAGCTGGTATAGATCAGATCGTCGGCCCAGAAACGCTGGTGCACCTGAATATCGTTAGCGGCCCCGGCGAGAAACTGGTTGAGCAGATCGTTCAATGCTTCGCGATCATCGGCGAAGACGCTACCGCTAAATAGTGTGAGCAGTAGAGTTAATCGAATTGTCTTGAGTGGCATTGCTAAGTGCTCCTTTTATTTGGGGTCAGCCCTCGCCTTGTGTTTGGCGTTCCTCGCTCTGAGGTCTTTCAGATACCGCTGCGCGCGTGGTGAGGGGTTCTCCGTCGCGAATATAGGTGATGGTTACCACTTCGCCAGGGCGTAGGGTGGCCATAGCCGCGTTGCCATGTTTGCCATCATTGATGGGGGTGGCATTGATATGAGTGATGACGTCACCAGGCTTGAGGCCCGCCTGATGTGCGGGTCCATCCTTGTAAATCGCGGTGACGATCACCCCGTTGGTGGATGCCAGGTTGAAGGACCGCGCCAGCAGTGGATTGAGGTTTTGCGCTTCGATCCCCAGCCAGCCGGGCACCACGCGCCCGAACTCGATGAGGTCCTGCATGACTTTCAGGGCGATATTGGCGGGAATCGCAAAGCTGATGCTGGGGACGGTTTGATTCAATGCCGACGTGGTATTGATACCGAGTAACCGTCCGCGGGAATCGACAAGGGCGCCACCGGAGTTGCCGGGGTTGATCGCCGCATCGGTCTGCAGAAAATTCTGCAGATAGCCGCCAACACCCGCGTTCTCCACGTCTCGGCCTGTCGCACTGATAATGCCTTGGGTTACCGTTTGCCCAACTCCGAATGGGTTGCCAATGGCGAGCACTACATCGCCCACCTGTGCCCTGTCTGGATCGCCCACCTCGATGGCTTTCAGGTTGGGGAGGTCAATCTTTAGAACCGCCAGATCGAAATCTGCGTCTGAGCCTACCAGGGTCGCCCGGGCCTCGCGGCCGTCAGCCAGCACCACGGCAATCTGTTCTGCGCCAGAAATAACATGGAAGTTGGTCAGTACATACCCCGCCTCATTAACAATGACCCCGGAGCCGAGATTTTGTTGCATGCGCTCCCGTTGCAGCGGGGTCATCTTGTTCAGGTAGTAAGGGAAAAGGGGGTGGTTTGCCAGCGGGTGGTTGCGCAGGGCTCTCTTGCTAAACACGTTGACCACCGCAGGAGCCGCCAGATTAACCGCGCTGGAATAGGTTTCTGGGCCCGAGGAAAAAGGGGGGGGAGCGCTGTTGCTGGGCTTATCGCGCAAATGCGGAAAAATGAAGAGCAGCGCTGCCGCCATCGCCAGGCCGATCACGGCGGGAATGGCCCAGTCTTGCAGAAATCGTTGTAATGACACCTGAGACTCCTTGGTTTGCAGCCATTATACGTCTTTCGGTTCTTGTGTCCTCACCAGAAGATCTAACCGCGGTCGCGTCTGGTCCTTGGTGTAGCGCGGGTTATGCGTATAATGTGCGGCTCAAAATTTCGCCAGAATCCTCATCTACAGATATAACACAGGAGTGACTATGTCCTTGGTTCGCCCACACGGCAGTGTCGAGCTGCAGCCCCGCTTTGTTTACGACAGTGAGCGCCATCACCAGCTCGCCCACGAAGCGGAATCCCTGCCATCCATCGTGGTGAGCTCTGCGGCGGCGGCCAATGCGGTGATGCTGGGCGCCGGTTACTTCAACCCGCTGCACGGCTATATGAACCTCGCCGACACCCTGAGTGTTGCCGAAACCCTGCGCACTGTGGACGGCCTGTTCTGGCCGGTGCCCGTGGTCAACATGGTGGAAGACACGTCTTCAATTGCCGGCGCCAAGCGCATCGCGCTGCGCGATCCGAATGTAGAGGGCAATCCGGTGCTTGCCATTATGGATGTGGAGGCCATCGAGACGGTGTCGGATGAGCAGGTCAATACCATTGCTGAGCATGTATTCGGTACCCTGGATGACAAGCACCCGGGCGTCGCTACCTTTAAGGGCGCTGGCCGTCAGCTGATTTCTGGCTCCATCGAAGTGCTGAACTTCAGCTATTTCCAGGCGGACTTCCCGGATACCTTCCGCACGGCAGTAGAGATCCGCAATGAGTTTGTCGAGCATGGATGGAGCAAGGTTGTTGCCTTCCAGACCCGTAACCCCATGCACCGCGCACACGAGGAGCTGTGCAAAATGGCGCTGGAGGCGGTGGACGCCGATGGTGTGCTGATCCACATGCTGCTGGGCAAGTTGAAGCCCGGTGATATTCCGGCCCACGTGCGCGATGCCGCGATCCGCAAAATGGTCGAGGATTACTTCCCCAAGAACACGGTAATGGTCACCGGTTATGGTTTTGACATGCTGTATGCCGGCCCGCGGGAAGCTGTGCTGCACGCGGTGTTCCGTCAGAACTGTGGCTGTAGCCACCTGATTGTCGGCCGCGATCACGCGGGCGTGGGTGATTACTACGGTGCGTTCGATGCCCAGACCATCTTTGATGACAAGGTACCTGAGGGCGCGCTGGAAATTGAGATTTTCCGCGCTGACCACACCGCCTACTCAAAGAAACTGAATAAGGTGGTGATGATGCGCGATGTGCCGGATCACACCAAAGAGGATTTCATCCTGCTGTCGGGTACCAAAGTGCGCGAGATGCTGGGTAACGGTATTGCACCGCCTCCGGAGTTCTCTCGTCCGGAAGTCGCTCAGATCCTGATGGATTACTACCAGAGCCTGTAACAGCTCTGGCGAATCCAAGGCACAAAAAAGGCGGGAACCTCCCGCCTTTTTTGTGCCTTGGATTTACCTGAGGTCAGCGATTGACTGCTCCCTCGGAGCTGGGTGTGGCCGTTGGGGCCGGTGCTTGCGCTTCTTTCTCCAGGCCGAACTCTTCCGAGAGCGTGCCCGCAGCGCCGGGTGCCTTGGGTGCCCAGTCGCGGGGCGGGAGGACGCTCAGGCTCTCGTCATTGTCGCTTAACTGACCACTGCCGGCCTCCAGCATCTGGCGTCCGATATCCTGGCTGGACAGGCGCATAGCACTGTTGGCTAGATACTCGTGGACCTCTCTGTAGCTCTGGGTCAGGTTGTGAACCAGTTGCGAGGTCTGGTCAAAATGCTCGTTCACCTGCAGCTGGAAGTCTTCCAGGCGGGTATTGGCCTCTTTCAGGCGAAGCTCCAATTCCTGGGTGCGGTCGATGTTCTGGCGGCCGCGGGTAGCGAGGAAAGCCAGAAGGGCTCCCAGGGCGAGGCCGACTACGCCGACCAGAATCAATACCGAAGTTGAGTGCACGTTACATCCTCCTCAAGATAAATAGTGGCACCAGTCATCCCTGACGGTGACCTCATTATACGCAATTACGTCCGTCGCGCCCTGCTGAGGTTTGTGTCAAGACGTGATGGATTTGGTAAAGTGCGCGCCAATCGCTGTGCGCCACGGTTTTTTCTTTGTTTTGGGGCGGTGTGTAGTCGGTTGTTTCCCCGGGCAGAGTATCTGTTGTTCGGCTTGTCATGATTGATAGTTCAATAATTTGAAAACGGTTTTGAATAGATGGTCACGGAATCCTCCTCGTCCGATCCCATGCGCCTGACGCCGATGGCGCGCTATCGGCGAGACCTGCAGCGTCCCGATTTTGTTGAGGACCCAGCTCAGCGGGCCGCCGTGGAAAAGTTACAGGATCTGTATGAGCGGTTACGCGCAGCCGATGCGGGTGGGGGCAGGGTGGTACGCCGCCTGAAAGCGCTGTGGCAGAAGCCGCGGGGGCCGGTGAAGGGTCTCTATTTCTGGGGGGGCGTGGGTCGTGGCAAGACGTATCTGATGGATGCGTTTTTCGAGTCGCTGCCGTTTGAAGAGAAGCAGCGTACGCATTTCCACCGCTTTATGCGCGATGTACACCGGCAGTTGAAAGCACTGTCGGGAGAGAAAAACCCGCTGGACAAGGTGGCAGATCGTATTGCCGGCAGGGCGCGCGTGCTGTGTTTTGATGAGTTTTTTGTCTCCGATATCACCGATGCAATGATCCTGGCCAATCTGCTGGACGCCCTGTTCGCGCGGGGTGTGACGCTGGTGGCGACCTCCAACATCATACCCGAAGGCCTATATAAGGATGGGCTCCAGCGGGCGCGATTTTTGCCGGCGATCGACCTGTTGCTCGCGCACACCGAAGTGGTCAATGTGGATAATGGGGTGGATTATCGGTTGCGCGCGCTGGAGATGGCCGAGCTGTATCACAGCCCGCTGGATGATCAGGCCGATAACAGCCTGCACCGTTCCTTTGCCAGCTTGATGGTGGAGGGCTCTGAAGTGCGCGAGTCGGTTACCCTGGATATTGAGGGGCGACCGATCGTCGCCAGTCGCCTGGCGGATGACGTAGCCTGGTTCGAATTTGCCGAGCTGTGTGACGGTCCGCGCTCGCAGAATGACTACATCGAGCTGGCGCGAGAGTTTCACACCGTATTGCTTGCCAATGTGCCGAAAATGGACGGTCGTATGGAAAGTCAGGCGCGGCGTTTCATCAATCTGGTTGATGAGTTTTATGACCGCAGCGTCAAACTGGTTGTGTCCGCCGCGGAGCCGATCGAGTCCCTGTACGGTGGTCGCCAGTTGCGCTTTGAGTTTGATCGAACCATGAGTCGCCTGCAGGAGATGCAGTCGCGGGAGTATCTGGGTCGGCCCCACCGGCCGGAATAGGGAGTCCTGCGGACGGCTCCGGTTGGTCACATATCGCCCAATTTTGAGCTTGAAAAGCCCGTGGTGCTTATGTAGTATTCGCGCTCTTTTCGTGGGACGGCTCCATTCCCGGGGCCATATACAGGTGTTTTATAACATGAAGACTTACAGTGCCAAGCCGGAAGCGGTCACTCGCGACTGGTACATTGTTGACGCTGCGGATAAGACTCTCGGCCGTATTTCCGCCGAGATTGCTCACCGCCTGCGTGGCAAGCACAAGCCTGAATACACGCCCCACGTGGACACCGGTGACTACATCGTAGTAATTAACGCCGAGAAGGTTCGCGTGACCGGCAACAAGGCCAAAGACAAGATTTACCACAGCCACTCTGGCTACCCTGGTGGTCTTAAATCCATCAGCTTTGAGAAGCTGATCGACAAGGCGCCTGAGCGCACTATCCAAAGTGCGGTAAAAGGCATGCTTCCTAAGGGTCCTCTGGGCCGCGCCATGTTCAAGAAATTGAAGGTGTATAAAGGTAGCGAACATCCTCATGCGGCGCAGCAGCCGATTGAACTGTCGATCTAAACGGAACATTCTCATGGCAACTACTCAATACTACGGTACCGGCCGTCGCAAGACCTCTACCGCTCGCGTATTCATCGCGCAGGGTGAAGGTAAAATCAGCGTCAACGGTCGCACTCTGGACGAATATTTCGGCCGCGAAGTGGCGCGCATGATCGTGCGTCAGCCGCTGGAAATGGTCGACATGGTTGAAAAATTTGACATCAACGTCACTGTGAAGGGCGGCGGTTCCTTTGGTCAGGCGGGTGCTATCCGTCACGGCCTGACGCGCGCTCTGATGCAATACGACGAGTCCCTGCGTCAGCCGCTGCGTGCAGCCGGCTACGTGACTCGCGATGCGCGTGCCGTTGAGCGTAAGAAAGTCGGCTTGCGCAAAGCGCGTAAGAAGCCGCAATTCTCCAAGCGTTAAGCGAGAATTTCTGGATTTTTGGCCCGGCAATTGCCGGGCTTTTTTTTGCCTGCAGCGCCTTTCCTGCGCAAGGCTGCAGGTGGGGGCTGGTTATAATTTCGCCGGTCCGTCGCAGGGCCGCCGGTGTTCCCCGCCGGTTTCACCTTGTATCAATTTGGCATTTTCTTTAACATTGCGCGGATTTCTAGCCGCTTGCACTTGGGGTTTGGCTACTTTGTTCTATGGTCAAGCGAGCGGGCCAGTTGTAGGGGAGTTTCTCGAGTAAGTTTTGGCGTTCGCAGTGGCGGTTTGTGCGCCACTGCATGGATGCTCGTTCTATCTGGTCTCGAACATCAGCTCGAACCATTGGGATGGCGTCCTGTCTGCTCTGTGCGTGTCATTTGATGCAACGCGCAAGGTGGCTTTGTCGATTTACCGTAGAGAGCTTCCAGAATTTTGGGTTTGGGCCAGTCAGTCTCGGACTTATCTTGCGATAGGTTACGGGGCGCTGTGATGGGAGATCTACGTCATGAGTGATGACGGTGTAAATGTGGGGCGTCGTCGATTCCTGACCGCGGCCACCTCCGTTGTGGGTGGTGCCGGTGCGGTTGGGGTCGCAGTACCTTTTGTCGCTTCATGGAATCCGAGTGCCAAGGCCAAGGCGGCCGGCGCGCCGGTGAAATACAATATCGGCAAGCTGGAACCGGGCCAGATGGTCACGGTAGAGTGGCGTGGCAAGCCGGTTTATGTGGTACGCCGTACCCAGGAGGCGCTGGATAACCTCCCGAAAGTGGCTCAATTCCTGCGCGACCCTGAGTCCGCGGAATCCAAACAGCCTGCCTATGTCAATCCGGAAAACCGCGCGATCAAGGCCCAGACACTGGTTCTGGTTGGCCTTTGCACCCACTTGGGTTGCGCGCCAATGTATCGCCCAGAAGTTGGTACGGCCGACCTCGGCGGAGACGAGTGGATGGGTGGCTTCTTCTGCGCCTGTCACGGCTCCAAGTATGACCTGGCCGGGCGCGTCTATACCGGTGTGCCTGCACCGCTGAATATGGAAGTACCTCCTTACTCCTATGAAGGTGATGATGTAATCGTGATTGGTGTGGATCAGGAGGGCAGCGCATGAACTGGTTAACGGCACTGGGTGATTGGGTCGATCAGCGTCTGCCAATCTACCGCGCGTGGGATACCCACATGGGCAAGTACTACGCGCCCAAAAACTTCAACCTGTGGTACTTCTTCGGTGTTCTGTCCATGCTGGTTCTGGTGAACCAGCTGCTGACCGGCATCTGGCTGGTCATGAGCTACAACCCCACCGCCGAGGGCGCATTCGCGTCTGTTGAATACATCATGCGCGATGTAGAGATGGGGTGGATTATTCGCTACCTGCACTCTACCGGCGCCTCCGCATTTTTCGTGGTGGTGTACCTGCACATGTTCCGCGGCCTGATGTATGGCTCTTACAAGCCGCCACGCGAGCTGGTGTGGATATTTGGTATGTGTATCTACCTGGTGTTGATGGCCGAAGCCTTCATGGGCTACGTGCTGCCCTGGGGCCAGATGTCCTACTGGGGCGCACAGGTGATCGTATCCCTGTTTGGTGCTATCCCGGGTATCGGTGAGGACCTGGTGCAATGGATTCGCGGTGACTACCTGATCTCCGGAATTACCCTGACGCGCTTCTTCTCTCTGCATGTGATCGCCCTGCCGCTGGTTCTGGTCTTGCTGGTTGTGCTGCACATTCTTGCGCTGCATGAAGTGGGCTCCAACAACCCCGACGGCATTGATATCAAGAAAAACAAGGACGAAAACGGCGTACCGCTGGATGGCGTTGCCTTCCATCCGTACTACACCGTGCACGACCTGGTTGGTATCGCGGTGTTCTTGTTCGCGTTCTGTGTGGTGGTGTTCTTCTTCCCGGAAATGGGTGGATTCTTCCTCGAATACGCCAACTTCGAAGAGGCGAACCCGCTGAAGACCCCGGAGCATATTGCACCGGTCTGGTATTTCACCCCCTTCTATGCAGTGTTGCGCGCGGTCACCATTGATATTGGCCCGCTGACCGCGAAGTTCCTCGGCCTGGTGGCCATGGGTGCGGCGATTGCGATCCTGTTTGTGCTGCCCTGGCTCGACAAGAGCCCGGTCCGGTCCATCCGTTACAAGGGAATTTTGCCCAAGGTGCTGCTGCTGGTATTCGCCGCGGTGTTCATCATCCTGGGTTATCTCGGTGTGAAGTCCCCGACTCCTGGACGTAACTTCCTGGCGCAGGTCGCGACTCTGTTCTACTTCGCGTTCTTCGTCACCATGCCGATCTGGACGAACCCGACCACTCGCAAAGGTCTGGCTTCCTGGATTGTGAGCGGCATCTTCGGTGTACTGTTCCTGTGGATGGCGGTGGTTAACTGGAAGGCGAGCCTGTTCGTCTGCGCCATGTCTCTGGCATTCGCGGCCTTCTTCGCACTGCTGCCGTGGCTGACCGATCGAGACGTGGTTCACCCGGAACCTGCGCGTGTTACCAGCCCGTCCGGTAGCAAGACGTTCATTGTGCTGTTTGGCGGCATCATCGCGGTACTGCTGCTGACCTTTATCCCGATCAAGGCAGTGGGTGCTGAGAGCATCGTCGAGCTGGACTACATCAATGTAGACCTCAACGACAAGCCCTCGCTGCAGCGCGGTGCCAAGTACTTTGTGAACTACTGCATGGGTTGTCACAGTGCCAACTTCTCTCGCTGGGAGCGGGTGGCCACCGATCTGGATATCCCGACGGAATTGATGGTTCAGAACCTGGTGCTCGGTGACAGCAAGATTGGCGATCTGATGCAGATTTCCATGAAGCCTGAGGATTCCAAGACCTGGTTTGGTACAACCCCGCCGGATCTGACCCTGGTTGCACGCGCTCGCTCTCCGGAATGGCTATACACTTATCTGCGTAGTTTTTACAAAGATGACAGCCGTCCGCTTGGTGTAAACAACAAAGTGTTTCCCAACGTGGGTATGCCGCACGTGTTGATGGAGCTCCAGGGGCTGCCAGAGTGTGCACCTGGGCCCAAGCGGGATCACGGCAAGGTGGTTCGCGACGAGCTGGGTAACCCCATCATGGATGCGGACTGTGGCAGCCTGCAGGTGGGTTCTGTGAAAGGCTCCATGGATGACGTGCAGTACGATCAGGCCGTGTACGACCTGGTGAACTTCATGGAGTATATTGCCGAGCCCATGGCGGAGACCCGCAAGCGCATTGGTTTCTACGTGCTGGCCTTCATTCTGGTGTTCTTCATCTTCGCGTGGCTGCTGAATCGCGAATACTGGAAAGACGTACACCACTAAACGCCGGCCAGGCAGATTTTCCCGGGTGGTGGGCCGCCGGTTTTCCGGTTGTGGCCCAACCGCCCGGTTTCCGTTTTGAACAGGTGCCGGACTTCGTCTGGCCAGTAGACTGAGGTAGTTCCACAATGGGTGTGCCGACTAACAAGCGCTCCTCCATGACCTTCTTTTCTGATGGTCGTTGTCATTTCAGCCACAGGGTACGTATTGTCCTGGCGGAAAAAGGCGTCTCCGTAGACATTATTGATGTTGATCCGGATGATAAGCCGTCGGAACTTGCGGACATGAACCCGTATAACTCCCTGCCAACCCTGGTGGACCGTGAGCTGGTGCTGTTCGAGACCAAGGTAATGATGGAGTACCTGGACGAGCGTTTCCCGCATCCGCCGCTATTGCCGGTTTATCCGGTGGCCCGCGCCCAGAGCCGTCAGATCATGTATCGGATTGAGCGCGACTGGTGCCCGCTGGTCGACAAGATTCTCGCCGGCGGCAAAGATGTGGCGGCAGCTCGCAAGGAGCTCCGCGATAGCCTGGTGGGTATCGCGCCGATGTTCACCGACCTGCCGTACTTCTTTAATGAAGAGTTTTCACTGGTGGATTGCTGCATGGCACCCTTGCTGTGGCGTCTTGACCAGCTGGAAATCGCGCTGCCCAAGACCAAGCAAGCCAAGCCGCTGCTGGATTACATGGACCGCCTGTTTGCCCGCGAAGCATTCCAGCAGAGCCTGACCGAGTTCGAGCGCGAAATGCGCTCATGAGGTGCTGATTGAACAAGCCGCCGATGACCTCAAACCGCCCGTATTTGTTGCGGGCGTTTTACGAATGGATCACCGACAACAAGTGCACCCCATATCTGCTGGTGGATACGCACCTGAATGGTGTTCTGGTTCCCCAGCAGCACGTAAACGAGGACGGTCAGATTGTGCTGAACGTCTCGGAGACCGCTGTGATGGGGCTCACCATGGACAACTATGCCATTCGGTTTAACGCGCGTTTCGGCGGCGTGCCCACGGATATTCAGGTGCCGGTAGGGGCAGTGGTGGGTATTTACGCACGCGAAAATGGCCAGGGCATGGTGTTCGAGCCGGAAGAAACCCCGGAGCCGCCAGAGCCAACACCGCCCACAACCCTCAAAAAGCCGTCCAAGAAGCCGTCCCTGCGGGTCGTCAAGTAGTCTTACTGCTTCCGATAACCTCTGAACCCCGGTTTCACCGGGGTTTTCTTATGCCTTTTCTCTGCTGGCAGGTGCTTTGCGCCTGTTGATTGACCGCTGGCGTAAAAAATGACGCCGTATTCCTGTTATTGATTGGTGAATTGCCGCCGCCCTTCCGATACTGCATGCATGCGGTGCACAGGAGGGACACTAATGAGATTACTCAGTCATACCATCGGCATATTTACCAACCCAGACAAAGAGTGGCAGGCAATCCGGTCTGACAAGCACTCGTTTGTGCAGGTTTTCTTGAGCCATGTACCTATTCTGGCACTGATTCCGGTTGTCTCGGCGTATATCGGCGTGACCCAGGTGGGCTTTACCATCGGTGACAATGTACAGAAGCTGACGCCGGGCAGTGCTCTCACACTCTGTGTGATCACCTACTTCGCCATGTTGTTTGGTGTGTACATATTTGGTGAATTCATCAACTGGATGGCGAAAAGTTTTAAAGTGGAAGGCGATGAGGAGATGCGGCACTACGAGGGCACGGCCCTGGCGGTGTTCGTCACCACGCCTATTTTCCTTGCCGGATTTATCGGTCTCTACCCGAACCTGTGGCTGAATGCGGCTGTTACCCTCCTGGCCACTGCGTATTCCATTTATCTCATCTACGAGGGTATTCCCATCCTGATGAATATCGACAAGGAGCGCGCGTTTGTGTATGCGTCGTCGGTGGTCACGGTGGGATTGGTATTGCTGGTATCGATTCGTGTAGGAACCGTGATCCTCTGGAGCATGGGTGTCGGCCCGGTATACCAGCACGGGTAGTGTGCGCTGCCTGAAGCGTGCGCCAGAAAGAAGCCGGGCGCGTAGAGCACCCGGCTCCCGGTCAGCTGGTGTGGGCTGAAAGGCACCCCGTACTCGCCGCTCCAGCAGGCGAGGTTCCCGGTACGGGGGGCATCGGGCAGTCCAGGCAGTCCGCGATCGCCCGGAGTAGCTCGATCTCGCGCCCGGCAATCACGCCATCATGGGCCAGTGTGGTGGCCAGGGCCTTCAATAGTAGTGGCTTCTGCAGGGGTGCCGTATCGCTGGCGATCGCTATCGCCTTGTCCAGTCGTTGCAGGGTGATGTCCGAGCCTGCCGGTAGCGGGACGGGTGTGATACCCAGTGCACGGGCGCCCGCCTCGAAAGCGCGCTTTGCTACCAAATACTCTGTGTTATCCGCATGGGCCATGGCTGCCAGTAGAAACTGCTGGGCATCCGTGACGCTTCCCGATCTATTCTTGCGCGTATCGATTTTGCGGTGCCGATCTGGCGTGGATTCCAGTGCGTGCATCAGTACCCGATACAGCGCCCACTCCCTCACTTCAACCTTGCCGTCGGCGCGCAGCAGCTTGATCACGTTGCGCTTAAAGATCTGGTATTGCTGAGGGGCAAGCGCCTTGAGTGCAGGAATGCTCAGGTCGACCAGCGGGAGTCGGTATTCTTCCGGCATTTGTGCCAGCGCCGGTTGCAGTTTAGCGAATTCCCGCAGCACGGCGGGGTGTGCGGAGCGTGTCAGTATGTCGAGCTGCAGAGCCTGCTGTTCAGGCGACATGAGCAGCCCGTAAACCAGTGCCCTGGCCGCGAAGGGATCGTGTGCGGCGGCCTTGAGGCTCTCAGGCGCTCTAGACAGCAGGTTGCGGCCAAATTCCAGCTGAGTGGGGGAGGGTGCCGCGATATTGTTGTCGACGGTTTCCATCACCTGATTTAACTGCGCCTGATAGGTGTTGTTGGTCGCTCGCTGGCCGGTAGCCCCGGGGTGAGTCTCTGCCTGATCGAGCTGCGACACCGGGGCCGCACCGGCGACTCCCGCAAGCCCAGCCCCCGATGGCGCTTGGGGCTCCGGGCGTGACGTTGCGCGGAAGCCTTTCCACTGGGGATCCAGGCGTGTGATGCGCGCAGCGAGCGGCGGGTGTGTGGCAAACAGTCCCAGCAGTGAATGCTTGAGGCTACTGGCAAAATACATGTGGCTGAATTCACTGGCGTTGGTCGCCTGCAGGTTGGAGCCTGCGGTGTGGCCACCGATTTTTTTCAGTGCGCCGGCGATGCCCCGGTTGCTGCGCGTGAACTGCACCGCGGAAGCATCCGCCAGGTATTCCCGCTGACGGCTCACGGCCGACTTGATCAGGTTGCCAAAAAACGTGCCGGTATAACCGATAACCAGCAGCCCCGCACCAATGCCGAACAAGGCCGCACGACCTCGGCTGTCGCGGCCGCCAAAGTGGCCACCGCGGATCAGCCAGCCTCCCACGAGCCCGATAATCAGGATGCCGTGCAGCAAGCCGACGATACGAATATTGAGGCGCATGTCGCCATTGAAAATATGGCTGAACTCGTGCGCCACGACACCCTGCAGTTCCTCCCGGCTCAGTTGTTCGATACAACCCCGGGTCAGCCCGATCACCGCGTCGGTGGGTTTGTAGCCGGCGGCAAAGGCGTTGATGGCTGCGTCCTCGATAACGTACACGTCGGGCACCGGTGTGCCCGAAGCGAGCGCCATTTCTTCCACCACGTTCAACGCGCGTTGCTCGGCGAGGGTGTTTGGCGCGATGTTGATCTTCTTGCCACCCAGCGACTCCGCAATGGCGCGCCCGCCTGCGGCGAGTTGACGCAAACGAAAGTAGCTCGCTATAGCGATAATCGCGCTGATGGTTGCGGCAATACCTGCGATCGTGTCCCAGCCCAGTTCTGTGATCATCTGCACCAGTGAGGCGGAGTCCTGGCCGCGAGAGTAGTGGGTCAGCAATGCGATAAACAGGGTCGTTATCCCGATCAGCCCGAGCACCGCCAGCGAAAAGAGGGCCACCAGCAGTGTGGAGTTGCGACGGGCCTTATCCTGATAGTCAAAAAAATTCATGGCGGTACGTCAGAACTGGACCTTGGGGGCGGCCTGAAAGGCCTCGGAATCTGCGAACTCCAGTAACTTGCCGTTTTCCCGGTGACCGAAGAAGCCGGCAAAAAATACCGGTGGGAAGCTCTGACGGAACGTGTTGTAGGCGGTGACACCGTCATTAAATGCCTGACGGGCGAATGACACCTTGTTTTCCGTGGTAGTCAGCTCTTCCATCACCTGTTGCACGGTCTGGTTGGCCTTCAGGTCCGGGTAGGCCTCCATCACCACATTCAGCCGCCCCAGAGCGCTGGAAAGGATGCCCTCTGCGTTGCCGAGGTCGGCCATGGCAGCTGCAGATCCCGGGTTATTGGCTGCGGCCTTGAGGCCGGCGAGGGCAGAGTTTCGCGCGTTGATAACGGCTTCCAGTGTTTCCCGCTCGTGTTTCAGGTAGGCCTTGGCAGACTCCACCAGGTTGGGAATCAGGTCGTAGCGGCGCTTAAGCTGAACTTCTATTTGTGCAAACGCATTTTCGTAGCGGTTCTTCAGGGAAACCAGCTTGTTGTAAATGCTGATTACGTAAAACCCCAGTGCGGCCAGCACTACCAGCCAGACGATGGTTGAAACTTCCATTGATGGTCTTCTCTTCCTGTTGTGAAAATTCAGTGCTATCGGTTTATCCCACGATTGCGCCAGATACTACCATGGACACTACAACGAAAGGCGGATAGCCGGGGCACTGGCGTGTTAGGGTATACTGTGCCGCGAAATTACGCCGCGCCGCAATACTGGTCATCTTTTTGTGGCGGTTGCCGTTAAAACTGGAGTCATAACAGCATGAGTGAGCAAATTACAGACCCCGTGGTCATTGTTGGAATTTCCCGCACGCCCATGGGTGCGATGCAGGGCGCGCTGTCCGGCCTGAGTGCCCCTGAGCTTGGTGCCGTCGCGATTCGCGGCGCGCTTGCCGATGCCGGTGTAGCGGCCACCGACGTTGATGAGGTTCTGATGGGTTGTGTGCTGCCTGCAGGTCTGGGGCAGGCGCCCGCGCGTCAGGCAGCACTGGGCGCCGGCATTCCGGAGGCGACACCCACCACTACCGTGAACAAGGTGTGTGGCTCGGGCATGAAAACAGTGATGATGGCGCGCAACGCACTGCTGGCCGGCGATGCCAAGGTCGTTGTGGCTGGTGGCATGGAAAGCATGAGCAATGCGCCTTACCTGCTGCCCAAGTCCCGCGGCGGCATGCGCCTCGGTCACGGGGAGGTGCTGGATCATATGTTCACCGACGGCCTCGAAAATGCGTATGACGGTCAGTTGATGGGCAAGTTTGCCGAGTGCACCGCAGACAAGTACGACTTTTCCCGGGAAGAGCAGGACGCGTTTGCACTGGAATCGCTGGCGCGTGCCAGTGGGGCGATTGAAGCCGGTGCCTTTAAGCGGGAAATTACCCCGGTGACCATCCGTGGTCGCAAAGGGGATGTGGAAGTGTCGGTGGACGAGGGGCCTGGCAATGCGCGCCCGGATAAAATCCCCCAGCTGCGCCCGGCCTTCCGCAAGGATGGCACCGTCACCGCAGCCAATGCCAGTTCTATCTCCGATGGTGCGGCCGCTCTGGTGCTGATGCGCGAAAGCGAAGCCAAAGCCCGCGGCGCCAAAATCCTGGCGGTATTGAAAGGGCAGAGCCAGTTTGCGCACGCACCGGAATGGTTTACCACGGCGCCGGTGTCCGCCATGGCGAACCTGATGGAGCAAGTGGGTTGGAGTGCAGGCGAGGTCGATTTGTTTGAGATCAACGAAGCCTTTGCGGTCGTCACCATGGCGGCCATGAAAGAATTGGACCTGCCCCGTGACAAGGTCAACGTGAATGGTGGTGCCTGTGCCCTGGGGCATCCCCTGGGTGCCAGCGGTGCGCGCGTTATCGTGACCCTGCTTGCAGCGCTGGAAAATCGCGACCTCAAGAAAGGGGTGGCGAGCTTGTGTATCGGTGGCGGTGAGGCTACAGCGGTTGCGCTAGAGCGCCCCTGATGGTCTTTTGCCCGGCATAAAACCCGGCATAAAACCCGGCATAAAACCCGGCACAAAAAAACGGAGGCTTTGGCCTCCGTTTTTTTTGGTCAATTCCAGCGGTACGTCAGTCGATGTACTCCACCGCCTTGACCACTTTCTGTACCCCGCCCACAGTGCGTGTTTTTTCCGCCGCGTTTTCCGCTTCCTGACGGGTCAGTAGGCCCATTAGGTAGACCACACCGTTTTCGGTAACCACCTTGATGCGACCGCTGTCGATTTCCTTGTCGGCGAGCAGCGCGCTTTTCACTTTGGTGGTCAGCCAGGTGTCGCTGGTGCGGGCCAGCATGGACGTGGTGCCTCGCACCTGAATTTCATTGTAGACCTGGCGAACGGAGTGCACCTGTTGTGCGGTGGCACCAGCCAGGTTGCGCAGTTCGTTGCTGGGAACCTGCCCGGTGAGCAGGACCACCCCATTGAAGCTGACTGCGTCGATATTGGCCGCCTTCAATTGCGGGTGGGCCTTGCCAATATTCACCTTGGTGATGGTTTCCAGCTGCTGGTCATCGATATAGGTTCCGAAGCTACGCTCACCCGGATCCGGTTGAATGGGGCCGTCATGGGTTGCGTCCAGAACGGTGGCACAGCCACCCAGAATGGAAAATGTGCAGGCCGCAATGGCCAGCTTGACCGGTTTCATAAAGGGTTTACCTGTAATCAGTTGCATGGATCATTCCTCGTATCCGCCAAACAGGCTGCTGTCGATCAGGTCGCACAGGCAGAACAGGGTCAGCAGGTGAACCTGATGCACTTCCGATGCCACCGGCGAAGGCACGCGTAGTTCGATGTCGTGCACATCCAGCAGCGCCGTACAGTTGCTGTCACTCTCGCCACCGGTGAGCGCGAGAACACCCATCTCCCGGTCGTGGGCCGCACGTATGGCCTGGACCAGGTTGGAGTCACTGCCATCGGTGCTGATGAGAACCAGCAGATCACCCGGCTGGCCCAGTGCCCGGATCTGGCGCGCGTAGGACTCGGCGCGACCGTGATTGCGTGCCACGGTACCCGTGGTAATTGCATCGCCATTGAGCGCAAGCGCAGGCAGGCCTGGTCGCTCCCGCTCAAAGCCTCCCATTAACTGGGCTGAAAAACTTTGTGAGAGTGCACCGCTCAGGCCGTTGCCACAGATCAGGAGTTTATTTTCAGCCAGCAGAGTGTGCACGATCATCTCGCTGGCTTCGGCAATCAACGGTGCCAAAAGTTCACCAGCATTCATGGTTGCTTCAATGCTGTGGTGAAACAGGGTTACTACGCGCTGTTCCATTTATTCTGAGGTTCCCATCAGTGTGAGCCTATTGCCCGAAGGCGTTTATTATCCAGTCGATATTCAGTGAAGTGCCACCACTATTGCTTTGTTCAATGGTGATGACATCGAAGCGGCACGGGCAGTCCAGTTTTCGGTATTGCAAGTAGCCGCTGGCGGTGGCCAGCAGCTTGCGCTGTTTACGGAAGTCTACCGATACACCTGCGCCACCAAAACGGCGGCTGCGTCGGTAGCGCACTTCCACAAATACCAGGGTTCTGCCGTCGCGGGCAATCAGATCGATTTCGCCAAAGCGGCCGCGAAAGTTCCGCTCCACAATCCGCAGCCCGGCGTCCTTGAGATGCCGCTCGGCAACCGCTTCCATTTGGTTGCCAACATCGGTTGTATCCATGCGTACGGTATCCATACCATTCTTTATTCACTGCCCTCGCATCCGTGAGAGGGTTGCCTGGCGGGCACGTATTTTCCACAACTATTCAGCGATGCTCACACGGTCGCTGCTGTTTGCAGGCAGCTGGCTGCTCTCACTGGTAGTGATTGGAACCGGTGCGCCTTTATCGATTTTTGCCCAGATTTGTTCCCGCACGATACGGCCATCTGCCGTCAGGCTCAGGGCTCCCGTCAGCCCATACACCTGTTGTTCAGGAAACTGACGGAGTATGGGCAGGCGCGGATACAGGCGGAAGGCGTCGGCACCGAGGGCATAAAGACGTGCAAATGCCGGAGCGGGTGCGGCCTGCCGTTCGATATTCTGCTTGGTCTCGTTGTCGTCTTCAAACAGCCAGGGCAGGGCGGTAAAGCGTACGCCGTTGATGTCCCGGTCCCTTTGTCGGTCCACAGTGCCGGCAAAGATCTGTGAGGTGGAAAAAACCGGAAGCTCGCCCGCGTAGAAAAATGACAGCATGGGTTTGATCTGGCGTGCCTGTTGCGGCTGGGCCAGTACAAACAGCATGTCCACATCGCCGCGGCGACGCGGGGTGAATTTCAATGGCGATGCCAGTTTGCTGCGCAATTCCCGCTCGCGCTCTTTGCTCTCCGGGATCAGCAGGGCATCGCTGACCAGCTGTGAGAAGTTGGAGTTATCCCGATAGTTGCGGCTCTCGGTCACGCTGCCGCCGAGCTGGTTCCACTCCTCGGTAAAGGCCGCAAGCCCGCGTTGCCCCCAGCTGGACTCCGGGGCCAGAATCATCGCCTGGCGGTGTCCCTGCCGGTAGGCCTGGCGCGCCACCTGACGGGCTTCATCTTCAATGGCGAGGCCGAACTGCACCAGGTCGTGCGTCAGCCGGCCCTGGTCCCCGTAATTGAGAGCGAGGGTCGGGACTGGCAGCATTTCTGTGGCGAGCAGGTTTGCGACCTTGCTTTTGTCCAGAGGGCCTACAATGGCCTGCGCACCGTTGTTGATTGCGGTCTGGTATATCTCTTCAAAGGGCTGGTCTCGGCCCGTGTCATACACCTGGACCTGAGGGGTGGGTGCACCGGCGTCCAGAGCACTGTAATAGGCGGCCATAAAGCCATCCCGGATGGCCCGGCCCGCGCTTCCGAGGGGGCCGGAGAGGGGCAGCAGCAGGGCCACGTTCTGTGCGCGTTGCGAAGCCAGTTGCTCCAGCAGTTGCAGGGCCTGTGGCGGGTGCGAAACGGCCGTGTGATTCGGCCACTGCTGGCGCCAGCGGTTCAGGGCGCTCAGCTGGGTGCTGATGTCCGCCTGGGTGTCGCGGCCGAGCAGGGCGAGCTCGTACCAAGCGCGCATTTTTGGGTCCAGGCTCTCCTCGGCGCGCAGACGAAGCTCCGTTGAGGGGAGCTGGGTCAGCAGCTGCCAGAGCCCGTTGTTATTGGCGGCGATGGCATCGTCTTCCCGCGCCAGTGGCGCAATACGCTGACGTTCCGCGATACCACTGTCGATATCGCCCATCAGGTTCCACAGATCGGCGCGCAGGTTGCGCAGTGGCAGGGCGGTATCGGCCGGAATCTGGAACCAGGCCTGCTCCAGGCGCGGGGCGCTCACCAGATCCAGGGCAGTGAAAAACTCGTCGTCTGCCGCCAGGGCGCTGCCGTACACCTGGGCGTACTTGGCGTACTCGGTGTCGGTCAGTTGTTCCGCATCAATAGTGCTCGCCGCTTGCCGAAGCGTCGCGTTATCGCCCAGAGTGTATAGAATGGCGGCCGCTTGCAGTTGCGCGCGGTCTTTCTCCGGGGATGGAAGCTGGCGCGCCTGGTTCAGCAAGCGCACGGCGCTTTGGCGGCTGGCAGTGGTGGTATCACCGGGTGTCGCCGGTATCTGGGCGCCGGGCTGGCTGCTGGGGGTCTGGCAGCCCGCCAGGGCCAAAGCCAGGGTGGCGGCGGCCAGGCCATTGAAAATGTAAGGAATTCGCCGGTACAGGGCGGACATATTCTTCTCCCACAAAACTTATTCTGGAGTGAACTATGGGGCTGGATACAGCGGTGCTCTATATCGTCGCGACGCCCATTGGCAATTTGGCGGATATGGTACCGCGAGCGGTGGAAGTTCTACAATCGGCGGATCTGGTGGCGGCGGAAGACACCCGTCACAGTCAGCGACTTTTTTCCCATTTTTCCATCGATACACCGTTGGTGGCCTATCACGACCATTCCGATGACCAGCGGACCACGAAAATTCTGCAGCGTCTGGAGCAGGGGCAGACGGTCGCCCTGATCTCCGATGCCGGCACCCCGCTGATTTCTGACCCCGGGTACCGGCTGGTGCGCGAAGCGCGCGAGCGGGGCTTCAGCGTGGTTCCTATTCCGGGGCCCTGTGCGTTTGTGGCGGCACTGTCGGCGGCTGGCCTGCCCAGTGACCGTTTTACCTTCGAGGGTTTTCTGCCTGCCAAGGCGCTGGCTCGTGAGAAGGCGCTGCGCGGGCTGGAGAAAGAAACGCGCACCATGGTTTTCTATGAGGCGCCACATCGGGTGCTGGACACCCTCGATACCATGCGGCAAGTGTTCGGAAATGCCCGCGAGGCGGTGATCGCCCGGGAGTTGACCAAGGCGTTCGAGACGATTCACCTGCTGCCGCTGGCGGAACTGGTGGAGTGGGTGCGCGCCGATAGCAATCAGCAGCGCGGCGAGATCGCCCTGTTGGTGCGCGGTGCCGATGAGGGGCAGTCCGCAGAGTTGGATGCCGAGGCCGAACGGGTCATGAGGTTGTTGCTGGCCGAGCTCCCTCCCAAGCGCGCTGCTGCGGTGGCGGCAGAGATTACCGGCGTGAACAAGAAGCTGCTCTACAACTGGTCTCTCGCGCAAAAATAGCGGGCAAATGCCACGAACGAGTTGCATTCCCGTGGGGGCGTCATTACTCTTCGCGCCGAGCCAGCCAGGCAATCGCTGTTTCACTGCTTTCGAGTGGTGAGGTGGAGGAAAGTCCGGGCTCCATAGGGTGGAACGCCAGGTAACGCCTGGGGGGCGCGAGCCTACGGAAAGTGCAGCAGAGAGTAGACCGCCGATGGCTTCTTCGGGAGCACAGGTAAGGGTGAAAGGGTGCGGTAAGAGCGCACCGCGCGACTGGTAACAGTTCGCGGCACGGTAAACCCCGTTCGGAGCAAGACCAAATAGGCCCCCGATAGCGAAAGCTTGTAGGTGTGACCCGCACTGGGGGCGGGTAGGTCGCTTGAGGTGTCTGGTGACAGGCATCCCAGATGAATGATTGTCCTCGACAGAACCCGGCTTATCGGCTGGCTCAACAAATTCCCTGTGCTCGACCGTTGCGGTGCGAAAGTGCGCCGCAGGTCGAAAGCCATCCCTGGCAGTACGTCCGTGTAACTTCCTTAAAACTCCCAATTCGGTTGTGCGGACCGATTTTGCCGCGTTATTTCTGCAGCAGCAGCCCGCACTCGCGGTGTTCCTCGCCCTTGGTGGGGTCGAAGTACACATCGTTGTCCGGCAGGTCGTGCTCGTAAACATACTCTTCCACGTCAATCTCCCGCAGGTGGAACATCGGCGCCACACGAATAGTGCCGTGATTACCCTTGGTGAAGATATCGAGCCCCTTGCGGTGGGCATTCTGGTCGTGGCGGATGCCATTCAGCCAGACGTCGGGCTTCAATTCCTGCATGGCGCGATTGAAGGGCTCCAGCTTGACCGTGCGGGAGAAGAAATCGTGCTCCGGCGTGTCCAGCGGGGGGATGCCGCCGTGCACGGCATTGAAATGCGCCGCAGACATCTTGGGGGAGTAGGTGTGCAGGTTGAGGTCCAGCAGCTGGATGACCTTCTCGATATGACGATAGGTCTCCGGTGTGTTGTAGCCGTGATCGACCCAGATGACGGGGATGTCGGGTTTGGCGCGGGTGACCAGGTGCAGGAACGCGATAGCCAGAGGGCGAAAGTTGGTGAACACCACCGGGTTTTCTGCCTCGGCGATGGTGAACTTCATGATTTCACTGGGCTTGCAGCCTTTAAAGCGCTGGTTGAGCGCCGCGAGGTCCGCATTGTGGTGGAAGGTTGGGGAGGACGCGGTCTGCTCGCTGAGTCCTGCTGAAACGCCCATGGTCGTGAATTCCTGATGAATACTGAATGGTGCAACGCTACAGCGACTTTGGCGGTGTTAAAAATAATAAAAGCTGATCTTTATATGCTTTCGGGTTCTATGTCGCCCATTCGGCGTGTCAATCCCCGCTGGGTGCGCCGCTGTGAATGGCCGCTTCTGGCGCGATTTTTATTTCTGGTAAAGGCCCCAAGTTAGCGCCCGCTTACAGCGGCGGTTCCTCTTTGCCCTCAGTGGGCTCCCTTCAATACTTAAAGTAACTTGTGAGCTTGCAAAAGTAAGTGCTTGCTTTGTTGAATAATTGCCCGCCTTGGGCTGCGCCTGAAATGTGAACACTTCGCCTGCAGCCCGCGAAAATACTGGGCCTTTTCTATGCAGATGCCTTCTATTTCCTTGACTTTGTGGTGGTCAGATTTATAGTGTCGTAGGTGGAGAAAAGTGGAATTTTGTGGGTCTTGGTGGGTTGAGTGTGGTTGTAAGTGGTTAATCACGCCCTGCTGAGAGAAAACGCGCACTATTTCGCTGGTCACAATGAAAACGCAGCCAGGAACGATCGCGGAAACTGATCCATGTATCTGGGAAGCCACGCAATCAATATGGACGCCAAGGGGCGTCTGGCCATTCCGGCGCGGGTCAGGGACTCGCTGCTGGAAGATTGTGCTGGTCGTCTGGTTGTGACGGCGCATACGGAAGAGCGCTGCTTACTCGTCTATCCTGAGGCACAGTGGCGTGAAATTCTTCCCAAGATTGAGGCACTATCCAGCTTTAACAAGGTGGCGCGCCGGGCTCAGCGCCTGCTGATCGGTTATGCCTGTGAGTTGCAGGTGGATGCCAATGGTCGCGTCCTGATACCGCCGACCCTGCGCGAGTACGCGGGGCTGGAGAAGAAGCTGATGCTGGTCGGTCAGGGCAAGAAGCTCGAGTTGTGGAGCGAAGACCGCTGGATGAACTGGCTTGACGACAGTGAAGGTGATGGTGAGATGCCAGAAGAGATGGCCTCGCTTTCCCTGTAAGGCGCTGTCGGCTGGCGCATTGAAACAAAATTTGGCAAACGCAGGAGAGATGGGTGTCCCAGGATCTGCATCGCAGTGTGTTGTTGCGCGAAGCTGTGGACGCCCTGGTGGTGGATCCTGACGGCTTTTATATCGATGGAACCTTCGGGCGTGGCGGGCACAGTGCCCTGGTGCTCGAACGGCTGGGGCCGGCGGGGCACCTTCTGGCGGTCGACAAGGACCCGCAGGCCATTGAGTTTGCCCGTGAGCGATTCGCCGGTGAGCCCCGTTTTGATATCTGGCACGGCTCTTTTGCCGACATGGACCAGGCCGCGGCGAGCCATATGGGGCAGGTCAGCGGAATTTTGCTGGACCTGGGCGTGTCGTCACCGCAGCTGGATCAAGCGGAGCGCGGCTTCAGCTTTATGCAGGATGGGCCGCTGGACATGCGAATGGACACCAGCCGGGGCATCAGCGCCGCGGAGTGGGTGAACACCGAGTCTGAGGCAGAGTTGGCGCGGGTGTTCAAGGAGTACGGGGAGGAGCGTTTTGCGCGCCGTATGGCCGGGGCGATTGTGCGCCGGCGGGCGGAAAAGCCATTTGCGCGCACGCTGGATCTCGCCGAGGTGGTCAAGGCGGCAAACCCAGCGTGGGAAAAGGGCAAGCACCCCTCCACGCGGGTGTTCCAGGCCATCCGGATTCACGTCAATGGCGAGCTGGATGATCTTCAGGGGGCGCTGAAAAAGTCGCTCGCACTGCTCAAGCCGGGCGGGCGCCTGGTGGTGATCAGCTTCCACTCGTTGGAAGACCGCATCGTAAAGCGGTTTATTCGCGAGCAGGAAAAGGGGCCGCAATTACCCCGTGGACTGCCGGTTATGGATAGCCAGATCCACAGGACACTGCGTTCGGTGGGGAAGGCGGTCAAAGCCGAGTCGCAGGAAGTGGGGGAAAACGTGCGCTCGCGCAGCGCGGTGATGCGTATCGCCGAGCGGCTGGGCTGAGCATTGTGTGGTGAGTGAAGTGCGCGCAAATAAATGGATGCTGGCAGTGCTTTGGTTGTTGGTGATGCTGTCGTCGCTGGGCGTCGTAAGCACCACCCAGCAGAGCAGGGCACTGACCGCAAAGTTGGAGCAGGCGCAAAGGGTGCGCGATGAGCTGCGTTACGAACAAGAACGTTTGTTGCTGGAGCGCGGAGCCTGGTCTGCCTACAGCCGGATCGAGCAAGTGGCGCGAGAAGAATTGAACATGCGAGCGCCAGCACCCGATGAGAGGGTTCTGGTGACCTCCGGGCGCTAGTAGCGGCAGTGTGGGGGCGGCGTTGAGTTGAGCCGCGTTCGTGTGTGGGGAAACAGCAAATTATAAAGAGTGCGCGAGCAGCGCAGGGAAATGATCCGTCATGGGTGCAGTGAAAAAACAGCCACAACAGCCGGGAATTGCCCGCTGGCGCTTTGCGCTGGTGGCCGGTTTGCTGTGCCTGCTGGCTGTGGCCCTGGTTGTGCATCTCGCCGGTTTGCAGGTACTGCCGGAGCAGGATAAAGGCTACCGCTTCCTGCAGGATCAGGGGCGTGCGCGCACCATTCGCACCGAGGAAATTGCCGCTTACCGGGGTTCCATACTCGACCGCAACGGTGAATTGCTGGCAGTAAGCACCCCGGTTCAGACGATCTGGGCCAACCCTCAGTTGTTGAAAGAGGCGAGCGCGGAAGAATTACGCGCCCTTGCGGCAGCCGTGGGTACGCCTCCCGCGCGCCTGGCCAAACGCCTTGAGAAGTACCGCAACAAAGGTTTCATGTATCTGCGCCGGCATATGATGCCGGAGCAGGCCGGCGCAGTGCTGGCGCTGGATATTGCCGGGGTCTACAGCAAGAAAGAATACCGCCGCTTTTACCCAGCCGGTGAGGTCACGGCGCAGCTACTGGGCTTTACTAATATTGACGATCTCGGACAGGAGGGGCTGGAGCTCGCCTACGAGCAGTCTCTGGCGGGTGAAGCGGGTAAGCGCCAGGTGGTGAAAGATTTGAAGGGGCGCACCGTGCAGGATCTGGCGGTCAAGCAGGAGGCCCGCCCGGGGCGCGATCTTCAGCTCACGATCGATATGCGGCTGCAGTACCTGGCGTACCGGGAACTCAAAAAAGCGGTGTCGGAAAACGGCGCCGCTTCGGGCTTTATGGTGATTCTGGATACCCGCAGTGGGGATGTGCTGGCCATGGCCAATCAGCCGTCCTTTAACCCGAATAACCGCCAGGGTGTAAAGGCGGCGGCGATGCGCAATCGAGCACTCATCGACCAGTTTGAGCCCGGTTCCACCATCAAGCCGCTGACTGCGCTGGCGGCGCTGGAAACCGGACGCTACCAGCCGCACACCCGCATCGATACCAGCCCCGGGTATATCCGCCTGCCGGGCAAGACCCTGCTGGATCCGGTGAATTTTGGCGAAATTGATCTGACAAAGGTCATCACCAAGTCCAGCCAGGTGGGCATCACCAAGGTGGCGATGGATTTGGAGCCAGAGTCCCTGCGCGGACTCTTCTATCGGATGGGGCTCGGCGAGGCGGTAGGTAGTGGGTTCCCCGGGGAGGCGCCGGGAATTTTGCCCACCCGGGATCGATGGCATCCCATTGAACTGGCGAATTTTGCTTTTGGCTATGGGTTGACGGTGAATGCCGTGCAGCTTGCCCAAGCCTACAGTGTGGTCGCTAACGCCGGGCTCAAGCGCCCGGTTTCGCTGATTTTGGCTCAGGGTAAAACGGCGTCTGTAGACGGTGAGCGCGTTGTCGATGCGGCACTGGCGCGGGAAGTGACCGCCATGCTGGAGACCGTAATCGGCCCCGAGGGCACCGGTAAGCGCGCGGCGGTTGACGGCTACCGGGTAGCGGGCAAGACGGGCACCGTGCACAAGGTCGGAAGCGAGGGCTATGTGGACAATCGCTATCGCTCGGTGTTTGCCGGATTCGTGCCCGCAGAAAACCCGCGCCTGGCCGCGGTGGTGGTGATTGATGATCCCAGCCACGCCAAATACTACGGCGGTGAAGTCGCCGCGCCGGTTTTCGGCAAAGTTATGACCGGAGCGATGCGCCTGCTGCAGGTGCCGCCGGAGAAGATCGTCCCTGCGGAACGGCAGTTGGCGACACAGCTGGACGAGAGAGGTACAACATCGTGACCCAGCCTAACGAACTACAGAATCGCACAGCATCCCTGGTTAATCTGGTGCCGGGCTATGCGGGTATTCCAGATGTTGCGGTGACGGGCGTGGCCCTGGATAGTCGCCAGGTGAAGCCCGGGGATGTGTTTATGGCCCTGCGCGGTACCGTGGTGGACGGCCGGGAGTATATCGATGCCGCGATCGACAATGGTGCCGCGGCAGTACTCGCCGATGGCGATGCGCTCGGCACCCGGGCGCATAACGGTGTGCAGATTGTTACCGTGCCGGGGCTTGCGGCGCGGGTAGGTGAAATCGCGGCGCGTTTTTACGGGCATCCCTCAGAGTCCATGTACCTGGTGGGAGTGACCGGCACCAACGGCAAGTCCACCTGTGCCTACCTGACTTCGCAACTGCTCGCCAAGCATTTTGGCTGTGCGGCCGTAATGGGCACGATCGGCAACGGCGTATGGAAGGACGGTGAAATTACCCTGCAGGAAACCGGCCTGACGACCCCCGACCCCGTGCGCTTGCAGGCGGATTACGCTGCGTTTCTCGACGATGGCGCGCGCGCCGCGGCGATGGAAGTCTCATCCCATTCTCTCGCGCAGGGGCGGGTACACGGCCTGGTTTTCGACACCGCGGTGTTCACCAACCTGACCCGGGACCATCTGGATTACCACGGCAACATGGCCGCCTATGGCGCAGCGAAAGAAAAACTGTTTGGCCTGCCAAAACTCAAGCGTGGCGTGATCAATATCGATGACCCGTTTGGCGCACAGATGGTGGAACGCTGCAAACTGCGTGGACTCAAGGTGATTACCTATGGCCTGCAGTCCGGCGATCTGCAGGTGCGTGATCTCAAACGTCTCGACGATGGATTTTCCGTGCGTCTGATTACTCCCTGGGGTGAAGGCGAGCTGCACGCTCCGCTGATCGGCGACTTCAATATTCACAACACCTTGGCGGTAGTGGCTGCTGCTGCGTCTGCAGGAATGCCGCTCGACAGCATTCTCGCGGAGTTCCCGAATATCCAGCCGGTTCCCGGTCGTATGGAGAGGGTATCCAGCGGTGAAGTGAATGAAATCAGCGTGCTGGTGGATTACGCGCATACCCCGGATGCCCTGCGTGCCGCCCTGGAAGCTGCGCGTCCCTATTGCCGGAACAAACTGTGGTGCGTGTTTGGTTGTGGCGGTGATCGCGATAATGGCAAGCGTGCGCCAATGGGCCGGATCGCCGCGGAGCTAGCGGATTATGCGGTAGTGACCAGTGACAACCCCCGCGGTGAAGACCCGCAGGCCATCATCGATGAGATCCTTGCGGGCATTGACGGCGGCACCGACAGCGATCGCTGTATGGTAAAGGTCGATCGCGCCGAGGCTATCCGGCACGCCATCCATGCGGCCGCCCCTGGCGATACCATTTTGATTGCCGGCAAAGGACATGAAGACTACCAATTGATTGCGGGTGAAAAGCTGCATTTCTGTGATCGCGAGCAGGCCTCCAAGGCCATGGCGGATCGTAAAGGCCAGACACTGGAGGGTAGCCGCGGATGATTGCCCCCCTGTCTTTGCAGCAGTTGCAGCAGCGCTTCGGTGGCGAGTTGCTGAACGGTTCCATCGAGTTTAGTGCGGTGTGCACTGATACACGCAAGCTCGACAATGAAGCACTGTTCGTTGCTCTGCGTGGGGAAAATTTCGACGCGCACGATTTCCTCGGTCAACTGGAGGGGAAAGTCCGTGGTGTTGTCACCGAACAGCCGATTGAAGGTTCGGAGCTACCCCAGTGGGTGGTCGCTGACACCACCATCGCACTCGGGCAGATTGGCCTGCTGTGTCGTGAGCAATTCGACGGGCCGGTGATCGGCATAACCGGATCCTGCGGCAAAACGACCGTCAAGGAAATGCTGTCGGCCATTTTTGGCCAGCGCCACAAGGTGTGCGTGACCCAGGGCAACCTGAACAATCATTTTGGCGTTCCCATGACGCTCTTCTCGCTGGAGCCTGAACATCAGGTGATGATCGTGGAGATGGGCGCGAGTGGGCCAGATGAAATCGGCTATTTGTGCAGCATTGCCAAACCGCAAATCACCGCGGTGAACAATGTCATGCCGGCGCATGTGGAAGGCTTCGGCTCGATCGATGGCATTGCCACTGCCAAAGGGCAGATATACACCAGCCTGCAAAACGGCGGTGTTGCGGTGGTCAACGCCGATGACAATTACGCAGACTACTGGCGCGGCAGAATGCCCGAGGGCGTGCGCACCTTGGAGGTCGGTTTTGGCCATCAGTGGGCGGTGCACCCGGACAACATCGTGTTGAACGCACTGGGTTGCCCGGCATTTGACCTGGTGATTGAAGGTGTGTCGCACCCGGTGAAGCTTCAGCTACTGGGCGAGCATAACGTGCATAACGCTTTGGTGGCTGCCGGCTGCGCCTATGCCGCAGGTATCCCGGTGGCGGAAATCGCCGAGGGGCTTAGCCTTGCCGGCAGTGTCGGCGGACGCATGCAGTCTTTCCGGGGCAAGTCCGGTGCCGCCGTAATCGATGACAGCTACAACGCAAACCCCGGATCCGTCAGTGCGGCAATCGAGCTGCTGGCACAGCGCGACGGTAAAAAAATTCTGGTGCTTGGTGATATGGCGGAGCTGGGGCCAGACGCCGACAAGTCGCACCGTGAAATGGGGCGCCTGGCGTTGGAGCGCGGAATCGATCAACTGTTTACTCTCGGTCCATTGAGTGCGGCGGCGAGTATTGAGTTCGCCTCCGGCCATCAACACAACCCGAGAAATTTCTCCGAGCGCGAAGCCCTGATTCAGGCGCTGGTGCCGGAGTTGGATGAAGGCACTACGGTGCTGGTGAAAGGTTCCCGCAGCGCGCGTATGGAACTGGTGGTACAAGCGCTTACCGACGGGAATCAATAAAGGTTTTAACGATGCTGCTATGGCTGGCTGAATATTTACAACAGTACGTGAAAGGCTTTTCGGTCTTCAACTACCTGACCGTGCGCGCCATTCTTGGCGCGCTCACTGCGTTGGGTATTTCGTTGCTGGTGGGCCCCCGCATGATTACCTGGCTGAACCGCCTGCAGGTGGGCCAGGCGGTGCGCGATGACGGTCCGCAATCGCACCTCAGCAAATCCGGGACGCCAACCATGGGCGGCACCCTGATTCTCGCAGCCATTTTTTCCGGTGCGTTGCTGTGGTCGGACCTGAGTAATCGCCTGGTGTGGGTGACGCTTCTGGTGACGTTCGTGTTTGGTGCTGTTGGGTTTGTCGATGACTACAAGAAAGTCGTCGAGAAGAATTCTCGTGGACTGATCGCGCGGTGGAAGTATTTCTGGCAATCGGTAGCGGGTCTGGGCGCGGCGATTTACCTGTATATGAGTGCGACCTCACCGGCGGAGACGCAATTGTTTGTGCCGTTTTTCAAGGACGTTGCGATCAACCTGGGCCCAGTGGGCTTTATTGTGCTGACCTATTTCGTGGTGGTTGGCTCGAGTAATGCGGTCAACCTCACGGATGGCCTGGATGGTCTCGCGATTATGCCCTCGGTGATGGTGGGCGGCGCCCTGGGTGTTATTGCCTATCTGGTCGGCCACGTGGAGTTTGCCACCTACCTGCATATCCCGTCGATTTCGGGTGCCGGTGAGCTGGCGGTGTTCTGTGCGGCGCTGGGCGGGGCAGGACTTGGCTTCCTCTGGTTTAACACCTACCCGGCACAGGTTTTTATGGGTGACGTGGGTGCACTCGCACTGGGTGCAGCGCTGGGAATCATCGCGGTGATTACCCGCCACGAAATTGTGCTGTTCATTATGGGTGGCGTGTTCGTGATGGAAACAGTGTCGGTTATTTTGCAGGTCGCATCCTTCAAGTTGACTGGCAAGCGCATTTTTCGAATGGCGCCGCTACACCATCATTTCGAATTGAAGGGCTGGCCAGAGCCGCGAGTGATTGTGCGTTTCTGGATTATTACCGTAGTTTTGGTGCTCGCCGGACTGGCGACCCTGAAGCTGCGCTGACGTGAAGATACTTACGGAAACTGAATAAGAACCAATGAACCTCATCGCAACCTCAGAGAAAAAAGTGGTGATCGGGCTGGGCGCTACCGGGCAATCGGTCGTGCGCTTCCTGCTGCGCCAGGGTTTCTCGCCGGTTGTGGTGGATAGCCGCGATGCACCACCCGCACTGGACGCGTTCCGCGCCCAGTACCCGGACGTGCCGGTTGAATGTGGCCCGCTCAGCAAAGAAACCCTGCTGGCGGCCAGTGAGATTATCGCAAGCCCTGGAATCGGGGTGGCCGAGCCGGCCATCGCCGCGGCTGTGGCGGCAGGCGTTCCCGTGATTGGCGATATCGAGTTGTTTGCGCGTGAGCTGGCCAAGGCTGACCCCGCGCCCAAAGTGATCGCAATCACCGGCTCCAACGGCAAAAGCACCGTCACCACGCTGTTGGGTGAAATGGCGCGAGCGGCGGGCGTGGATGTGCGAGTGGGCGGCAACATCGGCGTGCCGGTACTGGATCTTCTGGCCTCTGGCGAAAAGCTACCGGAACTGTTTGTGCTGGAGCTGTCCAGCTTTCAACTGGAAACCACTTACTCCCTGCGCTCCGATGTTGCGACGATTCTGAATATGAGCGCCGATCATATGGACCGCTACCCGGGCATGGCGGCCTATCACCGCGCCAAGCAGCGGGTGTACCGGCATGCGCAACAGTTTGTCATCAATCGCGCCGACCCGTTGACCCGTGGGCCCTTGTCGCGGGAAAGCCGCGAGTGGAGCTTTGGTCTGGACCGCCCGGACCTGCAGCAGTTTGGGTTGATTGAGGAGGCGGGCGATCGCTGGCTGGCACAGGGTGCGAAAAAACTGATGCCTGCGCGTGAGCTGGGGATGGTGGGTAGCCACAACATAGCCAATGCGCTGGCTGCTCTGGCGCTGGGTAATGCCGTGGGCTTGCCGATGGACGCAATGCTGGATTCGCTGCGTCACTTCGCTGGCTTGACCCACCGTTGTGAGCGCGTGGCCGATTGTGCGGGTGTCACATTTGTGAACGACTCCAAGGGCACCAATGTGGGTGCGACGCGCGCAGCCCTGGATGGGCTTGCCGATAGCCAACGCAAGATCGTCTTGATTGCCGGCGGCGATGGCAAGGGAGCGGACTTCTCTGCACTTGTCGACGCGGCGCATACCCTACGTGGCCTGGTAACCATCGGTGTCGACGGTGCGAAAATCGCGCAGGTGTTTGCGGACAAGGTGCCCCAACAAGCCGCTGAAACGATGGATCAGGCGGTAACAAAGGCCGCCGACATGGCGCAGCAAGGCGATTACGTGCTGCTCTCTCCGGCCTGCGCCAGTTTCGATATGTATCGCAATTTTGAAGCGCGTGGCGAAGACTTTCGCCGTGCGGTGAATGATCTGGTGGATACCTCTGTGGCGGCGCAAGGCGCAGGAGGTAGTCAGTGAGCCGGAAAGAGCGTGTAGCCCTCGAGGTGGCGGCAAATGACCAGGCTGACGAGTTTGCCTGGGTGTTGCCGTTCTGTGTTCTGGCCCTGGCGAGCATCGGTGTGGTGATGGTGGCCTCGGCTTCCATCGCATTCGCCGCCGATGTGTATGGTGATTCCTGGTATTTCCTGAAGCGCCATCTGGTATTCCTGGCGGCCGGCGCTTTTGGGGCCTTCGTGGTGAGCAGAGTGTCTCTGGCAGTCTGGTCCAACCTGTCTTGGACACTGCTGTTTTTTGCACTGGGTATGCTCCTGATCGTGCTGATCCCCGGTGTGGGGCGTGCGGTGAATGGCAGTATGCGCTGGATTGCCTTGGGGCCGATTACGGTACAGCCGGCGGAAATTGCAAAATTCTGCTGCCTGATTTTTTTCGCCAGTTTCCTGACCCGCAGGAATGAAAAGCTGCGCCACTGGAGCAGTTTTATGGTGCCCATCTCGGTGCTCGGCGTGGTGGCGGTACTGCTGTTGCTGGAGCCGGATTTTGGCTCTGTGGTGGTTATTTCGGGCACGGCCCTGGCGATGGTGTTTCTCGCCGGCGCGCGCTTGCCACATACATTTTTACTGGTGGGGCTCGCGGCCTGTGGGCTGGTGTTGATGGCTCTGGTGAGCCCATATCGGCTGCAGCGCTTGACCACCTTCCTGGATCCCTGGGGCGAGCAGTTTGCAGGCGGGTACCAGTTGACGCAGTCACTGATCGCATTCGGCCGCGGCGAATGGTTTGGTGTGGGCCTGGGGAATAGTGTGCAGAAACTGTTTTATTTGCCCGAGGCGCATACGGATTTTGTATTTGCCATTCTGGCGGAAGAGTGGGGCATGCTGGGTGGGCTGGTTGTGATTGCGCTCTATGCGACTCTCACCTGGTCGTTGCTGCGCCTGGTGAGAAAGGCGCTGGCGAAGCAGGCCTTTTTTGCCGCGCTGCTGACTTTCGGCATTGCGGTACTGCTTGCCGGGCAGGCCTTCGTCAACATGGGTGTGGCATCCGGCCTGTTACCCACCAAAGGGCTCACGCTGCCCTTTGTCAGTTCCGGTGGCTCCAGCCTGGTGGTGTGTTTTGCCCTGTTTGGCTTGGCCTGGCGTACGCAGAAGGAATTGAGTAGCGAAGTGCCGGTCGCTGAAGGGGGCATTGCGGGTATCCGACAGTTGCCGATTTTTAACCCCCTGCAAATGGGTGATCGAAAAACCGGGGAGGCGGCCTGATGGCGGA
Organism: Microbulbifer salipaludis; assembly: GCF_017303155.1. Classification (NCBI taxonomy): domain Bacteria; kingdom Pseudomonadati; phylum Pseudomonadota; class Gammaproteobacteria; order Cellvibrionales; family Microbulbiferaceae; genus Microbulbifer; species Microbulbifer salipaludis. The sequence continues at coordinate 550,207 of NZ_JAEKJR010000002.1, forward strand.
AATGAACAGCGCTCCTTTTGCCGGTAAAAAATTTCTGGTGATGGCCGGCGGCACCGGTGGGCATGTGTTTCCTGCCCTCGCCGTGGCCCGTGCCCTGCAAGCGCAGGGTGGTTCGGTAGAGTGGCTCGGCACCATGCGCGGCATCGAGGCACAGTTGATCCCCGCGGCGGAAATACCATTGCATTTCATCACGGTGGAAGGGGTTCGCGGAAAAGGTGCCGGCGCATTGTTGAAAGCACCCCTGCAGATCAGCAAGGCGATCTGGCAGGCGCGCCAGGTGGTCAAGTTAGTACAGCCAGATGCGGTCTTGGGCTTTGGCGGATTCGCGACCGGACCCGGCGGTGTCGCAGCGCGACTCGCGGGTATCCCGTTAATTATCCATGAGCAGAATGCAGTGGCAGGTACCACCAACCGCTTGCTGGCAAAAATCGCCAGCCGGGTACTGGAAGCTTTTCCCAGTGGCTTGCCGGCGGCAACCGAGGTGGGTAACCCGGTGCGGCCGGAAATTGCCGCACTGCCGGAACCGGCGACGCGTGTGGGCAAGCAGGCCCCGGCCCGATTACTCGTTTTGGGTGGCAGCCTGGGTGCAGTGGCGATTAACGAGCTGGTGCCGCAAGCGCTGGCAAGAATGTCCGAAGAAAAGCGCCCGCAGGTTGTTCACCAGGCGGGGCAGCGACATCTCGACTTGGCGCAAGAGGCCTACGAGCGTGTCGGCGTGAAAGCAAACGTGGTGCCGTTTATTGCGGATATGGCAGAAGCCTACGGGCAGGCGGATTTGGTGATCTGTCGCTCCGGTGCACTGACCGTATCGGAAATTGCTGCAGCGGGTGTGGGTGCCATTCTGGTGCCCTTCCCGTTCGCCATTGACGACCATCAGACGAAGAACGGTGAGTGGCTCGAAAAGGCCGGGGCAGCATGCGTGATCCAGCAGGATGCACTGGATGCTGAAGAGTTGGCGGGTCTGCTGGAGTCCCTGTTTGCCGCACCGGAAAAATTACTGGCCATGGCGGAGGCGGCACGCCGCGTTGCCCGGCCGGATGCGACCGATCAGGTATTGGCCGTATGTCGCGAAGAGATGGGGTGTTGATATGTCTCGCGAAACGAACAACGAAATTGAAAACCCGAAAGCTATTGGACAAAACATGAAGTCAGGCGAAAGCCACTACCACGTGCCGATTATGCGCCGTACTCGCCGCATCCATTTTATTGGTGTGGGTGGTGCCGGTATGAGTGGTATCGCCGAGGTACTACAGAATCAGGGCTACGAAGTGTCTGGTTCGGATCTGCGGGACAGCAAGGTCACCGAACGACTGCGCAAGTTGGGGGTCAAGATTCAGATTGGGCACACCGCAGAAAATGTGAGCGATGTGGATGTCGTGGTGAATTCTTCGGCCGTTTATGGCGATAACCCGGAGCTTGTGGCTGCGCGGGAAAATCGTATTCCGGTAGTGCGCCGTGCAGAAATGCTCGGTGAGTTGATGCGCTATCGCTACGGTATCGCGGTTGCCGGTACCCATGGCAAAACCACAACCACCAGCCTGATCGCCTCTATTTTTGCGGCTGCGGGCAAGGATCCGACATTCGTAATCGGGGGGCTGGTGAACAGTGCCGGCACAAACGCGGCGCTCGGGGAGAGTCGTTACCTGATTGCGGAAGCCGATGAAAGTGATGCGTCCTTCCTGCACCTGCAGCCGATGGTCACGGTGGTGACCAACATCGATGCGGACCATATGGAAACGTATGGCGGAGATTTCGAGAAGGTTAAGCAGATCTTTATCGATTTCATCCAGAACCTCCCGTTTTATGGCCTTGCGGTAGTCTGCGGGGATGATGCCAATGTGCAGGAAATTATCCCGCGGATGGCGCGGCCGGTGACGACCTACGGGTTCACAGAGGATAACGATTTTCGTATCAGCGATGTGAAGCAGGAGCCACTGCGCAGCTGTTTCACCGTGCATCGTCCCGGAGGCGACACGCTGGATGTGTGCGTCAATACGCCTGGTATTCACAATGTACTGAATGCGACCGCGGCGATTGCGGTGGCAACAGAAGAGGGCGTCAGTGACGAGGCCATTCGTGAAGGCTTGAACGGATTTCAGGGGGTTGGTCGCCGTTTCCAGATTTACGGCGAGTATCCGGTGAGCGACGACACCGAAGCAGAAAAAGTGATGCTGGTGGACGATTACGGCCACCATCCGCGAGAAGTGGCAGCCACCATAAAAACCGTGCGCGACGGCTGGCCAGAGCGCCGCCTGGTTATGGTGTACCAGCCCCATCGCTATACCCGTACCCGCGATCTGTTCGAAGACTTTGTGCAGGTGTTATCGCAGGTCGACAAACTGGTTCTTCTGGATGTATATAGCGCCGGTGAAGCAGTCATTCCGGGTGCGGATGGCCGTACCCTCGCGCGTAGTATTCGTAATCGGGGGCAGATAGATCCGATTTTCGTGGAAAGCGTGGATCAGGTCCCCCCGATTCTGGCGGACCTGCTGGAGCCCGGCGATATCGTATTGACCCAGGGTGCGGGCAATGTGGGCGGGCTCGCGCAGCAATTATCGGAATGGCGGTTGGGCGATCACGCGGGCTCTGCGGACTAGGTGACAAGCGGGAATACCGTGGCAAAAGCGAAAAACGTGGCGAGAGAAAAGGCCCAACCCAAGAAGGGCCGTGGCAAGCAGGCGCCCCGCGGTGCGCGTGCACTGCCCAATGCGGATGCCCCGACGGGACTGCGGCCCCTCCGGTTACTGCTGATGCTGGGTTTTCTGGTCATGGTGGCGGCGGGGCTTGGATACAGCGCCCGCTGGTTGTGGCAGCAGGCACCCGCGGTGGAGTTGAGCCGTGTGGATGCGCTGGAAAATGTGCGGGTTAAGGCACCCTTTCGCGCCGTCACCGAGCGAGAAGTTGAAGACATCTTGCTGCCACATCTGCGCAACGGATTCTTCTCGCTGGATATTGGCGAGCTGCGGGCGGCCCTGATGGCCAACCCCTGGATTGTAAATGCAGCGGTTAGTCGTCGCTGGCCCAACGGTGTTGAGGTGGTGGTGGAAGAGGCTGAGCCTCTCGCCATCTGGGGTGGGGATCAGTTACTTATCGCGAGTGGCGAATTGCTGCCCCGGCCAGATAATTTGCAGGATTTGCGCTTACCGGAGTTGGCCGGCGACGCAGAGCTGGTGGAACGCATCATGGTGCAGTACCAGGCGCTGGCCGGGTTGCTCACCACAAAGGATATGGAAGTACGCCGTCTGTCGTTTGACGATTTGGCGGGGTGGCAACTCGAGCTGGTCAGCGGAATTCGCCTGCAGCTCGGCCACGACGAGTTGCTGGAGCGGGTGGGCCGCTTTCTCAGCTTGACGCGGGGCGTACTGGCGCCGCATCTGCAAAAAATTGTGGGGGTTGATACCCGCTATAACAATGCAGTTGCCGTGCAATGGAAAACGAAAGACAAAATAGAAAACTGACAACAAAATAGGCAGATAAAAAGCCGGGCCTGGCCCTGATCCGACATGTGCAATGTGGGTCGGCGCGAGAGTCCAGCGAGGTTGAAAATCCAATGACGCAAACAACTGAACCACGCATGATCGTTGGCCTGGATATCGGTACATCCAAGGTCGTCGCGATTGTCGGTGAGGTCACCGGAGATGGCGAGCTGAATATCGTCGGTATCGGTTCCCACCGCTCCACCGGTATGAAGCGGGGCGTGGTAGTAAATATTGAATCTACGGTGCAGTCCATCCAGCGCGCAGTCGAAGAGGCGGAGCTGATGGCTGGCTGTGAGATTCACTCGGTCTACGCCGGGATTGCGGGTAGCCATATCCGGAGCCTGAACTCCCACGGCATTGTTGCGATCAAGGATCGAGAGGTGACTCAGCAAGACCTGGACCGGGTGATTGACGCTGCGCGCGCAGTGGCCATTCCGGCGGACCAGAAAATTCTGCATACGCTGCCGCAGGAGTATCTGATTGACAGCCAGGAGGGCGTGAAGGAGCCGCTGGGCATGTCCGGTGTGCGCCTGGAAGCCAAGGTGCACCTGGTCAGTGGCGCGGTCAATGCGGCGCAGAACATCGAGAAGTGTATTCGCCGATGTGGCCTGGAAGTGGAAGACGTCATTCTCGAGCAGTTGGCATCGAGTTATGCCGTGCTGACCGATGATGAAAAAGAGCTCGGCGTATGCATGGTGGACATCGGTGGCGGTACCACGGACATCGCCGTCTTTACCGGCGGCTCCATCCGGCACACCGGGGTCATTCCCATTGCGGGTGACCAGGTGACCAACGATATCGCCATGGCCCTGCGTACGCCGACACCGCATGCGGAAGAACTCAAAATCAAGTACGCCTGTGCGCTGGCCAAGCTGGCGCGTGAAGGAGAGACCATCAAGGTTCCCAGCGTGGGTGATCGCCCGCCGCGGGACTTGTCGCGCCAGGCACTGGCGGAAGTGGTGGAACCTCGTTACGACGAATTATTCACCCTGGTTCAGGCCGAGCTGCGCCGCAGTGGATTTGAAGATCTGTGCGCTGCGGGCATCGTACTCACCGGTGGTTCATCAAAGATGGAAGGGGCTGTGGAACTGGCGGAAGAGATCTTCCATATGCCGGTGCGTCTGGCCGTGCCCCAGGGGATTTCGGGCCTGACGGATATCGTCAGTAATCCGATTTATTCCACCGGCGTTGGTCTGCTGATGTATGCGATCAAGGTGGAGGATAACAAGCGGGGTAATACCACGGTTCAGCGCAGCGAAAACCAGTGGTGGGATAAGGTGAAGCACTGGTTCAGGGGCAACCTCTGAAGCAGAAAATAATTACCGGGATCGATAATTAAATTTGGACATGAGCAAAAAAGGGGAACAGCAATGTTCGAACTCGTAGATAGCGTACAGGACAAGCCTGTCATTAAAGTGATCGGAGTGGGCGGCGGTGGCGGTAACGCCGTCAAGCACATGATCGCCAGCGAAGTCGGTGGTGTGGACTTCATCTGTGCGAATACCGATGCGCAGGCTTTGAAAGATGTGGAAGCGCAGACCATTCTGCAGCTGGGTAACACGATCACCCGCGGTCTGGGTGCCGGTGCCAACCCGGATGTGGGCCGGCAGTCTGCGCTGGAAGACCGCGAGCGCATTGCTGAAGTGCTGACCGGTGCGGATATGGTGTTTATCACTGCTGGTATGGGCGGTGGCACAGGCACCGGCGGAGCGCCGATTGTTGCGGAGATCGCCAAGGACCTGGGTATTCTCACGGTTGCCGTGGTGACTCGTCCGTTCATGATCGAAGGGCGCAAGCGCAGCACCGTTGCCGAAGAGGGTATTCTCGAACTGCGCGACAAGGTGGATTCACTGATCACCATCCCCAACGATCGCCTGCTGGAGGTGCTCGGCAACAAGATCACCATGAAGGCGGCCTACCGGGAAGCGGATAACGTATTGCTGGGTGCCGTGCAGGGCATTGCCGATCTCATGATTCGCCCGGGCATCATGAATGTGGATTTCGCGGATGTGCGCACTGTCATGTCTGAAATGGGCATGGCGATGATGGGCTCCGGCGCTGCGGTTGGCGAAAACCGTGCCCGTGAGGCGGCCGAGAAAGCCGTTCGCAGCCCGTTGCTGGATAACGTCAACCTGCAAGGTGCACGCGGTATCCTGGTGAATATCATCACGGGTAGTGAAGACGCAGGCTGCCAGGAGCTGACCTTGGGTGAATACTCCGAAGTGGGCCAGATTGTGCAGGAGATTGCCTCGGACGACGCCACCGTAGTGATTGGCACCGCGGTGGATGACAAACTGGGCGACGAAATGCGCGTTACGGTCGTGGCCGCCGGTCTCGGTGAAGCCAGTGCCCAGGCTGCTCGTCCGACGAAAGTGGTGGATAACACGCGCCGGCCTGAGCCGCGAGAAGCCGCTCGTGCGGCGGCACCGGCTGAGACCGCGCGTGAACCGCAAGATGTGCGCGGCAGCCGTGTTGAAAGCGATCGCTCCAAGCCGCGCTCAATGCCGCCCCTGAACCCGGCGGACCAGGATATGGAATATCTGGATATTCCGGCGTTCTTGCGTCGCCAGGCAGACTGATTTCCGTCCCGCTCCTACCGGAGTGTGGGGCGGAACCCATCTGCTCATGTCCTTGCCCGGCGTTTGCCGGGCTTCCGCCCGCTCCGGTGTGCGAGTCACTGGCACCGGTGAAGGGGCGCGTTGCGCCCCAAGTCCGGATCCGTGGGATCGGGAATTCAGAAGGTCGAGAGAAAGCACAGTTGCCGGGAGCTGCTCCAGGCCTTGGTGACTGTGCGGTTTTGGTGTCGCCGCTGGCGCGAATACATCCACCGTCAGTGGGAAGCGCCGTCCAATCGCGCGCGTGTTACATTTCTGTGCACTGGTTTGGCATTGCAGTCTTCTCGCTACGCTATGCTTAAAAGACTAAGCACTGGAAGTTCGGCCTGAAACACAAGTCCGATCAATTTGTGACCGATGCGTTACTTGTAGTTTTGGCGTGTTTTTTCTGTTACTATCGCCGGCTCGCTGCGATTCGTGCGCAGCTCACCGATTGGGAACCAAGACATAGATGATCAAACAGCGCACTCTCAAAAATGCTATTCGAGCCACGGGTGTTGGCCTGCACACCGGTAAGAAGGTCGTTTTGACCCTGAAACCGGCGCCGGTAAACAGTGGCATCGTGTTCCGTCGGGTCGATCTGGATCCGGTAGTTGAGATTGAAGCGCGTGCAGAAAACGTGGGCGACACTCTGCTCTCCACCACACTGGTGAAGGGAGATGTGCGGATTGCCACGGTTGAGCACCTGCTGTCCGCCATGGCTGGGCTGGGCATCGACAATGCGATTGTCGAACTGTCCGCTCAGGAAGTACCGATCATGGACGGTAGTGCCGGTCCATTCGTATTTTTGATCCAGTCCGCAGGCATTCAGGAGCAATCTGCTGCCAAGAAATTCCTGCGTATCAAGAAGCCGGTTACCGTGGAAGAGGGCGACAAAGTGGCCAGCTTCCTGCCGTTCAACGGCTTCAAGGTGTCCTTCACCATTGATTTCGATCACCCGGTGTTCCAGGGGCGCAACCTCAGCTCCTCGGTGGACTTCTCCAGTACCTCTTTTGTGAAAGAGGTGAGCCGTGCGCGTACTTTTGGGTTCATGCACGAGATTGAATATTTGCGCTCCAAAGGCCTGGTGCAGGGTGGCAGCGTGGATAACGCGATTGTTATCGACCAGTACCGAATCCTGAACGAAGGCGGTCTTCGCTACGAAGATGAGTTCGTCAAGCACAAGATTCTCGACGCCATTGGCGACCTTTATCTCTTGGGTACCAGTGTTATTGGTGAGTTCAAGGCGTTCAAGTCCGGTCACGCACTGAACAACAAGTCCCTGCGCACCCTGATGGCTCAGGAGGACGCCTGGGAAATGGTGACCTTTGAGGATGAGCAGGAAGCGCCAATCTCTTACGTTAAGCCGATTTTGGCGGTGTAAGAGGCAGAAATGGAAAAGCCGGCACAGAATTTGCCGGCTTTTTTACGTGCCCTGATCGGGCACAGTGATGTTTGAGGCAGCCTGACAGCACCCAATGCTGGACAGGGTGTCAGTGGCCAGTGGGATGGCCAGGGGCAATGCAGGAAGCGACAGCCCTTTCACTGTTGGAGCGCAGCAGCGCCTGAACAGGTGAAAAATTAATATAAAACAACAAATTGTCGCAATTCTTGCACGCCAGATATGAAAATTATTCTCGTTAACGAGCGTGGGGGTGTCTCCCGCAGCTTCAACTTTGGAGGGCTGAGCAAAGCATTGCTCGGCCTCTGCCTGTTGGGGTTGCCCGTGGGTGCCTTGTGGCTAGGTGCGAATCTCCCCGCCAAAGAATCCGACGTGTTCGACACTCGTGCGGTCAAAGCCTGGAATAAAGCACTGCGCAAGCAGCAGGAAGATATCCAGGAGGCCGACCAGCAGGCCCGCGAGCAGCTCACTGCTCTGACCGTCAAGCTTGCGGAGATGCAGGCCCGCCTGACCCGCCTGGATGCGCTCGGTGAGCGCCTGACCACCATTGCCAAGCTCGACGAAGGTGAGTTCCAGTTTGGCAGCGTGCCGGCCCTGGGCGGCCCGGAGGATCCGGGTATCAGTGGTGGCAGCGAGCTGCCCTACCAGCCCCCCGAATTCCTTGAGGTCATCGGTGCTCTGTCGGATCAGATTGAAGACCGGCAGATGCAGCTATCGACACTCGATTCTCTGATGGCCCGGCGCCAGCTACAGGATGAGCAGTTTATCGCCGGGCGTCCGATTACCCGCGGCTGGATGTCGTCCCGCTACGGCTATCGCACCGATCCCTTTAGCGGGCGTCGCTCCTGGCACAAGGGAGTGGATTTCGCTGGCAAGAATGGCTCCGACGTCGTCTCTGTGGCGGCGGGCGTCGTGACCTGGGCGGAAGATCGCTACGGTTACGGCCAGCTGGTGGAAATCAATCACGGCAATGGCTACAAAACTCGCTACGGTCACAACAGCGAGCTCAAGGTCAAGGTCGGCGATATCGTGAAGAAGGGGCAGGTCATTGCCCTGATGGGCTCCAGCGGCCGCTCCACCGGCCCCCACGTCCATTTCGAGGTGTACAAAAACAACCGCCCGGTAGACCCCGCCACCTATATCCGCCGCACCGGCAGATAACAACTATCCTCTATCATTGCGCGGCAGGACACTTGTAATCCTGTAGTGGCGCCCGCAACTTCAATCATGGTTGCGGCGCCTGGCGCCTTCCTGTTTACTTGCACCTTTTCCGCGCAGTGGCTCACAGCCCCGGGCCCGCGGGCACACTCAGCTTTAATGTGGTTTCTGAATAATGATTGGCAAACTGATAAAAACGGTCTTTGGCTCAAAAAATGACCGAGAACTCAAGCGTATGCGCAAAGTGGTCACCAAGATCAACGCGCTGGAAGATGAGTACAAGGCGCTGGACGACACCGCGCTGAAAGCCAAAACCGATGAATTCAAGCAGCGCCTGGCCGACGGTGAGACCCTGGACCAGATTCTGCCGGAAGCCTTCGCCGCGGTGCGTGAGGCCAGTGACCGCACCCTCGGCATGCGCCATTTTGACGTGCAGATGATCGGTGGCATGACCCTGCACGAGGGGCACATCGCGGAAATGCGTACCGGTGAGGGTAAAACCCTGGTGGCCACCTTGCCCGCGTACCTGAATGCGCTCGAAGGCAAGGGTGTGCACATTGTTACCGTGAACGACTACCTCGCCAGCCGTGACGCCAACTGGATGCGCCCGGTTTACGAATTCCTGGGCCTGACCGTGGGCATCGTCGTGTCCCAGCAGCACCCGGAAGACAAGAAGGCCGCGTACCAGGCCGACATTACCTACGGCACCAACAACGAATTTGGCTTCGACTATCTGCGCGACAATATGGTACTGCGCAAGGAAGACCGCACCCAGCGCCCACAGAATTTCGCCATCGTGGATGAGGTGGACTCGATCCTGATTGACGAGGCGCGTACCCCGCTGATTATTTCCGGTGCCGCGGAAGATTCTTCGCAGCTCTACATGGCTATGAACAAGCTGGTTCCGCAGCTGGAGCGCGGTGAAGAGGGTGGCGAAGGGCATTACACGGTGGACGAGAAGACCCGCCAGGTGGAAATGACCGAAGACGGCCACCAGTTGATCGAAGACCTGCTAACACGCGGCGGCCTGCTGAAGGAAGATGAGTCCCTGTATGCTCCTGGCAATCTGGGCCTGTTGCACCATGTCAATGCGGCACTGCGTGCCCACGTACTGTTTAATAAAGATGTCGATTACATCGTGCAGAACGGTCAGGTGGTGTTGATCGACGAGCACACGGGCCGCACCATGCCCGGCCGACGCCTTTCGGAAGGCCTGCACCAGGCGCTGGAAGCAAAAGAAAACGTACAGATCCAGAGCGAGAGCCAGACCCTGGCGTCCACCACCTTCCAGAATCTGTTCCGTTTCTATCCCAAGCTGGCCGGTATGACCGGTACCGCGGATACCGAAGCCTTCGAATTCCGCCAGATCTATGGTCTGGACGTGGTGGTCATTCCCACCAACAAAGAGAAGCAGCGGCAAGACCTGAACGACCTGGTGTACCTCACCAAGGACGAGAAGCTCGAAGCCATCATCGAAGACATCAAATACTGCCGGGACAAAAAAGCGCCGATTCTGGTGGGTACGGCTTCCATCGAGACCTCGGAAGAGATGTCTCGCATGCTGCAGAAGGCCAAAATCCAGCACCAGGTGCTGAATGCCAAATTCCACGAGAAAGAAGCCCAGATTATTGCCCAGGCCGGACGCCCGGGCACCGTGACCATCGCCACCAACATGGCGGGCCGCGGTACGGATATCGTGCTGGGCGGTAACTGGGAAGCAGAAGTTGAAGAGCTGCAGCAGCGCGAGAGCCGCGAAGCGACGGCGGAGGAGATCGACAAGATCAAGGCGGAATGGAAAGAGCGCCATGCCACGGTGATTGAGGCCGGTGGCCTGCACATCATCGGCACCGAGCGCCACGAGTCCCGCCGTATCGACAACCAGCTGCGCGGTCGTGCCGGCCGTCAGGGTGACCCGGGCGTGACCCGTTTCTACCTGTCGCTGGAAGACAACCTGATGCGAATCTTTGCCTCCGACCGGGTGAAGAACTTTATGCAGATGCTGGGTATGGAGCGCGGAGAAGCGATTGAGCACCGCATGGTTTCCAATGCCATTGAGAAGGCCCAGCGCCGTGTGGAAGGTCGCAACTTCGATATCCGCAAGCAGTTGCTGGAATACGATGATGTGGCCAATGACCAGCGCCAGGTGATCTATTCCCAGCGTAACGAACTGCTGGAAGCGGAAAATATTGGCGATACCATCACCGCAATCCGCGATGATGTGGTCAACGAGCTGATTTCCAGCCACGTTCCGCCGCAGAGTGTGGAAGAACAGTGGGATATCCCGGCTTTGGAACAGCAGCTGGCGAGCGAGCTCGGTTTGCAGTTGCCCGTACAGCAGTGGCTGGACGAAGACCGTACCCTGCATGAAGAAAGCCTGCGCGAAAAAATCGTCGAGGCTGCGCAGCAGGGCTATCAGGACAAGCTCGCGCGTATAGCGGAAAGCACCGGAGACGAAAGCCTGATGCCGACGATCGAGCGTCAGGTGATGCTGCAGGTCCTCGACCAGCTGTGGAAAGAGCACCTGTCCAGCATGGATCACCTGCGTGCGGGTATTGGTTTGCGCGCCTATGCGAACAAAAACCCCAAGCAGGAGTTCAAGCGGGAATCCTTCCACCTGTTCCAGAGTTTGCTGGATAACCTGAAGCACGAAGTGATTCGGGTGCTGGCGCACGTGGAGCCCATGACCCGCGAGCAGATGGAAGAGATGGAGCAGCGCCGTCTGGAGGCACAGCGCCGCCAGCAGCTGGAGCTCCAGCATGCCAAGGCCTCTGCGATACCTGAGGTGGAAGCGGCTGCTGAACCGGCTGCACAGGAGCCGGCACGCCGCGGCCCACGGGTGGGGCGCAATGATCCCTGCCCCTGTGGTTCCGGTAAGAAGTACAAGCAGTGCCACGGTAAGCTGACCTCTTCGACGCCAAGCTGAAAACTACTGCGCGGGCGCCTGGCGGTGTCCGGCGGTGCTGGTACGCCAGCCCGGTCCAATCCTCACGTACTCGAGTACGCTCTGGTTGTTGCGCTCCGGCGGCCACCACCAGCCACCCGCTCGCTACGTTTTCACCGGCATCGCAAAAAGGCCCGCTCTTACCAGCGGGCCTTTTTATTTATAATGCGCGCACATACTGACATTGCTCAAGGACGTAATCGCATGGCGCCGCCACTCCCCCCGATTCCCGGTATCCGTCTCTCTGCCGTACCTGCCAACATTAAAAACTGGCAGCGCGACGATCTGCTATTGATCGAAATCGCCGAAGGCGCCAGTGTCGCGGCGACATTCACCCAGAACGCCTTTTGTGCGGCGCCGGTACTGGTTGCCAAAAAGCATATTCGCGAGGGTCATATCCGCGCGCTGCTGATCAATGCGGGCAACGCTAACGCGGCCACCGGCACGCGCGGCTTGAAAACGGCCGAGCAAAGCTGCGAAGGGGTCGCCGAGGCACTGGGTATCAAGGCGGAACAGGTATTGCCATTCAGTACCGGGGTGATCGGCGAGCATCTGCCGGTACAGAAAATTCTCGACGCGCTGCCGGCTGCTGTGGACAACCTCAAGGCAGATGCCTGGGAGGCAGCGGCCAGGGCCATTATGACCACCGATACCCGCCCCAAGACGGCCAGCCGCAGGGTGGAGGTGGCCGGAGAAACCATCACCATCGCCGGTATCGCCAAGGGTGCGGGCATGATCCAGCCAAACATGGCGACCATGCTCGCGTACGTGGCCACCGATGCGCGTATTGCGCAGCCATTGCTGGATGAGTTGGTAAAAGACGCCGTAGGTGCGTCGTTCAACCGCATCAGTGTCGATGGGGATACTTCCACCAATGACGCTTGCGTGCTGATTGCCAGTGGCGCCACCGGCAGCGAAATCGAACGTGTCAGCGAGGGCTATGCGCAGTTGAAAGCGGCCATCGTCGATGTGCATATCGAACTGGCACAGGCGATCGTGAAAGACGGTGAGGGCGCGACCAAATTCGTGACGGTGCAGGTCAACAATGCGGCGAGCTCGAAAGAAGCGTTGCGGATGGCGTTTGAAATCGGCGAGTCGCCGCTGGTGAAAACCGCGATGTACGCCTCCGACCCGAACTGGGGGCGTCTGGTAATGGCAATCGGCAACGCCGGTGCTGAGAATCTGGATACTAGCAAGATCGATGTGTTTCTCGACGATGTGCAGATTGTTGAGGCGGGTGGCCGCGCGGACAGTTACACGGAAGAGGCGGGCCAGAAAGTTTTCCAGCAGCCGGCATTCACCATTACGGTCGATTTACAGCGCGGTGATGCCTGTGAACATATCTGGACCTGCGACTTCTCCCTCGAGTACGTGACCATTAATGCGGAATACCGCACGTGATGGGCGAGTCTGTGGTTAAACATATTCATGTGGCGGTTGGGGTTATCCTCGGTCCAGACGGCCGTATTCTTCTCGCCAAACGACCGGATCACCTGCATATGGGGGGGCGATGGGAATTTCCCGGTGGCAAGGTCGAGGACGATGAGTCGATTCAGCAAGCGATGACTCGCGAGTTGAAAGAAGAGCTCGATATCCAGGTCGAAGCCATGAAACCGTTGATTGAGGTTCGGCATGATTATGGGGACAAGCAGGTGTTTCTGGATACCTGGTTCGTTACCCGGTTCAGCGGAAAAGAGCGCGGTGTGGAAGGCCAGGAACTGGCTTGGGTTTCTGTTTCAGAGTTATCTGATTTTCGTTTTCCGGATGCTAATCAGCCTATTGTTGAGGCTTTGCTCGAGCGCCTTGGTTAAGTCCGGGGTCTGCTAAGTTCTTTTTTTGCAGGTTGGGTGGCGGAAAAGCACTGGGTACGGGTTTTCAGGACCGAGCTAGGCGCCCCCCTGTGAACCCATCCCTGGGCGCTGCGTCGCAAACATCCTGTTTGCGACGCTCCTGAAAACCCGTACCCAGCACTTTTCCTTAATTCCGGACTACATTTCTCCGTAACTCATATCTTGAACACCGCTCAGGCTTCGATGCGAAGGCGGGGCGCCGGGTAGGTATTTTCGAAAGCGTCGGCGACATGGACGTCGCCGACGCAGCGTACAGGGAAGTATCCACAGCGGTTTCGAAAATACCTACCCGGTGCCCTGCCGCCACGAAAAATATTGGGTTGGTCCACAGGTCTCAGGGGCTAATAAAAATCCCACGCTTGTACAAGAACCGCAGTACCAACCACTGCAGCAAAATCACGCCACAGGCTATCACTAAAATTCCCGCCGCTTCGGGCAGGGCTGAAGCAATCCCGCCAAACACACTTTTACTGGTGTACTGCCAGTTCACCAGACTGGTACCGAGATAAACCAGAATCGCATTACAACCAATCACCGAGAAGAAGTAGGTGAAGGTTTTCCAACGCCACATATCCACAACCAGATAGAAAATACCCAGCAGAAGTAAGCAGCAACCGCAGGTAATCAGTACAAACGAACTGGTCCACAGCTCCTTGTTCACCGGGTAAATCCAGTGCCATAAAAATCCGACGAGTAGGCAGGCCGCGGCTCCGATAAACAGCCCCTGGAGAATGGCCCGGTGATCACCCGCATTCTTGCTAAGCCAGCGGCCTGCGAAGACACCGAACAGCGCATTGGCAATCGCCGGAATGGTGGAGAGAACACCTTCCGGGTCGTAGGCGCGGTTTTGATAAGTGATGCCGGGCAGGAAGTGTTGATCCACCCAGGCGTTTACCGAGCCTTCCGGTGTGTAGTCGCCGGCAACCGCCTGCAGAAGCCAGTAACCCAAAAGAATACTCGCGGCGATCACATACTGTGTGCGAATGCCAAAGTGCCACACAATCATGGCAGCAAAGAACCAGGCGAATCCGATGCGGGCCAGAACACTGGCGTAGCGGATTTCACTGAGATCCGCCGGAATGCCCGTTCCCCAACCGTGGTTGTAAAGAACCCCCAGCAGAATCAGCAGTAAAAGCCGTTTTACCGCCTTGCGATACACCGGTGTCCGCTGGCCCATGGGCAGTCCCCGCAGAGCCTTGTTGGCAAGCCCGAGGGTGACGCCGGAGAGAAAAATAAACAGCGGGAAGATCAGGTCGTAGAAGCTGAACCCATGCCATGGGGTGTGCTGCATCTGTCCGTGACCGAATTGGAATATCGTCCACCCGGTAAGCGCGAACAGTGGCAGGAACAGGGCCTCACCCCCGATGATCCAGAACATGTCGAAGCCCCGCAGGGCATCTACCGAGGCAAGTCGTTGTTTTTTATTGGTCATGATTGTTACTGCTAATCAATTTAGAAGGAGTAAGCCCAGCTTTCTTTAAGTGCCATGATAGGCCATCGGTAGCGATGAAATCACGGCGGCCAGAAACGAAAAAAGCCCCGGCCGGAGCCGGGGCGAACGTAGGAGTAATTCCTGTACAGGAGTTCCTATCGGTCACAACGCAGAGAGATATTTTAAAACACTTTTCAAACAGCCCATCCTGTGAGAGTTGGCCGGCGCTGCGTCGCCGGCCGGGTAAATCCATTTAATGCTTGATCAAATCGAGCAGAGGAATTGCCAGCTGCCGTCCGCAGTACCGGGTACCGATTGGGTCCACCATTTGGCTTCGAAGACACTGCCATCGTGGATGATTCGGTCACCGCCTGCGGCATGGTTGCTGCGCGGCCATTCTGGATAGGTCACGAGGCCAGCAGTGCTGATGCCCAGGTCGGCACAGGTCTCGCTGCCGCCACCGGACGAGCTGCCACCAGAAGAACTGCCTCCAGAAGAGCTACCGCCGCCACTGCTGAGTTGGACTACCGGCAGATCCGGATATTCGAACGCCAGTGCATAGGTGGTGTCATTTACGGTGGCGGTGTACGCCTGCGGACCGGATACCGGCAGGTAATAGTTCAGGGTCATATCCCAGCTTTCACCGTCTGCCAGATCCTGCCACGCCGGCAGGCTGAAGCGTACGCGGTGGAACTCGTTTTCCAGGCCGCCCACGTTACCGCCGCCGGCATTAGCGCCGTCTTCAATCACTTCCAGGCCGGCACCGCTCTGGTCGGTGATGATGTTGGAGGTGGAGGTCGGCATGTCGAACTCGAACACGGTGCCGCCGGGCAATACACCACCGGTGTTGTTGGTGATGTACAGCTTCGGATTCAGCGGGTAGTTCTGGTCGCCCAGTTTGAACTCGGTGACTTCGATGCCGATATCCAGTGCCTCGCTCGGTACCACACGGTCGGTGCGCAGGTGGCGGTAGTCGCTGGCGTTGGCGAACTTGTCGTAAGCCAGGGTGGTGAGCGTGTCACCCATGTAGTACTCGCCCTTCGCCGCGTCCCAGCTGTAGTCGCCGGCCAGCTCCCAGAACATGATGCCGCCGACACCCTGGTCGATCACGTACTGCACCTTGGCGTCCATGGACTCTTCATCTTCGGTGGAGATGAATACGCTCTTCTGCGCGTTCCACAGCCAGGGTGCCTCGGAAATCGCGTCGTAATTGCGCACGTAGGTGCCTACCAGCGCGTCATCCGGATCGTTGGCAGGGTCGAGGCCGTACTCGGTGATGTAGCTTCCGAGAATGCCATTTTCCAGGTTCTTGGCGTGCCACATGGGGTTGGAGCCGGCGCCCATTTCGTTGCCGTTCTCGTCCAGGTCGTGCCACATGTTGTCGATGCCAATGGCGCCGTGGCCGCAGTCCGCTGCACCACCGGTACCTTCGGGGCATTCGGACTGGGACGGCAGGGCAGCGGAACCGCCGAGACCGTTGTCACCGCCGGATACGCCCTGCCAACCGCGGGTGTAGTAGGGGATACCCACGTTGATGCGGCCCGCAGGCATGGAACCGCGGAAGTACTTCACGGCCCAGTCGATATTCAGGTAGCCGATGCCACCGTACTGGGAGGTGCTGTACACGCTCGCAGCCGCCAGTTCCGGATCGTTGCCGTTGTCGAACAGCGCCGAATTGTGGCCAACATATTCATTCCACGCGCCGTGCAGGTCGTAGGTCATGATGTTGACGTAATCCAGGTACTGGGTGATCTGCATGGTTTCCATACCGCGCAGCAGGTAGCCGGAAGAGGGGGAGGCGATGGTCAGCATGTAGTGGGTGCCGTCCTCCTGGCCCGCCTGGTCCAGCTTCTCGCGCAGTACCCGCATCAGCTCAACGTAGGATTCCATCAGCGACCCGCGCAGCGGGTTGGCGATACCGAAGTCCATCGGGTTGCCCGCGTCGTTCATGCTGGTGGGGTATTCGTAATCGATATCCACACCGTCGAAGCCGTACTGGCGAATGAAATCTACAGAGGAGTTGGCGAAGGCCTCGATTCCCTGGTGGTTGATGCTGCCATCGGCATTGGTGGTCATGGTGTAGAAACCACCATCGTTTACCCGATCACCGTTTTCATTGAAGTGGCCACCGGTTTCGGCCCAGCCGCCCACGGAAACCAGGGTTTTGACCTCCGGATACTGTTCCTTGTACTTGGACAACTGGTTGAAGTGGCCCTTGTAGGCATAGTCCGGATCGGTTTCCGCGCCGGCAATACCGGGCCATTCCATGCCGGTGGCCGGGTTGCCCGGGTCACTGGTGTTGCCCACGGATACCGAGTAATCACTGGCTACATGGGCGAAGGCGTAGTTGATGTGGGTGATTTTGCCCCAGGGGATGTCTTTCACCAGATAGCTGGGCTGCCCGTTGGCACCGTTACGCCAGCTGGTGAAGTAGCCGATGATGCGGCGGGGATGATCCGCCCCCATATCTTCGCGGCCCTCGGCATCATAGATGTCGCAGTAGTTGGGCGCGGTGCCGGGGGTGGTGTACAGGCCATCGGGGCGGCATGGGTGGTCGCCGATGACAACCTGCTCATCTTGTACGGAAATCGCCGCTTCCGCGCTGCCTTCCAGGCCATCGTTATCGGTGGCCACGGCGGAGAGGGTGTGGCTGCCCAAAGTGGCAGTCCAGTTGGCGCTATAGGGTGCGCTGGTGTCGGTACTGATCAGGGCGCCGTCCACATAGAAGGCGACCTGGCTGATGGTGCCGTCGCTGTCAGAGGCGCTGGCGGTAAGGGTCAGGTTGTCGCCGGTGTTGTGGCTGGAGCCATTGGCGGGCGCGGTCAGGCTTACCTCTGGCGCCACTGGGCCAATCACCACGTCCTCTTCGACAGTGAACGAGACCGGCGCGGTGGTAGTACTGAGGCTGTCGTTATCGGTGATACGCGCGGTGAGGCTGGGTTGGCCGGGCACTGCGCTCCAGGTGGCCTCCCAGGGTGCTGCCGTGTCGGTGGCGACCAGCGCGCCGTCGACGAAAAATTCAACGGAAGTCACCTGGCCATCGGAATCGGTGGCGGAAACGCTGAAGACAACGCTGTCATTTTCGCTGAAAGTGGCCCCGGCGGTCGGTGCGGTAATCGAGCCCTGGGGCGGCGTCAGCGGCGGATTCACGTCGTCGCCGCAGGCGCCGAGCAGTTGCCACTCCTGATACTGGCCGGAGTATTGTTCGGGGTTCTGGTTTTGGGTCCACCACTTGGCCTCGTAGGCGTTGTCGTTATATTGGACCTGATCCCCACCGGAGTAGGCGGGGCCCGCTTCCCAGACCGGGAGGGAGGTGCAGTCGACGGCGGCGTAGCCGTGCCCTGCGGAGAGCATGGCAGCGGCCACCAGGCCGAGCCGGAGCTTGTTGCTGATCATATAATGTTCACCTTGCGGCAGATTATTTTTATAGAAATACGACGCTAGACTTCGGCGCCGCCAAATGACATCGCTGTCAAAATAGCAATGGAAGCTGTCTCAGGCAACACAGGAAATCGGGGGAACCGTGGTTTCGGTAGAAGGGTGCGCCAAATTCGTGCAATTTGACCTGACTTTGCGAGTCCCGTCACAGTCCCCGCGCCAAAAGTTGGCGCGGATTACGGCAGAAAAGCTGGCAGGGAGTTGATGGGGGGCGCGTTACATGTCCCAGAGGGAGTTGGTGGCCATGGACAGGGTGATGCGCTCTTTGTCCTGAATGTGCTTGAGGTTTTCGAAGATCTCTTTCACCTCGGCGGACTCGATAGACCCATAAACGGAGTGGTAAAGCTCGGAGAAGTAGCGATCGACCTCCTGCCCCAGCTTGTTGATTTCTTCGATGCTCGGCTTGTCACTGAGGTACAGGTTTTTTACCAGATCGCCGGCGGACTCTTCGTTGGTGTACTGCAGCCAGGTCTGCATGACCTTTTGCTCCGCCACCGCACCGTAATTCTTGAGGTTGTTTGCCATGCGCAGTTCGTGCTCATACAGGTGCTTGAGCAACAGCTGGGTGCGGTTGTCCTGCGCGTTTTCCAGAAGTTGCTGGTAGACACCGGCCATGTCCAGGTGGAATTTCTGGGCGTTTTTGAGAACTTCATGGGCCTGTTTGAACGTCTTCATCTCTGCGCCTTCTCGGTTGTTCACTCAATTATAGTTTTCTCAACGGGGCCGTCGGAGGGGAACTGCCTGGTTCCTGTAATGGTTGTACCTCTAATGGTTATAGTGCATATCCGCGGGCGTTCAAGTCCTCTTTCAGGTTGCCAACGCTAGTAGCTGGGTGTCCCGTAGATACAAAAAAGGCGACCCTGGGGGTCGCCTTGTGTATTTTTACGCCGCGGCTGGCGCCAGGTGGAATTGTTCCATCATGATTTGCAGGCGTTTGCGCTGCATCTTCAGGCTATATTCCAGCTCCTTGACCCGGGTGCGGATGGCGGCATTTTCCCAGGTGCTCAGCAGGCGCTCGCGCGCGTTCTCATAGCGCTGCTGCTGCAATTCCTTCCATTCTGCGAGTGCGGCGGAGAAGTCCTGGGACTCACGCTCCAGCAGCTGCTTCCAGCTTTCCCGGTGCTTCGAGTGCTCGAGTTTTTGTTCCGCACGCTTGAACTGCATGGTGAGCATGGCCCGCTGGATGCGGATTGCCGGCACCGTCTTCAGGTTGCGCGCCATGCCCAGCCAGCTGGCGGTTTTAATCAGCCATTTGGTCGGGTCCCAGTGGTACCAGCGGATGCCGTTGCGGTAATCGGTCTGAAAGATGTGGTGGTAGTTGTGGTAGCCCTCACCGAAGGTAAAGAACGCGAGCAGATCGTTGTCCCGCGCGGTGTTTTCGTCGGTGTAAGGGCGGCGACCCCAGATGTGGGCCAGTGAGTTGATGAAGAAGGTAGTGTGGTGGTTGACCACGATACGCAGCACGCCGGCCAGCAGCAGCATACCGAGTACGTCACCCGTCAGCAGGCCGAGGACCAGCGGAACACCGACATTCATGGCGACGGTAATGGGCACATAGTGGTTGTGCTGCCACATCACAATTTTGTCGCGCTGCAGGTCTTTGGCGTTGTCGAAGTCGACTTTTCCGCTGGGGTAGTCACGCAGCATCCAGCCGATATGGGAAAACCAGAAACCGCGATTGGCGGAGTAGGGGTCGTTGTCGTTGTCGTCACAGTGACGGTGATGACGGCGGTGACCGGAACACCAGATCAGGGCACTGTTCTGCAGCGCGGCGGCGCCAAACAGAGCAAAAAACAGGCGCAGAGACCAGTGGGCCTCATAGGTGCGGTGGGACCAGAGACGGTGGTAGCCAGCGGTAATGGAGAGACCGCAGAAGGCGCCGAGAACCGCAAACGCCAGCCACTGGTACCAGTGGTAGCCAACCAGAACACCGTAGAGGGGGACGAGCACCAGAGCCACCAGGGCGGTACTGGCAAACAGAATGGTTGTCAGCCAGATTCGGGGGGCTTCGGGGACTGCTTTCATACTTACAACCTTGTTAGAGCCTTTCTAATTCGTGTGGGCCCATTGGCGGACCCGGGCATCGAGGTGCGCCGTCGCTGCTTACTCGCAGTCGGCGCACGTCTTGGCGTGGCCAATGAGAATAGATGCTACCGCAGATGGGCGCTTTCGACACCCGCACAAAGGGACGAGAGCGCGCAATTTGCGAATGGTTAGTCAGTTTATCCGGTTTTGGGTGGCGCGGTGCGCTACTTTGGTGCGGAAACGTATTTTCGCGTTCGCCCTTGGGTCAAGCGCTGTCATTTTGTTGTCATAACGGCGTCATGGTTCCCTCGGAGTGCTGAAACTTTATGCGCCAGAGGTGAGCGCTGGTGAAACTTTGCGCAATTTGTGGATTTTAGACGATTTACAGTGTGATTTTAAAAGTTGGCACACCGATTGCTTTATCTATCGTGTAGGCCAATTGGCCTGCGCTCCGGGAATCCATCACGGGTTATGGCAATTGCAATAATGCGTGACTTCCCGTTTTCTCTCATCATCGCTATTTTGGGCCCCGCACTGCGGGGCCTTTTTTTATCTGCGGATAAGTGCTTCACTAGCCTTCGATGTTTCCCGAATGCATATGGGGGCCGGCACCGCGCTGGCGCCCATGGCAGTAATGGCTCTGACGGCAAACAGTGACGGCAATAGTGTGTCGAACTCCGATCTTTCCCGAACCAAGGCGGTCCGCCTGAACCTCGCCACCCCCGGCGAGCTGGACGGACTGCAGCCAACGCAGGCACTCACCCAGGTGCGCTACCTGCACAGCCTGCTATTGAGTGCAAATCGGGGCATTTGGGAGTGGCACCCGGACAGCGGCACCCAGCGCGCGACCGGCAACCTCTGGTTACAGTTGCACCGGGACCCGGAGGCGGCCTTATCCGGTGTCTGGAGCGGTGATCTGGCCCTGGTTCACTCCGATGATCGCGACGGGCTGCTGGCGCTGCGTGCGCGGCTATGTCAGCAAGGCACCTTTGTCGATACCACGATTCGTGCCTATTCCCGGGACGGGCAGCCGGTCTGGCTGCGTTTGTGGGCGCGTGCGTTTACGGCCCCCTCCGGTACGCGTTTCTTCCTCGGTGGTTGTACCGATTACAGCGAATCTCTTTCGTCCCGTTCTCTTTCCTATTTCTCAGGTGAGCGTTTCCACTATGCGCTGGATTCGGTGGGCGACGGCCTGTGGGAGTGGGATCTGCGCGTGGACGAAGTGGTTCTGGATGACGCCTGCTGGCGGATGCTGGGGTATCCCCGCGGCCAGAGCGAGTCGGACGCGCGGGCAGCGCTGGCGCGCTGGAAGACCCATATGGTCGAGGATGACTATCCCGACGTAAAGCAGGCAATGGAAGACAATGTGCGCGAGCAACTGCCGCTGGATATCGATTTTCGACTCAAGCACCGGGAGCGCGGGGTTGTTTGGGTGCGGTGCCGCGGAAATGTGCAGCACAGCAGCGCTGGGCAGCCAATCCGGGTGCTGGGTACCTTGCAGGACATTACGGCAAGAAAAAAGAAACAGCTCAAGCAGGAAGAGGAACTGGCCAGGTTGCGGCAGGAGAGCCAGGACCGGGCGGAGTTGATCTCCAGTCTCAGCCATGAGCTGCGCACGCCACTGAACGCCATTCTCGGGTACAGTCAGATGGTCGAGTTCGACCAGAGCCTGAATCCGGATCAGCGCCGGCGCCTGGCGGAGATTCGCAAAGCCGGGCAGCACCTGCTGCATCTCGTGGGCGATGTACTGGACCTGGCCCGCATCGACAGCAATCGCCTGGCGCCGTCGATCGAACCCGTACAACCGGCAGCGCTGGTGGCCGATTGTCGCCAGCTTCTGGAGCCCCTGGCCGAAACCCGCAAAGTGTCACTCACCTTCGAGCCACTGGGGTGGGAGCATGCCTATGTGCTCGCGGATCCCATCCGCTTTAAGCAGGTGGTGTTGAATCTGGTGGGTAACGCGATCAAGTACAACTGTGAAAACGGACGTGTGGTGATCACCTTTTCCCCGCAGGCCGAGGGTTGGTTGCGCATGAGTGTACTCGACACCGGCAGCGGTATAGCCGCCAGTCAGCAGGCACATGTATTTGAGCCGTTCAACCGCCTGGGGGCAGAACAGGGAAAGATTGAGGGTACCGGGGTGGGGCTCGCCATCGCCAGGCAGCTGACCGAAGCCATGGGCGGGCGTATTGGTTTCGATAGTGAAGAGGGGCAGGGCTCCGTATTCTGGGTTGAGTTCATGATGAACGATGCCCCGTGTGAAGTGTTGCAGATGGCGGCCCGTCCCGATTTCACCAGCACGTTGCCCGCCTGCCGGGTATTGTATGTCACAGCTAGGTCCTCCTGGGCGAGCCGGATGAAAGCGGTGCTGGCGGCAGCGCAACAGGTGGAGTTACAGGTGGCAAGTGATGCGATGAAAGCCATCTTTGGCGCCCGCACCGGCGCTGCCGATGTCATTGTCGTGGATGGCGAGTTGCCGGGCATATCCCTGCAGGAGTTCTCGGCGATTGTGCGTGGTGACAAGACAATTGCAGGTATACCCCTGATGGGGGTGGTCGATCAGTGCAGCGATTGCCTGGATGTCTGTGTGCCGGCGAGCTACGACCTCCAGATACTGGCGGAAGGGTTGCGCTATTGCCTGTCCCTGAATGGTCAATCTGGCAGCGCTGCTGCCACAGGGCCATCTTCCGCCCAGTGACACCGAAGGATGACTGAGACAGCCTGAGTTGACCGGCTCTCAACAATAATAATTCCAGCCAAAAGGAAGTTTGGTCGATGTCCGTTCGCTTTCCTGGCGGGGTCAATCCGCCCCCGCCCACTGTTGGGCTTGACGGTGCGCGAGCCAATCATTTGGTGGTGGCCTTACTGCTACTGCTGGGGAACTTTTGTCTTGCCTATGTCTGCAAAAAGTTTCTCTCCACTGGCGATGGTATCGCCGCCATCTGGCTTGCCGATGCACTCACCATTGCTGTGCTCTATCGTTTTCCCTACCGGGACTGGGTCCTGCTGTCACTTGCCGCTTTCGCAGGGTGTGCAGTAGCTGCGATGGCCAGTGGCCTTGAGCGGCATATCGCACTCCTGTACTCCGTGGCGGGGCTGGTTGAGTCAGTAGTCGGGGCTGCACTACTGCGCTTTTTCTGTGCGGATGGTAATTTTTTTGACAGCGTGTTGCGCTGGTTGCGGTTCCTATTCTTCGGCGCTGTGTTGTCGACCCTGGTGGGGGCCGGCGTGGGTGCCACCATTGCCGCCCTGTTTCGCGGGCTGCCGTTCGGCGACGTTTTCCTGTTCTGGTTTTTGGCCGATACCGTCGGTATTAGCGTACTGCTGCCGTTTCTTCATTTGCTCAACTTCAGGGCACGCGCGGATTTGCTGGCGCCGCGGTCGCTGGCCCGCTTGTTTTTCGTCTCCGCCGTTTCACTGGTTGTTATCCTGGGCATTCTGCTCTTTGTGCCGCATCCGTTTGTTTTTATCGCGCTACCGCTGATCTGGGCCGCTTCCCGCCTGACTTTGCCGCAAACCTTGTTTTTAGTGTTTACCACGGTACTGGTGTCACTGGTGGTGCTCATCAACGGCAGTAGTTGGTTACCGGAAAATCTGCGTGAGGTGGCCAGCCCGCTGGAATATTTACCGCTGTATGTGGCGATGATTCCTGCCTATATGATGGCGGTGGCGTCGAGTGTGGAACGCAAGCGCAGTCAGCGCATCATTGAAATGGAAAGCAGTTTTCGCGCAGCCATGAATGCATCGCGTATCGGTATGCTGCTGGTGTCACTGGATAACCGTATTATTCAGGCCAACCCGAGTTTCTGCCGGTTTATCGGTTACTCGGAGGCCGAGCTGCGGGGTTTGGATCTTCGCGAGGTCATCGCGCCCGCGGAAGAGCAACCCAATGGCCCGCTACCACAGTGCGGCGCCGGGAGTGATAGCCGGGGGCTGCTGTTCGATTTCGAGCGCGGGTATGTACAGGACGCCGAGTGGCGGTTTTTATGCAAAAACGGTGCGCGAGCGTGGGGACATTGGTCCTGCAGTCTTGCCCGCGGAGCGAGCGATGAACCCCTGTACGCCGTGGTACAGGTTGAAGACATCGACTGGAGAAAGCGCAGTGAAGCGCAGCTGGCAAAAGCCGAGGAGCGCTGGAAGTTTTCCCTCACCGTAACCGGCCAGGTGGTGTATGACTGGGACCTTGCGACTGGCAACACTTTCTATTCCGACTGGTTGCGCAGTGGTGTCGGTATTGATGCCGAAAAGCTGACCAGTCGGCAGGATTGGCTGGCGCGGGTTGCTGAAGAGGATCGCGACCAGCTATTGCACGCACAGTTGGCCCATTTCAGCGGCCAGGTAAAAGACATCGACTGTCAGTACCGGGTACGTACGGATGCCGGTGACGTACGCTGGATCCACGAAACGGCGCGGATCATGGAGTGTTCGGAAGACGGGCGGCCGGTGCGCCTGATCGGTATTTTGCGGGACATAACCGATAACAAGCGGATGGCGCGTTCGCTGGAAGAGGAAAAAGAGCACCTACAGGTAACCCTGGACGCCATCGCGGATGCAGTGATCGCCACAGACAACCTTCGGCAGATCACGTTCATGAATCCTGTGGCAGAGCAGCTCACCGGCTGGTCCCTTGGCGAGGTGCAAGGGCGTGACATCGATGAAGTATTGCAGTTGTCCAGTGGTCGAGAAGGGCAGCGGGTGCAAAGTCCGGTGAGGGATTGTTTGCAACATGTTATGCCTTTTGGGTCTGCGGAGAGCTCCGTGTTGCACGATCGTCACGGCAATAGCTACGACGTAAAGTGCTCCGCTTCGCCACTGTGCAGTAGCAGCAGTCAGGTGCTCGGCGCCGTGCTGGTGTTTCAGGATGTGACGGAAACCCGCCGCCTTATTCGCCAGCTTCGTTACAAAGCCCATCACGACGACCTCACGCATTTGCCTAATCGTGAAGCCTTCCGGCGGGAATTGCTGGAGGCGGTTGCCTCGGTGCGCAACAGCGACCTGGTACACACGCTGGCTTACATGGATCTTGATCGCTTCAAAGTAATCAATGACAGCGCCGGCCACCAGGCGGGTGATGCGCTGTTGCGCAATCTGGCGCGTTTTCTGAAGGGGCAGTTGCGAGAGACCGATTGCGTCGCGCGGCTGGGCGGCGATGAGTTCGGTATTTTGTTGCGTGACTGCAGCAAGGAGCAGGGTCTGTTGCGCTGCGAGCAGCTGGTGAGAAAAATTATTGCGCTGCGTTTTCCCTGGGCCGGGCGGGTGTTCGATGTGGGGGCCAGTGTGGGTCTTACCGAGGTGCGCCGGGACAATAATCAGGTGGCCGATCTAATGAGCCAGGCCGATGTTGCCTGCTATTCTGCAAAGCATGCGGGGCGTGGTGTAGTCATGCTGTATGAGGCAGATAGTAGTGCCGCCGCCGATCAGCATCGTGAAATCCACATGGCCTCGCGCATTCGCGAGGCGCTGGATGAAAACCGGTTGCAGCTCTTTGCTCAGCCTATCGCCGATGCCCGGGATGCATCCCGGATTAGCCACTATGAATTGCTGGTGCGCATGGTGGACGTAGACGGCACGCTGATTTCTCCCGGCGCGTTTATTCCCGCTGCGGAACGCTACGGACTGATGCTGCAGATCGACCGCTGGGTGATGCATGAGTTTCTCTGCAACAAGGCCAAGCTGGCGGCGGCTAGTGGGCTCAGTTTTGCCGTGAACCTGTCGGCAGAAGCGATTGGTGATCGGGGGTTTCAGGACGAGTTTGTTGCACTGCTGGAGCGGGCAGAACTTCCCAGTGCGCGTCTCGGAATAGAAATCACCGAAACGGCGATGATCAATCAGATGGAAAACGCCAGTGAATTTGTCGCCGCCCTGCGGAGTATGGGGTGCAAGATCGCGCTGGATGATTTCGGCAACGGCCTCAGCTCCTTCAATTATCTCAAGGCGTTTTCCATTGATTTCATCAAGATCGACGGCAGTTTTGTGCGGCAGGTTGAGTCGAATTTTGTCGACCTGATGATTGTAGAGTCGATCAACCAGGTCGCCCACCGATTGAACGCGCTTACCATTGCCGAATTTGTTGAGGATGTGGGTGCGGCGGACCGATTGCGGAGCATCGGTGTGGACCTGCTACAGGGTTATCACATTGGCCGGCCCAAACCCCTGGATGCGGTGCTGTCCGCGGTTCCCGACGGCGTTATTGCGAAGCTACAGGCGCGCAGGGGCAGCCACGGGGAGTTGGGGGTTAGCGAAGAGGTCGAAACGGAAAACTGAGCGGGCCTTGAGCGGCCCGCTCCTGATCAGCGGACAGGTGCTTACTGCGGGATTTTTCCGAGATGCTTGCCCACAACCTGCAGCAGGGGCTTGAAGGTTTTCGGCGTGGCACAGACCAGGTTGCCGGATTCCAGGTAGCCATTGCCACCGCGGAAGTCGCTGATCAGTCCGCCGGCCTCTTTTACCAGCAGGGATCCTGCGGCAATGTCCCAGCTGTTCAAATACATTTCCCAGAAACCGTCGAAGCGGCCCGCAGCCACGTACGCCAGATCCAGTGCGGCAGCGCCGGGGCGGCGGATGCCCGCAGTCTGGCCGGCCACTTCCTTCATTACCGCCAGATAGGCATCGATATTCTCGAGGGGCTCTCCGTTGAAGGGGATGCCGGTGCCGATCAGTGCGCCTTTCAGGCCCTGGCGGCTGGAAACCCGGATGCGGCGTCCGTTCAGGGCGGCACCGCGGCCGCGACTGGCGGTAAACTCTTCGCGTTTGATGGGGTCGAGGACCACCGCGTGCTCAATCTGGCCGCGGTAGCGGCAGGCGATGGAGATCGCGAAGTGGGGGCAGCCGTGGATAAAGTTGGTGGTGCCGTCCAGCGGGTCGATGATCCACTCGTATTCCGGCTCAGCGCCTTCCTGCAGGCCGCTTTCTTCGGCCAGGATGCTGTGTTTGGGGAACGCCTTGCGCAGGTGATAGATGATCTCCTGCTCACTGGCCTTGTCCACTTCCGTCACGAAATCGTTGCGACTTTTTTCTTCAAACTTCATCAGGTCGCCGCGCTCCCAGGCGCGTTCGATCAGTTCACCGGCCTTGCGCGCCGCGCGCAGGGCAATATTCAGCATGGGTTCCATAGGAATTCCGCGATCAGTTGTGGATGTCGATGGTAAAAAGCGTTACCGGGCAGGCCGGCGGCGCGATTGTAGGGATTCCTGTGCAATTTTGCTACACTCCGCGCCCGTTTTGTAACAGGCCCTAGTGTAGCCACTCCTTGTAGTCACTCCGACCGGGTAAACCATATGGCGACTTCTCCTTCCGAAACCGCATCCAAATCGGCGTCCCCGCACGCCCTGGCCGCTCTGGACAATATCCGGGTGGTGCTGGTGAATAGCGCGCACCCGGGCAATATCGGTGGCGCCGCGCGCGCCCTCAAGAACATGGGGCTGAGCCAGTTATACCTGGTGCAGCCACGGGAATTCCCCGCCGCGAATGCGGTTTGGCGCGCTGCCGGCGCCGCCGAACTGCTGGACAGTGCGGTGGTTGTGGAAACCCTTGAAGAGGCCGTGGCTGACTGTGGCCTGGTAGTCGCAACCAGCGCACGGGAGCGCCGCATTCCCTGGCCACTGCTGACGCCGCGGGAGTGCGGCGCGCGCGCGGTAGCGGAAGCCCAGTCTCACCCGGTAGCGCTGGTGTTCGGGCGTGAAGACCGTGGCCTCACCAATGAAGAGCTGCAGGCGTGTAACTTTCATGTGCATATTCCGGCCAATCCGGAGTATAGCTCCCTCAATCTCGCGACCGCGGTACAGGTGCTGGTCTACGAGGCGCGTATGGCGGCGCTGGAGGCGGAGAGAGGGGAGGCGCTGAGCTATTCCGACTGGGACCGACCGCCGGCCAAGGCCGGGGATATGGAGCTCTACTACGACCACCTGCAGCTGGCGCTGGGGGAGCTGGGTTTTATCGACCCGGACAACCCCCGGCAGACGATGACCCGATTGCGCAGACTGTTCAGTCGCGTGCGTCCGGATGATATGGAGCTGGGTATCCTGCGCGGCATGCTGACCGCCATCCAGAACCACATTCATCGCGCGGGCGGTAAGGGGCGACCTGACTGATTGGTTCGGTCATTGCGCATACCCGGGCCCCGTTTTCTCCGGCAGTAGAGGCGAGCGCCAAATACCCGAGTGTAATACTCGGCTATATACTTGACTGAAGTAGTTGGTTATTCCATACTCGCGCCCCGATTCAGTGGTGCTGGTCGGGCTGCAGAGCCCGCAGATCGGGCCCACAGGTAAGGGGCTTCCCAAAGACGAGCCGGGAAAGAGCCAGGAGAAAGTATGCGTTTGACAACCAAAGGGCGGTACGCGGTCACAGCAATGCTGGACCTGGCGTTGCACGCCGAGCGCGGACCGATCAGTCTGGCGGACATCTCCAAGCGCCAGGATATATCCCTGTCGTACCTCGAGCAGTTGTTTTCCCGGTTGCGCCAGTCTGGCCTGGTGTCCAGCGTGCGCGGTCCCGGTGGCGGTTACCGCCTGGCCCGCACCACCGCAGAGATTTGCGTGGCCGAAATCATCGACGCGGTCAACGAGTCGGTGGACGCCACCAGCTGTGGCGGCAACAGCGACTGCTCTGCCGGTGAGCAGTGCCTTACCCACTACCTGTGGACAGACCTCAGTCATCAGATTCACGGCTTCCTCACCGGTATCAGCCTAGCCGATATGGTTGCGCGCGCTGAAGTGCAGGAAGTGGCTCGTCGTCAGGACGGGCGCGATGCGGCGGGTGCCGCAGAGCAGGCGTTAGAGCAGAAAGTAGCGATTATTGGCGGCTTGCAGTAAGGTGCCGCCGGCCCGGTCAGGCAGGTGGCCCGACCAGTGAGACATTGAGCCTAATCAGTAGTTTAGCGCCGGTAAACAACCGGCGTGTGGAGAGAGAAGATTATGAAGCTTCCCATTTATCTGGATTATTCGGCAACCTGCCCGGTAGACCCGCGCGTCGCCAGTAAGATGGCGGAGCAGTTGACCATGGAGGGCAACTTCGGTAACCCCGCGTCCCGCTCCCACGTGTTTGGCTGGAAGGCGGAAGAGGCCGTGGAAGATGCCCGTCGCCACGTGGCGGAGCTGATCAACGCGGACCCCCGCGAAATCGTGTGGACCAGCGGTGCCACCGAGTCTGACAACCTTGCGATCAAGGGCGCTGCGCACTTTTACCAGGGCCGTGGCAAGCACATTATCACCTCCAAGATTGAGCACAAAGCGGTACTCGATACCTGCCGCCAGCTGGAGCGCGAAGGGTTTGAAGTGACCTACCTGAATCCGAAGGAAGACGGCATCGTCTACCCGGAGCAGGTGGCAGAAGCCATGCGCGACGACACCATTCTGGTCAGTTTGATGCACGTCAACAACGAGATTGGCGTGATCAACGATATCGCGGCCATCGGTGAGCTGTGCCGTGAGCGCAAGATCATCTTCCACGTGGACGCCGCTCAGAGCCCTGGCAAGATCGATATCGACCTGGCGGAAATGAAGGTCGACCTGATGTCGTTCTCCGCTCACAAAATTTACGGCCCCAAAGGCATCGGTGCCCTGTACGTGCGCCGCAAGCCGCGTGTGCGTCTCGAAGCCCAGATGCACGGTGGTGGTCACGAGCGCGGTATGCGTTCCGGCACTCTGCCTACCCACCAGATTGTTGGCATGGGTGAAGCCTTCCGAATTGCCAAGGAAGAAATGGCGGAAGAGGCCAAGCGTGTGCTGGCCCTGCGTGATCGCTTCTGGAACCAGATTTCTGATATGGAAGAGGTGCACATTAACGGTTCTGTTGAGCAGCGTGTGCCCGGCAACCTGAATGTCAGTTTTGCGTTTGTAGAAGGCGAGAGCCTGATCATGTCGCTGAAAAACCTGGCGATTTCCTCCGGTTCTGCCTGCACCTCCGCGAGCCTGGAGCCCAGTTATGTACTGCGGGCCCTGGGCGTGAACGATGAGCTGGCCCACAGCTCCCTGCGTTTCAGTTTCGGCCGTTTCACCACGGAACAGGATGTGGATATTGCGGCCAAAGAAGTAAGGCAGGCGGTCGAAAAACTGCGCGAACTGTCTCCGCTGTGGGATATGTATAAGGATGGTGTTGATCTCAGCACCATCGAGTGGGCGGCGCATTAAAGCGACTGCGCGAGCGTCTGGCGGCGCCCAGTGACCACCACCAGCCGCATGCTCGCAACGCTTTAATGAAGTTGAAGTGCGAATTTGAGAATATTTGAGAGGGTATAGTCATGGCCTATAGCGATAAAGTAATTGACCACTATGAACACCCGCGCAACGTTGGTCGTCTCGACGACAACGCGGACAACGTGGGTACCGGCATGGTCGGCGCGCCGGCCTGTGGCGACGTTATGCGCCTGCAGATCCAGGTGAATGACAGCGGCATCATTGAAGACGCCAAGTTCAAAACCTACGGCTGCGGCTCTGCCATTGCATCAAGTTCCCTGCTGACCGAGTGGGTGAAAGGCAAGAGCCTGGACGAGGCCGCGCAGATCAAGAACACCGAAATCGCCGAAGAGCTGGCATTGCCGCCGGTGAAAATTCACTGCTCCGTACTCGCGGAAGATGCGATCAAGGCGGCAGTGAAGAATATCCGTGAAAAGCGCGGCGAAAAGTCCGAAGAAGCGGCAGGCTGAGTTCGCGGATCGGCCCAGTGATTATCGGTAGGGAGTAGCAACCGACATGGCAATTACCATGACCCAAGCAGCCCAGGCCCATGTCGCCAAACAATTGGCGAGCCGGGGAAAGGGTATCGGTATTCGCGTCGGCGTAAAGACCGCCGGCTGTTCCGGTATGGCTTATGTCCTCGAATTTGTGGATGAGGCTGCGCCAGAAGATACGGTATTTGAAGGCGATGGCGTGAAGCTGGTGGTAGACCCCAAGAGTCTCGCCTACCTCGATGGCACCGAGCTGGATTTCGTGAAGGAAGGGCTGAACGAAGGTTTTGCCTTCAAGAATCCCAACGTGAAGAATGAGTGCGGCTGCGGCGAGAGCTTCCACGTTTAGACGGAAGCAATCAGGCAGCAGAAGGCCGGATGCCTGGTGCATGCCGGCCTTTTTGTTATCGGTTTTGTTATCGGTGCCACTTTGTTTCCGGCCAAATGTATTGCCCGCTACGGAGCCGTCTAACGGAAGCCTCTCGTAGTACGCGCTAGTACGTGACCCTTATGGAACTGCACCATGGAACTGCAACAGAATTACTTTGAAATCTTCGGCTTGCCCGTGGCTTACGAGGTAGACCGGCAGGCACTGTCAAAGCGATACCGCGAGCTGCAGCAGGAATTTCATCCGGACCGTTTCGCCGCAAAATCGGAGCGGGAGCAGATGCTGTCGATGCAGTATGCCGCGCAGATCAATGAAGCGAACAATACCCTGAAAGACCCGGTGGCCCGCGCGGCTTACCTGCTGCAGCTGGCCGGTGTTGAAATCAGCCCGGAACAGACCACCGCCGATGGCGAATTTCTGATGCAGCAGATGGTGTTGCGCGAACGTCTGGAAGACGTGCGTGGCGCCACCGATCCCGAGGCGGAGCTGGCGTCGCTGGAGCGTGAAGCATCACAGCTGTTTACCGCACAGGAGTCTGCGTTTTCTTCCGCCCTGGATGCCGCTGAGCTCGAGGCCGCCAAAAGTGCGTTACTGAAACTCCAGTTTCTCGCCAAGCTGCAGCGGCAGATTGAAGCACTTGAAGAAGATTTGCTGGACTGAAACGAATTTATTGTTGGACCAACACTTTCACAAAACGATATGGCATTACTGCAGATTTCCGAACCCGGCCAAACCCCTGAGCCCCACCAGCGCAAGCGCGCGGTGGGAATCGACCTGGGCACCACCAACTCGCTGGTGGCGACCGTCCGCAGTGGTTCCGCGGAATCACTGCCCGCCGAAGACGGGCGGGTGATCCTGCCCTCTGCGGTGCGCTATACCGAAAGTGGCGTTGAGGTGGGTTACGGCGCGCGTGCGGCGGCCGGTGAAGACCCCTACAACACCCTGATCTCGGTCAAGCGATTCATGGGGCGCGGTCTGGCAGACATCAAGAGCTTCGGCGATCAGCTGCCGTACCACTTTGCTGAAGACGATGGAGGTATGCCGGCGATCGAAACCGTTGCCGGTGCGGTCAACCCGGTACAGGTGTCTGCGGAGATTCTCAAGGTGCTGGCCAAGCGCGGTGCCGCGTCCCTTGGCGGGCCGCTGGATGGTGCGGTAATTACCGTGCCTGCCTATTTCGATGAAGCCCAACGCCAGGCCACCAAGGATGCGGCTAGGCTCGCGGGCCTCAAAGTGCTGCGCCTGCTCAACGAGCCCACCGCCGCGGCGGTGGCCTACGGTCTCGACAAGCCTGAAGAGGGCAGCGACGCGGTCGACAAAACCATCGCGGTGTATGACCTCGGTGGTGGCACCTTTGATATTTCCATTCTGCGCCTGTCCAAGGGTGTTTTCGAAGTGCTCTCCACCGGCGGTGACAGTGCCCTTGGTGGCGACGATTTTGACCGCGCCGTGGCCGAGTGGATCGCGGTGGAAGCGGGGCTGGGCACCGACCACGACGCCTCTGCCCAGCGCAATTTACTGAATGCCGCCTGCGCCGCCAAAGAGGCGCTGGCAAGCGAGGCAGCCGTAGCGGTCAATTACGGCAACTGGTCGGCGGAACTGAGCCGCGATAAGCTTGCCGAGCTGCTGGATCCGCTGATTGCCAAAACCCTCCGTGCCTGCAAGCGTGCCCTGCGCGATGCGGATCTGTCCGCGGAAGATATTGCCGAAGTGGTGCTGGTAGGCGGCTCGACGCGCACCCTGCGCGTGCGCGAAAAAGTGCAGGAATTCTTCGGTCGCGAACCCCATGCGGATATCGACCCGGATCAGGTGGTCGCCATTGGCGCGGCCCTGCAGGCGGATGTGCTGGTGGGCAACAAGTCCCGTGAAGACCTGCTGTTGCTGGATGTGATCCCGCTGTCGCTGGGCATCGAGACCATGGGTGGTCTCACCGAAAAACTGATTCACCGCAACACCACCATTCCTGTCGCCAAGGCTCAGGAGTTCACCACCTTCAAGGACGGCCAGACGGCCATGGCCATTCACGTGGTGCAGGGCGAGCGGGAGCTGGTGCAGGACTGTCGTTCACTGGCGCGCTTCGAACTGCGCGGCATTCCGCCGATGGTGGCTGGTGCGGCGCATATTCGCGTAACCTTCCAGGTGGATGCGGACGGCCTGCTGTCGGTGACAGCAATGGAAAAAAGCAGCGGTGTACAGGCGGAGATCACCGTCAAACCGTCCTACGGACTGGGGGATGCCGACATCACCCGCATGCTGCAGGACTCCTACGCCAATGCCGAAGAAGACATCGCCGCGCGTGCCTTGCGCGAGGCCCAGGTAGAAGCCGAGCGGACCCTCGAGGCCATGCTGGTGGCGCTGAACGAAGACGGCGCCGATCTGCTGACGGAGGGCGAGCTGGGGGCACTGGAGCGCGCAATGCAGGCGCTGCGCCTGGCCCACAATGGTGGCACCCCGGAAGAAATTCGCAGCCGCATTGACGAGCTGAACACGCTGTCTGAGCCTTATGCCGCGCGCCGCATGGACAAGTCCATCAAACGCGCCATGCAAGGCCACAGCCTGGATGAATTCGACAAGCCCTGAGGGGCCATTCGACAAGCCCCGCGGGGCGTTTAAGACCGAGAGTTGAGAAAATGCCGAAAATAGTTTTCCTGCCCCACGAAGAATTGTGTCCGGAAGGCAAGGTGATCGAAGTGGAGCCGGGTGTCACCGTGTGCGATGCGGCACTGCAGCACGGCGTTGAAATCGAGCACGCCTGTGAGAAGTCCTGCGCCTGTACCACCTGCCATGTGATCGTGCGCGAGGGGTTCGATTCCCTCGGGGAGCCGGACGAGCTGGAAGAAGACATGCTGGACAAAGCCTGGGGCCTGGAGCCCGAATCGCGCCTGTCGTGCCAGGCGGTTGTGGATAAGGAAGACCTGGTGGTCGAGATTCCCAAGTACACCATCAACCAGGTTTCCGAGCGCCACTGAGCCGCGCCGGTTTTTCGGTACGACACCTATTCAGCGCTACGTAATCAGCACACATTGAGGGCAGCAACATGAAGTGGACGGACATTCACGATATTGCCATTGAGCTCTGCGACCGCCATCCGGACGTCGACCCGCTGCAGGTCAACTTCGTCGATCTGCGCCAGTGGGTGATGGATCTGCCGGAGTTTGACGACGACCCTAATCGCTGCGGCGAGAAGATTCTGGAGGCCATTCAGGCGGCCTGGATCGAAGAGAACGAATAGTCGCATTCTCAGTGCGAACTTCACTAGTACAAACTTCACTCGACTATGCGTATAATCCGCGCTCCGCGACCTGCATTGGTTAATTAATCATCAGTTCGCCCGTTGAGAGAATTCAGGGAAGAGCAACTCCGGTTGCTCTTTTCGTATCTGAAAGAAACACAATTTTTTAAAACGCTAGCAATGGAGAAAACCATGGCCCTGGAACGCACCCTGTCCATCATCAAGCCGGACGCCGTAGCCAAGAACGTGATCGGCGAAATCGAGAGCCGCTTCGAGAAAGCCGGTCTGCGCATCGTTGCCATGAAAATGGTTCAGCTGTCTCAGGAAAAGGCTGAAGGCTTCTACGCCGAGCACAAAGAGCGTCCTTTCTTCAAGGATCTGGTTGAATTCATGACTTCCGGCCCGGTTGTTGTACAGGTTCTGGAAGGCGAAAACGCCATCCTGGCCAACCGCGACCTGATGGGCGCTACCAACCCGAAAGAAGCCGACGCCGGCACCATCCGCGCTGACTTTGCCGACAGCATCGACGCCAACGCGGTACACGGCTCTGACTCTGCCGCTTCCGCCGAGCGCGAAGTGAGCTACTTCTTCTCTGACGAAGAAATCTGCGCACGTTAATTGCTGCTGTCTCGCAATAGACGACGTGGGAGCCCGCCCGGCGGGCTCCTGCCGCGTAACTCCTATTCGCACCCCCGGTGCAAGGTGAACCCATGACCGACGTACAAACCGTACAAGCCGAAACCCATCAAGCGGAAAAAGTGAACCTGCTGGGCCTGTCTGTGGACAAGCTCGCGGACTTCTTTGCCGGTTTGGGCGAAAAGCGCTTCCGTGCGGTGCAGGTACTGAAGTGGATTCACCAGAACGGCGTGGACGATTTCGAGCAAATGACCAATGTCAGCAAGGCCATGCGTGCCAAGCTGGCAGAAATCTCCGAAGTGCGCGCCCCCAAGGTCCTCAAGCAGATGGACTCTGCCGATGGCACCCGCAAGTGGCTGATCGAAGTCGCCGGCGGCAATGTGATCGAGACCGTGTATATCCCCGATGGTGACCGCGGCACCCTGTGTGTGTCCTCCCAGGTGGGCTGCTCGCTGGATTGCAGCTTCTGCGCCACCGGTAAACAGGGTTTCAACCGCGACCTGACCGCCGCCGAGATCATTGGTCAGGTGTGGATCGCGTGTAAGTCGTTCGGGCAGTTGCAGCCCAACGGGCCGCGCAAAGTAACCAACGTGGTGATGATGGGCATGGGCGAGCCCCTGCTCAATTTCGACAACGTGGTCGATGCCATGAACCTGATGATGGAAGACAATGCCTACGGCATCTCCAAGCGTCGGGTAACCCTGAGTACTTCCGGTGTGGTGCCGGCCCTGGATCGCCTGGCTGAGGTGACCGATGTGAGCCTGGCCATTTCCCTGCACGCGCCTAACGACGAGCTGCGCAATGTGCTGGTGCCGATCAACAAGAAGTACCCCATCGCCATGCTGCTCGACAGCGCCAAGCGCTATATCGAGAACATGCCGGACAATCATCGCAAGATGACCATCGAGTACACCATGATCCGGGAAGTGAACGATCGCCCGGAGCACGCAGAACAGCTGGCCGAGCTGCTGCGCGATGTGCCGGTGAAGATAAATCTGATACCCTTCAATCCGTTTGAGCTGTCCGACTATCAGCGGGTCAGCAATAACGCTTTGCGACGTTTTCAACAGATTTTGTTGGACAAAGGCTATACCGTAACCGTGCGTACCACCCGTGGGGATGATATTGCCGCGGCCTGTGGCCAGCTGGCCGGTCAGGTGAATGACCGCACACGCCGCTCCGAGCGCTATCGCAACGCCGAGCGCCCGGTGAGGATCGTCAGCCCCCAAGCATAACTCTTGCACCGCCGAAGGGATCCGGCGTGCGCTGGTAGTACGCACCCGATAACCACAAGGTGAAGCTCGTGTTAGCAAAAATTTCCAATCCGGTAGCCATTGCCGGGTTACTCGTATCCCTGCTGCTTGCTGGCTGTGTGACCACTGGTCCCGGTGGCAAGCAGGTCGATCTCGACAAGGCCCGCGAAACCCATATTCAGCTCGGTTTGCGCTATCTGCAGAGCGGTGGCGACAACCGCGAGATGGCCCGTCATCATTTCCAGCAGGCCCTCGAGCTCGGCAGGAAGGACCCGCGCGCGCACCATGGCCTCGCGCTCCTGTATCAGGCCGATGGCGAGCTGCCGGTGGCGGAGTCGCACTTTAAAAAGGCGCTGCGCTACGACCGCGATTTCTCCATGGCGCGGGTGAACTACGGCGTGTTCCTGTACCAGCAAGAGCGCTACGAAGACGCGAAAGAGCAGTTCCTGATCGCCTCGGAAGACCTGACCTACAACCGCCGTTCCTACGCCCTGGCCAATCTCGGCCGCGCGGAATTGCGCTTGCATGAACTGGAAGGCGCCGAGCGCGCATTCAAGAAGGCTCTGGCGTTGAGCAGAGACCTGCCGGTAGCGCTGTTGGAGCTGGCCGAGCTGAAGTTTGAGCAGCAGGATTACGCGCAGGCAAAGCAATATCTGGATCGCTACAGCGAAAAAAATCGCCAGGTTCCGCAATCCCTGTGGCTGGGGATTCGCATTGAAAAAATCTTCGGTAATCGGGACAAGGAAAAGAGTTACGCCCTGGCACTGAAAAACCTCTTTCCCTACTCAGCAGAAACGCTGAAGTACCAGCAGACGATGGCCGAAAATGAGCAGTAGTAATTCGACCCCCGAACAGGCGCAAACCCCAGTGGCCCCAGAGGCAGAGGTAGAGGCGCAGACCGCGACCCTCGGCGAGCAGCTGCGCGCTGCCCGCGAGCAGGCCGGCCTGACCGCAGACGAGCTGGCGCGCCGCCTGTGCATGACCGCAGACAAGCTTGAGGCATTGGAACAGGATGCGCTGGAGCACTTCCCGGGCAGTACCTACGTTCGCGGTTATATCCGCAATATTTGCAAAGAGCTGGGCGCAGACGAGACGCCGGTGCTGGCGGCCTTCGCCAGGCAGGCACCGGCGGAAGCGCCACGTGCGGCCGTAGTCCCCAAGGGGCCGGTGATGGGGGGCGGCGCGGTGGCCGGCGGTGGCTCCGGCTTTGGTCCGCTGCTGCTAGTAGTCGCGATGGCCGCGGCGGGTGGTTACTGGTGGATGGGGCAGCAGGGCACATCAGCAGTGTCAGCGGAGGCCGATCTCGCGGCCGTCGCACCATCCGATACGACGCTCGGGGCCCAGGATTTCGCGGTTGCCGCCGCGCCGAGTCCCGACGTAGAGATGGCCGAGGACTTCGCGCCGGAAACCGACGCTCAGCTGGCCGAAACCCTTGGTGATGACGCGGAGTCTGCAGGCCGGGAGCCTCTGACTGCGCAAGCGCCGCAGCCAGCACGAGAGCCTCAGCCCTCTGAGCAGCTTGAGCTTGCTGAACAGCCTGAACCCACTGTGCAACCCCAGCGAGTGGAAGAGACCACGCTGGCGCAAGTGTCTCAGCCCGTCGAAGCGCCTTCGCTGCAGCAAGCGACGGCGGAACCGACGCAGGCCCATCAGGAGGCGCAGGCTGCAATCCCTGCACAAACTTCGGCACTCGCGCTTTCATTCAGTGAGGAATCCTGGGTGGAAGTGACCGATGCGGCAGGCAACAAGCTGCTGGCTACCCTGCAAGCGGCGGGCTCCGAGGTGGAGCTCAAGGGTGAGGCGCCGTTCAGCCTGATGCTGGGCAACGCTGCGGCCACCACCGTCCGCTATGCGGGCGAGGTAGTGGATAGCGCGCCCCTCGGTAACCGTCGCACCCGCAAGCTGACCGTGGGCGGCTAACCAGGCACCATGCCTTGGGTCGGGTACTGCTGAATCCCCGTGCATGTGCGCCTGCCGCACGCGCACGAGATTTCGGCGGTGCCCTGTAGCTTTGCGCCCAATCTATCTATAATCCCCCCCAATTTTTGGTCATCGTCTTTCTTGCTCAAAAGCCAATACAGGTGCTGTTTATGCAATTCGAGTCACCCATAGTTCGCCGCGTATCGCGCCAGATCATGGTGGGCAATGTGCCAGTGGGTGGCGGCGCACCGATTTCGGTGCAGAGCATGACCAATACCGAGACCTGCGATGTGGCCGCCACCGTGGGGCAGATCCAGCGGCTGGAAAGCGCCGGTGCGGACATCGTGCGGGTATCGGTCCCCTCGATGGAGGCGGCCGAGGCCTTCGGTGAGATCAAGAAGCAGGTGAACGTACCGTTGGTGGCGGATATCCACTTTGACTACCGCATCGCCCTGCGTGTGGCCGACCTGGGTGTCGATTGCCTGCGCATCAACCCGGGCAATATTGGCCGTGAGAAGCGCATTCGCGCGGTGGTCGACAAGGCGCGGGACCTGAATATCCCGATCCGCATTGGGGTCAACGCCGGCTCCCTGGAAAAAGACCTGCAGAAAAAATACGGTGAGCCCACCCCGGATGCGCTGGTGGAGTCCGCTCTGCGCCATGTGGATATTCTCGACAGCCTGAACTTTCAGGACTTCAAGGTGAGCGTAAAGGCCTCGGACATCTTTATGGCCACCGCCGCCTACCGCAAGCTGGCCAGCCAGATTGAGCAGCCGCTGCACCTGGGGATTACCGAGGCGGGCGGCCTGCGCGCCGGTACCGTGAAATCGGCGATTGGTCTCGGTGCGCTGCTGCTGGACGGCATCGGTGACACCCTGCGGGTATCCCTCGCCGCCGACCCGGTGGAAGAAGTAAAAGTCGGCTGGGACCTGCTCAAGAGCCTGCGCCTGCGCACCAAGGGCATCAACTTTATTGCCTGTCCCAGCTGCTCTCGCCAGAACTTCGATGTGGTGAAAACCATGAACGAACTGGAAACCCGTCTGGAAGACATCACCACACCGCTGGATGTGGCGGTGATCGGTTGTATCGTCAACGGCCCGGGTGAGGCGAAAGAGGCGGATATCGGTCTCGCCGGCGGCACCCCGAGCCACGCCATTTATGTGGATGGCAAGCCAGACCGCAAGTTCACCAATGACCACCTGGTGGATGACCTGGAAAAACTGATTCGCGAAAAGGCCGCGGCCAAGGCGGCGCAGGAAGCCAGCATCATCGCCAAAGAAACCATCGATTGAGTCGACCCCGGTGGGTGGACAAAGCCCATTCACCAATAATCAGACGTTAAGGACTTCCGTTGAAACAACTTCGCGCCATCCGCGGCATGAACGACCTGCTGCCCACCCAGTCCCCGGTGTGGCAATACGTGGAAAGCACCCTCAGCGAACTCTTCGCCCGTTACGGGTACAGTGAAATCCGCACGCCACTGCTGGAGGCCACACAGCTGTTTGCCCGCGCCGTAGGCGAGGCAACGGATATCGTCGAAAAGGAAATGTACACCTTCGACGATAAGAGCGGTGACAGCGTCACCCTGCGTCCGGAAGGCACCGCCGGCACGGTGCGCGCAGCGGTTCAGAACAACCTGCTGATCCAGCCCCAGCGCCTGTGGTATTTCGGCCCCATGTTCCGCTACGAGCGCCCACAGAAGGGGCGTCTGCGCCAGTTCCACCAGTTTGGTGTCGAGGTGTTCGGCATTGAAGGGCCGGATATCGACGCCGAAATCCTGATGATGACCGCGCGCCTGTGGAAGCAGCTGGGGGTATCCGAGCATGTTTCCCTGCAGTTGAACTCCTTGGGCAACAGCGATAGCCGCGCCGCGTTCCGCGAAGCGCTGGTGGAATACCTGTCTGCACGCAAGGACCAGCTCGACGAAGACAGCCAGCGCCGCCTGGAGCGCAACCCGCTGCGCATTCTGGACAGCAAAAATGCCCAGACTCAGGAACTGCTGGCGGACGCGCCTTGTCTACTGGACTTCCTCGACGAGGAATCCCGTGCACACTTTGACCAGCTGCGGGCCTTCCTGGATGCCGCCGGCGTAGCCTACGAGGTAAATCCGCGCCTGGTGCGTGGCCTCGACTACTATGGCAAGACGGTTTTCGAGTGGGTAACCGACAGCCTCGGCGCCCAGGGTACCGTGTGTGCCGGTGGCCGCTACGACGGCCTGGTGGAGCAGATGGGTGGCAAGCCGACCCCA
Source organism: Microbulbifer salipaludis (assembly GCF_017303155.1). NCBI lineage: Bacteria > Pseudomonadati > Pseudomonadota > Gammaproteobacteria > Cellvibrionales > Microbulbiferaceae > Microbulbifer > Microbulbifer salipaludis. The sequence continues at coordinate 590,869 of NZ_JAEKJR010000002.1, forward strand.
GCCGTGGGCTTTGGCCTTGGCGTTGAGCGCCTGGTGCTGTTGCTGGAAACCCTGGAAGTTCTGCCCGACGCCCTGGATCAGCAGGTCGATGCATATCTGGTGGCCGTGGGTGATGTACAATCCGCTGCCCTGGCGGCGGCGGAACAACTGCGCACCGAATTGCCTTGGCTGCGGTTGCAAACCCACTGTGGTGGTGGCAGCTTCAAGAGCCAGATGAAGAAGGCCGACAAGAGCAATGCGGACTACGCCCTGATCATCGGCGAAGACGAAGCCGCGGCGGGGCAGGTGACCGTGAAATCCCTGCGCGCCGACACGGAGCAGCAAACCGTGGCCGTGGCTGAATTGGCGAAAATTTTACAGGCGTGAAACGCCGGCCGCCTGCGCTCGTACGCAGGCACTTCAAGACCGAACTACGAATTGGATTTAGAGAATAAGGCGAATAAGAAATGGCTGACCATTTGACCGAAGAAGAACAGATTGAGTCGCTCAAGCGCTGGTGGAAAGAAAACGGCACCGGCATCGTCACCGGTATCGTGCTGGCGCTGGCCGGTTACTTCGGCTGGCAGTGGTGGCAGGCAAAGGAGCGCGGCGACGCCGAAGCGGCCTCCAACGTCTATCAGGGCTTTGTCGAGGCGGTATCTGCCAATGAAGGCAAGCCGGATAACAAGCAGCTCACCACCGCCCAGTCCCTGGCGCGCGAACTGAAAGACGACTACAACAAGCGCATCTACGCCGCCCAGGCATCGCTGCAGCTGGCCGCCATGGCGGTCGAAAAGAACGATCTCGAAGCTGCGGCGAAGGAGCTGCAGTGGGTGCTGGATAACAGCAACGACGATGCCCTCAAACTCGTCGCCAAGCGTCGCCTGGCGTCGGTCAAGGCCGCACGCGGTGAGACCAAGGAAGCGCTGGAACTGGTGCAGGGTAGTGTGCCGCCGGCCTTTGCCGCGCTGTACGCGGAAACCCGCGGTGACATCCTGCTGCAGCAGGGCGACAAAGACGCCGCCCGCGCCGCATACCAGGAAGCCCGCGCGCAGCTGCTCCCGGAGCAAGCGGCCGGTTCCCGCTTGCTGGACCTGAAAATTGAAGGGCTGGGTGAAGCGCCTAAGGCCGAAGGCGAAAGCGCCGACGATGCCGGGGAAGCCGAAGCAGATAGCGAAGCAGCAACGGAGAAGGACGCGCAATGATAGGGACTTACACAGGCGTGCGCGCGAGTGCGGGCAAGGTGCTGAACCGGGTGGCCGCCGTGGCCCTGGCCGCGGTCATCAGTGCCTGCGCTTCCAACGATGAAAAGGAAGATACGGATCCGGTAAAACTCACGGAGATCACCGAAACCGTCCAGCTGCGTGAAGCGTGGTCGCAGAATATCGGTGACATCGATGCCCTGCGCTACGCGATGCTCAAGCCCGGCATCATCGACGGCAAGGTAATTGCCGCCAACAGTGAGGGCAATGTATTCGCGTTTGATCGCGCCAGCGGCAAGCGCCTGTGGAAAGTGGATATCGACCAGTCCATCAGTGGCGGTGTCGGCGTCGGCCTGGGTATGGCCGTGGTGGCGGATTACCGTGGCCGTATTGTCGCCCTCAACCTGCAGGATGGCAGCCAGCTCTGGACCAGCCAGCTGGGTGGTGAAGTCGTCGCCACCCCGGCGGTAGGGTCCGGCATGGTGGTGGTACAGACGGTCGACGGCAAACTGCTGGGCCTGGATGCCAGTTCCGGTGAGCAACAGTGGCGCCACAACACCGCGTTGCCGGTGCTGACCCTGCGCGGCACCGCCAGCCCGGTGATTTCTGCCGGTATGGTGTTTGCCGGCCTGGATAACGGCAAGGTGATTGCACTGAGCGTGTCTGATGGCCTCACCCGCTGGGAGCAGCGCGTGGCCATCCCGCAAGGCACTGCCGAGCTGGATCGTGTGGTGGATGTCGACGGCACCCCGCTGGTACGCGGTGAGCTGGTATTCGCCGCCAGCTATCAGGGGCGCGCCGTTGCCCTGTCGCGGGATGACGGCCGCGGCCTGTGGGCGCGTGACGCCTCAACCAACCACGGTGTGGCCGTGGGTGCCGGCCAGGTGTTCCTGAGCGGCGCCGATGGCAGTGTCCACGCCTACAATGTGGGTAATGGGCAGGTGCAATGGACCAACAGTGAATTACTGCGTCGCGAGCTGAGTGGGCCGGCCTATTTCGGCGATGTGGTGGTGGTTGGCGACCTGGAGGGCTATGTCCACGCGCTGGATCCGTCCACCGGCCGCTTTGTGGGGCGTACCCGTATCGATCGCGACCCGGTGCGTATCCCGCTGCTCGCGGATGGCGACCTGCTGTTTGCCCTGTCGGACGACGGCGAGCTGGTGGCACTGCGCCTGGAGCGCTAAACCCCGAGTTTATTTTGGCGGGTTTTCGAACCCGCCTGAGGCGCCTGCTTGCAGGCGAACCTGAACCGCCCGCACTCCTGCGGGCGTTCGTATTTCTGGCAAAACTGTTTTGCCCCGAGAAGATCCGATTATGTTGCCTGTAATTGCCCTGGTAGGGCGCCCCAATGTGGGTAAATCCACCCTGTTTAACCGGCTCACCAAAAGCCGCGACGCCCTCGTGGCCAACTACGCCGGCCTCACCCGTGACCGCAAGTATGGCGAAGCGGAGTTCGAAGGCCACAAAATGATCCTGGTGGACACCGGTGGCATCAGCGGCGACGAAGAAGGCATCGATGCGGCCATGGCCCAGCAATCCATGCAGGCCATTGAGGAAGCGGACTTCGTCCTGTTTCTGGTGGACTGCCGCGCCGGCCTCACCCCCGCCGACGACATGATTGCCGAGCGCCTGCGCACCCGCTCCAAACCCACCATCCTGGTGGCCAACAAGGTAGACGGCGTCAACCCGGACATCGCCCTGGCACCGTTCTACGAACTGGGCATTGGCGAGCTGTTTCCCACCACCGCCACCCACGGCCGCGGTGTGCGCGCCCTGATGGAACGACTGGTGGAAGGCTTGCCGGAGCCCGCAGAAGAGGAAGCGCAGGAAGAGGCCACCGGTATCAAGATCGGTATCGTCGGGCGCCCCAACGTGGGCAAGTCCACCCTCGTCAACCGCCTGCTGGGGGAAGACCGTGTGGTGGTCTTCGACCAGCCCGGCACCACTCGTGACAGCGTGTATATCAACTACACCCGCGACGAAAAGCCCTACACCATCATCGATACCGCCGGTATCCGTCGCCGTAAAAACGTCAAGGAATCGGTGGAGAAGTTCTCCATCGTCAAAACCCTGCAGGCGGTGGAAGACGCCAATGTGGTGGTACTGGTGATCGACGCCAGCGAAGGTCTGGTGGATCAGGACATGCACCTTATGGGCAGCGTGATCCAGGCCGGCCGCGCACTGGTGGTCGCCCTCAACAAATGGGACGGTCTCGACCCGGACCACCGCGACTTCGTAAAAACCGAACTGGAACGCCGTCTGCGCTTCGTGGACTTCGCGGATATTCACTTTATCTCCGCGCTGCACGGCACCGGCGTGGGTAACCTGTACAAGTCCATCGAAGATGCCTATCAGTCAGCCACGGACAAGCTCTCTACCAATCACCTCACGCGAATTCTGCAGTGGGCGGTGAGTGAGCACCAACCGCCGCTGGTCAACGGTCACCGAATCAAGCTGCGCTATGCGCACGCCGGTGGTCAGAACCCCCCGGTGATTGTGATTCACGGCAACCAGACCGCGCAGGTGCCCAACCACTACGTGCGTTATCTGGAAAAAACTTACCGCAAGGCCCTGGACCTGCACGGCACCCCGGTAAAAATCGAATTCCGCACCGGCGATAACCCTTACGCGGGCAAGAAAAATAAACTCAGCGATCGCCAGAAGGCCAAGAAACGCCGCCTGATGAAGTTCGTGAAGAAGAAAAAATAACGTTGAGGGTTGAAGCGGCGCCGGGGCGCCGCAATACCCTTAAGCTAAGGGCAGAGAATTCCGCGCAAGACTAAACTTGCGGGAACTCCATGGTGGATGCGCCTTCGGCTTATCCACCCTACAAAAACCAAACTACCCAACCCGTAGGGTGGATAAGCAAAGCGCATCCACCAACTGTAGGACCCTGCCAGCACGCGAACCAACGCACAAGGAGCCCCCGTGATAAACCTTAAAAACCCCGATCTCCTACGCAAACAATCCTACATCAACGGCCAATGGCTGGATGCGGACTCCGGCAACACCCTGGACGTTATCAACCCGGCCAATGGCGAAGTCGTCGCTACCATTGCCTCCTGTGGCGCCGATGAAACCCGTCGCGCTATTGAAGCCGCCAACGAAGCCTGGCCTGCCTGGCGCGACCTCACGGTAAAACAGCGCGCGAAAATACTGCGCGACTGGTACAACCTGATTATCGACAACGTCGACGACCTTGCCGCCATCCTCACTGTCGAGCAGGGCAAGCCCCTGGCGGAAGCGAAAACCGAAATCACCTACGGCGCCAACTACCTGGAATGGTTTAGCGAAGAAGCCAAACGCGCCTACGGCGACGTCATCGCACCGCCCAGCAAAGACAAGCGTATTGTTGTGGTCAAACAGCCGGTAGGTGTGACCGCCTCCATTACCCCGTGGAACTTCCCCAGCGCCATGATCGCGCGCAAAGTTGCCCCAGCGCTGGCCGCAGGCTGTACCTTCGTGGCCAAGCCCGCCTCGGAAACGCCACTATCTGCCCTGGCACTGGCCGTGCTCGCGGAAAAAGCCGGCGTTCCCAAAGGGGTGTTCAACGTCGTTGCGGGTAAAAGCTCGCGGGAAATCGGCGCCGAGATGACCGGCAACCCGTTGGTGCGCAAATTTACTTTTACCGGCTCCACCGCCGTGGGCAAAAAATTGCAGGCCCAGTGCGCCGAGACCATCAAGAAAACCTCAATGGAACTCGGTGGCAATGCGCCGTTTATCGTGTTCGACGATGCCGACCTCGACGAAGCCGTGAAGGGCGCCATCATCTGCAAATACCGCAACGCCGGGCAAACCTGTGTGTGCGCCAACCGCATCTTTGTACAGGAAGGTGTGTACGAGGAGTTTGCCAAGAAATTTACCGCCGCGGTCAGTGCCCTGAAGATGGGGGATGGCACCCAAGAGGGTGTGGAGGTCGGCCCCATGATCAATGCCGGTGCGGTAGAGGATGTGAAAGCGCTGGTGGAAGACGCCGTGAGTAAAGGGGCGAAAAACCTGAACGACGGTGGCCCCAGCGACATGGGTGAGTGCTTCTTTACCCCCACGGTGCTGTCTGGTGTGGACGACACCATGAAGCTGTTCAAGGAAGAAATTTTCGGCCCCGTCGCGCCGCTGTACAAATTTTCCAGTGAAGAAGAAGCCATCCGCATGGCCAACGACACCGAGTTCGGCCTGGCCTCCTATTTCTACTCCCGTGATATCGGCCGTATCTGGCGCGTGGCCGAGGGCCTGGAGTACGGCATGGTGGGTATCAACGAAGGCATCATTTCCAATGAAATGGCCCCCTTCGGCGGTATCAAGGAATCCGGCACTGGCCGCGAAGGATCCAAGTACGGCCTGGACGATTACCTGGAAATCAAATACCTGTGCATGGGTGGTATCTGATCATTGGTGGATGCGCTACGCTTATCCCCCCTACAAATACCGCACTTTCGTAGGGTAGATAAGCGCAGCGCATCTACACAAGAGACATGCAGATAACCCCAATCGCCACCACCCGTTCCTGCTTCACCGAAAAGTTCGGCATCCCCCGGCAGCCCCTGCTGGCGGATGCCAGCCGCGCGGCCATCGAACTGCTGCCACCGTACGATGATCCGGAGGCGGTTAGCGGGCTCGAACAGCACAGTCACCTGTGGCTCACCTGGCAATTTCACCAGGTCGCGGGCCAGTGGTCCTCCAAGGTGCGCCCACCGCGTCTCGGTGGCAATAAAAAACTCGGCGTATTCGCCACTCGCTCGCCATTTCGCCCCAATAATATCGGCCTGTCAGTGGTGCGCCTGATCGAAGTGCGCACGCACCCCAAGGTAGAGTTAATCGTTGCCGGTGCCGACCTGTTACAGGGCACGCCGATTCTCGATATCAAACCCTACATTCCCTATGCCGATAGCGTTCCCGATGCGGTCAGTGAACTGGCCGAGTCCGCGCCACCGGCTACCGCCGTGCATATTCCCCAGGCAATTACGCAGGTTGCCCGGGGCTACCGTGACGATTGGGGCACCGATCTCGTAGCATTAATTACCCAGGTGCTCGCGCAGGATCCAAAGCCCGCCTACCAGCAGCCCGATCCACAACGGATTTACGGCATGGCGCTGTGCGGGTTTAACTTGCAGTGGCGTTATCAAGACGGCGCAATACAGGTGGTGGGGCTGAGCCCGCTACCTATTGAAAGAGAGACTACCGGAGAAGAAAAATGAAGATAAAAAGTGCCGTCTGGTCTCTGGCAAAATTTGTCGTGCTGGCGGCCATCATCGTCAGTTCTGTGTCTTGGTACCACAGCCGCAATATGCCCAAGGGGCAGGCGCCGGAACTGCTGGCCCCGGACATCAATGGCCTGCCCGTCAGCCTGCAGAAAATGACCCAGCAAGGCCCGGTACTGATCTACTTCTGGGCCACCTGGTGTGGGTATTGCCGCGTGGTGTCTCCGGCGGTTTCCGATTTAGCCAGTGAGCACCAGGTCATCACCATCGCCCTGCAATCCGGCACCCCGGAAGAGGTGGCCACCTATCAGCAACAACACAGCCTGAAGTTCCGCACCATCAACGACCCGTCCGGCGCACTCAGTAATAGCTGGGGCCTGCAGGTAACCCCCTCGATCGCGATTGTGGATTCCGAGGGCAAGGTAAGTGCGGTCACGTCGGGGATGACGTCCAAGTTGGGGCTGAAAGCGCGGCTGTGGCTGGCAGACCGCTAAAGCTCGGTGGCGGATCAGTGGCGGATCAGTGGCGGATCAGTGGCGGATCAGTGGCGGGTCTTGGTGGGGTCCAGGTCTTCGCTCATTACATCGTCAAAAACCGGTTGCCCCGGAATCTTGTGGCCCTCGCTGGCCCATTCGCCCAGGTCGATGAGCTTGCAACGCTCACAGCAGAACGGGCGGTGGCGGTTTTCCGGGGTCCACTCGATTGGTTTTTTACAGGTGGGGCAGGCGACAGTAGGGCGGTCAGACATAAATAAACAGCTATCAGGTTTGCGTGGCCAGTTGCACGTATTTCTGGTGAAGCGCGTCGACTTGCGCATTAAGAAACTCCAGCGAGCCGCTATTATCCAGAATATCGTCGGCCTTTGCACACCGCTCCGCGCGCGGCAGTTGTGCGGCCATGATATTGCGGATTTGCTCCACTGAGTTGGCATCCCGCGCACTGGCCCGCTGCAGTTGTAATGCTTCCGGGATATCCACCACACACACGCGCTGCACCAGCTCAGACTGACTGGTTTCGATCAGCAGCGGGGATTCAAGAATGGCGTAGGGCGCAGTATGGGTGCTGGCGCTCGCCGCGAGAGAGGAAATTATTTCTTCGCGAATGAGAGGATGAGTCAGCTGTTCCAGCCAGCGTCGTTCTTCCGGGTGATCAAACACCAGCTTGCGCAGCGCCGCCCGGTCCAGTGATCCATCGGCCTGCATCACACCGGCACCGAAGTGCTCGGCAATGGCCACCAGTGCCGGCCGACCCGGCTGCACCACAACACGGGCCGCCAAGTCTGCATCCACCACGTTCACCCCGTGGTGCCGAAACCGCGCCGCCGCAGCGGATTTGCCGCTGCCGATGCCACCGGTAAGGCCGACGGTAAACACGGCTTAGCTACTCAGCCCAGAGATACGAAAATACCACCCCATGATCTGCTCGCCCCACAGCATGGCGATCCAGGCAGCGCCGGCGAGATAGGGGCCGAAGGCGATGGGCAGGTTCTTGTCCCGCCCGGAAATCAGCGTCCACAGAATACCCACCAGCGCACCCACTGCGGCCGACAGCAGAATCACCAGCGGAAGTACCTGCCAGCCAAACCAGGCACCGATGGCCGCAAGAATCTTGAAGTCTCCCGCCCCCATACCTTCCTTGCCGGTTACCAGCTTGAAGATATGGAACACACTCCACAGCGCCAGATACCCGGCAATCGCGCCGATCACCGCATCCTGCAGTGGCGCAAACACGCCCCACAGGTTGATCAGCAGGCCGGCCCACAGCAGGGGCAGGGTGATATTGTCGGGCAGCAGCTGCTTGTCGAAATCAATCCCGGTAAGCGCAATCAACGCCCAGGTAAACAACACCCCCGCGAGCGCCTGCCAGGTAAAGCCCAGCTGCCACACCACAACAGCGGTAAGAATACCGGTAGCGAGTTCCACCAGCGGGTAGCGTTTGGATATGGGGGCATCGCAGTTGCCGCATTTACCCCGCAGCAGCAAGTAGCTGATAACCGGGATGTTCTGCCAGGGCTTGATCTCTGTCTCGCACTTGGGGCAATGGGAGTGGGGCAGCACCAGATTGTAGGTTTGCGCTAGCGCTTTCTGGTCTTCGGCGGAAGGCGTTTTCTCAAAGTAACTGTAAAAATCCCGCTGGTATTCCCGCTCCATCATGATGGGCAGGCGGTGGATGACCACGTTGAGGAAGCTGCCGATAAGTAGGCCTAAAATAAAAGCGCTGCTTATTAGCAGCGCTGGGTGGGCAATCAAATAATCGTACATGTTGGTCGACTTATACCACGTTGCCGAGCTGGAAGATGGGCAGGTACATGGCAATCATCAGGCCACCTACCAAAATGCCCAGCACTGCCATGATCATGGGTTCTAGCAGGGTAGTCAGGTTGTCCACCATATTGTCCACGGCCTCCTCATAGAAATCGGCCGCTTTTGCGAGCATCTCATCCAGTGCGCCAGATTCCTCGCCAATAGCCGCCATCTGTACCAGCATAGTGGGGTACAGACCTGAAGAGCGCATGGCGCCATTCAGCGGGATACCGGTGGCGACGGAATCGCGAATTTTCAGGGTGGCCTCTTCGTAAACCACGTTGCCGGTTGCCCCGGCGACAGACTTCAGTGCGTCGATGAGAGGGACACCGGCGGCGAACGTTGTGGAGAGTGTGCGGGCATAGCGCGCGGCAATCGAGTTGTATGTGATTTGCCCCAAAATGGGTAGCTTAAGCATCAATTTATCGAAAAAATTCGCGACCTTTTTATTGCGCTTTTTTACTTCCAGTGTTCCACCAATCCCCACGATCAACGCTAATAATGCAAAAAACCAGTTGGCCTGCATCCACTCAGAGATACGCATCACAAATAATGTGAACGCGGGGAGTTCTGCACCAAAGCTGGAAAAGGTTTCGGCGAACTGAGGGACAACTTTCACAAGCAAAATAGCTGTAACTACTACTGCGACAACCAGTACAGCTATGGGGTAGGTCATTGCCTTTTTGATCTTTGCCTTTAGTGATTCTGTCTTTTCTTTATAGGTGGCAATACGCTCTAGCATCGTTTCCAGGGCGCCAGACTGCTCACCGGATGCCACCAAGTTACAAAAAAGGTCGTCAAAGTAGATAGGATGCTTGCGTAGGGCATCAGCAAACGCGGTGCCTGAGGCTACATCGTCTCTTATTTTATATACAAGCTCCTTGAGACCGGCGTTGTCCAAGCCATCCGCGACAATCTCGAAACTTTGCACCAGCGGAACACCGGCTTTCATCATTGTGGCCATCTGGCGAGTGAAAATGGCAATGTCGCCGGGCTTTACCTTCTTGCTACCGCCAAACAGTGGCTTGGGCTTTTTCTGGACTTTATTTGCGATGATGCCCTGGCGACGGAGCTGCGCCTTAATTAGAGCTGGGCTCGTTCCGCTAATTTCCCCCTCAACCTTATTGCCCTTGGCATCCAAACCCTTAAATATATAAGCGGTCGCTACTGCGGCGTTGGCCATCTTGTTATTCCCGTTACTCTTAAAGGCGAAGTTGTGTTGACTAGATAGTTTAGATTTCAAAATTCGGTTGGAGACGTTTAAGCTTTTGCTTCGTGCACCACCTTATGGGTTAATCATTCGTCACTCGGTTAGCTTCTTCGAGGCTGGTAACCCCCATAACTACCTTGCGCAACGCTGAGGTGCGCAAATTGTTGAAGCCTTCTTTCCTTGCCTGGTCGGCGATCTGAATGGAGTTCCCTCCCTCCATTATAATGCGCGAAATTCCATCAGTGATGCGAACTACTTCATACACACCTACACGCCCCTTGTAGCCCTTGGAGCAGTGTTCACAGCCGACAGGCTGATAGATTTTCCACTCGCTCTGGGGAATCGTCACCGCATCGAAGCCCTCTTCCTTCAGGACTTCTTCCGGCAGTTGTGCTGGCTTTTTACATTCACCGCACAACCGCCGCGCAAGGCGCTGGGCAATGATCACACTGACCGACGTGGCGATGTTGAAGGTCGGGACCCCCATATTCATGAGGCGTGTCAGGGTCTCAGGTGCCGAGTTGGTGTGTAGAGTCGAAAGCACCAGGTGACCGGTTTGCGCTGCCTTGATCGCAATTTCGGCCGTTTCCAGGTCTCGGATCTCCCCCACCATCACAATATCCGGGTCCTGTCGCAGGAAGGAGCGCAGTGCCTCGGCGAAGTTCAGCCCTACCTTATTAGAGACGTTAACCTGGTTGATACCCTCCAGGTTGATCTCTACTGGGTCTTCTGCGGTGGAAATATTGCGCTCTGCGGTATTCAGGATATTCAGGCCGGTATACAGCGAGACTGTCTTGCCGGAGCCGGTAGGCCCGGTGACCAGGATCATGCCCTGCGGCTGGGCCAGCGCATCCATGTAGATTTTCTTCTGCTCTTCCTCGTAACCCAGAGCATCGATGCCCAGCTTGGCAGAGGAGGGGTCCAGAATCCGCAGAACGATCTTTTCGCCCCACAGGGTAGGCAGGCTGTTTACCCGGAAATCAATGGCTTTGGTTTTGGACAGCTTCATCTTGATACGGCCGTCCTGAGGTACCCGGCGCTCGGAGATATCCATCTTGGACATCACTTTCAGCCGCGCGGAAATTCGGGTGGCCAGCTGGATTGGTGGGCGGGCTACCTCATGCAGTACGCCATCGGTGCGAAGACGAACTCGATACAGCTTTTCGTAGGGTTCGAAATGGATGTCTGACGCACCGGTGCGGATGGCGTCCAGTAGCACCTTGTTTACAAAACGCACCACTGGGGCTTCGTCGCCGCCGGGATCGTTGTCGTCCTCTCGCTTGGATTCCCCCCCTTCCACATCGAGGCTATCCAAGTCTTCGTCATCCAGCCCCTCCAGGCCACCACTCATATCTCCGCTATTGGATAGATAGCTTTCGATAGCTTTCGAAAGCTTCTCGGTTTCTACCAGTACCGCGTCGGTATTGAGACCGGTGTTGAAATTGATCTCATCAAGCCCAGCGAGGTTGGTCGGGTCCGCCACAGCTACAAACAAGCGATTGCCGCGTTTGTACAGTGGCAATGCGAAATGCTTGCTGATCAATTTTTCATCGACGACATCTTTAGGGAGCAGGTCGAAGTTGTAGCTGGAGAGGTCAAACAGCGGGGTGCCAAAAGCAACGGATGCAATGTTAGCTAGCTCCCGGCTTTTGACCAGCTTGGCTTCCACCGCGTGCTGGGCAAAAGTTTGACCTTCGCGTTTGGCCGCTTTCAGAGCGGATTGCGCTGTGGCTTCGTCAATGGCTTTGTCAGAAACCAGCCGCTTGGCCAGGCCGCTTAGTGGGGTGCTACTCATGGAGGACCGTTAGTCAGGGAATTGAACGTGTGATTTTTGTTTAAATTTTGTTCTTAAGTGCCGGTTTACAAAGCGGATTTTGTAACCAGCATATTGCCTCAATATATCGAATAACCCCCCGGCCGCCAATGGCCCTGATGAGTGTTTACTGCATCCTGTGAACTGGATACCTTCTATCCAATGGGGTGCCATGGACATGCCAGAGCCCAAGATCCGATCCTTGGTTTAGTAAACCCCGCTGGAGAAAGGGTTTAACTCGAGGAGAGAATGCTATTTCAGGGGCTCTAGGCCTTTGTCGAACCTGACAATTTCCGTCACCGCGTACTGAGGGAAGGTTGAAAAGTGTACGGCCTTGTATAGAATTTGAACGATCTGGCGTGTAGCCAATTGATGGCAGGGGGTTACAGTCCATTTTCGCGCTTGCGCGTTTTGCCTCATTACCGGTATCGTAACTGCCGACTTCCTCACGGGATTTCGCCTAACAACAACAGTCTGTATGGAGACGGTTACAATGAAAAAGCAACAGGGCTTTACTCTTATTGAATTGATGATCGTGGTCGCGATCATCGGTATTCTGGCAGCAGTCGCGCTGCCGGCTTATCAGGATTACACCAAGCGCGCGAAGATGTCTGAAGTGATTCTGGCTGGTAGTGCATGTCGTACAACCATCACTGAAGTTGTCCAGTCTGCCGTGGGGACCACTTTGCCAGCGGCAAACGAGTGGGGCTGTGAAACTTCTGGTGCCACCACAAAGTATGTATCTCAAATTGCCACCGATGCTGCCGGTAAGGTAACCATAACTGTACAGAATATCCCGGGTGTTACCGGTGATGTTACTATGGTCCCAATGACCGACCCTACCACAGCTCTCACAAACGCTAACGTTGGTGCAGTTGTTTACGGCTGGCGCTGTGGTCTGGATACTGACGGTACTTCCGTTGATCCGAAGTACCTGCCGGGCTCCTGCCGCGGTAACTTCTAAGTCGTGTAACTCGATATCGAAAAGGTTGTACGCAAAAAGCCCCACTCGTGGGGCTTTTTTTGTTGGGCGAATACTTCTGACTCGCCGGTGAAAGAGAAACAATAGGTGTTCCCATGAATGTATGGCATGAAGTACTTGAAGCCGAGGTGTCGAATGCTGGCGAGAGTAAGCTGGTCTCAAGTACGAATTCTTCGTCGAGAGCCGTTGGCGAAGACGAAGTGCTGACTCTTACCATACTGATGCCTTGCTTGAATGAGGAGCGTACGCTTGCCGAGTGTATCGAAGATGCCTACAGCAGCCTTCAGGCACTTGGTATTGATGGTGAAATTGTTATAGCCGATAACGGTTCGTCTGATCGTTCTAAAGAAATTGCACTGAGCTACGGCGCCAGGGTGATTAGTGTTGCCAAGCGCGGCTATGGGGCAGCATTAATGGCTGGTATCGAAGCAGCACGTGGCCAGTATGTGATCATGGGCGATGCCGACTGCAGTTACGACTTTGGCAGTCTGGAAGGGTTCCTGGATACCTTGAAAGGTGGTGCCGATCTGGTTTGTGGAAATCGGTTTCAAGGTGGTATTGAGCCTGGCGCCATGCCGTTTTTGCATCGATATCTGGGCAACCCGGTCTTGAGCTACCTCGGACGTCTTTTCTATAAAATTAAAATTGGTGATTTCCACTGTGGATTGCGCGGTTTTAACCGCGAAAAGATTCTCGGGCTTGGCTTGGATTGTCCGGGGATGGAGTTTGCGAGTGAGATGATCGTAAAGGCTGCAAAGAAAAACCTGGTAATTCGTGAAATCCCGACGGTTTTGCGGCCGGACAAAAGAGATCGCAAGCCCCACCTGCGGACCTGGCGCGATGGTTGGCGGCATCTCCGCTTCTTATTGATGCATTCGCCAGGATGGATGCTGGGAGTGCCGGGTTGGGCGGCAATTGCACTCGGGATGGCATTAATTGTGTCAACATTGATGTTGCAGTGGGGACCCTTCGGGGTGGTCTTCGGAGCTAACACGCTTATCTTTGCCATGTGCATCGTCTCCTTGGGGGGGCAGCTTGTGCAATTCTCAAATATCGTCGCATATATATCTTTCAGTGTTGGCGCCTCTGAAAAACGGGTGTGCCCGGAGAGGCTAGCCAAGGCGAATCTATTAACGGGTGGCGCGTTCACTCTATTTGGCGGTGGCCTTTCAGCATATTCGCTGCATCAGTGGTGGGGTGCCGGTTTTGGAGAACTTGAATATGGCTCGTTGTTCTCCATTGTTATTCCTGCAAGTTTGTTGCTTTTCCTAGGCGTAACGAACTTGCTGTCTTCTTTGATTGTATATCTACTATCTAACACAGTATTTAGGTCTGGTGTCGGGAGGGCTGCTGCGTAAGTGGGTTTTAGTGCAGTTTTGCCCCACCGTGGCTCTCACGCAATGATGAAGATGTTCAGGTTACCTTTTTCTCCGGTCGAATGCACTGGTGGTGCTATCGCTCTGATTGCATGGTTTTTGCCGGTACTCGCATTCATATTTATTGCAGTGTCCTGGGGGCAAGACTTTAATTGGGACTTGCTCAATTACCACTTTTACTTGCCAGAGGCGGCTCTTCGGGGAGAGTTGTTTGGGAATTACTTCCCCGCTAGTGTCCAGTCGTACCTCAATCCAATCCCGATGTTCCCGGCATATGCGCTATCAAGGGTGTTCGATAGTGCGTTGGTTGTGGCGTGTGGTATTGCTGTTATTCAGTCGGCAAACTTTTATCTTCTTTTTGCGATTTCCTACGTCACGTTGAGTTATGTCGAGGCACGGAGAGATAGGGTGTGCCTGAGTATTATTGCGGCAATGCTTGGCTTGTTCTCGCTCGTAGTGCTGCAGCAAATCGGGTCAACGTTTGTTGACTTGAGTCTATCAATCCCGGTACTGCTAAGCGTGCTGTTGCTTTTGCTAAACCGGATAGAATTTAGGCTTTGGCGGCTGGGTGTCGCTGGCGTTGCTCTGGGCGCGGCACTGGGTATGAAACTGGTGCTCATTCCATTTGTTTTTGCCTCCGCAATACTGCTGTTGTCACGTGACGGTCTGGTCCGGTTTGTTTTGGGCTCTGCTGTTTTTGCAGTGTTTGGCTTGCTGGGGTTCTTACTGGCGGCTGGTTGGATCTATATTGGTCTTTGGGAAAACTACCAGAGTCCTCTTTTTCCATTCTTCAATACGTTGTTCGAATCCCCATTTTTTCCCCAGGAATCTATCGCGGTAGATAGATTTACACTGGGGGGCATGATGGGCCTACTGGTCAGCCCTATTTTGCTGGCCACTCCTGAAGGGTGGATTTACACAGAAACCATCGCGCCTGATTTCAAGTTGGCGATGGTAGTCGGTTTGTTAGTTTGCCTGGGATTTTCTCGGAAACTTTCCCGGGGGCGATTGAGTGTGGTGCTGGTTGTCTATTTCTTCGTCGCCTATGTTATTTGGGCCTTCACCTCATTTAACGGTCGCTACGGAATGCCTCTGTTTCTTCTGATGGGGCCGCTGCTCGTAGGGCTGGTCGTCCAGCTCTTCAAGCACCGATACCGATATGTTGCACTGGTGTGTGCATTTCTTCTGCAATCCGTGCCTGTACTGTCATCCGGTGAGATTGGGTGGAACAGACTGGATTGGGGTGGCTCTGTTCTCAGGCTCGATGACAATGATCCATTTTTCGCTGAGCCGGCGTTAATTGTAACCAGTGAGAAGCTCACCTTGGCGTCGTACTATTCAGAAATGCCCATAGGGAGTCGGATGCTCAACATAGCTGGGCAATATAATTTTCCTCTGGAGGGCGCGTTTTCCGAATACGTGAATGAGAGTCTCGATGAGTTTAGGGGGGCGACATATGCTTTGGGTGTTTCCTCTGATCTGGCAGGTAAGACTCAGTCGCAAGTTATCGAGTCTTGGGCTCGTATTAATCGAAAAGATTTTCTCTCACTCGGCTTGCTTATCAATATAGACACATGTGAAAGTAGAAGGTTGTATTCGCGCGGCCAGGAAAGTGTGTATCTCGCAAAGTGTAAGCTCATGCCTGCTCCTGAAGAGGCGCTTGCAGAATACTCACAGGCTGTGAATCGTTACGATGCGCTCTTCAGTCGCTTCGAGCAAGACTGCGCCCACTGGTTTTACCCAAAAGGGGGGCGGACGGAATTGATTGGGTCGGTATGGCGTCGTTCCTACATGGGCAAAGATCTAAACTTGCTTATCAACGCTGCAGGCGATGTGTCTGTGACCTCAAGCCGGTTGTTCGGAAGTCTCTATATGGGAAGTGTAGATGTTGCCGAACGTGAAGGGGTGTTGCATTGCCAGGGGCGGAAGCTTGAGTTTAAGTAGTGTTACGACTCGCGCCAAGTCGTGTTTGCAGTAGTGATGGGATGTTTCCCCGGATATTTAGCATGGTTAAAGATTACTTTTCACTCGGTCATCCTCTCGCTGCATTCCGTAGCCAAATGTCGCTGCACGCCAGGCGGAGCATGTTCAAGCGTTTTATGGATGAGATCCAGCCCTCGCCGGCAGATCGTATCCTGGACGTGGGGGTTACACCGGACCTCCAATTGGTTGATAGCAACTACTTCGAAGCGTTGTATCCTTACAGAAAACAAGTCACTGCAGTCAGCATTGAAGATGTCACGCCGCTGGTTTATGTGTATCCGGAAGTAGCTTTTCGGCAAGTGCAGCCGGGACCGCTGCCTTTTGCGGATGACGAGTTTGATGTTGTATTTTGCTCCGCAGTTTTGGAGC
The DNA here is from genome assembly GCF_017303155.1 of Microbulbifer salipaludis. Lineage (NCBI taxonomy): Bacteria > Pseudomonadati > Pseudomonadota > Gammaproteobacteria > Cellvibrionales > Microbulbiferaceae > Microbulbifer > Microbulbifer salipaludis. The sequence continues at coordinate 607,284 of NZ_JAEKJR010000002.1, forward strand.
ACGTCGGGAATTTCGAGCAGCAAGAGGCATTTCTGGCAGAGCTGCTACGTGTATCCAAAAAGTTTTACATCACGACGCCTAACCGATGGTATCCGGTAGATTTTCATACGATTTTGCCTTTTATCCATTGGTTGCCCAAGGGGCTGCATCGCAAGCTACTGAAGTTGGTTGGGCATGATTTCCTCGCGCGAGAGGAAAACCTGAATTTGTGTGCTGCCTCTGATGTGAGACGAATGATGGGTGATCGCGCTCACTTCAACATTAGTTACCAGTGGTTTCTTGGCCTGCCGTCAAACATTCTAATCTTTGGTGAGAGTGGCACGGCTGATGCGTGACTATTTCTCTTTTCTATTGGTTGGGGCCCTGACTGGAGTTTTTTCCATAGCAATTATTCAGTCTTCTTCCTACCTGGCTCCCGAATATTTTAGCCAGTACCAGTGGTTGATCTATTTATTGGTTTACCTGTCTTCGTCGGTAGTGAGTTTTGTTGTGCTGACGCTCGGGGTCTTTGGCGGCGAGCTTCGCCGTATGCGCCGCTTGCCGGCGTATCTATGTTGGACGCTTACGATAGCGGTTGTTTCTTCCTGGTTGGCAGTTCTCATATTTGAGTGTCTTTACGGAGTTGTCTGGTTGCGAAGCTACTTTATCGAGTCTCTTGCGCCTGTAATTGCTGTATTATTGCTCTCGCCAATTACGTTTCTTGGATCTAGAAAGTTGCTAGCATGAACTCTGATACCAAAGCTAAGTTGCCAGTTATTTCACAGTCATCATTGTTTTCAGGTGATAAACATTGCGAAATCGCTAGTGGCTATGACTATGAATATCAAACTTGCTCGAACGAATTTCAGTTTGTTCAGTGCGAGCCAAGTGGCTTGGTGATGCTGAAGGAGCGTCCTGCGGATGGAAATATAAATGATATCTACCCGCCTGAGTATGAGCCTTATCTGTTCGATGAGAAGAAAAACTTGCTGGGTTGGTTTCGCTCCCAAGTCCAAAAAAGAAAGGTAGATGTCGTCAGGAAATACGTCTCTGACGATGCGAAGATCTTGGATCTTGGTTGTGGTAGCGGCGTTTTGCTTCGCTTGCTTGAGCGGTTCGGGTCGAAGTTCTGGGAGTTGCACGCGTGTGACTTGAATGAGGAGTCTTTGCGTAGCTTGGAAGCGCACGGGATAACCACTCATTCCACAGGTTATGAAAATATTCAGTTGGATGACTATTTCGATATCATTATTCTGAACCAAGTGCTCGAGCATTTTGCTGACCCGCGCGCGGCGCTTGCCGGTTGTCGGCGTTTGTTGCGTAGTGGTGGTGTGCTGTTAATCGAAACCCCCTCTACGGAAGGTCTCGATGCGCATATTTTCAGGAGCGGTGTATGGGGGGGATACCATATTCCTCGGCATTTTTATCTTTTTAATGAAGATAGTGGACGCAAAGTGCTCTTGGAAGAGGGGTTTGATGTCGATAGTGTCGAATACATGGCGAGTCCTGCCTTCTGGATACAATCCCTGCACCACATTTTTGCTGCGTCCGGTAAACATCTGTTGTCCCGTTTTTTTCGCCTGGGAAATTTGCCTCTGCTCGCTTTCTTTACATGTTTTGATGTGGTTCGCAAAGCGATTGGTTTAAAGACAAGTAATATGCGTATCGTAGGCGTGAAAAAATGCTAAAGAAAAATGATATTCCGGCGCATTTCTTCGTTATCCCTCTTTGGAGGGTGTTATTTTCGATTGCATTTGTTTGGTCAGGGATTCTGAGCTGTTGGTTGGTGGCCAGTTATGGTGAAAGCTATCTATTTGGCTTTGCTGCGATTGTTCTTGTAGGGGTTCTCCAGTATCACTTGAATGTGATCGGCCACGACGGGTTGCACTTCAATGTGGGGCGTTCCAGAAGCGCGAATGATCTTGTTTGTCGTTTTCTGTTGCACGGCCCTTTGTTGTCTCCGCTCTCTCTATTGCGAAAGAACCATTTGAGTCACCATGCCCATCTTGGTGGCGCAAGGGATAATGATCGTCATTACTATGAAATTAGTCGCTTTGGCAACTCTCGGCGATGGATTCTATGGCTGATTTCCAGTTTGCTGGGCGGCATGACCTTTCAAGTCGTTCGGAAGCTACTCTTCTCCAGGGGTGGATCAGGTTCCTCTGCCAAGTCTCCGATTAACGTCGATAGTGTGTTGGCTAAGGATCTTTTCTCCATTGGTCTTACGCAGTTGCTGATATTGGCGCTGCTCTGGTTCTTATTTTCTGGTGTTCATGGGTATTTGGTGTTCTGGCTGCTTCCCATGTTTACGGTCATGTTCGGGTTGAATGTAGTGCGGTCCTGCCTAGAGCATGCGGTTGATGTGTTGGATGCGTCGCGGTATTTGAGTTTTCGTCCTGCGGTTTTGGAGCGGTTCTTTCTTTCGCCGTACAATATGAATTTTCATGCGGAGCACCATTTTTATCCTACAGTGCCGATGCATCACTTACCGGCATTTGGTCGCTTCTTGAGGCGGGCAGGGGTGAAATATGACAGGCTTCCAGGGTATATGTCCCGGCTCTGCTATTTGAGCAGAGTGTCAAGTGCATTTGCGCCAGACAGAGGGGGCGCTGGTGAATTGGTCGATGGCGGTGCCTCTTGATTGTTTTTGATGTATTTACTGAGCCTTCGTTGATTTTCTTTGCGGCTCGGTCAGGTCGATTGATCGGATTCGTTGCTTCAGTGACCGTGACCGCTTACTTTACTGCATTTGTAGTGGTCTATTAATCCCGGACACCAACTTAGGTGGTATGGTTGCAACCTGAATTAGAGGCGTTCAATGAGTAGACAACGTCGATCCTTTTCCCCCGAGTTTAAGCTGGAGGCTGCCCGCTTGGTCCTTGATCAGGAGTATTCGATATCAGATGCCGCTCGGTCTTTGGATGTCGGCACAACTGCCATCTGCCGCTAGGTGAACCAACTAGAGCCCGAACGTGGTGGTGCGACGTCGGCCAGCAAAGCCCTCACCCCGAGCAGCAAAGAATCCAGGAGCTTGAAGCCCGTATCAATCGTCTGGAGAGTGAGAAAGAGATACTAAAAAAGGCTACCGCTCTCTTGATGTCCGACGAAATGAATCGTACGCGCTGATAGAGCGACTATGTGAGCACGAGCCCGTGGAATTTGTCTGTGACTCGTTTGAAGTATCTCGTTCATGCTACTACGAATACAAGTACAGAAAGAATGCCGTTGATGTGCCGGGGCTGGAGCTCCGGACCCAGGTCAACGAGGTCTTCAATCGAGGTCGTGGTTCTACGGGCAGCAGGACAATCGTAGGGTTGCTGAACGATCAGGGAGTGGTTATCGGACGCTTCAGAGTCCGCAGCCTGATGCGATACTATCCGTTTGAAACCATTTCCTGCACCGAAGCGAAGATAAATGAGGCTAAGTATGCTGCGGCAGTGACTACTACGTATCCAAAGCTTGTCAGCCCTTCAAGTGGCCTGCGGATGTGGTCAGATATGGCTTGAAGATTCTTGATCGCCGGGAAAATCGCTACAAAAAGTAGTCTGTCGCGGCCATGTCGAGAGCTGGGGTGTGGGCATGCAAATTGGTGTGAGAGAGATTTTTACTGGGACACTCCGGCAGCGCTTTTGTATCTGTAAAAGCACATAGGCATGTGGGGGGCGCTTGTCGGGACTCTACAATTGCTAGAGGCCCCACTGATGAGGAGTATCAGTCAATGACCATGCGCACCTTAGAAACCGAATTCCCCGATCTCGCCGACAGTATCCGTCACCTCATCCAAGACAGTATTCAGTTCAAGACCGACCGCGACAGTTACCACAAGCTGGATAAGGCTATCCGTGGGCTGGAGGAGCGGGGCATTGCGACGGACGATGACCATTTCAAAGAGCTGAAGACCCAGCGTGCGCGCTTGAAAGATCAGCTGTACCTCAAAGCTAAGCAGCACCAGCCCTAGCGGGGTTTAGAAGGGAGTCTGCACAGTCTGACCGATCATTTCTCAGCGCTCTGCCCAAGCAGAGTGTATTTGTGAGTCTCGGCCTAGGCGCTACCGGTTGCCTCTGATACGGCCTGGGAGTAGGGTCGTGCACTGTAACTGCAGTGCGATTGGCAGCTTGCGCCCCAGATGGGGTTAAGCTCGCCGTATGCGCTTTTTCAGTGATTTTAATAATGCCAATAGGACCTCCATTCGATGAAGTCGACTCTGCTCGCCGTTTTTCTCACTTTCTGGTGCTTTGGCGCCGTTGCCCAGGATATTGCCCTGCCCAAAAAGCTCCCCGAACTCGCCGAAACCAACAGTGCCGACCTCGGCAAAGTGGAGGCGGGTCTGAAGGTGGGGGATACGCCTGCGGACTTTTCCGTGCGGACCCACAAAGGGGAGGCCGTCTCTCTAAACAGCCTGTTGAAAATGGATGCGCCGATTCTGGTGGTGTTTTACCGCGGTGGCTGGTGCCCGTATTGCAACGTGCAGATTCGCCAACTGGCGGAGGCCTGGCCGGAATTTGAGAAGCGCGGAGTGACGCCGGTGCTGATCAGTGTGGACAAGCCGGATGCCAGTGCCTTGGCCAAGGCGACCTATGAAATCCCGTTTCCGGTGCTGTCTGACCCTGAGCTCAAGGCCCATGAGGCGTTTGATGTGGTGGTGGAGATCGACGATGCCACCGCCGAGAAGTACAAGACCTACGGCATCGTACTGGAGGACTGGTCTGGCAAGGACCATCACAAAGTTGCGGCACCGGGTATCTTTCTGGTGAATGCCGATGGCGCGGTGGCGTGGGCGCATGTTTCCCAAGACTACAAAACCCGCCCGAGTGTGGTTCAGCTGCTCGGCATGCTGGATGCGCGCTGATCGTTCGTGATTTTCTGGCGGGTCGGTTCCGGCCCGCCTAGTTACACTTCCCCATCGGCTCAATTTGCTGGGCCAGCATTTCCCCGGTTTTCTCCGCGTTGTAATCCATGATCAGTTGCGGCTCGTCGGTAAAGACGCCGTCGGCGTTCATGCCGACCACCAGTGCCAGATCGTGCGGGTGGTTGACGGTGAATTCGTAGCTCTTGAAGCTGCACAGTTCCTTCTGGCAGTTTTGGAAACCGTGACAAACGTACCAATTTTTCAAGTCCTGATTTCTTCTGTATTCTGCTGCGACTAACAGGATTACGGACAGCATGTTATGGAAAAGGAAAATTTCCCTGAAGATGCGCTCTTCTTTATTGCCGATGGTCACTACAGCACTGATCAAGTCCTTGCGGCGATTTATGGTCATTCGGCCACTTCTGCGAAACAACATTTTCTAAGTGTGAATTCACATCTTGTGGGTGGTGCTGTGCGCCCGGGGCAAGTAGTCATTATTACCTCGCCAGATAATGCAGCCTGCCAGAAATGGGAGGTGGTGATGCAGGAGGCCGTTCGGGTTCACGAGTCTGAGCTACGGGCGATGACCGAACAAGAGAAGAAGGTTCTGGCGAAAAACTATGCATTTTTGAGTGATGTGGCGAGCTATACATCACCGATGTATGGGTGGGCCAATGGCTACTTTTCCCAAAAAACCAAGCTGGTCGAAAACCTGCTGGACCAGATGGATAGGTTGTACCAATCCAGCTACCGAAACCATGGGCACCTGAACTCTAATCACTTCTTTGCGCAGCGACGTGCGCTTTTTACCCAGCTGGATCAGGCGGTGAACGGAATGGTTCGCCGTGAGCTATTTGGTAGCTCGGCTGCTGCTGTTGGGGTCAAAAGACAGCTGGGAATTAGCAGTAAGGCGACCGTGCACCAATGGAAGAGCCAGGTTGAACCGGGGCGAATTCCTGAGTTGTCAGGCCGTTATGTACAGTTGAGAGCTGCGGCAAAAAACTTTGCTCGCCTTGGCTATATTGCGATCGGTCTCGAAGTTGTGGGTGGCTACGCCAATATTCAGAGAGTGTGCACTGAGGCTTCGGGTTCGGTGCTATGTGCGAAGACAAAGTACACAGAGTCACTTAAGGTGGGAGGTAGCGTCGTGGGAGGGGTAGCTGGTGGTGGCTTGGCTGCGTATGGCACGTGCAACTTATTGTTTGGCCTGGAAACTGCCGGGACAAGTTTGCTTTGGTGTGGTCTTCTGGTGGGCGCAGCTGGTAGTTACGTGGGCTCCAAGTCGCTCGGTAAGGGCGGTGAGGTGCTAGGAGAGTTTGTCTATGAGAGGGCCGTGAATTGACTTTTCTGCACGTAATGCTGGGTTTGTATGTACTCGGGGCTTTCCTTTTTCTTGCGGCGGTTGTTAATGCGGTAGTTTTTTACCGTAAATACTATAAAACACTCTCTCGAAAAATTGACGGCGAGTTTACTGATATCGGGTTTATCCTTTCTGCCAGCAGGTTCATGCACTGGGGACACTTTTGCCTGAGTGAAAAGCGTGCCAAGCGTTTTGGGGTTGATACCTATTTTTCGGAATTGCCGAAGATGGCACGTGCGCAGTTAATATTTCACTGGTCCGTGTTTATTTTTTTGGGGCTGGTAATGCTGTTGACTTGGGGCTGGCTGGAGTTTCGAGGTGATGGTTAGCGCTGAGGGGCAAAGCGCATGGTTTCAGTGTGCCATTTACCTGTTTGATTGTTGGCGGCTCGCTGTCTGTTCCAACCCGCCTAATTACACTTCCCCATTGGCTCAATCTGCTGGGCCAGCATTTCCCCGGTTTTCTCCGCGTTGTAATCCATGATCAGTTGCGGTTCGTCGGTAAAGACGCCGTCGGCGTTCATGGCGGCTACCAGTGCCAGGTCGTGCGGGTGGTTAACGGTGAAGACGTAGCTTTTGAAACCGCGCTTGTGGCCGTCGGCGATGATTTCCGGGCACACGAAGTCGAGGCTGTGGTGGATTGAATAGGCTTCAAGCGGTTCACCGCAGGCGGCGAGGTCCAGGGGGACGCCGTCGATGAGTACGCCGCGGCGCACTCTCGGGATCAGTTTCAGGCATTCGTAGATCTGGCGGTGGTCGAACGAGGAGAGCAGGTATTGCTCGTAGGTGGCGCCGTTGTCACGGATATAGGATTCCAGCTCGCGTGCGGCGAGGGCGGCGCAGTTGGGGCCTTTCATTTCTATGTTGAGCTGTGCGTTGTTGCCTACCAGCTCCAGCACTTCCCGCAGGGTGGGTACGCGCTCGCCACCGGGGAGCAGCATCTCGCGCAGCGCCGCAGGGGCGAGCTCGGTGAGCAGTTCCTGCCCCGCCAGAAGGCGGCCGAGGCGGCGGTCGTGCTTGACGATCAGTTCTCCGCCCACATTCCATACATCGATCTCTACCCCGTCGACATCAAATTCGAGGGCGTGCGTGATCGACTGCAGGGTGTTTTCCGTGGCGCGCTTGGGGTAACCCCTGTGGGCGAAACAGAAGAGGGTGTCAGAAGTATGCATCTCGACGTCCACGGTGGCGGAGGTCTCCCAAGGGTGTACCAAAAGTATGACCACGAGGTGACAGCGTCACAATGCAAGGAGGCAGATTCCGCCGGAATTTTTAGACCGTTTGGTGCGGGTAGCAGGTGTCTTTATAACGGGGGTTTTTATTCCCCGGCGAGGGCGCGATAGCGGCCACGGTGGAACACCAGGGGTTCGCCACCGCCGGCTGTGAATTCCAGCACTTCACCCAGCAGGATGGTGTGGTCGCCGCCGTCAATATTCTGCGCGCGGCGGCAGTGGAACAGGGCGGCGCAGTCGTCCAGTTGCGGGATATTCTGCGGGCCCTGGTGCCATTTGACCTGGCCGAACTTGTCGGCACCGCGGCCGGCAAACAGGTTGGATACGTGCTGCTGGTCGCCTTTCAGTACGTGCACCGCAAAGCGCTCGCACTCGGTGAACGCTGCGTAGCCGAGGGAACCGCGGTCGATGCTCCAGAGGATCAGCGCCGGGTCCAGGGAGACGGAATTGAAGCTGTTGACGGTCATGCCCACGGGCTTGCCGCCGGCATCCAGGGTGGTTACCACGGTGACGCCGGTGGCGAAGTGCCCCAGGGTGTCGCGCAGGGCGCGGCTGCGCTCCTCCGGTGACTGAGGGGTTTCGATGGGGGCTGCTGAGTTGCTGGTTACCGTCATACTTCGTTCAAAATCTGTTCAATTTTTGTGCTGGCGGCCATTTTACGGGAAAAATGGCCGCTCTGCGTGATTTTCTTTGAATCTCAGGGCATCCGTGGTGCGCAGCGCTGGCTGAGCGCGTCCCGTTCGGCGATGGCGCTGCCGGTCAGGGCAAAGCCCAGCAGCTTGCCGGTACCGTTGAGGAATTCGGCCTTTACGCCGTCAGCGGTTGCGGTGACCTGCCATTCGCCCTCGTTCCCCGGTTGCGGTGGGCACACCACGGTGGGCCTCAGGGTGGTTTTCACTGCCACCGGCATACAGCCGTACTGCACCGATGTGGGTGTGCCGGCAAGGGTCTGGGCGAGGGCGCGGGCGCACTGGGTGAGCGGGGCGACGTAATACAGGCTGTGCCCGTCTACTTCTGCACAGTCGCCGAGGGCGTAGATACCGGTGTCGCTGGTGCGCAACTGCCGGTCGGTGACGATGCCGCGATTGGTGGCAACGCCGGCGGCCTCCGCAAGGCTGGTATTCGGTTGCAGGCCCAGCGCGGCCAGCGCGATATCGGCTTCGATGATGTCGCCGCTGGCAAGCTGAGCGCGGATGCCTGCGGAGGTGTGCTCGATGCGCGCGACGCTGGTGCCGAGGTGAAAAGTCACCCCGGCCTGCGCCAGTGCCTGCTGGATATCGCGACCCGCCGCTTCCGGCAGCATATTCGCCAGCGGCCAGGGTTGCAGGTCCACGACCTCGACCTGATAACCGGCCTGGACCAGGTCATTGGCAAACTCACAGCCAATCAGCCCGGCGCCAATCAGCAGTACGCGCTTGCGGTTGGTCAGCGCGGTGCGGAAGCGGTGGTAATCGCCGAGGCTGTTGACCCGGAACAGGCGGGCCAAGCCATCGCCCTCGATCGCTGGCAGCGGCGCGCAGTGTGCGCCGGTGGCGAATACCAGGCGGCTGTAGCGCAGTTCGGCACGGATGCCGCCGCTGTCGGAAACGAGCGTGAGTACCTGTGCCTGCCGGTCTACATCGGTGACGTGGGTGTGTACCAGAATTTCTGCGCGCAACTCTTTGGCCATGGCTTCGGCGCTGGCAGTGGCCAGTTGCTGCGGGGTTTTGCCATGGGCAAGGGAGGCAGACAGCAGCGGCTTGGAGTAGAAGGTACCGTCGTCACCACTGATCAACACCAGCGGCGTGCGCTGGTCGAGTTTGCGAAATTCCTTGGCCAGGTGATAGCCGGCGAGGCCGGTGCCGATGATGACCAGCGGATCCTTGTCGTCGAGGGTGACCGGCGCCGAGGCACTGGGTTGCGGTGCGTCAGCGGGTGGCTGGCTCACCAGCACCATGTCGAAATCTTCCTTGCCGACGCCGCATTCCGGGCAGGTCCAGTCGTCGGGGATGTCTTCCCAGCGGGTGCCGGGGGCGATGCCTTCTTCCGGTGCGCCGCGCGCTTCGTCGTAGATCCAGCCGCATACCATGCATTCCCAGATACGATTGCTGGTGGTCTGCGCGGTGGCTTGCGCCGGTTTTGGGGTGCTGCCTGCCGCTGTCTCGCCCTGGGGCTGCGCAGGTTGTGCGCTGTTGTCGGGGACCACCGCGAGCATCACAAACTCGTCTTTGGTGGCGCCGCACTCCGGGCAGGCCCAGTCGTCGGGGATATCTTCCCAGCGGGTGCCGGGTGGAATGCCATCGTCCGGCGAGCCCTTGGCTTCGTCATAAATCCAGCCACAAATCTGGCATTCCCAAACACGAAAATCGGACATGAAGACCCCTGAATACTACTGGTTTCTGGTTCTTTGTTACTGTAAATGGTTGAAGCAATAATCTATTGAGATTCGGGCATTTGTACCACCGATCACCTGGCTGATGCCTCAGCCCTTGCTGCGCTGGGCGATGGTGGTGAGTGCACGGTGGTAAGCCTCGTTGATCTGGCTGGTGTCGTCCACCGTGACTTGCAGATCCTTGATGAGCCCGTTGGACAACCCGTACACCCAGCCGTGCACCGACAGTTCCTGGCCGCGTTCCCAGGCATCGCGTACCGGGGTGGTTTGGCATACGTGGATCACCTGCTCCAGCACATTAAGCTCGCACAGGAGATCCACGCGGTCCTCTTCGCGGAAGAGTTCGATCAGGGTGTGATGCTTGTCACGCACATCCTTGATGTGGCGCAGCCAGCTCTCAATCAGGCCGAGGCGCTGGTTTTCCAGTGCGGCCTTTACTCCGCCACAGCCATAGTGGCCAACCACCATGATGTGTTTCACCTTGAGTGCTTCCACGGCGTACTGGACCACAGACAGGCAGTTGAGATCGGAAGGCACTACGACATTGGCCACATTCCGGTGTACAAACAGCTCGCCGGGCAGCAGGTCCACAATCTGATTGGCCGGCACCCGGCTATCCGCACAACCAATCCACAGATAATTGGGGAGCTGTTGTTCCGAGAGCTTGAGGAAAAAATCTGGCTTCTCCCGACGGGTGGATTCCGACCAGGCGCGGTTTTTTTCGATCAGGTCGTTCAGCTTTGACAAGGCAGTTCTTCCGGCGGTGTGCACGAACCGGGCAGGATAGCGCTTTTACTGGGGCGCGCCAATGTGAGGCTGCGTGCGCCAGTGGCTGGGCCGCCGCAGCACTGTATTCTGCCGGGTGTTCTGTTACTCTGCGGTGGCGCATTTTGGGCACAATTCACCCAAGTACTTTCAGCATATAAAAGACCATATTTAGGACCACACAGGGGTTGGCCTATGGGGCTCAGAAATTCGACAATTCGCCGCCCGCGCCGCTTTAAGCGGCACAATGCGGTGGTGGCGCGTCGGCGCAAAAAAGTGCGTTGGTTGCTGGCGCAGCGTGCCCGGGTTCGTAACTACCGGCGCTTCTTTATGGTCCAGAGCGAATTGACCGCCAAGGCAGAAGCATCGCGCAAAGGAACGCAGAAAGGCACGCAAAAAGGCGCGCAACCGGATACCTGAGTGTTCAGGTAATCTTTGCCGCAAACAATAGGCACGAAAAATAGAACCGAACACAGAGGGAGAAAACAGGGTGGATACTTCTCAGGCGGCGCCGTTGGCAACCGAGTTGGATGTGGTCATCGCGGATTACCGGGATGAGAAGCACGGCAATGACCTGCTGGCATTGATGGATCACTATGCGCGCGACCCTTATGGTGGCGGCGAGCCGCTGTCCGATGTCTGTCATCGTGAATTGCTGGCCCGCTTGGCGGCATTTCCCGGTGCTTTCTCGGTGCTGGCTTATCGCGGGGATGTGGCGGTTGGCCTGTCGAACTGCTTTATGGGTTTTTCCACATTCGTGTGCAAGCCACTGGTGAATATTCACGATGTGGTGGTGACCGAAGCGGCCCGTGGGCTGGGGGTGTGTACCCGGATGATGGAGCAGGTGGCGGAAGTGGCGCGGGCGCGCGGCTGCTGCAAAATCACACTGGAAGTGCTGGAGAAGAATCACCCTGCGCGGGCTGCTTATCGCAAGTGCGGCTTCAAGCCCTACGCGCTGGATGAGGAATATGGCAAGGCAGAATTCTGGCAGCGCTACCTGTAACCGGTAGCGCGGCCAATGCTGGAGCGGCCAATCAGCGGCTCAGCAATCCCTTCACTGCATTGGGCAGATCCGCCGGGAAGATGACGTTCTTGGCGTTGGCCGAGGTCGAGAGCTCTTCCAGGGCGTGGATGTAACGCTCGCCCAGCAGGTACATCACTGGCATTTCCTTGTCGCCAATCGCGTGGGTTACCCGCTCGATGGCTTCGCGGCTGGCGTCTGCCAGCACCACCTGGGCCTTGGCATCGCGCTTGGACGCTTCCAATCGGCCGTCGGCTTCCAGAATGGCGGCCTGCTTTTCACCTTCGGCGCGGGTTACGGTGGCACGGCGCTGGCGTTCCGCGGCGGCCTGTTCTTCCATCGCCTTCTGCATGGTGACCGACGGATTGATGTCCTGGATCTCAACGGTTTTCAGGTTGATGCCCCAGTCGGCGATATCATCGGAAATCGCTTCTTTCAGTTTCGCCTTGATCAGGTCGCGGGAGGACAGCGCGGCATCCAGGGACATTTCTCCCACGATGGAACGCAGCGCGGTCTGCACCAGGTTCTGGATGGCAATCTCGTAGTCTTCCACCCCGTACACCGCTTTCTCCGGCGATACGATATTGATATAGGCCACCGCGTTGGCAATGATGGTGGCATTGTCCTGAGTGATCACTTCCTGCGAGGGGATATCGAGTACGATATCCTTGGTGGTTACCTTGTACGGTACCTGGTCCACGTAGGGAATAATGACATTCATGCCCGGGTTCAGCGTGCCGTGGTATTTGCCTAGGCGCTGCACAATGTGTTTGGAGCCCTGCGGTACGATACGCACGCCCATGCCGATGGTGATGACAACCAGCACCACCAGTGCCAGTACTACGGATAATCCTTCCATACTTTCCCCTTGTTAACGTCGGAATCGGATCGATTGTTTTTATTGCGGAGGTCAGCTCGGGCTGACCACCAGCGTGTTGCCTGAAATATTGATGACCTTGACACGCTCGCCAATGGCAATTTCGCTGTTGCTCATGAACTGCCACTCGTCTTCGCCAAGAATCGGGGCGGGAAAGCGCAGTCGCCCGCGGGGCTTGCCAATATTGGAGTCGATGACAGAACCCACCTGACCGGTGAGCGCTTCCATGGCCATGCCGGAGGTGGTGCGGTCTTTCCAGTTGGGTTTGATGAACTTGAGCCACAGGAACACCAGAGCAACCGACATCCCGGCCCACAACAGCAGCTGTGCGGTGATGGGCATGCCCACCGCCAGCAGCAGTACACCCATAAACAGTGCGGCGAGGCCAAACCAGAACAGGATAAAACCGGAAACGAAAATCTCCGCGGTGACCAGTAACAGCCCCAGCACCAGCCAGTGCCAGTAAGCAATATGCGCATTGAGCCATTCGAGCATGATGGCCTTCTCCTTAGTTGATGCGATTGGATAAACCCGCTGATTATGCCCCAAAGTGGTTACTCAGGTGCATTAAACAATTTTTCGGTTATTACCAAGGGAAAGCATCCCGATTTTCCCTTCGGCTTCCCGCGTTGTCAGGGTGTGAGGGCCGCATAAAAATTTCCACTAAGCGTCACAAATCCGCAGCAAATTTGACTCCTTGTGCAATACTTTTTGCAGGCAAGAGCGCGGTAACCATGCATCAATTTTGTGCGTTTGCATCAGTAGAATCCCCCTCAGCATCAAGAGAAATCACGGACGACAATCTTATGCGATTGACTACTAACCTGGCCCAGGGCCGCTACGAGTACAGCTGCGATGGCAGAGCCATGCCGGTGCAGGACGACTGGCAACTGGGCTGCGATGCGCAGGGCCGGCGTTTGCTGGTAAGCCGGCGGCTGGTCGGTGAGGCCGGTCACGGTATCGAAGTGCGCGCGCTGATGGACGCGGGGCTGGTCACCGAATGCCGGATAACCTGGAAAGACGAGGTCGATGAGGTAAACGCCCACTATCGCCTCGCGCCCCTGAGCGGGCGGCCGCCCCGTGTGGGGGATGCTATCGAGGCGGAATGGACCGGCCCCAACGGTCTGCAGCAGAGCGTGCTCGAGGGCCAAAACCGGCTGCTGTTCCCGCTGATGCGCATCTTCATGGGGCCGCTGCTGTTGCGCCTGAGTGATATGGAGTTTGGTTGTGAGGTGGTGGCGCCCGATATCGTTGATCCCTCCCAGCGCGGCAAGCTGCTTGCGCCGCGGGTGAGCCACCGCCGCGCCGGCCGTATGGCGGGCGATGCCAATATTCAGGGCGTGCATGACCTGGGCCCGGATATCACCGTGTTTTCCTACCAGGGCGACGAGGCCGAGCGGGACACCCACTGTTTTGTCGACCCCAAGGGGCTACTGGTGGGCTACGACTGGCCCAGCAGCACCGGGCGCCTGTGGCAGGTGCGCCTGCGTGGCCTGGAGATGGCCCCGGAATTTACCGCGCTCTGCTAAGTTCGCTGCCCAATAGCCTGACCGACTGCACATTATCGGTCTGCAAACCATGTAAACTGGCGCCCTGAATTCACTCAGGAGCGCCAGTTTTGTTTTTTCCCCGCCGTTTTTTTCTGCTCCCAATCACCACGGGCTTGCTGACAGCGACGTCCACGCTGTGCGCTGTGGGGGTGGCCGCGGCAGACGAGGAACCGCCGGCCTCCAATTACGAGGAGATCGAGCTGCTGCAGACCGATGACTCCCTGCAAAGTGCGGAAAGGCGCCAGCAGAACTGCTTGCGTGAGCAGTTGCTGACGGCGCCGGCCAATATCACCCTGGAAGAAATGCGTATCCGCTGCCGGCTGGCAGTCATGGACGACGACCGCCAGGTGGAGCAGACGCCGCTGTTTGCCTCGGTGCCCGAGGTGGCGCCTGCTGCCGAGGAAGGCGTGCTGGTGAGCCGACGGGCCCAGGCAATTCGCGATGCCGCCGAAAATCCGTTTACCCTGGCCTCCCACAAAACCAACTACCTGCTGCCGCTCACCTATAACCCCAAGCCCAACAAGGGCGGCCTGGAAGATTACGCTCCGGAACGTGATATTGACCTGGATACCGTTGAAATGCAGTTCCAACTGTCGGTGCAGGTGCCGGTGTGGCGCGGGTTTCTGGGCAATGCTTCGTTTATGAGTTTCGCCTACACCAACCGCTCGTTCTGGCAGGCCTACAATTCGGACGAATCGGCGCCGTTCCGCGAGACCAATCACGAGCCTGAGCTGATCATGACCTGGCTCAACGACTGGACCATTTTCGGCTTTCAGAATGTGGCCAATCAGATCGCGTTTAACCACCAGTCCAATGGTCGCAGTGAGCCGCTTTCCCGCAGCTGGAACCGCATCTATGCCAATTTCGCGTTCGAGCGAGACGACGTCTATTTCGCCATCAAGCCCTGGTACCGCATCCCGGAATCCGCCGAGGAGGATGACAACCCCGATCTGGAGTTTTACCTGGGGCACTTTGAATTCGTGGGCGGCGTAGAGCGCAATGGCCACAATGTTTCCATCCTGGTGCGCAACAACCTGCGCTCGGATAACAAGGGTGCCGGTGAGCTGCGCTGGAGCTTCCCGGTGGGGAACCGGGTGCGCGGCTATGTGAAGTACTTCAATGGCTACGGCGAGAGCCTGATCGACTACGATGAATCGGTACAGACCCTGGGAATCGGTTTTGAGCTGGCTCGGGGTACCGGTAGCTGAGTCACGCTGAAGGGGCACGGATGGGATTTGACGATACCTACAAGTTGAGTGCGCACGCAGTGATCACCAACGCGGAGGGGGAGGTGTTGCAACTGCGGGCCACCTATGCGGACAAAACCTGGGGACTGCCCGGTGGGGCCCTGGACCTGGGTGAAACCATCCACGAAGCCCTGCTGCGGGAGTGCCGGGAAGAGCTGGGCCGGGACGTGGTCATCGACTACCTCAGCGGCGTCTACTACCACCGGGTGTACAACTCCCACGTGTTCATCTTCCGCGCCCACCTGAAAGCCTGCGGGACCAATCGCAACGGCGCTATTACCCTGTCTTCCGAGCACTCGGCCTACGATTACTTTGCCCTCAATGACCTGTCGCCGGTGCAGCGCGTGCGGGTGGAGCACTGCCTGAATTTCAATGGTGAAGTCCAGAGCGCAAAGTTCTGAAGTCTGGCCATTTCTTGTGTTTTCATTTCGTATCGAGCCCATTTCACGGTGGTTCTTGCCAATTTGCCCCTGTCTGGCCTAATCGACGCCTGACTCCTTTAGTATCTGGCTTCTATGCTGAAGGATAAGAAGAAGTGTTATGGGTGTAGAACTGACAATGCCTGACCTGGGCAACCTGTGCGAGCAGCGCCAACCACTGGAATGCCGTGTGGCGCTGGTCAGTAATGACCGCGATCTGAGCAGCAGCTGGGTGAATGCCCTCAATGCGACCGCCGCACAGCACGAGAACCCTTACGGCCTGCGCTTTGAAGCCGTGGCCACCAGCGCGCTGGAGCGGTGCCTGCGGGAGGAAGACCAACTGCAGGCGCTGATCATTGATGGCGGCTGCAGCCCCGATGAGCTCAAGGATGCGGAGCAGCTGGCGGACCGCATGCACGCGCTGCGCGCTCAGCTGAATGTGTTCCTGGTGGCGCAAGACTCATTCCTGAACGACCAGGGTGGCGCTCCTGCCTCGGTGCGCAAGCGCTTTGATGAGCTGTTCGACCGGCGCGAGTGCAATTTCAACCACATGTTCCGCCTGGTGCAGGCCTTCATTGCCCGCCGCGCCTCCACCCCCTTTGCGGATACCCTCAAGGATTACGTGTTCTCCGCCCGCGACGCCTGGCATACCCCCGGTCATTCCGGTGGCGACAGCCTGCGCAACAGCCCGTGGGTGGGTGATTTCTACCGCTTTATGGGCGAGCACGTATTCAACACTGACCTGTCGGTCTCGGTGCAGGTGCTGGACAGCCTGCTGGAGCCCCATTCCGTGATCCAGGAAGCACAGGATCTGGCGGCGCAGGCGTTCGGCGCCGAGAAGACCTTCTTCCTGACCAACGGCACCTCCACCGCCAACAAGGTGGTGATCCAGCAGATTCTCGGTGGCGGCGGCAAGATCATTGTGGATCAGGCCTGTCACAAGTCGGTGCACCACGCGGTGGTGATGAACCGGATCGAGCCGGTGTATCTCAAATCCACCCTGCACCCCGAGTTTGGTATTTACGGCCCGGTGTGCCGCGCGGATATTGAAAAGGCGCTGGACGAACACCCGGACGCGGGCCTGCTGGTGATTACTTCTTGCACCTATGATGGCCTGCGCTACGACCTCAAGCCGATCATCGACTACGCGCACGAGCGCGGGGTCAAGGTGCTGATCGACGAGGCCTGGTACGCACACGGCTACTTCCATACCGAGACACGCCCCACGGCGCTGGAGTGCGGGGCGGATTACGTCACCCAGAGCACCCATAAAATGCTGTCGGCTTTCTCCCAGGCCAGCATGATTCATGTGCAGGACCCGGACTTCGATGAATTCCGTTTCCGTGAAAACCTGAATATGTACGCCTCCACCAGCCCGCAGTATTCAATGATTGCGAGCCTGGATGTAGCGCGCAAGCAGATGGTGATGGAAGGCTACGGCCGCCTGCGCCACTGCGCGCAGATGGTGGCGACCCTGCGGCGGGAAGTGGATGCCACCGGCGTGTTCCGCGCACTGAAGCTGGAAGACCTGGTGCCCGCACCACTGGCCAACGACAACATCCGCCTCGACCCGACCAAGGTCACTATTGATGTTTCCGGCAGCGGCTATTCCGGCAAGGAAATCCAGGTAAAACTGTTCGACCAGTTTGGTATCCAGGTGGAGAAAACCACCTACAACACCGTGACTGTGCTGGTAACCCTGGGGAGCACCGAGAGCAAGCTGTTGCGTCTGGTGCACGCACTCAAGCAACTGGCGCGGCAACCGCGCAAGCGCAGCCATGTGGGCACCGCGCGACAGTTGCCGGAGTTTACCCACCTGAACTGCCTGCCCGCCGATGCTTATTTTTCCGATACGGAAGAATTGCCGCTGATGGACAACGGTGTGGCGGCGGAAAAGAAACTGGTTGGGCGCACCTGCGCCGACGAAATTGTGCCTTATCCGCCGGGAATCCCTGTGCTGGTGCCGGGGCAGGAAATCTCTGCCCAGATCGTGCAGTTCCTGCAGCAATTGTTGCAGGGGCAGAACGCCACGGAAATCCACGGGCTGATTTTCCGCTCCGATGAGCCCATGATACGGGTGATGAAGGAGCCACTGGCTTCCGCGGTCAAGTCTTCGCGGAAACCATCGAAAGCAAACAAGTAACCGCTCCGGTTACGGAGCAGCAGATTGGCAGGGACGCCGATGCAGCACGCAGAAACCCCTCCACCGCAGTGTATTCTACTGGCCGGTGCCAGCGGCGGCCTCGGCCAGGCGCTACTGCAAACACTACACAGCCAGTACCCCGACGCCGTGTTGTTGACAATCAGTCGCCACGACATCGACCTGCTTGGCGATACCCACCAGCATTGCACGGCAGAACTGGAAGACCCCGGGAGTGTTGCGGTGGTCAACGGTTGGCTGGCGGAGCGGCCGGTGCCGAACTGGGTGGTGGTCTGCTGTGGCATTCTGCACTGGGACAAGCACGGGCCGGAGAAAAACCTGCGCCAGTGCAATGACGATACCCTGATGCGCAGTGTCACGGTGAACGTACTCACCCACCTGCATCTGGCCCAGGCGCTGGATCCATATCTCAAGCGGCGCTCGCCGCTGACCTGGGCATCGCTGTCGGCAAAAGTCGGCAGTATCGAAGACAATCACCTCGGTGGCTGGTATAGCTACCGCATGAGCAAAGCCGCACTCAATATGCTGGTGCGCAACCTTTCCATCGAATGGGGACGCAAAGTGGATGCGTGCCGGGTGGTGGCCGTACACCCGGGCACCACCGACACGCCCCTGTCGGAGCCCTTCCAGGAAAATATTCCCGCAGACAAACTTTATACCCCCACGCAAAGTGCCGAGAGAATAGTGACCGTACTGCAACAGCTGCAAGAGGAAGATCACGGAAAACTATTGTTCTGGGATGGTTCGCCGATTCCCTGGTGAGTGAGGCCGCTCCGATTGGGTTGCAGGCTATTTAAATCGCTCTGGTTCTCGACCGTTCCGGTATTGCGCCCGCCTTCTGGCGTGACTTTTTTTCTGGTGACACTCGGCTCTTGACAGGGGATGCGGTGGAACTGGTATTGTTTGATTCGCTGATTTTGTTGTTCTCACTCGCAAGAAAGTTTTCTGCGCCAAGCCATTCAGATTGAAACATCCAGGGAAGCTCTATGGAGCAGTGGAAGGCAATCATGCAATCCGCCAATCGCGCCTACCAGGAAGGCCGCGAGAGCGATGCGGAGCAACTTTACAAGTCATCGTGCGAGCGGGTGGTTCCATTACTTACGGAATGGAAAGACCCCGAGGCGGCAATCGCTATGCTGTCGGTCAGTTACCAGAATCTGGCCGATCTGTATTTTCGCCAGGGTCGGTACGACGATGCGCTTGTGGCTTATGCCGGGTTATTGCGTCAGCTGACGGATCTCAGCCAGAGTGGCGACCGCGACGCTGAGTTGGCCCGCTTCGCCGAGGGTGCGTTGCACAAGGCGGGTTCGGAGCTCTCGCAGGAAGTGCGTATGCGCCAGCTGGCGCTGCCGGAAGACAATCCTGATCTGGCGCCGATCCGCTCGCTCATCTCCTGATCCTCTCTTATCCCCTGCGGCGATTCCCGCTAGCTCACCAGCGGGTTTCCCCGTTCGATGATGGATTTTACATCCACGCCAACGGGGAGGGCACCGGTATTCCCCGCGCCGTGTTTCCCCAGCCGGGAGCGTAGAAAACCCTCCGCTACCGCGGTGTTACCCCCCTGAATCAGCAGGTGCGATTGCATGGTGAGCGCCATCTGATCCACCACATCGCGCGCGCGATATTCCAGGTCGTCGAGGTTGCGCAGCGTATCCTTCAGCCGGGTAATTGCGGTATCGAACAGGGTGTCGCTGCCTTTGCTTTTTTCCAGCTCGTCATACCAGGCGGTGAGTACCGCAGGTGTCTTGCCTAGTGCGCGCAGCACATCCAGTGCCTGAATATTGCCCGAGCCCTCCCAGATGGCATTGATGGGCGCATCGCGGTACAGGCGCGCAGTAATGAAGTTTTCGATCACGCCATTGCCTCCCAGGCACTCCATGGCTTCGTAGGCGTGGTGCGGGGTACGCTTGCAAATCCAGTATTTCCCCACCGCGGTGCCGAGGCGCATCAGCAGCTTTTGCTGTGAGTCGTCGAGGTGGTCCATCGACTGTGCCATACGCAGAGTCATGGCGACGGACCCTTCTACCTCCAGCTGTAAGTCTGCGAGCACATTCTGCATCAGTGGCTGTTCGATCAATGGCTTGCCGAATGCGCTGCGCTGGCTTGCATGGTAAATCGCCTGCAGGGTGGCCTGGCGCTGGCCCGCGGCCGAACCGATCATGCAGTCGAAGCGTGTGGCGGCGACCATCTCGATAATCGCCGGTACACCGCGTCCTTCATCACCTACCAGCCAGCCCAGCGCGCCGCGCAACTCGATCTCTGCGGAGGCATTGGAGACATTGCCCGCCTTGTCCTTCAGCCGTTGTACCTGAATGGGGTTTTTTTTCCCGTCGGGACGCCAGCGGGGCACCAGGAAGCAACTGAGTCCGGCCGCGGTTTGCGCCAGCATCAAAAAGGCGTCGCACATGGGGGCGGAAGTAAACCACTTGTGGCCCACGAGTTCGTAAGCGCCATTGCCAACCGGGGTTGCGCTGGTGGTATTGGCGCGCACATCCGAGCCACCCTGTTTTTCGGTCATGCCCATGCCAATGGTTACGGTGGACTTCGCCGTGTGCGGTCGGTTGCTGGGGTCGTAGCCGCGGTCGGTAATTTTAGGTAGCCACTCTTCAGCGAGCACCGGGGATAGCTGGATGGAAGGTAGCGAGGCGAAGGTCATGGTGACGGGGCAGCCGTGGCCGGACTCCACCTGGCTGTGCAGATAGTACTTGGCCGCCCGCACTACGTGCGCACCGGGTTTCGGGTCTGTCCAGGGGGATGCGTGCAGCCCCTCGCTCATGGCCAGCTGCATGAGCTGGTGGTAGGCGGGGTGGTAGTTGACCTGATCGATGCGTTTGCCCACCCGGTCGTGAGACTCGAATTCCGGCTTGTAGTGGTTGGCCTGAAAGCCGCGCTCGATCCACTCCGGCCGCCCGCACACCTCGCCATAGCGCTGCAGATCATCCTCGCCCCAGTGGCCGCCGTAACGGGTGACGGCTTCCCTGAGCGCGGTATCGCCGGCGTAGAGGTTGTGGCCGTGGAGCGGTGCCGGCTGGTTGAACACCTGATGGGTGTTGGCAACATCGGGTGCGGTGGTGTCGTGTGTCATGCGCGCGGTCTCTGCCAGGTTGACCGGGGCGGGTGATGCCGGGTTCGCCGCCGGAGTGGGGTCCGCTGAATATCCTAGCGCGTTCTTGCCCGGTAGGCTTGCCTTGAGGAGCCTGGGCCGTGGTATTTATTGGCATCACCCCGGTCTTGGGGAGGCCGGGAGGGAAGGGGGTGGGTCAGATGCTGCGCTTACCGGAGAGATTGAGCGTGAGTTCCAGCAGGCCCGCCCAGGGATCCATTTCCTTGCCGCCCTTGATGGCGTTGTCGACGGCGCGGGCGCGCAACAGGAAGTTTTGCAGGTGGCGAGGACGCAGGCGCTGGCAGGCCGACTGTACCAGTGGCTGGCGCTTCTGGATGCGCACCAGTCGATTGATGGGCTGGCCCTGCTCGAGCTTTTCCTGGGTCTCCAGCAGCGTGCGGATTTCACGGGCGATGGCCCAGAGTACCACCGGAGCTTCGACGCCTTCGGCGCGCAGTCCCTGCAGTGTGCGGACCGCGCCGGCGGCGTCGGCGGCGAGGGCTTTGTCGATCAGGCCGAAGACGTCGTAGCGGGCGGAGCTGGCGACGGCGTTGTTCATGGTGTCGGCGGTGATCACGCTGTCGTTGGCCAGCAGTTTCAGCTTTTCGATTTCCTGGCTGGCGGCGAGCAGGTTGCCTTCGACACGTTCGGCAAGAATCTGGATGGCTTCGGGCTCGGCATCGAGGCCGTTGGCGCGCAGGCGCTGGTGAATCCAGCGGGGCATTTCGGAGGCGTCTACGGGCCAGATCTGGATCAATACGCCCTTGGCTTCGAGGGCTTTTACCCACTTGCTGTTCAATTGCGAGCGGTCGAGCCTGGGCAGTACCAGCAGTAACAGGGTTTCATCGTTCGCCATGCTGGCGAACTCTTGCAGTGCTTTGCTGCCTTTGTCGCCGGGTTTGCCGCCGGGCAGACGCAGCTCGATAATTTTTTTGTCCGCGAACAGGGACATGCTGCCGGCGGCAGAGAGCAGTTGCCCCCAGTCGAAGTTGTGTTCGCCGTGCAGCAGGTCCCGCTCGCTGAAGCCATGCTTGCGCGCGACATCGCGGATAGTGTCGCAGCATTCCTGTACCAGCAGGGGTTCGTCACCGGTGACGACGTAGATGGGCGCGAGCCCCTGGCGGAGGTTTTGCGCGAGCTGGCGTGGGTTGATCCGTGGCATATCAGGGGGACGCCGGGTTGTCGCGCACGGGTGCGTTGATGTCGATGCGGCGCAGGCGGTCGATGATGCGGCCGATCAGCTCGCGGCGCATTTCTTCCCGTTGCAGGCGTTCTTCTTCCCCTTTACTGACTACTTCGTTGTCGTCCCACTCCAGGGTGCGGTAGACGTCGGCGCGGGCCATGGTGAGTAGGTCGCGGCCGGTGTTGTCGCGCACGCTGTATTCGGCGCTGGTGATGAGTTCGTATTCGGAGGCGCGCCCTTTGGCATCCACGGAGACGGTGCGTTTGGTTTCGGTCTCTTTGTGGATGGTCAGGGTGAAGTCGGCTTCGCTAGGGGCTTCTGCCAGGGGCAGGCCGCTGGTTTGCAGCAGGCGGGTGATGCTTTCGGCGAGCTCGCTTCTGGGGTCCTGGGCGGTGATGTAGAGCTTGCTGCCCGGGGGGAAATTTTTGGGTGCGCCGCGGAGGTGCCAGCCACAGGCTGAGATTACTACCGCCAAGGCTAGGGTGATTGTGCGGAGCATGGTCGTTTTCATTTGAGTCCGTTGCGCTTTGTTCTAGTGCTTTGGCGGTCAGGTGAAGGAGGCAAGTTTTCAGGACCGCTGTGAATACGTCCCTGTACGCTGCGTCGGCGACGTCCGTGTCGCCGACGCTCCTGAAAACTTGCCCCCTTCACCTGACCTTCGCGTCTGATTAATGTGCTTCGTAAGCAAAGGTGGATAAGCGAAAGCGCATCCACCATGACGGGCTAATTAATTGGCGACGATGTTGACGAGTTTGCCTGGTACAACGATCACCTTGCGCACGGTTTTACCTTCGGTAAATTTCAGTACGTTTTCGTCCGCCAGCGCCATTTTTTCCAGGGTTTCTTTGTCGGCGTCCGCGGGCACTTCCAGTTTTGCGCGCAGCTTGCCGTTTACCTGCACCACCAGCGTGATACTGGAGCGCACCAGGGCTTTTTCATCGACTTTCGGCCAGGGTGCGTCGACCAGTTCGCCGCTGTTGCCCAGTGCTTTCCACAGTGCGTGGCTGATGTGCGGGGTGACCGGGGCGAGCAGCATGACGGCGGCTTGCAAGGCTTCGCGTTCTACCGCGAGGCCGTTGGCGGAGTCGCGTTCGGCTACCTTGCCCACTTCGTTCAGCAGTTCCATCACCGCGGCCACGGCGGTGTTAAAGGTCTGGCGACGGCCGTAGTCGTCGCTGACTTTCTGGATGGTTTCGTGGGTTTTGCGGCGCAGTTGCTGTTGCTTGTCGCTCAGGTTGTTTATATCAATTTCTGCGCTGCCATCACCGGCTTCGATATGGCCGTGGACGGTTTTCCACAGTTTGCGCAGGAAGCGGCTGGCGCCTTCTACGCCGGAGTCGTGCCATTCGAGGGTCTGCTCGGGGGGCGCGGCGAACATGGTGAACAGACGCACGGTGTCGGCACCGTACTGCTCTACGGTGGCGTGGGGGTCGATGCCGTTGTTTTTGGACTTGGACATTTTGACCACGCCGCCGGCCACCACTTCTTCACCGGTGGCGCGCTCGATGGCTTTGATCGGCTTGCCCTTGTCGTCGCGTTCTACGTCGACGGCGGTGGGGGCGATCCAGGTTTTGTGGCCGTTTTCTTCTTTATAGAAGGATTCGGCCAGCACCATGCCCTGGCACAGCAAGCGCTTGAAGGGCTCGTCGCTGTTGACCAGGCCTTCGTCGCGCATCAGTTTGTGGAAGAAGCGCGCGTACAGCAGGTGCAGGATGGCGTGTTCGATACCGCCCACATACTGGTCCACCGGCAGCCAGTAGTTGGCGCGGTCGGGGTCGAGCATGCCTTCCTCGAAATCGGGGCAGGTGTAGCGGGCGTAGTACCAGCTGGATTCCATGAAGGTGTCGAAGGTGTCGGTTTCGCGCTCGACCGCTTCGCCGTTGTATTCGTCTTTACACCACTCCGGGTCTGCCTTGATCGGCGAGGTGACGCCGTCCAGTTCCACGTCTTCCGGCAGCAGGATCGGCAGCTTCTCGGCCGGTACCGGGATCTCGGTGCCGTCGGTGAGGTTGAACATGGGAATGGGGGCGCCCCAGTAGCGCTGGCGGGATACACCCCAGTCGCGCAGTCGGTAGTTGGTGGTGACGCGGCCCTTGCCGGCCACTTCCAGGCCGTCGGCGATGGCATTGAAGGCTGCGTCGAAGTCGAGGCCGTCGAAACCACCGGAATTGACCAGTACGCCTTTTTCGGTGAAGGCTTCCTTGTCGAGGTCGATGGATTCGTCACTGGCAGGTGTCACTACCTGTTTGATTGGCAGGTCGTACTTCTTGGCGAATTCCCAGTCGCGTTGGTCGTGGGCGGGCACGGCCATCACGGCACCGCTGCCGTAATCCATCAGTACGTAGTTGGCGACCCATACCGGGACTTCTTCGCCGGTGAGCGGGTGGATGGCCTTGAGGCCGGTGTCCATGCCTTTCTTGTCCATGGTGGCCATATCGGCTTCGGACATGGATTGCTTCTTGCACTCGGCAATGAAGGTTTTCAGTGCTGGATTAGATTCGGCCAGCTCCAGGGCGATCGGGTGCTCGGCGGCGAGGGATACGTAGGTAACCCCCATCAGGGTGTCCGGACGGGTGGTGTACACGTCGAAGTGATCCACGCCAGCGATGGTCTTGGGCAGTGCGAAGGCCAGCTCGACACCCTTGGATTTGCCGATCCAGTTACGCTGCATGGTGCGCACCTGTTCCGGCCAGTCGGGGAGCTGGTCGAGGTCATTCAGCAGTTCTTCGGCGTAATCGGTGATCTTGATAAACCACTGCGCCAGTTCACGACGTTCGACGGTGGTGCCACAGCGCCAGCAGGCACCGTCTTCCACCTGCTCGTTGGCCAGTACGGTGGCATCGTGGGGGCACCAGTTCACTGCGGAGTTCTTCTTGTACACCAGGCCTTTCTTGTACAGGCGGGTGAAGAACCACTGCTCCCAGCGGTAGTAGGACGGCTGGCAGGTGGCCAGCTCGCGGGACCAGTCAAAGCCGAAACCGAGGGCTTTCAGCTGGCCCTTCATGTAATCGATATTGGCATAGGTCCACTTGGCCGGGGCGGTCTTGTTCTGGATGGCGGCGTTTTCCGCCGGCAGACCGAAGGCGTCCCAGCCCATGGGGTGCAGTACGTTTTTGCCCTGCATGCGCTGGTAGCGGGAGATCACATCGGTGATGGTGTAGTTGCGCACGTGCCCCATGTGCAGCTTGCCGCTGGGGTAGGGGAACATGGATAGGCAGTAGAACTTGTCCTTGGCGGGGTCTTCCTTTACCTCGAAGCTTTTCTGCTCGGCCCAGTGCTGCTGGGCGGCGGCTTCGACTGCGGAGGGGTTGTACTGCTCTTCCATCTGTGGGGAACCTATACTCTGTGACTCGATCTTTTGGGGTATTCTGACTGTAAACCGCCGGTGCGGTTTGGCCGGAAAACGGCGAATTATAGGAGGGATAGGATGAGTAAGGAACCTAAAGCCGATACTAAACCCACACAGCAGGTCGATAATCCCGATTTGCTGCTGAACGATGAAAAGCTGTCTGCCGGGCTGCGCCAGGAGCTGGAGCAGCTGGTGAAAGACGAACTGGCGGTGGAGAAGCTGACGGCCAACAAGGCGGCCTTCCTCAAAGCCTGGTTGAAGGACGATGCCCATCGGGCGGAGGACTATCTCGAGGGCCTCGGGGGCGAGCTGAAAACACTGGAAGAGCGCTATGGAGACTGGGTGCTGGAAGCCGCAGACCCCACCAAGGCCGCCTGGCCAGCGCTGATGCTGTGTATCCGCCGGGGAGAACCCTGGGCGCTGGCGGGAGAGACCGTCGGCGAGGGCGAGGAGCTGCAGTGCCTCGGTTGCGGCTACCGCGCGCTGCCGGATGCGGGCAGCCAGGTTACCCCCTGTCACCGTTGTGGCTACGGCTGTTTCCGTCAGGTTATCGGGGGGCTGGACGCCGGCTAAACCGGGGTTCGATTCGCCCGATTAACGAACCCGACCACACACTACAAGGGATATTCGCTGAGCAAGATGGAACTGCACACTGCCCTGGCCATACTCATCATGCCGCCATTTGCCCCTCTGGTTGGGCTCTTGATGGCCTTTGTGTTCTGGTTTTTCCCCGCAACCAATCCCCTTGCCAAATTGTCGCTGCCCCTGGCGATCCTGTGTTTTCTCACCTTGTGGATTTGTGCAACACCCGCCTTTTCGGGTTGGTTGGGGCAGCGCGTGGCCAAGCTCCAGCCGCCGGTGCCGGAGATTGAACCAACGGCGGTTGTGGTGCTCGGCGGCGGGCGCTACCGGGATGCCGTGAGCGGGGCTGAACGTCTGTCGGCGGCCAGTCTGGAGCGGGTGGCCTGGGCGGCCGCGCAGGCCCCGAAAGATCTGCCAATACTGGTCTCCGGCGGGCGCGTGTACTCGGATGAAAAGGTGCCAGAAGCCCAGCTGATGGCGGACGCGCTGGAGAATCTGTTTCAGAGGCCGGTGAGTTGGCGCGAGAATTGCAGCCGCACTACGGCGGAAAATGCCACGAACTCGGCGGCACTTTTGCACGACGCCGGCGTCGAAGGGGTGGTTCTGGTCACCCACTGGTGGCATATGCCCCGTGCGGCGGAGAGTTTTGCCCGCGCCGGCATTCAGGTGCAGCCACTGCCGGTAGGAAGTCCCGGTGAGCTGGTGCCCAGGGCCGAGAGCGGGTTGCTGCGCTGGTTGCCCAGTGCCGCAGCACTGTTGCGTAGTCAGGTGTATTGGCGGGAACTGGTCGCAGACCAGTGGTATCGGTGGCGGCCGCTGCCGGTACGGCGCAGTTGCTGAGGTGCAGTTGTTGAGGTGTGAGTCGCAGATGTCTGACTGTTAGTGGACGCCTGTTCAGGATTGGTGCTTGATGCACCCAGAATGAATAACTAGTATGGGCGCCCTCAGGGAAAGTTTCTCCTGAAACTTTGTTTTGGGACAGGGGGCCAGGAGCAGACCTCTGATGAATGGATCTCTTGACGTGAGTCGTGTTGCGTGCACGGCGGTTACGACCGAATTGCAGATAACAAGATAAGAATAATCGAGGTAACGTTCTGATGACGGGTATTCCTTCAGCCTTTTCCCCAATCCAGTTGCACAATCGTCTGAACCGTCCGGTGTGGATCGGCTTCAAGTTGACCCAGCGGGGCAAGCGTCAGCTGGTGATACTCACTGCTGGCGAAGAGGGTGCGGCCAAACTGAGCAAAAACTTCGAGACGTTTGTCGGACAGATTGTGCGCGAGTTCAAGCTGGACCCGGAGCAGACGGATTTCGTGGAGTTGCGCCAGGACAAGCGCGATAGTGAGGCCGGTGAGCACAGCTGGTTCCGTTGGCATGCACACTGGGTGGGCACTGCACCAATGGAGTGCAAGGCGGATCCGGTGACCTCTGAAGCAGCACGCAGCTATCTGGAAGACGCACTGACACGCAATACCGCCGCTGCCTGACCCCGCCAGCGACAATCGACTGCCAGAGCCCGCTATATGCGGGCTCTTTGCGTTGTAGGGTGGGGGTATCCGCTCAGTGTGTTTTCGACGAGGGGCGGGTTGCGCCATTTTCACCGGAGTGGCCCAGCAGCTCGGCGAGAGCTTTTTCCAGCGTGGGATACTGGAAGCTGTAGCCGCTGTCGAGCGCGGTGCGGGGTTCCATCCGCTGGCTGGCGAGCAATAGCTCGTTGGCCATTTCGCCGAACATCAGGTGCAGCATCCACGCCGGTGAGCGCATCAGGCAGGGGCGGTGCAGCTCGCGCGCCAGCAGGCGTGAAAAGCTGTTGTTGGTGACCGGCTCCGGGGCGCAGGCATTGAAGGGGACGCACAGGTGGTGGTCGATGGCGTGCAACATCAGGCCGACGATGTCGTCCTCATGAATCCAGCTCATCCAGTGTTCACCGGTACTCATGGGGCCGCCAAGCCCCAGGCGGAAAGGTGGCAGCATTTGCGCAAGCGCGCCGCCGTTGGTGGAAAGGACGATGGCGGTGCGCATGGTTCCGACACAGATGCCGGCCTGTTTCAGCGGCTCAGTGGCAGCCTCCCAGTCTTTGCACAGTTCTGCCGAGAAACCGCCGCCGGGGCCACTGCTCTCTTTCAGCAGCTCACCGCCGCGATCGCCGTAATAACCCACCGCAGAGCCGGAAAGTACATAACTGGGCGCTTTTGGCTGCGCCAGAATCCACTGCACAAGTTGCGCCGTGGTTTCCAGCCGGGAGCGACGGATTTCCTGCTTGCGCGCAGTGGTCCAGCGCTTGGAAATGGTTTCTCCCGCCAAATTGACGACAACGTCCACCGGCCCTTCGACCTGCTGCAGATCGCGTACCCCCTGGGCGGACTCGCCACAGAGTTTGTGTACTTTATCGGGAGATCGGCTGAGCACCGTGAGACGATGGCCTCGCGCCAGCCACTTCGCACAAAAAAGACGGCCTATTAATCCAGTGCCGCCAGTGATTAAGCAATGCATAAATCTGGCATCCGTGCCGCACATTGTTTGTTCTGTGCATGGAAAACATTGGCCCGGTCTGTGCCTTGCCGCATCGTGCGTGCGGTGGCACCGGGGGAGCGCTGGGTAACAACGACCTGCCGGACCCGTGGATCGGATGTATACGGCAAGTTTGCCCTCTGCGCCGGGTTGAATATCTCAGGATAATAGCAGCCGCCAAGGCGTTTGCGATGGGAGGCTGGCATTAAATACCTGAATTGGTGCAAGGGAAGTAAAAGGAGGCGGCATCGCAGAGTAAAAAACGCCTCGATGTCGCCAGCCGCCACGCGTGTGTCAGTCCGCCGCTTCGCCGGTGAACACCACCTCGTCATTTCCAGCGGGGCGGCGCTGCAACAGCGCCGACAGCACCAACATCAACGCGGCCAGAATCACCAGACCCCACACGCCGATGTGCATGAACGGCGTGTAACCCGCGCGGGACTCCACCTCGCCAACCATGTGCGCCTGCTCGAACTGGGGCAATTGCGCGGTGATGCGTCCGTCCGGGGCAACAATGGCGGTGACGCCGGTATTGGTGCCGCGCACCAGGTAGCGCCGGGTTTCCAGTGCGCGCATCTGCGCCATCTGCATGTGCTGCAGGGGACCGATGGAACGACCGAACCAGGCGTCGTTGCTGAGGGTCAGCAACACGCCGGCGTCGCCGCTGCTCTGGGCGACCAGTTGCGGATACACGATTTCGTAACAGATCAGCGGGGCCCAGTTGACGCCGGCAGCCTGCAGTGGCGACTGGTCGCTCGGGCCGGGGCGGATAAACGAAGTGGGCAGGTTAAAAAATTCAATCGTGCCGCGAATCCAGTCTTCCAGGGGGACATATTCGCCGAATGGCACCAGATGACGCTTGTGATACAGCTGCTGCTCTTTACCGAATACCGCTGCGGAGTTATGCACCACTTGCCGGAAATCCTGCTCCGTATCGTACAGAACCCCAGTGATCAGGTCGGTACCGGTTTGCTCCGCATTGTTCTGCAGGGCTTCCATCAGATTGAGGGAGCGGTGGTAGATAATCGGTAGGGCGGCCTCCGGCCAGATCACCACATCCACATCCTGGTTATGCAGTGTTTCGGTGGCGCTCTGGTAGCGCCGGATGGTCTCGCCGAGGAACGCCGGCTGCCATTTTTTTTCCTGCGGAATGTTGGCCTGTACCAGCCCGACCTTGGTAGTTTCGCCCCGTGCTGTGGTCCATTCGAGGTTGGACAGTACCAGCCCCATCGGCCATACAAGCATCGCAGTGGTGAGCAGCGCCAGCGCGCGCGGGGATCGCCACGAGGTGAACGTGCGGCGGATAAACAGCGCCGCGACGGCCGCAGTGAAGGCCAGCAGCAGGCCGATACCGTACACGCTCAGGATGGGTGCCCAGCCTGCGAGCCAGGTATGAATATGTGCGTATCCGGCGAACAGCCAGGGAAACCCGGTAAACATCCAGGTACGGCACCACTCGCTGACAAACCAGAGTGCGGCAAACGCGAGGGCGAAGGACACCGGGTTGGCGCGCAGCCGCGCCAGCAGCGGGAAGGGCAGGGCAAACAGCAGGGCCATGATGCCCACAAAGGCACCGGTCAGCAGGAATCCGAGCAGCGGCGAGGAGTTGCCAAAATCGGTGATGGAGACGTAAACCCAGGAGCCGCCGGTGGCAAACAGGCCGATGCCGAAACACAGCGCCAGCCAGAAGATGTTTTTCCCGGTCAGCGGGTTGCTCGCGCCTTCGCGCCCCGGGGCCAGTAACCAGGCAAACAGCCCCAGGGAAAGCAGGCTGCTCCACCAGAGGTTGTACGGGGCGAAAGAGAGGGTCAGAAGGCCGCCCGCGATCAGGGCGGCCACCAGAGGCAGGGTGTTACGCATCAGCCATCTTCTTCAGAGGGTTTGTCAAACCGACTGACACGCAGCAAATGAATCTGCCGGTTGTCGGCGTAGAGGACACGGAACTTGAACTCCCCGAGCTTGGTCATTTCATCGCGCCCGGGCAGGTGGCCGAAAGACTGCATGATCAGGCCACCAATGGTATCGAATTCTTCGTCGCTGAACTCGCACCCGAAGTACTCGTTGAAGTCCTCGATGGGGGTGAGCGCCTTCACTACAAAGTCGTTGTCGCTCACTTTACGGATAAAGCTATCCGCTTCTTCCTCGTCGGTCTCGTCTTCGATCTCACCGACGATTTCCTCGAGAATATCCTCAATGGTCACCACGCCGGAAACGCCACCGTATTCGTCGATGACCACCGCCATGTGGTAGCGGTTCTCGCGGAACTCACGCAGCAGGATATTCAGGCGTTTGCTTTCCGGGATGATATTGGCCGGTCGAATATGGTCTTCCAGGCGGAACTCGTCTACGCCCTTCAGCACCAGCGGCAGCAGGTCTTTGGCGAGCAGAATGCCGCGAATGTCGTCGATACTCTCGCCCACCACCGGGAAGCGGGAGTGTCCAGATTCGATGATTTTGGGAAGGAAGTCTTTGGGGCTGTCTTCGATACTGACTACCACCATCTGCGAGCGCGGAATCATGATCTCCCGCACCTGCTGGCTGGACACGTCCAGCGCACCCTCGATGATGGACAGGGCTTCCGCGTCGACCACCTTGTTTTCGGCGGCGTCCTTGATGATGTCCAGTAGCTCATCGCGGGACTTGGGCTCTTGTGAAAAAGCGCCCAGTATTTTGTCCAACCAGTTTTTCTCCGTCGAGCGGGGCCGGTTGGAAGAGGAGCTACTTGGGGGTTCGTCGGTGGTCATGGATGTGGCCATACTCCGCGTTACTCGTCGGTTCCGTTGTTCATTTGTTCTACCCGCGTGTCTTTTGCGGGCGCGTCTACAGGCCGGTAGGGGTCATCGATACCCAGCTCGGCAAGAATCCGGGTTTCGAGACTTTCCATGATCTCGGCCTCATCGTCCTCGATATGGTCGTAACCCAATAGATGCAGTGTGCCATGGACCACCATGTGTGCCCAGTGTGCGGCAAGGGCTTTGTGCTGCTGTTCCGCTTCCCGCGCGACGACCGGAGCACTGATGACCAGGTCGCCCAGTAACGGGAGGCCCAGTTCCGCGGGGATATCGGCGGGGAACGAGAGCACATTGGTGGGCTTGTCTTTACCGCGGTACTGAAGGTTCAGCGCCTGGCTTTCGTCGTCATTGACGATGCGCAGCGAGATTTCAGCTTCGGTGCGGTGTTCACCCACAGCGGCAGTTGCCCAGCGCGCGAGGTCCGCATCACTGGGGAGTGGGGAGCAGGAGGTGGCCCGCTGCACGTCCATATGGACGTCAGCAGGCGAGCGCGACTGGCTCTCGGACAGGTTTGCGTTCATGGGCGCGGCCTTAGGCCGCATCTTCTCCAGCGCGGCCAGCAGCGTTCAGTGCGGCCGCCTTGCGCGCTGCGCGCTCGGCTTCCTGCTGTGCTTCCACTTCCGCTTCGTGAATACCGTAGGCCTCCACGATACGTTGTACCAGTGGGTGGCGGACCACATCTTTGGCGCCGAAGTGGGTGAAGCTGATGCCGTTGACCTTGTCCAGTACCTCGATAGCGTGGCGCAGGCCGGAGGCGGCACCGCGGGGCAGGTCGACCTGGCTGGGGTCACCGGTAATCACCGCCGTAGAGCCGAAGCCGATGCGGGTCAGGAACATTTTCATCTGTTCGCGGGTGGTGTTCTGGCTCTCGTCGAGAATGACAAACGCGTTGTTCAGGGTACGGCCACGCATATAGGCCAGCGGCGCTACTTCGATGACGTTGCGCTCAATCAGCTTGCCGACGGTCTCGAAACCGAGCATTTCATACAAGGCGTCGTACAGCGGGCGCAGATAGGGGTCTACCTTCTGGCTCAGGTCGCCGGGCAGGAAGCCCAGTTTCTCGCCCGCTTCCACCGCCGGGCGCACCAGCAAGATACGTTCGACAGAATCCTTGAGCAGCGCCTCTACCGCACAGGCCACCGCCAGGTATGTTTTACCGGTACCGGCAGGGCCGATACCGAAGTTGATATCGTTGGTCTGCACCGCGCGCACGTATTTGCGCTGGTTGATACCACGGGGGCGCACGGAACACTTTTTGGTGCGGATCAGTACCATCTGATCCCCTTCGCCGTCTTCCATCTTCTGCTTGCCACTCACCAGCTCTTCCACGCCGGATTCCTGCAGGGCGAGGTGAATCGCGTCCGGGGTCAGGTCGTCGTTACCCCCGGTTTCCTGGTACAGGTTGCTGATGATTTCACCGGCCGCGCGGGCGGATTTGGCATCGCCATAGAAGGCAAACTGGTTGCCGCGATTGCGGATCTCAATATCCAGTCGCTGTTCTATCTGGCGCAGGTGTTGATCAAATTGGCCACAGAGGTTGGCCAGGCGGCGGGCGTCGTTTGGCTCAAGAGTGATACTGTGAGCGAGGGCTTGTGTTTCCAAATTGGTTTCCATGCACCTTTAGTCAGGGGGTTCAGTCTGTAGGTTATACCCATTTCCCTCGTGGGGGAAAGGTTGGTTTGTGACGAATGGGTTCTAAAGGGGCTTGGGGCTTATAACAGGGGAGTATGAGGGGTTGTGGTTGGTCTTTTGGATTCGGTGCTTCGTAGGTGGTTGTGTGGCGGCCCCGCTACCGATAGCCCTTTGTGAGACACGCCGTGAACCCATCCCTGGGGGCTCTTCCGCGAGGTCCCTCTCGCGGAAGGTCTCACAAAGGGCTATCGGCATCGGCGCCTTAGAATCACGGATTTGTGTTCTGCCAGCTTGAATACCACTTTGTCCGGACAGAATTAAGGAGTCACGATTGAAGGCGCTGATGCCGGGATTCGTTTCCGGGACCGTACGCGGCCATGGATGGCCGCGTCCGAGCGCACAGGGATGTGCTTGTAGCGTGTCCCGGAAACGAATCCCGGCAGCAGGGCCGCCACGGCGGCGCTAACTGGCTGCCCCGGAGCCCGAGTTAATTCAGCGGCCCATCCAGCTCCGAAGCCACCAAAGTTCCTCGCAGGGAGTTAGGGAGGGCTTCCTCGATCAGCACATCGGCAAACTTACCAATCAGCTCCATCTGGTCACAGCGGAAATTGACCACCCGGTTGTTTTCGGTCCGGCCCTGCAGCTGGCCCGGGTCTTTTTTGGACACACCGCTGACCAGAACGCGCTCCACATTACCCACCATGCGGCGCGCAATCTCCGTCGCCTGCTGGTTAATGCGGTGTTGCAGCAATTGCAGGCGGTGCTTTTTCACCTCTTCCGGGGTGTCGTCCGGCAGGTCAGCCGCCGGGGTGCCCGGGCGTGGGGAATAGATGAAGCTGAACGAAATATCGAAACCCACATCCTGAATCAGCTTCATGGTGGCCTCGAAGTCGCGTTCGGTCTCGCCGGGGAAGCCGATGATAAAGTCCGAAGACAGGCAGATATCAGGGCGGATGGCCTTCAATCGACGGATTTTCGACTTGTACTCCAGCGCCGTGTGGCCGCGCTTCATGGCCATCAGGATGCGGTCGGAGCCACTCTGGACCGGCAGGTGCAGGTGGTTTACCAGTTCGGGCACCTCGGCGTACACGTCGATCAGCGAATCCGAGAACTCCACCGGGTGCGAGGTGGTGTAGCGAATGCGGTCGATGCCATCGATGGCCGCCACATAGGTGATCAGTTCGGCGAAATCCACCATCTGGCCGTCTTCGCCCGGCGCGCGGTACGCGTTGACGTTCTGGCCCAGCAGGTTGACCTCGCGGACTCCCTGGTCCGCCAGATGCGCCACTTCTTCCAGTACATCTGCCACCGGGCGGCTGACTTCCTCACCGCGGGTGTAGGGAACCACGCAGAAAGTGCAGTACTTGGAGCAGCCTTCCATAATGGAGACGAACGCGCTCACGCCGTCGGCTTCCGGCTGCGGCAGGCGGTCGAACTTCTCGATTTCCGGGAAGGAGACATCCACCACGATGGCACCGCTCTGCTGCTTTCTGGTTTCCATCATTTCCGGCAGACGGTGCAGGGTCTGCGGGCCGAATACCAGGTCCACATACGGCGCGCGTTTGGCGATGGCCTCGCCCTCCTGGCTGGCGACACAGCCGCCGACACCGATCACCAGATCGGGATTTTTTTCCTTCAGGTGCTTCCAGCGGCCCAGCTGGTGGAACAGTTTTTCCTGTGCCTTCTCCCGAATAGAACAGGTGTTCACCAGCAGTACGTCCGCGTCTTCCGGGTCGTCAGTGGGGACCATCTGGTGGGATTCGCCCAGCAGATCCCGCATACGGGCGGAATCGTACTCGTTCATCTGGCACCCGTGGGTCTTGATAAAGAGCTTTTTCACCGGTTTTTCGGACAGTTCAGAAGACATAATGTGCCTGGTTAAAAATTGGTCAATTCGCAAAGGTTGGGCATTATACCGGCCCCTCCAGAGGCTGCATAGACATCGGTGATGTCCCGGCCCTGCACCCTAGTGCAATTTCCGGGCGCTGGTGCTAACCTTCCGCGCTTTTCGCGGATGTGGCCGCGAAACTATCGATTCGACACTAGAATTCACGGGGCATGCCTGTTCCGCCCCGGCCCATTCTGCCCCATTCCAGAGAGACCTATGTCCAACCCGACCTACAAAGTGATATTTCACAACCAGAACCAGGTGTACGAGCTCTATGCCCGCGCCATCTACCAGAGTGAAATGTACGGTTTCATCGAGGTGGAGGAGTTCGTGTTTGGAGAGAAATCGCAGCTGGTTGTGGACCCCAGTGAAGAAAAGCTGAAGACCGAGTTTGCCTCGGTGAAACGCTCCTACATCCCGATGCACAGCATTGTGCGTATTGATGAAGTGGAAAAAGAGGGCACCGGCAAGATCGTTGAAGTCAAGGGCGACAAGATCGCGCACTTTCCCTTCCCGACGCCCATGCGTCACCCGAGCGACAGTGACTAGGTGCGTGTGTCCTGCGGTGCCGGCAGCTAGTTATAAACAGTTAGCGACGCACAGTTGGTAAAAAGGCGGGCCCGGTGAGGGCCCGCCTTTTTTGTGTCTGCACACTGCGCGGTTTTACGCTCTGCGCGGGCGCCCGAACTAAGGCGGTAACAGGTGACTGCGTCTTTGCGCCTCGCTGAGGGCGTGCTGTTTGAGCATCAGATAGCGGCTTTCAGGGCGCGGTGCACCTTCTGCCCCGCTATTGGCCAGTGTCTGGAGCCACTGCTGGTATTGCTGCTCGTAGTTGGTTTCCCAGTGGGCGAGGTGGTCCTGGTAGCTGGCAAAGTTGTTGGCCTTCAGGGTATCCGTCATCGCCAGAACTTCTGCGTAGTGGGTCTCGAACAGAAACCGCACCGCCAGGTAGGTCCAGCTGTACACGTTATCCACGCCGTCACCGTAACGGGTGCCAAACGTCTCCCCGAGTGTTCGCGGTTGGGATTGGGATAGTGTATTGCGTAGCAAATCCAGCACCTCGGGGTTGGTATCCCCCATCGACAGGTACTCGGCCAGCCCTTCCGTCCACCACACCATGTTCCCCGGAAAGTGGTTGAAGCCACCATAGGACACGAAACGTCCCTCCAGGTAATGCACATACTCGTGTTCGAGGTTCCAGATGACGAACTCGGGCAGCAGCCACTGAGCCTCGTGGGCATAGAAGCTGGCCTCATTGTCCGGGTCTGAGGGGTTGCCCTCAATGTAGATGCCACCGTTGTCGGTGTTGATGCCAAACAGTGCATAGCCGTGCTGGTCGTACTCGTCGTAACTATCAAATACCACAATGCGCAGCGCTGTATTGTAATCGTCGGCTACCGGCACGAGCCCGGTTTGCAGGCGTTCATGAAAAAAGGTTTCGCTCGCGGCAAGCGTCGCGCATGACGCATTGAACTCCGTGTCCGTCATCGCCTGTGCCAGCAGAGTGAGTGTGGGTCCACAGACATGGGTTAGCGGCAGAACCTGGTCGATGGTTACGTTATCTTCACCGCCGTCATCGTCATCGTCCTCTTCCACGATGCCACTATCCGGCGGCTCCCCGGGGGAGCCATTTCCACCGGAGCATGCCGAAAGCATGAGCAGCGGGAAGAGGGTAAGGAGAACGGCGAGCGAACGGAGCGTTGACATGGTGTTACCGCGGATACTGTGGGTGATGTGCTGTCAAAAAAAAGGGCCCGGATGGGCCCGATGGTCTCAGGTGATGCGATGCCAATTAGTGGCTGTGCGGGTTGCCTCGCTTTTTGGCTTCTGCGGCGGAGTGGCGCATCAGCATCTGGTCACGCTTGCTGTTGCGCGGCGCACCCTTGGCCCCACTGTTCACCAGCCCGTCCAGCCAGTTCTGATATTCCGATTCGTAGCTGTTCTGCCAGTTGTTCAGGTAGGCGGTGTAGCTGCTGTAATCATTATTTTTAAGTGTGTTGGTCATGGCGATGACCTCGTCGTAATGACGCTCGAACAGGAAGCGGATGGCGAGGTAGCTCCAGCGGTACACCTGATCGGTTTTGTCGCGGTAGGTGGTGTCGAAGATGGAGGCAAGGCTGGGCTTGCGATGACGTGGCTTGTGGTTGCGTGCTACGGCAATGGCCTCCGGGTTGTCATTGCCCAGTGAAAGGTACTCCGCAAGGCCTTCCGACCACCACACCATATTGCCGGGGTAGTGATTGAAGCCGCCGTACGCAATGAAACGGCCATCCAGGTAGTGCACATACTCGTGCTCTAGATTCCAGATCGCAAACTCCGGGCGCAGCCAAGACGCTTCGTGGGCATAAAAGCTGGCCTGGTTGTCAGGATTGGACGGTGTACCTTCGATATAAATTCCGCCGTTGTTGGTATTGATACCGAAAAGATCGTAACCGTAGGTGTCGTACTGGGTGTAGTCGTCAAACACGACCACACGCAGGGCGCTATTGAAATCGTTGGGCACCGGCACCTGGTTGGTTTGCAGGCGCTGGTGGAACAGGGCTTCTTCCGCAGAGAGGTCTGCACAGGTCGCATTCAGCTGGCTTGCGGTCATATCCTGTGCGCGAATCTTTAATGTGCTGCTGCAGCTGTGCTGAATCGGAAGTACCTGGTCAATATCGGCAGCGGTGCCAGGCATTGCCAGCGCAGAAAGGAGCGAGGCCGCGACCAGCGACAGGTGCCGGGCGGTCTTGACGGGTGACGTAAGGGGGTTGCAGGGACTGGTATCTTGAGTGCGAGTCATGGGTGGATTCCTGTTGTTATTTTTTCTACCGGGGATGCCGCCATTGCCCATAGCAAGGATTAAATTTTTGTTATTGTGCGCAAAGCGACTTTGCAAGGTTATGCGATATTTGTTTTTGAATGCAATATTCTTTTTTGTGTGTGGCGCAAAAATCATTTTATATGGATGGCTGTTGACCTTTTGCGGAGGTAAGGCAGGAATGGCGGGAAGAATTGGCGCCAGATTTTCCTCATTGACATCACTTCATCGCATTGGCGCCACAAGGCCGCACAGGCGACTATTCTCAATGTAAGAGGTATTCCATTACTGGACGGTACACCGGAGCGTGTACTGGCCGGTGGGCGCACTTTCTACTGTTTACAGTGGTACAGGTGCGAGAGCTGTGGGGTACTTCCAAAACCTAAAATGTAGTGGAAGTTTTTAGGTGACAGCATGACTTCAATACCGGCCACCAAAGCCGCCATCTCTGCCCTGAAGATTGAGCAGCGCGTAGAGCGCGATGTGAAAGCGGGCATTCCCGAGCACGACCGTGTCAACCATACGGAGAGTGAAGAAAGCCTGCGCTCCTATGTGGTACGCGAGATTATCGGTCGCGTGCATGAAAACCGGCAAACCGAGCTGGACAAGGAACTGGCCGACAGAAGCGAGGTGAACATTCGCCAGCTGTTTCAGGATTTGAAAAATACTGATGCACTGGTCGATAAAAAAGTCAGTGCGCGCATGGCCAATCTGGTGAGCGGTTTGAGGCGCAGTGCGCAGGACTATTCAGCGATGCGAATGGATCTGGAAATCTTCCGGAACCGCAATGGCCTCACCCGTGAAGCGGATTACCGGGAGTCGAGGCTCCTGCATCACTCGGTCATTTTCTTTATCGTTATTCTGGAAACAGTGCTGAATGCATTCTTTCTATCCAAGGGTAGCGACCTCGGCCTGGTCGGTGGTTTCTTTCAGGCGTTCATCATCTCTTTGATCAATCTGGGCTTCGCCGCATTTATGGCGTTTTCGTTGAGAAACTGCTTTCACCAGAGCCTGTTCAGGAAGCTGGGTGCGGCTGTGCTGTGCAGTGCCATCGTCGCGACTTCAGTCACGTTTGTGCTGGGGGTGGGGCACTACCGGGAGGCCCTGGAACAAAATCCGTTTGCCGCCTCGCAGCTGGCGATGACGAGTCTGTGGAGTGCACCCCTGGGTATTCAGGACTTCAATTCCTGGATCATGGTGGTGGTCAGTGGTATCGCCTTGATTTTGCTGACAGCCAAGTTCTTTGTGGTAGATGACCGCTACCCCGGATATACCGCGATCACCCGTCGCGTAAGAAGGCTGCAGAGAGCCTGGGGGGAAGCCTTTGAAGACGCAGTGGAAAGTGTTAACGAGCTGGCGGATGAGATACACGAGGCACTCGCGGATAAAGAGAAGACCATGCGCGCAGAGTTTATCCAGTTCAAGGCGAGTATCGAGCGCAGCGAGGAAATCCACCGTCACTACCATGAGGATATCGTCAAGGCGCAGGGCCTGCTGGACGAGCTTATCCGCTATTACCAGTCGTATTCTGCACGGATGTTGAACCGTCGCGCGGCCTACTTTGGCGAGCTATTGCGCTTCGAGCTGGATAAGTTGCCCCAGTTGAACACCACAGGTTTGGAACAGCACCAGCGTGATCTGTCGGCATTCGAGGTTTTGATGGAGGAACTCGACGGGGTGTACACCGGAGCCATCGATACAGTGAACGACCGCTGTGAGTCTCTGCAGGAATCTCTTGCGGCGCTGGTTGACCAACTCGAAATGGATTACGGTTTGCGGAGAGCATGATGGCGTGGTTTGGCCGCGGTAAAGCCAGGCGCAAAGCGGGGCGCCGTGGGAGGATGACCCGTGAAGACCGGCGTGGGATCGTTGTATTCTCCGGGTGTCTGGTGATTCTTGCGGCCCTGGGTGCGTTCACCCTGAGCGTAGTGCAGGCACCCGAACGGGATTACGACAGGGTCACCCTGTGTAATCCCAACCTGCCGCGCTTCGCCCAGCACATCGTGGTGATCGACGCGTCCGATACCCTGTCGCCTCACCAGACACATTTTCTCGATACCCACCTCTCCAGCCTGCTCGCCGCCGCAGCGGTCAACGACCGATTCTCGATATTTGTGCTGGACGATCACTACAATGGATTGTCCAAACCCGTGGTGGACTTGTGCAAACCCAACTCCGGCAAGGATGTGAGTGCGCTCACGGCCAACCAGCAGTTCATACAGGCCCTGTATCAGGAGCGGTTCGAGCAGCCGCTTGGGAAAGCGATCGAAAAAGCCGTATCTGGCGGTGAGCAGCCGGTGTCGCCGATCTACGAGGCGTTGTCAGATGTAGCAGCGCT
Organism: Microbulbifer salipaludis; assembly: GCF_017303155.1. Taxonomy (NCBI): domain Bacteria; kingdom Pseudomonadati; phylum Pseudomonadota; class Gammaproteobacteria; order Cellvibrionales; family Microbulbiferaceae; genus Microbulbifer; species Microbulbifer salipaludis. Next base: position 647,292 of record NZ_JAEKJR010000002.1, read on the forward strand.
CAACCACTTTGACCCGGCGGCTGAAAATGTCCATCTCACCATCGTCAGCGACATGATCCAGAATTCCCGTGCAGGCTCGGTATTCAAGCGGGGCTCGGCAGCCATTGACCAGCTGCCCTTGATTGATTTGCGCCGTGCCCGCACCCGCGTCTTCTGGCTCGACCGCGCCAAGTACCAGCGCTACCAGACTGCCGAGCTGGAAGCCAGCTGGCAGGACTATTTAGGCAGCGTGTCCCGGCTTGAGCAGATCCAGCGCGTCAGGGATTAACGCCTGACGCGCGAACGACGCTGCTGGCTGTCCGCTACCGGTAACGGTCTTTCCGCAACTGGCGTTCAATTCCCTGTGGTCCCTCCCGATTCTGTTACGCTTGTTAATCCTGTACTTTCGCACCCGGGATAACACACATGAAACAGTGGTGTTCGAAAGCGGTATCCGTTGGCCTGTTGCTGATCCTGGCGCAGGTTTTTGCTATTGCCGGTGTGTCGCAAGAGGTGGAGAACTCTGGCGATGCCGACGGGCGTAAAAAGCCCCACATCGCGCAGCTCTCCATCAATGGCCCTATCGGCCCCGCCACCACCGATTACCTGATCCGTACCAGTGAAGCCGCTCGCGAAGATGGCGCGCAGTTGTTCATTGTGAATATGGATACCCCCGGCGGCCTGGACGCCGCCACCCGGGACATCATTCAGCACATTCTTGCCTCGGACATTCCCTACGTTACCTATGTGACCCCGGCTGGCGCCCGCGCGGCCAGTGCCGGCACTTATATTCTCTATGCCAGCCATGTTGCGGCAATGACGCCCTCGACCACGCTGGGCGCCGCCACGCCGGTGCAGATCGGTGGTATGCCCGGGCAGCAGGAGCCACCGGGGAAGGCCCCTTCCGATACTGCGGGTACCTCCGGCGATCAAGAGGAGGGAAGTGCCGGATCGGGCTCGAAGGAGGCTGAAGCAAAAGAGACGTCGAATAAGCCTGGCAGCGCCATGGAACGCAAGGTCGTCAACGACTCTGTGGCCTACATTCGCGGCCTCGCCCAGCGCCACGGCCGCAACGCCGACTGGGCCGAAAAGGCGGTGCGCGACGCCGCCACACTGACCGCCCAGGAAGCGCTGGAAGAAAACGTGATTGACGTGGTTGCCAGCAACCAACAGCAATTATTGGAGCAACTGCCAGACCGGGAAATCGTATTGCCCGCAGGCAAGCAAAAGATCGCCGGTGAAGTCGCAGACCTGCCGGTGGTGGCCTACGAGCCAGACTGGCGCAACGAGCTGCTATCCCTGATCACCAACCCCCAGGTGGCCTATATCCTGCTGCTGGTGGGCATTTACGGCCTGATTTTCGAGGGCTACAGCCCCGGCGCCATTGTGCCGGGGGTGGTTGGTGTCATCTGTCTGCTACTGGCGTTTTATGCACTGCAGGTACTGCCGGTGAATTACGCGGGGCTGGCGCTGATCATCGTGGGCGCATTGCTGATTGCAGCGGAGCTGTTTGTGCCGAGTTTTGGCGCGCTGGGTATCGGTGGGGTGATCGCACTGGTGATCGGCTCGGTCTTGCTGATCGACAGCGATGTGCCGGGCATGCGTGTGTCCAAGGCACTGATTGGCTCCATTGCCGCCGTCAGCGGCCTCGGTTTGCTGGGGCTGCTGTATGCGGTAGGGCACAGTCTGCGCAAGCCGAAGGTGGCCGCCAATAAGGCGATGGTGGGGCGCACGGCGGTGGTATTCGATTTGGCGCCGGAGCTGCTGGTCAAGATCGACGGCGAGATCTGGCGCGCCCGTTGCGACAGTCTGCTGACGGAAGGACAGCTGGTGACGGTCACGGAGGAGCAGGGGTTGATTTTGCAGGTTAGGCCGGAATAAGCCTTTAGGGAGCGATACTTATGATCAGTTACTTTGCCAGTCTGTTGATTCTGGCCGTTGTCTTTATCGTGATGTATGCGATCCGTATCCTGCGGGAATACGAGCGCGCGGTGGTGTTTTTTCTCGGGCGTTTTCAGGCGGTGAAGGGGCCGGGTCTGATCATCATTATTCCGGTGATCCAGACAATGGAGCGGGTGGATCTACGGGTAGTGGTGATGGATGTGCCGACCCAGGATGTGATCAGTCGGGATAACGTTTCGGTGAAGGTCAATGCGGTGGTGTATTACCGGGTGGTCGATCCACAGTCGGCCATCATCAATGTGGAGAATTACCACGAGGCGGTGAGCCAGCTTTCGCAGACGACGTTACGCTCGGTGCTGGGTAAGCACGAGCTGGATGAAATGCTGTCGGAGCGTGACAAGCTCAATGTGGATATCCAGAAGATCCTCGATGAGCAGACGGATGCCTGGGGTGTGAAGGTGACCAATGTGGAGATCAAGCACATTGATCTGGACGAGAGCATGATCCGCGCCATTGCTCAGCAGGCGGAAGCAGAGCGTTCGCGGCGGGCGAAGGTGATTCATGCCGAAGGTGAGGCGCAGGCCGCATTGAAGCTCACTGAAGCGGCGGATCAACTGTCAAAAAATTCGAATGCCATTACCCTGCGGTACATGCAGACGCTGATTGATATTGCCGGAGAGCAGAATTCCACGATTGTGTTCCCGTTGCCGATGGACTTGATAAAACCTTTGCTTGAACAACAGGGGAAAAGTGGAAGTTGAATTCGGTGGTTCCAATTAGGTCGTTGAGTGGCGGCAGAGCACTGGGGTTTCGCTTTCGAAACCGGGCTAGGCGCCCCCCTTCAATACATCCCTGTCGCCGACGCTTTCGAAAGCGAAACCCCAGCACTCTGCCTTCAATTCAAAGGTAGGTGCGTTTTATATGAAGGGGTAATTCCATATGAATAAGGCGCTGAACTTGATGCGAAGGTCGAGTGCCGGGTGTGGGTTTTCAGGAGCGTCGCAAACAGGATGTTTGCGCCGCAGCGCCCAGGGATGGGTTCACAGCGGTCCTGAAAACCCACACCCGGTGCTTGGCCGCCGGTAAAACCACTAAGCGGGGCCACTGGCTTTTCGAAGAAGTGAGAATTACTTAAGAAGAAGTTTGAGAAGATGGGCCGTGGACCCATCCCAATCCTCCGGAATCTCCCCATCAATGGCCGCATGCACGCCATTGCCAAGCACCTTGCCTAACTCCACGCCCCACTGATCGAAGGGATTGATGTCCAGCAGGCAGCCAAAGGTAAACACCTTGTGCTCGTACAGCGCCAGCAGGCTGCCCAGGTGGAACGGATCCAGCTTTTCCACAATCAGGGTATTGCTCGGGCGGTTGCCGGGTACCACTTTATGCGGTGCTAGCTGATGTACTTCTTTGTGGGTGTGGCCTGAGGCCTCCAGCTCTTTGCGCGCTTCGGCCAGGGACTTGCCTTTGAGCAGGGCCTGGCTTTGGCTCAGGCAGCAGGAAAGCAGCCACTGGTGCTGCTCCACCAGCTCGGAAGTCGGCTGTTTGATCGCCACAAAGTCCGCCGGAATCATGTCCGTACCCTGATGCAACAGCTGATGGAAGGAGTGCTGGCCGTTACTGCCTTCGGCGCCCCAGATCACGCTGCCGCTCGGGTAGGGTAGCGGTTGCGCATCCCGGGTTACGCTCTTGCCGAGGCTCTCCATATCCAGCTGCTGCAGCCACGCCGGGAACTTGGCCAGGCGCTGGGCGTAGGGCAGTACTGCCAGGCTGCCGGCACCCCAGCATTGGCGATACCAGAAGTGGATCAGTGCCATCAGCACCGGCAGGTTCTGTGCAAAAGCCGCTTCCGCAAAATGAGTATCCATGGCATGGGCGCCCTTCAGCAAATCACTGTAGGCGTCAAAGCCGCAGGCCAGTGCGATGGGCAAGCCGATGGCCGACCACAGCGAGTAGCGTCCACCCACCCAGTCCCACATGGGGAAAATATTCTGCGCCGCAATGCCAAAGTCCTGCGCCGCCACCAGGTTGCTGCTCACCGCAACAAAGTGTTTTTCAAGGTCAGATTCGGCACAGCCAGCATTGAGTACCCACTGGCGCGCGGAGAGGGCGTTCTGGCGGGTTTCCAGGGTGGAGAAAGACTTGGAGGCGACGATGAACAGGGTCTCGTCAGCGGGCAGCGAGGCGAGGGTATCACTCAGGTCGGCACCGTCGATATTGGCGACGAAGTGCACAGTAAGACCCTCTTTGTGCCAAGGGCGCAAGGCTTCGCAGACCATGCGTGGACCCAGGTCGGAGCCGCCGATGCCGATGTTGACCACATGGCGGATGCGCTTGCCGCTGAAGCCCGTCCAGTGGCCACTGTGGACCTGTGCGACGAACTTCTCCATCTGCACACGGCAGTCCGCTACCGCCTGCTCGTGCTCGGTGCCGGGCGCTCCCTGAAAGCGCAGGGCGGTGTGCAGTGCCGGGCGATGTTCGGTGTTATTGATGGTGGCGCCGCTGAACAGTGCCTGGATGCGCTCTTGCAGATGTGCGGTATCGGTATATCCCAGCAACAGTTGCCGTGTTTCTGCACTGAGCAGGTTCTTGCTGTAGTCCAGATAGATGCCCGCAGCCTCGGCACTGAAGTCCTGGGCGCGGTCTGCTGACGACGCGAACAGATCTCGGAGCGACCAGCGCTGCTGGTCCTTGTGCTGCTGTAATTTTGCGATGGCGGCGGACAGGGGGAGAGCATCCATGATCAAAGATTCTTTGCTGATGGTGAGAAAGGAAAGGCGCAAATATTAGCGACAATTGGCCGGTGCGGCCAGTTTGGCTGACAAATCCGCTGGCTTTGGGGGACGCTGTATAGCGAAGTGACAATAGAATGCTGTGTGTACTGGTATCGGCTAGAGGAAGCGGTATTTAGGCGAAGAGCGGTCTGTGCAGGTGTCGTGGGGAGGGAGTGAGGTCGTCGTACGCTTTGGTGCTTGCGTTACTTTTTCGAGGTCTGTTTACAAGCCACGCTCTCAAGTCAAATTAGCTGAGCCCAAAATGCAAAATGCCGCTTCGAGAAGCGGCATTTGCATGGACCTGAAAGAGAGCGGTTATTTAACCACTTTCATACAGCGCACGTTATCGGATGCCATCCAGCAATCCGCGTCCGCAGGACAGGCCATTGAAGTCGGAATTTGTTCTGACCCAGGCGGGCAGGCGGCCGGCATCGGAGCCGGTGCACAACAACCTGCGAGGACCAGTGCACAAATAATTCCGGTTAAGTACTTGGCTGGAGTGAAATTCATCCCCTAACTCCTTTCCGTTGATGTTAGTCAATAGCATAGACAATAAAACGTCACCTGTTTGGTGTGCTTTGTAAAAATCTTTTCTACAAACATACCGCCCAATGGAGTGTAATAGGCGTGCGGTTAAAATAGCCGCCAGAGATGAATTCAGGATAAAACCGCCGCCACTTTGTCACCGTCACGGGCCTGAATTTAAAGGGTTATCCGCCAAATTGCGCATTTGCCCATTGCCGGGCGGGCAAGAATTTTTTTCAGGGCACTGAAAGCGGATTTATTTTCCTTTTTGGGTGCACTGTTTTGCGATAACCCGCGCCAGAAAGTGTAAAAAACAGCTGGAATGCGTGAAATAAAGTCGATGAATTGCGCGCATATTTTTATGCGCGCTGTGCAGACAGGGTAGGAGACGGGTTACTTTGGCGCGCGGATGTTTTTATTTCAATTTCCGCTGGGAGCCAGAAATTCACCAAATGCGCGCGCCACGCACTCTTTGCGTTCCGGGTTTCTCAGCACGCCGAGCAGGATGTTGCGCAATTGTGGAAGAAACAGCAGGTCGGTGAGCAGCAAGTTAAAGGTTTGCTGGGGCTGGCTGTCACTCAGGTTTTCCAGCCACAGCTGTGCAAGCTCCGGCACCTGAAGATCGTCACTGCAGCGGCTGCCAATTGCGGCCAGTACCTCGCCCTGGCGCCCAACCTTACCCTGCAACACCTGCAGCAACCACTGCTGGCGCATGCCCCCGGCAACGCTGTGGGATACGCCGCGGATTACGCCGATGATCAGATTCAGGTCGGGCTCACTGTCTGCCAGGGTCTGTTGTGCGCGGTGAATCAGCGGCTCTGCGAGCCTGTGATCAATTGCCTCGCTCTCCAGGCACTGGCACAGGGGAACCAGTGCGGGGGTGGCGAAACGAGACAGGTTCGCCGCCAGTGCCTCCCGCTCTTCTTCCCAGCGCACCGCGAGGTCCGCGATACCCTGCAGGGCCAGCTGGTCCCATGGGAATGAGGCCGGATCTTTTGCGTAGGCGCGTGCGGCCGGGTAGTGGTCGCTGGCCGGGCGATGCAGCAGTTTCGCGGCCTTCGCATGGAACACAGCGCGCTTTTCTGCCGCAGGGGTAAACACCAGCCCGCTGTTCTCCAGCGCCTGCTGCAGGTGTTTCCCCGGGTCCTGCTGCCCGTTACTGCCGTTTCCCTCAGGGTAGAGCGCCCCGTGCAGCTGTTTCAGGAAGCGGTCGCGGATCGGCAGCAGGAGCTTGCCCTGTTCGTCGAGCGGCAACTGCAGGAACCACACCACCGGGTCGCCGCCGGCAGGATCTGTTGGCCACAGTAACAGGCCGCACCAGGCCTGGCGCAGGTACGGGTATGGCCAGGGCGCGGTGCCTGCCTCGAACGCTTCTGCAGTTTTCCGGCTGACTGGCTGCACGCGGCGGCCCACATCAAACCACCGCAGGTTGAATGCTGCGGAGGAGATCAGATCGGTGAGGGTATTCGACATCGGTTCGGTTAGGCCTTTTCTGCATCCGGCAGGGCTTGCTGGGTGCCCAGTGGCATCTGCTTGAAGTGCAGCCAGCCGTAGGCGATGGCCAGCAGCGGGCAGATGATGTTGAACAGGGCAAAGGGCGCATAGGTAAATGTGGCGATTCCCAGGGTGGCACTCATGTAGGCACCACAGGTATTCCAGGGAATGAGCACCGAGGTGATGGTGCCGGAGTCTTCCAGCGTGCGCGACAGGTTCAGCCCGTGCAGGCCCTTGCTTTCAAAGGCCTCGCGGAACATGCGGCCGGGGATGATGATCGCCATGTACTGGTCGCCCGCCGCGGCGTTCATGCCGAAACAGGTAAGAACCGTTGAAGTGATCAGGCCGCCCACAGTCTTCACTCCGGAGAGCGCCCAGTTCACGATGCGCTCCAGGAAGCCGGCACGCTCCATCACACCACCAAAGCCCATCGCGGAAATGATCAGCCAGATGGTGTTCAGCATGCTGCTCATACCTCCCTTGGAGAGCAGGGCGGCAACGGCTTCGTTGCTGGATGTGGATTTGTAGCCGTCAAACAGGCTGTGCCACGCCCCCTTGAGCAGGCTCAGGGGGCCTTCGCCGCCGGCCAGCTGACGGGTGGCATTGGGCTCGAAGATCATGGCGATCAGACAGCCCACCAGCGCGCCGATAATCAGCGTGGGATACGCGGGGATTTTTCTCCACGCCATAAACAGCAGCAGTGCCAGCGGCAGCATACTGACGATGGAGATGCTGAACTCCTCCTGCAGGGAGCCGAGCAGTTTCTGGATATCGTCCGCCGAGGCGTGGTCGGTGTTGGCGGTGAGGCCGATGGTGGCAAAGACTACCAGCGCGATGGTGAATGCCGGGATGGTGGTCCACAGCATGTGGCGGATATGCAGGAACAGGTCGTTGGAGGTGACCGCCGCCGCGACGTTGGTGGTATCGGACAGGGGCGACATCTTGTCACCAAAGTAGGCGCCGGAAATGACCGCACCGGCGGTGATGGCGGGGTTGAGGCCCAGTGCGGCCGCGATACCCATCAGTGCCACACCGAGGGTGCCCGCGGTGGTCCAGCTGGAGCCGATGCTGAGCCCGACAATGGCGCAGATGATACAGCTGGCGGCGTAGAACCACTGGGGTGACAGCATTTGCACCCCGTAATAGATCATTGAAGGCACGGTGCCAGCGAGGATCCAGCTGCCGATCAGCGCGCCCACCGCCAGCAGAATCAAAATGGCACCAAACACCAGGCTCATGCCATGCAGCATGCCGCCTTCCATCTCTTTCCAGGTAAAGCCGTTCTTCATGCCCATCAGGGCGGCAACCCCGGCGCACAGCAGCAGCGCGATCTGGTTGGGGCCGTAGGAGGAGTCGGCGCCGAAGAAGTAGACGGAGAGGGATAGTAGTGCGATGAGTATCAGCAGGGGGATCAGTGCATCCAGCAGGCTGGGGGTGTGGTGCGAGTACTGCGAATCCTGCGGCTGGGACTCACTGGCATTGCCGGGACTGGTCTGGCTCAAGGTGCTCTCCTATATCTGGCCTCAGTCGGGCCTCAGTCGGGCCGCCCTGCTCGTGGCGGGGCTGCCGTTCAGTTTCTTGTTATGTGTGACGCAAAGCGGTCTATTCTCGGGGCGGGGCGGATATATGTCCATAGTGGCCGGATGCGGGGTGATTACAGACGCGGATAACCGCAGAGTCCGCCGAGGCACTGGCAGTTCGCCCGCGCATCCGGTATGTTCTGCGCCGGTTTCGCCCGCCGCACCCTTATTGGCTGCTGGCTGGGCCACAATAAGAAAGCGCCAGTGCGCGGCGTCCGCTGAGTGAGATGGCGCGCTGGAGTTGGCAGGTAATTGAATTCCATGAATGTGAGAAATCTGGATACGAGTCAATTCGATGAGATCCGCCCGTACCGGGACGATGAGGTGCGCCCGGCGCTGCGCCGTCTGGTAGAAGACCCGGAGATGTCCCGGGTGGTGGCCCACTTCCTGTTACCCGGCATGGCGAGCAAGCTGGAGCGGCCGCTGGCGTGGCTGGTGCGTCAGCTTGTGCGCTTTGAATTCCGCAAGGCGCACAATGTGCGCGGTGTGCAGGATGTGATCGCCAAGTACCTGGAGAAAGCCGTGAACCGCACCAGTTGCGGCCTGAGCATCTCCGGTCTCGATACCCTGCCAAAAGACCGGGCCTGCCTGTTTGTGAGCAATCACCGGGATATCGCCATGGACCCGGCGCTGGCGATCCTCGCCATGTATAAAGAAGGGCATGAGACATCCCGTATCGCTATCGGCGACAACCTGCTGTCCAAGCAGTTTGCCACCGACATTATGAAGCTGAACAAGTGCTTTGTGGTGAAGCGCAGCTCTGGCAGCCGCCGTGAGAAGCTAATGGCGGCGACCACTCTTTCCCGTTATATCCACCATTCCATCGTCAATGAGAACGAGCATGTGTGGATTGCCCAGCGCGCCGGCCGCGCCAAAGACGGTCGCGATCGTACCAACCCTGCACTGGCAGCCATGTTTGGTATGGCCAAGCCCAAGGAGCAGTCGTTTGCGGAGTTCTGGCGCGAGCTGCACATAGTGCCGCTGGCGATTTCCTACGAGTGGGACCCCTGTGACCGTCACAAGGCGCGCGAGCTGTATATCACCGAACACCAGGATGAGTATCAGAAGAAAGCACACGAGGACCTGGGCAGTATCGCCAAGGGCGTCGTGGGCCAGAAGGGGCACATTCACGCGGCCTTCGGCACGCCCATTGAGAAGGATTTCAGCGATGTCAGCGCATTGGCCGATGAGATTGACCGCCAGATTATCGGCAACTATGTGCTGCATCCCACCAACCTGATCGCCTACCAGATGATCTACGGGGAGGCCCCGAACCTGCCGGTAGGCTATCCGCCCAAGCCCTGGCACCCGGACGAGCACCAGGAAATCCGAGAACAGTTCGAGGCCCGCATGGCCAGGATTGACGAGCGCTGGCGGGACAAGGCTATCCAGGGTTATGCCAACCCTGTGGTATCGCGCCTGGCCTACGAATCTTAGTTCTTTCGGGGCTCCGAAGCTGGACCTGTGGCGGCGAAGCGCTGGGCAGGGGTTTTCAGGACCGCTGTGAATACATCCCTGTAAGCTTCGTCGCAAACGTCCCTGTTTGCGACGATCCTGAAAACCCCTGCCCAGCACTTCGCCTTCGCCATTACCTATGTTCTCTGCACGCGAAACCCGATTGGCTAAACCCTGAACAAGCATGGATAATGGCCGGCTGATTTAATCCATAGCGAAGCCAGCCGGTCCCCAGTGCTCAACGAAAAAGACAAAGAATCCATACAGAAAGCCTATCGCCAGTTTCTCAACGGCCGTGAACTGAAAGCGCGTTACGGCCAGAAACTGATGATTGCCGCCATTGCCCGGTCTTTGGGTGGTATCGAGCGCAATGGCGCCGGCGAGCGGGATCACGGTAAAACCGATGGGCAACACATCTGCGTGGTCGAGGCGGGCACCGGTACCGGTAAAACCGTCTCCTACCTGCTCGCCGCCATCCCCCTGGCCATCGCCCACGACAAGACCCTGGTGGTCTCCACGGCCACGGTGGCTTTGCAGGAACAGATCATCAACAAGGACCTGCCCGAGCTGATCCGCCACTCGGGCCTCAAATTCGAGGTTGCCCTCGCCAAAGGGCGCGGTCGCTACCTCTGCCTGTCCAAGCTCGATCAACTTCTCACTGAACTGACCTCCAGCGGCGTGGGCGCCTCCATGGCGCTGTACGAGGACGAAAAGCCCCAGGTGGACGAGGTGGGGGTCAAGCTGTACCGGGAAATGGCCGACCAGCTCTCCACCGGCAAATGGGACGGCGACCGCGATAACTGGAAGGACACCATCGAAGGCGAAGACTGGAGCCGCGTGACCACCGATCACCGCCAGTGCAGCGGCCGCCGTTGTCCCCATGTCAGTAGCTGCAGCTTTTTCCGTGCCCGCGAGAGCTTGGGGAAAAGCCGGGTGATCGTGGCCAACCACGATCTGCTGCTGGCAGACCTGGCCCTCGGCGGCGGGGCGATCCTGCCGGCACCGGAAGATTCCATTTATGTGCTGGACGAGGCACACCACCTGCCGGACAAGGCACTGAATCACTTTGCGCATCACAGTCGCGTGGGCGCCACCACCGGCTGGCTGGATCAGGCCAACAAGAACCTGAGCCAGTTGCTGGGCGAGATTGGTGACGGTGGCGAGCTGGATCGGGCGGGTGAAGATCTGCCCGCGCTGTTTACGTCGGCCAAGCAGAAGCTGGAAATGGCCTGGCCGCTGCTGGAAGACCTGTGTGAATTTGATGAAGACCGCCGCGGCGGTGGCTCCGGCCCCGGACGCAGTGCGCGCCACCGCTTTGAAGGCGGTGTGGTGCCGGAACCTCTGATGCAGCTGGCAGACCAGCTGCGGGAAGACTTCGACGAGATGGAAGCGTTGCTGGGCAAAATGGTGCAGGTGGCCCAGCGCATGATGGAAGACGCCCACAGCCCGGTGCCGATTGTGGATCTGGAACGCTGGTATCCGGTGCTGGGCGGCTGGCATGGCCGTGCCGAGGCGAACCTGGAACTCTGGGCCAATTACTCCCGCGCCGATGAGGGCAGTGTGCCCCAGGCGCGCTGGGTCACACTGGTGGACTGGGGTGGCTCGTTTGATTTCGAGGTATGCAGCTCACCGATCCTGGCAGGCAAGACCCTGGAATACAGTTTGTGGCGGCGCTGTTACGGCGCGGTGCTGACGTCGGCCACACTGACAGCGCTGGGCCGTTTCGACCGTCTTAAATTGCGTGCCGGGACCCCGGATAACGCCAGTTACGAAGTTGTGCCCAGCCCGTTTGATTTTTCTCGCGCGGAGCTGCGGGTGCCGAAAGATGCGGTGGAAGCCAACAATGCGGACCTGCATACCGACGCGGTGATTGAAGCGCTGCCCGGTTTGCTCAGTGACGAAGGTGTCGGTGGCGGCAGCGGCGGCGCCCTGGTGCTGTTTGCATCGCGCCGGCAGATGGAAACCGTGTACGAGTCGCTGCCCGGCACCTGGCGTAACCGTATCCTGATGCAGGGGCAGCAGTCCCGCCAGCAGTTACTGGACAGTCACAAGAAAAGCGTGGATAGCGGCGGCCACAGTGTGCTGTTCGGCCTGGCCAGCTTTGCCGAGGGGTTGGACTTGCCCGGCGACTACTGTCGCCATGTGATTATCGCCAAATTACCCTTTGCGGTGCCGGATGATCCCATCGAGGCCGCGCTGGCCGAGTGGATCGAGGCCAAGGGGGGCAACCCCTTTATGCAGATAACAGTGCCCGATGCGGCGCTGAAGCTGGTGCAGGCCTGCGGCCGCCTGTTGCGCACGGAGCAGGACAGCGGCGTCATTACACTGCTGGACCGGCGCATCGTCACCAAACGCTATGGCCGTGCCATGCTCGATTCCCTGCCGCCATTCCGGCGCCTGATCAACTGAACATCAAGCTGTTTTTTGCCTGGATTGTTATGAAGTCGATTTACCTGGATATCGCCACCCTTCTGCTGGAGCTGGAAGCCGAGCTGCGCAGCCTCGAGCTGTGGGAGGCGGAGCCGCCGGCGCCGGAGGCGCTGGCGAGCACCCAGCCGTTTTGTGTGGACACTTTGACCCTGCCCCAGTGGCTGCAGTTTGTGTTCCTGCCGCGCATGAGCCAGATGGTGGAGCTGGAGCATCCGTTGCCGCAGAACTGCGGCATCGCGCCCATGGCGGAAGAGTATTTCCGCGGAAGTTCTTTGTTGGCGGCCGGGCTGACGCGCAAATTAGCTGAGCTCGACGAGCGCCTGGAGCGAGGGTAGGGAGCAGGGGGTGCGGCTCGGGTGGCACGTGCCTGTCGCTTGATTCGTCCTGACTAGTTGGTACCATGCGGTCCAGTGAATAATCGGGCATTATCCACTTTTCACCCTCAGACGCTGCCGAGCCTCCCCTTGTTGGGCCCGGTGCAGTTGCTTCCCGGATAAGGTAACATCCGGGGTTTGCAAAAATCGGGTGACAGGGATGGCCCGAATTTGATACCGCCAGGATTACTTAAAAACAGCGCACAAGGGGTCGGTCTCCCGCCCTTAAGGTAGTAATAAACAGATGCGGTTTTTGCCTTCAATTTCTCTGTTGCTCGCAATGCAGCTACTGGCTGGTTGTGAAAGCCTGCTGCCCTCTGGAAAACCGGGCACCGCTGTAGAGCCCGTGTCGCCTGCCGTGGAAACGCCACTGGATCCTGCCCAGTGCCCGCCGGTGGAAGCCGTTGTCTGCGCAGAGCCGGAAATCAAAGTGGTGGAGCGGGTCATCGAGCGCAACTATGAAAAAGTTGTGGAGGTGCCTGTCGCCAAAGACAAACTGGTACTGGGCTCGGAAGAATTTTTTACCGTTGAGCCGGGTGGCGTGCGCCTGCGCTCTCTGGTTGATACCGGTGCTGCCACCAGCTCGCTCAGCGTACTGGAGTTGACCCCATTCGAGCGAGACGGCAGCAACTGGGTGCGCTTTAAACTGTCCGATGGCAGCGAGGCTGCGCCAAAAAAGATCGAGTTGCCGATCAAGCGCCATGTGCGCGTGGCGCGTCCGGGGTTTGACCGCCAGCGCCGGCCGGTGGTCACCATGAGCCTCACGGTGGGTGAAGTCACCCATATGGTGGAGGTGAACCTGGTCGAGCGCAGTGAGTTTGAGTTCCCGCTGCTGGTCGGGCGCAACTTCCTGAAAGATGCCGCGGTGGTCGATGTGAGCCGCAGGCAGGTACAAACGACACCAAGGCTCCCTTCCTTCAGCAAATAGTCCCTCGTATACCTGAAAGTGTGGGCCCGTCGCTGGCAGAACGGTCGGCAACAAGCAAAAATAAGCAGCCATAAGCTGCAAACAATCATTAATTGGGGAATGGCGAATGTCGCCACGGGCTCAGGTCTATATTCTCGCCGCGCTGCTTGCACTGATGGGCGCCGGCCTCACCATCTATAAAAACGTCGAACTCGGTTTCCCGCTGCTGCCGGGCGAATACCGTACCGTCTGGACCATTGAGGCCAAGGTGCGATTCACCGCCGATGGCGGGCCTGCCAAGGCCGCGCTGACCCTGCCGAGGGAGCAGCGCAACATGGAGGTGCTGGGGGAAACCTTCAGCTCTTCCGGTTACGGTTTCAACGTCATTCGTGAAGACGACGAGTACCGCGCAGTCTGGGCCAAGCGCCAGGCCAATGGCGTACAGTCGCTGTTCTACCAGCTTGATGTGCACCAGACCCCTGGTGCGGCGCTGGAGCAACCGCTGGATCTGAGTACCGAGGTGGTTAAGCCACTGCTCGGTGCCCGCGAGCAGGAGGCGGTCCGTCAGGCTATCTACTCGCTGGTGGGAACGGCCCGGGAGCGGTCTTCCGATACCCGTACCTTCACTTCCGAACTGCTGGTGGCATTGGCGGATAATCGCAATCAGGACCGCAACCTGATCTTTGGCTACTACAAGGGCCGCTCCTATGTCGATGTGGCACTGCTGGTACTGGCGGCCGCAGATATTCCGGCACACCGGATTCGCGGCCTGTACCTGGAAGATGATCGCCGTCGGCTGGACCCGGAAGATCTGCTGGAAATCTATGACGGCAAGCGGTGGGTGGTATTCGAACCCCTAAGCGCATCGCCCGGCGTGCCGAAAAACTTTTTCATCTGGCAGCGCGGCGGCAAGAGCTTGCTGGACGTCGAGGGTGGGCGCAATTCCGGTGTTACCTTCTCGGTGATTTCCAATGATGTGCCGGCGCGCGACGTGGCCATGTTGAGCACCAGCCAGGAAAAAGAAGCCCTGGTGGATTTCTCCATCTACAGCCTGCCGATTGAGCAGCAGAGTATCTTCAAGTTGATCCTGTTGGTGCCGGTTGGCGCACTGGTGGTGGTGTTGCTAAGGGTGTTTGTCGGCCTGCGCACATCGGGAACCTTTATGCCGGTACTGCTGGCCATTGCGTTTATCGAAACCCAGCTGTTCACTGGTCTCGCCATTTTTGTCCTGATACTGATTCTGGGGTTGTGGATTCGCTTCTATTTAAGTCGGCTTAACTTGCTCCTTGTGGCGAGGATCGCCGCCGTGGTGGTCACGGTGGTGATCCTGATGGGGGCCATCAGTGTGGTGAGCTACAAGCTGGGTATCGAGCAGGCACTGACGGTGACCTTCTTCCCGATGATCATTCTGGCCTGGACCATCGAGCGCATGTCCATCGTATGGGAGGAAGATGGTCCCTACGAAGTGGTGATACAGGCGGGTGGCAGCTTGCTGGTGGCGGTGATTGCCTGGTGGGTGATGACCAACCGCTACATCGAGCACTGGACGTTCAACTTCCCCGAACTGCTGCTGGTACTGCTGGGCTTCATCATGATTATCGGTAACTACACCGGTTACCGGGTGGGTGAACTGGCGCGATTCCGCCAGCTGGTGCGCTGATGATCCAGCTTCCGTCTTTTTTTCGCGGTGGTCTGGTTTCACCCTTCGCGCTGAGGCGGCTGGGGGTGCTGGGCATGAATGCGCGCAATGTGCATTACATCGCGCGCTACAACGACCGCGATAAATATCCCATCGTTGACGACAAGCTCAACACCAAGCGCCAGGCCAAGCGCTATCGCATCCCGGTTCCCGAGCTCATCGCGGCCTTTGAAACCCAACCCAGCCGCAAGCGGGTGATGGACGTCATCGAGCCGCTGGAGAAGTTCGTGATCAAGCCCGCGCGGGGCTCCGGTGGCAAAGGTATTCTGGTGATTGTGGGGCGTGACGGTGAAGACTATGTCAAACCCTCTGGCAACAAGGTCACCGCGCTGGACATCCAGCGTCATGTGAGCAATATCCACAGCGGCCTCTACAGCCTGGGTGGCAAACCCGACCGGGTAATGATCGAAGCGCTGGTGGATTTCGATCCGGTGTTCGACAAATACTCTTTCGAAGGCGTGCCAGATATCCGCGTGATCGTATTCCGCGGCTTTCCAGTAATGGCGATGCTGCGGTGCTCTACCCACGACTCCGACGGCAAAGCCAATTTGCACCAGGGGGCGGTGGGCGTGGGTGTCGACCTGGCTACCGGTAAGGCATCCCACGCGGTGCAGCGTGGCGTTCGTGTGGATATACACCCGGATACCCAGATGCCGTTTGCCGATCTGGAAGTGCCGGACTGGCGCGAGCTGGTGAAGCTGGCGGCCAGTTGCTACGAAATGACCGGCCTCGGGTATCTCGGCTGTGACATCGTGCTGGATCGCAAACGTGGGCCGCTGTTGCTGGAAGCCAATGCCCGTCCGGGGCTCGCCATCCAGATCGCCAACGGGATCGGCTTGCGCACGCGCCTGGAGCATATCGAGCAGATGGATCTGGAACAGCTGGAAAAAAATGTGGAAGAAAGGGTCGCGTATTCCATGGACTATTTTGCGGCGAAGCCAATGACGTAAACACGGCTTGGCCTGATGCAGAAAGTGCAGCGGATTTGATTCGATAAAAACAAAAGAGGCGAGCAAATGCTCGCCTCTTTTGCGTGTAAGACCTGCCTTTTTACAGGTTCTTCAGCGACTCCAGCTGCTCAGTAAAACGCACGCGGGCGCTTTCCAGTTCAGCCAGTCGTTCCCGCTCTTTGTTGACCACCGCCTCAGGGGCTTTGTCGACAAAATTCGGGTTTTTCAGTTTGCCGGCGACTTGCGCCAGGTTTTTATCCAGCTTGTCCAGCTCCTTCTGGACCCGGGCACTTTCCGCCTCTACGTCGATCAGGCCGGCCATGGGTACGAGCAGCTCCAGGTCGCCCACCAGTGCGGTGGAGGAGGCCGGAGCTTCAGCGCCTTTTTCCAGCCAGTCGATGGATTCCAGACTGGCCAGTTTGGTCAACAGGCTGCGGGTCTGCTTGAGCAGGGCCGCATCTCGTTCATCACCGTTGCGTAGGATCAGGGGGATTTTCTTCGCCGGGGAGATATTGATTTCACCGCGAATATTACGCACCCCTTCGATAACCTCTTTTAGCCAGGCAATGGCCGCTTCAGCGTTTTCATCGATGCGATGCTCGTTGGCTTCCGGGTAGGGCTGCAACATGATGGTGTCGCCGGCCTTGCCTGCCAGGGCTTTCACACGCTGCCAGACTTCCTCGGTGATATACGGCATCATCGGGTGCAGCAGGCGCAGGACGGTCTCCAGCACACGGATCAGGGTGCGGCGGGTGCCTTTCTTGACTGCGTCGCTGGCGTTGTCATCCCACAGTACCGGCTTGGACAGTTCCAGATACCAGCTGCAGTATTCACTCCAGACAAAATCGTACAGCGCCTGGGAGGCCAGGTCGAAGCGGTAGCTTTCGATGGCTTCTTTCACCGCGATCTCGGTGCGTTGCAGTTGCGAGATGATCCAGCGATCGGCAATGGACAGCTCGAAATCTTCGCTGCCGCCCTGCCCGCAATCGTGGCCTTCGCAGTTCTGCAGCACGTAACGCGACGCGTTCCAGATTTTGTTGCAGAAGTTGCGGAAGCCTTCAATGCGGCCTACATCGAACTTGATGTCGCGTCCGGTGGAGGCCAGCGAGTAGTAGGTGTAACGCAGGGCGTCGGTGCCATAGGCGGCGAGGCCCTCCGGGAATTCCTTGCGTGTCTGCTTTTCAATCTTTTCGCGCAGATGCGGCACCTGCATGCCCGAAGTGCGCTTCTGTACAAGACTCTCCAGGTCGATACCATCGATCAGGTCGATGGGGTCCAGCACGTTGCCCTTGGACTTGGACATCTTCTGGCCCTGGCCATCGCGCACCAGGCCGTGGACGTACACGTTTTTAAACGGCACTTCTTTTTTGAAGTACAGGGTCAGCATCATCATGCGAGCGACCCAGAAGAAAATGATATCGAAGCCGGTCACCAGCACGCTGGTGGGGTGGAAGGTGTTGAGCTCCGGTGTTTCTTCCGGCCAGCCGAGGGTGCCGAAGGTCCACAGGCCGGAGGAGAACCAGGTATCGAGTACGTCGTCGTCCTGACGCAGTTCGATATCGCCCAGATTGTGTTTCTCGCGCACTTCCTCTTCCGAGCGGCCAACATACACCTTGCCGTCGTTGTCGTACCACGCCGGGATGCGGTGGCCCCACCAGAGCTGGCGAGAAATACACCAGTCCTGGATGTCACGCATCCAGGAGAAGTACATGTTCTCGTAGTTTTTCGGCACAAATTCCACGCGGCCGTCTTCCACCACCTTGATGGCTTCCTCCGCCAGCGGCTGGGTTTTCACATACCACTGATCTGTCAGCCACGGCTCGATCACAACGCCACTGCGGTCACCGCGAGGGACCTTCAATGTGTGCGGCTCGATTTTTTCCAGCAGGCCCAGGGCATCCAGGTCTTCTACTACCTGCTTGCGCGCAGCGAAACGCTCCATGCCGCGGTATTTCTCCGGCACGTTGTCGTTCAGGTTCGCATCCTGATCCAGGATGTTGATCATCTCCAGATTGTGGCGCTGGCCCATTTCGTAGTCGTTGAAGTCGTGGGCCGGGGTGATCTTCACACAGCCGGTACCGAACTCTAGGTCGACATAGTCGTCGGCGATGATCGGAATTTCACGGTCCGCCAGCGGCAGTTTGATGGTCTTGCCAATCAGGTGCTTGTAGCGCTCGTCTTCCGGGTGCACCGCCACGGCGGTATCACCCAGCATAGTTTCCGGGCGGGTGGTGGCGACTACAAGATGGCCGGAGCCGTCGGTCAGCGGATAGCGGAAGTGCCACAGGCTGCCCTGTTCTTCCTCGTTCAGCACTTCCAGATCGGAAATGGCGGTGTGCAGTTTCGGGTCCCAGTTCACCAGACGCTTGCCGCGGTAGATCAGGTCGTCTTCGTACAGGCGGATAAAGACTTCCTGCACCGCCTTGTAGAAGCCGTCGTCCATGGTGAAGCGCTCGCGGGACCAGTCCGGGCTGGCGCCGAGGCGACGCAGCTGGCGGGTGATATTGCCGCCGGACTCTTCCTTCCACTCCCACACCTTTTCGATAAATTTGTCGCGGCCCAGCTCGTGGCGATTCTTGCCCTCGGCGGCCAGCAGGCGCTCTACCACCATCTGGGTGGCGATACCTGCGTGGTCAGTGCCCACCTGCCACAGGGTGTTGTCGCCTTTCATGCGGTGGTAGCGAATCAGTGCATCCATGATGGATTCCTGGAAACCGTGGCCCATATGCAGGCTGCCGGTGACGTTGGGCGGCGGAATCATGATGGAGTAGGGGGCGGCCTGGGTATCGCCGGAGGGTTTGAAGTAACCACTCTCTTCCCAGGTTTTGTACCACTGCTGTTCGATGGCGTTTGGCTGGTATGTCTTGTCCATGCGCGGGGGAATGCCTTGCTTTGAATCGCTTTGCCGCCCGGGGCCGGCTATGCGGTCACTCGAGGCGAATGAGTCTGTGAAAAAGGGGCGGAATTATACCGCCGGCGACAGCCGGGGCAAAAGGTATGGCCGGGTTAGTCGGATTTGGTGTCTTCCGGGTAGATTTCGTTGACCATCAGGGTGATGTTGGCGCGCAGCTGTCGCTCGAGTTCGGGCAGCTGCTCGGCCATCAGTTGCTCAATGAGGCGCTCGCGCGCACTGGGGACCGGTGCGGTGTCCTCTCCAGGAGAGGTATCCGCTGCCGCGTCATCGCTAGCCGGGGCTTTGGGTGCGGCTGGCGCCGCTGGTTTCGCGATGCTTTCCTCTGGCGCTGTGCCGGAAGACTCCGCTTCCGCACGCGGAACCCTGCCGCCGGTTAGGCGGGCGCGAATGTGTGGTGGCAGAAAGGGGTTCTCGGTCAGCGCGGCGGGCAGTGGCTTGTGCGCGCTGGCGGCTGGCCTGGCGGTGGGTTGCCTGGTTGCCGTCTGCTGGGTTGCGGTCTCACTGCGGGTGTCTGCAGCGGGCTTGCTGTCGGCTACCGGCTCCGCTTTTTGAGGGGCTGGGGCCGGCTTACGCGGGGCGTCGAACAGGCCCGGTTGAAACTCTTCCTTGGCGCTTTCCTGGCTCGGAGGGGCAGGCTTTTGATCGCTGAGTTCCGCTGCCTCTGGCTGATCTGCGCTTTCCGCAGGTGGCTCGTGGCGCGGCAGGTTCTGCAGCGGGCGCAACAGTTCGCGGTCGGTTTCGCTCAGCAGCGGGGTGTATTCCTCAACCGGCTCCTCATCGACGGGACTGAACAGGATGGGCAGGTCGGCTTCCTGCAGCGGGCGCGGAGAGACAGGTGCCGGCTGGTTCCCATGCGGGCTCTCGGGCTTGCCGTCCACCTCTTTTGCGGGTGCTGCCACCTGATCCAGCAGGGGGATATCCGCCTCCATGTCGCTGCCGAGCAGGTCGCGGAGAGAGTTGAGCTCGCTGAGCAGCTCTCCGGGCGGCTGGCCGTGGCGATGTTTTCTGTTTTTCTTGCGACCGGACATGGAGCTGGCTTTGCTTTCCGCTTGGGATCAGTTGGGTATTTTGTGTGATTGTAACGGATATCCACGATCGCGGAAGTGACTGTATCGCGTTCTCGAGCGGGCGAGGGAGTCCGGGTGCTGGCAGACGATTTCCGCCAGACGGTCAAACCGGCTGAACCAGCCGGGAATGTCGGTGCACAGGTTGATGAGCAGGCCGTGGTGCTGGCCGGGATCTTCGCCGCTATTGATTTCAATGGCGGCCTGCTGGTCGAGGTTCTGTGGCGCATGGGGCAGGAAGCTGTCTTCCCGAAAGGTCCACAGGCGTTCGTCCAGTTGCTCGGCCTGCTGCGGGCTGTCCACGGCGATCAATACCCGCAGGCCGTTGCGGAACGCTTTTTCGGCAAGACGGCAGGCAAAGTCCGGAATTGCATCTGGATTCTCTGAGGCCAAAACGTAGAAGTCGATACGGGTCATCGGCGATCGCTTTCAATACACAAATGGTCATTGCGAAGGCGCCGATGCTCGGTGCAGCTTTGTGAAACCTTCCGCGAGAGGGACCTCGCGGAAGAGCCCCCATGGATGGGTTTACGGCGTGTTTCACAAAGCTGCACCGGGTAGCGGCGCCGCCACTTCGGTTGTTCCGTGCTCCGGAATCTAGAGCGGTAGCGGTGCAGGGGCTGGTGACGATTTACGAGACACGAGCTAGGCGCCCCCCCCGATAACCCATCCATGGGGGCTCGGACGCGGCCATCCGGGCCGCGTACGGTCTCGCAAATCGTCACCAGCCCCTGCACTTTCGCGTCAGCTGTTTTGCTTCGGTTGAACCAGAATCTTCACTTTTTATTCAGGATGTATTGCAGCAACAGCGGCACCGGGCGTCCGGTAGCGCCTTTGGCGGCACCGGATTTCCAGGCGCTGCCGGCGATATCCAGGTGGGCCCAGTTGTAGTCTTCGGCAAAGCGCGCCAGGAAGCAGGCGGCGGTAACGGAGCCGGCTTCGCGGCCACCGATGTTCTGCATATCGGCAAAATTGGAGTTCAGCATCGGCTGGTACTCGTCCCACAAGGGCATGCGCCAGGCGCGGTCACCGGTGGTTTCACCGGCAGCCAGCAGCTCGTCGGCCAGTTTGTCCTGATTGGCATACAGGCCTGTCGCATGGTTGCCGAGGGCGATGACACAGGCCCCGGTGAGGGTGGCCACGTCGATCACCACGCTGGGCTTGAACTTGCCCGCCCAGGTGAGGGCGTCGCACAGTACCAGACGGCCTTCCGCGTCGGTGTTCAGGATCTCGATGGTTTTGCCGCTCATGGAGGTGACGATATCACCGGGCTTGCTGGCGCGGCCGCTGGGCATATTTTCCGCAGCGGCAACCACACCCACCACGTTGACCGGTGCATTCATTTCCACCAGCGCGTTCATCACGCCAAACACACTGGCTGCGCCGCACATGTCGAACTTCATTTCATCCATCTGCATGCCCGGCTTAAGGCTGATGCCGCCGGTATCGAAGGTGATGCCCTTGCCCACCAGTACAATCGGCTTCTGGCCGGTCTTGCCACCCTTGTAGTTCATCGCGATCATCGCCGCCGGCTCGTCGCTGCCCTTGGCGACGCTCATGAACGCGCCCATGCCGAGGGATTCCATTTTCTTGTTGTCGAGAACCGTGGTGGTCAGCTTTGCGTGTTTTTTGGCCAGTGCCTTGGCCTCGGAGGCTAAATAGCTGGGGGTGCAGATATTGCCGGGTAGGTTGCCCAGCTCGCGGGCAATATTGCTGCCCATGGCCTGGCCGCTGCCAAGATCCACACCCTTCTGTGTGGCCTTCAGCTGCTTTTTGTCGGCAGCGTGTACGATGAATTTGGCCAGCGGGTAGGGTTTGGCGTCGCTGTGACAGCGGGTGAATTTGTAGCCAGCGAGACCGGCAGCTAGCGTAATCTGCTGTGCCTGCCAGGTCGCATCCACGCCTTCGACAGAAACCTCGGAGAGGTAGCTGGTGGCATCTTTCAGGGACTTCACCCCATTGGCGCTGGCACTGGCCAGCTTGCGGAACTCGGTGGCGGAAACGGGCGTTTTACTGGTGCGCACCAGCAACACACGCTCGGCGCTGCCATCCAGGGTAGGAACCAGAAGGGTGCTGCCGGCGGCACTGCCGAGGTCGCCGCGCTTGAGCAGCTTCGCCAGATTGCCGCCATTTGCCTTGTCGAGAATACTGCCGCTATCGGTGAAGCGATTTTTGTTGTCGACGGCGAGAATGGCGCAAGCGCTGCGCTGTTTGCTGATATCGGTGACCTTGGCGGTGAACTGCATGTAAATGGTTCCTTGATGTTCTTTGGGCCCCGCGGCTCTTCCCGCAGCTCTTAAGGGCTCGATGCGAGCGGTCTGTCGCGGCGCCGGTTGTGAGCGGACCGAGACATTGCCGGGCTTTTTGGTGATAATGCGCCGCACAAGTTTAACCCGAGAAGGATCGGATTGCTTGATCCGGTGTCCTATCCGGATGTATCTAAACTGGAATTTGGCATTCCACTCGCTTCTTTTTTCGAACCGCAATCAGGGACGCTGGACGCTCAGTGATTATTTTCCGCTACCTCTGTCGCGAACTGCTTGGCGCGACCCTGGCCGTCAGTGCCGTGTTACTGCTGATGGTGATGAGTGGCCGTTTTGTGAAGTACCTGGCGGAGGCCGCGTCGGGCGAGCTGTCTGCAGGTATTCTGTTCTCGCTGATGGGGTATCGCTTGCCCGGCTTTCTCGAACTGGTGATCCCGCTTGGGTTCTTCGTGGGCATTCTGCTGGCCTACGGGCGTCTGTATATAGAAAGCGAAATGACCGTGCTGCACGCCTGTGGTTTCAGTGAACGCCAGTTGCTGCGTTATACCCTGGTGCCGGCGCTGCTGGTGGCGGCCTTTGTTGCCGCCATGAGCCTGTATCTGACGCCCACCGGCATCGAGCGTACCTCCCACCTGCTGACGGCGGATAAAACCCGCAGCGAATTTGATCACCTGGTGCCGAAGAAGTTTGTCGCCACCAGTGGCGGCCGCGCGGTGTATTACGCCGAAGGTCTCAGTGACGACAAATCCACCATGCACGATGTGTTTCTCGCCGAGCTGGGCAATTCCCGCGGCAACATGGAAACAGATCACCAGATTGTTACCGTGGCCCGCGAAGGGGTGCAGCGCATCGATCCGGCCTCCGGGCTGCGTTACCTGGTGCTCCGCGATGGCTACCGGTACGAGGGCGTGCCGGGGCAGAGTGACTACCGGCAGATGGCATTCGACAGTTACGAGGTGCTGCTGGAAATTCCACGCCTGCGCACCAAGTCCAGTGAAAAGCTGCAGTCCATGTCTACCGCTGCGCTGTGGAAAAGCGACAATCCCCGCGAACGGGTCAACCTGCACTGGCGCTTCAGTTTGCCGGTGCTGGTATTGGTCGTGGCCATTCTGGCGGTGCCCCTGAGTCGTACCAATCCCCGTCAGGGACGCTATGCCAAGATGATCCCCGCGGTGCTGCTGTACATCGTTTATCTGGTTGCCCTGCAGAGTGTGCGCGGTGCCATTGAAGACGGCAAGATTGAACAGGCGTGGGCGATCTGGCTGGTGCACCCGCCGTTTTTGATTCTGGGGCTGTTACTGCTGGGTGGGCGCAATCACAAGCCGCGCAAGCGTCGCGCCGAGCCCCCCGCAGGTGACGCGAATGGAGGTGCCCATGTCCCGGCTTGATCGTTATATCGCCCGCACCGTCACCATGGCGATTCTCGCGGTGCTGCTGGTTATTCTCGGCCTGGACGTAATCTCAGCGATCGTTGACCAGCTGGGTGACCTTGGGGACGGCTACCAGTTTATGAACATGCTGGAGTACATACTCTGGTCGCTACCGGAACGTATATATAGCCAGCTGGGCTTTTCTGCGCTGGTGGGCTGTATGGTGGGTCTGGGAACCCTTGCCGGCACCAGTGAGCTGACGGTGATGCGGGCCGCGGGTATATCCATTGGGCGTATTGCATGGGCGGTTATGAAGCCGGTGCTGGTGCTGATCGTACTGGGACTGGCGCTGGCTGAACTGGTGATTCCGGTCACCAACCAGACGGCAGAGAGCCGCAAGGCGATTGCCCAGGGTGAGCTGGAAAATTCCGGCCTGGAGCAGGGGTTGTGGCTCCACGATCGCGATGAGTTTGTCCACTTTAATGCCGCCCTGCCGGGTGGCACCCTGTTTGGCATCACTCGTTATCGGTTTGATGAGGATCGTCAGTTGCAGCGGGTGGTGTTTTCCGAGCGCGGGCTGTATGAAGATGGCCGCTGGACGTTGCAAAACAGCCGGCAGACCAGCCTGACCCCCGAGCGTGCCACCAGCAGTCAGGAGGCGCGTTCCTTCTGGGAGTCGGATATTTCACCGGATCTGTTCTCCCTGGTGGTGCCCATGCCGGCGGATCTGTCGCCGCGCAATCTCTGGTCCTACGGCAAGTTTCTCGATCGCAAGGGCGAAGATTCAGCCCGTTACTGGCTGGCGTTCTGGCGTAAGGTATTGCAGCCGCTCACCATCGCGGGTTTGGTGATGATGGCGATTTCGTTTATTTTCGGGCCTCTGAGGGAGGTGACCACCGGCTTGCGGGTGTTTACCGGGGTGATCGTGGGGATTGTGTTCCAGACGGTGCAGGATATGCTCGGCCCATCGTCGGTTGTGTTCGGGTTTTCCCCGTTTATCGCCGTACTCGTGCCCATTCTGGCGAGCTTTCTGCTCGGCTGGTTGCTGCTGAAGCGGGCGCGCTAACCGCGCCCCTCACTTCTACATCACAGGCTTCTGCTCAGCCTACAGTTTCTTTTCTTTCTTCTTTTTTGGCAGTCGCCGAACTTCGGAGTCCGAGGCCAGGTCGTGCCAGCTGGCACCGTCGGCGCGCAGGTAGCCCCATAGAAACCCGAGGCAGAACACACCCAGCGACACCGGGCCAACCAGTGCACGGATAAAGCACTGGTACCAGCTCAGCTGTACACCGTTATTGTTGGCTACCATCAGGCGCCAGGCGCGCATGCCGATGGTTTGCCCTGCGGCGCGCCAGGACCAGAAAAAATAGCCCGCTGTAACCAGCAGCAGGCCGAACCGATACAGGGGGCCGCCGACGCAGGGGGTATAGTCCAGGTGTTCCGGTTGGCACTGCAGGCCACCAAAGGTGGTCGCCACCATCATCGCAAAGAATCCATACACCATCCAAAGCCCGGCAACGATCAAAATATCGTAAATCAACGCCATCAGCCTTGGCAGCACGCCGGCGTGGGGAAGTTGGTTGAACTGGGTGGGCGCCTTGACTGAATCGGGCACGGTCGTCTCCGCTAGTTTGAACTGGCGGGGATTCTAGCAAAAAGCAGGGCGAGAGGGGCGGAGAGGGGAAGGGAGGGCGTGCGCCCTCCGCTCAGAACTCGTACTGTACGGAAATCTTGAACTTGTCGTCGGACAGCCGGAAATCGTAATCCAGCGCGCTGTTGAGCCGGCCGCCGCTCTGGGTATAGCGCAACAGGGGATGTTGCTTGCTGCGCTTGTGTTGTTCCATATAGGTTTTGAAGCCCATCTTCAGGATTTCGTTCACTGCGCGGCCGCCGGTCACATTGTGTGTTTGGTCCGGGCGGGTGTGTAGCTCCAGCCATTGATGGTTCAGGCGTCGATGTACCATGCCCATGGAGTTATTGCGCAGGTTTTCCGCGGATTCATACAGGGCCTGGTTGTCCATGCCAAAGGCGCTATCGATAAAGAAGGCGTTGTCGGCTTGAAGGTTCAGTGCGCTGGTGGAATCGGGAATGAAAATATCGTCGGCGAGCAAGTGGGTGGAAACAGGAAGAAAAGCCAGTGCGACCACGGCCGGCAAGCGGCAGGCATGACGTCTATTGAAGCGAAACCGAATACTGCGAGTTTCCATTTTTCCACCCCGGGGCGTTTTACTTGGCTCAGAACGCTGATGAACAGCTACTGAATTTATTATGGCTCACCCTTTATAAACCGTTGTATCTCACAGTTTCCGGTACTTTGCCAATGAAAAGCCTGACTGCTGTGGGTTTCCTGGTCATGTTCGTTAAGGCCGCGCCATTGCTGAATATTTAGAGTCTTGCCCGGTTTACGGGGGCTGCGCTGAGGTTTCCGCCAATGTTTTTTAGGAACAAAACTTTTTAGTTTTAGGGGCGCTTTATAAAAAAATTGTCTAGTGGCCCAGATATTGGATCACTAGTTATCGGGATGGTTCGTCAGTCATGGGACGATTGGCGTCAAAGTGGTCGGAAATGAATGGTGGGTCGGTGAGCAAGGCTGCGCGCTGATCGGGCAAGTAAGAACCAGTGCATCGAGCACTGGTTGACAGCGCTGTCTTTTTCATTAAGGTGGATGCTTGACCGAATCGAATATTTCCTGCTTCACCACATAAGAACACTAGGGCATCGGTGCTCGATGCTTCATCTATAAAGAGAAGATTGATGAAACGGCTTCCCCTTTTTGCCAGCCTGGCGTTGTCCGCCTTTATCGCATCCTGCGCAGACCCCGAGTCCGCGGGCGAGTCTCCGTCAGGCGCGGTTGCCGCAGCGCCAGAGCGTATCGCTACCCATTTTGATGTCACCCAGGAAGTGCTCGTCAACTTCCAGGGCGCCGATGCGGCGCTTCGCGCCCAGTGCAAAAAGGCCGGGGGTAGCGGAGCAACTTGCTTCACGTACCGGATCAGCCTGATCAACAATGGCCCGGCCATTGGCGCCGATGAGCGTGACTGGCAGCTGTATTTCCACAGCGTGCGCCGCGCCTTGGCCCTGACTAACAGTGATGCCTTCACACTGGAGCGGGTCAATGGCGATCTGCATCGGCTGACGCCAACGGATTCTTTCGCGGGGATCGCCAGTGGTGAAACGCTGCCGCTGGACTTGCTCGCCGAGAACTGGATACAGTTTGAATCGGACTTCCAGCCGCGCCTGTTTGTGGTAGGTGCGGATGGAGAGCCCCTGGTGATCCGCTCCACGGACACCGACGACCTGAGTGATATGGTGCTGCCGATCACCAAGAACGATCCGAACAACTGGAAGCGGGCGGCGGATGATGCCAACACCCTCGCTACCGCCGCGAGCCGCTTCGCACAATTTTCCGCAGATGCTGCGCCCGTAGCCGAGAGCGGCTGGCGCAGCCGTATTATTCCCCAGCCCGTGTCGATGACCCTACCGCA
The DNA here is from genome assembly GCF_017303155.1 of Microbulbifer salipaludis. Classification (NCBI taxonomy): domain Bacteria; kingdom Pseudomonadati; phylum Pseudomonadota; class Gammaproteobacteria; order Cellvibrionales; family Microbulbiferaceae; genus Microbulbifer; species Microbulbifer salipaludis. The sequence goes on from NZ_JAEKJR010000002.1 coordinate 674,455, forward strand.
AGGTGCATCGGTGGTGTTGCCACAGGGTATTGCCCTGGCGGCGGAAGGTTTGAGCGGTGGCAGTGTTGCGGCACTGGAGCAGCGCATTGCGACACTTGGCCTGGCTGCAGATGGCGCCAAAGGGTATCCGGTGGTGGTGGCCGTGAACGCGGATGCGTTCGAGGGGCAGCCAGCGGGCGCGTATCGGCTTTCCGTCACTGAGGAAGGTGCTAGCGTGAGTGGCGCCGACGAGAGCGGTGCTTTTTATGGCGTCCAGTCTTTGCTGGCGTTGGTGGACCTGAGCAGCAACAGCCTGCCGCAGGCGGTGGTCGAGGATGCCCCGCGTTTTCCCCATCGTGGTCTGTTCCTGGATGTGGGGCGTAACTTCCACAGCAAGGAAGTGGTGCTGAAAATGCTCGACCAGATGGCGGCGTACAAGCTGAATCGGTTCCACTTCCATCTCTCGGATGACGAGGGTTGGCGGCTGGAAATTCCGGGCCTGCCGGAGCTGACCGAGATTGGCGGCCAGCGCTGTTTCGATCTGGACGAAAATCGCTGCCTTTTGCCACAGCTGGGCTCCGGCCCCAATACCGATAACTTCGGCAGTGGCTTCTACAGCGTGGAGGACTATGTCGAGATCCTGCGCTACGCGGCGGATCGCCAGATCGAGGTGGTGCCGGAATTCGATATGCCCGCCCATGCCCGAGCGGCCGTTGTGGCGATGGAGGCGCGCTACCGCAAGTTGCAGCCGTCCGATCCGGCTGCGGCCGAAGCCTATCGCCTGATCGATCCGCAGGACGATACCCAGTACCTGTCGGTCCAGTTTTACAACGACAGCTATATCAACCCCTGTATCGATTCGACCTATCGATTTGTGGGCAAGCTGATCAGTGAAGTCAAAGCCATGCACGATACCGCCGGTCATCCGCTGCAGAGCTGGCATTTCGGTGGCGATGAGGCCGTCAATATTCTGGCCTCCGATAGCTTTGAGGTCGGCCCGGGGGAAAACCCGGAGAAGGGGGATGTCACCGCGGAACAGCGCAACAAACCCTGGAGCAATTCCCCGCAGTGCCAGAAACTGATCGCCAGTGGCGAAGTGAACGCCATTGATGAACTGGGCGAGCTCTACGCCAAACGTGTCAGCAAGCTGGTGGCGGATGCGGGCATTCCCACCATGGCGGCCTGGAACGACGGTGTGAAGAAAATCAGCGATGCGGACCGGGAGTTGGCGACCGAGCACAACTACGTGAATTCCTGGGCGCCGCTGTTCTGGGGCGGTGGTGACGAGAGCGTGCACTTTGCCGAAACCGGATTCGACCTGGTGCAATCCCACTCCGATTTCCTGTACTTCGATATGCCGCAGGAAATCGATCCGAAAGAGCGTGGTTATTACTGGGCATCGCGCTACACCGATACCCGCAAAACCTTCAGCTACACGCCGTTGAATACGGCCCAGCTGGCGGAACTGTATCCCAACCGGGACGGTCGCGGCTGGACCGCGACCTCGCCATCGGAGGATTTTGCCGCCAGTGTGCGCGGTATCCAGGGGCAGTTGTGGAGTGAGGTGGTGCGCACCGATGAGGCAGTGGAGTATCAGGTGTATCCGCGCCTGCTGGCACTGGCCGAACGCGCCTGGCATCAGGCGTCGTGGGAGCTGCCACTGAAGCAGGGGCAGACGTTCTCCGCGGAAACTGCCTTTGTCGACAAGCGGGCACTGGCAAAAGACTGGTCCAGCTTTTCCGCGGCACTGGGGCGGAAGGAACTGCTGAAACTGGATCGTGCCGGTATTGGCTACCGGGTGCCGGTGCCCGGTGCAATCGTCGCAGACGGACAGGTGAAAACCGCCTTGCCGTACCCTGGCCTGGCGCTGGAGTACTTTGACGGGCACGCCTGGCAGGCGCTGACCGATGACGTGGCGCCAGAGTCTGTGAAATCGGTCCGTGCGCGCAGTGCCGATGGCGAACGTGCCGGGCGTGCGGTGGCGCTGGATACGGCCCAAGCCCTCTAGACCATTATTCTGGTAGCGGGTGCCCGGCAATCGGGCGCCCGGTTATTAATACCGGCCGGCTCACTCTTTTCACCCTGATATCCGGCTCAGGACCTTCCTCGCCTCACTCTCCTGCTTTTTCACTTCGCACCATCCACTGCGAGCTCCCGACGGCGCGTGTCTACAATTGCTGGAGCAGTCCCCGGTAACGGCGGGGGAATCTCTCACGGATTTCGGAATTGCTCGGCTATTACCGCTCGGTTTGCGCTTTTTCATGGGGTTTCGGTGTTAGATTGCGCCATACACGCCCGATGTCGGTGGTGCCATCTACGCATAAACATAATTTTTAACAGGGAGAAGGCCATGGCGCGAAGCAAGGTGTATGACTACGTAATTGTCGGCGGGGGCTCCGCGGGGTGCGTACTCGCCAACCGGTTGAGTGCGGACGAGCAGAACCGGGTGTGTCTCCTGGAGGCGGGCCCGTCTGATCACAGCCTCCTTATCCAGATGCCTGTTGGCATTGGCTACCTGCTTCCCGGCAAGCGCTTTAACCTGCACCACTACACCGAGCCCCAGCCCAACCTGGATAATCGTCGCCTGTTCTGGCCGCGCGGACGTGTGCTGGGTGGCAGTAGCGCGATCAATGCCATGATCTACACCCGTGGCAATCCGGGTGATTACAATGCCTGGGAAGCCGCGGGTAACCCGGATTGGGGCTGGTCCGGCATGTTGCCGTATTTCCTGCTGGCGGAGGGCAACCAGCGGGGCAGTGATGCCTACCATAGCGGCTTCGGGCCACTCGCGGTCTCAGACCTGAAGTGGAAATCGGCGGCCGGCGAGGCGTTCCTGGGCGCCGCCCGCGAAGCCGGGCACCGGCTCAATCACGACTTTAACGGGCACCAGCAAAACGGGGTGGGTTTCTACCAAGTCACCCAGAAGTTTGGCCGCCGTTGCTCGGCTGCCACAGCCTACCTGTATCCGGTTAAAAATCGCCCGAACCTGAGTATTTTCACCAGTGCGCCCGCCGCCAGACTGGAATTCAAGGGCGATCGTGTTGCCGCGGTTCGGATGCTCAATGGCGATCGTATCGTCGCCAATAAAGAGGTGATCCTGAGCGCCGGGGCCATTCAGTCGCCGCAGTTGCTGATGCTTTCAGGGGTTGGGCCCGAAGAACAACTGAAAAAACTGGGTATTGTTCCCCAGTGCCATCTGCCCGGTGTTGGGCAGAACCTGCAGGATCACCTGGACATTACCCAGGTGGTGCAGACGAATACAGCCGTCGGGTTTAACGATGCCCTTTGGCCCAAACTAAAAGCCGCACTGCATTTCCCCGAGTACCTGCTGCTCAATCGCGGCATGTTGACCAACAACGTCGCCGAGGCCGGCGGTTTTGCCAGTTCCAGTGTGGCGGGCGAGTATCCGGATATTCAGTTCCACTTGAGTGCGGTGCCTCTGTTTAACCACGGGTTTACCAAAAAGCCGGGCAACGGCTACTCCCTGCATGCGTGTGCCCTCCGTCCCAAAAGCCGTGGCAGCATTTCCCTGGCCTCCCGGGATCCCAAAGCGTTGCCGGTGATACAGCCCAATTATCTGTCCCATCCCGAGGACCTTCAGGTGCTGGTAGAGGGATTCGAAATGGTGCGAGAGATTATCGAGAAAAGCGCGTTGAAAACCGTGCACAAAGACTGGTGGTCACCGGCGCAAGCTTTGCGTGAGCCGGACGCCATTACCGACTTTATCCGTAAGAATGCAGAAACCATTTACCATCCCGTCGGCACCTGCAAAATGGGGCAGGATGAGATGGCGGTTGTGGATAGCGCGTTGCGTGTACGTGGCGTCGATGGACTGCGTGTGGTGGATGCCTCCATAATGCCCACCCTTATCAGTGGTAACACCAATGCGCCGGTGATTGCCATTGCGGAAAAAGCGGCAGAGATGATCCTCGAAAAGTCCGCGGTTCATCAGCAGCAGGAAATCAGCGAAAGCGTATGATCTGGCAGTGCCCGCATTGTAAACAACCCCTCGACTTGCAAGCGCAAAGCTGGCGGTGTGCCACCGGGCACAGCTTTGATCGCGCCAAGGAAGGGTACGTCAATCTTTTGCCGGTTCAGCAAAAGCGCAGTCGGGAGCCGGGGGATTCGGCAGAAATGCTCAATGCACGCCGCCGGTTCCTCGAAGTGGGGCATTACGAACCACTGGCTGACGCCATAGGCGCGCAGTTGCGGAGCCATTGCGCGGCGCCGGCACAGCTTCTGGACCTGGGCTGTGGCGAAGGCTGGTATGCGCGCAGGCTATCGGAGCGGGGCTGGCCGGATGCGCAGATCGCCGGGGTAGATATTGCCAAAGCCGGTGTCCGGCTGGCGGCAAAAAAACAGCCCCGGGCGCACTTTGCTGTAGCCTCGAACTATCATCTTCCCGTGGCCGATCACAGTGTGGACGCCATTTTGCGCGTATTTGCCCCGGGGCCTGCCGAGGAACTGGTGCGGGTGCTCAGGCCCGGTGGAATTTTACTGGACGTGTCGCCGGGCCCGGATCATCTGTGGACGCTAAAAAGCCGGCTGTATGAAAAACCGCAGCCGCACGAGGCACCGGCTTCCTTGGACGGACTCGACGCGGTGAGTGAAATGCGCTGTGTATTTCCCCTCGTGATAAATACGAACGCGCAAGTGCGGGATTTTCTCTCCATGACCCCGTTCGCCTGGAAAGGGCGTGCGGAGGCCCGTGAAGCACTGGAGCGGGAGGACGCATTGCTGCTGGAGGCAGATTTTTTGCTGCGGGTTTTCATGAAGAATTCAGGACAGGAAGAGTAAGTGGCGACGCCGCGAGATTTTCGTTTTATGCAGCAGGCCCTGACACTCGCCGCCCAGGGCGCCGAACTCGGTGAAGTGCCGGTGGGCGCTCTGGTGGTGCTCGACGGAGAGGTAATTGGCGAGGGGTTCAATCAGCCAATTTCTGCGTCCGATCCCAGTGCCCATGCCGAGGTGATGGCGCTGCGTGCTGCCGCGGCCAGGCAGAAGAATTATCGCCTGCCGGGTGCCACGCTGTATGTGACCATTGAACCCTGTACCATGTGTTTCGGCACCCTGATTCACGCCCGTATCGCGCGCCTGGTGTACGGTGCCCCTGAGCCGCGCGCCGGTGTGGTGGCCAGTCAGTTACAGTTGGCCGAACAGACGTTTTTCAACCACAAAATTGCGGTGGAGGGCGGGGTGATGGCCGACGAGGCCGGCACCCTGGTGCGGGAGTTCTTCCAGAAAAGACGTTAGAGCAACGTTAGAATAGACGCTAGATATGTTGTTGACGCTCCTTATCAATTCGCTATTGGTCGCGGCGGCGGTCGTGCTTCACCATGAAGCACTCAACTTCCTGTTTTGGTTGGGACGTAAAGTCAGTGTGCGTCGCAACGTGAATGTGCTGATTGGGGTGTTCGGTGCACTGGTGGCGCACGTTGTCGAAATCTGGATGTTTGCCCTCGGTTACCTGTATATGTATCACTCGCCCTATTTCGGTACGCTGGAAGGGAACTTTAACGGCACCCTGATTGACTGCGTCTACTTTTCCTTTACCACCTATACCTCGCTTGGTATTGGCGATATCGCGCCCCATGGCGCCCTGCGTTTCACCGCCGGGCTCGAAGCGCTAACCGGACTGGTGCTGATCACCTGGACGGCCTCCTTCCTGTTTCTGAAAATGCAGCGCTACTGGCAGCGAGAGCTGGGTCAGCGTTAGCCTCCCCACACGTCACAGGTTTCCTCTTGTTCCGCTACTCGCTAGCTGCGGTATCTGCTGCAGTCTGGCCACCGCTCGTTTGCCTCCGAAAATGGGTGTGATACCTTGAGCCGGTTCTGGTAACCCTTTGACCGGCGTTTTGTCAGCTATTTTTTCAATCGCTTTTTCTTTTGAATGTCAGGGCCAATTTATGACAGGAAATCCTATGAAAAATACATTGTCGATCATGTTACTCGCGTTGCTTTGCAGCTCTGCGCTAATGGGGTGTGACAGCAGGGCTCCACAACCGGGAAAAGAGCGCGAAGAAAAAGCGATAGAAGTAGCACCGGAGGGCGAGACCGGTGACCAGACCAGTGAGGCTGACCCGGAACTCGACGAGATTGCGCAGGCGTATGTCCGTCTGGTGCTCACCCTGGGGAATCACGACAAAAGCTATGTAGATGCCTATTACGGCCCTGAGCAATGGAAGACGGATGCTGCGGCGGATACCGCCTCTCCGGCGGAGCTGGCAAGCCGCGCAGAAGGGCTGCTGGCCAGATTGCCGGGAGAAATCACGCCGGCGGGCGACCTGCAGACTCTGCGTAAGCACTACCTCAAAACCCAGCTGACTGCGCTCGCGGCGCATGCGCACCATATTGCCGATGCGAGCTTCCGCGATTTCCAGGAAGAGGCCAAGGCGCTTTACGACACCGAGCCCCCGGTGCAGACCTATGCCGAGTTTGACCCGGTACTGGCCCAGCTGGAGCAGGAATTGCCCGGCGATGAGCCGCTACATGTGCGGGTACAGCAATTCCAGCAACAGTACCGCATACCGGAGGACAAACTGGAAGTGGTATTCAACGCCGCCATTGACGAGTGCAAAAAGCGCACGCTGGCACATATGTCGTTGCCGTCCACAGAAAGCTTCAAGCTGGAATACGTGCAGGACAAGCCGTGGAGTGGTTACAACTGGTATCAGGGAAAGGCCCACAGCCTGATTCAGATCAACTCCGGGTTGCCCATCTACATTGATCGTGCCGTAGACCTGGGTTGTCACGAGGGCTACCCGGGGCATCACACCTACAATGCACTACTGGAGCAGAAACTGGTACAGGAGCAGGGGTGGCCCGAGTACAGCGTGTATCCTCTGTTCAGTCCCCAGTCGCTGATTGCGGAAGGCAGTGCCAACTACGGTATCGAGCTGGCGTTCCCCGGCGCGGAGAAAACCCGTTTCGAGCAGGAAACCCTGTATCCACTCGCCGGCCTGGATCCCGCCACTGCAGAAAAATACCAGCGCGTTCTGTCGCTGTTGGCGCAGCTTAAGTTTGCGGAAAACATCGTTGCCCGGGAATATATCAATGGCAAGATCGACCGCGACGAGGCCGTTGCCCGTTTTCAGAAATACACGGCCATGAGCCCGGAGAAGGCGGCGCAGCGTGTGCAGTTTGTGGATACCTACGGCGCGTACGTGATCAACTACAACTGGGGCAAGGCGCTGGTGAAGCAGTATATCGAGGGAAACACGGAATCCAGCGACGCGCGCTGGCAGAAATTTTCCCGTCTACTCTCATCGCCGCGACTGCCTTCTTCCTTGAACTGGTAATACGGTCGTCGGCTATCGATTTATCTACGTACGTTATCTGCATGAGGGGTGGGAGTCCTACCCACCCTACATTTCTTTACACATTTCCCTGCACATTTTCCTGCAATTTTTTACGACCTGAATGTCGCCTGAATTCCGCTGACGGAAATTTTCCTATCGGAATGTTCGCAAAGGAGGTTTTCCACAGGCTTGGCGTGAAAATTATTTTGTGTGGATAAGTTTGGCGCAGGGTGCATCCAAAATGGCGCGCAATTGTTTATTTTTGTGGCGCTGCGGGTTTGCGCACATTTCGCTGTCTGGCGGTGGAATTATTTAAACAGAAGGGTTTGGCGTCAAAGCTGTGCAAAAGTTCCACAAGTGAAGATTTTTTTTGGTTGTTTTTTCTACAGCTGGTTATTTCCGTGTCTAGACTGACAGTGATTGGGTTAATTGCTGTTTGATTTGCCGAATACGATGGAGTTCTCAATGAAAAAGACACGCGTTCTGACACCGCTTGCAATCGCTGTAGCCGCTCTGATGAGTGCACAATACGCTGCTGCGGATATGTGGAGTGATGGTGATTTTGTTGTCCGTGTTGGTGCCAGCTGGGTAGACCCGGACGATAATGATGACAACCTGAGACTGAATGATGGTTGGTTCAAGGAAGGCTATGACATCGATAGCGATACCACCTGGAATATCTCCGGTGCTTGGCTGCCGGTAGAGCACTGGGGTGTAGAGCTGATGTACATCGGGTCTACCAAACACGATATGGACCTGAAGAGTGTTTCCCGTGGCAATGTGACCATCGACGATATTGGCTATAGGGTAGGTAGCTTCGATGCCAGCTACTCCAATGCTTACGTTAACTGGTATCCGCTGAGCCGCGACTGCATGGGGCAGCCTTACGTTGGTATTGGTGTGAACTACACCGACTTTAGCGATGAAGGTTTTTCCCGCCGCTTCAACGACGATCTCATCAATGATGGTGTGATTGTCACCGATGCAGATGTGGGCTTCCAGCACTCGTGGGGCTTCACCGGCCAGCTGGGTGTGGACTTCCGTTTTGGTCGCGATAGCGCCTTCTTGGTAAACGCTGCGGTTCTGTACATCGATGCAGATACGGATATCAACGTTTACTACAAAGACGCTCAGTCCAACGACCCGTCCATCACTCGTCGCGCAACGGCGACCGATGTGGATTACAGCCCCTGGGTATTCAACCTGGGTGTTGGTTACTCTTTCTGATCACCTTCGTGGTGTAAAGAGTAGCGTTCACGGATGAACGGAAAGGCACCTTCGGGTGCCTTTTTCATTGCCGTCATTTCACTTCTGCAGGACTTCTTCAGGGCTTTTTCTTAGGGATATTGGTCTGCCCATGGAATATCGCGATTACTACCAGATTCTGGGTGTTGAGCGCAGTGCGGGACAGGATGAGATCAAGCGGGCCTACCGCAAGCTCGCGCGAAAATATCACCCGGATGTGAGCAAAGAGGGCGACGCGGAAGATCGCTTCAAGGAAGTGAGCGAAGCCTATGAAGTGCTGAAGGACCCGGAAAAGCGCGCTGCGTACGATCAGCTGGGGAGCAACTGGAACAGCGGCCAGGACTTTAACCCACCACCCAACTGGGATCAGGGGTTCGAGTTTCACGGTGGCGGTTATACCGAAGCGGACCCGGAGGCATTCAGTGATTTCTTTGAGAGCCTGTTCGGGCGCGGGGGATTCCACCGCGGCGGTTTTCAGCAAGGTGGCCGGCAGTTTCACGCCCAGGGCGAAAATACCTACGCGCGTATCGCAATTGATATAGAAGACAGTTACCGCGGAAGCAAGCGGCAGATTACGCTGAAGCATTCCGAGCTGGGTGCGGATGGGCGCCCTGTGGTGAAAGAGCGCACCCTGAATGTCACCATTCCCAAAGGTGTTACCGAGGGGCAGCAGATTCGGCTGGCGGGGCAGGGGCAGCCCGGAATGGGGCAAGGCAAGGCCGGTGACCTGTTTCTGGAAATCCACTTCAACCCGCATGCGCGATTCAGCGTGGAGGGCAAGACGGTCTATCTGGACTTGCCGGTGGCGCCGTGGGAGGCAGCCCTGGGTGACAAAGTGCGGGTGCACACCCCCGATGGGCCGGTCAACCTGACACTGCCTGCGAACAGCAAGAGCGGCAGCAAACTGCGGCTCAAAGGGCGCGGCTTGCCCGCCAAAGAGCCGGGTGACCTGTATGTGGTGGTGGACATCGTTACACCGCCGGCAACCAACGATGCGGAAAAGGCGGCCTATCGCCAGTTTCGCGATGCCTTCAAATTCGATCCCCGCGGTGACGCGGGTGGCGTCTGACTCGGAATCGGAATCGGGAGTTCATGCTTATGCCAACGGAATATGAGCCCAGCGAAGCGGCGGTGATTCTGGATGAAGACAGCCTGCTCACCCTGCGAGAATTGTGTATTGCCTGCTCCCTGTCGGCGGAGCAAGTGATGGCGCTGATGGACGAGGGGGTGATCGAGCCGCATCGCGCCAGTCGTTCGCTGGCGTTCAGTGGCGTGTGTGTGCGGCGAGTCAGGCGTGTGGTGCGTCTGGAGCAGGACCTGGGCGTCAATCACGCCGGTGCGGCGCTGGCACTGGAACTGCTGGAAGAGATCGAGCAGCTCCGTGCACGTATTCGTCGTCTGGAGCGGCGCTAGCGTTCCTGTTGATTGCTAATGGTTCTTGGCCAGGCGCCTAGAGCGCCGCACTGGTGATTTCGTAAATCAGATAGCCGGTATACGCCACATACGCGGCGAGCAGCGCGGCACCCTCAAAGCGGTTGATGCGCCCCTGTCGACCGCGGAAGCCGTAGCCAAAAATAAACAGGGCAATGGTGAGCCCCACGACCATTGGCCAGTCGCGGGTGATGAGCTCTGCGGGCACGGTGTCCATGGGGGCGATCGCACCGGCGATACCCACAACCGCCAGCAGGTTGAACATGTTTGAACCCACCACATTGCCGATGGCGATATCGTGCTCGCCCTTGCGCGCGGCGGCAACGGTCGCCGCCAGCTCGGGCAGTGAGGTGCCGAGAGCAACAATGGTGAGGCCGATGATCAGGTCGCTGACCCCCAATTGATGGGCGATGGTCACCGCCCCCCACACCAGTATTCGTGAGCTCACGATCAATAAAATCAGGCCGGCGCCCACCCAGAACAAGGCCGTGCCCAGCGGCATGTCGTGCTGCTCCAGCTCCGTATCCATTTCTCCTTCAATCGCATCGCCCTTGCCGCGCAAGGCGGAGAAAATAGACCAGCCGATCAAGCCGAAGAAGCCCGCCAGCAGAATGAGAGACTCGAGACGGCTGAGCCCCCCGTTCCAGAAAAATGCCGCAGTCAAACAGGTGATCGCCAGCAGCAGCGGAAGCTCCTTGCGGATGATCTTACTGTTGACGGTCAGGGGGATGAGGATCGCGGTGGCGCCGAGGATCAGGCCGGTATTGGCAATATTCGAGCCGTAGGCATTGCCCAGCGCCAGCCCCGGGCTGCCGTCCAGCGCGGCCATTGCCGACACCACCATTTCCGGCGCAGACGTGCCGAACCCCACGATGACCATGCCGATCAGCAGCGACGGCATACCCGCATGCTTGGCGGTGGCTGCCGCGCCATCGACGAAGCGGTCAGCGCTCCACATCAGCAGGACAAATCCGGCGAGAATGGCGAGCAGGGCAAGAGTCATGGGGATCCTTTCTTTCTGGTGTGCGCTTTTCGTGTGCGCTTGCTGATGAGTGCCTGAAAATTGGGCGCGCCAGTGGCGGCGCGCAATCGGGGGCCGATTGTAACGACTCTTCCGCAGCCTTGCAGTGCCGATTGCGCCAGGGTGCTTGATCACTGCGCAAGACGCCACAGACAGCGTTGGTGGTGCCTGGCCTCGGACCCTAAAGTTTGGGCTGATTCTGATACTGGCAGAGGCCATGGGTTTATGAACAAAAAATTGCTTCTGGGTGCGCTGATCGGCGCCGGAATGTCCATGCTCAACAAGAAAATCCGCCAGCAATCGGCGCCTGCACCGGGCCGGCCGCCTGCCGATTTCCACCGGCCGGACTTCAGCAAGGTGCCATCCCCCAATGCGTCCGACGGCCCCAGTCTGGACGATATTCTAGCCCGGGCCGGCCAGCCCGGTGGCCTGAATTCCGGCGGTAGTCCTGCCGGGGGCGGCGCGCAGCGTCCTGATGGGGATATTTTCGGTGGCGCCATTCCCGCCGGCGCCGGTGCCGGGGGCGCTGCGGTATTGATGGAGATCGCGCGGCGTATCTTTGCCCAGATGCAGCAGTCCGGCGGCAGCGGCGGCGCGATGCCTGGCGGTGCCGGGGGTGGTCTGGGCGGCGGTCTCGGCGATGTGCTCGGGCAGATCTTTGGCCGTGCCGGCGGCAAGTTTGGTCAGCAGGGACCGCAGGGGCCGCAGAGTAATCCGGGCAACTGGCAGAATACGTCACCGCGTGGCAATGGCGGCCTGTTCGGGTTTGTGAATACGGCAGACGACGCAGATTCCGGCGATGGCGAGGCCCAGGCGGATGTGATGCTGAAGGCGATGGTGGCCGCTGCCCAGGCGGATGGCACCATTGACGAGGCGGAGCAGCAAAATATTTTGCAGGCGCTCGACGGCCAGCTGGATGCTTCTGACCTGGAGGCGTTCCGGCACTACCTGACCCAGCCGGTGAGCATGGACGACGTGGTCTCGGCCGCAAGCGATCCGGCCACCGCATTTAACCTGTACCTGGTGTCCGCCATGTCGATCAATCCGGACAACCCCCGGGAAAAACAGTACCTGGATACGCTGGCGGAAAAGCTCGGGGTATCCGAGCAGGCGGTAGAGGCGATCGAGCAGCAGTTGCCGCGCTAGCGCGCCAGCCGCTGCCGGCCTGCCGGTAGTCAGCTTTGTGGCAGTAGCTGCGCGAAGTTCTGGCCGGTGGGATAGTCCCCCGCGCTCCAGCCCAGGCGCACAATCACGGTGCCGGTGGTGGGGGAGATCATCACCACCTGCTTGCGGTTGCCGAGCATAAAGTAGCTGTCTTCCGGCAGCTCGGGAAAGCGCAGGGTTTCCCCGCCGCGGTTCAGCCAGAACTGGTAGCCGTAAGCCGGGTCATTTTCACTGTGGTTGCGGCGTCTCGCTGCGGCCACCCATCCTTCGGGCAGCAGGCGCTGCTCGTCCCATACGCCGTCATTCAACATCAACAGGCCGAGCCGCGCCCAGTCGCGGGCGGAGGCATAGATATAGGAACTGCCGACAAATACGCCGCTGGCGTCCACCTCGAAGGTGGTGTGACGCATACCCAGTGGCACCATGATCTGGCGTTGCAAAAAATCGAGGCTGGCTTGCGGGCTGCCGCCAAGCTGGTTGTGCAGCCAGCGCGCCAGCAGGTTGGTGGTGCCGGAAGAGTAGGAAAAGTGCGTGCCCGGCGTGTGCGCAAGCGTACTCTGCAGCGCAACCTCGGACGCGCTGCGGGCGCTAAACAGCATGCGGGTGGCATCGCTGCCCGGCGCATAGGTCTCGTCGAAATCCAGCCCCGAAGTCATCTGCAGCAGGTTCTGCAGGCTGATCTGGCGGCGCGCGTCGGACCACTCCGGAAACAGGGGGGAGGATGTGTCCTGTTGTGGCTGTAACGCCTGTAATCTGCCCACCATCATCGCCGTCAGGCTCTTGCCCATGGACCAGCCGAGCAGCGGCGTTTGCGCCGTGATGCCGTCTGCGTATGACTCAGCAACCAGCTTGCCATCTTGCACCACCAGCAACGCGCGGGTTTGCAGCCCGGATTGATTGTCTCGGGCCAGTATCTGGTCGAGAGTCTGCTGTAGTTTGGGGGCGATATGTGGCGCGGCGCTACCCTGCGGCCATTCACCGGTCGCGCTGTGCCATTGCCCGGGATTTACTGGCTCGAGCTTTACCTGATCGAGGGCGCGTGTGTCGCCGATGTCGAGGGTGCAGCCCAGCCCGGGGCGGTAGCTTGCACTGGTCTTGCCCAGGCCAAACAGCGACGCGGTAACACGCTGGTTGGCGTATTCCAGATTCAGCAGGCGGTTGGCGGCAGAGTAAGAGGCGAGGTCGTCGAGATTGCGGGCCGGATCAAACCCGGACACATAATGGCCGGAGCAGGCCAGTTTTGCGCCCATCCCCGTAGCTACCCGCACAGCGTTGCCGGCCTGGGTGATGGAAAAACCCAGCAGGGAGGGTGCGAGCAGCGCCAGTAGCAGAAGCAGGCCTGCGAGCGTGGCCGCTGCAGAGAGAAGGATTTTTTTCATGGAAACACGGCTCGAATCGATCGCTTGATCGGGGATTCTAACAACCGGTTTGCCGCGGGCGGGAGGTTATCCGAGGCCACAGAAAGGGCCGGGGCAAATAGGGCAGGGGTAAAAAGGGCCGGTACAGAAAGCCAGTGCCCGCAATTTCTGGGGCACTGGCCGGGCTGTTATCGCCAGGTAACAATCAGCCGTTGCTGGGGAAGGTAAACTGCGCACCTTCACGCACACCGCTGGCAGGCCAGCGCTGGGTGATGGTTTTACGCTTGCTGTAGAAGCGTACGGCGTCCGGGCCGTAGGCGTGCAGGTCGCCAAACAGGGACTGTTTCCAGCCGCCGAAGCTGTGGTAGGCCACCGGCACTGGCAGGGGCACATTGATGCCCACCATGCCCACCAGAATGTTGTCGGCAAAGTAGCGTGCGGCCTCGCCGTCGCGGGTGAAAATACAGGTGCCGTTGCCGTATTCGTGCGCGTTGATGATGTCCATGGCTTCCTGCATGGTATCTACACGCATGACGCACAGAACCGGGCCGAAGATCTCGTCGCTGTGAATGACCATGCCTTCCTTGACCCGATCAAACAGGCTTGCACCCAGGTAGTTGCCATTTTCAAATCCGGCGACTTTGAGGCCGCGGCCGTCCACCACCAGGTCTGCACCTTCTTCCACGCCCTTGGCGATATAGCCTTCGATTTTTTCCAGCTGCGCCTTGGTCACCACGGGGCCCATGTCGTTGCTGTTGTCCATGCCGTCCCCCACCTTGAGGTCGGCAATCTGTGCCTTGAGCTTTTCCACCAGCGCGTCGGCGGTAGCGTCGCCCACCGCAACGGCGACGGAAATGGCCATGCAGCGTTCGCCGCAGGAGCCGTAGGCGGCGCCCATGAGTGCGCTGACGGCGTTATCCAGGTCGGCATCCGGCATGACGATGGCGTGGTTCTTGGCTCCGCCAAACGCCTGTACCCGCTTGCCATTACGACAGCCGGTTTCATACACGTACTTGGCAATGGGGGTGGAGCCCACAAAGCTCACCGCATGTACCCGGTTATCCGACAGCAGCGTATCGACCGCTTCTTTATCCCCGTTGACCACGTTGAGCACGCCCGCGGGCAGGCCCGCTTCCAGTGCCAGTTGCGCAATCAGCAGTGCGGAGCTGGGGTCGCGTTCGGAGGGCTTTAAGATAAAAGTGTTGCCGCAGGCAACGGCCATCGGCCACATCCACAGGGGCACCATGGCCGGGAAATTGAACGGTGTAATGCCTGCGCAAACGCCCAGCGGCTGGAACTCGCTCCAGGAATCAATGGCGGGGCCGACATTTTTGCTGTGCTCGCCTTTCAACAGCTCAGGTACGCTACACGCGTATTCCACATTTTCGATGCCGCGCTGCAATTCGCCCATGGCATCGTTCAGTACCTTGCCGTGTTCGCGGGTAATCAGCTCGCAGATTTTGTCGGCGTTCTGCTCCAGCAGGTCTTTGAAACGGAACATGATGCGTGCACGCTTGATCGGCGGCGTGTTGCGCCAGGCCGGATAGGCGGCCTGCGCCACGGCAATCGCTTCCTCAACGGTAGCCTTGCTGGCGAGTGCGACTTTACTTTCTACCAGATTGGTAGACGGATTGATGATGTCCTGCTGGCGATCACTGCGGGTGTGCATTTCGCCATTAATCAGGTGGCCGATGGTATTCATGGTGTTTCTCCCGAGGGATTGCTCCCTATTCGAAATCATTGTTCGAGCGCGTTGGCTGTAACGAATGGGTTTACTGGGTGTCTTGCAGGATGTCCCGCAGGGTTTCCGCGATCTGGGTAATCTGATTGCGCTCGATAATAAACGGCGGTGCTACCGCAATCGTATCACCGGTCCAGCGCAGCAGGATGCCCCGGCGGTAGGCCTCGAGCACCACTTCCATCGCACGCCTGCCCGGTTCGCCGTCACGTGGCTGTAACTGGATCGCGCCGGCGAGGCCGTAGTTGCGAATGTCCACCACATGCGCAACGCCCTTCAGGCTGTGCAGCGCCTCTTCAAAATACGGTGCCATTTCATTGACACGATCGAACAGTTTTTCGTTTTCGTAAATGTCGAGGGTCGCCATGGCGGCCGCGCAGGCCACCGGGTGGGCGGAATAGGTATACCCGTGTGCCAGCTCCGGAATATGTTCCGGGCCCTGCATGAAGGTTGCGTAGATGTCTTCGCTGGCAAAAACCGCACCCATGGGGATGGCGCCGTTGGTGATGCCTTTGGCGGTGGTAATGATGTCTGGCTGTACCTCAAACTCCTGCGCCGCAAACGCGGAGCCAGTGCGTCCGAAACCGGTGATGACTTCGTCGAAAATCAGCAGGATGTCGTGCGCACTGCACAGCTCGCGCAGTTTCTTCAGGTAACCCTTGGGCGGCAGAATCACGCCCGCGGAACCGGCGAAGGGTTCCACCATGACCGCGGCAATATTTTCGGCACCCTGCAGGTTGATGATATCCAGCAGGCGATTGGCCATGGCTTCACCGCCGTGTTCCGGCAGGCCGCGGGAGAAAGCGTTTTCCGGCAGCAGGGTATGCGGCAGGTGATCGACATCGAGCGCCGGGCCGAAGGTTTTGCGATTGCCCACCATGCCGCCGACGGAGATGCCGCCGAAGTTGACCCCGTGGTAGCCCTGGGCGCGGCCCACCAGGCGAATTTTTTCCGGACGGCCCTTTGCTCGCCAGTAGGCGCGCGCAATCTTGAGCGCGGTGTCCGCGGCTTCCGAGCCGGAGTTACAGAAGAACACCCGGTTCAGGTCGCCCGGTGCCATATCCGCGAGGCGCTTGGCGAGCTTGAAGGCGGTGGGGTGGCCGAATTGGAAGGCGGGCGAATAGTCGAGGCCGGTGAGCTGGCTGGAAACCGCATCGGCGATCTCCTTGCGGCCGTGGCCCAGATTGCTGCACCAGAGACCGGAGAAAGCATCCAGCACGGAGCGGCCGTCGGCTGTGGTGTAGTGCATACCTTCCGCTGCGACGAACAGGCGCGGGTCGGACTTGAAATGGCGGTTGCCGGTAAACGGCATCCAGTGGGCTTCGAGCTCTGCGGGGCTCAGGCCGGCGAGGCTGTTCAGTTCAGCCATGGTTCACCTCGTGACATCAACGGGTTTTATTGTGGATCAGTTATTGCGATCGGTTGAATGTCGACGAGTTTAGGGGCGATTAATAAACTTTACAATAGTTGAATAATGCTTCGGTTATAGTGGCCGGGCAGGCTTATCTGGGTGTTTGGTGAGCGAGAATAGGGGCTGCCAGTTTTTTTGCGGTCCGAGTGTTAAATATATTAACCGGTAATCTGGTGGCGCGCCGGTCTCAGGCAGGGGCCTGGTCAAATTCTCGGATCAGCTCGAAAAACGGTGCACCAAACCGCGCCAGCTTGCTGTCGCCGATACCGGAAATCGCCAGCATTTCCGCGTCATTGCGCGGGCGGGCGGTCAGCATTTCGCGCAGGGTAGCATCGTGAAACACCACATAGGGCGGCACACCGCGCTCTTCCGCCAGGGACTTGCGCAGCGCCCGCAAGGCGTCCCACAGCGGCAGATCGTGGTCCGCGATCTCCACCGCTGCGCGTGCGCCAGCGGACTCCCGTGTAGCCCTGGCGGGCGCCTTGGGCAGGGTGCGCAGCTGTAGTGTCTCTTCTCCGCGCAGCACCGGACGGCACTGTTCGGTGAGTTGCAGCGCATTGAAGGCTTCCGCATTGACCTGCAGGTAGCCGCGCACCACCAGTTGGCGGGTCACCGCGCGCCATTCGTTGGCGCTCAGGTCACTGCCGATACCGTAGGTGGAGAGCTGGTTGTGGTTGAACTGGCGGATCTTCTCGGTGTCGGCGCCGCGCAGTACATCAATGACGTGGGCGGCGCCGAAGCGCTGTCCGGTGCGGTAGATGCTCGACATCAGCTTGCGCGCGGCGTCGCTGGCATCCCAGGTGGCGGGCGGCTCCAGGCAGGTATCGCAGTTGCCGCAATCAGCTTCCAGTGTCTCATTGAAGTAGCGCAGCAGCGCACGACGGCGGCAGCTGGTGATCTCGCAGAGGCCCAGCATGGCATCCAGCCGTTGCCGCTCCTGGCGCTTGTGCTCTTCATTGCCTTCCGAGGTGGCGGCCATCTGGCTGAGTTTCACCACATCTTCCAGCCCGTAGAGCAGCAGGGCGGTAGCCGGGTCGCCATCGCGGCCGGCGCGGCCGGTCTCCTGATAGTAGGCCTCGACGCTTTTGGGCAGGTCCAGGTGGGCGACGAAGCGCACATCGGGTTTGTCGATACCCATGCCAAAGGCAATGGTGGCCACCATTACCACGCCTTCCTCGCGCAGGAAGCGGCGCTGGTGCTCGGCGCGCACCTCGGACGGCAGGCCCGCGTGATAGGGCAGGGCGTTGAACCCCTGCTGCTGCAGCCATTCGGCGGTGGACTCCACCTTGTTGCGAGACAGGCAGTAAATCACCCCGGCATGCCCCTGCTGCTCGGTGTTCAAAAACTGCAGCAGCTGGCGTTTGGGATTGTTCTTGGGGGCAATGCGGTACTGGATGTTGGGGCGGTCGAAGCTGCTGATGAAGTGTCGCGCATCACTCAGGTCGAGGCGCTGGGCGATTTCCTGCCGGGTGCGCTGGTCCGCGGTCGCGGTCAGGGCCACCCGCGGTACCTGAGGAAAACGCTGGTGCAGGCAGGAGAGCTGCAGGTAGTCCGCGCGGAAGTCGTGTCCCCACTGGCTGACACAGTGCGCCTCATCGATGGCAAACAGGGCTACTTCGGCCTGTGCCAACAGTTCCAGGGTGCGCGGCTGCAGCAGGCGCTCGGGTGCCAGGTACAGCAGTTTCAGCTCGCCACCCAGCAATTGCTGCTCGATCTCCTGTGCGCTGCGGAAGTCCAGGGAAGAGTTCAGAAAGGCCGCCGACACACCCGCGGCCCGCAGTGCTTCTACCTGGTCCTGCATCAGTGCGATCAGCGGAGAGATCACGATACCGCAGCCGGGGCGGGCCAGGGCGGGGATCTGATAACACAGGGACTTGCCGCCACCGGTGGGCATGAGTACCAAGGCGTCTTCGCCGCGTACCAGGGATTCAATAATGTCCTGCTGGTCACCTCGAAAGCCGGTGTAGCCAAAGGTGTGTTCGAGGATGTAGTGGGGGCTTTGCGCGTCGGGTGTCTCTGTCATGGGGCGGAGTATACCCCCTGGGCCTCACCAGCGGCGAACCAGGCATGGCAATCTGTTGTCCAACATTTGGCGCACCTTACCTCATAATTTTGTGACGATGATCTATAATCCTCGCAACGCCGACATAGACAGGGATAAAGCTATGCGTGCAATGAGAACCATAAAATCTACGCTTGTTCCGGGGGCACTTACCGCAGTCGTCTTTCTGGCCGGTTGCATCTCGCAGGCTCCCGAACCCATCAACCCGCGCAACCTCGCGCAGTCCGCGGTGGCGGATACCCACCTCGGCTGGAAACCGGCACCGGCCAACCAGCTCAATTACTCGATGGCGACCTCGTCCGGTATCGCCAGCATGCAGCTGCGTGCGTTGCCGGGACACCTGCAGGCGGTGACCATCGAGCTGCCCGGGATGCGCAATATCGAAGGCATCCAGTGGCGCGGGGCCGAGGGTGATAACGCCATGCTGTTTGACGGCGCCGAGGGGATGGACGGAGTGACCGTGGAGCGCCAGTACCGAGGATACCGGCTGAGTGTGCGCGGGCCCGCGCTGGAATCCATCCGCAGCGGTGGCTATCTGACGGTAATCGATTATTTCCGGAACTGAGTCGCGTTCATTGGTGAACGCGGTGCGTGTCCGGCGCGGTAACGGCGCCGGGCACCACGGCTATTCGAACCCCAGCCCCCTTGGCCGAATCAGGTAGAGCGCCGGCCAGTATTTACCGGTTACCCAGAGTCCATTGTGCGCCTGGTCCCAGGCGATGCCGTTGGCTACCGCATCAATGTGGCGCCTGCCCTGCAGGCTGTCGCGCTGCAATGCTTCCAGATTCACCACCCCTTTGACTTCTCCACTCGCGGGATCGATGGCGATGATCCGCGGGTCCTGCCAGATATTGGCCCAGATCAGGCCGTGCACATACTCCAGTTCGTTCAGCTGCGCCCAGGTTTGTCCGCCGCCATGGACCTGTACCCGCCGGGTAACCTCAAAGGTTTCCGGGTCGCGAAATACCAGGGTGTCACTGCCGTTGCTCATGATCAGCTGCTGGCCATCGGTGGTCAGGCCCCAGCCTTCACCCCGGTAGCGCAGCACCTGCTCGAGGGCAAAGGACGCACGGTTGTAGATCTGCACTTCTCCCGCCCGGTAGGTCAGCAGGTACAGTTTGTTCCCCAGCACAGCGAGCCCTTCGGCAAAGCGGTTGCCGGCCAGCCATTTGCGCCTTAGAGGATTGCTGCCCGGGTCGGTATACTCCGCGAGCCAGGAGCGGCCGTAGAGACCGCTGCTTTCCAGCCAGCGCTCGCCATCGAAATACAGCCCCTGGGTGAAGTGGTCAGCGGGCCGGGCCTTGCTCTCGAGCAGTGTGTACTCGACCGGCTCGGCCCCGTGGCTGTGGCTGCTCAGCACCAGCAGCAAGGCGGCGGCCCGGTTGGCGGCTTGCCGGATGACAGATTTCAATGCGGCGCGCATAGTGCGTAAGTTGATCCCTGTTTAACGATTTCCAGTTCAGTACTGTAATTTATGACCAGAATAAAAACATTTGTGACCCTGACCCTGCTGGGCGGCCTGGCGGTGGTCTTGCCGATTGCCATATTTGTGATGCTGTTCCAGTGGCTGTTTGGCCAGATCAGCGAAATGGTGGCGCCGGCAGCGGAGTGGATGCAGGCGCACACGCGCTTCAAGGATAACTTCGCACGCCTGCTGGTGATAGCGCTGATTCTCGGCTTGTGCTTTGTGATTGGCCTGCTGGTAAAGACCAGTGTTGGGCGCTGGGCGCACCGGCATCTGGACTACTGGCTGGGCAAGGTGGCACCGGGTTACAGCACCATCAAGGAGCTAGTACTGCAGTTTATTGGCGGTGGTGGCAGTGAAGGCGTGTTGTCCGGGCCGGTGGCGCGGGCGCGGATTCACGGTGCCGGTAATCCCCTGTCGGTTACGGCTATCGTGACCTCGCAACATGCCAATGGCGACTTCACGGTGTACGTGCCCACCGCGCCGGTCCCCACCTCCGGGTTTGTCTACCATCTGCCCCCGGAATGCGTTGAGATCCTGCCTCATGTCACCGTGGAGGCGGCGATGAAATCCATCGTTGCCTGCGGTTCGGGCAGCGGTCCGTTGCTGGCGCCTCCGGAGTGACCAATCATTGGCGAATAGCGCCGCCATTCCTCTCGGCTGAATCTTTGCGTTACTAGTCGTGTAGTGGCCGGTTTTTACCCAGTGCGCGAATCGCAAAGCGCATTGGGTGCAACGCCTTCACCAGTTCCTGTGATACTGGCATTACCCCCCCGCTTATCCAGCCCGCCAGCACTTCCGCCGCCAGCGGCGCGTAGGTAAATCCACGAGACCCGAGACCGGCCATCACGTACAGGTTTGGCTGATACGGCGTGCGCTGGTCAATGCGCTGTTTGCGGTTTTTGCGCAGCGGGTGATAGGTGGCTTCGAGCGCTTCCCACTCCGCCACCGGGCCGGCCATGGGCAGGTAGTCCGGTGTGGCCGCGCGCAGCGCAGCGCGGCCACGCAAAGGCTGCGAGCGGAACTCGTCGGCGATATCCGGGAGCAGGGTGGCCAGCGTGCGCAGGTTGTCCTCGTGTTCTTCCGCGCGAATATCGGTGTCGGTCTGCTTCAGTTTAAAGGTGGCGCCAAAACTGTGGCTCGACTGGCCCTGGCCCGGATTCTCAGGGGCGATGTAGCCCTCGGCGCACAGCGCCAGTTTCAGTTTTTGCGAGGTGTCCGTTGCCGCGGCAAAGGACACCTGGCCGCGTATGGGCTGCAGGGGCAGGGGCGCGGTTTGCGCAAACTGCCGGTTGCTGTTGGCGGTACACAGCACCAGGGCGTCGAAGGCGTGAGGCTCCGGGTCTTGCTGCACGCCTAGTTGCCACTGGCCATCGCGATGGTTGGCGTCTGTCACCCGTGTGTTGCAGCGGGTTTCGATATTCGGGTGGTCGAGCAGCGCGGCACAGACCCGGCTCGGGCGGAGCCAGCCCGCGCGGAGGAAGTAGAGGCCGGGCGCCGTCAGGGGAACGCCGGCAAGTACGCTCGCCTCGCTGGCCGTGACCGGCTGCGCGAGCGGTGTGTGGCGGTCGAGGCCAAGCTGCGCGACCACTTGTTGCTGCAGTTGCTGCTCTTTTTCTGTCTGTGCCAACTGCAGCAAGCCGTCAAAGTGCACCGCGTGCGGACACAGGGTCGGGTAGAAGCGCTGGGCAAATTGCAGGGCGAGCAGGTTGAAGTCGCCATTGGGGCCGGGCTTGGGGGAGAGCTTTGCGTACAGGATGCCCTGGTCATTGCCCGACGCGCCGCTGCCGGGGGCCGGCCCCTGCTCGAACACAGTGACGTTCAGGTTGCGCTCCGCCAGCGCGCGCGCCGCTGCGGCCCCGGCAATACCGGCACCGATAATGGCCACCGATTGCGGCGCGGCAGGTTCTGTTGCCTGGTCTGCTAGGTGGTCTGCTAAAAGGTTTGACGGGGGCAGGTGCCAGGGGGTGGCTGCGTGGCTGTGCGGTGCCTCGTTTGCCGGCGGCGCAAAGTCTCCGCGCAGCATTTCCCGCTTGCGCCCAAAACCGGGCACCTTGTGCAGGGAAAAGCCCGCGGACTTCAAGCCCCGCTTGACGATGCCGGCGCAGGTGAAGGTGGCAAAGGTGGCGTGGGGCGCGCTCAGGTTGGCGATCGCCTGAAACAGTGCCTCACTCCACATGTCCGGATTCTTCGCGGGCGCAAAGCCATCCAGGAACCAGGCATCGACCACCCGATCCCTGCCCGGGTCGTCCAGTCGCAGTTGCTCGAAACCTTGGCTGGCTTCGTCGATGATCAGGGTCAGGTAGACCCCGTGGGGAAACCTCAGGCGGTGCACGCCGGCGGCGAGGAAGTCCGGGTACTGCGCAATGAGCTGGTCGCTGAGGTCTGCAAGCTCCGGCCACATGGCCAGTGCCCGGGCCAGATCCTCGGGGTGCAGGGGAAATTTTTCCACACTGACAAAGTGCAATTGCCCGTTGGTAGGTGCCAGCTGTCGCCACAGTTGCCAGGCAGCGAGAAAATTGAGCCCGGTGCCGAAGCCGGTCTCGCCAATGGTGAAGCGTGCGCCGCTTTCCAGTGCGCTCCAGCGCTGTGCCAGCTGGTTTTGTGCGAGGAAAACGTGGCGGGTTTCCTCCAGGCCGGAAGCGGTAGAGAAATAAATATCGTCAAACGCGGTGGATGCCGGCTGGCCGTTTTCGCGCCACTCCAGCTGAGCGTGGTGCACCGGTGGCTTGCTGTTGTCAGGCATGGGTGGCGGTCACTGCAGGCCGAATTCGCGCATGACCTGAGCACACCACTGGTCGAGGCGCTCGTCACTGCGGTCAAACTCGTTTTCCTCGTCCAGGGCAAGGCCCACAAAGTGGCTGCCGTCCGGGGTCAGCCCTTTGGATTCCTCAAACTGGTAACCCTCAACGGGCCAGTAACCGACGGCCTTGGCGCCAATGGCAACCACCTGTGCATGCAGGTAGCCCAGGGCATCCTGGTACCACTGGGGATAGCCTTCCTGGTCGCCCAGGCCGTACAGGGCCACGGTTTTACCGCTCAGGTCCAGCTGTGCCAGCTGATCCCAGCAGTTTTCCCAGTCTTCCTGCAGTTCACCATAGTCCCAGGTGGGAATGCCGAGGATCAGGAAGTCGTAGTCCTGCATCTGCGCAATATCGTCATCCGCCACATTGTGCAGATCGATCCACTCCTCGCCGAGGCGGTCGCGAATTTTCTCCGCCGCCATCTCCGTGTAACAGGTGCTTGAGCCGTAAAAAAGTCCGATAGGTGCGCGCATAAAACTCTGGTTGTTGGTTCAGCCTGAGCGGATCGCTCAGCCCTGGGCGTTGATGTAGCCCAGCTGGCGCCAGGCCTCATAAATGACAATGGCCGCCGCATTGGAAAGATTGATACTGCGGCTGTTTGCGCACATGGGGATGCGCAGGGTGTGCTCAGGACCGGTCGCCGCCAGAAATTCGGCGGGCAGACCGCGGGTCTCCGGGCCGAACACAATAGCGTCGTCAGCGCGGAACTCGATCTCCGAGTGCGGACGACTGCCCTTGGTGGAGAGCGCCAATACCCGCTTCGGCTGCTCCGATTTCACGAAGGCTTCCCAGTCGCGGTGGCGCACCACGCGGCTGTATTCCGCATAGTCCAGCCCCGCCCGGCGCAGGCGCTTGTCGTCCATGGCGAACCCCAGGGGTTCGATCAGGTGCAGCTCGGCACCGGTATTGGCACACAGGCGGATGATATTGCCGGTATTGGGCGCAATTTCCGGCTGGTAGAGCACGATTTTGAACATGGTTAGAGGCGCTTAGGCGTTGGCAACTATGCCAGCACCGGATTATCTAGTGATGGTTCGCCGTAGGTACCGCTACCGGGTGCTGCCACGAGACCATCTTCAAGGCCACCCGAGACGTGGCCATGGCTATTGGCGATGATTGGCGGGGATTATAGCGCGGAGGAGGTTTCTTCGCAGTCGATCTCGACTCCCAACTCGTCGGCGATCTCATCCAGCTCGTCGTGCAGACCGTCGATGCTCACATCCTCGGCAACGCTGATGGTGCACTCGGCGGTAAACAGCGGCTCGCCACTCCAGGGCGTGCTGCCGTAGCGGGTGTCCAGTGTTTCCATATTGATCTTGCGCGCGGCCAGGGCGCGGGAAATCTCTTTGACGATACCCGGGCGGTCGTTGCCCACCAGCTTCAGTTGCAGGGTCTGGCGGGAATCGGCAGCCACCGCAAGAGCGTCCTCGATCTGCAGTTTGAAGTCATCTCCCGCCAGATTCTGCAGAGCGTCCTTCAGGGCCGCACTATCGCCCGCCGCCACACTGACCCGCAGGATACCGGCAAACTTGCCGGCAAAGTGCGCCATCCGGCTGTCTTCCCAGTTGCCGCCATTTTCCGCTACCGCGGAGGAGAGCATTTCCACCACACCGGGTTTGTCGTCGCTGATGATGGAAATGACAAGGTGCTGTTGCATGAGGGTTTCCTTACTGGCACTGCTAAATCGATTAACTTGGTGAATTGTAGCCAGTGTGACCCCCGGTGGGCAAAGTTCTGCCAATCACTCGCCGGGGAACTGGCAACGCAGGGCACTGTCTTTACAAGGGGCCGCCAGCAGTGTTGAATCAGCGGCCGTGGGAAGAATAATTTACAGGAGAGTCTTGGATGAAACTGATTCATTGGGTGGCCGGTATGGCCTGTGCGGTATCCATGGCGGGCGCGGCGCAAGCCAATCCGCTGCAACAGGCGATTGACGGCGAGCATCGCACCGCGAAGTACGCCGCGCGTGACGAGTACCGGCACCCCGCGGAAACCCTGGAATTCTTCCAGGTGAAGCCGGACATGGCGGTTGTCGAGATCTGGCCGGGCGGCGGCTGGTACACGGAGATTCTGGCCCCCGCACTGAAAGACGAAGGCACTTTCTATGCGGCGCATTTCCCCAAGGACACCCAGGTTGGCTACTTCAAGCGCTCCCGCGAAGCCTTTGAAAAGCGCATGGCGGAAAAGAAAGACATGTACGGCGCGGTAAAATTGACCGAGTTTGCACCGGGTGGCGACAGCGAGATTGCGCCGGCGGGCTCCGCAGACGCCGTACTGACCTTCCGCAACGTGCACAACTGGATGGGTGGCAACAATGAACAGGCGGCCTTCAAGACCTTTTACAAGGCGCTGAAGCCGGGTGGTGTGCTAGGTGTTGTGGAGCACCGTGCTAAGCCGGGCACCAGCCGCGAAGACATGAAAAAGAGCGGCTATGTAACACAGGATTACGTGATCGAGCTGGCGAAAAATGCCGGCTTTGAGCTGGAAGAAGCCAGCGAGATCAATGCAAATCCGAAAGACACCGCGGACCATCCGAAAGGTGTCTGGACCCTGCCGCCCTCTCTGCGCCTGGGCGATGAAGACAAAGACAAGTATCTGGCGATCGGCGAAAGTGATCGTATGACCTTGAGGTTCCGCAAGCCCAAGTCCTGATACCTCTTTTGGATTGAAGCTAAAATGCCCCGGAACCCCGGGGCATTTTTTTATCAGTAATTGACAGGTAGCCAATGATTATTCCGCACCATCAACTCGACCCGGAAACCCTGCAGAACCTGCTGGAGGAATACGCCACCCGTGACGGTACCGATTACGGCGAGCGCGAGGTGAGCCTGGCCGACAAGGTGGCCAACCTGCGGCGGCAGTTGCACAACAAGTCTGTGGTGATCTGGTTTGAGCCCGGTGAGGAGTCGATCAATTTAATTCTTGCCGAAGACATCCCCGCAGGCGGAGCTTCCTGATGTCGGCTGACTGGCTGCTGGATAAACCTACGCAAAGTCCCTCTGCCTGGTTTCTGTTTGCCCACGGTGCCGGTGCGCCGATGGACAGCGATTTCATGCAGGCGTTGGCACACATGCTCGCGATGCAGGGTATCGGTGTGGTGCGGTTTGAGTTTCCGTATATGGCAGAGCGGCGTGTGACGGGTAAGCGCCGTCCGCCCAACAAAATGGATGTGCTGCTGGAGGCATTTCAGGTGCACATCGCGCGGGTAGCGGAGGAGTTACCCGCAGCGCCACTGTTTATCGGTGGTAAATCCATGGGCGGCCGGGTGGCCAGCATGTTGGCGCAGGAGAATTATCAGCGGGGCGCCGTGGCCGGTGCCGTGTGCCTGGGCTACCCCTTTCATCCGCCGGGCAAGCCGGAAAAGCTGCGCACCGAGCACCTGCAAACACTTACCTGCCCGACACTGATTGTGCAGGGCACGCGGGATAAGTTGGGGAGCCGTGAGGAGGTGGCGGATTACGGGTTGTCTTCCGCCATTGCGCTGGCCTGGCTGGAAGATGGGGACCACGACTTCAAGCCGCGCAAGGCCAGCGGTTTTACCCAGCAGCAGCACTGGCAGGCTACTGCGGATTATGCGGCGGCGTTTATGCGCGCTCGAGAATCGTAATCTTTTCCTCGTGCGCCAGCATGGGGGCCAGTTGTGCCAGCTGTTCCCGGCGCTCTTCGCTGTTGTACCACTGCTGCCAGTGCAGCACTGATTTCCACTGGGACAGGGTGAAGCGGCGGCGGGGGTTGTCCAGTTCCGTATAGGTGTGGCCGTCGACGAAACCGGTGGTCTGATACGCATTGGTCAGCAGTCGGCGGGCGGCTTCCTCGTAGGTGGATTCCAGGTCTTCGGCCACTTCCCGTTCGATCAAAACATAAATCATGACTGCGCTCTCGTCCTCACTGCAATGTCGTGTGTGCGAATCGCCGGGTGGCGATTCGGATGGCTGCAGTTTAGTCTTTTTCGGTGCCGCTCGGCGAGGGGCTTAGCGGATATGACCAGACGTTCTGGCCAGTCAGGCAGGGCTGCAGGTGACGCGCTGGCGTAAATCCCGGACAATAGGTACATGAAGTCACAACACACACTCGATGCCCGTGGCCTGCTGTGCCCGGAACCCGTCATGATGCTCCACGCCGCAGTCCGCAAGGTGGCGGCCGGTGAAGTATTGCAGATGCTCGCCACCGACCCGTCCACCCAGCGGGACGTACCCAAGTTTTGCCAGTTTCTCGGTTACGAGCTGGTAAGGCATGAAGAAGACAATGATGAATTTGTCTACTGGATAAAGAAGGCCGATTAGTGCAGCTTGGCCTCCACAATAGAGCGAAATAATCCAAGAGCGAAAGAAGCCGGAAATAACAAGGGCGACCACTGGTCGCCCTTGTTTTACATGTGTGAGAGGGAAGTAAGTTAGGGCGAAGTGACAAGCGCCGCAATCGCAGCCAGGGCCTCTGGGTCCTCGGATTTGATCTTGTTGGCGATGTGGTGTTGGAAGAAGTAGCGGAAACACTCGGACTCCTGCGCCGCGTACAGGCAGTCATCCCCGGGCAGAACCGGCGTGGTCTCCACGCTGTCGTGATCAATCAGCATGCCGTGGATCTCACCGCTGGCAAAAAGACGCCAGCTCACCACTTCGGTAAGGGTCAGGTTCTCTTTACCGGCATCCATGAATACCGCATGGGTACCAATGGTGTCGGGGATCTCCTGCACAACCTCATCCGCCTGATTGCTTTCGTACTCGAAGTATTCCGCCGCAGTCTCCAGCTCGACGATTTTGTGGATGGGAGCTTCGTGGAAAATTTCCTCGATGCCCGGGTCATAGTAGCCTTCAAACCGTCCATCCAGGGGATCCTGGATATCCGGGCAGGCGACAATGGCGTTCAGCCAGGGAACCAGTCCGACAATCTCGCCGTTGGCACGCAGGCCCCAGCAAAGAATTTTCAGGCTGTAGAGGTCCGTTCCACTGGAATTGTTGGAGTAGAGCATTTCCAAGCCGTCCAGCTCCGGAGAAAGGCGAATAAACCGCAAATTCTCAGAAGTCTCGATGGGCTTGCCGGTGAAGAGGTCAACCACGTTATTGGTTCTGTGGTCGGTCATAGCGCACCTCCTAGCAGGGCCGGTAGTAGGGCGGGAAGGTCTTGTACTACTTATTAGATGCAGCCGGCGTACGGATAACGTGCGAGGGCCGGGCGGCCAATCGCCGAATCCTGACTCCGGGAGCGCCTTTTTGCCCCCCTGGGAAGCCGGTACCGCAACCGTAAACAACCACTCGACACCGTCGTGAAGATTGCGTTGAGTAGCCGCTGGTTTCCGGTATCCCTATGTTCAAAGGTATATTCTGATCCGCAGAAATACAACCAGCGGAAGTGTGTTCTTTTGGTTTGATTATCCTCCTGTGGTTGCGGGTGGGTGTATGGAGCGGATGTGCTCGTGGTGAACAGTTTGGGCCCACTGTGGGCCGGGGCGGAAAACCGGCGCGGCACGTCAGGCGGATCCGCGCTTGATCCCGCGGTGCCCGCTGCTATAGTCCGCGCCATCCGGGCATCGGGACCCTGCCACGCGCTGGCGTGACCCGTTCGCCGTACTTGAGTTGCCAGGAGCCGATTGTCAGGAGTCCATGTTGTCACAAGCCGCGCCGGTTACAGTTTTGGATGAGCAAGTTCCGTACCACCACGATCGTGTTGCGGCTAAAACCCGGTGTGAACCGCGCTTTTCTGTGACTGAACAGATAGTCATGGTCTTTAATGGTTGTTTCTCTGCGCCAGATGGTCTCAATACGCGCCTGATCGGTGGATTCCAGGAGCCGTTCTACCGGCCGGCCGGTATCGATTCTCAGGAAACCCACCAGGTGGAGTTCACACTGGACTACGCCGCCAGTGCCTTGCATGAAGCGGCGCACTGGTGTGTGGCGGGGGCGGAGCGCCGTTTACAGCCGGATTACGGCTACTGGTACGCGCCGGATGGGCGCAGCGCCGAGCAGCAGGCGGAATTCGAGCGTGTCGAGGTAAAGCCCCAGGCGCTGGAGTGGATCTTTTCTGTGGCCTGCGGCCTCAAGTTCCGCGTGAGTGCGGACAATCTGGACGCGGGGTTGGGTCCCAGCGAGCGCTTCAAGCGGGATGTCTGGCAGCAGGCCCAGCGTTTTTGTGTAGAGGGTGCCAACTCGCGGGCCACCCGGTTTGCCCGCGCGCTGGCCTCGGCATTTGCCCGCCCAGACCCGTTGCAGGCGGAGCGCTACCGTCTGGAGGATCTGGCATGAGCCAAGCCTACCTGGTGGATGCCTCGGTCTATATTTTCCGCTACTACTTTGCCCTGCCGCCCAACTGGGAGAGCCGCAGTGGTTACACCACCGAAGCGGTGTACGGCTTCAGCAACTTCCTGCTCGATCTGCTTGCCCGCAAGCCGGCGTACATGGCGTGCGCGTTCGATGAATCCCTCGGCAGCTGCTTTCGCAACGATATCTACCCGGAGTACAAATGTAGCCGCGTTTTGCCGGATGAGGCGCTGGCCTTCCAGCTGGCGGCCTGCCGTGAAATGGCCGAGGTGCTGGGAATTGCCAGTTTTGCCAGTGACCGTTACGAGGCCGACGACATTCTGGCAACCCTCACCCGCACATGTGTGGATGGCGGATGTGCGCCACTGATCGTCACCCGGGACAAAGACCTGGGGCAGTTGCTCGACCGTGGTGCCGCCAGCCTGTGGGACTTTGCTGCCGATCAATATCTCGGGCGAGAGGCGATTGAGCACAAGTTTGGGGTGCGCCCCGCGCAGATTGCAGACTATCTGGCCCTGGTGGGCGATGCGATCGACGATATACCGGGAGTGCCGGGAATCGGCGCCAAGACCGCCGCGCATCTGCTGGCGGCGTTTGAGGGGGTCGATGCACTGATCGCCAATGTGGACCAGGTGGCAACCCTGAAGATTCGCGGCGCCGCCGGTGTCGCGGCAAAAATTGCGGCGCACGCGGAGCAAATCCGCATGGCCCACCAGCTGGCCACGCTGGAATATGCCGTGCCGCTGCAATCCGGGGCGGACCTGGCCGGCCTGGCCTACCGGGCGCCACAACCGGAGCTGGCCGTGGCGGTGGCCGAGGAATTTGGCATCGGTGGCCTGGCCCGGAAAATACACCGCGTTTTGGGCGCGGCGTCCGAACCCGTTGCGGCAGGTGCGGTGCCCTCATGACGGCCATATTGAAGTGACTTCTATGCACGATCAACCAATGCAAGATCAACCAATGCGCATTGTTGCCGACGAAAATATCCCCGGCCTCGAAACCTGGTTTGCCGACCTGGGCACCATTACCCGGGTGCCCGGTCGCAACATGACCCGTGCGCAACTGGCCGACGCGGATATTCTGCTGGTGCGCTCGGTGACCCGGGTGGACAAAGCGCTACTTGAGGGTACGCCGGTGCGTTTCGTGGGGAGCTGCACCATCGGCACCGACCACCTGGATACCGTATGGCTGGAGCAGCAGGGTATTCACTGGAGCGCTGCGCCGGGGTGCAACGCGAACTCGGTGGTGGAATACGTCTTCTGTGTCTTGGCGGCACTGGATGTGGACTGG
Organism: Microbulbifer salipaludis; assembly: GCF_017303155.1. NCBI lineage: Bacteria > Pseudomonadati > Pseudomonadota > Gammaproteobacteria > Cellvibrionales > Microbulbiferaceae > Microbulbifer > Microbulbifer salipaludis. The sequence goes on from NZ_JAEKJR010000002.1 coordinate 704,975, forward strand.
CGTGATCGCAGCTTCGGTATTGTCGGCTGTGGCAATGTGGGCGGTTCGCTGCAGCGGAAACTGCGCGCGCTGGGCGTCGCCTGCAAAATTTATGACCCCTGGCTCGCCAATAATCCCGATGCGGCAGAACTGGCAACGGTGCTGCAGCAGGATGTGATCTGCCTGCACGCGCCGCTGGTCGGGGACGGTGCACATCCGAGCCTGCACCTGCTGGATGACCAGGCGCTGGCGTCGATCAAACCCGGCGCGGTACTGATCAGTGCCGGTCGCGGCGCGGTGATTGATAACGCCGCGCTGTCCGCGCTGCTGGCGCAGGCAAGACCGTTTACCTGTGTGCTGGATGTCTGGGATAACGAACCGGACATTGACCTCGACCTGTTGTCGCGGGTGGATCTGGGCAGTCCCCACATAGCGGGCTATAGCCACGACGGCAAACTGGCCGGCACGCACATGGTGCGCGAGGCCCTGTGCCGTGCGCTTGCGCTGCCCGCAGTGCAGGTGCAGGCCGGCTCCACCGCTTCACCGCGGGTGATTGGCACCAGAGAGACCGGCTTTGCGGCGATCCGCGCACTGTTATTGGCAATGTACGACCCCCGTGGCGACGACCAGCGGTTGCGCGCGGCCGCGCAAGCCGCACAGGCCGGTGGCCCTTCGATGGCGAGCGCCTTCGACCAGCTGCGCAAGCAATACCCCAAGCGGCTGGAGTTCTCCCACTATCGGCTGGAGGCGCCACACCTGGACGCGTCCACACGCGAGCAACTGGAAATACTGGGGTTAAAGTGAAACTGAAAAAACTTGGACTGATCATCAACCCCTGGGCTGGTATTGGCGGCCCGGCGGGCCTGAAGGGCAGCGATGGTGTGGACACCGTTGCGCGTGCGCTGCAGGCCGGCATTCAACCGCAGTCGCACAAGCGCGCCGAGATCGCCCTGCAGGCGCTGCGGCCATTTGCGGACGCACTGGAAATCGTTACCTACGCCGGAGACATGGGCGAGACGCTGGCGCGTGCACTGGGATTTTCCGTGGCCGTTGTGGGCGCCGCCGAGTCCGGTCGCTCTACCCCGGAGGACAGCGAGGCTGCGGCCAGGGCCATTCGCGCAGCGGGTGCCGACCTGATTGTGTTTGCCGGTGGCGATGGCACCGCGCGCAATATGGTCAATGCCCTGGGGGACAACTTCCCGGTACTGGGTATTCCCGCCGGAGTGAAAATGCATTCCGCCTGCTTCGCCATTTCCCCCAAAGCCGGTGGCGAAGTGCTGAGACGGCTGATGGCCGGGGAGCTGGTGGACCTGCACCAGCGGGAAGTGCGCGATATTGATGAAAAGTCGTTCCGCGAAGGGCGGGTGAGTACCCGCTACTACGGCGAGCTGCTGGTGCCGGAAGAAGGGCACTTTCTGCAGGCGGTAAAAAATGCGGGGCGCGAAGTAGAAGAGCTGGCGGTGGCGGACATCGCCGCTGGAATTATCGAGCAAATGGACGAGCAGGACCCCAACACCCTGTACATTTTTGGCCCGGGCTCTACCACGCTGGCGGTGTTGTCCGAGCTGGGTGCCGAGGGCACGCTGCTGGGGGTGGATCTATGGCAGGGGGGCAACCTGTTGGCTGCAGACGTCAACGCGCTGCAGATAGAAGACGCCATCCGCCGCCACCGCGAAGAGAATGCGGAAAATCCGGTAAAGATTGTTCTTACCGCCATCGGTGGCCAGGGGCACCTGATCGGGCGGGGCAACCAGCAGCTGTCGCCCGCGGTGCTACAGGCGGTGGGACGGGACCATTTAATGGTGGTCGCTACCAAAACCAAGATCACCGAACTCGGCGGCCGTCCATTACTGATCGACAGTGGCAACCCATCCCTGGATGAAGCCTGGAGCGGTTTTATTCCCGTGGTTACCGGCTACCGCGATGAAATCCTTTACCCGCTGTCGGGGGACGGCAGCGGCGAGATGGTGTGAATCTTACCTATTCCAACCGGCATCAAAACAGGCAAGCATTACCGTGAACTGGGAACCCCTGCTGCAGGAAGTGCGCAGCAAGCTCGAACAATCGCGCCCGACCGAAAACGCGCTGGACAGCCGTCGTCTGTTTCACGGCCGCGGCAATAGCTATCCGGGATTCGAGCGTGTGTGTGTCGACGGCTATCACCCGGCAATCCTGGTGACTCTGTTTGAGGCATACGAGGGTGAGGATGTGCTTGCGCAGCAGCTGTGGGCGCTGGTGCAGCCGTTCGGGTATAGCGGGCTGGCGGTGCAGCGCCGTTACCAGCCGCGTGCGCCCATCCAGTGGGAATGGGGCGAGCCTGTCGAGGCGCCGCTGGCCCGTCGCGGGCCACTAAAGTTTCCGCTCACCTTTGAGCGCCAGAATGTCGGCTTCTTTCTGGATATTGAGCCGGGTCGCGCGTGGCTGGAGCGGCAGGTGCGTGCGCTGGTGGAGCAGGGCGAGGATTTCAAACTACTGAACCTGTTTGCGTTTACCTGTGCCTTTTCCGTGGTGGCGCGGGCGGCGGGTGCACCGGAGGTTCTGAATATCGACCTGAACAAGGGCGTACTGAAACGCGGCCAGGCGAACCACCAGTACAACCGGTTGCCGTTGAAGGCTATTCGGTTTGTGGCGAGGGACGCATTGCGGGACTTCAAGCGCTACGATCGCAGCGGCCCCTTCCGCCTGGCGGTTGTGGATCCGCCGACGCGACAGCGGGGTGCCTTTGAGGTTGAGAGTAATTACGCGAAGTTGCTGGAAAAGCTGCCGGCCTGCCTCGCAGACGAAGCCGATCTGCTGCTGGTGCTGAATTCCCCGGCGCACAGCGAAGCGTATTTTCGCGAACTGATCAGTGCTGCGGACCCCGGTTATTCCGTGGTGGAACGCTTGCCGCAAAACCCCGATTTCCCGGACAGCGACCCCGATGCCGCATTAAAAATGCTGCATGTCCGCTTCACCCGGACGGTTTAACGCTGCAGGCGCTGCATCAGCGCCACCATCAATTCTTCAAGTTGGGGTGAAGAACCGCCCCGCACGACCTGATCGAGCTTTGCCGCATTACTGATGCCATCTTCCCCGCGGCTGACCAGCAGCAGAAAGCTGTGGTGGGTGAGGGTGGCTTCCTCTACCGCTTCCTGGCGCACCACCTGGGAAAAATGGATGTAGCCGCATTCCTTCAGCCAGGTCATGGCCCCCAGGCAGGCCAGGTGGCGGGGGGAATGGAGGCCGAACTCATCGGGCGTGTCCGGGCCCGCAATGTCTTCCACATAAATTGTGGCCGGGGCGGGGAATTGCTGGAACAGCGCCAGCAGAATCCGCCCCGCATCGCGGTAGAAATCGTGGATATGTAAATCGTCCAGCATCGGTTCTTCTCGTACCTGTTCTTCCTGCTCTAAACCTGTTGCCCGTATTTACGTTGAGTAACGCTCGAGAAAATGGCCGAGGCGTTGGATCGCGTGGGAAAGGTCGTCGGCGCGGGGTAAAAACACGATGCGCAGATGATCGGGCGTGTCCCAGTGGAAGGCGCTGCCCTGTACCAGCAGGATTTTTTCCTGGCGCAGGAAATCGAGCACAAGCTTTTCGTCGTTGTCGATCTTGTGTTGGTTCAGGTCAATGCGCGGAAACAGATAAATGGCGCCCTGCGGCTTCACGCAGCTGACCCCGGGGATATCGTTCAGCATCCGGTAGGCGAGGTCACGCTGTTGGCGCAGGCGACCGCCGGGCAACACCAGGTCCTTGATACTTTGATAGCCGCCAAGCGCCGTCTGCACCGCGAACATTGCCGGTACATTGCCGCACAGACGCATGGAGGACAGGATGTCCATGCCCTCGATGAACCCGCGCGCGCGGTGCTTGGCGCCGCTGATGATCATCCAGCCAGAGCGGAACCCGGCCAGCCGGTAGGATTTGGAAAGGCCGTTGAAGCTCAGGCACAGTACATCCTCGGCGAGAGTGCCCATGGGGGTGAACTCGGCATCGTCGTACAGGATTTTGCTGTAGATCTCGTCGGCAAAAATGACCAGGTTGTGCTGGCGCGCAACTTCAACGATCTGTTCCAGCAGGGCTTTCGGGTAGACCGCACCGGTGGGGTTATTCGGGTTGATCACCACAATGCCGCGCGTGCGCGGGGTAATCTTGGACTTGATGTCATCAATATCCGGCAGCCAGCCCGCCTGCTCGTCACAGCGGTACAGCACTGGCTTGGCGCCGGTGAGGTTGGTGGCCGCCATCCACAGCGGATAGTTGGGCATCGGCAACAGCATTTCGTCGCCGGTATTCAGCAGCGCCTGGGTAGACATGGAGATCAGTTCGGAAACACCGTTGCCGAGGTAGATATCGTCGATGTCCACACCGGGGATGCCCAGGTTCTGGCACTCGTGCATGATGGCCTTGCGTGCCGCAAACAGGCCCTTGGATTCCACGTAGCCCTGCGCCTGGGAGAGGTTGTAGATCACATCCTGGAGGATCTCGTCCGGTGCGTCGAAGCCGAAGGGGGCCGGGTTGCCGATGTTCAGCTTCATGATCCGGTGGCCTTCTTCTTCCAGGCGCGAGGCCTGCTCCATAACGGGACCGCGTATTTCGTAGCAGACACCGTGGAGTTTTTCCGACTTGTGAATATCCTTCATTGCTGTGTTCTTTAAATAGGCATTTCAACAGTACACCGGATCGTCGCGCAGCGGCGCTCCGGCGGGCAAATTCTTCTAACTGGGGCCTGATGTTAAGCAGGCTTTTCTGCCAGTTTTGGAATCGGTTTGTAGCCACCGGACGTGGTTGGGTGAACCGGGCGCGATGGGGAAAACACCAGTGATAGAGTAAGGTGTTGCCGCTAAGTGTTGGGCCGGGCTGGGTACTGCCGCTGGATACTGACTTATCAGGCAAAAAAAGGAGTCACAGTATGTCAAAAGAAAAAGACGATAACTACTGGCGCGAGCGCCTGAGCGAAGAAGAATTTCGCGTTTGTCGCGAGGCGGGGACTGAGCGGCCATTTACCGGCGAGTACTGGGATACCTTTGAGGACGGCAAGTACCGCTGCCGTTGCTGCAAGGAGGTATTGTTCCACGCGGAGTCCAAGTTTGATGCGGGCTGCGGCTGGCCAAGCTTTGATGCGGCGGCGAAGAGCGGCGTCGTTGAGGAGCGCGTGGACAACAGCCTGGGCATGCAGCGCACCGAGATCTTGTGTGCCAACTGTGGCTGTCACCTCGGTCATGTTTTCCCGGATGGGCCGACCGCCACCGGCTTGCGCTATTGTGTTAATTCACTGTCGGTAAAACACGACCCTGAGCAGGACCCGGAGCGCGACCCGGAGCACGACCCGCAGACAGGCGCGGAGTGACCGAGCCGGCCCCGACCGTCGAAGGGTAGTTCTGCGGCCTGCGTGACTGGGGTAAGCCCTCGCTTACCGTGTCGGTATTGGCCGCTGCAGCGTGGAGAACGGAGATGATTCGATCAGGCCGCCCGCGCCACTGGGGACGCTGGCTGTACCGCATTCAATGGACACTGCTGGCCGGCATTGGCCTGGGTGTGGTGGGCGTGCGCACCGGTGTGCTGGGGCTGGAGTCTGCCCTGAAGCTATTTGGCGGTCTGGGGCTCGCTATGGTGGCGGTGGCGCTCTTCTCCATGCTGGTGTTCCTGTGGGGGCTGATTCGCCGCCACAGCGAGGCGCGCACGGCGGCCCTGTGGGCCATGGTGCTGGGCCTGGTTCCCGTTGCGCTGCCGCTGTATACGGTGGGGCAGCAGAGCCTGAATGCGCCGGCGCTTTACGACATTACCACCGACCTGCAGGACCCTCCCCAGTTTGACCTGTTGCTGTCCGCGCGTGAAAAGGGCGATCACAGTCCCGACTACCCGGGCGCGGCCGCGGCAGCGGTGCAGAAAGAAACGCCCGCCTACCGTGATATTCAGACGCTGGTGGTGCCGGCCTCCACGGCCGATGTCATGGCCGCCGCAGAACTGGTGGCACGGGAGCTCGGCTGGCGGGTCATTGCGGTGAGAGCGGGGCAGGGGCGCCTGGAGGCAGTGGCGCGCACACCGATCCTGGGGATCACCCAGGATATTGTGGTGCGCATCCGCCCGGAGGGGGCGTCCACCGAGACCAAGAAGGATGAAAATAAGCCCTCAGAGAAGATATCAAGTGGCGACCCGAAAACCGCGGCGGGTGGCTCGGACGCGGGTAAGGATGCCGGCACGGGTGTCGTCGCTACCCCTGCGACGAAAACCGAGGTGGACATGCGGTCGGCCTCTCGCACCGGCGAGCGGGATTTTGGCAGCAACGCCGCACGAATTCGCGAGTTCCTGCGGCGGCTCGAGGAGCGCCTGGGCGCAGGCAGGGAGGTGGCGCCTTAATCACTTTATGGGCCGCCCGGTGGTCACCGTGGCGCGGTGCCCGGTCAATCCAGGCAGGCGGCGGGCCAGTTTGCGGGCCCTTGTGCGGGTGGTTATGTAAGTCCCTGTATGGAAAGGAAAAATTTACAGAAAAGTTTTCAATCGGGTGTTGACAGCCCCCCGGGCTGTCCATAGAATGCGCCCCACTTCTGACGCACAGCTGAACTTTCACAAGCACTCAGCGACGCCGATGAAGGATTCTGGGTCCCCATCGTCTAGAGGCCTAGGACACCGCCCTTTCACGGCGGTAACAGGGGTTCGACTCCCCTTGGGGATGCCACTGCGGGAATAGCTCAGTTGGTAGAGCGCAACCTTGCCAAGGTTGAGGTCGCCGGTTCGAACCCGGTTTCCCGCTCCAGTTCCTATGTCCCCATCGTCTAGAGGCCTAGGACACCGCCCTTTCACGGCGGTAACAGGGGTTCGACTCCCCTTGGGGATGCCAATACTGCGAGGTCGCAACGCAACGACGACCTTGCATTACTGGACCGGGAGATTTAATTTTTCGGTCCAGTCAAATTCGCGGGAATAGCTCAGTTGGTAGAGCGCAACCTTGCCAAGGTTGAGGTCGCCGGTTCGAACCCGGTTTCCCGCTCCAAAATAAAAGCCGCTCAATGAGCGGCTTTTTTTTGCCTGCACGTTTTTGGCCAGATGTTTTTGCCGGGTCTGTTGCCGGCCGCGGTGGTCCGGGCAGGCCTGCTTCATTCTCCCCCATGGCGACTGCAGGGCGCTGCCCGTTCGGCCTCGGGTTGAAATGTGCCTCGCATGGGCGTTGAATAGCGCCTTCTCTTCGAAAATACAGTTGGTAGCATGACAGCCGCACTCTCCATTCGCGACCTGCAGAAAACGTACGACAATGGCTTTCAGGCCCTGAAGGGCATCAGCTTTGATGTGCAGCCGGGGGACTTTTTTGCCCTGCTGGGGCCGAACGGCGCCGGCAAGTCCACCACGATTGGCATCCTCTGCTCACTGGTGCGCAAGACCGGTGGCAGCGTGTCTATCTTCGGTGTCGATATCGACAAAGACTTCCCCAGGGCCAAGCAGCAGCTCGGCGTGGTGCCCCAGGAGTTCAATTTCAGCCAGTTTGAAAAGGTGTTCGACATCGTCTGCACCCAGGGTGGCTTTTATGGCATGCCGCGCAAGCTCGCCGAGGAGCGCACCGAGAAGTACCTGCGCAAATTGGGGCTGTGGGACAAGCGCAGCACCCAGGCCCGTATGCTGTCGGGCGGTATGAAGCGCAGGCTGATGATCGCGCGCGCGCTGATCCACGAGCCGAAGCTCCTGATTCTCGACGAGCCCACCGCCGGCGTGGACATCGAGTTGCGCCGTTCCATGTGGGAGTTCCTGCAGGAGATCAACCAGCGGGGCACCACCATTATCCTGACCACCCACTACCTGGAAGAGGCGGAGAGCCTTTGCCGCAATATCGCCATCATCGACAAGGGCGATATCGTTGAAAACACCTCGATGAAATCCCTGATCAAAACCCTCAGTCGCGAAGTGTTTATCCTGGATACGCACGAATCCCTGAGCGAGGCGCCGGACTTCGGTCACTTTGAGGGTCGCCTGGTGGACGAGCACAGCCTGGAGGTGACGGTGCACAAGGGGCAGTCCCTGAGCGAGCTGTTTACCCTGCTGACTGCGCAGAACATTTCGGTAACCAGTATGCGCAACCGCGCCAACCGGCTGGAAGAGCTTTTCGTCTCACTGCTCGCGGACAACAAGCAGCAAAACGCCGGCGATGACCAGGGTGAAAGCAAGGAGGTGCAGTCATGAGCCTGTCGTTAATCTGGACCGCGTTTTCCACCATTTTTCGCCGGGAAGTGCGCCGGTTTATCCGTATCTGGCCACAGACACTGGTGCCGCCGGTGATCACCATGTCGCTGTACTTTGTGATCTTCGGTTCCCTGATTGGCAGCCGCATCGGTGAAATGGGCGGCTACTCCTATATGGAGTTTGTGGTACCGGGGCTGATCATGATGGCGGTGATCACCAACTCTTACGGCAATGTGGTCTCTTCGTTTTACAGTGCCAAGTTTCAGCGCAGTGTGGAGGAGTTGCTGGTGTCGCCCACGCCCAACTGGGTGGTGATGGCGGGTTACGTGCTCGGTGGGGTCGCGCGCGGCCTGATCGTGGGGGCGGTGGTCACCCTGATCGCGCTGCTGTTCACCTCGCTGTCGGTGCAGCATATCGGCCTCACGATACTGATCGTGTTCCTGACCTCGGTTCTGTTTTCACTGGCGGGGTTTATCAATGCGATCTTCGCCAATAGCTTCGATGACATCTCGATTATTCCCACCTTCGTGCTAACGCCGCTGACCTATCTGGGTGGGGTGTTCTATTCCATCGAGCTGCTGTCGCCATTCTGGCAGGGTTTGTCCAAGCTCAATCCGATTCTGTATATGGTCAATGCCTTCCGCTACGGCGTGCTCGGTGTTTCCGATATCAGCGTGGGCTGGGCCTTTGTCGGTGTGCTGGCCTTTATTGCGCTGCTGTCTGCCTGGGCTCTGCACCTGATGAGTCACGGCAAGCGGCTGCGTCATTAATCGTACGTCATTGATAGATCGAGGTTACTGGAGCTGACGATGCAACGCGAAGACTGGCAGAACCTGCCGCTGGGGCAGGAGACCCGTTACGAGTCCACCTACAACCCGCAGCTGCTGCACCCGATTCCCCGCTCGGTATCGCGCGCGCAACTGGGGATTGATGGGGCCGCGCTCCCGTTTACCGGCGCCGACGAGTGGTGGGGGTTCGAGCTTTCCTGGCTGAATCACAGGGGCGTGCCGCAAGTGGCGGTGGCCCGTTTCCGCTTTGCCGCCTCCAGCCCGTCGATGATCGAATCCAAGTCGTTCAAGCTGTATTTGAATTCGTTCAACCAGACGGAATTCGATTCTGCCGAAGCGGTGCGCGCAACGCTGGAAAAAGATCTGAGTGCGGCCGCCGGCAGTGATGTGGCGGTGACCCTGTTTGATGTAGAGGACCCGGTGTTGGCGGTGCAGGCTCCAGCGGGAACCTGCGTGGACAAGCTCGACCTGGAGACACGGGTCTATCAGCCGGATGCCGGTTTGTTGAAGCTGGCACCGGGCGCGGCGACTGAGGAGACGCTATACAGCCACCTGCTGCGCAGCAACTGTCCCGTAACCGGGCAGCCCGACTGGGCCACCGTTTCCATCACCTACCGCGGTCCGCAGCTCGACCATGCCTCGGTACTGGCTTACGTGGTTTCTTTTCGTGAGCATCAGGATTTCCACGAACACTGTGTGGAGCGTATCTACTGCGACCTGCAGCAGCTGGCGGATTTTGCACAGCTGACGGTGTGCGCCCGCTATACCCGTCGCGGCGGGCTGGATATCAATCCGCTGCGGACGTCTACGGGCGAGATTGTGTTTCCGGGGCGTTTTGCCCGGCAGTGATGCTGCCGGGACTGGCGTAGGGCGGGGCGTTAGATGATGACCTTGCTCTTGAGGCGGGCCTGCGCCTTTTGCAGCGCCTGCAGCACTTTTTCCTTGTCGTAATTGCGCACCTTGTCCAGGTCCAGGTGCATGGCAAAGCCCGGGGCGTGTTCTTCCAGGTAGCTCTGCTGGCCGCCCAGGTTCTTGCGCAGGTCGGTGACGGAGTACACCTTCACCGGCGTGCTGAAACCTTTCACAGTGACATGGCCCTTGTCGCGACACATGACCGTCTGCTTGATCATGGCCCAGGTTTCATGGCTGATCAGCACCTCACCGGGGTCGGCGGCGCTTTCCAGGCGCGCGGCCAGGTTTACGTGGGTGCCCATCACCGTGTAGGTCTGGTGGTCGGCGGTACCGAATACCCCCACCGTACAGTAACCGGTATTGATCCCCATGCGGATCTGCAGCGGGTGCGAGATACCCTGGTCGTACCACTCCTGCATCATTTCCCGCACGCGTTTACGCATCGCCAGCGCCATGGCCACACAGCGCAGCGCATCGGACTTGGGACCTTTGCTCTGGTCGTCCCCAAACACCACCATCACCGCATCACCGATGAATTTATCGATGGTGCCCCCGTAATGGGCGACGATGCGGGACATTTCCGTCAGATAGCTATTCAGCAGGCGGGTGAGCGTTTCCGCCTCCATCTCCTCGGTGAGCTGGCTGAAATCCTTGATATCGGAAAAGAACACCGTCAGCAGTTTGCGTTCGGTGACGATCTCTTTTTCCTTGCCGGTCGTCACGGCGCGCCACAAACGCTTGGGTAGATAGCGGGACAGCTTGTAGCTGGCCAGGTTGGCGGTGCGCTGCTCTTTGTGTAGCTGCAGATTGTCGGCCTTCAGGCGGGCTATCTGCTTGTGGGTGTAGAAGGCGTAGCAGCAGAAGTATGTGAATACGCCGATCAGGCTGGCAGCGCTGATGTTGAGGTCGGCGTTGACCACCAAAGTCGGGCGGTGCAACAGGTAGCCCGCCCCCATGCCGATCAGCATCGCCGTATTGTGCTCAAACCAGCTGCGACCACCACCCTGGGTCAGGGCGTTGAACTGCACCATGGTGATGAAGAGCAAGCTGGGCAGCAGGCTGAAGTTGGCCATGGCCATCGCCATGCCAATCAAGAGGGCATCGGTAAATGCAAGCCAGCGGCGAATCTTGGCCGAATTTTCTGGAATGCTGCGCCGCGCAATATGGTGGGCAACGGGAATATAGGCCAGCAGCAGCGCCGCCATGGCGAGCTGAAGCAGCGCACCTTTCGAGAGCTGTGCGGACCAGTTGACACTACTTAACAGGGTGCCGGAGGCCGCAAAACAGATCAGGGCACGGAAATAGATTGGATAGCGGGAGTCTTGCGGGCGCCCGCCGGTTTCTTCTGGCTGATTCTGCATGAACGCTGGGTCTTATCGGTAACGGTGTGGATCCGGGAGCATGTTGTTTTCTTCTCGTCCCCATCAGTCACTGGTGTACGGCGCACTTGCTCTGGCTGCGTACGACAGTGCCTCAGAAGTTTTTTATTATAACGAGGCTTGGATCACTGACAGGCGCAAAGTTTACCCTCATGTTGGGGTGAATGCGACGGCTAGAGAGGACGCAATTTCAAATTGAACGGTCGTACCACAATATTCGTTCCAAGATTTGCGGTAGAATTCCACGTCCCTGAAAGGGAGTTCTAAAGGCTGCTTATTAACTGGAGAAGATCTATGGACGCGCTGGAGGCTCTGCACAACCGGGTATCTGTCGGCGGGTTGACGGAACCTGCCCCAAGCCGCCAGCAACGGGAGGCCATTTTCCGCGCTGCACTGCGTGCCGCCGACCACGGCAACCTGCGCCCCTGGCGCTTCCTAGTGGTGGAGGGCGAGGCCCGCAACCGGATTGGAGAAATCTACCTTCAGGCCAGCGAGGCCGATGCCCCCCTGAGTGGCCCCCAACGTGAGCGCACACTCGCCATGCCCCTGCGGGCCCCACTGATCCTCGTGGCCATCACCCGTCTGCAAGAGCACCCCAAGGTGCCTTTTGAGGAGCAGCGCATGTCCACCGCTGGTGCCGTTCAGGCCATGCTGACCGCAGCGTTTGCCGAAGGCGTGGGCGCCTACTGGCGTACGGGGGCGCTCGCCGAAAACCGGGTGGTCGCAAACGCTCTGGGGCTGGCCGGCAACGAAGAAATCAGCGGCTTCATCTACATGGGCACCCCGAAAAAGCCCCCCCGCCCGGCACCGGAGCTGGCAGTGGGGGATTTCTTTGCGGAATGGACAGGCGACTGATCGCTGCACATTGGGCGCAAGTGGCGGAAAATTCCGAAATATACTTGCACCCACCGCCACCTTTCTGTAAAGTGCGCGCTCGCTGATTGGGAGCTATGTTACTGATTAGCAAGACAATTTGGTGAGGTGTCCGAGTGGCCGAAGGAGCACGCCTGGAAAGTGTGTATGTCGAAAGGCATCGAGGGTTCGAATCCCTCCCTCACCGCCATATACAAAAAAAGCCCCATGCGAAAGCATGGGGCTTTTTTTGTATACGACGCTGAGGTCGGGTGAGAACCCTCCGGTTCGATTAACTCGCGCATGCGAGTTAAGACCGAGGCAAAGCCGAGCCCGCAGGGTTGAAACACGCCATAGCGTGTTTCAAGTCCATCCCGACCGGAGTCAAAAGCCCGCTCAATAACGGTTATAAGCCGGGCTTTTTCGTTAAACGACGCTGAGGTCGGGTGAGAACCCTCCGGTTCGATCAACTCGCGCCAGCGAGTTGAGACCGAGGCAAAGCCGAGCCCGCAGGGTTGAAACACGCCATAGCGTGTTTCAAGTCCATCCCGACCGGAGTCTGGAGCATCTTCTTCATCTCAAAAAGCCGGTTCTGGAGGAGTGGCTGATTCAATCGTTGCTGTGCGGCTGGCCCGACTGCAAAGCAACGCTAATGAGTGTGTGCATACTCGGCAGCGAGTAGTTAAGAAACTGGCGATCAAGCACGCGCCGGTTGATCTAGATCAGTAAAGCGACACTTAAGCGATATTTGGCCTGTCAGTAGCCTTCCTCTCCAGAGCCTTTGCAGTATGCTGGCAGTAGGTGTTTTAAAAGTTGTATTGATTCCAATATCAACCGCGAAATGGCCGGGAGGCGGCTATGGGCCAGGAAATTACCAGCACCGAATTCAGCGATGCGGACGAAAAGGAATTTCGGCGCCGTCTGCGTACGGAGACCAACATCCTCAACCGCTGGTTCCAGCAGGAGCGTTTCGAGGTGCCGGAGAGTCCCATGTGTGGGCTCGAACTGGAGGGCTGGCTTACAGACAGTGATTTCGTCCCTGCGCCGGCGAGTGAGGGGTTTCTTGCGCAGGTCAACGATGAGCTGGTGGTGCCGGAGATCTCGCGCTTCAACTTCGAGCTGAACAGTATTCCGGCGCCGATCCGGAAAACGGTTTTCAGCGATCTGAACCGGAGCCTGTCCACACTCTGGCAGACCTGCACCCGGCAGGCCGAGTCCATGGGGCTTCGCGCCATCGCCATCGGCTCTCTACCCACCATCCGCGCCAATATGCTTACGCTAGAGCATATCTATCCCAGCAAGCGCTACTTTGCGCTGAACAACCGGGTGATGGAACTGCGGCGTAATCAACCGGCGGTACTGTCCCTGGAAGGCAAGGAAGTGCTGAGGGTTTCCCACCCGGACATCATGCTCGAGGCGGCGGCGACTTCGGTACAGGTGCACCTGCAGGTGGCGCTTGCCGAGGGCAAGCGTTTTTTCAATGCCTCCACCATTGCCTCACCGTTTATGGCGGCGATCGCAGCCAACTCTCCGTTTCTTTACGGCAAGGCGCTCTGGAGCGAAACCCGAATTCCGATCTTCGAGCAGGCGGTCAACCTCGGGAGCTTCCGCAATCTGGATGGCTCCGTGGCCAAGCGGGTCTCCCTAGGTAACGGTTATGTTCGCGAGTCGCTGCTGGAGCTGTTTCTGGAAAACCTGGACGGCTACCCGGTACTGCTACCAGACAACTACGATCGCACCCCGGAGGAGCTCAGCCACCTACGTCTGCATAACGGCACTATCTGGCGCTGGAACCGGCCGCTGATTGGCATCGACAGTGACGGTACGCCGCACCTGCGTATCGAGCACCGGGTTCCATCATCTGGGCCCTCCATGCCAGATGTTGTCGCCAATACCGCGTTTTTCCTCGGGCTGGCAACCTATCTCGCACGGATTCCCGAGGTGCCTGAAGACCGGTTGTCGTTTGCCGCCGTGAAACGGAATTTCTTCCAGGCCTGCAAGTACGGCCTGAATGCCGAGATCGAATGGATCGATGGCAAAGTGTGGAACCTGCAGCGGCTGGTGCTGGACGAATTGATCGGTCCCACGGAAGAGGCGCTGGAATCCCTCGGTGTCGACCGAGACGATATCTACAAGTACATCACGAGAATTATCCGCCCGCGGGTACTGACGGGTCAGAACGGCTCTAACTGGCAGCGGGCCTACATCAATACGCACGGCGCCAATTTCCAACGCCTGCTGGAAGAGTATTACCAACACCAGAAACAGGATATTCCGGTGCATGAATGGAAGAGTGAAGCTTAATTTTCTCGAGGCTCTGCCGGATTCTTTTTTCGATATTGACCACCCGAGCAGATTGCGGGAAGTGTTTGACGGGCCGACGCTGCTCGCGTTGAAAGGGGATGTCCGCGAGCCACTGATGATCAGCACCTTGCTGCACGGTAACGAAACCACCGGTTTCTTCGCACTGCAGCGGCTGTTGAAAGAATACCGCAGCCGGTTGCCGCGTTCCTTACTGGTTTTTTTTGGCAATATTGAGGCTGCCGCAGTGGGTGTCAGGCATCTTCCCGGCCAGCCAGATTTCAACCGCATCTGGGGTGGGGGCGAGAGTCCGGAGGCGCGTATGGCTCGGGAAGTGCTGGGCTATGCACGCGAGCAGGGCGTGATCGCCAATGTCGACATTCACAACACCACCGGACGCAACCCATATTACGCCTGCGTTAATCGGACTTCGCCGGAATTTCTGCGGCTGGCGGAAGGGTTTACCGATATCGTGATTTACTTTACCGAGCCCCATGAGGTGAATTCGAACGCGTTTGCCAAGGTTTGCCCGTCTGTCACGCTGGAGTGCGGGCTGCCGGGGTTACCCGAGGGAATAACGCATCTCTACCACTATCTGGAGAGGCTGCTGCTGAACGTGGGGGGAGGCGAATCGTCGACGCAAGATTGCCGCATTTACCAGACGGTTGCTCGCCTGAAAGTGCCTTATTACTGCGACTTCGACTTCGAGTTTGAGGCGCACTCCGGGAAGGATTTCTCTTTTATGCGCGCGTTTGATCACTTCAACTTCCAGCGCATCGAGCGCGGCAGTGTGATCGCCTATGCCCGCCGCGATGGACCCCAGCTCGCGGTGCTGGATAACAACGACAGGCTGGTAACCGAGAAATACCTGGGTTTTCAGGGTGGCAAGGTGATCGCATTGCAGGATTTGATTCCGTCCATGTTTACCACGGTCCGGGAAGTGGCGCGTGAGGATTCCCTTGGATATCTGATGGAGCCCTATAACGGAGCCCTATAACGGAGCCCTATAACGAAACCATATGACGGAGCCCTATGACGGAGCTCCGGGTGGAGTCTAGGGCCGATGTTCAGCCCTAAATTCAAAAGCGGTTCAATTCGTCTCGCAGGTCCTGCTCCAGGTCGGCCGGCTCGGTAATCCACACACTGTCGTCTGCGCCGGGAAACACACCCACTTCGATACCATCCTTTTTCAATCCGGGAAGCCATCGGTTCAGGAACTGGGGCAGGGCAACGCTGCGTGGCTGCAGGTCGCTATCCTCGGTAGCAAATGCCTCGGCAAACTCGGTACTGGGCCAGATCGGCAGGTATTCAAAGCCGCCCTGATCTTCGGAGTGTAGTTTCAGGAAGTGCTCATCACTGTTGACCAGAATCCAGATCTCGCGCTCTTCACCCACCAGGTCCAGGAAGTATTCGTAGCGGGCTTCACAGTCCAGGTCGAGGATTGCTTTCAGGTCGTCGGTACTCATGGTTCAGCTCGCTATCTTGAGGAGGACTAGAGTGACCATTTTACGTGTTTTTTAACCGGGTGTTTGACCTTTGTGATGTCCTGGCGGTCGAGTGAACCGCGGGGAAGTGCGGCGCCATGGCGCACGTTGATACTCTGGTATTCTTATTGAGGGTGTGCTGTGCGATACGCTGCCCGAGCTGGCCGCCTGCACACCAACCCGAACCCGCCCCCAACGCAATCGGTAAAGATCTTTTATGGAACCCTTCCTCTCGAATCCCATGGCAGTTCTGGTCATGGTTGGGATCGTCTCGATTGCGTGCCGGTTTGCGGCCTTCAAGCTCCGGCTGCCGGCGATCCTGCCCCTGTTGTTGGCAGGGCTGCTGCTGGGGCCCATCACCGGGGTTCTCGATCCGGATGCGCTATTCGGCGATTTACTGTTCCCGTTGGTTTCGCTGGCCGTGGCCATCATCCTGTTCGAGGGTGCGCTTACCCTCAAGCTATCCGATCTCGCCGGGCACGGCAGCATGGTGCGTAACCTGTGTACTTTGGGTGCCCTGGTTACCTGGTTGATCGCCACCCCGGCCGCCTATTACGTGCTCGGTATGCCCCTGCAACTGGCGGCACTGTTTGGCGCGATTGTTACGGTGACCGGGCCTACGGTGATTGTCCCCATGTTGCGCACCGTGCGCCCGAATGCTCGCATCTCCAACATACTGCGCTGGGAAGGTATCGTCATTGACCCCATTGGCGCGCTGCTCGCGGTGCTGGTCTACGAATATATCGTTGCGGCACAAAATCCGTTTGAGCATTCGCTCATTCTGTTGCTGAAGGTGGTGCTAATCGGGTTTGGCCTCGGTGCCCTGATGGGGCATTTCCTCGGCACCCTGTTGCGCAATAACTGGGTGCCGCACTACCTGCGCAATACTGCCGTACTCACATTAATGCTGGGGGCGTACGCGGCCTCCGACTTGATGGCCTACGAATCCGGTCTGCTCACGGTCACTGTGATGGGCATCTGGATGGCCAATATGAAAGACCTGGATGTGGACGACATCCTTGAGTTCAAGGAAACCCTCAGCGTCCTGTTGATTTCCGCCCTGTTCATATTACTGGCGGCGCGGGTGGAGCTGTTCACCCTGGGCCAGTTGGGGTGGGGCGCGTTGCTGGTCCTTGGGGCCATTATGTACATCGCCCGCCCGCTCTCGGTGTTTCTGTCGGCGCCGGGCTCTGGGTTGAACTGGCGTGAGCTGGCCATGTTGAGCTGGATTGCGCCGCGCGGGATTGTGGCCGCGGCAGTTTCCGCGCTGTTTGCCCTGAAGATGGAATCCTTTGGTTTACCCAAGTCGGAATTGCTGGTGCCGATGGTGTTTCTCGTCATCATTGCCACCGTGGTGGTTCAGAGCCTGACGTCGAAAACCGTCGCAAAATTGCTGGACGTGCGGGCGCCTTACCCCAACGGGTTTCTGATTTTCGGCGGAGGCCGGTTCGCCCGCTTGTTGGCGAAAGACCTGTTGGACAAGGGGGTGCCCGTGCGTGTTGCCGATACCAACTGGGATGCCATCCGTGAAGCGCGCATGGCAAATATACCGACTTATTACGGTAACCCCATCTCGGAGCACGCCAGCCTGACCATGGATTTATCTAGCACCGGCAAGGTGCTCATGCTCTCGCCGTACCGACAGCTGAATCCGCTGGTGGCCTACCACTTTGAGCATGTGCTGGGGGATGGCTCGGTACTCGGGTTAAGCGACAGTACGCAGGAGGGCCGGGCCAGCCATAAAGTATCGGAAGAGTATGCGAAGAAGCTGGAACTATTCTCCGAAAACGCCACTTACGGCCGTCTCGCGAGCCTGGTGGCCAAGGGCGCAACCATCCGCACCACGCGCCTGACCGATGAATTCACCATTGACGATTACAAAGAAACCTATGGCAACCGCGCAACGCGCCTGTATGCGGTCGATCCACGGGGCAAGATTCATATCAATACCGTTTCCCATGAGTTTGAGCTCGGTGCGGATTGGCAGGTTGTGAGCCTGATTGCGCCAGAGGCGCCGCAGATGCCGTCCTCCGGCACGGAGGTGGGTGCGGCGGGCTAAGTTCGTAATAGATCAAGTTTGTATGGATAGGCGGCGCCATTGATCCAGATGGTTGATTGGTGCGTACTCATTGCGAATAACAACAGCTGCAGTGACCTATTGATATGAGTGAATTGATTCGACTGGTGTATGCCAGCCGCGCCGCATTTGAGCCAGCACCGGTTCAGCAGGGGGTTGAGCCATCGGTTGGCCGCATCCTGATGCAAAGCCGGAAAAACAATACCGAAGCCAATATTGGCGGGGTGTTGTATTTTGGCGATGGCTATTTCTTCCAGGCCCTGGAGGGCGATCGCGTCGCAGTAAACCGGACCTATCAGCGGATCACGGCAGATTCCCGCCACAGTGAAGTCACCATTCTTTCACTGAAAACCGTACCCAAGCGCCTGTTTGCCGACTGGTCGATGAAATACGTTCCCGCGGAAGAGGCGGTGCGGCAGTTTATCCGCGCGCGCGGTTACCAGCGCTTTGAGCCGCTCAAGTTTCAGGAAGAAGAAGCGGAGGCCCTGGTCGCATTGTTTCAGCAGCAGGGCGATGTGGGTGGGCAGGTGCAAAAAACCGGTTTTGGGCCACTCTGGTTGCGCAGATTATTTGGTTGATTGTTCGGCCGGGAGCAGGGGGGGGGTAAGGCCCGGCCGCACTTCAGCGACGGTTTATGCCCACAGCCATCACCACCGGCAGACGGGTGCCTTCCATTTGCATACTGAAAGGCCGGGTTACCTGAATGTCGGTGAGTTGCGCTAGCTCAAAGGAGGTGTGCAGCTCTGCTTCGGTAAACCCCGGGCCCGTGTCCCCATCTTCCAGTAGCCAGTCCCATTGCACCAGGTAGCCATTGTCCTTGAGCAGGGACGCCAGCAAGTGGACGGTGTGCGGGTAGTCCGGCACAAAGGCGAGCGCGGAAGAGGCAACAATCAGGTCGAACCGATTGTGCAATCGCGCATTGGTGCTAATGAGGTCTGGCGATAGCAGGGATGTAATCGTCTCAACATTGGCCAGCTGTTTGGCCTCCAGTACGGCGATCATCTTTTCGGAGGGATCGAGCGCAAAGATAGTGCCGACTCGCGGTGAGAGCTTCTCCGTCAGCAGTCCGGTGCCGCAACCAAAATCCAGTACCCGGGCCGTGCCATCATCGATGGCTGCCAGCAACGGTGCCAGCGACTCAAAGGCATGTTGCGCATAGTCGATCGCCGCGTCATTACTGTCCCAGCTCTCGGCATAATCGCCCCATGTTTTCTCAGGCATTCCCGCTCCATTTTTTATTGCATCGCCAAGGGGCACCAGGCCAGCCGAATGTATTGGGATGGAGGCTTGGCGTTATTGCGGCTGATATTGCACCATGATTTCATTCCTGCGCAAGAAAGGCAGTGTCCATGGCGGGTTGTAGCGGGCAAGTTCTGGTGCGCTGGTTGCGCGCAGCCCTTTTTCCTGCAGCCAGG
The DNA here is from genome assembly GCF_017303155.1 of Microbulbifer salipaludis. NCBI lineage: Bacteria > Pseudomonadati > Pseudomonadota > Gammaproteobacteria > Cellvibrionales > Microbulbiferaceae > Microbulbifer > Microbulbifer salipaludis. The sequence goes on from NZ_JAEKJR010000002.1 coordinate 724,313, forward strand.
CCTGCAAGTCTGCCGTTTTTTCTGCAACCCGTTTCGCACCCGCCAGTCCGGAGAAGCGGATAACCGCGTAGCTTGTTTCGGGAATCTCGCGAATGGAAACCGCGGCATTATTCGGGCGGGGCAGGGAATCCATGGTGTAACTGCTGGGCATGACGAACGAAACACGCCATTGGCCGTCGTTCTCCTGCATGCTGACCGGTGCCGTCATGCTGATCTTTTCTGACTGTGGCTCCATACCCACCGGCGCGGTCATGTCAATCTTCTGGCTGCCGCCACTGCGCGCCGTATTATTGCCAAAGATGTAGTTTGCCAGCAGGCGAAACCCCCTGCTCGACGCCTCGTCCATGGCGCCGCTCACCACCACTTCCGCCACAATGCGTGGTTGGTAGGTGCGCAGCTCGAACGGTTCAGCCTGCTCGGTGACCGTGTATTGCGGTTCCTCTGTCGCCATTACATACCCCGCAAACAATGTCAGCCACAGTCCCAGAAAACGTATAGCCATTGGTGGTTCTGCCAGTTTTTCCCGTGTTTAATCCAGAGTATAGAGTTTGCTGCTGGAGTGCGAGCTGACGGACAGGGCTGCGCCTTTTGAGTTAACTTCTCAATACTTCAATCGGATGCTTTTGCGGCCAACCGGCAAACTGCCGGTCCCGCGCCGGGTTTGCATTCCACGGCCAGCATTCCAATCGATACTGCCCCTCTGCGTGATCCACCACCGCAATTCCGTATCCCTCACTCTTCAGATTGCGGTCGGCGACAAATTTGCCCCAAGTCGTATTGTCATCGCTGAATTCTGCATGGGTAATCTTCGGATTCGCTGTCGCCAATACGCGCATGTTGTTGCCGAATGGATCGGTAAAGTGTCCCGTATTGGGATCGTCTCCCATGGCGTTTTCGAGTTTTCCCAAGCCTTCAAACCAGCGTTGCCAGAACGCCGCCGATGCCGGCCCGGAGAAAAACAGCGCACCCGCATTTTCATCGCCCACCGGAAAAGCGCCACTGTATTGCCGCGCCACCAGCCCGAGGTGCTGGTCACCCGCAAGCACCAGCGCTTTGGCATCCTCCACCAACTGCACTGCGCGGGTGCGGCCATCGGGCGGATAACAGTTCGCGTCGTAGTCAACCAATCCATTGCCTTCCTCATCCGTCTGCGGTGAACCCCAGATAGAGGCCGTCAGGCAGATTTTTGGCAGGCCCGGGTCCATACTCGCCCAGTCCCGCAGGAATTGCTCCTGCCGGCGGCCCAGTAACTCGCCCGTAACCGTCAACCGGTCCGCCTCGTAGTCGGGCGCGGATTTGAATTTTCGGTCCTCGACCATCGCAAAACTGGTGCCGCCGTAAACAAAGTGCGCATAGGTCACCGGGATCCCGTGGCGAATAGGCGTTGGGTCGTAGGCGTCCGGCGTATGGCTGCTTTGAATGCGGTACACCATTTTCACCAGTTCGATGTCGTGCTTGAAACCACCATCCTCCTCGCGGGGGCCGCCGGTGGCATCGCCCTTGTTGCCCCACAGGTTCCCCTGCAGGACATCGTGGTCATCCACCAGCAAAATCGATGGACGGTTGCGCACGGATTCACGGAAGGTCCAGTACCACAGGTACCAGCGGTACAGGGTATCCAGCTTGGCCTGGGGTGTATCGCGGCCGTAGCGGGTGGGGTACGTTTCGTAGTACTGATCCCCGGCGAATACATACAGGTCGGGTTGGTGGGTGTCGCAATGGGAAACCAGCGTATTGTGGGGAAAGAAAATGTTGTCTTCGGTGTAGCGACCGAGGATTCGCTCTTCGGGAATCAGCTTGGTGTAGGCCGGCTCGTCGAGGCTTTTTGCCGTAGGGATAATGCAGGAGTAGAGCGCGATCTTGAGCGGGCGAGACTGGCTTGGATCGCGAGCAATGGTTCCAGAGTAAAGCGCTTGTGCACTACCTGCGAAGCGGACGCGATATTCGTGATCTTTACTGGCGTCCCAGCCGGCAATGCGGAACGCGGCAACATAACCATCCTTGATCGGGCGCTCGGCACCTGTCTGCCATTGTTGTTGGCCTACTGCGCGGTATTCCAGAACCGCGTTGGAATTGGCCGCGAGATCAATCGGCATGAACTGGGTGGAGAGTTTCAGCACCGCCTGTTTGCCGCTGCAGTTCAGGCTGTGCATACAGCCCATTACCGGGCCGAGTTTACGGTCCGGATGGGCTGTGACCTTGTCGCCACCGGTTTCGATATCACTGAACCACCAGCGGGCACCGGCGGCATCGGTAGGTGGAGAAGAAACCAGCATGATGCCGCCGGTCAATTGTTCTGCCGGCACCTCGGTGCGCACCGCAAAGCCGAACTCCTCGCCACTTTGTGCATCGCTCGCCACCAGTCGCACATCAAAGCGGCCGTTTTCCACCGGGTCGATATGGCAGTCCAGCTGGATTTTCCGCTGGCCGACTTGCGAGATACTCACACTGTCTTCCCGCTCCAGGCGGGTAAATCCCATGCTGTTGTCCTGGTCGGAAAAATCCTGGAAGCCGAGATTACCGCTTTCATCCAGTACCGCCATAAAACCGCCATTGGTGCCGCCCGCACGCTGTGCCAGCGCCGCCCCCCGGTAATCCAGTTTGCCGGCGCCAACACCCAACAGGAAGCCGCAGAAACCCCTGGTATTGGGTGTCAGTAAACCCACGCGAGCGCGAATACGACCAGGCTTGTGCGTGTTCGCCAGTTCCCGCGTCAGGATCGCGGCAGTTCGCACCTCATAGGTTTTGTCGCCCTGCAGGCACTCCAGGCGCCCGTTGTTGCAATGCCAATCCTGCAGGCGGTTGCCCCACAGGTGGCCGCCCAGCCAGTGTTGGGTGCCACTTGGCAGACGGCCAAGCGGTGTGGTCTCCACCAGCTTCGGGCGCGCCGCCGCCATGGCTACGGCAAGGGAAGGGGAGATGGCTGGTGCGAGGGCGGCACTGGAGCCGAGTTTCAGAAAGCTTCTTCTTTTCATTGGCCAGGATTCCGTCTATCTGAATGGGTTTACTGTCCGATGAGTTCGGGGGTGGCCCGTGTGGTCCGTTTGACCAAGGCGCGATTGAATACCGCGGAATCCATTAACGCCCCTTGGTGTTGAATGACCAGCGCAGAGACCTTGGCCGCCCGGGCAATGGCGGCACGCGGGCTCAAGCCCTGGCTGCGATAGGCGAGATAGGAGCCATTGAACGAATCCCCAGCGGCCGTGGTATCCACCACCCGTTCAACCGGCGTAATCGGTTCCACAAAGCGCTCAAAAGGGCCGCGATAGCAGACGCCATTGGGGCCGTCTTTGATGACCAGCTCCTCAATATCAAACCCTTGCAGGAAGTCACACGCACCCCTAAAGTCTTTTACCCCGTACAGCACCTCAAGATCCTCGATACCCGGTAGTGCCAGGTGTGCGTACTCAAATGCCCGCGCATACTCCGTTCGGGTCTCTTTGGCCGAGGTCCACAGCTTGGGACGATAGTTGGGGTCAAATACGATGCGGGTGCCTGCGCTGTGCAGTTGCTCCACAAGCTCCCAGAAGGCGGGGCGCGTACCGGGGCTCAAAACGGCCAGCGAAATCCCGCTGAAAAAGAACAGGTCCGGGCCAGGAGCGATACCGCAGGGCAGGTACCCGCCATCGCCGGCTACGTGCGTGGACTCGCGAAATAGTGGCATCACCTCGCGGGCCGCAGAGTCTGAGCGCCAGTAGCTGAAGCCGCGCTCGCCCTCGCTATCGGTGTTCACCATATAGAGACCCAGCTGGCGGGTAGGGTGGCGGAATACCAGTGAGGTATCGATGGATTCTTGCTTCAGGGCAGCCACCAACCCAAGGCTTGCCGCATCGTGGCCCACCGCCGTCATCAGGCGCACCCGGTCACCGGGACTGGCCAGCCTCTTGAAGTACACCGCCACGCTGTGTACATCGCCCGCAAACGACTGCTGGAACAACCCGGGCCCACGCTGGCTGAACTCCACCATGCTCTCTCCCAGAATTACCAGATCTGTCATATCAGTCACCTTTATACGTTGCCTTATACCCGCCATCTGGGACAATTTGTGCCATTAAATGAAGTAATGACAGAAAGGTCAGGTCTTGTCTGCGGCGAGTGCCCGGGAGGAGGGGGCTTGCACCTTTACTCCCTCAGAGTGACCTTGTAAATTGTCAACAACGGGCTGCGAAAAAAGTAGTGGTTCGTAAAAAAATCATTACAAAACAATAATTTAAAAGATCGACGCTCGGATCGGCGCGATCGGACGGCTGACGCCCCTTTCACCACACATTAAACAACGGATTAAAATTGTTAACAATCAACAGTTGACATGGTTTCCGGGGTTGGTGGATGATTGAGCCATCGATGGAAGAAACCCCACAACCTAACAATTGGGTCTTCTTTCGAAATCTAGGGGCGGCGCCACTAGCGGTATTGGTGAATGCCGAATTGATAATAAAAATGCGATCCGATGGAGAGAGATAGCCATGTCTACGTCCACTGTACGTAATCGCTTCCGTATGTCTGCACTGTCAGTTGCTGTATTGTCCGTTTGCAGCGGCCAGGCAATGGCGCAGGAAACAGAAGACCAAAGCCAATACGAAGCACTTGAAGAAGTTCAGGTGACTGGTATTCGCGCGAGTATCGAGAAGTCTATTGATGACAAGCGCTACGGCGGCAACATCAAAGACACGATCAATGCCGAAGACATCGGCAAAACCACCGACCAGAACATCGCAGAAGCGCTGTCCCGTGTGACCGGGGTTTCCGCACAGACTTCTGACGGTGAGGGCACCACCATTACCGTGCGTGGCGCCAATGCGCAGCAGAACAACATCAGTCTGAACGGTGTGCAGCTTGGCTCTACCGGATTCAGCCAGGCGGTGGACCTGTCTGCCTACTCTGCGGACATTCTTTCCAAGATCGAAGTCGTCAAGACACCCAGTGCGGACCATGACGAAGGTTCTCTGGGCGCGAACGTGAATCTGGTCAGCGCCAAGCCGCTGGAAGTCAACGAAGGTCTGAATCTCACTGGTCAGGGGCGTTACAACGACCTCTCCGAAAAAGAAGATCACAAGGCCTCCGTTTCTTACTCGGGCAAGTTCCTGAACAACACCTTCGGCGTACTGGTTACCGCATTTGACGAGACCAACTCGGTTCGTAAAGACCAGTTCGTCCAGGAAAACTGGATTTCCCGAACCTCCCAGCGTGCCACCGACCAAAATGGCAATATCGTTAATGATGTTACCGGCTTGGTGCCGTACAACACGAAGATGCAGCTGCATCAGAATGACCGCGACCGCCAGGGTGTGAATGTTGGCCTGCAGTGGGCGGCAACCGACGCGACAGAAGTAAACGCCAACTTGAGCTGGAACAAGCAGGACATCGACAGCACCATGCACGAGGTCAAGACCCGTGCCGGCGATTTCTGGACGTACAACAATATGGTGGAAGGGGAGGACTACCTCTGGACTGGCCCGGCTTCCTGGACCGACCCCCAAGAGGAATGGCACACTTATAACTCTGACACCCGCACGTTTACCAAATACCTGAACCGCAGTGCCCTGGGTGACCTGTCGCAGGCGGAAAATAAATTCACCAATGAAAACCGTATTTTCTCATTGGATGTGAATCATGAGCTGAATGATTCCGTTGTGGTCAGCGGTGGTGTGAATTATTCGAAAGCAGAAGAAATTCCGGATCAGGCACTGTATGTAAACATGCAGAACTATCGCCGCGTTAATGCGTGGTTGACTCGCTTCGCGCCTCCCGGAGAAGCCGAGCCTGTCGGCTACGATTGTACTTCCGGTAAATGTAATCTGGTTGCTGGTGAAGGCTTTGTAGACTACGGTGCCGTACTGCACCCTGACCCCAACGCGCTGTGGGACAACTCTTCGACCACGGGTTTCAACCCGGATGACCTTGCCGCGCAACATGTTTCTTTCCTTTCTCGTACCGTGCGCGAGGTTTCAGACACCCAGCAGGCCGCCTACTTTGATGTGGACTGGGATGTAGATTTCGCCGGTGTGCACAAGCTTGAATTTGGTGCTAAAGCGTCGTCCCGGGAAAAGTACGTCGACAACCAGGCAGGTCAGTTCAACTCCATCGGCGAAGGTGTCATTGTTACCGACCCTGAGACCGGACAGACCTATACCATTGTTGAGGGTATTACTGATATCGACGGTACCTTTATCACCAATGGTGACCTTGGTGTTGACGATTTCATGAGCTCCCTGGGCTATGACCGCAACAATGTGACCGACGGCTGGCAAACTATTTCCGCGGAGCGTGCGTTTGAAGTTGCGTTGAACAATCCGGCGGCGGAATTCATCCCCGACGATACCGAAACCCGCTCAGCAGAGCTGGATACGCAAGCGCTGTACTTCAAAGCCAACTTCTCGTTCCTGGATGAAGCGCTGAGCGGTGACATTGGTCTGCGCTACGTGAATACCACCGTGGACACCAGCGGCTATTCCGGTGTGAATTTCCATAGTAGTACCGGCAACCTCGGCCGAGTTATGGATGTGTTTACCCTGCGTGATCTGCGAGACAGCTCTAACCCAGCTTGTGCGCCAGTACTCGACTACGGCAACCCGATCATTCTGGATGATCCTTCGACTCCGGATATCGATGAGGGCAACGTTGGTGGTGACCCGCAGAACCAGGAAGAGCTGCGCTGGTCACGTGTAGACGGCTTGGGTTGGGATACCAAAGGTACTGCAGACCGCTCTGATGACACACCCATCGCTGCGCAGGGCCCGTGTTACGACGAGTTTGCGGTGCGTGGCAACATGAACGAATACATGTTGTGGCGTCATTCCGATGTATCGACCGAGTCCAACTATATCTACGGTGCTCGCGACGCCGATGGCAACCCAATTGCAGAAGATCGTAGCTTGCGCTCCTTCGCGGTAACCGGCGAACATGATTACAACGTGTTGCTGCCGAGCCTGAACCTGAACTACGTAATCAACGATGAGATGGTTGGCCGCTTCGCGGTGTCCAGAACCATGTCACGCCCGCAGATCGACTCACTGCGCCCGGGCTTCAAAGTTCGGGAAACCGTTTGGACCGACGAAAACGGTACCGGCAACGCGATTACTTTGACCAACACCAAGCTTGATCCTCTCGAGTCCAATAACCTGGATCTGTCGTTTGAGTGGTACTTCGCAGAAAACTCCATGCTCGCCGCGGGTCTGTTCTATAAGGATATGACCAACTTCGAGGAGTCGCAGACTATCGTGACCTACATGGACGATCTGCGTGAGTTGGGTCTGGACGAGAATGCCCAGCCTTACGATACGGCGGACTTGGTCAAGACCGCCGGTGATCTTGAAGGCTGTATGCCCCGCCGTATCGAGGGTGTTGCGGAATACGATGAAGACTGGCTGCACTCCGACGACTTGACGGACCTCTGTGCCAAGTTCCAGACCACCAGCGTCACCAACGGTAAGGGTGCCGAAATTAGAGGTGTAGAGCTGCAGTACACCCAAACCTACGACATGCTTCCGGGCGTATTCGCAGGGCTGGGTACTATGTTTAACTACACCTATCAGGATAGTGCCTACGATCAGGAAGTTTCTTCCCTGGATCCCAGCCTGATTTTGCCTGAACTGCCGGTAGCCTACACGCCGGAGCACAGCTATAACGCGACCGTGTTCTGGGAGATGAATGGCCACCAGTTGCGCCTGGCTTATCAGGGCACTTCTGACCAGTTAGCTCGACGTGTGTGGGACAATGGCTCGCTGTGGCAGGAAGGTCGCGGCACGCTGGATCTTTCCGCAAGCTACGCGCTGACGGATAATGTAACCCTGTCTTTCAACGCAGTTAACCTGACCGATGAGAAGGTTCGCCACTACTACACCAGCCGCTTTATCCAGCTTCCGGATGAAAACGGTAACCTGATTGCCTTTGACGAGGGGAACCCGCTTGATGGTGGTTACAAAGGACGCACCGCGGAAGAGTACAAAACCGGCACTTTCTACCGCTTTGGTATCCAGGCGCGCTTCTAACTCTCTCACAGTTGTACATTTGTCATCTTGATTGGGCCGCGCCTGGAAACAGGCGCGGCTTTTTTGCTTATGAAAAAAAAGAAATTGATCATTGTTGGCGGCGGTACCGCTGGCTGGATGTCCGCGCTGATGCTGCAAAAAGCAATGGGAGATACCTGGTCTATCGAATTAATCGAGTCCAGTAAGCGCGGAATCATTGGCGTCGGTGAGGGATCTACCCCGGCATTGAAGACATTTTTCGATGACGTGGATATTGCCGAATCAGACTGGATGCCCGCGTGCAGTGCGACCTATAAAACCGGGATTACCTTTGACCGCTGGTCTGAGAAGCCGGGGTATGAAAGTTACTTTCATCCATTTTTCAGCCATTTTGACCGCGACCACGCCAAAGCACTCATCCACAATTCGCACCTGCGACGCGCAGGTAAAGATGTTCATGCGCACCCGGATGTCTTCGCCTACAACCACTATCTTGCCGAACGGAAGCTTTCACCGGTTACGCCCTACCACTTTCCGTTTGAGGTGCAGTACGGATATCACTTCGATGCCGGGTTGCTTGCCAAATTCCTGAAGCGAACAGCCCTAGAACGGGGAGTGCTGCACCAGGATGCGTTGATCCTTGAAGCGGAGCGGACCCCGGAGGGAGAGATCGCGGCAGTCATCGATGAGGCAGGTCAACGCTTTGCGGGTGACTGGTTTATTGATTGTTCCGGTTTTGCTGCGTTGTTAATTGGTGATGCATTGGATACGCCGTTTTTGAGTTATGCACAAACTCTCTGGAATGACAGTGCAGTCACGCTGGCCATGCCAGCAGAACGAGAGCCATCCTGTGAGACGGTGTCGACGGCGTTGAGTTGCGGCTGGGCATGGCGAATACCACTGCAAAGCCGTGTTGGGTACGGCTACGTATACAGTAGCCGGTATCAGAGCCGTGAGGATGCTGAGGAAGAGCTGCGTGCTCATGCGGGGGCAGGTTTGTCCGTAGAGGCCCGGCATCTGGAAATGCGGATCGGTCGGCGGCAGGCACACTGGGTAAAGAACTGCGTGGCTGTTGGTTTATCGCAAGGGTTCATTGAGCCACTGGAGGCGACGTCACTTGCATTAACGCAGCAGACGCTGACGCGGTTTATTCACGCGTTTAAGGATGGGAATACGGGTGACGAGTTCCGGGAGATTTTCAATCGTGCGGTGAATAAGAGTTACGATGATGTCAGGGATTACATCTCGGTGCACTTCCTAACGAATAGTCGTAGTGATTCGGATTACTGGATCGATAACCGGGAAAAGCCCGGACCTGCGAGTAAAGCAGTCAGTGCGGTATTTAATTGCTGGTTTGATAACGGGGATCTTCCCGGTTTGCTGAAACACTTGAAAATCGACGGTGCCTACAGCAACCATTCATGGCACTACATTCTTTGCGGAATGGGACTGTTCCCCCATTCAGACTCCTTGAGCCAGCCGACCGCCGAAGAGATTTCGAAAATTGACCTCGATAAGTTCAGGGGCTTTTTTAGTCGATGTGCGTTAAACCATGCGTCGCATGGCGAGGCACTCGAAGCTATGGCACGCAATGACGAGCATCTATCGGTGTGAACAATGGATAGAAGAGATTTCCTGCTGGGTATGTCCGCTATTCTCGGGTGTAGTGTCCCATCACTAGATGTGGCCGCCCTGGAGAGCGCTCTGAAATTTAGTGGCCAGTCAACCGGGTTCCTAAGGGATATTGAACTGAGCTATGTGAGCAGAATTGCGGATACCATCATTCCAGAAACTGATACGCCGTCGGCAAGTCAAGTAGGTGTGGCCGACTACATCGATTTCTATCTACACGATTTTCTGCCGGCAAGGCAAGCTCAACAGTTCGTTCTGGGGCTGCATGGTATGACGGGCTCCATGCAGGAATTCCTGACGCTTTCGGTCGATCGACAACTTGCCGTGATTCAGGATCTGGATGATCGACTTGATACGGACCAAGAGAATTCCACGTTTAAGAAGCTGAAGGAATTGGTAGTGATTGGCTATTATACCTCTCAGGCCGGCGCTACCCAGGCTCTAGGTTACGACCCTATTCCAGGACCTTATAAAGAAATAAAGCTGGCGGAAGTTGGCCGAGCCTGGCTGTAAGAAAGCTGATATGCGTAATCGTGAATTTGATGTCATCGTCGTTGGCTCCGGTATGAGCGGTGGGTACGCGGCCAAGCAATTCTGCGAGAAGGGATATCGCACCCTGGTGCTGGACCGCGGCGAGATGGTCAAGCATGGTCAGTACAAAACGGAAGGGAAGGCGCCCTGGCAAATGCCGTTCCGTGGTGATGTGCCAGAGGAGCTTAAGGCCGAGCAGTATATTCAGAAGGATGTCTACATCTACAGTGACTACACTCGGCATCACTTGATCAACGATCAGGATCACCCGTACGAGCAGAAGAGGCCCTTTGTTTGGTATCGCGGCAGCAAAGTTGGCGGCAAGTCCCTGATCTGGGGCCGGCAGAGTTACCGCTGGAGCAGGCTGGACTTTGAGGCGAACAAGCTCGACGGCAATGGCGTTGACTGGCCAGTAAGGTATGAAGACATTGAACCCTGGTATGACCAGGTTGAACCCTTCGTTGGTATCTCCGGGAGCTATGAGGGCCTGGATGTACTGCCCGATGGCAAGTTTCTACCGGCGCAGCCGCTCAATATTGTCGAGCGGGATATGAAGCAGAGAATCGAACGGGCATTCCCGGATCGCCATTTTATTCCTGCGCGGGTTGCCAACCTTACCCAGCCAGCAAAGCAACACCTGGAACTGGGCAGGGTACAGTGCCAGGCCCGCAGTGAGTGTCCGCGGGGCTGCTCTTTTGGTGCCTATTATTCTTCGAACTCGGCGGCCCTGCCGGCGGCTGAGCGCACCGGTAACCTGACATTGGTTGCGAATGCCCAGGTACAGGAAGTGATCTACGATGAGGCAAGTGGCCGAGCCAGCGGTGTCGCCTATGTGGATATGCGGTCTGGGGAGCGCAAGAGGGTACGGGCGCGGGTGGTCTTTATGTGTGCCTCCACACTGGCCTCCGTCCAGATATTGCTGAACTCCAAATCGAAAGTGTTTCCCTACGGGATCGGCAACCGATTCGATGTCCTCGGCCGCTACATTATGGATCACTGCGGTGGTGGTGGGGCATCCGGTATGATGCCCGGTTATCTTGGAGATTATTACAAGGGGCGCCGCCCTGGTGGTATTTATATTCCGCGCTTCCGCAATATCAACGAAACGCACGGTGCGTTTGAACGGGGCTACGGATTTCAGGGCGCTGCGAGCCGCGCGAGCTGGCAGTGGGCCAAGTCGGCCAAAGGTATCGGTAAGGCATTCAAGGCGCGGGTGCGTCAGCCGGGAAACTGGTACTTCAGTATGTGGGGGTTTGGGGAAAGTCTGCCCAAGCGGGATAATCGCGTCTATCTGCATGAGAGTAAGAGAGATCAGTGGGGAATGCCGTTGCTGGTGATGGATGTGGCTTACACCAGTAATGAACAAGCGATGATCCGGGATATGAGTGAGACTGCCGCGGAAATGCTCAAGGTGGCGGGGCTGGTCGATATCCGGCCATTTGAGGGCGAGGCACTACCTGGCTCTGCCATTCACGAAATGGGTGGCGCCTGTATGGGGCGGGCGGTGGAGACCTCTTACCTGAATAAGTGGAATCAGTGTCACGATGTGAAAAACCTGTTTGTGACCGATGGCTCAGCGTTTTCTTCCGGCTCCTGTGTGAATCCTTCCGTTACATTTATGGCGTTTACCGCAAGGGCTGTGGACTTTGCAGACCAACAGTTGAAGCAAGGATATCTTTAAAGAAGTTTGGATCACTATGAATACATCATCATTGAAGTGTGCTCTTCCGTTGCTGGCGGCCATGACAATGGAATCGGCATCGGCGGCCCAGTTCAAGGCGTTGCTGTTTACCAAAACTGCAGGCTGGCAGCATGAGAGCATTCCTGCAGCAATATCGGCAACTCGGCGGTTATCTGAGTTGCATGATTTTGCAGTGGTACATTCGGACAGTGCAGACGTATTTACTCCAGAGAACCTGAAGCAGTTCGATGTTGTGGTCTTCCTGCTGACCACGGGGGATGTGTTGAATGAACGGCAGCAGGATGCATTTCAGGCGTTTATCCGTTCCGGAAAGGGTTATGTGGGGATACATTCGGCTGCCGATACTGAGTACGACTGGTCTTGGTACCGGGGACTGGTCGGGCGGAATTTTTTGATTCACCCCGCGGTGCAGTCTGCGAAGTTGAATGTTCTGGAAGCGGGTTTTCCCGGTTTGGAATTCATGCCAGCTCGGTTCACGTGGACCGAGGAGTATTACACTTACGGGGCTGAGCACAGCGAATCGCTGAATTATCTGCTGTCGGTGGATGAATCGACCTATCAGCCACAGGCGATGTGGGGCGAAATCAAGTCCAATGGAATGGGTGAGTTTCATCCCATCGCATGGTACCAGCAGTACGATGGCGGCCGCGCTTTCTATACCGGCCTGGGCCATTTACCAGCATCCTATGACAGCGCCATGTTCCTTTCGCACTTGTACGGCGGCATTTACTGGGCTGCTACCGGGAAAGGTATCGAATAATTGCAGCTGGGTGAAGTGCTCGACTAGCCTCTGCAGAACCCGCTTTTTACACGTTACTGATCGATAAAAAACCCGCCCTGTTGCCAGGGCGGGTTTTTCGTATTTACCTGATTTTAATGAGACTTAGTTGCGCACAGGTACGGTACTGAAGTCTTTGACCACCAGATTGGCGACCGTCAACTGACCATCATGGCGGAAGTCCACGGTGATGGTGTTGTTGGCCTGCAGCAGTTGTGCCGGCACTGGAATTTCCAGGGTATTGAAGTAACGCTCGGCATTGTTTGCTCGACGTCCGCGCCAGTCGACCGGGGTCTCAACCACTTCACCATTGATGGTCAGTGAGGTGATTCCCAGGTTGCTGTCCGGCTTGTCATCAACGTCCGGATAGAGTGCCACGGTCAGGCGAAGCTGTGCCTCGGCGTAACCTGCTGGCACCGCCACATTGTTAACGGTCAGTGTCTTGGCGCCACCGGCAACGGCGATACGGTGCGGTACACTGCCGCCGCTTACGCTGTTGCCGAAGTACTTCTTCTCATCCACGGACTGGTTGACTGCGATGTTGTTACCTAGCGTGTAGCGCAGAACCACCGTTGCATCGGCACCCAGGGTCAATGTGCTTGGGGCTTGCTGCATGTGGTGACGATCCGTCACGGTGTCGTAGCTGCTGTCATAGCGCAGGTTGCGCATTTCAACATTCTGTACCGCGGCTCCACCGAGGCCTGCCACATTCAGGTTGATGGTGGTGGCGACGGTTTCCAGGTTGTTGAGAATGACGAACAGTTCGTTGCCATTCACGTAGGACTGTACCTGCACATCGGGATCAGTAGAAACACTATCGACGCGAGTACCGTCGACATCCGCCCACAACTCATAGAACTGGATGTAGTCAGACCACTTCCATTCGTCGCTATTGAGTACGGTCTCTTTCATCAGACTGTAGTGGTAAGGCGCAGTGCAGTTGCGTACGTCCTCGTAACCGCAGCCGAATGGTTTGTAGCCCCACAACGGCTTGGCTGGAGTGAACGGCATCGACTTGATGACGTAATCCGGACGCTCCAGAATCTGCATGAACATGGCGTTGAACGACTTCATCACCTCAGATTCGTAGCGGTTGTTGTGTGTCAGGTAGTCCCAGCCGCCCTGTACCGCTCCGTACTCGGAGAGCACGATCGGCTTGCGGTTGGCTTTGCCATTCTGATAAACGTCGTACCATTCCATCATGTCCAGCATGGCGTGGAGGTGACCGTTACGGCGCAGCACGGACATGTTGTCACTATCAACGCCCGGCCAGTCATACACATGTACCGCGTAGAAGTCCATGTTGTGACCGGCGGCATCCATAAAGCCTTTCCACATCACGTCCCATTGGTACCAGTCCTGATCGCGGGTGTCGTCCACCGTGGTAGCCATGGCATTCTCAAAGAAGGCTTCGGCTTGGGCTTCGACTACTGGATCTTCGTCGGTAATCCATTGTGCGTAGTTGTCGTCTGCAAAGCGGGAGATGCCATCGCGGCGGTAGAAGTCGTGCTGACCCCAGGTCATACCACCGATCATCGGTGCTTCGTTACCCAGCTTCGCGCGAATTTCCTGCGCCACGAGGTTGTGGTATTCCCATAGCGCTTCCTGGTTGGTGACCATGAACTTGCCGGTTTTCATTTCCATGTCCGGTTCGTTGATCACTTCCCAGTATTTCGGCATCGGGTCCCCTACATGGCCGTTACTGCTGTTGGCATAGTAGTGCTTCAGGTACTGACCCATCCAGGCGGCAGAGGTTTGGATATCCATCGGCTGCCAGTTGTGCCACGTTTTCCCGTTGTCGTACCAGCTCAGCGTCGGGTAGGTGGGGTGGGGGTTGGTTCCGGCAATCAGCTCCGTGCTCGCTGGGCTGAAGCGCTTATAGAACGCATTGGCTTCATAGTTTTCACGCAGCTCCTGACCGCGAGTCACCATGTAGTCCATGTCCGGCCAGTTTGCCTTGTTTGGATCTTCCTTGGTGTCCGAGAACTTCCAGGTGGCGGTACCGTTGTCGCGCCCGAGGGTTACGTCGAGGGTGTTTACCAGGTAGTTCAGCTTGTCGGAGTGGCCGACCCAGTCCTGTTCATAGATGGTGGTGTGAGCGGTGATGTGGCGCGCACGGCCGAAATCGGAAACACCATTGACGCTGTGCGCGATATTGGCATTTACGGTAACGGTTGCAGTGTGTGCGTTGCCGACCTGAGCCGCAGAACAGCCTGATTCATCGGCAAATGCGCCCGCAGCAGTCGACGGGCAGTTGTCTGCACTGTCGGCAACGCCATCGCTATCGCTGTCGGAGAAACCGGTGCAGCCGGACGGATCAACGTTCTGGCCATACGGGGTGTTGGGGCACTGATCCGCGGTGTTTAGTACACCATCGAAATCGTCATCGTCACCACCGGGGCTGGCACAGCCTACGGCGTTTACAAACTCGCCTGCACTGGTTGTCGGGCACTGATCCAGGTTGTCGGTGATACCGTCGTTGTCGGTATCCAACTGAGAAGGTGCGCAGCCTACACTGTTGGCCGTCTCCGCCGGGTCGGTGCTCGGGCACTGGTCACTGACATCGGGTGTGCCGTCTCCGTCGCCATCCAGGTTCAGGTCCGCATCGCCTACGCGCTCAAAAATGGCGTAATCGATGTTGAACTGGAAGTCCTCGCTGCCTGCGCCATAAATACGGATCGTCAGGTCGCCGGCAAATAGGTTGACCTCACTGGAACCGTTAACCAGATAGAAGGTGTCCCAGTCACCCTGACTTTGCACGTCGGTAATGTTCTTGATCACCAGAGCGCCTTCGTGATCGGTCGCCATCAGACCAACAGCGGTTCCGGAGGTGTTCCCGGTGCCCACGTAGAATTTGGGCTGATACAGGCCGGATTGATCCAGGCTCAGGTTGTATTCGAGGTAGTCGCCACTGTTGAAGTAGTTGACCGCCGTTCCACCATTGATGGGGTAGGTGTCGATGTCACCACCCACCACGTGAGCACTTTCCGCCTGCAGGGTGAAAGTACCGGAAACCGGGCTGCCGTTACCGGGGCTGCTGCCACCGGAGCTAGTGCCACCGGAGCTTGAGGAGGAAGATGAGCTCGATGAGCTGGAGGAGGAGCTCGAACTGCTACCGCCCGATGAGCTCGAGCTGCTGGACGAGCTGGAGCTGGAAGACGAGGAAGAGCTGGACGAAGAACTGGATGAGCTTGAGGAGCTGGAAGACGAGCCTCCGCTAGAGCCGGAGCCTGCGCCATCGTAGCTCAGTTCGAATCGATCCAGGTTCCACTGCCAGTCGTTAGTGCCACCACCGTAAACGCGAATTTGCTGTGTACCTGCTGGTAAGTAAACGCTACCTCCAGCCAATGCCGGGAAGTTGTCCCAACCGACATTCGGCACACTGGTTTGTGCCAGAGTTTGCCAGCTGCCGCCGTTGTTGTGCTGAAAATCAATGCGGCCGCCGTTAATCGCGGTGCCAGCGAAATAGGTCAGGTCGTAATTGCCCGCCTGGGGAACGGAAATCGTGTATTCGGCATAGTCGGCTTTGTTGACGTAGTTGATTGCCGTCGCACCATTTACCGAGTAAACGCTGATTTTTTGCGGTTGGCCGTCGGCGTAGGTACCGCCTACCTGGGTGAAGCTCTCCGCTTCTACCGTGAAGTCGGTGCTGCCACCGCCACTGCTGCTGGAGCTGCTGCCACCGCTACTGGAGCTGCTGCTGGAGCCCCCACTGGAGCTGATTAGCGTGAGTTCCAGTGCATCCAGGTTCCATTGCCAATCGTTGCTGCCGGAGCCAACCACACGCAGATTTACGGTGCCGGCGGGGAGGGAAATATTACCGGCATCCAGCAGTTGGAAATTATCCCAGTTACCTGCCGGAACGGCTTTTTTGGCCAGTGATGTCCAGCTGGAACCACCACCGACCTGGAAATCGATTTCCGCACCATTGGTCACGCTGGTCCCAATGAGATACTGCAGATTGTAAGTGCCCGCTTCTGCTACCTGCAGAGAGTACTCGGCGTAGTCGCCACGGTTGACGTAGTTGATCGCGGTAACGCCATTGACACTGTAGACGCTGATTTTTTGCGGCTGACCATCGGCATAGGTGCCGCCTACGCTGCTGAAGGATTCCGCTTCAATGCGGTAGTCTGCCGCGGTTGCCGCCGTACTAAAGGCGAGGCCAGCAGCCAGCACAGACTGTGCCAGCGCCAGGGGACGCCTGGAATAGGGGTGTTTCATCGCTTGCTCCGAGATTGAGACACGGTACATCGGGTGTCGTTATTATTTTTTTGAGCCGCTCCGGTGATCCGCCGGTACCTCGGAATGGCGGAGCGCACGCTGAGTGGCTCCAGGTGGACGGCAGTGACCGCAAAAACCGTTTTCGTTACGGGGTTAGAGGTGCGGCGTTATTAGCATTATCTCTACCATCGACCGCATTAAACAATAAACTGTTAACAATTTACAATATGGGTGGCGGGGATTGTCGTGGGTTTTGCCCTTGTTTTTGCGGGGATGAGAACTGTTTCCAGTTCCAAGTGCGCTCTCGAATGAGCGGGGGCGTGGGTAATAAGCAGGCCGGGGTCAATACCGCCGGCCTGAAGAGGTGTGCAAGAATATTTGAAAGGAAAGTCTTGTTGCTGACCTGAAAGGCTCTTTAATCGCGCGTCCCGCGAGAAAGTGCTGCGGTGCTATTGAGCACCTGCAGCGTTGCGGTGCTTACGAAGCCTCCGTCGTCTTCAAACACGACTTCAACGGTATTGTCTTGGGTCAGATAGCCGATATCCACGGGGATTTCGAGTACACCAAAGTATTGTGCGCGCCCTTTGCCGCCGTAATACTGGTCATAACCCTGATAGTCCTCCGGCACCGTGACTGCGTTGCCGTTGACGGTAACGGTTGGGGTGAGGGATCTATCGTGAGCGCGGCCGACCCCCAGGCGCAATACCGCCTCGCCATGCTCACCCACAACCACATCGTTCATCGCAAATGCCAGCTTGCCGCCGGCACTGATGGGCTGCTTGTATTTGTCGGCGTAGTACTTGGTTTCTATGACATCGTCATCGATTGCTATCGTGTCTGTGTACGTCAATTGCAGAACGGTGGTGGCTTCTGACTTCAGCGTGTACACCTCTGGCAGTTCTGTTGTGTCACGCTCGTCCAGTACCGGCTTTCCATCGCTGCCGTAATGTAGTTCCTTGATGGTCACACTTTGCAGGCTGTTTCCATCGACACCCAACGTAGCCAGGCTTAGCTCGGTGTCTTCCTGTTCCAGATTATTGAGCACCAGGTATGCAGTATCGCCATCGACATAAGCATTTACCTGGATGTCCAGATCGCTCGCCCAGCTGTCGATCCGAGTGCCCTTGACGTCTGACCAGAGTTGGTAGAACTTCACGAACTCGGTATATACCCAGGCGTCACCAGTCTCGCCAGAGGCCTCTTTTCTCTGGCGCATCAGGCGGTTGGTGTAGGGAACGGTATCCGACTGGCGGCCCCACTCAGCTTTGATTGTGACAAACGGGATGGATTTAAGAATCTGATCCGGCCGCTCGAGCATATTCATGGTCAGTCCGTTCAAGGCGCGCAGCTTGTAGCCGTCCCGCTCCGGTGACCAGGGGCCATTCATCATGCTGTGTACGGTTGCGCCGATTTCCGAAACCATAAACGGCATGCGCTCGCCGGTGGCCATCAGGCTGTACTGCTCGAGCATGTCGAAGGTGGCTTCCACATTGCTGCCGCGACGCAACTGGCGGGTGCCATTGAAGGCCGGAAAGTCATAAAAGTGCACGGACAGAAAGTCCATATTTGCACCGGCAATATCGATAAACAGCTTGTCGCGGTCTTCCCAGCGGTTGAAATTATCTTTTTCAAAGTCCGGAAAGGCGACCGTGTAACCACCGATCAAAACATTCTCGTGAGAGGCGAGGCCCCACTGGTCGCGGTACCCGCGGACCTCGTTAGCTACCGCGTTATGAAACTCGAATACTTTGGCGGGGGTGGTCGCGGTCTCCGTATTTTTGGGGTAATCGACAAGCTCATAGAGAGGCTCGTTCATTACCTCCAGATAGACTGGCTTGGGCTGACCAAAATCATCATTTTCACCGCGATTAAAATACTCGTAGAGGAAGTTCGCCATATAGTGGCCCACCGCGGTGCCGAAGGGCTCATCTTCGGTATCGGTCGTGGAGAAGCTCCAACCCATACCCACGTCGTCCCCATTCGGCCAGTAGGGGTGTTGCTGGCCACCCACAATCATGTCCGTTGCGCGGTGCTCATGCTTGCGTATGAGCTCTCCCTTGGGGGACGTGTCGGTGGTGTAATTCCAGCGCATACCGCCACCGTTGGCCACTGCTGTAGCTACGTCGATGTATCCCGGTCGTTCACCATCTTCCGGCAACTGGCTCAGCTGCCACTTCATGCCACCAGTATCACGACCGAGATAGACATCATAACCTTCGAGAAAATTGGTCATCAGCTCCGGGTCCTCATTCGGAGCACCGGCACTTTGGGGATTGCCTTCGAACCAGTCATTTTCGGTGTTGGAGGCATGTACATTGATAAATTTCCGCCGGTCAAACGTCGATTCCCCTCCCACTGAGTGTCGCAGGTTCAGGTTGAAGTCTACTTTGACGGCTTCGCCTGCGGGCGGGGCAGGTTCGGCGGGTTCCGCCATGGTCGTCACCGAGTAGTCGGCGCTCACCCCGCCAATACTGAGCGAGGCGATAACGACAGTGCTGTATTCGGTGCTGGAGGTGACTCGAACGGAAACGCTATCTCCGCTTTCTACCGTGCTCGCATCCCCGGTATAGGCCCCATCGTTTACCGAATACTCGCCGCCGCTGATGCTGATATCTGCTGCGGCATTGATACCGGAAATGGTGATCGCATTGGAGGTGTACTCGGTGTTCCTCTCAGCATCGGCTACCGCGGTGAAGGAAAAAGCATCTGGGCGTGTGTCCTGTTGCTCCTCGCCACCGTTTTGTGGTGGTTGGTCGTTATTAGAGCCACCGCCTCCACCACAGGCAACCAGGGCGGCGGTCAGGGTCAGTAGGGCAAATCGGGCGGGCAGGGAATAGGACTTCATCCGTTCTCTCCAGTCTCGTTTTATGTTTTTTGTGGAGGAGGATGCTAAAGGCGTGGAGCTCCATTTGTAAATAGTAGATTGTTTACAATGTGTGAGGCTGCAGTGCATTCGTGTCAAACATGACTTTCATTCTCGCCTCCGACGCCAAGCGATGAAACCGCAGACGCTTTCTAGAGATAACCTGTTGTCGATTGTTAACAAAAAGGTTAGTGTCGGGCCAGTAGTCCCACCTTTAGTCAATAATCGAAAATAATGGGTAAAGTGATGATTGAAACTACCGCGAAAGTCCGGGCATTCCTTGGGCAATCCCCCGTTCCTTTCTATTCCAATGGCGCCTGGGTAACCGGCGACACCGGTAAATCCCTGGCGGTGGAGAACCCCGCTGACAAATCTCCCCTGGCCACCATTGCGGAAGCGGTCGCCAATGACGCAGAGCAGGCCATTGAAGCTGCACATGCGGCGTTCCAGTCCTGGCAAGACACCGCGCCTGCCGAGCGCGCTGCGCTATTGCGCAAGCTGGCGGACCTGTGTGAGCGCGATGCGGAAGAGCTCTCCCAGCTCGAAGCGCTGGACGTGGGCAAGCCGGTAGAAAATGCCCGCGGCTTCGATGTGCCCTTTGGTATCGAGTGCCTGCGTTACTTCGCCGACCTGTGTGAAAAAGAAGAATTCGAAACCCCGCTGACCCTGGCCGGTATGAAGCAGGCCCGTAAGGTACGTCTTCCCTACGGCGTAGTGGGCTTTATCTTTCCCTGGAACTTCCCGCTGACCCTGTGCCAGTGGGGCATTGCACCGGCATTGGCAGCGGGTAATACCGTGTTGGTAAAACCGTCGGAAGTCACTCCACTGTCTACTCTGTACCTCGCCAAATTGGCTGAGGAAGCGGGCTTCCCCGCCGGTGTAATCAATGTGCTGCCCGGCGAAGGCCCGGAAGTGGGCACCGTGTTCACCCGGCACCCGAAAGTGCGTTTTGTCTCCTTTACCGGTTCCTCCCGGGTTGGCCGCCTGATTGGCGAAGCCTGTGGCGCGAACCTGAAACCAGTGAAATTGGAACTGGGTGGCAAGGGTGCCTCCATTATCTGTGACGATGCCAATATCAGCGCGGCGGCCGCCGGCCTTGCCGGCGCCATTACCCTGAATACCGGGCAGGTGTGCTGCACCGCGACCCGCTGGATTGTGCACGAGAGTGTCGCCTCTGAATTTATCGAAAAGGTAAAAGTGGAGTTGGACAAGATACTGATCAAGGCGGGTATGAATGAGGACAGCCAGATGGGCCCGCTGGTGAGCGAGCGCCAACTGAATACTGTCAAGGGCTATATTGAGCAGGGCCAGGAGCAGGGCGCCGAAGTGGTCTACGGCGGCAAGAATATTTCCGATGCGGAGCGCTCCGGCTATTACGTCAGTCCCACGCTGCTGATGGGTTCAGAAGAAAATATCTGCTTCCGCGAAGAAATCTTCGGCCCGGTCGCCTATATCACCACCTTCAAAGACGATGCGGATGCACTGCGTCAGGTGAACAGCCTGGACTACGGCCTGGCCAACAGTGTTTGGACCGGTAACAACGATCGCGCCATCGCGATCGCCAAGAAAATGGTTTCCGGCAACAGCTGGGTTAATGCCCACAACGTATTCGCCTACGGACTGCCCTACGGCGCCTGCAGCGCCAGTGGTATGGGCGGTGGCGTGAACAGCCGTGAAACCATGCTGGACTACACGCGCAATCTGTCCATCGCCGAACCCGAAGAGGAATAACTGTGGATCAGGTAGCATTATGTCATTACCTGATCGACAAAGGTCTTCTGCACTCACAGGATGCAACCTTTACCCCGCTCTCTGGCGGGGTTTCTTGTGAAATCCTGCTGATAGACGACGGCCGGTCGCGCTTCGTGGTGAAGCGCGCACTGGACAAGCTCAAGGTAAAAGACGATTGGTTTGCGGATATCAAACGCAACATCACCGAACAGGAATATCTCCGTTACGTTGGTGAATTCCTTCCCCAATCCGTACCCACCATTCTCTACTCTGACACGGAAAAGTACTTTTTCTGTATGGAGATGATTGAGGGTGGCCTGGAGAACTGGAAGTCCCGCCTGTTACTGGGGAAATATGACCGGCAGTACGCGCACCTCGCTGGCAATAATCTCGGCATCATTCATCGCAGATCCTACGGGGATGCGGTTGCCCGGGAAAAATTTGACACCCTTAAAGACTTCACCGAACTTCGCCTGGATCCCTACCTGCTGAAAACCGGCAGCCGGCACCCACGGCTGAATCCGTATTTCACCGCAGAAGCTGAGCGGATCGCTGCTACCAGCACCTGCCTGATTCACGGCGATTACAGCCCCAAAAACCTGATGGTCGGCAGTGGCCGATTGGTGATCCTGGATTGTGAAGTCGCCTGGTACGGCGACCCGGTATTCGATGTTGCCTTCCTGCTGAATCACTTCCTTCTGAAAGCGCTACATCGCCCGAAAAATGCCGCGCAGATCCTCGGCATCGGCCTAAAGGTGTGGGAAAGCTACACCTTCGCGGCAGATGCTGTTGTCGATGACGCATTCGAAGCACGACTCTGCCACCTTTTGCCGATGCTGATGTTGGCTCGAGTGGATGGAAAATCCCCGGTGGAATACCTCGACAGCAGCCAGCAACAAACCGTACGGGAATTTTCTTACGCCTTAATCCCGGATTCCCCAAAAATATTCAACCGACTTGTCCACCAATGGGCCGAGCTTTTGACCGCTGAATGAAATACGGTAAGAAATCCATGAATATCCAGAGTATTGACGCCTTTCAAATTTACGATTCCCGCGGTTTCCCTACCGTAGAAGTAGAGGTCACCCTCGAAAGCGGCATCACCGGTGTAGGTCTTGTCCCGAGCGGCGCATCCACGGGGCAGTTTGAAGCCCTAGAGCTGCGTGATGGTGATAAGTCTCGTTTTCGTGGCAAGTCCGTGTTCAAAGCCATTGAAAATATTCAGAAAGAAATCGCTCCCGTATTAAAGGGAATGCCGATCACCGATCTAAAAGCCATCGACAACAAGCTGGTAGAGCTGGATGGCACCGCCAATAAATCCCGCCTCGGCGCCAATGCCACCCTCGGCGTATCTATGGCCTGCGCCCGCGCGGCCGCAAACGCTCGCGGTGTTCCTCTGTACGAATACTTGAGTGATGTAAGAGGGAAAGGACAGGGCACCCTGTTGCCGCTCAACGAGATTCAAATCCTGGGTGGCGGCGCCCACGCCGACTGGGCCATCGATATTCAGGACTTCCTGATCATCGCCGTGGGTGCCAAAACCTACCAGGAAACTCTGGAAATGACCTTCAACATTTACCACGCTGCCGGTGAAGTGATGAAGGCGCGGGGCAAAAGTGTCGGTCTCGCCGACGAAGGCGGCTGGTGGCCCGTATTCGACAGCAACGAAGAACCCTTCGAAGTACTGCTGGAAGCCGTGCGCCTGGCGGGCTATGAAGCTGGCAAAGACGTTGCGATCTCCCTGGATATTGCCGCCAGCGATTTGTACGACGGCGAGCGTTACCACCTGAAAAAAGACGGAACGTCCTTCACACCTGAAGAATTCTGCGATCTGATGATTGAGTGGTGCGACAAGTATCCCATCATCTCCATCGAAGACCCCTTCGCCGACACCGACTTCGATAGCTGGAAGCGCTTCACCGCGGAAGTGGGCAAGCGTGTACAGGTTATCGGTGACGACCTGTTTACCACCAATATCGAACGTATCCAGAACGGCATCGACAGCCAGCTCGCCAATTCAGTCCTGATCAAACTCAACCAGATCGGCACTGTTTCCGAAACCATGGCCGCGATCCAAATGACCCAACAAGCCGGCTGGCTCCCCGTAGTTTCCGCCCGCTCCGGCGAAACCGAAGATGCGTTTATTGCCCATCTCGCGGTCGCCACCAATGCGGGGCAGCTCAAGGTGGGGTCCTTTGCCCGCAGTGAGCGGATGGTGAAGTGGAATGAGGTGTTGAGAATCGAGCGAGGCCTGGGGAAACGTGCGCGTTTTGTAGGTGCGGAGCTGTACCAAACGATCTTTGGATAGTTGTCAGTTTTTCAGTTTGTTCGGCCGGCTGTCGGTAGCCGGCTGACCAGGTGATATTAGGAAGGACTCAATCCACTGAGGCATGTACCGCGGACTGTTCAGGCGGTAACCAGTCAATTTGCTATTTTGAATGCCGCCGATATACCGCCTAGTGCTTCCCCTGGCCCTCGGCGTATATGGCTTGTGGCGAAATAAGGGGCTGGTGATTATTTGCGCATTCTTCCCAGTTTTTTTGAGAGCAGACTGCCTACATAAAGATATTCCGGCGTTTCAAATACCCCGGTGGTGGTGGCATACCCTCCGGAGGGGTCTTGCAGGTCTTGCAAGACCTCGCCCGCTTCGTTGATCGCAATGACGTGGCCGTAGTAGGTGGCCTTGGGGCGCATAAACTGGGGGAGGCGTTGCAAGATTTTGCGTAAAAAGGGGCGGTCGGATACTTTGTCCAGCAGCGGGTTCCTCGGTGATACCAGACCGACCCAGTATTTTCCATCCAGTCCACGGTTCAGGTTATCGGGGAATGCCGGTAGCTCGCCAATGACCTCCGAAAGTTCCCCGTGATTGTCGGCGGCGATGCCCACTCGCACTACCCGGTAGTTACCGGTCTCATTGACCAGCACGGATTGTTGATCGGACGCCAGTGCCAAGCCATTGGCGAAATTCAGCCCCTGATAAATCAATTTTGTTTTGTTGTCCGCAGGCGAGTAGCTCAACACACGCCCATGACCACCATGCTCCATCAGGTCCAATAGGCTGGCGGGGTAGCTGCCACCCCACTGCTTGGCACCAAACTTCGTTGAGGCGTCGGTGAAGTAGATGGTGCCGTCGCTGGCGATATCTAGGTTGTTCGCGTAAAGAATAGGGGATTCGTCGATCTTGTTGGTGAGCAGAGTCTTCACACCGGAGGGGTTGATAGAGAGTAGTCCCAGGAAGGCATCCGCCACAATCAGGTTCCCCTGTTGATCAAATGCCAGCCCAAGTGGGCGACCGCCGGTTTCAGCAAACACTTCGCGGTGAGCGCCATCTGCACTCAGGCGCAGGATGCGGCCTTCGTGTACGGAAATATAGATCCGGCCCTGATCATCCAGCACCACATCTTCTGGGCCCGTCCATTTGCCAATGTCGATCTGATCCAGCTCAGCCAGCTTATCGTTGACCGCAAACTGGCCGCTATATCCGGGGTTAGCTGGTGCCGTCCACGCCTTGGGATCAATGGGGACTGGTGCGAGAAGTAAGTAACCAAGCACCAGCCCCAGAATGAGTGTTATTGAGATGCTTACTGTTTGCATTTTTTCCTTCCCGCAAAGGCTGAAATTTCGAGTGTGCTGAGTCTATGTTCTTCGAGGTTTCAAATCTACAAATGCGCTGATTGGACGAAAGATAAGTAGAGGAATGTGCGGCCAGATGCTGTAGAGATGTGTTTCGTATGGCGTAATTAGAACAGGGGCCGCTGGCCCCTGTTCTACTGGTATGACTGGTGCTTAATTACTCAGTACGAACTTGTCCAAGTTCCACTGCCAGTCGTTACCTCCAGCTCCGTGTAGCCTCACCTGGTGGGTTCCCACCTCTAGATAGACGTTGCCGCCATTTAAACTCTGGAAGTTATCCCACCCCTGGTTCGGCACCGGTGTTACGGTCTTGCTGTTCCAGTTGCCGTTCTCGTTCACCAGGAATTCGATACTGCCACCAGTCACACCGCTACCTGCCTGATAGTGAATTTCATAGGTGCCCGCCTCGGCGATGGTTACTGTGTAGTCGGCGAAGTCACCTTTGTTGACATAGTTGATGGCAGTGTTGCCATTTACTGTGTAAACACTGATGGATTGGGCCTGGCCGTCAACAAAGGTGCCGCCAACACTGACAAAGTTCTCTGCTTCCGTGGTAATGCTCGCGCCGGTTGCAGGTGGTGGAGTCGTCGCACTGTCTTCCGTTTTGGTAAAGCGGAGTTCGTCTCCGTTCCACTGCCATGCACTGCCTCCGGCACTTTGCACGCGAATCGTGTGGTCGCCGGCGCCGGCGATATAGATGGTGTCGGGCAGGCTGAAGGTGCTGTACAGCTCCCAGGCGCCGGTGCTGCTCATGGGAATGGTGCCCACGTAGCTGCCGTCCACCTGAATATCGGCGGCGATGCCGGAAGTGGTGGGGGAGGCGGCGACCAGCTCAACGGCATATTGGCCGGCTTCGGGGAAGTTTACGGTGTAGTCGCCCCAGTCGCCCAGGGTGTTGTAGTTGATATTGTCGGCACCGTTGCGGTTGAAACCGGGAACCGTATCACCGGCGACCGCCGCGCCGGATTTACCGGTGTCGGTAAAGTTTCCCAGCTCGACGGTTATGGTTTCGCCGTCGCCGCCATTACCCGGGTTTCCACCGTTGCCGGGATCGCCGCCGCCATTATCCGCTGGCACTGGTTTGTAAAAACGTACCCAGTCGACAAGGAAGCGATTACGGCTGGAATCGGCGAGTTCTTCATCGGTGGGCGGTGCAGTGCCCTGGGCATCGCGCCATGGCTGGTGCTCGGCATCAAAGATTACCTGCATCGGTTTGCTCAGGCCGGTGCCGCCGGTGTAGCCGTAGGGGTCGATCATTTCCGGTCCGGTCACGGTGCGCACATGCTCGCCATTGACGTAGTACTCCAGTGTCCAGGGGTCGACCCAGTAGGTGCCGATGCGAATCCACTGATCGCGCCAGGTGCCGCCGTTGGGGTTCGGGTACCAGCTGCCGGCGTCTTTGGGCTGGTAGTCCTGGAACGGTGAGCGAATAAATACGTGGTGGCTGAGATGCAGGCGTTCATCAAACCAGGTTTCACTGGGGCGGTCACTGCCGTAGGACTCCAGCACATCGATCTCCTGCGTGGAATCGGAGCTGAGTAGCCAGAAGGCATTGGCGAGGGTGAGATTGGTGATCTTTACCCGCGCTTCCATAAAAAGCGGGTAGGTCAGGCTCTCTTTGGAGTGGATGGCCCCGGTGTGGATTTTGATGGTGCCCGGTTTGCGGGTGGCCTTGATCACCAGATTGCCGTTTTCCACGGAGGAGTTGGGGGCGTGGTATTCGGTCTCGCCCGGGCCGAGCCAGGGGTTGATAAAGCCCTCGCTCCAGCGCTCGAAAAAAGTGGTGCTTTTACCGTAAGCCGGTGCCGCGTAGTTGAAGTCGTCCGAGAGCGGGTGCAGCTCCCAGGTGTTGCCGGTGCCTGCGTCAGCCGGGACCGGGATGCCGTCCCAGTCTGTGGCCATCAGCGGGGTGCTAAACACAAGCGCCGCCAGGGCGCACTGAGTGGTTTTCATCGCTTTGCTCCTTGCTCTCAAACCGATGTGGTGTGAGCGCGTTATTGTTATATCGGAGCAGTTAGGTTACTGTTAATTGTTGACAATTTGAAGTGCGCGCGGGCCTTCCATGTAGGAATTGCGTTGTGGTTCGCATTCGCGCAAGCCTGGTTGCGACCACCGACATGGTCTGTTGCTCCTTGCCGATCGCGATGAACGCGGTCAGGAAGGTCAATCACACCGCTATCCACGGGGGATTGGTGACTTAACCAGTACGACTACCAGAGGAAAGAGCAAGGGCGAACCCGTCATGAAACAATCGACTATTTTGCGTTTCCCATTGGCAATTGCGCTACTGATTGGCGCCTGTGCCGCAGCTGCGGAATTGCAGTTCATTGAAGTCAGCGAGCAACGCGGTCTGAATACAGAGCCGACCTGGAAGTACGGTGGCCCCGCCGTGGCGGATCTTAACGGTGACGGCCACTACGATCTGCTGCTCAGCAATCACGACAAGGTGCCTGCGCAATTGTTCTGGGGGGCGGATGGTGGCCGCTATCGGGAGCATGATTCGCCCATCATGCGCTGGGACGTCCACGGTATTGCCGCCGGTGATTATGACCGGGACGGTGACCAGGATGTGGCGGTGGCACTTGGCGGAGGCAACGGCGCTGCGCCACAACCGCCACGGATTCTGAGAAACGACAATGGCACCTTTCGAGATATCACCGTAGGGAGCGGGATTGAGAATATGGGCGCGCGTGGGCGCTCGGTGCGTTGGATCGATATGGATCTGGATGGTGACCTAGATCTGCTACAAATCAATGCCATGATGCTGCCGGGAGAAAAAGGCCCACGCAATATCCTGTTTGAAAACATGGGCAACGATCAATTCCGGTATCGCCAGGCGCCGGCATTCGAGCAGCTGGAGGCTGAGCGCGTTCTGGTCACGGATTTTAATGGCGACCACATTGATGACCTGATTGCCTTTTCCCCTGTCAGTTTGTGGGCGGGCACTGGCGACTTCGTCTATCGCGACGTCACTGACCAGTGGTTGCCGAAAGACATCGATCGCGATTTCGTGATGGCAGTGGCCGAGGCGGATATCGACAATGATGGCGACCTGGATTTTTATCTGGCGCGGGGAAAAACCTATTACCAGATCGCCAATAATGCGCTGTCGTTTGACCCGGAGAGCGGCCGCCTGGATCTGCGCGATGAGGGCAATCGCAGTCACGACGGAATTACTCTCTACAGTGATGGGCCCCTGCAGTTGAATGAATTTTTTCACTGGCAACGCGGGCAGGAAATTACCCTGCCGGTGTACCTGGGGGAGAGTGGGGAGAAACTGGCTACTCCAGCGGGGCCATCGCTGATCACGGTATCACCGAAGGATGCCAGCGGTTTTCCCGATGAAGTGTTAAAGAACGGCTGGCACCTGGGAGTGGTGGAGCAGCATGGCACGGAGAAGGCAGTGCGTGGCGCTTACAAATGGCGCCTGGAATGGCTGTTAAATGGCAATCTGGCCTGGGATGTCCGCGCCAGCGTTCACGGTGTAAAACAGATAGCGCCAGACTGGACGCCCCAGGAGCTGGGCGTTGCCGATATCCTGCTGCGCAATGATGGGAAGAGGTTTACTGATATCAGTGCTAGTCTGCCGCCACACAGTGCCGAAAATAGCTGGGGGGTTGCGGCCGGTGATCTGGATAATAACGGTTATCAGGATTTTTTTGTCTACCGCTTTGGCAAACTGCGCCAGCGTGTGGAAGATCTGTTGCTGCTGAATCAGGATGGCCAATCCTTTGTCCAGCGGACGAATCACGGTGGCACGCTGCTTGGCCAGCCTGGTCATGGTGATATGGGGGCGGTGTTCGACTACGACTCCGACGGTGATCTGGATCTGCTGAGTGGCGATGACGATCCGGGCCGTTGGCACCTGTTTGAGAATGCTCTGAATCCACAGCAATCCAAGTCGCGGAAGAACAATTACCTGCAAGTTCGCGTTGGCTACTCCCCGGAGGGAACAGACCCCAAGGGCGCAGAAGTTTTTGTAAACAACCGATACCATCGGGTAGGTTCCGGTAGTGCGACCCATTCTCAGGGGCAGCTAGATGTCGCACACTTTGGTCTGGGACAGCGTGATGCCCCGGTCGATATCCATGTGCGCTGGCGAGATGGGACGGAAGCAACCTTGAAAGGCGTTGCTATCAATCAGCGGGTATTTGTCCATGGTGACAATGACCGGTCTCAACGTGCCGCCAACACGTATCCTCGAAGCGTCGATTTTAACTTTGGCTGGAAATTCCGCCTGGAAGACGACAAGGCCTTCCGGAACCCCGCGTACGATGATAGTCAGTGGCGGAACCTGCGCTTACCCCACGACTGGAGCATTGAACACGACTTTGACCCCGCCCTGAACGGAGCAACCGGGTATCTACCCGGAGGTATCGGCTGGTATCGCAAAACCTTTGCCTCTCCCGATTACGCGGATGGGAAGGTGACCTACCTGAATTTTGACGGTATCTACAACCATTCTGAAATCTGGCTGAACGGTGCAAAGGTGGGAGGACGAATTAATGGATATACCCCGTTTACCCTCGACATCACTGAGCACCTGGCGGCGCCGGGGGAAGATAATGTTCTGGCGGTACGAGTCGATCGCAGCCGGTATATCGACAGCCGCTGGTACACCGGGTCCGGGATCTACCGCAATGTAAAACTGGTGACCGTAGACCCGCTCCACATCCCCATGTCCGGCGTATTCATTCAGACTCCGGTAATCAGCGCAGAAGAGGCACAGGTCACCGTTCAGGTCGATGTGGTCAATACCGCGGGGGCGCAACGCTTTGTGGTGGACACCGAGGTAGTGGACGCGGCAGGTAAGCGAGTAGCGCAGGCCAGCACCAAGAAATCCTTGAGCGCGAAGAGTGACGCCAACGTCCAACTGCAGCTCAGTGTCGCCAATCCCGCGCTGTGGAGTCCGCAAGCGCCCAATTTGTACACCGCAGTGACCCGGATACGGCATGGCGATCGGATTGTCGATCAGGTGGAAACCCGCTTCGGTATTCGTTCCCTGCGCTTTGACGCCGACAAGGGCTTTTTCCTGAATGGTGTAAACACGTCCATCAAGGGCGTCAACCTGCATCACGATGCCGGCGCGGTGGGTGTTGCGGTGCCCAAAGACGTCTGGCGTCGTCGCCTGGAAACCTTGAAAGCGGCCGGGACTAATGCCATTCGCACCGCACACAACCCCGCTTCCGAGGAGTTTCTGGACCTGTGTGACGAAATGGGATTTCTGGTACAGGCGGAAATTTTTGATGAGTGGGACAACCCCAAAGACAAGCGGCTGAACCAGTGGGAACGTCACAGCGATTATATTAGCCGCGGCTATGCGGACTACTTTCAACAGGAGGCGGAGTCGGACCTGCGCCTGGCGGTCAAGCGCGACCGCAATCACCCTTCAATTATCATGTGGAGTATCGGCAACGAGATCGAGTGGACTTACCCTCGCTACAAAGATGCCACCGGCTATTTCGATATGAACGCGTCCGGCAACTACTTCTACAACCCGCCGTTTATCACTGAGCAGGAAATCAAGGACCGTTTTCACGGGAGTGAAGAAGGTGAGTATGTACTTGCCAAAACCGCCCGGAAGCTGTCGGACTGGGTAAAGGCGCTGGATACCAGCCGACCGGTAACGGCGAACCTGATTCTGCCGTCGGTTAGCCATATTTCCGGCTATACCGATGCCCTGGACATTGTTGGCTACAGCTATCGCCGGGTGATCTACGACTACGGCCACCAGCGGTATCCCGAGAAGATGATCATGGGTACCGAAAACGTGGTGCAGTGGCACGAGTGGAAGGCGGTTGAGGAGCGACCGTTTATTCCCGGGACCTTTTTGTGGACGGGCACGGACTACCTTGGCGAAGCCAATGGCGCCTGGCCGCGCAAGGCAGTGCGCAGCGGTATGCTCGATCTGGCCGGGTTTGAAACGCCCGCCTATGATCTCTACCGCACACTATGGAACAGTGAGCCCTACGTGGCGATTACCTCGCAGACGGAAGATAAATCCCTGTATCGCCGCGATACCGATGGCCGCGTGGTGGAAAAAACACCCGGTGCCTGGGCGCGTCGTGTGTGGGGATGGCAGGATGTGAATCGCCACTGGAATTACGGCGAGGGTGAGCAGATTATTGTGGAGGTGTTGAGTAACTGCCCGCAAGTGGAGCTGTCACTGAACGGCGAATCCCTGGGTATTCGAACGCTTGCAGAAAGCCCTGATCGCCAGCTGAAGTGGGCGCTGCCTTTCGCCGGTGGTCGACTGACCGCGCAGGGAGTGAATGGGTGCGATGCCTCGGCCTCGGTTGAAACCTCCGGGGCGCCCACAGCCATCGCGCTTTCGTTCGATCGAGACGCCTTGCCGGTCGACAATTACAGTGTGGCTCATGTGACCGCACAGTTGGTCGATAAAATGGGCAGGCCCGTGCGCCACCAGGATATGATTATCGCCTTCGACCTCGCCGGTGGATTGGAGCTACTGGGCACCGACAACGGGCGCACTTCGCGTATGACAGGTTATAAAAATGCGCAGCTGCGCACCAGTGAGGGTAAGGCACTGCTGATTGTGCGGGGGTTGTCAGAAGAGGCAACCCGCGCCGATGCTCCGGACACCATTCACCTCGATAAGGCGGTGAACGCAAAAATCACTGGTGCTATCGTAGAGCCCAGTTAAGAACAATAAAGAGGAAAGAACTTGGAACGCCATATTGACAGCGCTTCGCGGCGCAAGCTGGTGCTGGCGATCTTGTCTTGCGGTTTCGGTACTCTGTCATTGAGCGCCGCTGCGAGAAAGGTCTCGATGCTTGGAGATAGGAATAGTCAAACAAATGGTGAGGAAGAGAGCGTGAGTGAGCATTCACAGAATCCAGCCTTGGCGGGTCAGGCGGAAGTGTTTGATCAACGTGTCTGCAGCCTGGGGGAAGGCCCCTTGTGGCACCCAGAGCGCAAGAATCTGTACTGGGTGGACGTGCTCAACAAGCGGGTGCTCGCCAATGGCGCTGATGGTGAGCAGGCCTGGGAATTCGAAGAAATGCCCTCGGCGATTGGCTGGGTAGACCGGGACCGCGTTGTTGTCGCTTTTGAGAGTGGCCTGTACCTCCTGGATCTGGACAGCGGCGAGACGAGCCTGCTGTGTTCGATCGAGGCTGATATGTCGGGCAATCGCAGCAACGACGGCCGCGCAGACCCCTGGGGCGGATTCTGGATTGGCACTATGGGCATGGAAGGCGAGCCGGACCAGGGCAACCTGTACCGCTGGTACAAGGGCGAGCTGCGCCAACTGGATAGTGGCATGACCGTGCCGAATGGTATTTGCTTTGATCACACGCGCGGTTTTGGATATTACGCAGATTCTGCCAAAAATCGGATTTATCGGGTGCCGCTGAATGAAAAAGACGGGTGGCTGGCTGGCGAGCGCGAGGTCTTCCTCGACCTGAGCGAGCAGGGGCTTATCCCTGACGGCGCGGTGATGGATGGGCAGGGCAATATGTGGTCGTCACTCTGGGACGGCGCACGTACCCAATGCTTTACCCCGGATGGCAGCGCCATCACAGCGCTGCCGGCGCCGGTAATTCGCACCACGTGTCCTGCGTTCGGTGGTGAGAACTTTGCCGATATGTATGTGACCACCGCCGCAGTGGGGCTGGAAGACGAAGTGGACGCGGCAGTACAGAACGGTGTGACCCTGGTGTATCGGAATGCCGTTAAGGGTAAGCCCGAACCCGCGGTGGTTCTCCGGTGAAACGATTTCTATTGAGTGTTGTTTGCGGTTGCTTGGTTTCGGCGCTGACACAGGCTGAAGATATAGAGAAGCCCAATATCCTGCTAATTCTGGCGGATGACCTGGGTTATGCGGATACCGGTTTTACCGGAGCCAAAGACATCAAAACCCCCAACTTGGATCAATTGGCAAAAGCCGGCGTGGTGATGAACAACGGCTATGTTACACATCCGTATTGTGGACCATCTCGCGCGGGGCTGCTGGTCGGGCGTCACCAGGCTCGCTTTGGTGCGGAGAGCAACAACACCTACTCACCCTTCGACAATTACATGGGGTTGCCAGTTACTGAGAAAACCTTTGCCAAGTATCTGCAGGAAGTGGGTTATCGCACCGGCATTGTTGGCAAATGGCATCTGGGTGCGGCGCCACCCTTCCATCCGAACAACCGCGGGTTTGATCACTTTTACGGTTTCTTCTCCGGTGGCCGTGCTTATTTTCCTGAGAGTACCTCCAACAAGGTTCCCCTGGAAAGTGACACGGGGCTGAACGACTATATGGCCAATGAGGGCGGTTACCTGCCACTGGTGCGTAATAGCGGCGCCGGTGAGCTAACGGAGTACCTGACTACTGCTCTGAGTCGCGATGCGGCGGAGTTTGTCAAAGAAAGCACTGAGCCATTTTTCCTGTACCTCGCCTACAATGCGCCACATGCGCCGCTGGAGGCTCCGCAAGAAACCATCCAAAAATACCAGGCCATTGAAGATCCCGAGCGGCGCATCTATGCGGCAATGATCGACGAGATGGATGCGGGTATTGGCATGGTGGTGGATGCCCTGAAAGCCTCCGGGAAATACGATAACACGCTGATTTTCTTCCTGTCGGACAACGGCGGTGTCTACCCAGAATACTGGATGCCAGAGAGTGATTGGGCAGATAACACGCCTTTTCGGCGTGGTAAAGTCAGCCTGCTGGAAGGCGGTATTCACGTGCCATTCTTTTTGCACTGGCCGCAGAAATTGGAATCGGGACAGTTTGATGGTCTGGTCTCTGCGCTGGATATAGCTGCCACTGCACTGGCTCTGGGCAATGCCCCGGTGGCCGACGAAGCGCTGGATGGTGTAAACCTGATTCCTTTCCTCACTGGAGAGAAGCTGGGGTGCCACATAAGGCGTTGTTCTGGCACCTGGAAGAAGGCGATGGCAATACCTGGGCGGTACGTACGGAAGATGCGAAATATATGCATCAGACATTGCCTGGCGTAGGACGCAGTTATTTCAATATGCGGGAAGATCCCCACGAGCAGAACAATCTGGTGGATCAGTTCCCCGAGCGCCAGAGTGAGCTTGCGGAACTCTGGAACCAGTGGAATGCCGGCAACCAGCAGAATGTTTTGATGCAGGCTTATGAATACCAGAAGGCCCGTCAGGATTTTTACAAGTCTCTTTATGACGCGCGCGTCAAGCAGGCGAAGGAACGGAAGCCGATTGTGGTGAAGTGATTCAGTCGTCTGGATCGATCATCCAAGTTCACGCTTCAGCTATCACCTGGGGCGCGCCAGTTAAGCTCCCACCGGAACAGCTGGCGTTGACCCTGGAAGCCGCCGATTGGCACAAGCTCGACTACCTGGGGGCGCATATTTACGGCAAGAGCCGCTACGGATATAAAAAAACGCCCCTGGGAAGGGGCGGTGAAGCGAGAGAAGAGCTTGCGTTGCGGCGCAAGCAAAGGTCGCGAAGAGTCAATCGCAACTGACAAGATGTAGCGAACTGCAAACTACGCTGCAGTTCGCTACGGGAGACAACTTTACCCAAGCGCCTGTGCGCGTTTTGCCGCATCCACCATGATGCGTGCTTTGTCCGCGATCTGGCTGGCGTTGTCGCCGGCAGCGTAGATATTTGAGCCGAGGCCGAAACCGCGTGCACCGGCTTTCCAATACTCTTCCATGTTGGTATCGGTAATGCCGCCCACCGCCAGGGTGAGGACATCTTTTGGGACCACGGCACCCAGGGATTCCAGGTACTGGGCCGGAAAGTCTGCCACCGGGAACATTTTCAGTACCCGGGCGCCCGCCTTGAGCGCGCTAAACGCCTCGCTAGGGGTGAGGCAGCCGGGAACGGAAATCAGCTTCCGGTCATTGGTGGCTCGAATTACTTCAGGGTCACAATTCGGTGAAACAATGATCTTTCCGCCCGCATTTTGTACACTCTGTACCTGCTCCGGTGTGAGCACGGTGCCGGCGCCGCAGATAGTGGTTTCAGCGAAGTCATCCATGATCTTGGCCAGCCGCTCGATGCTGTTGAGTGGCTCAACCGGGGAGTTCAGCGGAATTTCGATGACACGGACCCCGGCTTCCAGCAGGGTATTGGCGACCATGTCGATCTCGTCCGGGGTGACGCCTCGAATGATGGCAATCAGGGGGCAGGCTTCCAGCGCCTGTTGGAACTGCTGACTCAGCATCGTGTATTCCTGTGCTCTTTACTGATCTTTTCCCGGTGACGGGACAGGATGGATGCAGTATAAAGGGAGGTAGGAACATTTGTATATAGTTAATTGTTAACAAAAAAGGATTGGGGTTGTATGATGGGCCAACATTACGTGGCGGCCGACCGTACGACCTGACGATACCCCAGTGTATCTGCGGTCGGAGTGCCCATAACAATAAAAGAGGGTTATCCGATGAGAGGATTCCAACTGACCGCCTTTAAGTTTGCTGCGATCGTGGCATTCGGTGGTTTCATTTTTGGTCTCGATGCGGCGCTGATCTCCGGCACCGTGCGTTTTATTACTGCCGAGTTTACGCTGTCGGACCTGCAGGTGGGCACCGTCGTCAGTGCCCCTGGCTTCGGGGTTATTTTTGCACTGATGGTCACCGGGCGCATCTGTGATGCGTGGGGCCGAAAAACCGCGCTGCTGTTGATTGCCGCCCTCTATCTCGTCTCCGCAATAGGCTCTGTACTCGCGCCCAATTTTGAAATGCTTGTGGCTGCGCGTTTCCTTGGTGGCCTTGCGTTTACCTCGCTTTCCCTTGCCTCCATGTATATCGGCGAAATCGCACCGCCGCAAATGCGCGGCAAACTGGTGTCCATGAACCAGATCACTACTGTGGTGGGGCTCTCCGCCGCGTACTTCGCCAACTATCTGATTCTACAGGCGTCCAATGCGGATGCCGCCTGGGTGACCGCATTGGGGATCGATCAGTACACCTGGCGCTGGATGCTGGGTGTGGAGGTGATCCCGGCACTGATCTGGCTGCTGATGCTGCTGCAAATTCCAGAGAGTCCGCGCTGGCTGGTGCTGAAGGGTCGTCTGGATGAGGCACGCGCGGTTATGGGCAAGCTGTTGCCGGAAGGGCATATTGAGCCTCATATTCTAGAAATCCAGGAAAGTGCCGCCGCGGCACCGACCGGCAGCTTCCGTCAGCAGGTGGCCGAAATCTTTAAGCCGCGTCTGCGTACCGCCTTCTGGGTCGGCCTGGTGATTGCCGTTGCTCAGCCGATTACCGGGATCAATGCGATTATGTTCTATGCGCCCACCGTGTTTGAGCAGGTGGGCATCGGCACCAATGCGGCCTTTATGCAGGCGGTGATTGTGGGGGTGGTAAGTGTAATGTTTACTATTCTGGCACTGTTGCTGATTGACCGCCTCGGCCGACGTCCGCTGGTGCTGTTCGGTCTCGCCTGGGGAGGCGCAAGCCTGTTTCTGTGCAGTTGGGCGTTCAGCCAGGCGAGCTATGAATTAACAGTGTCCTCCCTGCAGGCGCTGGCGGGTGCGAACATTGACGTGTCCAGGCTGCAGGCGCTGGTGGGCACTGCGTTTGAAACGGACGTGGCCTTCAAGCAGGCCATGTACCAGGCACTGGGCGAGGCGACAGCGCGGGCCAACGAGGGGGTGTTGATTCAGGAGGCAATCCGGATTGACGCGACACTGGTGTTGATGGGCATCATGTGCTTTATCGCTTCCTTTAACCTGTCTATTGGGCCGGTTATGTGGGTGCTCTTCTCGGAAATTTTCCCCACCTACGTGCGCGGCGTTGCCATTCCATTCTTCGCATTGATCGTGAGCACCGTCAGTTACTTTGTGCAGCAGTTTTTCCCATGGCAACTGAATAACATGGGCGCGACAGAAATATTCCTGTTCTATGCCGCCTGTATCAGTGTGAGCCTGGCGTTGCTTTACCGCCTGTTGCCTGAAACCAAAAACAAATCCATCGAAGAGATTGAAGCGGCCATGGTGCGCGCCTGAGCGCGCACCCGGCCGGACCGTTCAAGAAAGTGAGAAGTTTTCATGTCTAAAGCCTTGCTGGATCAGAAGGTTGTTGTCGTCACCGGTGCCGCTGCGGGCATCGGCTGGGGTATCGCACAAGTGTGTGCCGAGGCGGGTGCCACCGTGGTGCTGGCGGATATCAACGACGCGAGTAACCGGGTGGCGACTTTGCGTGATCGCGGGTTGGAAGGCGCGTATTTCCCGTTGAATGTGGGTGACGCCTCGGCGATTGCACCGTTTATTGAATCGGTGGTGGAGCGTTTCGGCCGTATCGACGGCCTGGTAAACAACGCGGGCGTCACCATTGAGGGAAACTTCCTCGAGTTCGATCTGGGTAAGCTCGACTGCCTGTGGGAAGTGAATCAGCGCTCGGTTTTTCTATTGTGCCAGGCGGCCGCGCGTCATATGCAGGCGGGTGCTGCCATTGTGAACATCGCGTCCAATCACGCCGGTGCCAGTGTCGCGGGATACGAGATGTATGCGGCCACCAAGGGCGCCATCGTCGCCATGACCCGCGCCATGGCCTGGAGCCTGGGTAATAAAGGCATTCGTGTAAACAGCTTGTGCCCAGGCCTGACCAAGACCGAAGCGGTGGCGAAAGTCGCCGATGAAAACCCGGCACTGGCGGCTTCCTTTGACAAGATGCACGCGGACAACAAATACAACACGGTTGAGGAGGTTGGCCACATCGCCGCCTTCCTGTTGTCGCCCTGTTCCGGTGCCATGACCGGCTCCAATATCACCGCAGACCACGGCCTCAGTGCCAGTCTGTGTCCCACCGACGATCTGAAATAAGCGGAGCACAAGGATGAAGATTACCGATATCAAGGTGTATCCCGCCTGGGTAGGGCACCGTAACCTTTGCCTGGTGAAGGTGGAAACCGATGCGGGCATTTACGGCTGGGGCGAGTCTGGCCTTTCCAGTCGTGAACTGGCCGTCGCTGGTGCGGTAAAGCATTTTCGTGAATTTTTGATTGGTCGTGATGCGCGCAACATCGGTGCCTTGTGGCAGGAGATGTACCGCAGCCAGTACTTCGAAGGTGGTCGTGTGCTCACTGCGGCCATTTCTGCTATCGATATCGCGCTGTGGGATATCGCCGGTAAAGCGCTGAACGTGCCGACCTACCAATTACTGGGCGGCAAGCAGCGCAATGAAATCCCACTGTTTGTGACCTCCACCAAGCCCATGGGCCAGGCGCTGCTGGACGATTTCCGCGCGCTGCGCGAGCAGGGCTGGGAAGTGATCCGCGCAACCACCGGCGAACACGGCTCCCCCACCGAGCCAACCACGTTTGATGTGCGCAAATCCATTGCCGCCGCAGCCGGAAGCCTGAAGGAAATCCGTCAGGAGCTGGGGGATGAGTTGGTACTGGGTATCGATTACCACCACCGCCTCTCCGTTGCCGAAACCGCGAGCTTCTGCCAGAAACTGGGCGAGGGCGTGCTCGATTTTCTGGAAGAGCCGATTCGCGATCAGTCGGTGTCGGCCTATCAGGGGCTGCGCAATATGGTGAATGTGCCCTTTGCCATCGGTGAGGAGTTCGCCAGCAAGTGGGATTTTCTGCCCTATATCGAAAAAGACATTACCAACTTTGCCCGTATCGACGTGTGCAACGTGGGCGGTTTGACCGAGGCGATGAAAGTGGCCGCGATGGCGGAAAGCCATTACATCGACATCATGCCTCATGATCCGCTGGGGCCGGTGTGTACCGCGGCAACCATCCAGATGTGTGCGGCGGTACCGAATCTGTCCTGGTGTGAAATTGCCCCCTACGACAGCAATAAGTCGGATCACGACAAGTATTTCATCAACCGACCGAAAGAAGTAAATCGGGTGTATCCGGTGGGGGATGCACCGGGCATCGGTATCGATGTGAACGAGGCAATGATTGCCGAGCAGTCGTTCAAGTTCTGGGAAGCACCGCGGTTGTGCAAGCCGGATGGCAGCTACACCAATTGGTAAGAAATCTACTGCGTATGCCGGACGGCGTTCGGCGAGTATCAAAAAATAAAATGAGTGAGACGATGGAAACCACAGCCTTTGCCAAAAAAACTACTCGGCCACTGATGCGCTCCGTGTTGAGCCTCGCCATTACCGCGGCAGCTTTGAGCGGACTAGCCGCCTGCTCCGGTGAACGGAAGGGTAGTGAACCGAGTGAAAGCGCAGTGAGCAGCACAGACTCTAATTTACTGGCGCAGGACTTTGTGCTGGAGAATTTTAACAACGGGGATATTCCCGGGTCTGTTCAGGTCAACAATGGCACTGCCGATTTGGTGGATGATGGTGCCGGCGGCAAAGCGCTGCAGGTAAAGCTCAACCTTGCCGATAACAACAGCGCCGGCCTGGTCATCAAGCCGGCGGAAGCCTGGGATTGGAGCGAGTTCTCGGATTTCAATCTCGCGTTTGATGTGGCCAACCACGGTGAGGAATCGGTACAGATCGATGTCACCATGGGCGATAAAAATGGTGATTTCTATACTCGTGGCTTGGTGGTGCCTGCGGACGGCACTTCGCGCACATACTACGCCAAACTGCATGGACACGATCAGGAAGATCCCAAGGCGGCAGCCCAGAACGAATTCAACTTCGCCTCTGGCCTGCGCTCCAACCCGCCTACCTGGCAGTCCGACGACATCATGCTGCATTCCTTCTGGGGTAAAAAACTACTGGATCTGTCCGGTATTACCCAGATCGCTTTTGGCTCTGATGGCAGCCTGAGCAATCGTCAGTACACCATCGACAATCTGCGCTTGCGGGCAAACCCGGAGATGGATAAAAACTTCCTCACCGGCCTGCTGGACAAATACGGCCAGAACGCCAAGGTGGACTACGCAGGCAAGATCCACTCGGACGAAGAGCTGAAGACAGTCGTCGAGGAAGAGCTTGCCAGTCTTTCCGGAAAACCCAATGCGGATCGCTCCAAATTCAGCGGCTGGAAGAACGGCCCGCAACTGGAAGCCACCGGTTATTTCCGCACAGAAAAGGTCAACGGCAAGTGGGCCATTGTAGATCCGGAGGGGTATCTTTACTTCTCCACCGGGATCGACATTATCCGTCTGTCGAACTCTTCCACGATCACCGGTTACGACTACGACCAGGCGCTGATCCCCAAGCGCAGTGCCGATGAAGTGATTGCGGAAGACGATCAGCCCCTGAACCGTGTCAATGAAGAAGCCTGGGCCACACGCGAACTGATCTCTGAAACCCGCGCGAACATGTTCAACTGGTTGCCGGGTTACGATGATGAGTTGGGTAATCACTACGGCTACCGCCGTGAAACCCAGTCCGGTCCGTTGAAGCACGGCGAGACCTTCAGTTTCTACAGTGCCAACCTCGAGCGTCGCTACGGAGAAACCTATCCCGAATCTTATCTGGACACCTGGCAGAAGGTGACGGTTGATCGCATGCTGGATTGGGGATTTACCTCCCTCGGCAACTGGGCTGCGGACCCTTTTTACGAGCAGCAGCGCATTCCATTTGTAGCCTTTGCGGACATTATTGGTGAGTTCAGCACACTGAGCAGTGGCTTTGATTTCTGGCATCCTGTGCCTGACCCATACGATCCGCGTTTTTATGAGCGCGCGGTGGTCGCTGCCAAGTCTGTGAACCAGCAGATCCAGGGCAGTCCCTGGTGCATGGGCATTTTCTTCGACAATGAGCAGAGCTTCGGCCGCCTCGAGAGTGACGAGCTGCATTACGGTATCGTGATTAACACCTTGTCGCGCGATGCGTCTGATACACCGGCC
Organism: Microbulbifer salipaludis; assembly: GCF_017303155.1. Taxonomy (NCBI): domain Bacteria; kingdom Pseudomonadati; phylum Pseudomonadota; class Gammaproteobacteria; order Cellvibrionales; family Microbulbiferaceae; genus Microbulbifer; species Microbulbifer salipaludis. The sequence continues at coordinate 765,095 of NZ_JAEKJR010000002.1, forward strand.
AAAGGTGCATTCACCAAAGTACTGAAAGACAAGTACCGCACCATCGATGCGTTGAACAAGGCCTGGAATAAAAAAGTGGATTCCTGGGAAGCGTTCGAGAAGGGTATGGATTCCGCGCTCACCACCGATGCCCAGCGCGAAGACTACGCGACTCTGTTGTTCGAATACGGCAACCAGTACTTCGGCACCATCAACAAGGCGATGAAGTCCGTTATGCCGAATCACCTGTATCTCGGCTCCCGTCTACCGAGCTGGGGTATGCCGCCGGAAATCGTCAAGGCGGCGGGCAAGAATGTGGACATCATCAGCTACAACCTCTACGAGGAAGGGCTGGTGCCGTCCAAGTGGGATTTCCTCGCTGAAATCGACAAGCCCAGTCTGATTGGTGAGTTCAGTTTCGGTTCCGACGATCAGGGGCACTTCCACCCAGGTATCGTGATTTCCGCAGATCAGAAAGACCGTGGCCGTATGTTCAAGAACTATATGCACTCGTTTATCGATAACCCCTGGTTTGTGGGTGTGCATATGTTCCAGTACATGGATTCCCCGATCACCGGCCGCGCCTACGACGGTGAGAACTATGCCAATGGCTTTGTATCGGTGGCGGATGTTCCTTACGCGGAACTAGTCAAGGCGGCCAAGGAAGTCCATGAGGGGCTGTATGAGCGCCGCTTTGGCGATGTGAAGTCGGAAAAAGAGTAAACGCGCCTACGGCAAACCTAGGGCGATGAACGAAAGCGCGCTGTCCGCGAGGGCATCGCGCTTTTTTTTTGGCAAAACTGTGGGTTATGCCTGGCCTGTGGCACTAAAGGATTTACATTGCGTTTGGATGACTGTAGATTGTTGACAAAATGTGCTTTGTAAACAGAATAGTGAACACTCGACCCGGATAACAGAATGGCAAGCTGCTCATCCTTCATATTGGGTTTTTTGTAGTATTTTTTTCTCTAGCTAAATGGTTTCTTGGGGTGGTGGCGCTAGAGACGAGCTGCCGTCAGTCGGATGTTGATGGGGCAGAGCATTCAGGTGCTGCCGGTCAGCTCGAAAACCTTCCGCTAAACCTGGCTGTCGCACACGGGATTTCGGTGGGGGGCGAGGATCACCGGGCGTCGCTTTCACGTCTGCAGGTGGATGCCGGGGCTTCGCCTGTGAGGGCGGTCTTCTCCAGAATCACCTACGAGCCTGGGCTGAACTTCAGTCGGGGTGCGGCTGGAATTGGAGCCGCGTCGGAGCAGGCAAAAAAAGTGATTGATGTTAATTGTTAACAATATACAATGGTTTCATTGATTGAGGTCGAATCATTAGAAGTGTTGAAGTGCTAATAAAAAATCACGGATTTTGGGGTTCCTCCATGTTGATGGAAGTACAAGAGCAGGCCGCAGAGCTGCTGTCTTCGAGCACCATCGCTGCCACCAAGGTTGAGTATTACCAGATTCCTCTGGCGGAAGTACTCTCCGATGCGCGCCACGGTGACCATACCCACTTTGAAGTGCTGGTGTTTCGTGTGCGTTGCCAGGATGGCCTCGAAGGCGTGGGGTACACCTACACCGGCGGCCGCGGTGGTCTTGCCATTTACTCCCTGTTACAGGATGACATTCAGCCGCTGCTGGAAGGCCGCGATGCGTCGGACATCCTTGCTATCTGGGAGGGCATTCAGTCCCATCTCCATTATGTGGGCCGCGGTGGTTTGCTGAGCTTTGCGCTGTCAGCGGTAGATATCGCTTTGTGGGATCTGCGCTGCAAGCGTCTTGAGCTACCGCTGTGGAAAGTAGCTGGTGGTGCGGGCAATACCACCAAGTGTTATGCCGGCGGTATCGACCTGAATTTCTCCGAGACCAAACTGCTGGACAATATTTCCAACTACCTGGCCCGCGGGTTCAACGCGGTGAAGATCAAGGTCGGTAAGGAAAATTACAGGGAAGATGTTGCGCGGGTAGAGGCGGTGCGCAAGCTGATTGGTGACGACGTCACCTTCATGGTGGATGCGAACTACTCGATGACCATTGAGCAGGCGGTACGCTTTGGCCGCGCCATCGATCACTGCGATATTACCTGGTTCGAAGAGCCCACCATCCCCGATGACTATCTGGGGTATGGCCGTATTGCTGAGGCCATCAATATTCCCCTGGCGATGGGTGAGAATCTGCACACGGTGCATGAGTTCACTTACGCCATCGCGCAATCCAAGCTCGGATTTCTACAGCCGGATGCGTCCAATATCGGTGGTATCACCGGATGGTTGAAAGTCGCTGAGCTGGCCTACGCGCACAACCTGCCGGTGTGCAGCCACGGGATGCACGAATTGCATGTGTCGCTGATGGCAAGCCAGCCCCACGCGGGCTACCTGGAAGTGCACTCTTTCCCCATAGACGAATACACGACCCGTCCGATCGTGCTGGAAAACGGCCGCGCTGTTGCCTCCAGCGAGCCGGGTACCGGGGTGACTTTTGATGAAACCCTGCTGCGACCACACCTGGTCAAGCACTCTTAATAGGTGATGTTCATGCAAGCTCAAGCTGCTCAGTATGTCGGCAACAAATCGTTTGAAGTTGTAGAAGGGCGCTGTGAAGCGCCGGCGGCGGATGAGGTTCGCCTGAAAGTGGGTTATGTGGGTATCTGTGGTACCGACATGCATATCTATCACGGCGTGATGGATCAACGTGTAAAGCCACCGCAGGTTGTCGGCCATGAAATGTCTGGCGTTGTGGATGCGGTGGGTGAGAACGTAAAAGACTACAGCGTCGGTGAGCGCGTTGTAGTGCGCCCACTGGACTACTGTGGCGATTGCCCGGCGTGTAACGAGGGTCAAAGCCATGTCTGCCATAACCTGAAGTTTATGGGCATCGACTCCGTGGGAGCGTTCCAGAGCTTTTGGAACGTCAAGGCCCGTACCCTGCACAAGCTGCCGGAAAACGTCTCCTTGCAGCAGGGCGCACTGATCGAACCGCTGGCCGTTGCTTGCCACGATATTTCCCGCGCGCGCCTGAAAGCGGGCGAGAAGGCTGTCATTCTTGGCGGTGGACCCATCGGCCAGCTGGTGGCCCAGGTCGCCCTCGGCATTGGTGCCGAGGTGATGATTTCTGAGCCCAGCCCCGAGCGCCGCGCATTTGCGGAACAAACCGGTGCGCTGGCGGTTAACCCCATCGAGCAAGATCTGAAAGCGGCGGTGGAAGACTGGACCCAGGGCAAGGGCGCCGATGTGGTGTTTGAGGTTTCCGGCGTGCAGCCGGCGGTCGATGCCATGACCGAGATTGCGGCCGTACGCGGACGCATCTGCATGGTCGCCATCCACTCACAGAAGCCGCAGCTGGATCTGTTCAAGTTCTTCTGGCGCGAGCTGGAGCTGGTGGGTGCGCGTGTGTACGAAGCACAGGATTTCGAGCAGGCCATCGACATGGTTGCCAGTGGCAAGATCGACCTGGTTCCGTTTATCAGCAAGGTCGCGCAACTGAACGATATCGGTAGTGCCTTTGCCTCCATGGACGGTAACCCGTCGGGCATGAAGGCGCTGGTAGCGTGTGGAGCCGAGGACTGAGCTGTCCTGGGTATTCCCGGAATAGAATTGAGAGAGTAAAACGATGTTGGAACAATTCAGCCTTGCCGGCAAAAAAGCTCTGGTGACCGGTTGTAACCGCGGGATCGGTAAAGCCATGGCCGTTGCCCTGGCGGAAGCGGGAGCGGATGTGATCGGCGTATCCGCCAATCTGGACCTGAACGATTCCGAAGTGGGCCGCGAAGTGGCGGCCGTGGGCAAACAGTTTTTCCCTTACCAGTGCGATTTCTCCGACCGCAGTTCCCTTTACGGTTTTATCGACAAGGTGAAAAGCGAACACGCTAAGATTGATATTCTGGTCAATAACGCTGGTACCATTCTGCGTGCGCCGGCGGCGGAGCACGGGGATGACCTGTGGGACAAGGTGATCGAAGTCAACCTGAATGCCCAGTTCATTCTGAGCCGTGAAATCGGCAAGGAAATGGTTGCGCAGGGTTCCGGCAAGATCATTTTCACTGCCTCTCTGCTGACCTTTCAGGGCGGTATTACCGTACCGGGTTACGCGGCCAGTAAAGGTGCCATTGGTCAGATCACTATGGCGCTTTCCAACGAGTGGGCGTCGAAAGGTGTCAACGTGAATGCCATCGCCCCGGGTTATATCGCCACCGATAACACCCAGGCGCTGCGCGAAGACAGTGAGCGCGCCGCGAGCATTCTCGCGCGTATTCCCCAGGGCCGCTGGGGGCAACCCGAAGACTTCAAGGGGCCGGTGGTATTCCTGGCTTCCGAAGCTTCCAATTATATGAATGGCAGCGTCCTCCTGGTGGACGGTGGCTGGATGGGGAGATAACTATGGCTCTCGAATTAAAAACCAACGTCAACTTTGTGAACGGCGAGTATGTTGCTTCCAAGGCCGACGGCACCATTGAAGTACTGAACCCGAGCACCGGAGAAGTGCTAGGCAGTATTCCCAAAGGCTGTGCGGAAGACGCAGACGTTGCACTGCAGGTCGCCAAAGACGCGCAAAAGCCCTGGGCCAAACGCACCGCGCGCGATCGCGCGGCAGTACTGCGCAAGTTCGCGGCGGCCATTCGTGCGGAAACAGAATCGCTGGCGGAGCTGCTGGTAAAAGAGCAGGGCAAACTGATCGGTGTCGCCCGCGATGAAGTCAACGCGACCGCGACCTTTATCGAATACGCCTGCGATAATGCGCTGACCCTGGAAGGCAACATTCTGCCCTCGGACAACGAAGACGAAAAAATCTATATCCACAAGGTTCCGCGGGGCGTTGTGGTGGCGATTACCGCCTGGAACTTTCCGCTGGCACTGGCCGGCCGCAAGATCGGCCCGGCGCTGATCACCGGCAACACCATTGTGATCAAGCCAACCCAGGAAACCCCGCTCACCACCATGGAGCTTGGGCGTATTGCCAATGAAGCGGGCGTTCCCGCCGGTGTGCTGAACATCGTCAATGGTGAAGGCTCGATTGTCGGCCAGGCCCTGTGCGAAAGCCCGCTGACTGCGATGATCACCATGACCGGCAGCACCCGTGCCGGCCAGATCATTCACCAGGCCAGTGGCAAGCACATGATTCCGGTGATGCTGGAACTGGGTGGCAAGGCGCCGTTTATCGTGATGGAAGATGCGGACCTGGATAAAGCCGCGGAAGCCGCACTGTGGACCCGCTACGCCAACTGTGGACAGGTGTGCACCTGCGCTGAGCGCCTGTATGTGCACGAAAGCGTGTACGACGCGTTTATGGACAAATTCCTGCCAAAGGTGAAGGCCCTCAAGGTGGGCAACCCGCTGGATGAGTCCTCGCAGATGGGGCCTAAAGTCAACGCCCGTGAGATAGAACACATTCACGAGCTGGTACAGCAAAGTATTGCTCAGGGCGCGGAGCTGGCAACCGGCGGCAAGCCTGCTCAGGTGGCCGGGTTTGAAGGTGGCAACTGGTACGAGCCCACCGTGCTGACCAACGTGCAGCAGGACAACATTCTGGTGCACGAGGAGACCTTTGGTCCGATTCTGCCAGTGGTCAAGATCTCCAGTATCGATGAAGTGATCGCCTACACCAACGACAGTGAGTATGGCCTGTCTGCCTACCTGTTCACCGAAAACCTGCGTTACATCCATCAGTCTATTGCGGAAATGGAAGTAGGCGAAGTTTACGTAAACCGCGGGATTGGCGAGCAGCACCAAGGCTTCCACAACGGCTGGAAGTTGTCCGGTATCGGTGGTGAGGATGGTCGCTACGGCCTTGAGCAGTACGTGGACAAGAAAACGGTTTACCTCTCGGAAGTTTGAGCTACTTCCGGACTCTTCCTTTCATCTCATCAGGATGGATACTTTGCGGGGACATTGGTCCCCGTTTTTTTGACGTTGATTAGGCGTTGAAGGTAGTAAAACGTTCGTGCACAAAAAAGCCCGGCACCTGGCCGGGCTTCAGTAACCTTTTTTTACAGGTTACTTGATATTTGCGCGCAGCGCGGTAGTGGCCACGTTGATTTTGTTGGCCCTGAGTGCGTCGAGAATAGCGCGGTGCTCATCGACACAGTCTTTTGGCTGGGAGATACGTTTGTAGTTCATGCGCATGCGCAGCACGATGGGATACCACAGGTTGGTCAGCTCATCGCCACCGGCGGCGTGTACCAGGTAGCGGTGAAAATCGATATCTGCTTTGGTGACCTCGTTAAATTCCTGCGCGTCGAAGGCGTCCTGCAGGCGGTCCAGAATGTCTTCCAGCTCGGCAAAGTCCATCTCGCTCAGCTTGCCTTTCAGCTGGGAAATGGCGAACACCTCGATACGGCGACGGATGTCGATCATCAGCTCCTGCATGGACGGGGTCAGTACGCTGTTTACCGACACCCCGCAGTTGTTCTTGGCAACCAGCAGGCCCTCTTTTGTGAGCTGCAGCAGTACGTCGCGCACCGGCCCACGGGAGACGCCGAAGCGATTGGCGAGCTGCTGCTCGTTCAGTTTGGTGGTGGGTGCGAGTTCTCCGGAAATGATGTCGGAGCGCAGTTGGTCCGCGATCTGCTCGCGCACCGGAATGATCTTTGTGGCTTCACGCATGATGGATTCTGCTCACCATTTATCTTGGGGTGGGGAAGAGGCCTCTCCCACCGTGTCTTACATTGAATTCAGCCGCCCCCTGTGAGCCCTCCACAGTGGTCGATCCTGTGGGGGAGCTGACCGAAGGAGGGTGACAGCCCCTGCTGCCCGCGATTGACAAGGCAATGCGGATGCTTGGAATAAATCTACAACAAGACCCGGATAAACAGATAGTACCCCAGGCCGCAAGAAAAATCGCTATCTAACTGTTAACAGTTGACAATGGAGCTGGTTAAATCCTCTGTTCAGGAGACCGAAATATCCCGGGCAGGGAAGTCGGCAGGCGAATTGAGCGTGATTATCGGTCAATGGTCAACAATCAACCAATAAATAATTCAAAAGGCAGACGGAGTGCTCCAATGAGCGAAGTTCTAGTGTGTGACTGGGGAACCAGTAGTTTTCGGTTGATGAAGATTGGGCTCGAAGGGGAACTACTTTCTCAGGTAAGCACCGACAGGGGGATAAAAAACCTGAAGAGGGCGGACATGGAACCCTACCTGAAGGCACAGATGTCAGCCATAGGCGGTGCCAATTACCCGGTCGTCCTGTGCGGTATGGTGGGGTCTGGTATCGGCTGGCATGAAGTCCCTTATGTTGACTGCCCTGCATCAAAAGCATCCCTCGCCGCGGCTCTGGTGCGGATTCCGGATACTGATTTACAGGCCTGGTGTGTGCCTGGTGTGAAACGCATTACCCGCAGTGGTACTGCCGATGTCATGCGAGGGGAGGAGACCCAGATCATCGGCTGGTTGACCCAGGCGAGTTCGCAGGAGCAAGCGAAGGCCACGCTGTGTCTGCCCGGAACCCACAGTAAGTGGGTACATATTGAAGGTGGCGAGATCTGTGCGTTTAGTACGGCATTTACCGGCGAACTCTACGCCCTGCTCACGGCGCACAGCGTATTGGTCCAGGGAGCGCAGGGATATTCGGCAGAAGCATTTACTGCAGGCTTGGCCGCCAGTGCGGAAGAGCCAGGGCTGATTCTTCAGCTGTTTAATGCCAGAAGCCGTACCGTGCTGGGCCTGCAGTCGGGGGCGGCGAGTGCATCCTATCTGTCCGGGCTATTGATCGGCAGTGAGGTGGTTGCAATGGCAAGAAAGCTGGGGCAGGGAGAGTGTGTGCACCTGGTTTGTGGGGACAATCTGGCAGCGCCTTACGGCGAGGCGTTGCAGTATTTCGGTATTGAATATCGGCACTACTCGGGTAGCACCTATTCGGCACTGGGCCTGTCGGCAATCGCACGGGAGGCGAATGTCCTCTGAGCGTCTCGCTTGCGCCACCGGGAAACGCTTTCCGCGACACGATTGAGAGTTGCATCGCAGACTGGAAAAGCCGGCATCTAACCCATCCCTCGATGGTGGTGTGACCAACTACCCTATCTCCGTTCACCGCAAAAAAATAATGTCATAAATAGGATGATCGGAGATAACACAATGCAAAAAGCCAGTCTTTTTCTTTCTCTCGCCATTACCTCGGCGCTGTGGTCCATCAATACCCTTGGTGCTCCTGCCAAAGGCACGGCGGCGGGTGACAGTATCACCATGGGTTTCGCCGCCGACTGCACCGGCAACACGTTCTTTACCGGTGGTTTTTTCTGCCTGCTGGGCGGGGATCAACCGGAACACAGCTGGTTCGATGGCTGGGACAGCAGCGTCAACAGTGTCCACGATAAATACAAGGCGATAGACCCGAATGTTGCGGCCAACAAGAATGCCGCCCGTTCCGGTGCCGAGATGCGCGGCGGCAGTGACAATTTCAGCGTACAGGCGGACCGGATTCTTGCCGATACTTTGGTGGCGGATCACGTCGAGGTCGTGCTCGGCGGTAACGATATTTGCAACCGGGGCTGTGTCGATCCAGCCAATTGCTCGGACCCACTACTGACCGAGGGCGAGTGGCGCGGCGCGGTGCAGGCCGGGCTCGACAAGCTGGTGGGTGGCCTGCCGAGCGGTTCTACCGTGGTGCTGGGGTCGGTTCCACGGGTGCAGGACTTGCGCGCCGCGGGTATCGCCAAACAGTCGGGTAACTGGCGCGTCAACTGCGAAAGTGCTTGGTCCACCTTCGGTATCTGCCGCATAGCCACCAACGGCGGCACCATGAACGGTGAATCGTTTGCCACACGCTACGCGGGTATCGAGTCGGCGCAGCGTCGGTACAACGAAGTGCTGCAGCAGGAGGCCGCTGCCTATAATGGAACCAATGGTGTGGAAGTGGTTGCGGAATACTCCGGGGCAGACCAGACCAATGTGGGCACCTTTACGTTCGGCAAAGATGATATTGATGGTGGGGACTGCTTCCATCCCAGCGTTCGTGGCCAGAACACGGTGGCGAACCTGATGTGGAATGGCAACCCGGACAAGTGATTGTCAGGCGGTGAACGGGGCTCCTGCGGGAGCCCTCTTATGGCTTCTACCCAGCTTAACGGGTGTCAGGCGCCGGCCGCTGGGCTCTACTCAGATTCTTTATCCTCGTCGGCCTTGTCGTCGCTCTCCTGATCACTGTCTCCGTTGCCTTCCCCATTGCTTTCCTCGTCGCTGCCCTCGTTGCCGCTATCCTGCTGCTCGAAATAGCTCTCCTCCTGCACCACGTATTGCACCCGCTCCGGTAGCCCGTTGCGCATATAGGTCACATCGACCACCTCGCCACTGGTGAGCGCGTCCCACAGCTGGTTCTGGCCGCTGTGCACCCAGGTATCGTTGACCCGCACAACCACATCGCCTTCCTCGAAGCCCAGTGCGGTGAAAAACTCGCTGTTCTCGATGCCCTCCAGCCGCAGCAGGTTGTGTCCATCCACCACGTGATCCGCGGCAACGAATTTCCGCTCCAGTTCGGCGCGGTTCTGCAGCTGCTTTTCCAGCCACGCCTGTCCCAGGGGCAATACGCCAGAGGGCGGGATCAGCTTGCGGGATTCGCCGTCCGGTTGCTCGATGCGGCGCAGGGTGGCCTCGTCCCGCGGGGTATTGTTGGTCATGGGTACTCGCACGTAGTTGCCATCCTGCCCGCGCAGGGTGAGCCGCTGCAGATGGTCGTTGACCTGCAGGATGACGTGGCGCTCGTGTATCTGCTTTAGGGTGACCCCGGACATCACAGGGGCGCCGGTAGAAAAGCGCCCGGCAGCGGCATCGCGGACGCGAATGAGGGCGGTCGAGTGCTCCGGTTGCGAGGAAACACTGGTGCCGCTCAATTGCAGCGGCAAATCGGTCTCGGCAATCTGCTCGCCGGACAGTCGCCAGCGGGCGGCATCCTTGTGGGCGCTTGCGGGGTCGTGCCCGAGCCGCTGCAGCTCCTGATCAATCCACATGGCGTAGTGTTCCGGGGTGCGCGGGCCTTTGGTATACAGCCCGTTTACAAACACCACCGGCACACTCTGCAGGCCGAGGGAGCGGGCCAGGGCGGTATCTGCGGTAACGCGATCGCTGCGCTCGGGTTCGTCCAGGCACTGGTTGAATGCGTCTTGTGCCAGCCCCAGCTGTGATGCCAGCTGGCCGAAGGTAGTTACCTCCAGCGTCTTTGCCTTTGCGTAGAGGCCATCCGCGTAGGCCCATGGCGCGCCTTGCTGGTTGGCGCAGTGCGCCGCGATGGCGGCCTGCGCCCCCTCTCGGTGATAGTGCATGGGGAAGTCAAACGGCACCACCGCAATCCAGCCGGCGTAGCGCTCCAGCAGTTCCCGCAGCACCAGATTGGTGGCCGCGCAGTGTACCGACTGATACGAGCAGAACACCGCGAGGGTTACCGGGGCGTTGGGGTTACCACGCAGGGGGCGGCCGCTGGTATCAAGGCTCAGTCGGGGAGGTTGGGGGTGCGGTAGCAGCCACTCCACCGCGGGCGTATCTGCGGCAGCGGCCTGCGACGGATGCCGGGCATCGATCATGGATTTGAGCGTATTGAAGCGTAGCTGGTACTCCGCCAGCGCCAGGTCGTATCGCTCCAGGCGAATTTTCTGATCTACCTCTTGCAGGGTGATCGCGCTGTTGCCGATGCGCGCGACTATTTGTAGACCTGCTTGATTTTCCTGCCCTGCAGTGGATGTGGAGCCGGGTTCATCCCGCGTATCCAGGCTACAGGCGCTGAGCAGCGCGGCAAACAATATTGGTAATAGCTGGAGGGCAGGGCGGTAGTGTTGATTATTCAGTGCGTCCATGGATTGAGATCCGCTCGTTATTATTCTGCGAGCAGTTCTAGCACATGGCCGTGTAAGTCTCTACCAAGCGTGGCGCGTACCTCGTATTGTGGCGGGAAAGATAACGCCTGGATCAATAGCCCGTGCCTATTGATTTTTTGCAACAATCTCGCTGACCAGCTCGGGGGTAAATAATGATTTGGAAAGATACTGCTGACCGCCGGATTGGGTGACCAGAATCAGTCCCAGATCGGTTTCAATCACGCGCTCGATGTCTGCCCACAACAGCGTTGTTTGTGAGTAGCTGCTCTTGGTGGTAATCCCTTCTTCATTAATGGTTAGCGTCACCTCGGTATTCGCACTCCTTGACAACATCTGCCGCGCCAGCCACCACGCCCGCCGGAATCGAATATGCAGCAGTTCCAGAATGCCCAGGGCGACCAGCAGGTAGCCCAGAACTTTGGGCTGTTCGGTTAAGAACAGTGATCCGGAACCTGCAGCAAGCAGCAAGGCCGGGAACAGATAATTGGGCCTAGCCCCTTTCCCGTGGGGCCGAGACTGGTCAAAGCACTCGGCGAGGTATTCCCGGGATAGGGTGAACTGTGTCTTGAAAGGTTGCATAGAAGTCGCTTGTTCGAGTGGTTAGTTGTAACGCTGATGTCGACGCAGGTCTTACTGCCTGCCACGGGTATTAAGACCCTTCGCACCTCACGCCAATGCGAGCGGGGACATTTCGTGTAGGTGAGGATTTAGTTTATGGGTTTCGTCTCGCGTAGCAAATGAATCTACTTTTCCGTCTTGCCGCACAACCAATCCTCAATATCGCATATTGTTTTTTAGGCCATTTCAAAAGCGAAGAAATGAGGCATGCTGAAATTGCCTGGTCTTAGGCTTGATAGGTTACAGGGGACACCTGCTACATGCCAATCGCCTCAGTCGCTGGGGCTTGAACAAAAAATCCACAGAAAATCAATAAGTTGGGATATTTCCGATGAACAGAGAAAACTTTCCTAGAAAACAACTTGCTTTGGCGGTATCCGTCGCGCTAGGGGTTGCAGCTGCGTCCCAGTCGACAGTAGCCCAAGAGGGCGCGGCGATGGAAGAGCTGGTAGTGACCGGCATTCGTGGCAGTTTGACTCAGTCTATGGACGTTAAGCGCGACGCGAAAGGTGTCGTGGATGCCATTAGCGCAGAAGACATGGGCAAGTTCCCAGACTCCAACCTCGCGGAGTCCCTGCAGCGCGTTACCGGTGTATCCATCAACCGCCGCAATGGTGAAGGCAACCAGGTTACCGTGCGTGGCTTTGGACCTGATTACAACCTGGTTACCTTGAACGGACGCCTGATGCCTGCGACCTCACTCACGCAGAATGGCGGTGGTGTGCAGCAGGGGCGCGCCTTCGATATGGACAACCTCGCCGCAGAAAGCGTGCGTGCTTTGGAGGTGTACAAAAGTTCCCGCGCCGATATCGCCTCCGGCGGCATGGGTGCGACCATCAACATCAAGACCCTGAGACCACTGGATAATCCGGGCACCAAGGCGTCGTTCGGGGTAAAAACCCTAAACGATACCACCGCCCGTGTCGGTGACGACTTCACCCCGGAAGCCTCAGGCGTGTTTAGCTGGACCGACGAGACCGACACCTTCGGCGTGTCGCTCACCGGCTCTTATCAGGACCGTAACAGTGGCGCCAGCGGAGCATACATTAACAACTGGAATGTGGCCGCATACGATGGCTCCATCCCCCAGTCGCCCGGTGCAGGCTCCGGCGACCCGATCAATATTGAGAATGCGCCGGCAGTCGGTGACCTGCGCTCGTTGCATACCGACCTGCGCTATATTCACTCCGACCGCGAACGCACCCGGGTCAACTCCCAGTTGACCCTGCAGTGGCGCCCTGCCGACAACCTCACCGGTACCGTCGACTACACCTACGCTAAGCAGGACATCTACGAAAACCGTGCGGAGCTTTCCGCGTGGATGGACACCTACAAAAGTGACCTGGTTTTTGATGACGCCGTGGTAAGTACCCCGGTCCTGTACTGGGAAGAGCGTCGTGAGCAGAACCCCCGCGATGTGGGCCTCGCGCTGCAGCAGCAGAACCAGCAGAACAAGCTGGAGTCTGTGGGCCTGAACCTTGAGTGGCAGCCGAACGAGCAGCTCGACCTGGCGTTCGACGCGCACAAGTCTGAGTCCTCCAGCTTACCCAGCGCCTCCTTCGGTAACTGGATCAACATCGGCCTGGGTGCCAATGTGTCGGCAGGCCAGGGTATCGACTTTACCAAGTCGGGTCTCCCGGTGCTGATGCTGGACTTCGACGACTCCGTTGCTGGCAACGGCAATGGCGTGCTGGACAAGGAAGAGATCGGCTCCACTGTGCGTCAGATCAGTAATGACCGCGCTTACTCCGATTTCACCCAAGTCCGCTTTGACGGTACCTTCACCCTGGATGACCAGCATTCGATCGACTTTGGTATTGAGTCTCGCGACATGGAGCAGAACCTCCAGTCCTCCTTCTATCAGGAGCTGCTGGCAGGCGGTTGGGGCGTTGCCAATCCGGGCGATGTACCAGATGAATATCTGCAGCCGCTGAACTACGCCAGCCTGTTTGACGGCTACAGCGTAAATCCCACCGGTGAGGCAGGCGAGTTCTTCGATCGCGTCAGCGATGGCGAAGCTGCGCCGCTGATGAACGGCTACATCGGCGATGCCGCGGTGATCGGCAAACACCTGTCAGAAGCGGTTGGTTTGCCGTGGGCGGTCAACCCCACCGATAACCTGAACCGCACCATTGAAGAGAAGGTCTTCGCCGCTTACGCGCAATACAACTACTCCGGCGAGTTTTACAACAAGCCGATTGACGTTGTGTTTGGCCTGCGTCACGAGCGCACCGATGTCAGCTCTACCGACCTGGCGAATATCCCGACAGACGTTGTATGGCAGAGCAACAACGACTTCCAGATTCCTGCCGGTGCTGTAGCCAGCCTGTATGCGGAAGAAGCAGAGTACGACCACTGGCTGCCGAACCTCGATGTCAAAATGGACCTAAGTGAAGACCTGGTGGGTCGCTTCTCCTACAGTCAGAGCATCGCACGTTCGCGATTTGACAATATGGGATCTGCCGCTACCGGTCTTTCCGGACCCAGCTCCCCGACCAACCTCTCCGGTTCCATTCTTGGTGGCGCGGGCGCAGGTAACCCGGGCATTCTGCCTCTGGAGTCTGACAACTACGACCTCTCCGTGGAGTGGTATTACGGCGAGTCAAGCTATGCCTCCATCGGCTACTTCCGAAAAGATGTCGACAACTTCATCGGTACCTCAGCGGTTGATATGAATCTCTATGGTCTCACGGATCCCACCAGTGGTCCCCGTGAGCAGCAGGCTGTGGCCGATCTGGCCGCCCTTGGTGAGCCGCTCAACGATACCACGCTGTTCTCCATGGTTGCGGCCAATATGCTTGGCGTAAGCTTCTATGACTACACCGCGGAAGAGTTTGAAAACCTGGTGGACGTAACTGGCAACCCGGAAGATGACCTGATGATCTTCCGCGTATCCCGCCCGATGAACACCGAGAAGGCCACCATCGATGGCTGGGAAATGGGCGTTCAGCACTTCTTCGGTGAGACCGGCTTTGGTGCCCAGGCGAACTACACCATCGTGGATGGGGATGTGGGCTACGATGTTGGCCGCGATCCGGACATTGATGGCGGGGCACAGTTTGCCTTGTCCGGTTTGAGTGATACCGCGAACCTGTCGCTGATTTATGAAAATCACGGGATTTCCGCACGTATTGCTTATAACTGGCGTGACACCTTCCTTTCCGGTATTGAGGATGGTGGCAAGCGTCCGCGGTTCATCGAAGACTACAGTCAGGTCGACCTGAGCGTTGGTTATGAGGTCAATGACAACCTGAAGCTCGCGTTCGAGGGTGTGAACCTGCTGGGAGAAGACTCCCGTGAATATGCGCGCACCAAAGCGCAGCTGCTGCGCACCGAAATGCTCGGCCCGCGTTACGCGCTGAGTGCACGCTACAGCTTCTAAACTTGGCGCCAGGCTAAGTTAGAAGCAGGAACCGCATCCGCAGGCTACCTCTGAAGGACTTGAGGTAGCTTTTCGTGACAAAAGATCACCAATCGGGGATACTTTGTTGTTGTCACGACGGGTGCGGTTTTTTTCGCTACGCCGGATCTATAACAATAAAAGAGACATTACGATGAGTAATTACGAAGTATTAGATAATGTCCAGCACTGTGACTTGCAGGTAGCCCAAGACCTGCGACTGAATCCCCAGGATGGCCTGGGTTATGTGCAGGTGTTCCCCTCCGAGTTGGACGCCGCCCACAAAGAATATCCCGTTTTTTTCCGGAAAAATTCCGACACTGGAAAGTTCTTCCTCGTCGCACTCCTTGCTGACGCCTTTACCTCCAACGTCTACCTCAAAGATTCAAAATGGTCCGCCAACTACATCCCTTTGATGGTGCGGCGGGGGCCATTTTTAATGGCGCGAGTGGGAGACGAGCTGAGCCTATGCCTGAACCTGGCAGACGAGCGTGTAAACAAGCCGGGTGAACGCCTGTTTGATGACAGTGGCACACTTACCCCCTATGCAGAGAGTATTTCCAAATTGTTTTCTGCAATCCACCAGGGACACGAGCAGACAGACCTTCTGGTCACAGCCCTTTCTGAGCACGGATTAATCGAGGCACTGGAAATTAATGACAAAAGCCCATCGTCCGATGGAAATTTGTCCGGACTCTACTCGGTAAACCCGCAAAAACTCAGGCAGCTGACGGGCGATGCGCTGGCGCACCTGAATGCTACCGGGCTGTTGCAGCTCGCCTACTTTATCGCAAGTTCCTCCGCGAACATCCGATTGCTGCTTGCCGCCGAATAGCCCGCGAATTTCTGTTGAGGTCCGTTGGGTTTTGTTGGCGTCCGTTGGTTTAGAGTGCGATCGGGAGGGTGATTCAAGATGACAATGAAAAAAAATACCATAAACCGCGTTGTGGTGGCCGGTGGTGGCACATCCGGTTGGCTGGCGGCTGCGGCAATCGCGAAGCTCTACGGAAAGCAAGTAGAGGTTACCCTCGTTGACTCCTCGAGCATCGGCCGTATCGGTGTCGGTGAAGCCACCATTCCTCCCCTCAGAAACTTTCACCGTCTCATCGGAATTGATGAGCAGGAGTTTATGGCCAAGACCAAGGCCACCTTCAAGCTCGGTATCGAATTCTCCGGCTGGGGCGCACTGAATGACAGCTATATCCACTCCTTTGGCATTACCGGGAAGGATTGCTGGGCCTGTGACTTTCATCATTTTTGGCTGGCAGGTAGAGAGAAGGGGATCGCTACCGATTTCGGCGACTACTGTATTGAGCTCCAGGCCGCGTGCCAGTCGAAGATTGACCGCGAAAAGCTCAATTATGCCTACCATCTGGATGCGGGAATGTATGCGGAGTTTCTCAGGGCGCATGCATTAAGGTACGGCGCACGCCACATCGACAAAAAAATCTCTGAGACGGAAATATCCGAGGTGGACGGCAGTATCACGGCTCTACACCTTGAGGATGGCGAGAGACTGGAAGGTGACCTGTTTGTTGACTGTACTGGATTCAGCGCGCTGTTGATTGAAGGTGCCCTCAATGTGGGGTACGAGTCCTACCGGCAAGTTCTGCCCAATGACTCCGCAGTGGCAGTGCAGTCTGCAAGCGGCGGTCCGTTGCGACCCTATACCCAGGCGACGGCGCATGAGTTTGGCTGGCAGTGGCGTATTCCGCTACAAAATCGAGTGGGTAATGGCTTGGTTTATTGCAGCCGCTATGTCAGCGATGAGGATGCGCGTGAGCGGCTTTTGAGCGGGCTGGAAACCGATGCGATCACGGAAACGCGTATGTTCCGATACCACACCGGTCGCCGGGCAACGGCCTGGCATAAAAACTGTGTCGCAATTGGCTTGTCGTCGGGCTTCCTGGAGCCCGTTGAATCAACCTCTATCCACTTGGCAATGTCTTCCATACTTCGGCTGCTGAAGTTCTTTCCGCGAACGCAGATCGAGGCTTCCTCGGTTGATGAGTTCAATCGGGAAACGCAGGAAGAAGTCGAGCGCATTCGCGACTTTATTGTTCTTCATTATCATGCGACAGCAAGAGACGACAGCCCATACTGGCGTTATTGCAAGCAGATGGATATTCCAAACTCACTTTCCCGTAGAGTGAAGCTTTTCCGTAAAACCGGGATCTTTCCAATTGCCAACAAGGAGCTGTTTAAAATCGACTCCTGGGTGCAGGTGATGCTAGGACAGGGCGTGATGCCCAGTGATTTTCACCCGATTGTCGATCTAATGAGTGACGCGGAGCTATCAAGCTTTCTCAACGGATACAAAGGTTTTGTCGCCAGATCGGTTGCGGGAATGCCTGCGCACGAAGATGCCATTAGCCAATATTGTGCAGCCAATCTGACTGCAGGAGAAAAGATGTGACGGGCCCGATCAAGCGTGTCGTTGTTTTAGGCGGTGGAACAGCAGGCTGGTTGACCGCGGGAATACTCGCCGCAGACCATTGCAGCAGTGAACCCGATGGCCTGGAAGTCATCGTGGTGGAGGCCCCGGATGTGCCGCCGATCGGCGTGGGTGAGGGCACCTGGCCTTCCATGCGCAATACACTGCGCCGCATAGGGATAACAGAAACGGAATTATTCCGTGAGTGCGAGGCGTCTTTCAAGCAGGGTGCCAAGTTCTGCGGATGGGTGACCGGCAAAGAAAACGACTTTTACTACCACCCACTTGTGGTACCGGAAGGTTATGGCGAATTCGATATCGCATCTGCCTGGCTGGCCGAGGGCGGTGATGAATCGTTTGCGGACGCCATTAACTTTCAAAGCCATTTGTGTGAAATGGGGCTTGCGCCAAAACAAATTACCACGCCTGAGTACGCCGGTATTGCCAACTATGCGTACCACCTGAATGCCGGGAAGCTGGGCCAGCTGCTCACAAGGCACTGTATCGATAAGCTGGGTGTCCAGCATGTGCTTGCCCGCGTAACGAACGTCAAGTCAACAGAAAGTGGTGATATCGCGGCGCTGCTACTGGATAACGGCGGGGAGGTCACTGGCGATCTGTTTGTGGATTGTTCGGGGTTTGCATCGCGGTTATTGGGTGAACATTTTCAGGTGCCATTTATTGACTGCAGAGACCAGTTGTTCAATGACCGAGCGATCGCCGTACAGGTGCCTTATACCACAGAGGAGGCCGCGATTGCTTCTCATACCATATCGACAGCGCAGGAAGCGGGGTGGATTTGGGATATTGGCCTTCCGACGCGTCGCGGTATGGGGCATGTGTACTCCAGTGCTCATATGTCGGATGAGCGGGCACAGGACCTTCTCGAGGCGCACTTAAAGAAGGATCTCCCGGACTCCGCGGTTGCGGATTTGCAATTCCGCCAGATTCAGATGCGGCCGGGGCACCGCGAGCACTTTTGGCACAAGAACTGTGTGGCGGTGGGTATGTCTGCCGGCTTCCTGGAGCCGCTCGAGGCGTCAGCGCTTGTGCTTGTGGAGCTTTCCGCCGGGCTGATCAGTGATGACCTGCCAGCATCGAGGGCGGTAATGGATACGGTTGCCAAACGTTTCAACGAGCGGTTTCGCTATCGCTGGGCAAGCATTATCGACTTCCTGAAGTTGCACTATGTATTGACCGAGCGGACGGATTCCGACTATTGGCGGGACAACTGCCTGCCCCAGTCACAATCCTCGCGGTTGCAGGAGTGGCTTGCACTGTGGCGGGTTCAGCCCCCGTGCCGCCACGATTTCCCCCAGGTTGAGGAAGTGTTCGCATCCGCCAGCTGGCAATACGTTCTCTACGGCATGGGTTTTCGTACCCTGCCACGTGCGACCAGACGTCGTTTTGAAGATATTTCGAAGTATCGGGAACTGCATGACCAGAATGAGCTGTTCGTACAGAGATGCCGGCAGGGCCTTCCGGAGAATCGCGAGCTTATCCAAAAAATAATTCGCCATGGTTTGTCTGCCGTTTAGGACCGGTTGCCGTGTGTTTGTTCCGTTTCATCGTAAAACGAATTGATGGTTCTCTGGGTGTGTTAAAAAGAGCCTGAACTTTCTTCTGTAACGGCGGCAACATAGGGTGTCGTTGCAGAGCAGAATAATGAAGTACAGGACATTGACATGGCGAACCTCGGCTCAAATATAGAAGCTACGATTGCACCTCAACAGGGATACACTGAATCAGGTAATCAGTTTGCGTTGGGTGCACTCACCTCACTTTTTTTCATGTGGGGATTTATTACCTGCCTGAATGATATTCTTATCCCGCACCTCAAGGGTGTATTCGATTTGAGCTACACCCAGGCAATGCTGGTGCAGTTCTGCTTTTTTGGAGCCTACTTCCTTGTATCAATTCCCGCAGGCCGCCTGATTGGGAAAATCGGTTACCAGCGCGGCATTGTCGTGGGGCTGAGTATCGCCGTAATCGGCTGTCTGCTATTTATTCCCGCAGCGCGCATCCAGGTGTATGCCGTGTTTTTGGTTGCGCTGTTTATCCTGGCTGCAGGTATAACGGTGCTTCAGGTTTCTGCGAACCCATACGTTGCTGCGCTCGGAAGTGAGAAAACAGCGGCTAGTCGACTGACGATGACTCAGGCGTTCAACTCACTGGGTACTACGGTTGCGCCTTTCTTTGGTGGCGTTCTTATTCTGTCAGCGGTGTCCTCCGGGGTTGGCGAGTCATCCAGTGCGGCCCATGATGCCGGTGCGGTGGAATTACCATACTTTATTTTGGCGGTCGCCCTGGCGTCACTTGCGTTGATCTTCTCTCGCCTGAATCTCCCTGTTATCCAGAGTCATATAGAAAGCGCTCGACCGGAATCTGCCGTTAAGGAGAGCGCGCTCTCGCATAGACATCTGCTGTTGGGTGCCATCGGTATATTTCTCTATGTTGGTGCCGAGGTTTCCATCGGGAGCTTCCTTGTGAATTTCCTGTCGGAAGACCATATTGCCGGTATCACAGAGAAGCAGGCCGCATTTTACGTGTCGCTCTACTGGGGGGGCGCGATGGTTGGCCGGTTTGTCGGCGCGGTTGTGATGCGCTATGTGCACGCGGGTACCGTACTTGCGGTTTGCTCCCTGGGTGCGTGTGTTCTGCTGGCGCTGACGATTCTAGGGTCGGGCAAAGTCGCGATGTGGGCGGTGCTTTCCATTGGTTTGTGCAACTCTGTCATGTTCCCAACGATTTTCAGCCTTGCGCTGGCCCGCCTGGGCCCGCTGACTGGGCAGGGCTCCGGTATCTTGTGCCTGGCAATCGTGGGTGGTGCCGTCCTGCCGCTGTTGCAAGGTATGTTGGCGGATGTGATCGGCATCCAGCTCGCGTTTATTCTCCCGGTTGTTTGTTATCTATACATTCTCTCTTATGGTGTCCGTGGACACCTTGTGCGCTAAAGACCTCTCGTCGTTTCTCTTTAGCAGCCCGGCAGTAGCCGGGCTTTTTTTATGGTGCAAGGGTCGAGTTAACGCTTGAGGTGCAACGCTGAAAAAAGGTGACAATAGAGTAAGCTGAGAGGCTCACTCGGTAGGAAAACTTATACAGATATCAGCTAATGTTTGCGGAAGTACCTTCCAGATACTCCTTGATTGGCGTGCGGTAATTTCGGCTTACCTTAACTTCTGAGCCACTTTTCATGGTGAGTAGGTACTCGCCCTTTGTGAGTACTTTGATTTGATCGATGAACTTAAGATTGACTAAAGTAGAGCGATGGATACGCTTGAACCAATCAGGGGAAAGCTGTTTTTGAAGGTCTTTAAGAGTGCTACGCATAACGTGTGTTTCGCCAGTTGCGTGAATACACATGTAGTCACCGGCAGCGTCGATCCACTCGATTTCAAACTGATCCAGAAGTACGATGCGACCCCGGTCCTTAATTGCAAGTTTCCCTGAGCTCTCGACCGTTTTCGTACCTTCAGTGCTTGAGCTAGGCTGCGCTGTCTGTAGTGATGCGAGCAGCTGTGCCTTATGGTCACGGGTAGAGCCTCTGGCATTATCTTCCTGCCTTGCGCGGGCGCGGGCCCTGTCGACGGCAAGCTCAATCCGTTCCATTTCTAGAGGCTTGAGTATGTAGTCCACCGCATGTACCTCAAATGCCTCAATGGCATAATGGTCATAAGCTGTTGCGAATACCACCATTGGGATCGTATCCCCTTGCAACCGGCGTACAACATCGAATCCACTCATGCCTGGCATCTGTATGTCCAGAAATAGGATGTCGGGCGTATATTTCACAACGGCATTTAACGCTTCACGGCCATTGCGGCAGGTCGCAACGACTTTAATATCCGCGATTTCCTCGAGCATCGACTGCAGTAGCTGCAAAGCTAACGGCTCGTCGTCGACTAGCACGGCCCTAAGTTGGCTCATTTATAGCCTCCGGTGTGGCTTGTTCATGATATTCAGCAGGAATCCGAATATTGACTGTCATCCCACCACCAGTGTCGCGAGACTGGCAAATCCTAAAATTGTCCGGGTACAGTGTTTGTAGTCGCTCTCGTATATTGACGAGGCCTACGCCGGTGGAGCCAGAAAATGCCGGGTCTTCGTCAATCCTTTCACCAGAGCTGCCCGAATCCGATACGCAAATAGCTAATGTTTGATCATCGATATTTGCGCGAATTGCGATGATTCCTCCGGACTCACTGACCGCGATCGCGTACTTGATGGCGTTTTCAGCGAGTGGTTGTAACAGCAAGCTTGGAACCAGCGCCTTTTTCGCTGTGTACCCTATCTCGACTTCCACTCTGAGGCGGTCGGCAAACCGTGTCTTTTCAATATCCAGATACAGTAAAACTGCTCGCACTTCCTGCTCCAGGGTGATCTTCTTTATCGGATCTTCTGACAGTGAGTGTCG
Organism: Microbulbifer salipaludis; assembly: GCF_017303155.1. NCBI lineage: Bacteria > Pseudomonadati > Pseudomonadota > Gammaproteobacteria > Cellvibrionales > Microbulbiferaceae > Microbulbifer > Microbulbifer salipaludis. Next base: position 786,730 of record NZ_JAEKJR010000002.1, read on the forward strand.
CAAGAACTGGCTCAGACGAACAATCATGTCGCGGGCCTGGTCTTGACGTTTCAGGCGGATCAATGCGTTTATCGAATTGAGAGTATTGAAAAGAAAATGTGGATTGAGCTGGTAGCGCAGCATTTTTAATTGCGCTTCCCGCGCTATTGTCTCCGCATGCAGCCTGCGCACCTGCTCCTGCTCATGAAAGCTCGCCATTTCTAGAACGATCTTGTGCTCATTTTCTAATAAAATAAAATATTTTACTCCGCAATACAGTGCGCTCCAGAACAAAAATATAAAGAGCGAGGCGTAATACCAGCCGCCGAACTCTGCCCAAATCGAGTGGGCGCCAGAAAGCTGGGTGTAGGTTTCCATGCGTAGCAGGGTCCAAATACCAGCGATGACCGCAACGGCGAGAAAGTAGACAAAGGTACGTAGGGCCAAGGGGGCGTCCCATGCTACGTCAAAAATTGGCTTGAGCAGCAACGATAGTAAAAAACCAATTCCACACTGAAATATGGTGTTAAATGGCTCGTAAGTTGGGCGTTCGCCAGAATTTTGCCAAAAGCTAAGTGACAGGAATGTAACGACTAATATGCCGCTCCAGCTAAAAAACTGCAGTTTCCAAAACCAACTCGCAGAAGGCAAGTGGAATGGTTCTTGTCGATTTGGAGGCGACATTGACATGAATTATCGGCTATATATTCCGCAGCAATTAGGGCTATTTATAAAACTTATACCCATTAGGCTATAGATGGTACCTAGTGAACCTGAATGCGGCCAGTAATTTATCGGCGGAGGTGTCCACTTTGTCTCGAATTGAGTCCGACTTGGCTCTCAGGTAGGGCAGGGGCTGGTCGTAGTAGATTCCGCGCCCCGTGTCAGCGCTAAAACGGGCCGCTTCGTCGCAATGTCTCGGTGTGTCAGGATTACAGTGTGTATGGCCCATGCTAAGGTTGGCGACAATGAGATAGTGGTAGCAAGATTTTCGGACACCGCTAAGGTGCCTGCCTTGCATACAATAAGTACAAATTTTGGATGTTTCCTATTATGAAGGGGCTGGAATCACACGCTTCTAGCGGCAGCAGCGAAAGGACTGGTCATGCTCCAGAGGCAGTCGGCTCAGTCGCTGTCGGCCGCGAGATTGGCTTGGTGGCCTTGACATCATTGTTCTTTATTTGGGGGTTCATCACCGGCTTAAATGACATCCTAGTGCCGCACCTCAAGAATGTGTTCGATCTAACCTATACCATGGCGGTCCTTGTTCAATTTTGTTTTTTCGCTGCATATTTTATTGTGTCAGTGCCGGCGGGGAGCGTCATTAAGCGGGTTGGATTTCAGTTAGGATTGGTCGTGGGGCTCCTTGTGGCCAGCGCAGGCTGCCTGATATTCATCCCTGCCGCTCGGCTTCAAATTTATGAAATGTTCCTGCTGGGGCTATTCGTTTTGGCGGGTGGCATTGCAATTCTGCAGGTTTCCGCCAACCCATTTGTAGTATCTCTCGGGAGCGAAAGCACCGCCCCGAGCCGGCTTAACCTGGCCCAGGCATTCAACTCACTGGGGACAACCCTGGCGCCAGCTTTTGGCGGCGTGGTTATTTTTTCGGCGGTTTACGCAATATCCCCAAGCGATCCAGCCGCTTCGGTCGAATCGTTCAAGGCACAGGAGGCTGCCCTCGTTGAGGCTCCCTATTTTTGGCTGGCGTTAGTGTTGCTTATGCTGGTCGCATTTTTCTCCTGGGTCAGAATGCCAGTAGTTTTGTCTGATGGTGGTGCGTCGGAAGATGTGAGCCGCGAGGTCGATAAGAGCTTCCAACTTCTACGCCATCCCAAGCTCTTACTTGGGGCTATCGGCATTTTCGTCTATGTTGGTGCTGAAGTTGCCATCGGCAGCTTTCTGATTAATTTCTTTGGCGAGCCCTCACTAGCAAACATGGATCCTGCGCGGGCGGCAACGTATGTTTCCCTCTATTGGGGTGCCGCCATGACCGGCCGATTTTTGGGTGCCGGTATCTTGTACTTCGTGCGCCCTGGATTCGTGTTGGCAGTCTGCGGGGTGGCTGCCGCGAGTTTGACAGGGCTTGCAATGGTGGGCTCTGGCATGCTTTCCGTATGGGCAATCGTGGCGGTAGGTCTCTGTAACTCTATCATGTTTCCTACGATATTCAGTCTTGCATTGGGCGGCTTGGGGCGCTTTGCGAGTCAGGGCTCTGGCGTTTTGTGTATGGCCATTGTCGGCGGCGCAATTGTTCCGCTCTGTCAGGGCGTAATGGCAGATGCAATCGGCATCCAGCTATCATTTGTGGTTCCCGCTCTGTGCTATTGCTATATCGTCTATTACGGCATTTCCTCACCACTTCTTCGCAATCGTATCTGATCAATTTTCCGCATCGGCGTATATACGATCCCTTCTATCGTCTATTCCCTGCTGCCGTCTTGCTCCATTGGTGCAGGCAGAGCATTTTATAACTTCTCGTATTAGGTCTATCCCTATTGAATCTGAGCTCAGTTTTCTCTTTGGCCCGGATGTATTTGACGGCGGTATTCGAACGCCAATCTCGGGTTTTCGCGGTCGCGCACATTGGTGATCCTTTTTCAGCCAGTGTGAGTGCTTAGGGATGGTAAGTCGTTGATCAGGATCGAAGTTTGTTTATGGAGCTAGTGAGCCAGAAAAAACCGCCCTATTGGAACCTTGTAGCCGATGTAGGGGGTACAAATGCGCGATTTGGTTTGGCCCCTCAGACCGGACGGAATTTTAATGCGATTGAGGATATTCAGGTTCTTCGCTGCGCGGACTACAAGAATATTCAGAGTGTGGTGAATGCGTACCTTGAAAGGCTGCCGCTCACCAAGCGGAAGGAGATTCAGGAGGCCTGTGTTGCTGTCGCCGGGCCAACGGAGGGTGACAGGGTCGAGGTAACGAATCTCTCCTGGGTATTCTCTAAATCAGTAGTTGCGGAACAAACCGGACTTTCGAGATTTGCCGTAATCAATGATTTTTCGGCGCTGGCACTGGCCTGCCCGCAGTTGCGCAGCGAAGACAAGATTTTGATTGGTGATGTCCGTGAAGATGGTGGCGTCATGGACTCGCTGGGGAGACTTGCAGTAATTGGTCCTGGCACCGGCCTTGGTGTATGTGGAGTTTTGGCGACCGGGAAAAGCTACTTGGCACTACCTTGCGAAGGTGGCCATGCAACGATCTCCCCTGTTACCGATGAAGAGTGTTCCCTGTACAATTTTCTAAAATCGGACTTTCCCCACGTCTCCGCTGAGCATTTTTTAAGTGGACGAGGAATTGAGAATATTTATCGCGGTTTGGGGGCGTTACGTGGCATTCCGCCAACTTTTACTCAAGCTGAGGAAATTGGCGCTGCCGCACTAAATCGAACATGCGAACAGGCACGTGACGCCGTAATAATGTTTTGTAACCTGCTTGGCACGTTTGTTGGTGATGTTGTGTTGACCCTGGGGGCCAGAAATGGCGTCTACCTGGGTGGCGGCATTCTACCGATGCTAAAACCTTTGTTGTTGGAAAGTGACTTCGAAAATAGGGTCCGCAGCAAGGGCGTTATGTCAAGCTATGTGGCGAATACACCAATTGAGCTGGTGGTGCATCCTTTCCCTGCGCTGATCGGAGCATCCTTCTTTCTCAGTCAAAAATATTAATCAACAGAAATCCGTCAGGAGTAGTTAATGACCATTTTCAACTTACGACCGAAAGTGCTCGCGGTATCCGTTGCGTTCATGGGCGCAATCTTGTCAGGTTGTGAAAGTGAAGTCCGCTCTTCTAACAATAATGCGGCTAAGCTCACCAATGGGGAGCAGGCCGCCGCGTCTCAGAATATCGAGGTTTGGCCAAAGCTCAATCCGGCACTTGATCCCGATCCTGCGGTGGAGGCAAAAATCTCCCATCTGATGGAGAAAATGACCATTGAGGAAAAGGTTGGGCAGATCATCCAGGCGGAGATTAAATACATTACTCCAGAGGACGTAAAAAAATACCATATTGGTTCGGTCCTGAATGGAGGTGGAACCTATCCGAATAACGATAAGTTCTCTTCCCCCCAAGACTGGCTTGAGCTTTCGGAGGCTTTCTTTAAGGCGTCCATGGATACCAGCGATGGCGGCGTGGCGATTCCCATCATTTGGGGCAGTGATGCAGTGCACGGTCACAATAATATCGTAGGTGCTACTTTGTTTCCGCACAACATAGGCTTAGGCGCAGCGCGTGATCCTGAGATGATACGACGTATTGGCATAGCGACAGCCAAAGAGGTTGCGGTCACAGGGGTTGATTGGACATTTGCCCCAACCATTGCTGTAGTGCGTGACGACCGCTGGGGACGAACCTATGAAAGTTACTCCGAGGACCCGGCAGTAGTTGGTGCCTACGCGCAAGCGATGGTAGAAGGCCTACAGGGCGACAAGTCGGATGCTGATTTTTTGCGCGGAGAGAACCTCGTCGCTACCGCCAAGCACTTCATCGGTGATGGCGGAACAGTGCGTGGTATTGACCGCGGTGACAATCAGGTACCCGAGCGCGAACTTGCCGAAGTGCATGGCGCAGGTTATCTGAGTGCGCTTCCCGCAGGCGTACAAACCGTAATGGCATCCTTCAACAGTTGGAATGGTGAAAGATTGCACGGCCATCGCTATCTGCTGACTAACGTTCTTAAGGAGCGTCTGGGTTTCGATGGATTTGTTGTTGGTGACTGGAACGGTCACCGTTTTGTACCTGGATGTAGCGTAGACAGCTGTGCGGCGGCAATCAATGCGGGTCTGGATATGTTTATGGTCCCGTCTGACTGGAAAGCGCTCTACCACAATACGCTAGAGCAAGCGAAAGCCGGTGAGATCGGCACAGAGCGGTTGAATGATGCTGTGCGCCGTATTCTTCGCGTTAAAATTCGCGCGGGGCTGTTCGAGCATATCCGCCCGCTTGCTGGTAAGGACGGGATTCTTGGCAACAAGGAACACCGTGAACTCGCCCGTGAAGCGGTGCGTAAATCCCTCGTCTTGCTGAAAAATAATGAAAAACTTGTGCCGATCAATCCCTCTCAGAACGTTCTTGTGGTCGGCGATGGTGCGCATAATTTGTCCAAGCAGTCTGGAGGCTGGACAATTTCCTGGCAGGGAACGGGTAACACGCGTGAAGACTTCCCTGGGGCAACCACCATATTTGAAGGTATTCAAGCATTTGTTGCCGCTTCTGGCGGCCAGGCCGTACTCAGTGAGTCTGGTGACTTTTCTGCTTCCACTTTCGCCAATGGTGGCGGTCCCGATGTCGCGGTGGTGGTCTATGGTGAAGAGCCTTACGCTGAATGGCATGGTGATATTGCCAGTATTGAATATCAGCTGGGCGAAAAATCAGATCTGGCGAAACTTAAGGCATTGCGCGATGCTGGTATTCCAGTTGTGAGTGTTTTCCTTACCGGCCGTCCTCTATGGGTGAATAAGGAGCTGAATGCATCAGATGCGTTCGTTGTAGCCTGGCTTCCAGGTTCGGAGGGGCAAGGCATTGCGGATGTATTGTTTACGGATGAGAACGGAAACGTCCGTTATGAATTTTCAGGTAAGCTTCCGTTTAGCTGGCCTGAATTCGTCCATCAGACAGTGCTGAATCCGTACCACGACGAGTATCAGCCGCTTTTTGCACTGGGTTATGGTTTGGGTAGTGAGAGTGAGTCTACGGTAAGCAATCGGCTTTCTGAGGATGGAGAAACCTATTCTATCGGTGAGCTGGAAGATGCGTGGGTTTTAGTTTCTCGCCCGCGTGCACCATGGGGTTTGTACATTGATGATGCAGGAACGCTGACTTCGGTCACGGGTAATCGCATGGCTAGTCCAGACGATGAGAACATCACGGTGGCATCCATAGACATGGAGTCTCAGGAAGACGCTCGAGCGATTAGCTGGAAAGGTGCGCGGTCGGGTGCTGTGCGTCTTATGGCCAATTCCAAGCAGGACTTGAGTCGATATTTAGCGGAGTCCAGTGCGTTGATGCTTGATGTCCGTGTTGACAGAAAGCCCAGTCATTCTGTAACCGCTGAAGTCCGGTGTGGTGACGGTTGCGTAGGCGCGCTTCCGCTTCAGTCCTACTTGGCCGAGCTGGAGCCGGGTAGTTGGGCAAGCATATCCATTGATCTTCAGTGTTTTGCAGAGCAGGGGGCTGACTTTGGTCGCGTTTCCGAAGCCTTTGCACTTGCTTCGGAGGAAGAGCTAAATATGGCAGTGGCTAACATACGCTATGTGCCGGGTGCTGCAGAGAACGCAATGGTAAAATGTGCGGGCTAATCCTGAACATTCTTCGGCTGCCGCAGTGCGCCAATTAATTTGATTCAGGTTCATACATTGTGACATCCATTTAGTCTTATTCTTGGTCCCCCTTGGCCCACTTTGGGTTTGCAGTGGGCGGCTAAGTGATAAGCTAGGTCTATGGATGTCAGAACCTGAGTTGCGTTATATCGACTTTCTCTCCCGCAGGATGGGTGGTTGTTGTTGGATGTAGCTGAAGTAATTGATAGTTGGGTCGCGCAATTTTTTGCCGACCCTTTTTTTTACCCAAAAAATTGCTTTGTCAGGTCTGGTCAATGGCTATTTGGGTATTGCGCGGCATATATTTTCGGCCGTTCGGATGCTTTGGAGAACACGATGAAAGGTATAAAAAAAATTGGCATGGCAGCCGCTATGCTGGTCAGTATTTCCTCACATGCTGAATCAAGTCTTCAAGATAGAGTTGAAGGCCTTCTGGCTGAGATGACGTTGGCCGAAAAAATTGGGCAGATGACCCAGGCTGAGCGCCAGCATGCAACGCCAGAAGATGTAAAGAAGTATTATCTCGGGTCAATTCTTAATGGTGGCGGTTCTGTTCCAGGAAAGAATCGCCGTCAGGATTGGGTAGACATGATCTCGGGCTATCAGCAAGCGGCGCAGTCTACGCGACTCGGAATCCCAATTCTGTATGGTACCGATGCTGTCCACGGGCACAGTAATGTGAAGGATGCGACAATATTTCCACACAACGTTGCCATCGGTGCAACCAGAAACCCTAGGCTAGCCCATGACATTGGCGTCGCGACAGCACTTGAGACGGCGGCAACCGGCGTGCATTGGACGTTTGCGCCAACCCTGTGCGTCGCGCGAGACGACCGATGGGGGCGTGCTTACGAGTGTTTTGGAGAGCAGCCTGACCTGGTATCAGAATTCTCAGGCCCCTTCGTAAAGGGGCTGCAGGGGGGGGGGCTGAATGGAAACACGATTGGCCAGAATAGGGTGATCGCGACGGCGAAGCACTGGGTAGCGGATGGCGGGACCACCTATGGAACTGGCGATGAGGGCTATGCAATTGATCGCGGTGATACCCGGCTCGAGTTTGCCGATCTCGAACGGCTCCATATCGCTCCTTATCTGCCCGCGCTAAAGGCTGATGTTGGTACGGTGATGGTTTCCTACAGCAGTGTGAACGGTACCAAGATGCACGAGCATAAGGGGCTTGTGAACGACACGCTGAAAGGTGATCTTGGATTTTCTGGTTTCACCATCTCAGATTGGTCGGCACTGAGTGAAATTCCAGCAGAGACCAATCGCGAACGCGTTGTTCGTTCGGTGAATGCCGGCCTGGATATGGTGATGGAGCCGGAGAATTGGAAAGAGTTTATTTCTGACTTGACGGACGCAGTGAAGGCCGGTGAAGTGCCGATGTCGCGGATTGATGAGGCCGTCAGACGGATTCTCATGATCAAACTTCGGTCGGGACTGTTTGAGCATCCCGTTGCCCCCATTGCTCTCCGTGCAGATGCCGATATGATAATTGGTAATGCGCAACACCGGGCGCTGGCGCGTCAAGCAGTACGCGAATCTGTAGTGCTCCTGAAAAATGAGGGCGGCGTTCTGCCAATCGACAAAGAAAGTCGTATTTTTGTGGCAGGTAGTCATGCAAATGACATTGGTCTTCAGTCTGGTGGTTGGACCATAGAGTGGCAGGGTAAGTCGGGAGTCGAGACTACTGGTACCTCGATACTCGAAGGTATTCAGGACCTCGCGCACCGTAAGGTCTCCTATAGCGCGGATGGTACCGGTGCGGCAGGCCATGATGTTGCTGTTGTGGTGATCGGTGAAGACCCCTATGCGGAGGGCTGGGGCGACTACCGGCCGGCACCCTGTGAGAAATGTAAGCCAATTGGTATTGGGGAAGATCAGCGGACGGTATTAGATAATGTCAGGGCAAGTGGCGTTCCTATGGTGGTTGTGCTGGTTTCAGGGCGTCCTTTGATGATCGAAGAAGAGATTTCGAGCTGGAACTCAATGGTTGCCGCCTGGCTTCCTGGTAGCGAAGGCGCGGGTGTGGCCGATGTGCTGCTGGGAGATTATGCACCTACTGGAAAGCTGCCGGTTACCTGGCCGAAGAAGTTGAGCCAAATCCCAATCAACTATGGGGACAAGGAGTATGAGCCGTTATTTCCTTACGGGTTTGGAATGACCTATTGATATTGGTCACATTTGGCTTTGTCTCATGATCGCCGATACCCATTGAAAAAAAGGCCCATATACAAATGGGCTTTTTTTTCGCAGTATTTCTATCGGTTGCTACGAAGCCCCTATAGGACCGAAGGAGCATCGAATCGCCTGCGTACTGGAGCTGCTTTTTATTGTAATCAGTTGTCGACTTTGCGAACAATTAGAGTGTTTCATGGTAGCCAAGAGGTGTCATAAGACGAATGCCCTTGTATTGGTACGACATCTGCCGATGTCTTGTACGATGTTTATCTGACTAATAACAAAAATTTCATGGTGAGAAAATGAATAGTTCCTCAGGTGACCACTCTTCTTCTGTGCGTCAATTATCGGGTCTGCCTCTTGCAATCCTTTTTGCGCTCACAGGTCTAGCCTTTACTTCCCCAACATCTGCCGCAGTGGAACCTCTGCGTGTAGAAGGTAACAAGGTGTTGGTGGGTGGTCAGGTAAAGAGCCTGGAAGGTATTTCCCTTTTCTGGAGCAATACCGGCTGGGGGGCTGAAAAGTGGTATACCGCCAGTGAAGTCATGCGCATCAAAAACGAGTTCGGTGCAAATATTATTCGCGCGGCAATCGGCCACGGTGAGCCTGGCGGCGTGCAGGAAGACTGGCATGCAAATATGGCCCGGCTTGACACGGTAATACAGGCCGCCATCGATAATGATCTTTATGTAATCGTCGATTACCATAGCCATATCGCCCATACCAACTGGGAAGCAGCAGATGCCTTCTTCTCGGAAGTCGCGCAAAAATGGGGCCGGTACGACAACGTCATCTACGAAATTTACAATGAACCTGTTTATGCGGATGGCCAGGGTGGGACCTATGCCGACTGGGATATTAACCTCAAACCCTATGCGGAGCATGTAGGGCAAACCATTCGGAGTATTGATCCGGACAACCTCATCGTCATGGGCAGCCCAAAGTGGTCTCAGGATGTGGACATTGTATCCACCAACCCGGCCAATGTATCCAACATGGCTTACGCCATACACTTCTATGCCAACGAGCACACAAGCTGGTTGCGGGAAAAGGCGCAAGTGGCGTTGAGCAACGGCATCGCCCTGTTTGCCACTGAGTGGGGCATGGTCAATGCCAATGGTGCCGGGCCGATTAATTACGACGAGACCTGGGCCTGGATCGATTTCTTGCGCGATAACGGCATCAGTCATACTGGGTGGGCGTATCACGACAAGGCACTTAATTATCTCGGCGAGGTAGAGTCCAGCTCCTATTTCTCGAGTGATGGATCGCTGAAGGACTCCGGTGTGTTTATCAAGGAAATCCTCGGCTCAGGCACGGGAGCGGCTATCGTTGAAGGGCCATGTCTCACTGGAAGTGGTGGCCTAACAATCGAAGCTGAAAATTTCTGCCTTGCGAGTGGTATTCAGTTTGAAACCTCAAGTGATTTTGGTGGTGGGCAGAATGCCGGCTGGGTCGATGATGGCGACTGGCTGACGTTCGATGTGGATCTGGCGCAAGCTGGAACGGCAACCGTAACTTACCGGGTTGCTTCTGCTGTCGGCGGTGGGCGGATACAGTTGGAGCAGGGGGGTGGTGCGGTGACCTACGGTGCGGTTGATGTACCAAACACTGGCGATTGGCAATCCTGGATTGATATTACCCATGAAGTGACGTTGCCTGCGGGCCCGCAAACCTTGGGCGTTGCTGCAGACATTGGCGGCTGGAATCTGAACTGGATGCGAATCGACACGGCAAGTAGCTCCGGATCGAGTTCCAGTTCCAGCTCGAGTTCCGGTAGCAGCTCGGGATCAGGATCTGGTTCCGGTGGCGCGACGTTGCACGTTGAAGCGGAAAACTGGCGAGAAGCCGGTGATGTTCAGACCGAGTCCACTTCCGATATTGGTGGCGGACTCAATGTAGGGTGGATCGATGCCGGTGATTGGATGACCTATAACGTCGCCGTTCCCGCAAGTAGTACTGGCAATTACCAGATAAGCTATCGCGTCGCCTCGCCAGCTGGCGGCAGCCTTCAGCTTGAGCAGCCTGGCGGTACGGTGGCCTACGGTAGTCTCGTTGTTCCCGCAACAGGTGATTGGCAGAGCTGGACGACCATAGCCCATAATGTAATCCTGCCGGCCGGCACCACGGAGCTTGCGATTGCCGTAACCGGTGGGGGCTGGAACTTCAACTGGTTTGAAGTGCAAGCGCAGGACGGTAATGGTTGTACCGACGATCCGAGCTGCCTGGACGATGACAATGATGGTGTCGTGAACAGTGCGGATGCCTGTCCAGATACAGCACCCAGTACACCGGTCAATGCGGTAGGCTGCCCACTACTTCAGGATAATGGCATTACCGCAACGGTCGCCGCAGCTGCGATGGGTAAAGGCTTCAACCTCGGGCAAATGTTTGAGAGTGATCAGCACCCGCGTACCTTCGCCGCAGCCAAAGCCAAGATCGACAGCTACTACAACCAGGGCTTCCGCAATGTGCGTATTCCGGTGTCCTGGACAATAAGCATCGGCGGCTCCACTCTGGTGAATGACACCAACACTGGTGATGTAGATCGCTCTCACCCACGCCTTGCGGTGATCGAGCAGGTTGTCGATTACGCACTTTCCCTGCCAGGCATGTATGTCGTATTGAATACTCACCACGAGGTGCCGATCAAGGACAATGATGCGTGGTGGACGCTTGAGCGCCTGTGGGCCGACATTGCGGATATCTTCGGTGATCGCGATCATCGGCTGATGTTCGAAATTCTCAATGAACCACACAAATCCTCGGGCAGCAAGGATCCCATGGACCCCTGGCAGCTGCGCAACATGACCGGGAAGGCCTATGACAGGATTCGAGCGGTAAATCCACAGCGTATTGTGATTATTGGTGGAAACCATTGGTTCGGGGCGCATGAAATGGCGCAAACCTGGCCAGATCTCAACGAGGTGGGTGGTGGTGGCGATGCCTACCTAATGGCGACATTCCACCATTACAACCCCTGGAGCTTTAACGGTGACAACCAGGGCGATTACGCCGATAACTGGACCGACAGCGACATCGCAGGCCCCATGGACGAGATGAATGCATGGGCCTCCACCGTTGGCAACGGTATGCCGGTGTATATCGGGGAGTGGGGCGTAGGTTGGGGTAGCCGCTACGAAACCATGGAGTGCAATAACGTCCGTATGTGGTACCAGAAGTTCGACAGTGAATTCGCCAGCGCCAAGAGCCAGCCCACCTCCGTATGGGATGATGGTGGTTGGTTCAAGATCTTCGACCACGGCAGCAACAGCTTTGCCAACAATCTCTACCAGTGCATCGATGGCACATGTGATTGGAGCGGCGACTTTTCCCGCAACTCCGGCTGCTGGTAATTCGGACTCCCCAACCGGGTCCCTATAACCATGCGGCAATAGCCCGGCCGGGCGGCGCTTTGGGTGCCGTCGGGCCGGGCACCTCCAAAAGCGCCCGAGCGTGTATTCCGGGCCAATTTAAAGAACTCGAACGCTCCGCAGCGATTGCTATCGCCGTGCGTGCATTTGTGTGCGGGCGGAGTCAACGGCTCAACCAGTTTCGCAAAAGCGGAAGGGGAGCAAAGGACGGTAAATGTACAACTTTATAAAGATTTCTATTGCGGCGGCGCTATCAGGCGTGTTCTTCTCCGGCTACCTGTTCGCCGAACAGGTCAGTATTCTTACCACGTCAGGAGATCGCAGCCTGCTGCTGCACGAGCAGACGCAGGATCTTCCGTTTACCCAACCGGACATCGCATCCGGATTCCGAATTGATATAGATCACGATCAAACCTTTCAGTCAGTGGTCGGTCTTGGCTACGCACTGACCCAGGCCAGCGCAGAGGCCATACTATCGCTCTCCGAGGCAGAGCAGAATTCCGTACTGAATGAGATATTTCACCCGCAGGCCGGCAATAATGTTTCTATGGTGCGCATCAGTATCGGTGCGTCCGACCTGTCCACGTCGCTGTATACCTATAGTGACGAGACCCGCAGCCATCAAAATTTTGTGCCCGACCCGGGCAAAACCTATTACATCGACATGCCCGCCCACAACGTGCGGTTGGGTGCAAACGGTTTCGATGAAGACCCATACACCGCACCCAACTCGCCGAGCGGTCCCGACTTTGAGTGGAGGTTCGTTCCCGCAGGAGAAGGCCTCTACTTTATCGACCGCGCTGCCGGTGGCCCAGTGCCACGGCTGCGTACCGATGATACTAACATGGCGGATATGCAGGAGACCTCTGCCAATGGCTGGTGGGAGAAGTGGGAGCTGGCACCGGGCGAAGGGCACGGCGCCTACTTTCTATCGCTGCCATTGAAGGGATTTGGCAACCACGACCGCTTGCAAATCGACGACAACTTGCTGGTGCGCATGGTGGACAATGACCAGTCTGCCGGTACCTGGGAGTCATTTACCTTTACCGAGGTGGGGAGTGATCGCAGTTTCTCCCTGCAGGGCCCGGATACACAGACACTGCTACCGGTATTAAAGAAAGTGCTCGCGATTAACCCCGACATAAAAGTTCTCGCCACCCCATGGACCGCGCCCCTGTGGATGAAAACCAATAACCAATGGGTAGGTGGGGAACTGAAGCCGGAGCACTACGGCGACCTTGCAAACTACTTCGTGCAATATATTCAGGCCATGTCGGCGGAGGGGATTGATATCTGGGGCGTTACGCCACAAAACGAACCGGAAAATCCCTGGAATGAACCCAGTATGCGGATGAACGCAGAACAGCAGTTCGACCTGGTGGAAAACTATCTTGGCCCGGCGCTGCAACAAGCGGGCCTAGGCCATGTCAAGCTGCTCGGATTCGACCATAACCTGGACCACCCCGAATTCCCCATCCGCGTCGCGCAAAGCCAGTATATCGATGGCTCCGCGTTCCATCTTTACGCGGGGGAAATCGATACCATGAGCCAGGTTTTTCAGGCGACGGGCAAGGACGTCTACTTTACCGAACAGTGGACAGGGAAACCGGAAGATGACACGCCCGAGGGGTGGGCCGCAGCCTTCGACGGCGACCTGGCGTTTCATATGGAGTCGGTGGTGATGGGCTCCCTGCGAAACCACGCACGCAGCGTACTGGAATGGAACCTGGTTACCTCACCGCCCACCACAGCGACCGGTTGCGCCGCATGCCTCGGCGCCATTACCATAGAGAGCAGTGGCGAGCGTGTTACCCGCAATGTGTCTTACTACATTATTTCCCAGCTTTCTCGCTATCTGCAGCCGGGAGCGCGCCGGGTCGTCTCTACGCCCTATTCAGAAGCGATTCTCAACGTCGCCCTCAAAAACCCGGACGGCACCCTGGTGGCAATGGTGTACAACAAATCCAACAGCCCGCAACCGGTGTCGGTCTCATGGAGCGAGCACGCCTTCGAGTACACCATCCCCTCGCGCACCGCAGTGACCTTTCGCTGGCAGCCTGAAACCCAGGCCGCTGATGAGGACGGCGATACCGTGCCCGACCAGCTCGACCAATGCCCGGGCACGCCTGCCGGGATAGAGGTTGACAGTTCCGGCTGCCCGATTGCCGGTGATGACGACCTGGACGGTGTGTGGAACGATGTGGACCAGTGCCCTCAGACCCCTCTGAACACTCCCGTCGATAGCAACGGCTGCTCGCTGCTAGACGACGACAACGACGGTATACGCAATCCCTTCGACGCCTGTCCTCAGGTGGTGGGGCCAGCGAGCAACCAGGGCTGCCCGGCCGAAAGCAACTTGCTGCGTATAGAGGCGGAAGATTGGCAGGAGGCCAGTGGCGTACAGGTTGAATCGACCACTGATAGTGGCGGCGGCATGAACGTTGGCTGGATCGATGCCGGCGACTGGATGACCTACATCGTCACCCTCCCGCCAAGTAGCACCGGCAACTACGAGGTCCGCTACCGTGTCGCGTCGGAAAGTAGTGTCGGGAGCCTGAAGCTCGAGCAGCCCGGCGGTGCCGTCGAATACGGCAACCTGAGCTTCAATGCCACCGGCGGCTGGCAGAACTGGGCCACCGTATCGCACACCGTCAGCTTGCCTGCGAACACCTCAACGCTAGCCATCACAGCCAGCACCGGCGGCTGGAATATCAACTGGTTCGAGGTGAAGGCGGTCGAGGATTCCGTTTGCGACAGCGATCCGAGTTGTCTCGATGATGACAATGACGGTGTACCGAACTCGATAGATCAGTGTCCGGCCACCCAGCCCAGCGCCGCTGTAGATAGCACTGGGTGCGCGGTTACCACTAGCAGCCAGTGCGATGGCGTTGTTGCCTATCCGAACTGGTTGCACGCAGATTACTTAGAGGGTCCTAATACACATCTTCTGGGGGGGGATCACATGACATATCAAGGAAGTCTGTATCAGGCAAACTGGTACACTAGCAGCATTCCCGGAAGTGATAACTCTTGGACGCTGGTTGGTAGCTGTCAGTGATAATTGAGAGATAAAGCGATACGAAAGCGGTCCGATGAGAAATCGTGAGTCTATTATTGGTTGATCGAATTGGCCGTATTTCTGCTCCCCCTGTAGAGAAGCCCGCAGAGCATTCTACGGGCTTCTTTACTTGGTGACTTGAAAGTGCAGCTATTTACTCGGTAGTACAGGTAGGCAGGCCAAAGTCGCCGTTGTGGTTGCCCTGGAAGCCCACGACTGCGGATGCGCCCGGTTGCAGCTCGCCATTCCAGGGCGCATTGGAGATGGTAACCTGGCGGCCGTCTGGTGAAAGGCTATAGTCGCCACTCCAGCCGTTCACCAGTGAGATGGCCGAGGCAAATTGCAGATGAATCTGCCATCCGTCGGTCTGCTGGTTGCTGCCGTTTTCTACCGTAATATCGTTCAGTACGAAACCGGTATCCCAGACATCCGCTTGTGAGAGAGAGCAGCGGAGCTCTCCTCCACCCGTGGATGGCCCAGTGACCTCAATGCTTACACTATCCGCAGCACCCAGCTCCTCGCCATCGTCAACCGCAATCAGTTGAATCTGGTGTGTGCCGAGTCCGGGCCCGGGAATGGTAAGCGCTATAGAGCCACTTGCGCTCTGCTGGAGTGCGCCGTCCAGATACAGATTTACCCCATCGGCATACTGCAGGGTGTACTGCACAAGAATATCTTCGCCCAAGGTATGACGGCTGTTGTTGGAAGGGCTGGTGATACTGACGGCGGGGACCGATGGCGACTCCACCTCAATGGAAACGGTGGCAGGTAGGGATTCTGCACCGGCATCGTCCGTTACCGTATAGGTAAAGCTGTCGCTGCCGAAAAACCCGGCATCCGGCGTGTACAGGAGATCCGCGCCTGTGCCACTCAGGCTACCGTTGGCCGGGGGGCTGGCGAGCGTATAGTTGGCTATCTCTCCATCCTGGTCGCTGCCGGATAGAGAGACAACGATCTGGGTTTCAAAACCCGTTTGCAATTGCAGGTCGTCCGCCTGTGGTACACAGTTTACACCGGAGTTGCCACCACAGTCTGCGCCGGGCTCTTGTCCCCAGACGAGTTCATCACCATCGTAGAGCGCGATCAGTGGTGCCTCTTTGCGATCGCTGCCATAGTTGTCCCAGGACGGGTCATTGGTTGGATCCCAGGGCACACCTGAAGGTACCCCGATGCGGAATTGGGATTCTTTCTTCGATGCGGACTGGCCTCCGGGGTAAAGATTGATCCCTGCAAAGGATACTTCCACATAGTAAAGATTTTCGGCCGGATCACCCCATGGATGTGGGCCGGTAAAGTTGCTTCCCTGATTATAAGCGGTGCTGAGTTGCAGATCGTTTGCAGAGTAGCCTGCATTCACCAGTTCGCTGATGTCGACCCAGTAGCGCATGTGGAGGTTATCGGTTTCCCGTGCGGGCCACGCGCTATGGTTGTGTGGGCGGGCACTGATTTCAGTATGCTGGTTTCCCGAGGAGTTAAGTTTCGCATCAACAAAAAACTCATTGTCGCGTACTTCTGAGGCTGGGAAATTTTCCTCCGCAATAGGGCTGCCGCCAAAATCCAGCCAAAGGCGAGCCAGTGCGCCAGTAAACCCTGCGTTGTAGTCAGTGGCCACTTCGTTGAGGATGTAGTCTCCTCGGTCGTTTTCAAAACCATCGTTGGCATCGGGACCGCCTACCAGCGCGCCAATGAGGATATGTCGGTTGGATACCGGTTCCGCAAGGCTGTCGTTCCAAGAGCCGTGGGCCGTTCGGTGATGTGGCGAGATTGGGAATACCGTACCGTAACCAATCTGATAACTCATGCCCATGGGATTGTCACCAAGTAGATACTCCATTTGGTTCACGGCAAAGTCATAGTATGTTTGGATCCGAGTGTTGCCGGGGTCTCTGGATCTTAGATAGTCGGAATAGATCAGGGCGATAAATGCGGTGTTAGAGGTGTAGCGGGCCGCACCCCACTGGTCAAGGTGGGCGAGACCGCCCGGAGTATAGCGAACCCGGTTGCCTTCGTAGCCGCTGGTCCAATAATCCAGCCAGCGCTCGGCATCTTGCCGGTATTCTGGGTTGTCCGTCAAAACGGACATTAGTACGTAGCTTCCATACCCTTTGTCATCCCAGGCGTGGGTCCATTTGTAGGATCGGTTGTTGGATTGTGACTCTGTGGAAAGATTGCTGTAATAGCTGACGGCTTTGTCCAGGTAAGATTGATCTCCCGTTGCACGGTAAAGCCAGGCAGCCCCCCACACTAGCTCGTCGTTGTAGCCGCTCCAGGAATTGTAGAAGCTGGTAACATCGGTGATGCAGTCAGAGTATTTTCCGCGAAAATTATCCGCAAAGCTGTAGAGTTCTTTTGCATTTTGCCTAAGTAGGTCCGCGTATTGGGCATCGCTGCTGTCAAATACCATGGCAATTGCGGCAAGTGCTGCTGCGGTCTCGCCTGCGAGATCCGAGCCGGGGCAGTGCTCATCAATTTTGTAGGAGGGGCGCGGCATCTGCATAACCTCTGCAGCACCCCACCACGCATGATCTGCTGCTCCTGCGCCTACTTGTCCCCAGAGTTCGTTAGGTGCGGTGTGGGCTTTCAAAAAATAGTCGGCAACAAAGCGCAGGTTATTTTCTATATGCCGTAGCTGCCCCGTCTGTGCATAGGCTTCTCTATTTTCGATCACACCCCATGCAAGCATGGTTGCGGTTGCGGCCATGGGGAATCCGAATTTGACATGATCACCAGCATCATACCAGCCACCTTGCAGGTCAACATTGTTGTCGGCACCGTCCAGCATTCCAGAGTCGCCTCGCCACTCATTTCGGTTCCAGCTGGGGATGGGGCCAGACTGTTGTGCTTCATAGAAGTAAATCGATTTTTGCAATGCTTCGCCGTAATTGACGGCCAGGACGTTTCCAGAGAGTGTAGCCGTGGCCACAGCGAAGGCTAGGGGCTTTATGCACATTAACATCCGATTCATAGTGATTCCTTATTATTAGTTCCATTGGTTCTACGCAGGCGTTAACTAATTAACGCGAAATCGATGTTAGTGGGGAGGCGTGGGAAAAACAGTATTTGAAAGAGAGAAGGCGTGAATAGTATTTTATGTGTTCGCGGGTGTGAGGTGGCTCAAGAAAATGGATTTTTTTGGTTTTTAAAGTTGAATTTTTCAACTTTTTTGTAAGATTTTTCTTTATCGTGTTTTTATCCCGTCTCGCCGCAAGTGCCCAAGCTGAGGGGTGTCTGCGTGGCCCTTATGGTCAGTAACCTGATAGCATTTGGGAAAATTTTTCACCTGCTTGGTGCTTAAGAGATTCCGTGATAATCCAATGAATAATAAAACTATCGTTCTCTTGCTATCGTTATTTCTCACTAACTTCATGGGTCCCGCCTGCGCCATGGCAATGCCTGGAGATAGCGATGGTGATGGTCTGGTGGATGCGGAGGATAATTGCCCGCTTGAAGAAAATGCCGCTCAAGTGGATATGGATCGCGATGGAAAGGGCGATATCTGTGACATCGATATCGACGGAGATGGTTTTATCAATGAGCATGAAATCATCGCTAACACCGACCCCAACAATGCGACGTCCAAGCCCGATCTCAACGCGGATGATGACCGAGATGGTATCGTAAACAAGGATGACCGCTGCCCAGCTTCCGCAATTGGTAGGAGCGTCGATGCTCAGGGCTGTGAAGTCGCTGGGGTTACGGAAATGCTCGATGATTATGGTGATGAACTCAATCTCAATCCGCCGCATACAGAGCCCATGATTCCCAAGTGGGGCTTTGGGTATATGCAGTCCGGTTGGGGGGAGGGAGACTTTGGCTACGATAACCAGGAAGGCTTCCTGGACCATGCGCGGGCGCTGCGCGGTATCGAGAACCGCTATGGCAATCATCGTTATCCTGCGGATGTCATGATTCTCGATATGTACTGGACAGGAAAGGAGTGGAGCTGGCCCGGTAACATGACTTGGGACTTGAACAAGTTTCCGGACCCCAAAGCCTTGATCGACACTCTCCATGCAATGGATTTCAAGCTCATGATGAACTATCACGAGGGCGGGTTTGGAGAGGCGTGGTTAGCGCAATTGCAGCGGGATCTGGATTACGGGTTGGATATCGTCTGGCTGGATTTCTGGCGCGGCAACTCCGAGTATGAAAAGCAGGTATGGGAGTTGCTTCGCAAGCATCACGGCGACGACAAGCGCATTATGTTTATGGCCCGGCACTATGCCCGCCCTAATCACCACAACCAGGAGTCTATTCTCGGCGGCGATTTCATGCGCACGCCCGACGAGGAGCCACTTGAAAAATCCATGCCCATCCACTGGACAGGCGACGTGCTGGGGGATTGGGATGGATTTTCCGAGACCATTGAGGCCATTGTGTACAGCGACGATGGTGCGCCGGGCGGCTGGTCTTACCTGCATGCCGATACTCCGGGGCATACCAAGGGGGAAGACCCGGAACTCGCATTGCGCTGGATGCAATTCTCTGACTTCACTACCTCTACACGTAACCATGGCACCACGGCACGGGATGTCTGGTCCTGGGGTGAAGACATTGAACAGCTAAGCTTTGACTCGCGGATGCTTCGGTACCGGCTATTGCCTTACATTTATACTTATAGCTGGCATATCTGGGAGGATGCAATACCGCTGACCCGGCCACTTAGGCTCGCCTATCCGGGAGAAGCCGATGACAATCCCTATGTGTATATGTTTGGGGAAGAATTACTCGTAGCGCCGGTGTATAAGCCTGCGGCAGCCTTTCCGAAAGGGCGGATGGATGTCTATCTGCCGAAAGGTGATGGCCTGGAGTGGGTGGATTACTGGACACATGCTGTCTATGAAGGTGGGCAGACGATTCAGGTCGAGGTTGGGTTGGACATACAGCCTAATATGCCGCTTTTTGTGAAGCGGGGGTCGATTATCCCAATGGGGCCGGAAATATTTCACATAGACCCAGCGGTACATGCGGACCCCATTACCTTGGATATCTATCCTAAAGATCGCGGCTCTGCGTCATTCACTGTGTATGATGACGACGGTGAATCTCTGGGGTACCAACGCGGAGAGCAAACCTTTGCTCGGGTCACTGTTAGTTCTCAGGATGAGCATATGAAAATTGTGGTTGGTGCACATCGCGGGGACTATGAAGGCAAGCCTGAGAGTCATAACTACATTGTAAAGATCAATTTAGTCGACAAGGTATTCACTTCCGTGAAACTGAACAAACAAAAAATTCAGAAAATTATGGATGACAACTCCTCAATACAGCCTGGCTGGTCTTATGATGAGGAAAAAAATATATTCTGGGTCCGCTTTTCAAGCCATGCGGATCGCAAAAATATTATTCTATTAGAAAGCAGTTAATCGATTTCCAGTTTAAGTCCTTAATGAATATTGGATAGCCTTGGATTCGGCTAAGACTGTCACCTATCAACCTTGATAGGCCCCAGCATCCAAGGCATTTGACCGTGCTCGGATCACTGAGAGCGGCAACCTCACCGCTCGCTGGAGTTCACGGCTGTCACTGTGAGTAAAATACCTGGATGGTCTGATGGGGTGGCTTCAATACTTTTACCGCTCCCTTCCAGCCCCCGTGCAAAACCGCAGTCTACTCCGTCTCCATACAGCAGTGACAAGCCGGAGCGGGAAGTGAGAGCTTGCACTGCCTCGCTATCACAGGTCGTATTGAAATCACCTACCACCATCAGTGGTAAATCGTGTAGCCGCCAGGATGTGGCTGCTGTACGCGTTTCGTCGCTATTGGCGTGACGAACTTGGTCACTTTCGTGGTCCCAATGTACATCAATGAGCCCGAAACGATAGGCACCGCGACGCAGGATGACCAGTTCGCCGGTGCGTACCGCATTGGGGCCATCGGTCATGTCAAAGCGTACGTTATACTCGAATTCCAGCCCTTGGCAGCGGTTGGCAAAAACTTGATAACGGCGCATCCAACAATCGCCTAAAGCTTTGGCCAGCGCTTCTGCGCGGCCGTAATCGGTGGGTAGGCCGCGGATCTGCCAATCGTTGGCACCCTCCTGAACTGCCAGCAGATCCACGTCATGCTCGTTGACGAGCTGCGCATAGTCGGCCGCAGCCGCTGGCATAGTGGCGTGCCCGTAAAGGTTCAGTGACAAGACGGTAATGGGCGCCGCAGCGCCCTGTGACTTTGCCAGGCGTTGGTTCTCAGGTGCCTCTATACGCTGCCCGACACATGGGTTTTTTTTCGCCGGGCGTGGGATGTGCCAGTAATTGCCTTTTGTGTCTATTGATCCGCCCAGTACTTCTTGTACTACTCGGTCTACGATATTTACACCTACCTGCGCCATACGCACAAACGTGTCTTGTCCATTATTGGGAAACCCGCCGCGGGTGCGGTGTATATTGAAGTCGTCAGATAGCGGGCCAAACAATTCGATGAGTTTTTCATGTCCGTAGATAAAACCCAGTAGTCCACCCCAGGTCGCTGCTGGGTTATCGGAATCCCAGCCCATTAATACTGCCAGCCTTACGGTTTGCTGGTAGCTCCCCTCACCATAGAAGAGGCTAATCAAGCTGGCACCAAAATTAATGCCAGCAGCGAAGCAACCATTGCAGTAGAGGTTGCGTGTGCCTAGATCGTACCCGGCTGCGCCTTTTACCTGATACCTCTCGTAAAGACCATTGCGCACCTCTTCCCAGGGGACTTTCCGTTGATACTGTTCTTTCACATATTCATACATGTCTGCACTGTAACTGCCCGGGGGTAACTGCTGGCGAGCGTGTTCGGCGATGTGAAGGATCTGGGGCTTGACCGGCTGAGTGGGGTCAATTGCGGCAGCAAGGGCGTGCATGACCACGTAAAATTCGGCAGTCCAGGCAGCGTTTTTGCGCGCGGTAGTGCGGATGGGAAGGTGAGCCATGGCGAGTGCAGTATCCGGTCTGCCGGGGGCAAAAAGGCCGAATATCTCCGTGGTCAACTGTGCGTCGATCATTTCGAAATGGGGGTTGTTGGCGGGCTCGCTGGTCGCAGGTGGTAGTAGTGACTGTTCGCGCATTAAGTCATGAGCACGTTGGTTAGATACCCAGAGAAAATTCTCCGGCTTTCCCTCGGATGTGGTAAATGGTGTATTTTCGTCTGAATAAATATGCGTTAGCCAGCCGTCTCTGATTTGCTCGGGCGTAAGTACCGTGGCCTGGTGCTGATCCAGTAAGTGTTGATACAAATATTCGATGTCGGTGTCGTCATCCGCTCCCCACACTTCGCCCGGTCGGCGCAGGACCCAGTCGATGGTTTTCGATAGGTCACTCGGTATTCCTTGCCCCCAGATACTCGGCTGGTCGGTTTTGCCCCAGTCGTTACGGGTATAGAAGACGCCGTGGGGTCCTGCACCACCAATTTTATCCATTTCAGTGACCAGACCTGTCCAGTTGGCAATGCTTTGCCCTAACCAGAATCCACGTAGCTTGTCCTGGTACTGCGCACGCGATAGCGTAATTGCCCCGGAATTGGTGGCGACTGGTGCTGGCGTATCAGCCAAGCACTGTGGCCCGCTGATAATACTCGCGAAGGCCAGAATGGCGGCCGTGAAGGTCGCTGCTATCCGGCGCTTTTTGATACGATGGATTTGTGTCATTTTTAATGCCCGATCAAGCTTTTTCGATTTGGCGTGTTTTCTAGTCGTCGCGATCAATTGAATGGTGCATGTGGATTTCCATTTGATACCTCGATAGAGGAGAATTATTTTTGCGACGATCTTTTGGATTGCACTGATTTCTCGATGGGATACAAGTATTTCAGATACCCAAAAAAAGGGCACGCTAAAAGCGTGCCCTTTTCATCTCTGGCTGTAGGATATTACTGAACGACCGGAGTCATCCGGATCCAGTTCAGGTTGTAACCACCTTGCGGAACGCCGACACCAAAATTCTGCTGCCCGGCATTCAGTTGTACCTGCATGCTGATGGTCGTCCAGTTCTGCCAACCGCCGGTTGCCTGCACGTTAATCGTGCCGAGTACGGTTGTGCCTTCATTTTGCTCCAGGCTGATGGAACCACCACCAGTTTCAGCCGCTATACGGAACTCAACCTGGTAGGTGCCCGCCGTTTTGACGTTGATGTCGTGGTACGCCATCCAGTCGCCGGCATCGATGTAACCCACGTTCTGTCCACCACCAGCATCAGAGGTTGCCTCTGTTTGGACGCCGCTCATGTAGGTGTAGTTCTCTGCTTCGATGAAAATTGGCTCGCCTGTGGGCGGCGGGGGAGGCGGTGTTCCATCCTGGTTGATCTGGAACCAGTTCAGGTTGAAGCCGCCCTGCGAGATTGCCAGTCTGATTCTCTGCACTCCCGCATTCAGGTTGACTTGGTGAGAAGCATCAGCCCAGTTTTGCCAGCCGCCAGTAACAGGCATGGAAAGGTCAGCCAAGGTCGTACCGGAGACGCTCAGGCTCAATTGACCTCCCGCGCTTTCACTGGCTACTCGGTAGTCCACGCTGTAGAGCCCCGCCTCGGCAATGTCCACCTCATACTCTAGCCAGTCACCGGCATCCAGCCAGCCAACATTTTCGCCACCGCCCTGATCGGAAGTAGCTTCCGTCTGAACGCCACTCATTGCGCAGTAGCGCTCTGCCTCAATACGTACACCCACGCTTGCGATTACGCATTCCTGCGGCTGGTTGCCGTTCCAGTTGCGAATCATGTCGCGTACATACAGGCCCGCACTTGTGAGCTGACTGTCGCTCCAGCCTCCTTGCGTGCCAGAGCCAGGCACCAGATGTGAAGAAGGCTCGGGCTTGTCGATAATTGACCAGGCGGCGCTAGAGATATTGTTGGTCTTGAGGAAATTGGCCCACGCGTCTGCTTCGCCGTAGTCACAGCAGGTATTTCCAGCACCCCAGAACCCCCACTCGGTGACAAACAATGCAGCTCCCATGTTGAGGGCGTTTTGCGCCTTGTCTCGCAGGGACTGCCCGTGAGTACCTACGTAAAAATGCAATGCATAGGCAATATTGCTGTGACTGGTGATCGGGTCCGCGGCCGCCGCGTCTACGTCCTGCGACCAAGTGGGCGTGCCCACGACAATCAGATTGTCCGGGTCAATCGCACGGATCGCCGCGATAACCTGTTCGGCATAGGGTTTGATGGTGCCACTCCAGGAAACTTGCAGCGGTTCGTTGTAGATCTCATAGATCACATTGGGCAGGTGCCCGTAGTTTGTCGCCATTTCCTGAAAGAAGGCGATGGATTGAGCGGTGTACTGCTCGGCATGATGGGAGTGCCAGTCGATGATGACATACATGTCATTGGCTACGGCAGCATCCACCACCGCCTTGACCCGGCTCTTGTTACCTTGTGGGTCTTCCAGATAGCCACCGCCATCCTCAACACCCATGGCGGCGCGAATCAGGGGGCTCTGCCAGTCAGACTTGAGCCAGCTCACCACATTGCTGTTGTAATACGCATCTCCCCAACCGTTATTGCTCCAGAATAGACTGTTGCCGGCAAAGCTCGCTGGCTGGCCGCCGGCAAGTACCTGGTTGCCACTCACAGAAAGCGGTCGGACGCTGCCAGAGGTGGGAGGGGGAGGAGGGTCAACCGGGTCGGTGAAATCACTTTCCTCAAATTTGATCCAGTTGAGATTGAACTCGGCAGAGACCACCGCAAGGGTGATTTCCTGCTCACCGGCCGCCAGAGCTAAGGTCTGGGTTACAGTGGTCCAGTTCTGCCAGCCGCCGGTGTCCGGGACATTAACAACCGGATTGTTGCCCAGCTGAAAGGCTCCGCTACCATTGTTGCCGGCTACGCGGTAGGAAACGTCGTAGTCGCCTGCGGTGGCAACATTGATCTTGTAGGTGAGTGAATCACCGGGGTCTAGCCAGCCCACATTGCTGCCGCCACCCGCATCGCTGGTGGCTTCAGTCTGTACACCCTGCATGGAGCAGTAGTCTTCCGCCTCGATGTGGGCGGGGACCGACGCGGCGTAGCACTCTTGCGGCGGCGGAGGTGGTAGCGTTAGTCCGCCCCAGTTGCGAATGATATCGCGGACCTTGTTACCTGATTCTGTAAGCTGAGACCCAGACCAGCCACCGGTGCCGCTGGCACCCGGCACCAGCGAAGATGCGCCTTCGCTCTTGTCATTGATCGACCAGTTTGCGTGGCTGATATTGTTTGACTTGAGAAAGTTCATCCAAACGTCGGTTTCGCCATGGTTAACCGCGCCGTTGCCATCGGCATTGACGGTCCCCCATTCAGTAACGAACAGGGCAATGCCGTTGTTCAGTGCCGTCTGAGCCTTGTCGCGCAGATATTGACCGTGTGTGCCCGCGTAAAAATGCAGGGTGTAAGCAATATTGGTGTAGCCGGTGATTGGGTCGAATGAGGCCTGATCCACATCCTGAGACCAGGTGGGTGTGCCTACGATAATCAGGTTGTCGGGATCGATTGCTCGGATCGCACCAATGATCGCCTCCGCATAGGGCTTAATGTCCGCACTCCAGGATACCTGCTTCGGCTCATTGAATACTTCGTAAATGACATTGTTGGTGTGCCCGTAATCTTGAGCCATGCGTTGGAAGAAGCTGATTGCACGACTCCAGTCATGAGTGTTGGCGTAGTGTGAATGCCAGTCGATGATGACATACATATCGTTGGCGATGGCTGCATCCACGATAGCGCGTACCTTGGCTTCGTTTCCTGCGGGATCATCAAAATACCCGCCGGGGTCTTCGACTCCCATCGCGGCACGCACTACGGTGGAATTCCAGTCTGACTTCAACCAGCCTACGGTGCTGGCGTTATAGTACTTCTCACCGCCCCAGCCGTTATTGCTCCAAAAGTAGCTGTTGCCGGCAAGGCTGCCCTGATTGCCGCCGATCAGAATTTGATTGCCTGATACGCTCAGCGGCTCAACCGCCATCGCGCCAAATGAAAGAAAGCTAAGGATAAACAGGAAAATACCGCCTACGAGCCGTAAACGCTCACAAACAGAAAAAACCCATCTTCGCATGATGCTCATTGTCTACTCCATTATTGGATTATTATTTTTATTCGGAATATCGCAGCGCAGGGATATACGGGTTCGGAAGTGCACTCGATTAAGAGCATGTGTGGATCAGATCTGCCGCAAACACGCTGATGATTGCCGAACAATCTGGCCCAAAAACAGAATGCTAGGCCTGCGATACCTCTATCGCTTTTAGTTCTCAGATTCGAGGTTTTCGCGGCATTTATCTTGCATCGGTTTTCAGAGTTTAGAACATTTTTTCGCTCGAATGGGTTAAAAACGCGCTTAGTAGGATTGGACGTTTTTATTTCGGTTTACATCACCGCCAAAGCTGCACTTTAGTGCCAGATTCACTGTGTTATTCATGGCGGTTCAAGGCTGGCAGGCTAAAGTGTTTCTGCTCATTCTATGGGTCATTGAGTGCTCGAGAACGATTGGCTATTCAAGGTGTTTTCTTCATGCGGCCAAATAGTATGCGCCTGCCATTTAATCTTTATTTTGATCCGCTTTGTCGAAAACTATTTTTCGGGATTTCTATTTCATTGGCGAAATTATTTTTCATATTCCTGTCCAGTACCGTTAATGGCTTCATTGCGAGCGTTAAAGTCCCAATCTTGGTTAATACCGATTTT
Source organism: Microbulbifer salipaludis (assembly GCF_017303155.1). Taxonomy (NCBI): domain Bacteria; kingdom Pseudomonadati; phylum Pseudomonadota; class Gammaproteobacteria; order Cellvibrionales; family Microbulbiferaceae; genus Microbulbifer; species Microbulbifer salipaludis. Next base: position 813,257 of record NZ_JAEKJR010000002.1, read on the forward strand.
GGTACGAATGCCGAGGTCTCTCCCGATAAATTTCATCGCTCAATAATAAACTTTGATGGTGAGAATAATGATGAAGGAAAGTACACGTCGTCCTATCGGTCGGCGGATTCAGTCATCTGTCGCTGCGCTTTGCTCGGCGGTCGGTTTGGTGATCGCGGCCGGGACTGCTGCAGCGGTAGAACCGCTGCAAGTCCAAGGCAACAAAGTGCTGGTTGGTGGCCAGGCCAAGAGTCTGGAAGGGATATCCCTATTCTGGAGCAACACTGGCTGGGGCGCAGAGAAGTGGTATACCGCCAGTGAAGTTGCTCGTATCAAGAACGAATTCGGTGCGGACATTGTGCGCGCAGCCATTGGCCACGGTGAACCGGGCGGAATTCAGGATGACTGGGATGGGAATATGGCCCGCCTGGATACCGTAGTACAGGCAGCGATCGATAACGATATGTATGTAATTGTGGATTACCACAGCCATATTGCCCACACCAACTGGGAGGCCGCCGATTCTTTTTTCACCCAGGTGGCACAAAAGTGGGGCCAGTACGACAACGTAATCTACGAAATCTATAATGAGCCGAAGCAGGTTGACTGGCACACGTCGCTAAAGCCCTACGCAGAGCATGTGGGCAATACCATCCGTGCCATTGACCCAGATAACCTGATTATCATGGGTACGCCTATCTGGTCTCAGGATGTAGATATTGCCTCCACCAATCCGGCCAATGTCTCCAACATGGCTTACACCATTCACTTTTACGCCAACTCCCATAAGGGGGAGCTGCGGGCCAAGGCGCAGACCGCTATGAACAATGGCATTGCCCTGTTTGCCACCGAATGGGGTATGGTGAATGCGAACGGTGCCGGTCCGGTCAACTACGACGAAACCTGGGCCTGGATGGATTTCCTGCGCAGTAATGGCATCAGCCATGCCGCCTGGGCCTATCACGACAAAGAGTTCAATCATCTTGGTGAAGTCGAGTCTAGTTCTTTTTTTTGGGCTGACGGCACTTATAAGGACTCTGGTAATTTCATCAAAGAAATTCTTGGCGGCGGCGGTGATCCTGATCCGGACGGCAGCGTCGTTGATGGCCCCTGTGATACTGGTGGCGACGGCACCCAAATTGAAGCCGAGAGCTTCTGTCAGGCCAGCGGTATTGAGTTCGAAACCGCCAGTGACTTTGGTGGCGGCCAAAATGCAGGCTGGATTGATGATGGCGACTGGCTCACCTTTGATGTGAATCTGCCTCAGGCAGGTACGGCTACGGTCACTTACCGTGTGGCTTCCGCGCAGAGTGGCGGCCGCATCAAGCTGGAGCAGGGTGGCGGCACCACCACTTATGGTACGGTGGATGTACCTAATACCGGTGACTGGCAGAGCTGGATGGATATTTCCCATGAAGTGCAGCTACCTGCGGGCCAGCAGACTCTCGGTGTTGCCGCGGAGGTCGGCGGCTGGAACCTGAACTGGCTGCGTATTGATGTTACCGGGCCTTGTACCTCTGGCTGCGAGCCCGACGGCGAAGGCGTACGTATTGAAGCGGAAAACTGGCGGGAAGCCGGCGATGTGCAGACGGAAGCAACCACCGATGTTGGCGGCGGTCAGAATGTAGGCTGGATTGATGCCGGCGACTGGATGACGTATGACGTAACTCTGCCCGCCAGCAGCTCTGGTGAGTATGAAATCAGTTATCGTGTGGCCTCGGAGGGTGGCGGCAGTCTGAAGCTGGAACAGCCTGGTGGCGGTGTAGAGTACGGCAGCCTCAGCTTCGGTGCGACCGGCGGCTGGCAGAGCTGGACCACGGTATCCCATACCGTAAACCTGCCTGCGGGTACGGCGGAGCTCGCCATCGCCGCGAACAGCGGTGGTTGGAACATCAACTGGTTTGAAATCAAGGCGGTCAATGGTTCTGGCTGTAATAACGATCCGAGCTGCCTGGATGACGACAACGACGGCGTGTCCAACGCTGTAGACCAGTGCCCGGCGACTCCGGCCGGTACAACCGTAGACAGCAATGGTTGCCCCGTTTCCACCGGCGGTCAATGTGACGGCGTAACCGAGTATCCCAATTGGTTACACGCAGACTACGAAGGTGGTCCCAATACCCACCTTCTGGGCGGTGACCAGATGACTCATGAGGGGAATCTATATGAGGCCAACTGGTACACCAATAGCGTCCCGGGTAGTGATAATACCTGGACACTGATTGGCAGTTGCCAGTAATCAAAAAGAAAGGGGCTGCATCGCAGCCCCTTTTTTTTTGCGTTTGTTGATGAATCGTTTAGCGCAGCGATGCGCAGTAACGCGCGATAAAGTCCTGATGGCGAGGCAGTGCGCTTACCACCTTCTGAATGCCACCGCGCACCTCCTCCAGTTTTCCTATCAATTCCTGTTCGGGTAGCTTCATGGTGAGCGGGTGGTAACCATGGGCACGGATGCCCTGTCCGTGCAGCACGGCCAGCCAACTTGGCACGCTGAAGAGTTCATCGTCCTCGCGGAAAATATGTCCGGTTTCCCGATACAGCGAGAGCTTGCCAGCGAGGTGGTCCGGAATATTTGCGGCGGCGCAATAACGCCAAAACGGCTCTGGCCGCTTGTTGGCCCAGTAGTGCAATATGAGAAAATCGCGGATTTTTTCGTACTCGTGCACGGTGCGCTGATTGAAAATGCGCCGCTTCTCTTCCTCGCAGGCCCGGCTTGGGAAGAGCGCCAGCAGCTTTTGTATTGCCGTCTGGATGAGGTGGATGCTGGTGCTTTCCAGCGGCTCCAGAAAGCCGGCAGAAAGTCCAATGGCTACACAATTTTTCTCCCAGAATGTGTGCCGGCGTCCGGCAGTAAAGCGCAGTACCTTTGGCTCCCCCAATGCTGGCCCCGGAAGATTATGCAGTAGTATTTCGGTAGCCTGATCTTCATCGATATATTCGTCGCAGAATACGTGGCCGTTTCCTGTGCGGTGCTGTAGAGGAATTTGCCATTGCCAGCCGGCAGCTCGCGCCGTGCTGCGCGTGTAGGGGCGTAGTTCCCCTGGATTTTCGCTGGCAACGGCAACCGCGCGATTGCAGGGTAGCCAGTGGCTCCAGTTCTCAAACCCCACGCCGAGTTCACACCCCAAAAGAAGCGAACGAAACCCTGAACAATCGATAAACAGATCGGCACTGAGTTCCGAGCCGTCCTCGAGCTGGATCGAAGCGATAAACCCATCTTCGGTACGGCGCTTACAATTTGTGATACGCCCCTCGATACGACGAACGCCACGCGTCTCCGCATATGTACGCAAGTAGCGGGCATAGAGCGAGGCATCAAACTGGAAGGCGTGCACCAGGGCATCGAAAGGGGCCTCAGTGAGCGGCGCCATGCGGGCGAATTTCCCTGCACGTGCTGCTGCCGCAGCCAGTGAGAACTGCTCCAGGTCCGGCACCTTGCCCTCGTTGTATAGACGCAGCCACCAGTGGTGAAAGTCAATATTGTCGAGGCCCTTGCCATAGGTGCTGAAAGGGTGGATATAACTCTCGCCCTCTGCCCCCCAGCCGACAAACTCGATCCCGAGTTTAAAGGTTGCCTGAGTCGCGGCCATTAACTCATTTTCGTCCAGCCCCAGCATCTGGTTGAACTGTGCAATGCTGGGAATGGTGGCTTCACCGACACCGACGGTGCCAATTTGCTCAGATTCCACAAGGTGAATTTGGCACTCTGTGCCCTCATGTGCCTTGGCTAGGGCTGCCGCAGTCATCCAGCCAGCGGTGCCGCCGCCGACGATCAAAATATTGCGTATCGGCGCGATGCGAGGATTCATGGTGCCTCCCTTAAACCCGCTTTGTGCATCAGGGTTTCCAGATGACGTTGATAGCTTGGCAGAGTTGTGGCCAGCTTCCGGTATCGCTGGGCGAGACCGTCTAACCAGCGCATATAGTCATCCCCGTTTGTGGGGACCGGAAATGCGCTTTTTCGTGGCGGCAGTCCGGCAAGTAGTGGCAATAGAAGCCAGGTTTCATCGCTGAGTAAGGTCTCGTCGGCCTGCTTGGTACGACCGCAGGTTCGGAATAGTGCAAGCTGTTCCCGGGCACCTGCGGAGAGTCGCCGGCTGTGACCTGCCAACCAATGGCAGAGACTGTGTAGGTCGATTACTTGCTGATTGTATTGTGCTACCCGCTCATTAAATTCTTCTTGCTGAGCGCGGTAATTGGATCCTTGTGGTAGTAACGGCAGTAAAAACTGCAATTGTTGTTGCGCTTGTGCCAGTGGGTCGATTGCGAAATGCCCCAAATTGAGGGCATTGCCAAGGCCGATGAGGTTACCGATCCACGCTGATTGAAAACCGGAGTGAAACTTTCCGGCGATAATTTGATGATCGATCCGATCCCCGCGGATATCGAGCAGCCAGCGGGTTGGTTCAATGACACAACTGGCGGCGGGGCTACGTTGATATGGCCTGCTGGGTGTCTGCGTGCTTCGGTTCGCTGGAACGGGCAACAGCGTACGCATGTGGCCATGATCAGCGGCGGCGCTTGCTAGTAACGCACCGTCGCAGTCGAGGATAAAGTCTGCGTGTTGTACGGTGGTGTCGTCCAATATCAGATTGTACTGCGAGCCATTTTTCGCCGATAGCAATGCACTTTGGTGTAAAACGGTAAGGCCGAGCGCGCGCGCTCGTGCCGCTAAGTGATTGCAGTAGTCGGTATAACGAAATTGCATTCCTTGGTGAACTTTTGGTGCGCCGGGCGGGGTTTCGCCGCAGCGTCCGGCGGCGGCAGCAAGGCAGTTAAGGTTAAACGTGGTAGCCGTCGGCGCATTGGGCAGCTGCTGGCTCGGTTGCCACCACTGAAAAAAAGGCTGGCGCCGGTGCGAAAAGCCATAACCGGCGGAGGCAAGCCATTGAGGTGCACGATTATGTGGCGAGGTTACTGCCAGGGCTAGAAAAGTGTCAGCAATGTCGCTACATAGCAGTTCCTGTGTGCTGATACCGATCTCGCAGTGCGCCTCGGCCGCCGTAGAATCTATGAATCCTGCGCCCGAAACAGGCGAGGGCGGTGCGACAAGGAGGACATCCAGATGTTCCTGAGGTATCTGTTGATACAGGTAGTGGAGGCAATAGTGTGCGGCCGGGTTGTTACCATAGATGACACAGCGGAGGGTTTTGGACGATTTTGAGGCATGGGAGGTGATCATTGCTCAGCTCCTCGGTACAGGCTCATTGCAGCCGAAGGCGCTTGCCGGGGTCTGGCGCTGAGTTGGCGTGCAATTACATCTGCGTGTGCGGGTAATGCTGCGACACCCTTGTGAACGAGCTGACTATAGCCAGAAAGCAGCTGGCCGATCTCTTTGTTTGCCAGGTGGTCAGCCTGAATGGAATGGTTGTCCGGCAGAATACGCTGCCCGTGGTAAACCGCGAGCCAACTGGGTTCGAGAAACAGGCCGTGACGATAATTCACGATATGCCCCTGCTGCCGGTACAAGTCCATTTTCCGCTGCAGGTCATCCGGAATGGGCATGGTGCGACAGTAGTTCCAGAAGGGGGTGTCGTCGCGTTCGGTTGCGTGGTAGTGCAGGACAAGAAAGTCACGGATACGGTCGTACTCCAGCGCCATCTGTCGGTTGAATTCATTTCTGCAACTGCGGTAATTGTCCGTCAGAGGAAGCAGGGCCAGGAACTTAGTGATAGCGATCTGGATCAGATAAATACTGGTGCTCTCGAGAGGCTCCAGGAACCCGGCCGAGAGTCCAACCGCCAAACAGTTTCGTTGCCAGGAGTGTTTGCGCCGTCCAGCCTTAAAGCGCAGCAATCGAGGCGCGTCCGTGGCTGCTCCCGGAAGATTGTCCAGCAGGTGCTGGCAGGCTTGGTCGTCACTCATGTACTCGCGGGCGTAGACCAGGCCATTCCCCATGCGGTGTTGCAGCGGTATCTGCCACTGCCAGCCGCTGCCGTGAGCAATGGCTTTGGTGTAGGGCAATGGTGCATCGGTCATGTCACTGGGGACCGCTACGGCACTGTCGCAGGGTAGCCAGTGTGACCAGTCGATGAATTCTGTTTGCAGTGCATCGCCCAGAAGCAACGATCGGAAGCCGCTACAGTCCACGAAAAAGTCTGCCGAGATCCGGTTCCCATCCTGCAATACGAGCGTGTGGAGATCACCGTACTCGTCATGCACTACCGCACTGACTCTGCCCTCGATTCGCTGTATGCCAAGCTGCTCGGCGAATTCACGCAGATAGCGCGCATAGAGTCCCGCATCCAGGTGAAAGGCGTAGGAGTAGGTGGAAAGAATTGACCTGGGGTTGCCATCGGGAAAATCGAATTTTCCGGCGGCTGCCGCCATGACCGGTAGTGAGTAGTGGTCCAGGGGTTCTGCAATACCGGCGCGGTGGGCCTTCAACCATAGTTGATGGAAGGGAATGCCGTCGAGTTCGCGTCCATATTCGCCAAATGGGTGGATATAGGCATCACCAGGCCTCCCCCAGTTCTGGAACTCGATACCCATTTTATAGGTGGCCTGGGTGGCCTTCATAAAGGCGTTTTCGTCAATGCCCAAAATCTGGTTGAAGAAACGCAAGTGGGGAAGTGTTGCCTCGCCGACACCGACGGTGCCGATTTGGTCTGATTCGACGAGCGTGACTTCAATGCCACTGGGGACTAACAGGCGGGCCATGGCTGCGGCTGTCATCCAGCCGGCGGTGCCTCCGCCAAGTATTATTATTTTTTTCATTCTTTGCGACCACTCAAAGCGAAATAGTGGAGCTACCGTCTAATGCAGCATTGAGCAGGCACGCCTGAAAGCGTGCCTGCTCAATGTTTTTCCGCACTTAGAAGTTCATGCGAATGACAGCCGCGATACGCCGGTCGTTAATAAACCACGAGCGATCGAGTTTTGTGCCATCCTCATCTACCTGCATACGTGTTTCGGTCACCTGATCGAGAATATTGGTCGCCTCCAGGCCCACCTTCAAGTTCTCGTTGATGTTGAAGAACACCGAACCATCCAGCTGGCCGCCCTCTCCATTATAAATGGGTAGTTTGGTGATAACGTCCCGGGTTGTCAGCAGGTACTCGGAACGCCAGTTGTAGGCGAGGCGCGCAGAAATGTCCTCGTATTCATACAGGCCTACTAGGTTATACGTGTGTTCGGACATGCCGGCAAGTGGCAAACTTTCAAATGCCACTTCGACGTTACCCCCTTCCTGTGAATCCAGGTTCTGATTGGGAACGCTTTTGCTGTCCACATAGGTATAGTTTGCCTGAAGACCCAGTCCACTCCAGGCGCCGGGCAGTGTGTCAAAGAACTGCTGATAGGCGAGCTCCAGACCATTGATTTGGCCATCGCCAAAGTTAACTGGGCCCTCAACTTCTACGATGCGTGTAACGCCGTTGTTGGTTATTTCACGGGGAAAGGCACCACTTGTAAAGAAGTCGGAGATATCCTTGTGGAACACGGTCGCGGAGAGCGCGCCCACATCGCTGAAGTACCATTCCAGGGCGATGTCAAAGTTATTTGCCCGCATGGGCTTCAGCCTGGAATTACCGGTGCCTGCGCGGTAGTCGGTGACGACCGCCGTATCCTCTACGTCATCATTGTCTGTATCAAAGGATTCAACAATTCCGTAGACGCCCAGGTAACTGCGCAGCATCCCCATATCCGGGAAGGCGATTGCCTGAGATGCGGCAAAGCGGGCCAGCAAGTCTTCCTGTATTTCGTACTTGAGGTTAAAGCTCGGTAGGAGATGCTGGTCACTGACTTTGTCGTCGAAAGAGGTGGTCGCACCATTGAAGAACGCAATGTCATCGGCTGGCAGTGGCAGGCGATCGTCAAGCGGGTCAAACGAGGAGCCTCCAGTCGTTTCATAGCTCAGGTCGACATAGCGCAGGCCAATGTTACCGCTCAGGGTTTCAGCCGGGTTGGCAAATTCCGCCATTACGTAGCCTGCGAAGCGGTCTTCGGTAATTGGGTTGATTTCATCTGGCAGGAATGGCCCCTCTGCCAGTCCATCGCGGTCGGCGATGGAGGTAAACCATTCGGGAGAAAGTGCCTTGAGTTGCGAGCGATAGTTGTTAAAGCTCTGCACCAGGTTGGGGCTGGGAGCCAGCACGGTGCCCCCGGCAATGCCGGTCGTTTTCCCACGGAAGAAATCATTGAAATCGACAGTGCCGTATTCGGGGGCGGCGTAAGTGTCGGTACCCGGCTGTCCGTCCCAGGGGTTAGTGTCGTGAACCCCGTCAAAAAACTTCTGGCCGCCGGCCCAGTCGGCAGAAAGAACGCCCCACTGGTAGGTAGACCAGCGGGTGGTCTGTTCGCGCTGCGATGCACGCAGGCCGCCTTTTACGCTGCGGAACCAGCCTTTATCCAGCTCGTAGTCTACGTCCAGTGTGAACGCTGCTTCTTTACCTTCGTTGTCTTCAATGTGATCCATTTCGGCGAGGTAGAAGAAGTTCGCCGGATCGGTGAAGTACTCTTCGCTGGTCTGCGCGGACGCTGAGGGGGCCAGGAAGGCGACATCCGGGGTGCCACCACCGAAATCGGCATAAACATCAGCGGCAGTATGGCCGTAAACCGAGAGGTCGATGACCTCGGTACTGGCATCTACATATTGCGCGTCGAGCACAACCTGGAGGCGCTCGGTCGGATTAAGCTCCAGGTTCAGGGAGAAGTCTTCGACCAGGGTGTTGGAGTGGGACTGGCGCGTGTAGCTGTTATAACCGGTAGCGCCTTCAAGGGTACCACTGACAAAACGGCGATCGTTGTAAGTGCTGTCCGCAGAGGGCAGGCCTACGGTATTGTCGGACTGGAAGGCGTACTCCAGCCAGGACTGGGCGGCATCGGAGCGCACGTACTCTGCGGTAAATAGCTTGGTACCGTCATTATCGGCCCACTGGAACACCATACTACCGCCAGTGCGCTCACGGTCCTGGTCCACCTGGCGCGCGCCGACGTTGATTGGGACCCAGCGCTCGCCGACACCTGAGATTTCTCGCAGCTCGGGTACACCTTGCTGGATGGAGTTATTGCTAACTTTCAGGTTTGAATTGGCTGCACTGATCAGAAAGCCGAATTCACCCGCATCGGTTTCCCAGCGATTACTGTATAGCCCGGAAAAATCTGGAGTGGCGGCCTCACGCATATCGGTGTAGTTCACTGCGCTGTTGAAGGCGATCTGCTGGCCGTTGCTGTCGAAAGGTTTTCGGGTTTCCAGGTTAATAGTGCCGGCAATACCGCCCTCAATCATGTCGGCGGTCTGGTTCTTGTACACAATGACCGCGCCCATCAGCTCTGGCGGTACATCCTGAAAGTTCAGGCCGCTGCCGTTATTTGCGGAAAAGCTGTCACGGCCGTTGAATTCACTGCGGCTCTGTACCATACCGCGCAGGGTGGCACCGCTGCCCTCGATGGAGAAGTGGTCGGGGTCTTCAGCTGCGGCAAAGCGCTCTATGGAAACGCCCGGCACCCGTTGCAGGGCTTCCAGGACACTTTTGTCTGGCAGCGCGTTGATATCGGAAGCAGAAATCACGTCCGATACGGTCGATGCATCGCGTTTCATATCCTGGGCGTTCATAAGGGAGCCACGCACGCCCTCAACAACCACTTCTTCCAGCGCCTCACTGCTGTCCGCCTGCTGGGCCCAGCTGCCCGCACTTGCCGACGCTATACATGCCGCCAGTAGAGACCGCCTGAATATACTATGCCGCTTGACTTCCACTTGGACGATTTCTGTCTTACTCATCTCTAGTCTCACTCTTATCGTTGCAATTATTTTGCTTCGTCGTTGTAGGCGAGAAAAATGGAATTGGCCTGACCGAACTCGTAGTTGGCCTTTCAGATTTTTACGTCATTTTCCCGCCTAGCATGGTGTTTCTAACATGGATTGGAGAGGCTTCTTTTGGGTTGCGGTAAACGGGATTGAATCGGCGATAACTCGGAGGCAGGCCAGCGACTGGAAAATGACCGTAGATTTTAGCGATCCGGTTTTAAAACTATTTGCGGATGCGTCTTATGGGCTCTTGACCAATATCGGGCCGCTGCGTTGGCGATCCTTTTTACAAAGTGGCAAGATACGGGGATATATAAAAGGTGTTGATGTGACGCTTTTTGGCCTCAACGTATGAATTCGGGCGGCTTGGCGGTATGGACATAGTGCTATTTAATACGCACGATATCGTGATTTTCGTGACTATCTATCTTTGTCTCCTGTTTGCCGTCATCGCCATGGCTGGCAGGCACAGTCAAGGATGGCGAAATGTTTGGCTCAGCGGCTTCCTTTTGTCGCAGGCGTTCGTGGCGTTCTATGTGCTTGCGTTGTGGGGGGAGGGCTTTCACAGCTGGGTGCTCAGCCATACCCCCTGGATTTTCTCTGTCTTGGAGCTCGCTCTTTGGGTGGAGGGGCCACTTCTGTTGCTTTACGTGCGCAGCGTCCTTTTCAGGCGAACGCAATTTCAGCGATTTGACTTGATTTTAGTGGCCCCTGTCGCGGCCTATCTGGCGGTATTTATCGCCGTTCATTTAGCATTCGACTCCTCTGAAGGGCCTCCTATGCTGCAGCTGCTCAAATCTGCATCGGTGCAGCAGTATGAGGACGTTCGCAATCTCGTTCGGGCCAGCTTTGGGGGCTGGGCACTGTGGACCATTCTTCGTTATGAGCGGCATATGTCGGATGTGTACTCTAATGTCGACTTGTTGAGCTACCGCTGGCTGAAAATACTGGTGCTGGGTTTCATCGGACTGAGACTCTGGACCGTTTTGTATCTGACTGTTTACTTGGTAATCAATTTTGTGGCTGGAGCCGGTACCGTTGCCGCAGATGACCTTGGCACACTTGGGCTTCTTGCCAATTATGGTCAACTGCTGCTGATATCCGGTCTTTTGTATTATGGGCTGGGCGGTGGCTATGAAAGTCAGCGGGTGGCGCAGCGGACCTTGGAAGAGGTGGGAGAGGCCAAGGCGGATAACCGGCAGGCCTATTCGGCTGAGCAAGTTCAAAGGCTTTCGCGGCACATGGCGCAGGCGCGTCCCTACCTAAACAGCAACCTCAGGCTGGAGGATCTGGCGCACCAGGTGTCGCTTTCGAGCAAGTTGTTATCCAATCTGATAAACAGAGAGTTTGGCTGTAATTTTTTTGAGTATGTGAATCGTTATCGCTTGGCTGAGGTAAAGGCTGCGCTGGCTGATCCGGAGCAAGTGGACACTTCGGTATTGGATCTCGCTTTACGTGCGGGCTACAACAGCAAGACAACGTTCAATCGGCTATTCAAGCTGGATACCGGGGTTACTCCTTCCCAGTTTCGAAAAACGGAACTCGCGGTGGTGCCGGTACGAGAGCCGGCCGGTTAGTTTTTAATCGGCAGGGCGGCCCTTAGCTGCATGAAAGGGCAAATAGTAAGTGCCATCTTCGGATTTGCACCGATTTGATACGCAAATCCTGTCACTTTTGAATAATTTCACCCTCGGATAATAAAATAATATTTCTGAGGTGAGAGATGATGGCGAAAAACCTGAGTGCCAGGTGGCTTAGTAGTCAGCCCCGACCAGTGCGCATCGCGATTGATACGGCAACGATTATGTGTGTACTCGCCGCGTTATTTGGCGCGCTGACCGCAGAAGCTGCGGCAAAGCCAGGGTATCCTGAGAGAGAGCTATGTCACGTAAACGTCTCATTCGATGAGATAAGTCTTCCTCCTATTGAGCGCCCTTCTCGTTAGGGGAGAGCAGGCACACTATCTGGTACGCACGCTTGGCCTTATGAGGTGCGTTGCCACAAAAAAGCGGGCTTTCGCCCGCTTCAGTACCTATCGTTCTGTGAGTCACTGTTTTGTGTAGGAATCCCTTCTCTGCCGTGAGTGCAATGATTGGCTGGCGGCTCACCACTGCAGCACACCCCTGGTTTGGTATTCGATAACCCGTGTATTGACGAAGTCTTGCCCCTTGCGCCGGTTGCGGGACGATGAGGTGGCGTGGGGCCAGCCTCCATCGCGAGCGGGTCACTGGCGCCGGGCTCGAGTGGTTAGTTGCATGACCAGGGTCAAAGCAGAATGTATGTATCACAGCGGGTTTTGCGCTCGGGCGCGCGCCCTATCAGGGAAAATCAGTTGTTGTGATCGACCTGGATTGTTTGGCCACTGGCAGCGCTCTGCTGCGCCAGGTGGATCAAGCGGATATTCCACAGGGCCTGCTCTGCGCTCACCGGTACTTCGCCACCATCTAGAATGGCCCGCGCAAGCATATGATAGTAATGCTGGTAGCCGCCGGTTTCTGTGGGGATTGTGGTAACCCCGTCGGCTGAGTAAAGCTGACCGTATTGCTCCGGGGGCTCCTGCGCCCACGTTTCGGTAACCGGTAGTTGTCCTGATCTCAGGTGATCTTCCTGAGGATCCAGGCCGCGCTTTATAAAATTGCCGGTCTCACCCTGTACCTCGAAGCGCAGGTTAGGCGAGGCACAGAAGGGGCTGCTGCGCAGCACAGCCAAGTGCTCTGGGTAGTGCAGGGTGAGGTGGAAAAAGTCATCGACTTCCGCCTGGGGGCGCAGGGTTTTTACCTGTGCCGTAATCGCCATCGGTGGGCCAAACAGTTGTAGCGCCTGGTCGAGCATATGCGGCCCGAGGTCGAACAGGATGCCACCGCCTTCTACCGCAGACTCCCGCCAGCGCTTGCGCACCTCGGGGCGGAAACGGTCGAAGTGGCTTTCAAAGTAACGCACCCTACCCAGGCGGCCATCGGCAATCAGTTTCTGCACCGTCAGGAAGTCACCGTCCCAACGGCGGTTGTGGTAAACGCTCAATACCCGCTGCTGTTTTTGGGCCAGTGCGATCAGCTCGTCTCCCTGTTCAACGCGGGTGACAAAGGGCTTTTCCAGCACCACATGCTTGCCCTGCTGCAGGGCGAGCTTGGCCAATGCAAAGTGCGCTTTGTTGGGCGCGGTGATGATTACCAGGTCGGCATCGCTCTGGCTTAAAAGGGCTTCCGGCTCCGCATAAACCTCTACCTCCGGGTGCTGTTGCTGGACCTGTTCTCCCTTGGACGTACTGACCGCGGTAAAGCGGAAGGGCGGCAGGTTCAGGATGAACGGCAGGTGAAAAGTGGTGGCGGAAAAACCGTAGCCGATTAGGGCGGTTTTGATTTCGGCGGTGGTGGTCATGGTAAAGCGGGCTCCGCAGAACTTATCGGAAAAATCGTATCCAGCGCCACAGCCTGAGTACGTCCAGCAGGGCACCGGCCACGTAGGTCAGGGCGCAGGCCTTAAGCACACTGTGGGCCTTGCCCCACAGGTGTTCCGGCAGGTAGCCCTCTCTCAGTATCGGCAGCGCCTTGTTGAAGCTCGCATCATACTCTTCCGGCAGTATCGCCACGTACATCAGCGCGGACGCGAGCATGGTAATCACCGCCACCACGCCAATCCACAGGAAGATGACCGGTGACTTGATCAGCAGGGTGAGAATAGGGGCGGCGATCAGAATGGTGGCGCCAATCTTCTGGATCTGGCCGGCCCGGCCCAGGTACTTGTCCCGGAGTTTGGAGATAGGCTCCTCGCGGCAGAACTGCATTGCGTGGCCCACTTCATGGGCGGCCACCGCCACTGCGGTGACTGATTTGCCGTGATACACGTCAGGGCTCAGTGCCACGATCTTTTCCGACGGCGAGTAGTAGTTCTGGTCCTTGCCGGCCTCGATCACCTTTACACCCTCGAGTTCGTAGCGCTCGATCAGGTGTTTGGCCAGTTCGGCGCCAGACCCCGGCATATCACCAAGTTCAGTGGAGTGCCGCCAGAGTACAAAGCGCACCCACAGCTGGGGGCCGATGATAAGGGCCACTAGGGCCAGGGTGATCAATACGTAGGGCATCTGTGGCGATCGTGCTCAATAGGTCGCGGGGTTGGGTGGGTCGCTGTGGCGGACGTCAAAACTCTACTCCGGCCCCGATGATTATTCCAGCGTAAAGGCGTATAGAAGCGGTTGATCAGCGGGCGCGGTGTGGCCACTGGCGCTCTGGGTGATCAGGACTGATTGCTGGATTCGAGGTCCAGCCTGCGTGCCCGCCAGTAGCGGCTTTTCCAGTAGTAATCCGTCAGCTGAGAGATGGTGACGCCCTTGGACACGGAAGCGTGCAGAAACTTTCCCTCCTCGATATAGATCCCCACGTGCCGGCCCCGGCGGCCGGTTCTGAAAAACACCAGATCCCCGGGGCGCAACTCGCCCTGTTCAATGGCCTCGCCGGCCACGGCCTGATACTGAGTGGTGCGGGGCAGCTGGATTCCCATATGGTCGCGGTAGATGAGGTACACCAGCGCTGAGCAGTCGATGCCGCGCCTGCTCATACCGCCCAGTCGGTACGGGATACCCTTCCGTGCCTGATGTTGCTGGTACAGGCTGGCCTTGAGCAATTCAGCCGGTGAGGGCGCGGGTTCGGGCGTGGGTGGTTGGGCGGGCTGCGGGCGTCCTGTGGCGGGGCTGTGCGAGGCGTCGGCGGCGTCATCTGGCGAATGCTGATAGGGCGCCATGCTGCAGCCGGCGGTTGTCAGGATCGCGAGGGAGTAGGGCAGCAGCTTTCTTTTCATCGGTTACATCAGTGCCAATACAGCAAACAGCGCCCACTGGGAGCGGCCGAGGTTGGTTTTAGGATGACACCATCGTACCGGTTCTGGCTGAATCGACGCTGAACCGCTTAGTTTCCGGGTAATCCAAGCGCGCATGTTTGCACTCAGGCTGCTCGCGATTCCTGTGCGCTTTTTGATCGTGTAGGCCAGTGGCGGCGAATCGAGTTGGGGGCGGGTTTGTGCGTTAAATCTCAGCTCTGCCCTTAACATTCTGTTCTCTGTCTACCCAGCGAATTTTTGCTAGTGGGGTTCAATGTCAGCATGTTGATCTGACCCATATATTTAGTTCCGCGCCAGACCCGGGCATATCACCGATTTCGGTGGCGTGCCGCCAGAGTACAAAACACACCCACCGATGGGGACCGACGATAACGGCCGCTATGGCCAGGGCGATCAGCGCGTGAGGCATGGGGCGGTCGTGTTCAAGAGAGTATCGTTTTATATGCCAAAGCCTGACTGTACCGCAAAAATTTGGCCCTGATTATTATACTGACCTGGAGACTTTCCGGTGTAGTGGCGCGCTACCGCTGGTTTTCACCGCCGCAGGTCTCATCACTGCCACAAACGACGGGGTCGGAATTGATGCATTGCAAGTTGTTTGATGAATCGGAGGCCGAGCAGGTTATCGCCCTGTTCCGGTCCGTGTTCTCCGTCTCGGAGGGGGCCGCCGAAGGTGAAACAATCGCCACCCTGGTCTCGCATTTGATTGAGCAAACGGCGCCAGATGATTTACTCGGGTGTGTGGCCAAATGCGGAAACCGTATTACGGGTAGCATCTTTTTCAGCCGCTTCACCGTGCCGAATGGAGCGACAGCCTTTATTCTCTCACCCGTCGCCATAGCCACCGATGTACAGGGGACAGGAGTAGGACAAAGGCTGATTCGTTACGGGCTGGATGAGCTGCGATCGCGCGATGCGCGCTTGGTATTTACTTACGGTGACCCTGCTTTCTATTCGAAAACCGGCTTCCAGCAAATTGGCGAAGATATGGTCGCCGCGCCTTATCCGCTCAGCCAGCCCATTGGTTGGCTGGCCCAATCTCTCGATGGCGAGCCGGTTCCCGCCATGCAAGGGGCCACCCATTGTGTTGCGGCATTGAGTGACCCAGGATATTGGTGAAAGCAAAGTGGGCCCCCACCGCTATGGATTGGGAATAGGGGCACGATGGCCGGGGATGATGAGTGCGTATGGCCATTACAGATGTCACGTTACCATATCGATGGCATTACGGTGAGAGAGCTACCCTCTCGCTAATTATTGTGTAAAAAATTAGCGAGACCGTTGTCTGGGTCCATGATCTTCTTGGCGGCACCCAGCAGAACTATATCGCTGAATTGACCGTCGACAGTGAGCCACCTCTGGCCGAGTTCGGTTCCATAAAACTGGAATCGGTCGGATTTCTTTTCGCTCCCTGATAGCGCATTGGAAATAGCCCTGAGTTCAGCGGTGCTGAAGTTGTCCTTCAGTAGCCTCTCCAGTTCTGGCCTGAAATTGGAAAGCTCTATATTTTCCGAGAAATAGCGTTCAACCAGATCGCTTTTCTCTGACAATCCTGGGTTGTCTTGATAGGCGTCTTGAAGGAACGCCTGGTTCGTTTCCGCCAAGGTCTCTCTTATACCCGAGTATTCGATAATGCTGTCTATGTCATCAGCCATTACAGATGTGGAGATGATTAGCAGCGCTATCAGTAGCAGTGCCTGCATAAGGTTATCCTCGAATTTTCCCGCCGGGCATTGTCTGCTCGTTGAAAGTGCAAAATTGAGCTTGATTTCGTCCATCTTGCATCATTGGTTGTTCTGGGGGTAGGGCAATATACATGTCAAAACTTTGATCTGACCCCAATTATTCAAGGGGGTCGGTAAGGGACCGGAAGGCGTGCTCCGAATAGGTGATGACATCGCTATTGCTGTCCCATCCTTCGGCAAAACTATCCCAGCTGTTGTCGGTCATTGCGGATTACTTCTCCAGTGATCAGTGCGAGCTTAGGGTCGTCGGTAGTCGGTAAAGTGAAGCTATTGGCTTATCTTTGTGTTGGGTGTTTGAACGCCAAAAGTTTGATCTGACCCCATTTATTTCTAAGCAGATAATCGCATTGGCTAAGTTACCCTTTTATCTATTGCTAAGCATCGCCATAGAATTTTATGAATATGTACGATTGAAGTTGTGTCGATCATTTTGGGGGTTAAGTTTTGAGTTCTATCATGTCCCCATCTAACTGAACTAGTTCCATCCACCTTAATTCCAATGACGCCTATTTTGTAAAGTATAAAAAGGATATTCTGCCTTAGCTGCATCATGAGTGCTTGAGAAGAGGGGTATTCAGACTTTAAATAGGCGTGAGCATTTTTTACTGCGATATCTCCAGTTTCCTCTTCTAGCTCAGCCAATTCAAGGATTATTAGTTCTAACTCTTCATCTGAAATGCTATTTACTTTGAATCTACTAGTTTTTTGGTGGAGTAATTCAATGTATTTCCCTAATAGTGGATGTTCGACCTGCCATTCAAATTTTAGTGAGTCTAAGCGGCCTTGGGAGTAAGCAAGTTCGGCTTGCTTTATCATTGCTCCGGTTATTTCAGTTTTTCCTTGCGCTTCAATTAGGCATTCATTCACAAATACAATTGCATCTCTTGGGCGAAGGAGTGTTCTGTCGATTATGTAATCCAGGGAAGTTGTTTTGTCGATCTTGCTGGGAAATATGTCTTCGAAGTAGACATCGCTATTGGTATATTTATTTTTCAATAGCTGGTTTACGCGTTTATCTAATAGGCATTTTAGTTGTTCTTTGTTCCAGCCCATTTTTAAATATAGGCTGTTATATTTCTCTGGCTGGAATCCAGAATCTACTGTTTTTTCCAAAACTCTATTTAGGAGGTCTGTTCTTAATGTTATTACTATTTTTACCGGTTTAATGTTTCTGAATTTTTTTATAGTTTCTATTAATGATTTTATTAGTTTATATCTAAGGTCATCGTCGACCCAGTTTTCATCGAGTCTGTCAATTAGGATGTAAGTTTTTTGCTGTCGATCGTTGAATATGTCTTCGGCGAGTAAGTGAACGATTTTCGAGAGTTTCTCAATTTGTACTGTGCTTACTACTTTTTTTCCGTAGTGAATTACTTCTGATTTTTGTTCTTCAGATAGTGTTGCGCCTGCTGTACCGGAAATTTTAATTCCAGGAACATTTGAGTCTATTGATGATTTTAGGTTTGCCTCAAGTTTATCTGTAAACTCTTTTATTCGCGTTTCTGTGTCAACCCAGAACTTATCGCCCCATTCTTCTATGTAATTTAGGGCCTGTTGTTTTTTGTGGTTTCCGCTTAGTAAAGAAGAAATTTGATCTATAAATTTTGTTTTTGCATGGGCAGAATCAATATTGTATTTATTTTTTATTAGCTCTACGGCAAAAGTGTGCTGCCAGAGTAGGTTGTAAAATATATCTAAGTTTACGCCAATTTCCTCGAAAAATTTTAGGATTGTGGAGTTTGATATATGCCTTAGTGCAAGGGCTTCTGGTTCTATTCGGATTACGCGTTCAGAATTATTTTCTAACTGTTCGATTAGCGCACTTTTACCTATTCCAGTTCTTCCAAGTACGATCGACTGCGAATTTTCAGTGTTCTCTACAACTTCATAATCTCCAATGTCTACAAAGCATTCCGCCAAGAATTGAGTGTCATTTTCTGCGTCTGCTTCGCCAACTGACATGTGTTTTTTGAAAATAAAATCTTGCCTAGCTACTTTTGCCATTTTTCCACTTATTGTTTCTTGATGAGCATTAATTAACTAATCTTGCTTTTGCCTAATTGATAGAGCTACCGGGAGGAGGGAGAGGAGAGGTGGTAATTACTTTGTATGTGATCGTTATAAAAAAAGCGGATGCATCTCGCGATACATCCGCTTCAATACCTCTCATCCTGTGAGCGACTCTTTCTTGTAGGTATTCCTTATCTACGGTCGATGTGTTCTCAGTGCGTTACCACTGCAGTGCACCGCCAGTCTGGTATTCAATAACCCGCGTTTCGAAGAAGTTCTTCTCCTTGCGCAGGTCCATGATCTCGGACATCCAGGGGAAGGGGTTCTGGGCGCCGGGGAACTGTTCTTTCAGGCCCAGCTGGCTCAGGCGGCGGTTGGCGATGAAGTGGAGGTATTCTTCCATCATCGCGGCATTCATGCCGAGTACGCCGCGGGGCATGGTGTCGCGGGCGTAGGCCACTTCCAGTTCCATACCTTCCAGAACCATCTGCGTCACTTCCTGCTGGAACGCGTCGGTCCACAGGTGCGGGTTTTCCAGTTTGATCTGGTTGATGACGTCGATACCAAAATTGAGGTGCATCGACTCATCGCGCAGGATGTACTGGAACTGCTCGGCAACGCCGGTCATCTTGTTGCGGCGGCCCATGGACAGGATCTGGGTGAAGCCACAGTAGAAGAAGATGCCTTCAGTAACTGCGTAGAAGGCGATCAGGTTGCGCAACAGTTCCTGGTCGGTTTCTACGGTGCCGGTCTTGAAGTTGGGGTCGCTGATGGAGCCGGTGTGCGCGAGGCTCCAGGCGGCTTTCTTGGCAACGCTCGGGACTTCGCGGTACATGTTGAAGACTTCGCCTTCGTCCATGCCCAGGGACTCTACACAGTACTGGTAGGCGTGGGTGTGGATGGCTTCTTCAAAGGACTGACGCAGGATGTACTGGCGGCATTCCGGGTTGGTGATGTGGCGGTAGATGGCCAGCACCAGGTTGTTGGCTACCAGGGAGTCGGCGGTGGAGAAGTAACCCAGGGAGTATTCCACGATGCGACGCTCGTCCTCGGTCAGACCGTTGGGGTCTTTCCACATGGACACGTCTTTGTTCATGTTCACTTCCTGCGGCATCCAGTGGTTGGCACAGCCGTCGAGGTATTTCTGCCAGGCCCAGTCGTATTTGAACGGTACCAGCTGGTTCAGGTCGGCGCGGCAGTTGATGATGCGCTTTTCGTCCACCTGGATACGGGCGGCGCCCATTTCCAGTTCTTCGAGGCCCGGGGCCGGGTCCAGCTCGCTCACTGCGGCGCGCGCGGCTTCTACCGCGGAAGACGCGGAGGCGGTGCTGGATTGGCTTTGGGCCGCGGTCGGTGCCGGGGCACTGCTGGCGCTATCTACCTGGTAGTTAGCGCCGGGTTCGGTGACTGCCTGCTGCTCGGATGGCAGTGCTCCCGGCACCGGTTGCGGTTCGGCTTTCTGTTGTTGGCCGCTGAGGGCTCCTGTTTCGGGTTTGGAATCGATATCGTCCCAGCTCAGCATGACTTCCCCTTATTTTTTCCGGTGACCCCTGTGGTGGCACAGGCGATCGAAAGTGTGTCGTGTGCGGCCTGCGCCCGACCCGGGTGTTCACTCTTGTACTGAGTGTTGGCCCGGTGCCGGGGCGGCGCTTATGGTCTTGGTTGCGCATTGCCGCGATTGGTTCGCGGCGTTGCGCGGTGCTCTCCCCCGAGAGTCTTTAAAACAGCGTGACGCTTACTGGCAGGCTTCGCAGTCCGGGTCGTCCAGTGAGCAGGCCGCGGGTACGGCTGCCGGTGCTGGCTCGGCTTGCGGTGCTGCCGGGGCTGCGCTGGCGGCCGGGGCGCCACCGGAACTTACTGCGTTCAGGGTGCCGCTGTTCACGGTGGATTTCTCCGTGGAGGTGGCAGCCAGTGCACGCAGGTAGTAGGTGGTTTTCAAACCGCGGTACCAGGCCATGCGGTAGGTGAGATCCAGCTTCTTGCCATTGGCGCCGGCGATGTAGAGGTTCAGGGACTGGGCCTGATCGATCCACTTCTGACGGCGGCTGGCGGCGTCCACGATCCAGCGCGGCTCCACTTCAAATGCGGTGGCGTACTTGGCTTTCAGGTCGGCCGGGATGCGGTCGATCTTCTGCACGGAACCTTCGTAGTACTTGAGGTCATTGACCATCACCTTGTCCCACAGGCCGCGGGCTTTCAGGTCGTGTACCAGGTAGGGGTTCACGACGGTGAATTCGCCAGACAGGTTCGATTTCACGTACAGGTTCTGGTACGTGGGCTCGATGGACTGGGATACGCCGGTAATGTTGGCGATGGTTGCGGTCGGGGCGATGGCCATGACGTTGGAGTTACGCATGCCCTGGCTGGCAACCTTGTTGCGCACCACGTCCCAATCCAGGGTGCTGCTGGTGTCCTGGTCGATGAACTGCTCGCCGCGGTTCTTGGCCAGGATTTCGATGGAGTCGATCGGCAGGATGCCCTGGCTCCACAGGGAACCTTCGTAGCTGGTGTAGCTGCCGCGTTCCGCCGCCAGATCACTGGAGGTGGAAATGGCGTAGTAGCTGATCGCTTCCATGGTGGTGTCGGCGAACTGTACGGCTTCATCGCTGGAGTAGGAGATGCCGGCCTTGTACAGCGCGTCCTGGAAGCCCATCAGGCCCAGGCCCACCGGACGGTGGCGCATGTTGGACTGACGCGCGGTTTCCACGGAGTAGTAGTTGATGTCGATGACGTTATCGAGCATGCGCACGGCGGTCTTCACGGTGCCTTCCAGCTTGACCATGTCGAGCTTGCCGTCTTCGCCAATGTGCTGGGACAGGTTGACCGAGCCCAGGTTACAGACCGCGATTTCGTCGTTCGCCTTGGTGTTCAGGGTGATCTCGGTGCACAGGTTGGAGCTGTGTACCACACCGGCGTGCTGCTGCGGGCTGCGCAGGTTACAGGCGTCCTTGAAGGTGATCCAGGGGTGGCCGGTTTCAAACAGCATGCCCAGCATCTTGCGCCACAGGTCCAGCGCGCGCACTTTCTTGTGCAGCTTCAGCTTGCCGGTGGCGGCCAGGTTTTCGTAGTGGGTGTAGCGCTCTTCGAACTTGTCACCGAACAGGTCGTGCAGGTCCGGGGTGTCTGCCGGAGAGAAGAGGGTCCACTCTTTGTCTTCGAACACACGCTTCATGAACAGGTCCGGCACCCAGTTGGCGGTGTTCATGTCGTGGGTACGGCGACGGTCGTCACCGGTGTTCTTGCGCAGCTCGAGGAATTCTTCGATATCCAGGTGCCAGGTTTCCAGGTAGGCACACACCGCGCCCTTGCGCTTGCCGCCCTGGTTCACCGCTACCGCGGTGTCGTTGGCCACTTTCAGGAAGGGCACAACACCCTGGGATTTGCCGTTGGTGCCTTTGATGTAGGAACCGAGCGAACGCACTGGCGTCCAGTCGTTACCCAGGCCGCCGGCCCACTTGGACAGCATGGCGTTGTCCTGAATGGCACCGTAAATACCGTGCAGGTCGTCGGGCACGGTGGTCAGGTAGCAGGAGGACAGCTGCGGACGCAGGGTACCGGCGTTGAACAGGGTTGGGGTGGAGCTCATGTAGTCGAAAGAGCTCAGCAGGTTGTAGAACTCGATGGCGCGCTCGTTCGGGTTCTCTTCATTGATAGCGAGGCCCATGGACACGCGCATGAAGAACAGCTGCGGCAGTTCGAAGCGCACGTCGTCGGAGTGCAGGAAGTAGCGGTCGTACAGGGTCTGCAGGCCGAGGTAGGTGAACTGGTGATCGCACTCGGGCTTGATGGCGTCGCCCAGTTTTTCCAGGTCGAAGTTGGCCAGTGCCGGGTCCAGCAGTTCCAGTTCGATACCTTTGGCCACGTAGGCGGCCAGTGCCGGCTTGTACAGGGCTTTCATTTCCTGCTGGGTGGCGGACTCGGCGACACCCAGGAAGCGCAGTGCTTCGGCGCGCAGCTTGTCCAGCAGCAGGAATGCGGTGGCGTAGGTGTAGTTGGGTTCCTGTTCCACCAGGGTGCGCGCGGTAATTACCAGCGCGGTATTGATGTCGGTTTCGGAAACGCCGTCGTACAGGTTTTTCAGCGCTTCGTTCAGGATTACCTCGCCGTCTACATCGGTGAGACCTTCACAGGCTTCTTGCACGATGGTGCGCAGGCGCTCCATGTCCAGCGGTACCAGAGAACCGTCTTCCATTTTTACCCGGATGCTCGGGTGGGCAGCGGCAGGCTGGGCCGCCGGCTTTTCTTTTTCTTTCTGAGCACGCAGGCGCGCGTGCTCTTCGCGGTACAGCACGTAGTCACGGGCAATCTTGTGTTCGCCAGCACGCATCAGCTCCAGTTCGACCTGGTCCTGAATTTCTTCGATGTGAATGGTGCCGCCGGAGGGCATGCGACGCTTGAACGTCGCACTGATGTGGGAAACCAGGTCGGCCACGCGCTCGTGGATACGGCTGGACGCTGCGGCAGTACCGCCCTCAACCGCGAGGAATGCCTTGGTGACGGCCACGGAGATTTTGCTGTCGTCATAAGGTACGACGGTGCCATTGCGCTTGATGACGCGGACCTGACCGGGGGCCGTGGCAGCCAAAGAGGTGCTGCTGGCTTGGTCTGTTACCGATTCCTTGGTAGTGCCGTTGGGCACAGACTGGGAGCGCCCTGTCTCTGTGTGCATGAAATTCTCCGTAAAGTTTGCGCGCGTGTCTGGTCGACTTGCTTTGGTTTTTGCTTTGGTTTTTGCGTAACAAATAGTGCGTACGCCGGCTTGTGGCCGAACATTCTTTACCGCTGCCTACTGAACACGGCGATACACCGGGCCGCTGGGGCAGTCTGTACAAGTCGCAGGCACAAGCAGTGTCGGCGAAGCCGCGGCTCCGCTCGGGTAACTCTTGTGGGGTACTGCTTGAGACTGCGTATGAACGTCGATGCCGCCCAGCGCTCGGGGTATGGTACCGATGGCTCGGTGGGTGGATGGCTGCGCGGGGTTTCCCTCGCGTTAGTTATCCACCGTTATCCACTTTTCCCGATACCCGCCTGTGGGCAGGTTGCTGCTAGTTGGTACGGTTGAGGCCAAACACAATATGTTGTGGTCTGGAATTTGCGCTCTGTGCCGCTTTCGCCAGGTTATACACCTGCTCGGGAGCACTTTGCGTAGCCCTTCAGGGCTACTCAAACCCTATATGTTGGGGTTCGACCTCGGATGAGCAACAAGATAATGCGATTGAGGGGGTAATTCAAGGCGGATAACTTCGGGGTTACTTGTGGATAATTTGTGGGTAGGCCGGGCGACGTGGATTTTTTCCGCCGCCAGCGCCCGCCACTGCTAGCTGGGTATAAAAAATGACCAGGCGCTTTTGAAGGCGGGTGTTTTTAAGAATATTTTTTAATAGTAAGCGGGTCTTAAATTAAGCGGGGCAATAACCCGCAAGGCTTGATTATTCGCTGATCAAAGGGGCACTGCCAGGTCAGTTTGTACAGCTCTGACAGGTGGCGCCTGAGACCTTTGTTGGGTGTTTTTTACGCAGCGCCAGTTGTGGACAACTTTGCCGAATGTCGGGCGACAATATTGGGCGGCAAAGAAGCGCCGGAGGTATGTCCGGCGCCTCTCGTCTGGGGTTGAGGAAGGCGCAATCAGTTGCTGTTGTCCTGCAGGAATTCCATCAGGGCCTTTTGCGCGTGCAAGCGGTTCTCGGCCTCGTCCCACACCACCGAAATCTTGTCGTCTTCCAGCAGCTCGCCACTGACTTCCTCACCGCGGTGCGCCGGCAGGCAGTGCATGAACACGGCGTCGCTGTTGGCGTGGCTCATCAGCTCATGGTCAACCAGGAAGCCCTCAAAGGCCTTGAGGCGAATCTGCTGTTCGGTCTCCTGGCCCATGGAGGCCCACACATCGGTGGCAACCCAGTCGGAACCGCGTACCGCGTCTTCCGGTTTGCGGAAAATCGACACCCGGTCGCCCGCGGCGGCAACGATGCTCTCGTCCGGGTCGTACCCTTCCGGGCAGGCAATGCGCAGTTCGAAGTCGTACTGGCGTGCGGCATTAATGTAGGAGTGGCACATGTTGTTGCCGTCGCCTACCCAGGTCACCACTTTGCCTTCCGGGCTACCGCGATGCTCGACATAGGTCTGCAGGTCGGCCAGTAGCTGGCAGGGGTGGTAGCTGTCGGACAGGGCATTGATCACCGGCACCTTGCTGTATTCCGCAAAGCGCTCGAGCACGTTGTGGCCGAAGGTGCGGATCATCACCATGTCCACCATGCGCGAGATCACCCGTGCGCTGTCTTCGATGGGTTCGCCGCGGCCCAGCTGGGTATCGCGGGGGGACAGGAACAGCGCGCTGCCGCCCATCTGCGCCATGCCGGCCTCGAAAGAGACCCGGGTGCGTGTCGAGGACTTCTCGAAAATCATTCCCAGAACTTTATTGCGAAAGGGTTCGCTGGCTACGCCCTGGTTGCGCAGGGCCTTGAGTTCAATGGCGCGCTCAATAATGTTGCGCAGCTCGTCTTTGCTCAGGTCCATCAGGGTAAGGAAGTGTCTGACTGCCATGGGTAAATCCTCCGTAAATCAGGCGGCCTGTTGGGCGAAGTCGCGTACCAGTGCGGCGACGGTGGTTGCGACCTGGCTGCACTCGGCGTCGGTGAGGGTCAGTGGTGGCAGCAGGCGCACCACGTTGCCGGCGGTAACATTGATCAGCATGCCCTGGGCGCGGGCCTGCTCGACCAGTTCTGCGCAGGGGCGATCCAGCTCAATACCGATCAGCAGGCCAAGCCCGCGAATCTCGTTGACCCGGGTACAGTTTGCCAGCTCGCGGTTGAGTTGATCCAGCAGTTGCGCACCGAGTTTTTCCGCGCGCTCGATGAGCCATTCGTTTTCCAGTGTTTCGAGCACCGCGAGGCCGGCGCGGCACGCCAGCGGGTTACCGCCAAAAGTGGAGCCGTGGGCACCGGCGGTAAACAGGGTCGCGGCGTCGCCGCGGGCCAGGCAGGCGCCGATGGGGACGCCGTTGCCCAGGCCTTTGGCCGTGGTCACCACATCTGGCAGCAGGCCCGGGTGGTGCTGGTAAGCAAACAGCTTGCCGCTGCGGCCATTGGCCGTCTGGATTTCATCCAGCATCAGCAGCCAATTGTGCTGGTCGCACAGGCGGCGCAGGCCGGGCAGGTAATCCCCATCGGGGATGCGGATTCCGCCTTCCCCCTGAATCGGCTCCACCAGGATGGCCACGATGTCATCGTGCTGGCTCGCCAGGGTTTCGATCGCGGCTACGTCGTTGAAGGGCACGCGCAGGAAGCCCTCGGGCAAGGGGGCAAAACCCTGCTGCACTTTTGGGTTGCCGGTGGCCGTCAGGGTGGCGAGGGTACGGCCGTGGAAGGCGCCGTCGGTCACGATGATTTTTGGGCAGGCGAGGCCGCGCTCGTTGCCGAGCTTGCGCGCCAGCTTGATGGCCGCCTCATTGGCCTCCGCACCGGAGTTGGAGAAAAACACGTTGTCCATGCCGGACAGGGACACGAGCTTTTCAGCGAGCTGTTCCTGGGGCGGGATGTTGTACAAATTGGACACGTGCAGCAGCGTATTGGCTTGCTCCTGAATCGCCTGGGTGACGGCCGGGTGGCAGTGGCCGAGGCCGCACACAGCAATCCCGGAGAGGGCATCGAGGTATCGTCGGCCGTTGTCGTCCCAAACGTAGTTGCCTTCACCTCTGACCAGGGTCAGGGTTCTGTTACCGTAGTTATGCATCAACGCGGGACTGGCCACTTTGCGATCTCCTCTGTGAGTGGGCCGAGACAGGAGAAACCGCAGAAAATACGCCTCAGGCGCGCTCTGTCCGCAATTTCTCCGGAAAGCCGGCAATACTAGCACAGCCTGGCGGCGGCACCACCAGAGTGCATCTGGAGAGAGTACCTTAATAGGGTATCTGAGCGGCGCGGTGGCAGGGGCGTGCGCTCACTCGGGAATCGGGTACAATGCGCGCTTTCAAGATGGATTGGTACCGGTCGCCGGTGCCGGAAATTCCCCAACCCGAGGTTTGCTTCCACTATGGATACTCTGGAAAACATCAAAAAGCAGATTGCCGACAATGACATCCTGCTTTATATGAAAGGCAGCCCTAACGCCCCCCAGTGCGGTTTTTCCATGCGTGCATCCCAGGCGATCATGGCCTGTGGCCAGCGCTTTGCCTATGTGGACATTCTGGCGAACCCGGATATCCGTGCGGAGCTGCCGAAGTACGCCAACTGGCCGACCTTCCCGCAGTTGTGGGTAAAGCAGGAGCTGATCGGCGGCTGCGACATCATTATGGAAATGTATGAGAATGGCGAGCTGAAGACCCTGATTGAAGAAGCGGCCAAGGGTGCCGAAGAGGGCGCCGGCGACGCTCAGTAATCGACGTTTTCCGCCCACAAAAAAACCGCGGCACTGGCCGCGGTTTTTTTATGCCCGGGTTTTGCGGGGCTTACTCTTCCGAGGCGCTAGCCATCTGGGTTTGCAGGTAGTTTTGCAGGCCGACCTTGTCGATCAGGCTCAGCTGGGTTTCCAGCCAGTCTACGTGCTCTTCTTCTGAGTCCAGGATTTTTTCCAGCAGCTCGCGGCTACCGTAATCACGTACGGACTCGCAGTAGGCGATGCCATCGCGCAGATCGGGGATGGCTTTTTGCTCGAGCTTCAGGTCGCACTTGAGCATTTCTTCGGTGTTTTCACCGATCAGCAGTTTGCCCAGGTGTTGCAGGTTCGGAATACCCTCGAGAAACAGGATTCGCTCGATCAGCCAATCGGCGTGTTTCATTTCGTCGATGGACTCGTGGTACTCCTTATCGGCCAGCTCCTTCAGCCCCCAGTCCTTGAACATGCGGGAGTGCAGAAAATACTGGTTGATGGCAATCAGCTCGTTTCCCAGTGCCTTGTTCAAATGTTCGATGACTTTGGGATCGCCTTTCATGGTGTTCTCCTTGAGCCGCTTGGCTGTGTCCTGTGCGGAAATGTATGGGTCAAAAACCGTTGGCGCTGAAAATTTTTAATTGAAAGCTGCGGGAAATTCCGGTGGACACCATTGCGGATGTCTTCGGGATACCCTTGCAAATACTTCCAGAATTGTAGAGTCAGCAACGCAAGATTGTGTGGAGTTTGCGTTGAGGAAATGGACAAGTCAAGCGCGGAATGTCGGCGAACGTGCGAGAAAAAAGCGGGAAAATTAACGGGAAAAAGGCAGAGAACTACAACGAGAATGATTGCCGTTTAGATTGTTTTGGTCGGCGCTGGTACAGGCCGTACATTCGGTCACCCCATGGAAGGTAGTTTGCCTACTGAATAGGCGTTTTTAATGAAGGAAATTCGTTGCGGGCTATTTCTGGGGAGGGCGGGCGTTGAGTGTATTGCGCATGGCATTGAGTTGCTTTTGTACCGTAGTGCTGTCGAAACTGTCCTGAACGCCTTTGCTGCAGTCTTCTTCCAGTCGCTCGATAAGCGTCCGCATGGCCTTGCGGTCGGCGTCTCGGGTACAGATTTCCGCCAGCTCGTTCAGTGCGCTTAACAGGTGACGCATTACCACACCGCTGTCGCGGCCATACTCCCGGATTTCGTCCAGCGCCGCGGCCAGCACATCGGCAAAGTCCAGCTCAATGGTGACCAGACGTAGCACATCCTCGTCGTCGCTAAAGCAATTGGGTAGTTCGGGGCGCTGCAGCACTATGCCCATTCCGTCAATCAGGCGGTCGATACAGGTGTAGGCGGTAAACGGATCATTGATGCCCGGTGACAGTGCCCGTACGGCAATCTGTGCCAGTTGCCGGACCGAAAAAATCACATCCTGCTCGGCGGTTGGCTGCGGCCCCAGTGCAATGGCTCCGAGAACAACATCTTCAATGGCGCGGGTGTCCATGTGTCGGGGCGGGTTGTAAATCCGGGCGACGCTTCCCCAGTGGTACAGGAAGGTTCCGGGGTGCATATCCAGCCAGATACAGCACTGGTGTTCGCTGGCCCAGTCGATCAATTTTTGACGATCGATGCGTTGCACGTACCCCTCTTTGTGCGCCCGCACACCCAGGACATCATCACCGAGATGGATTTTTCTCAGGTCCTGGCGGCGGAAGCGTGGATCCAGGCAGTGCTCGCGGGGGTAGATGCCATCCAGCGCCGCGCGGAACTCGCTGTTTATCCGGAAGGTGATGTTGTCGATCTGGATCGACTGCGCCACGTTGTGGATAAAGTAAATCAGGTAGGCAATACAGGCCAGCGTGAGTAACAGGGCGAAGCTGATGGTCAGCGTGTGGCGGTTACCCGGCACACTGGTGTCGATGCCACGCATTGCCAGCAGCGCATAAACGAAAGTCGAGAGAAAGATGCCCAGCGATATTTGAGTGCCGCGGTCGCGGATAAAGTTGCGTACCAGTCTCGGGCCAAATTGATTGGAGGCGAGAGTAAGGGCGACGGTGGTGATGGAAAACACGGTGCCGGCGACGGTGATGGTAGAGCTGGCGATGGCGGCAAGCAGCGCGCGGGCACTGTCCGGGTCGCGCAGTGTCAGCCAGCCCAAACCGGGCAGTTGATCCAGGTCCCGATGTTGGTCAAAGGCAAGACACCCCTGAGCGAGCAGAATGGCCGCGGCCATCATGATCGCCGGAATTACCCAGAAGCTGGCGCGTAACCGCTCTGAAATATGCAGGAGCTGATGCTTCATGGCGTCCGTTTCAAGTGACTGGCGACCGGCCGTGGTACTTGGCGGCGGTCGTGGCACTTAAAGATAGGACAGCAGGGGGAGCTTGCCAGATGGATGTGTTCAGGGAAGGGGCGGTAACAGCGGGAGGGGTAGCAAGGCCGCAAGTAACTGTGGGCACCGTGAATCGCGGTGCCCTAGTGCGGCTGAATCGTGCACTCAGCCCGCAGAGTAGAAGAGGGCGCTGTTGGTATTGGCCATCATGCCGGCAGTCATGGTTTCGTCGATGATTTCCTGAGTCAGCTCTGCACAACGGCCACACTGCGAGGACACGCCCAGATGGCGGCGCAGGGCTTTAACCGAAGTGGAGCCATCGTACACGGCTTCTTTGATCTGGCTGTCGGTGATGCCTTTACAGATACAAACGTACATCGCTGTTGACCCTGGCGGAAATAAGCTTAACTTTCAAACGGATGTTGATCTTATTGGTAATGAGAATAAGTGTCAATAAGATTATGCTCCCGTTCGTTAATTATTCTAGTTGGCCGGAAAGTGACCGGAAAGTGCATTTTGGACTGGGCAGTCAAGGTGCCTGGTGCGGTTTTTTGCGCGGTGGGGTGCGGGTGTCTGGGGGCGAGGCGGTGCGTGTCTGACCGTGAGGCGCCTGCTATCGCGTTTATATAAAAATTTAATGGGACAGGCATAGGTGCCTGTGTATCATAGCGGCCCCCTATCAAGCATTCGTTAATTTATAGCTATTGGTTATAAATTGAACACCCCTAAAGTAAAACATTTATCTCATTGAGGAGGTTCTCATGGCCGTATTAGTAGGCAAGCCCGCTCCGGACTTCACCGCCGCTGCAGTACTGGGTAATGGCGAGATCGTTGACGCGTTCAACCTCGCAGAAACCATCAAAGGCAAGAAAGCGGTTATCTTCTTCTACCCGCTGGACTTCACTTTCGTATGTCCTTCCGAGCTGATCGCTTTCGATCACCGCTTTGAAGAGTTCAAAAAGCGTGGCGTTGAAGTGATTGGTGTGTCCATCGACTCCCAGTTCTCTCACAATGCTTGGCGTAACACCTCCGTCAACGAAGGCGGTATCGGCCAGGTACAGTACACCCTGGTTGCCGACGTTAAGCACGAAATCTGCCAGGCTTACGACGTTGAGTCCGAAGGCGGCGTTGCTTTCCGTGGTTCCTTCCTGATCGACGAAGAAGGCACTGTTCGCCACCAGGTAGTGAACGACCTGCCGCTGGGCCGTAACGTAGACGAAATGCTGCGCATGGTAGACGCACTGGCGTTCCACCAGGAGCACGGTGAAGTGTGTCCGGCTGGCTGGCAGGAAGGCGACAAGGGCATGAACGCTTCTCCGGAAGGTGTTGCCGCTTACCTGAGCGAGAACTCCGACAAGCTGTAAGGTTTGTCTGAGCCGGGGGCAGAATTTGCCCCCGCCGCGTGAAAACCGCCGCAAGGCGGTTTTTTTATGCCTGGAAGCGGGGTGTATGCATGTCCAGACCTGCCCAGAGTGCGCGTTTGTATCGGTTTTATTACAATGCGCGGGGACCACTGTGCGCAGCCTCGCATTTCCGGCGATAACGTGATCACGGTGACGGTGTTATGGTGTCGGCCGGCTCGATGAAATCGTCGGATGGCCATGAATTTTTTCTGGGGCTGCTAGTCTTAATACAGGTTCCCCAACAAGTATTCGGCAAAGCCGGCGCTCCCGGTGGGCGGCAGTTGTCGGGGTGGTCTGCAGTACGGCACATGGTGTTTTCACGGTGAACCAAGGCATTTTGAATACAAACCGAGGCCTCCGGGCAGCGCTTTTGCCTCTTTTGATGCTGGGGTTGCTGGTGGCAGCGATCCCGGTGGTCGCCGATTCCGCGCGCGTGGGAAAGCCTGCTCGGGGCGGCGCCAAGGCCGTGAACAAGAGCGTTGAGGCGAGCGCCAAAGAGTTCGACCGCTATTTTCGCCAGTTGTTGAAGCAGCACGGCATCCCCGGTGCCGCCTATGTGATCGTCGATCACGACCAGACTGTGGCCATGAATACTTATGGTGTTCGGGTCAAAGGCAAGCGTGAAAAAGTCACCACCCACACGGTGTTCCGGCTGGCTTCCGTTTCCAAGACGTTCGCCGCCAGTATGGCGGCGGTGCTTGAGGATGAGCAGAAATTCAGCTGGGGCGACCGGGTGGTGCGCTATGTACCCGAGTTGAGCTTCAAAACCCCGGCACTGTCCATGCAGCTGCAGGTACAGCACCTGCTGAGCCATTCTTCCGGGCTTACCCCCAACGCTTACGACAACTACCTGGAAGACAATCGGCCCCTGTCCAAGATTCTGCCGATGTTTGCCACCATTGACCCGCACTGCAAGCCGGGAAAATGCTACGGCTATCAGAACGTCCTGTTCAGCCTGATTGAAGACGTGATCCATAAGGCTACCGGTGTGCCCTATGGTCGTCAGCTCAAGGAGCGTTTCTTCACCCCCCTGAAAATGCAAGATGCATCCCTCGGGTGGGAGAATTTTATGGCGGCCGGCAACCGCGCGGCGCCGCATGTGCAGACCGGTCGCGGCTGGCGCCCGGTAAAAGTGGAAAAGGAATACTATCTGGCGGCCCCGGCTGCCGGTGTAAACGCCAGTATCAGCGATATGGGGCAGTGGCTGAAGGCGCAGATGGGTTACTTCCCGGATGTGCTGTCACCGGCGGTGATTGAAGACCTCACCACCGAGCGGGTGGAAACCCGGCGTCACCTGCGTCACCGGATCTGGCGCGACTACATTGATCACGCCGGTTACGGCCTCGGCTGGCGCCTGTATTCTGTCGGTGATGATCGCGTCATCTTCCACGGTGGCTGGGTGGCCGGTTTCCGTGCGGCTATTGCCTACTCCGAGAAGCGCAAGGTCGGTATCGTCATTCTGATGAATGCCGAGTCGCGCGTGATTTCGGACCTGACCGGCAATTTCATTGCCGATATCACCGGCCACGGCAAACTGGTTCAGGCCATCGCCGCAGCGGCGAAAAAGTAGCCGCTGCGCTCCCTCTCTCTCCTTCGCGCGCTCTTCCCGTAAAAACAGCGCTTGAATTGGCCGGTTGCGGCCCAATATCACCTCTCCTGAGTTTGATCTGCTGATGTTGATTTAAATAGGGGAGAACCGATCCATGACAGTTGAGGCGCATAAAGAGAGCCATGGCTTCCAGACAGAAGCCAAACAGCTGCTGCACCTGATGATCCACTCGCTGTACTCCAATAAGGAGATTTTCCTGCGCGAGCTGGTTTCCAATGCCTCCGACGCCGCGGACAAGCTGCGTTTTGAAGCCCTCTCCAAGCCGGAACTACTGGCCGAAGACCCGGATCTGCGCATTCGCATCGAGTTCGATAAGGACGCCGGTACGCTCACCATTAGCGACAACGGTATCGGCATGAGCCGCGACGAGGTGATCGAGAATCTCGGCACCATTGCCCGTTCCGGCACCGCCAGCTTTATGCAGAACCTCACCGGCGACCAGAAGAAAGACGCGCACCTGATTGGCCAGTTCGGGGTCGGTTTCTACTCCGCGTTTATTGTCGCCGACAAGGTAGACGTATTTACCCGTCGTGCCGGTGCCGATGCCAGCCAGGGTGTGCACTGGGAGTGCAGTGGCGAGGCGGAGTACTCCGTCGAGAACGTCGAGTGGCCAAACCGCGGCACTCGCGTGGTACTGCACCTGAAAGACGACGCAACAGAGTTCGCCGACGACTGGCGCCTGCGCTCCATCATCAAGAAGTACTCCGATCACATCGCCATCCCGGTGGAAATGCTGAAGCAGGCTGCGCCGGCTGGGGAAGATGACGAGAGTAAAGAAGAGAAAGCGCCGGAATTTGAAGCGGTCAACGCTGCCCAGGCGCTGTGGACCCGCCCGCGCTCCGAGGTGAAGTCCGAGGAGTACCAGGAATTCTACAAGCACATCTCCCACGACTTCGATGACCCACTGACCTGGAGCCACAATCGCGTGGAAGGCAAGCTGGATTACACCAGCCTGCTGTACATCCCGGCGCGTGCGCCGTTTGACCTGTACCAGCGCGACGCCGCCCGTGGTCTCAAGCTGTATGTGCAGCGCACCTTCATCATGGACGACGCTGAGCAGTTCCTGCCGCTGTACCTGCGTTTCGTCAAAGGGGTGCTGGATTCCAACGACCTGCCGCTGAACGTGTCCCGCGAGATTCTGCAGAAAGACCAGAATACCGATGCCATCAAGAGCGCGCTGACCAAGCGTGTGCTGGATATGCTGGACAAGCTGTCGAAGAAAGACGCAGACCAGTACCAGAAGTTCTGGGATCTGTTTGGCTCGGTGATGAAAGAGGGGCCGGCGGAAGACTTCTCTAACAAGGAGAAGATTGCCAAGTTGCTGCGCTTCTCCACCACCCACACCGACAGCGACAAGCAGGACCAGTCGCTGGAAGCGTATGTGGGCCGCATGAAAGAGGGCCAGAAGCACATCTACTACGTGTGCGCAGACAACTTCGCTACCGCCAAGTCCTCCCCGTACCTGGAGGTCTTCCGCAAGAAGGGTATTGAAGTGTTGCTGCTCACCGACCAGGTGGACGAGTGGTTCGTCGGCCATATGCAGGAGTTTGATGGCAAGCAGTTCCAGGATGTGGCCAAGGGTGCGCTGGACCTGGGTGATGCCGAGAACGAAGACGACAAGGCCGAGCGCGAGAAAGTCGAGAAAGAGGCGGGCGCGCTGGTTGAGCGGGTAAAAGAAGTACTGGAGTCCCGTG
This sequence comes from Microbulbifer salipaludis, assembly GCF_017303155.1. Classification (NCBI taxonomy): domain Bacteria; kingdom Pseudomonadati; phylum Pseudomonadota; class Gammaproteobacteria; order Cellvibrionales; family Microbulbiferaceae; genus Microbulbifer; species Microbulbifer salipaludis. The sequence continues at coordinate 846,974 of NZ_JAEKJR010000002.1, forward strand.
TAGAGGATGTGCGCGCGACCACGCGCCTGGTGGACTCTCCCGCGTGCCTGGTGGCCAGCGACAACGATATGGGGCTGCAAATGCGCCGTATACTGGAGCAGGCGGGCCAGTCCCTGCCCGACGCCAAGCCGATCTTTGAGCTCAACCCCAACCACCCGCTGGTGCAGCGCCTGGATCAGGAGCAGGACGAGGACCGCTTTGCCGACCTCACCAATATCCTGATGGATCAGGCCAACCTGGCGGCAGGTAATCAGCTGGCGGATCCGGCAGATTATGTGCGCCGCCTGAACGCGCTGCTGCTGGAGCTCAATACCTGAGCCGCTAATCCTGCGTGGGGCTTGTCGACGCTTTCTGTGTCGGCAAGCCCCGGCTTTCTCTCTTGTGTTCTGTGCCGCGCTCGCGGAGATCCCAGTCTGGTCTATAGTGTTTCTTGGTTATTTCTTGCCGGTTTTTTGCGCGATTTGGTCGGTAAAAGACGACAATTGCGGGTTAACTTGGCAAATATGCGCAATTTCTTGCCGCGGCGTTGGGCCTTGCCACCAGGCTCCGTATAATCGCCCGCTGCACAGCAAAATTTACAGAGTGTTATGACTCAGCAAGACGTACCTTCGAGCGCCCCTGAAACCCATCACTCCATCGCCATTCTCGGCGGCGGCAGCTTTGGTACCGCCATTGCCAATATTGTTGCCGGCAACGGCCACGATACCCGTCAGTGGATGCGCGACCCGGAGCGCGCTGCGGCGTGCATGGCCCTGCGCGAAAATCAGCACTACCTGCCGGGGGTGGCTTTGCACCCGGCGTTGAACATTACCGCGGATCTGGAGCAGGCGGTGAGCGGCTGCCAGATTGTGTTTGTGGCTATTCCCAGCAAGTCCTTTCGTGAGGTGGTACACCGCGCAGCGCCAATGCTGGCGCCCGATACCATGCTGATCTCGCTGACCAAAGGCATCGAGCACGACCAGTTTCACCTGATGAGCGATATCCTGCGGGAAGAAACCGAGGGTATGCGTGTGGGGGTGCTGAGCGGCCCCAATTTTGCCAAGGAAATCGTCGCTGGCCACTACACCGCGACGGTGATTGCCAGTGAAGACGAGCCCCTGTGCAGCACGATCCAGAAGGTGCTGCATTCGGAAACCTTCCGGGTCTACTCCAGTAACGACGTCTTTGGCGTTGAGCTGGCGGGGGCGCTGAAAAATATCTATGCGATCGTGACCGGCATGGCGGTGGCGCTGGGCCGGGGGCAAAACACCACCAGTTTGCTGATTACCCGTGCGCTGGCGGAAATGATGCGCTTTGCCGAGGCCATGGGGGCCGATCCGATGACGTTTATCGGCCTTGCCGGCGTCGGTGACCTGATCCTTACCTGCTCGTCCGATCTCAGCCGCAACTACCGGGTGGGCTATCTGGTGGGCAAGGGCAAACCGCTTGATGAGGCCGTGACGGAAATCGGCCAGGTCGCGGAAGGCGTGAATACCGTTCGTCTGATCAAGGCAAAAGCCGATGAATTGGGCGTCTACATGCCCTTGGTTTCTGCAATTCACGCCATATTATTTGAAGGTACCCCGATACCCACGGTGATCCGCGAGCTGATGTCTGGCGCGCAGACCTTCGACGTGGCCTATTCGGCCAAGCCCTCGACAGATTAGGACGTGCCATGAATAACGAACAACTCAAGCACAATCTTACCTCCACCGATCACTGGCTGCGGCTGTTGTTTATGGTGTTGTTTGTGGTGCTGCTGGAAGTCACCGGCGTGGTGATGCTGGCGCTCATCGTGCTGCAGTTTCTGTTTGCCATTGTCTCTGGTGGCCCGAACGAGAACCTTCGCCAGCTCGGTAACCAGATCGCTTCCTATATTTATCAGATTCTGCAATTTTTGATTTATAACAGCGAAGAAAAGCCATTTCCGTTCGCGGAGTGGCCAGAATCCTGATCCCTTCCGGCCGGTGCAGGCTGGCCGTTTATTATCTATGGTGCCCAACAACGGACTGGTGATCGCCCAATGAGCAACGAAGAACTGAAACAGAACCTGACCTCCTCAAACCAGTGGCTGCGCCTGATTTACATGGTGCTGTTTGCCGTGCTTTTGGAAATCGCCGGGTTTGTCATGCTGGCGGTGGTCATCGCCCAATTCCTGTTCGCTATCTTTAGCGGCAGTGCCAATGATAATTTGCGTCGCCTCGGCGACCAGATTGCTTCCTATATTTACCAGACCCTGCAATTCCTGATCTACAACTCGGAAGAAAAGCCATTCCCGTTTTCCGAGTGGCCCGAATCGGAAGAGGAGGATCTATCCTCTTATGAGAGCGCGGAAGAAATTGACGGTGAAGTGATCAGCGAGGAAGCGCCTGCCGCCGTCGACGAGCCCGAAGTAGAAGAAACAGCATCCGCGACCACCTCGGAAGCGAAGACCAAAAAGCCGCGCAAGCGCGCCTCGACCGCCGCCAAGAAGCAGGCTGATGCGCCGGAAGACGAGACGGTGATCGAGCTGGGCGCCGATGCGCAAAGTGCTGAAACGGTCGAGAGCGCCGACAATGATGAGAAACCTTCCGGCGAGAAGAAGTGATCAATCCCCCGGTAAGCCGGCTGTACTGTTTTGACGGGAGACCCTAGTGCTGTTGTTTGTGATGCGTCACGGCCATGCTGAGCCTTTCAGCAAGAGCGACGAAACCCGGGCGCTGACCGAGGACGGGCGCGCAGAAGTGGCGGCGGTGTGTAAAGAGCGCGCCTCGGAGCTGGCACAGGTAAAAACCCTCTGGGCCAGCCCTTTTGTGCGCACCCGTCAGACCGCCAAAATTGTGGCCGACACCTTTGGTCTCACGGTAGAAATTCAGGAGCTGCTGACCGGTGACACACCGGTTGACCAGCTACTGGATGCCCTCGCGCAGGCAGACCCGTCTGTTTTTCCATTGATGCTGGTCAGCCACCAGCCGCTGGTAGGACGGCTGGTCAACGGTCTGTGCGGCAGTGGCGATGAACACCCGCTGGGCACTGCCAGCCTAGCGTGCGTGCGGTCCGATGTTTGGGCCACGGGCTGCGCAGAGCTGGAATGGCTGCAACACCGGCCCTGATTCAGCGTTTCTGGCTCGACGGTTTTGATTTGGCGGTGCTGATTCAGCAGCCCGTGCCGAAGCGAGTGGCCACCCATTCTGATCCCTGTGGCCATTGAGATGGCAGGTGGCCGCTGTCAGCATCGGTGACCAAGACTGACAACGCCGTATCCCCCATGAGCCGATCTCCCCGCGACGCCTTTCGTGAAATTACCCTCGATATCCAGGGCAACCTTATTGCCGCACGCCAGTGGGGCAATCCTGAGGGTGTGCCGGTATTGGCCCTGCATGGCTGGCTGGACAATTGCGCCAGCTTCGACGCCATGGCGCCGTTTCTTGCGGAGCTAAACCTGGTGGCAGTGGACCTTGCCGGCCACGGGCAGAGCTATCACCGGCACCGGGACGCCAATTACACGGTGTGGACAGAGATTGAGGATGTGCTTGGTATGGCGGATGCGCTGGGCTGGGCGTCTTTCTCCATGCTTGCGCATTCGCGCGGTGCTGTGATTGCCACCATTGCTGCTGCTACCTTTCCGGAGCGGGTGTGCCGCTTGGCACTTATCGACGGGCTGGTGCCACCACCGACCACCGATGCGGAGGCGCCGGAAACCCTGCGCAAGGGCATCGAGCAGCGCGCGCGCTATCGGGCGCGCAACTCGAAGGTCTTTGAGTCTCTGGAGGTGGCGGTTGCCGCGCGCAAGAACGGGCTGTTCAAGCTCAGTGATGATGCCGCGCGCCGGCTGGTGGAGCGCGGCGTATGCCGCAGTGGTGAAGGGTATCGCTGGAGCAATGATCCCCAGCTGTTGGCCAGTTCACTGGCGAAATTGAACGAGCCACAGGTGCTGGCTTTTCTGGATCGCGCCATCATGCCGATTCGACTGGCGCTGGGTAAGGATGGGATTCAGGGCATGATCGAGCGTATTCGCCCCCTGGCCGAGCAGCACCCCAATATTGTGTTGCGGGAATTTCCCGGCGGCCACCATCTGCATATGGAAGAAAGCGCCGGCGCCATTGCCGCGTGGTTTCTGCCTTTCCTGAAAGGCGAAAACCCGCCGCGCTAGAACGGAATTCGTTTGGCGTAGCAGGCCTTTTCCATATCCCGCACTTCCACGGAAATTTCCGGCACTTCCGGGGCGGCCTCGCACAGGTAATTGAAAATAGCCGCGCTCAGGTCTTCTTTCTGCTGTGCGGTGCGGCCTTCCAGAATCCGCACCTCCGCGTGGATAAACAGGTTGCTCGACCCATCATGATTCTTGCCGAGTACAAAATCCCGGTAGGGCAGGGCGCGTGTCTTGATCGCGCTGGGGGAGAAGAGCCCGGTATCGCTCATCGCCTGCTGGCCGTTGCTGACCAGTGCAGAAATGGAAAGGCTGTCTTCCAGTTTTTGCGAATACTCAATGACCAGATGGGGCATTGCCGGGCTCTCCTTGGATGACTGACGTCATCGTCTGCGGTTAGCGAATCAGGGCAAGGAACTCATTGCGGGTGGCCTGCTGGTCGCGGAAAGAACCCAGCATGGCGGAGGTTTTCATGACGGAGTTCTGTTTTTCCACGCCGCGCATCATCATGCACATGTGTTTTGCTTCCACAATCACGCCGACGCCGGCAGCGCCGGTGACCTGCTGGATGGTTTGGGCAACCTCTACAGTCAATTGTTCCTGGATCTGCAAACGGCGCGCAAACATGTCTACAATGCGCGCCACTTTGGATAGCCCCAGTACTTTGCCGTCGGGAATATAGGCCACATGGGCCTTGCCGATAAATGGCAGCATATGATGCTCGCACAGGGAGTAGAGCTCGATATCTTTTACCAGCACCATTTCGCTGCAATCCGACGGGAAGAGTGCATCGTTCACGATCTCTTCTACGGTCTGCTGATAGCCGCGGGTAAGATATTGCATCGCCTTGGCAGCGCGCTGCGGGGTGTCTTTCAGCCCCGGGCGATCCAGGTCTTCGCCAATGGCTTCAATGATGTGTGCGTAATGTTCTTTCATCGTATGCTTCCAACGTCTCGCCCGCGGTTTGTTCTGCCATTAGTACGCAAATAATCGGGCGTTCGATCACCGGTACGCCGGTGGGGACTAAGGGTGCGCTACCCTAAGCCTTTGTCACACGGTAGTAAAGCGTCAAAAATTGAGGAATATCGCTAATGATAGAGAAACGGGAGTCCAGTTTGCACGAATTGTGTACCGTGCTGGACTACATCCGCTGGGGCGCCAGCCGCTTTAATGAGGCTGGGCTGTGGTTCGGTCACGGCACCGACAATGCCTGGGATGAAGCTGTCCTGCTGGTCACTCATACATTGCACCTGCCGGTGGACAGCAAGCCCGAGATACTCTCGGCGCGTCTTACCATGGATGAGCGCCGGGAAGTGATGGGCGTGCTTGAAAAGCGTGTCAGCGAGCGCCTGCCGGCACCGTATCTCACCAATGAAGCCTGGTTTTGCGATCTGCCATTTTATGTGGATGCGCGCGTGCTGGTGCCGAGATCCCCGATTGGCGAGCTGATTCGCACCCGCTTCGAGCCCTGGTTGCAGCAGGAGCCTCTCGCCATTCTCGACCTCTGCTGCGGCAGTGGCTGCATTGGCATTGCCTGTGCGGACGCTTTCCCGGAAGCGCGGGTGGACCTCAGCGATATTTCCGCCGACGCGATTGAAGTGGCCCAGATCAATATCAACCGGCACCAGCTGAACGAGGAAGTGCGTGCGGTGCAGTCCGACCTGTTTGCCGGGTTACCGGGCTGTAGCTACGACCTGATCGTCAGCAACCCTCCTTATGTTGATGCCCGTGACCTGGCAGAAATGCCGCCGGAGTACCATGCGGAGCCGGGGTTGGCGCTGGGCTCCGGCGACGATGGCCTGGACTTTACCCGCCGTCTGTTACTGGAGGCACCGGACTATCTGCAACCGGAAGGTATCCTGGTGTGTGAGGTGGGGAACAGTTGGGAAGCGCTGGAAGCGGCGTATCCGCGGGTTCCGTTTTTCTGGCCGGAACTGGAAGATGGCGGCCACGGGGTGTTTGTACTCACCCGGGAGGACCTGCTGGCCTGTCGTGAAATGTTTGAAGCCGGAGCGCAGCGTTAGAGATTCCTCTATAATGCGCCCCCTTCAACGAATAATTGACTATGGGTAAGGAATACCGGGTATGTCGGGCAACACTTTTGGCAAGCTGTTCTGTGTCACCACCTTTGGCGAGAGCCACGGTCCCGCGTTGGGCTGTATTGTGGATGGCTGCCCTCCGGGACTGGAAATTACCGCCGAGGAAATCCAGCTGGAGCTGGACCGCCGCAAGCCCGGCACTTCCCGCTACACCACCCAGCGTCGCGAGGCGGATGAAGTCAAAATCCTCTCCGGGGTGTTCGAGGGCAAGACCACCGGTACGCCCATCGGTTTGCTGATCGAAAACACCGATCAGCGCTCCAAAGACTACGCCAATATCGCCGAGCAGATTCGCCCGGCCCACGCCGACTACACCTACTGGGCCAAATACGGCCTGCGCGATTACCGTGGTGGCGGTCGCTCCTCCGCCCGTGAGACTGCTATGCGGGTGGCTGCTGGTGCTATTGCCAAGAAGTGGCTGAAGCAGCAGTTTGGCATTGAGGTGCGTGGCTACCTTTCACAATTGGGCCCCATCAAGGTGGAAAAACTGGATTGGTCGCAAGTAGACCAGAACCCGTTTTTCTGTCCCGACGCCGACAAGGTGCCGGAAATGGAAAGCTACATGCAGGCCCTGATTAAAGAGGGCGACTCCGTCGGCGCGCGTATTTCAGTGCATGCCAGCGGTGTGCCGGCGGGGCTTGGCGAGCCGATTTTCGATCGTCTGGATGCGGAGCTGGCTCACGGGCTGATGAGCATCAACGCGGTAAAAGGGGTGGAGATCGGTGCGGGTTTCGATTCGGTGGCCCAGAAGGGCACCGAGCACCGGGATGAGATTACTGTGGAAGGTTTCCAGTCCAACAATGCCGGCGGCATTCTCGGGGGTATTTCCAGTGGTCAGGAGATCATTGCGCACATCGCCCTGAAGCCGACTTCCAGCCTGCGCATTCCCGGCAAGAGCCTGGATACCAATGGCAATCCCATCGAAGTGATCACTAAGGGGCGTCACGACCCCTGTGTGGGTATTCGAGCGACGCCGATCGCCGAGGCAATGATGGCGCTGGTGCTGATCGACCATGTACTGCGCCAGCGCGGCCAGAATGGGGATGTGGAATTTGGTCTGAAGATTCCCGCGGGCGAAACGCGCTGACCCGGTCTAACGACGGGTACGAGATTGCAGATACAAAAGTTGGGTACAAAAAAGGCGGAGCGCCACAAGCGCTCCGCCTTTTTTCTTGCATGCCGCCTGTGGCTTACAGGTGCAGGCTCAGACCCACATACGGGCCCTTGATTTCCAGGTCGCTCTGGAACGCATCCAGTTCCTTTACGTCCAGGGTCATTGCGCGGTAACCCGCCTCAATGGCGAAGTCCAGCGCGGGTACGAAGTCCCAGCGCACTTTGGCGGTCAGGTCGGTGTGGCTGTCGCCGTTGTAGCTGGTGCCGTTGCCCTGGGCGATGATGGACCAGCCGGTAAAAGGCAGGTCGAAGCGGGCTACGCCGTACACCATCGGCAGCACGCCGGTCAGTTCGATATCTTCAGACTGCAGGTCGCTGGTGACGGACATTTCGCCGCTGTACATGCGCGCAGTCAGGCCCAGGTCCAGGTTCACCCAGTTATCCAGAATCTCGTAGTAGAGCGTGGCGTCGGTGTGGGTCAGGTTCATGTCGGCGTTGATGTCGGAACCGACGTTAAAGGTCTTGTCGCCGAAGGTGACTTCGCGGGTCAGCATCGCCGCACCGTTGGTCTCTACCTTGCTGTGTGCAACCAGGATGTTCGGGATAACCGGGATCGGGTGCTCCAGAGCCGCCTGAATAAAGGTGACGTTGTCTTCGGCGAGGGCAAACTCATCGACGTTGAAGTCGTCGACACCAACAGCACCGGTATAGCTGGGCTGCCATACACCGGCGGTGGCGTCGAAGCCGAGGATGGTATCAGCGCTGACGCTGGCGGAGGCCAGGGTCGCGCAAAGGGCCAGGGTTATTTTTTTCATTTGGAGTCTCTCCCGTTGAATTCTGCGGCAGATTCTACAGGGTTTTGATGAAATTTCCCTGAATCGGTGTCGATTTCGGGGTGATCGGGCCCAATTTTGCGTACTGATTGGCGTTCTAGCCCGTGCTGCTGCCCCCTCTGGGCCGCTCAGAGCCCCCGCGCCTCCTTGAACAGGAGCTGTTGCAGCGCATTGGCGGCGTTGCTCAGGGTGCGATTGCGGTGGTAGATGATCCCCAGGTTGCGCACGATACTGAGCTGGGGCATGGGCAACTCGGCCAGACTGTCGTCAATCAGGGTCTTGGGCAGCACGCTCCAACCGAGGCCAACACCGGCCATCATTTTGATGGTTTCCAGAAAATTGGTGGCCAGCTTGGCGGTCAGCTTGAGCCCGTGGGCGTCGAACTCCCGCTTGATCAAGCGCCCGGTATAGGTGTTCAGGTCGGGCAGAATGGCGGGATATCGGGCCAGCGCGGGCAGGTCCAGCTCGGGCATCTGAGCCAGGGGATGGTCCGGCGCTGCGACCACCACACAGGGGTCCGGCCAGATGATCTGGGCGTTGAGGCTCGGGTAGTCCTTGAGGGCAAGGGTGACCACCGCCAGTTCGTATTCCCCCGCCATCAACGCTTCATAGGCCTGCTCGGAATCCACGAAATCAATATCGAGGGCGACATCCGGATAAAGGTTGCTGAACTCCCGCAGAACCGGCGGCAGGTGGTGCAGGCCAACGTGGTGACTGGTGGCAATGCGCAGGCTGCCGCCGATGGTTTCACCGAGGCTGCGCAGTTCGTGTTCGGCGTCGCTGACCTCGTTGAGAATGTGGCGAGCGCGGGGCAGCAGCGCGCGGCCGGCGTTGGTCAGCTGCAGCTTGCGCCCGATGCGGTCAAACAGCGGCGTTCCCAGCTGCTGCTCCAGCGATGCCAGCCGTTTACTGACCGCAGGCTGGGTCAGGTGCAGCTGTTCTGCGGCTTCGGAAACGGAGCCCTGTTCGGAGATAGCGAGAAACGCCCTGAGCCACTGTATTTCCATCGAAGTTCCCGGTTTGGCATTCCAAAAGCGAATGCGCCATATAATAAATATAAATTGATGTTATTCAATGCCCCACCTAGACTCCGCCATGTTATCCATAGAGGAGATGGGGCTATGGGCCACCCACAGAACAAAAAACAGACGCTGTACGACAAGCTCTGGCAAGACCACCTGGTCAAAAGCCGCGACGACGGCACCGCACTGATCTATATCGATCGCCACCTGATTCACGAAGTGACTTCTCCTCAGGCCTTTGAAGGTCTGCGCCTGGCGGGCCGTAAGCCCTGGCGCACGGATTCCGTGGTGGCCACGCCGGATCACAATGTACCGTCCGATGCGGCGGAGCGCGCTGGCGGCATTGCGGGCATCCGCGATGAGGTTTCCCGTATTCAGGTACAGACCCTGGACGAAAACTGTAAGGATTTTGGCATCGTTGAATTCGGTATCAACGATCCGGGTCAGGGCATCGTGCATGTCATCGGCCCCGAGACCGGTGCCACCCTGCCGGGCATGACCGTGGTGTGTGGTGACTCCCATACCTCGACCCACGGCGCCTTGGGTGCCCTGGCGCACGGTATCGGCACCTCCGAGGTGGAGCATGTGATGGCCACCCAGTGTCTGATTCAGAAAAAGATGAAGAACATGCTGGTGCGCGTGGACGGCGAACTCGGCCCGGGCGTGACCGCGAAAGATGTGGTGTTGGCGATTATCGGCAAGATCGGCACCGCCGGCGGCACCGGCTATGCCATCGAGTTTGGTGGCGAGGTGATTCGCAACCTTTCCATGGAAGGCCGTATGACCATCTGCAACATGGCCATCGAAGCTGGCGCCCGCGCAGGCATGGTGGCGGTGGACCAGATCACCCTGGACTACGTGAAGGGCAAGCCTTACGCGCCCAAGGGTGAGATGTGGGAGAGGGCCGTAGAAGCCTGGAGTCACCTGCATTCCGACGACGGTGCGCACTTTGATGAAGTGGTTGTGCTGCAGGGTGAAGAGATCGAACCGCAGGTGAGCTGGGGAACGTCTCCGGAAATGGTTGTACCGGTAAGTGCTGTGGTGCCGGACCCGGCGGCGGAAAGCGATGCCACCAGGAAGGCGGGTATCGAGCGTGCGTTGGAGTACATGGGGCTCAATGCCGGCCAGAAAATTACCGACATTCACCTCGATCGGGTGTTTATCGGTTCCTGCACCAACTCCCGTATTGAAGACCTGCGCGCGGCAGCGGCGGTCGCCAAAGGCCACAAAAAAGCCGACAGCGTCAAGCAGGTGCTGGTGGTGCCGGGCTCCCAGTCTGTGAAGACACAGGCGGAAAAAGAAGGCCTGCACAAAGTATTTATTGAAGCCGGTTTCGAATGGCGCGAGCCATCCTGCTCCATGTGTCTGGCGATGAATGCGGACAAGCTGGGCGCGGGTGAGCATTGCGCATCCACTTCCAACCGCAACTTTGAAGGTCGCCAGGGTTACGGTGGTCGCACGCACCTGGTGAGCCCCAGTATGGCCGCGGCAGCGGCCATCGCCGGTCACTTTGTAGATGTGCGTGAAATGCAGAAGGAGGCGGTGTAATGAGAGCGTTTACCCAACACAAGGGCGTGGCCGCACCGATGGATCGCGCCAATGTCGATACGGATTTGATTATCCCGAAGCAGTTCTTGAAGTCGATCAAGCGTACCGGCTTCGGCCCGAACCTGTTTGACGAGTTGCGCTATCTGGATGAAGGGCAGCCGGGGCAGGATCACAGCCAGCGCCCGGTGAATCCGGAATTCCCGCTGAACCACCCGCGTTACCAGGGTGCTTCCGTATTGTTAGCACGCAAAAATTTTGGCTGCGGCTCCAGCCGTGAGCACGCGCCCTGGGCGCTGGATGACCACGGTTTCCGTGTGATTATCGCGCCGAGTTTTGCGGATATTTTCTTCAATAACTGCTTCAAGAATGGTCTGTTGCCGATCGTTCTGGAAGAAGAAATTGTCGAGCAGTTGTTCCAGGAAATGTATGCGGAAGAGGGCTACGAGCTGGTCGTCGACCTGGAAGAGCAGGTGGTGATCAAGCCCAGTGGTGAAACCCATGCCTTCGAAGTGGACGCATTCCGCAAGCACTGCCTGCTGAATGGCCTCGACGATATCGGCCTGACCCTGGAAGACGCCGACGACATCCGTGCGTATGAAGCCAAGCGTCGCGAGCAGGCGCCCTGGCTGTTTGATGCCGTGAAGTAACAAGAATGGCGGATGCGCTGTGCTTATCCGCCCTACGGTAAAGATTTGTTTGGTGTAGGGTGGATAAGCGCAGCGCATCCACCAAGAGACAACCGTAAAGGATTGCCCCAATGAGCAAAAAAATCATGATCCTCCCGGGCGACGGTATTGGCCCGGAAATTATCGAGCAGGCGGTAGCGGTACTGAAAACCGTCGACGAAAAATTTGGTCTGAACCTGGAATTTACCGAAGGTCTGATCGGTGGTGCGTCAATCGACGCCCACGGTGAACCACTGACCGATGCCGAACTGAAAAATGCCGGTGACTGCGATGCCGTACTGCTGGGTGCGGTTGGTGGCCCCAAGTGGGACACCCTGGATCGCGCCATCCGCCCGGAAAAAGGCCTGCTGAAAATTCGCAGCGGTCTCGGTCTCTACGCCAATCTGCGCCCGGCCATCCTGTATCCGCAGCTGGCCGGTGCCTCCTCCCTGAAACCGGAAGTGGTTTCCGGCCTGGATATTCTGATCGTGCGCGAACTCACCGGTGGTATCTACTTTGGTGAGCCCCGCGGCATCAAGACCCTGGAAAGCGGTGAGAAGCAGGGCTACAACACCTACGTGTACACCGAGTCCGAAATCGAGCGCATCGGCCGCACCGCTTTTGAAGCGGCACAAAAGCGTGGTGGCAAACTGTGTTCCGTCGACAAGGCCAACGTGCTGGAAGTGACCGTATTGTGGCGCGAGGTAATGGATCGTCTGGCGCCGGAGTATCCCGATGTAGAGCTCTCGCATATGTACGTGGACAACGCGGCCATGCAGCTGGTGCGTGCCCCGAAGCAGTTTGATGTGATGGTGACCGGCAACATGTTCGGCGACATCCTGTCGGACGCCGCTGCCATGCTCACCGGTTCCATCGGTATGCTGCCGTCCGCGTCCATGAATGAAACCGGCTTCGGCCTGTACGAGCCCTGTCACGGCAGTGCGCCGGATATTGCCGGGCAGGGTATCGCCAACCCGCTGGCGACCATTCTTTCCGCGGCCATGATGCTGCGCTATTCCCTGGATATGGGTGAAGCGGCAGACGCGATCGAGGCGGCGGTGAGCAAGGTGCTGGATCAGGGACTGCGCACCGCGGACATCTATACAGATGGTTGCAAGAAAGTTTCTACCGCGGAAATGGGCGCAGCAGTGGTGGCCGCTTTCTGATAGGAACACGCCCCCTTCAGCCGATTGCCCGGCCTGTCTTTAACGCTTTGGCGTTATATGGCCGGGCTCCCGAAACTCTCAGAATCGACAGGATATTGAAATGAACAAGGTAGGATTCGTAGGCTGGCGCGGTATGGTCGGCTCCGTTCTTATGGGCCGCATGCTGGAAGAAAACGACTTCGCGCACATCGCGGAGCCAGTATTTTTCTCCACCTCCAACGCTGGCGGAAAAGCGCCGGAAATTGGTAAGGAAGTGGCGCCGTTAAAAGACGCCTACGACCTGGACGCACTGGCCGAGCTGGACGCCATTGTCAGCTGTCAGGGCGGCGACTACACCAAGGATGTGTTCGGCAAGCTGCGCGAGAAAGGGTGGGACGGCTACTGGATCGATGCTGCCTCCAGCCTGCGCATGGACGACGACGCCATCATTGTACTGGACCCGGTAAACCGCGATGTCATCGACCGCGGTATCGATTCCGGCGTGAAGAACTACATCGGCGGTAACTGCACAGTGAGCCTGATGTTGATGGGCCTCGGTGGTCTGTTCAAGGAAGGTCTGGTGGAGTGGGTGACTGCTCAGACCTATCAGGCGGCCAGTGGTGCAGGTGCCAAAAACATGCGCGAGCTGATCTCTCAGATGGGCAGCATCCGCGATGGCGTGGCCGATGAACTGGCGGACCCGTCCAGCGCCATCCTGGGAATCGACCGCAAGGTGGCAGAGAACATGCGCAGTGGTGACTTCCCCACCAGCGAATTCGGCGCGCCGCTGGCGGGCAGCCTGTTGCCGTGGATCGACACCCAGCTGGAAACCGGTCAGAGCCGCGAGGAATGGAAAGCCCAGGTGGAAGCCAACAAGATCCTGGCCACCGACAGCGCCGTACCGGTCGACGGCACCTGCGTGCGTATCGGTGCCATGCGTTGCCACAGCCAGGCGTTTACCGTGAAGCTGAAGAAAGACCTGCCGCTGGCGGAGATCGAGAAGATCATCGGTTCTGCCAACGACTGGGTAAAAGTGGTGCCCAACGACCGTGAAGTGACGCTGAAAGAGCTGACCCCGACCGCGGTTACCGGCAAGCTGGATATCCCGGTTGGCCGTCTGCGCAAGCTGAGCATGGGTGGTGAATACCTTAATGCCTTCACCGTCGGTGACCAGCTGCTGTGGGGTGCTGCCGAGCCGCTGCGCCGTGTACTGCTGATCCTGCTCGGAAAACTGTAAGTTTTTCGCACATTTCGCCGCTCCGGTTCCGGGGCGGCTTCCCCCTCGACTCTCCGTGAGTATAATCCCCCGCAATTTCAGGTTGCCGCTTTAGTGGCCGACCTGGCTGAAAAGCAGCCGAAATCCCTCGCAAATACAAAAGAGCCCAAGTATGACTGAATCCACCCGGGAACTGGTGATCGTTGGTGTTGGCAGTGCGCCGTTTGATGCGCTGCTGGAGATCCTGGAAGACCGCAAGACCGTGACCCCGGGCCAGCTCAAACTGGTGATCGAGGACGAGGCGGACGTAGACCCGCAAGTGTTCGCCAACCGCAGCGTGGCGGTGACTCCACTGAAGGATTTTGTGTTTACCCCGGATCAGGTGGTGCTGCTATTGACCGGCGGTGAGCTGGCAACGGCCGCTCTGGCTCAGGCTGAGCAGGCGGGTGCCTGGGTGGTGGATGCGGCGGGTATTACCCGTGGCGACGAAAGTGTGGCGTTGATCCACCCGCTGCTGAACAGCGCGGAACTCAATCAGAGTGACGAGAGCGATCGCAAAGTGATCGCCGTGCCCGGTGCCGGAGCGGCCATGATCGCGGAAGCCCTGTATCCGCTGAAGTCCCAGCTGCAGTCGGTGGAAGTGGTACTGAATCAGCCGGTATCTGCGCTGGGCAAGGCGAGTGTGGACGCGGCGGCCGCGCAGACGGCGCGCCTGTTCAACGGGCAGGAACCGGATGTGGATGAGGGTACGGGCCAGCGCCTCGCGTTCAATCACCTGAGCTCCGCCGAGGCACTGCTGGAAAGTGGCCACAGTTTCAGTGAGCTGGCACTCGTACTGGAGCTGCGCCGGCTACTGGGGGAGGGGGTTGCACTGGATGCGACCATCAACACCGCCTCCGTTTTTCATGGCCAGCTGGCGAACCTGAGTGTGCAACTGAACACTGAGCAGCCGCTGGATACGGTGCGTGGCCTACTGAGTAATGGTGCGCGGCTCGAGATGTGTGAGCGCCCCTCGGCACAGGATGCCGTTGGCAGCGAAAATACGCTGCTGGGAAGGCTACGCACAGGCCTGGTTAGTCCGCGGCAGGTTATTTTTTGTGCGGCATCCGACAATTTGCGCAAAGATGTGGCAATTAACTGTGTACAGATTGTCCACTTGTTGCTAAAAACCCATTGATATTTAATACTTAGCGGCCTTTCTGAAGGTTTCTTCTTAACTTCGCCCGGTGCGGGCGGTGCCATTGCCTGGGGGGCAGTGGCAGGCAAAGTAGGCAGGAATCGGAAGGGCCTAGTCTTTTTCGGGGAGCGGTTCTTTCGCGAGGAAGTATCGCTGGAGAGTGGAGCCTGGTGTCTGAGCACTGGTTCTTTTGAACAATTACTGTGCAGGTTGATGGCTGCACAACCCCGGCACCTGTAAGCCCATTGGGCGTTTGTTTGCAGGTGCTGGTGTGATTCTAACAATAAAGGGAATCGGATATGCGTGTGCAAAAGCTGGCACTAGCGGTAGGACTGGTCAGCGCACTGGGTGGCAATGGGGCTCTGGCGCTCGGTCTGGGGGAGATCAAACTGAACTCCACCCTGAACCAACCTCTCAATGCGGAAATCAATCTGCTGCAGACTCGCGGCCTTGGCGAAAGTGAAATCAAGGTCCGTTTGGCCAGCACCGAGGACTTCGAGCGCGCGGGCGTAGACCGTGCCTACCTTCTCGACGACTTGCGCTTTGACGTGGACTATTCCAGCGGCAAACCCGTTGTCCGGATCTCCAGCCGCAATCCGATTCGCGAACCTTTCCTGAATTTCCTGGTAGAGACCCGCTGGCCCAGCGGCCGATTGCTGCGGGAATATACCCTGCTGATGGATCTGCCCGCCTTCTCCACCAATACCGCATCCCAGCCGGTGCGCGCTGCCGAGCGTGAACGCCAGCAGGTACGCCGCGATGCGCCCGTGCAACAGCCACTGCAGCCTACCGTTCAGCGTGCACCTGAGCCCGTGCAGGCTCCGGTACAGGCGCCGGAGTCACCAGCGGTCGAGGTGGCGGACGAGCTTCCAGAACCGATGCCGGAGCAGGCGCCGGAAGAGACGCCAGTCTCCGAGCCTCAGGAAACGGTGTACGAGGCGCCCGCAGAAGAGCCGGTTGAACTGCAGCGCGAGACGGTTGCCGACAGTGGCAGCCGTGTTTACGGTCCGGTAGAAGCCAACAAGACACTGTGGGAAATCGCCCGCGACAGCCGCGAAACCCGCGATGTTTCCGTACAGCAGACCATGCTGGCGATTCAGCGCCTCAACCCCGAGGCGTTCATCAACAACAATATCAACCTGCTGAAGAAGGGCGCGGTACTGCGTCTGCCAACCGCAGATGAAGTGCGCAACCTGTCCCTGACCGAGGCGGTCTCGCAGGTGGCTACGCAGAATGATGCGTGGCGCGAGCGCATCGGGGCGACCGAAGCCGACGTAACCGGGGCACCGCTGGATGGCCGCGCAACCGTGGAAGAAACCGTTGCCAGCGATACCGTCGAAGGGCGCGTGTCCCTCGCGGCACCTGGAGACAACGAATCCGTGCTGTCGGGCTCCGGCAGTGGTACCGGTGACAGCGAGTTGCTCGAAGGCGAGCTGGCGGTAACCGAGGAAGAACTCGACAAATCCCGCCTGGAAAATGCGGAGCTGCAGGACCGTTTGGGCGAGCTGAACGAGCAGATCGATACCATGGAGCGCCTCGTTGAGGTGTCCAATGAAGAGCTGCAGGCGGTGCAGGCGGCCGCTGAGCAGACTGCCGATGCGACGGAAACAGCCGTTGACGAGAGCGTTTTTGCCGACGAAGCCTCGCTGGACGAGGAGCTCGGGGAAGAGCCGGTTACATTGTCTGGCGAAGAAACCCAGAGCGGTGTATCCGCAGAAGAGAGTGTGGAGGCGGAGCCGGTTGCTGAAGTTGCACCTGCCGCAGTGACTGAGTCGGAACCTGAGGTTGAGGAGGACGCTTCACGCAACCGCGTGGTGGTGCAGACCCGCCCAGAGCCCACGCTGGTCGAGCGCGTCATGGACAACATCGTGCCGATTGGTATTGGTGCGGGAGCCCTGCTGGTGGGCCTGTTTGGCTTCATGAGCTGGCGTCGCCGCAAGGAAGAAGAGGAAGCTATCCGCCAGGTAGAGGCCGAAATGGCGGCCGAGCGCGCCCTCGCGGATGCGCCGCAACTGGCAGATGAAGAGGATAACCTCACCGCAGTTGAAGAGATGGAGGCCAATGAGACCTTCGATCTGGATCAGCTGGGGGAAGTGGAAACCGACGATCCGGTGGCCGAAGCCGAGATTCACCTCTCGCTGGACCAGTATCAGGAGGCCGAGGCAAAGTTGCTGGCGGGCCTGAAGGCGGCTCCGGAAAATATCGATGCGCGCCTGATGTTGCTGGAAGTGTATGCAAACCAGCAAAACGGCGAGCAGTTTGATGCGCATTACCGTCAGTTGCTGGGCTACAGCGATGGCCCGGCGGCAGACCGCGCGGCGCGCCTGCGTGAAACCATTGCCGGTATCGGGGCCTTCAGTGCGCCGGACAATGATTTCTCCAGTGAATCCCTGGAAGCTGCACAGCTCGATGATATGGGCGCGGATTTCGATGCCACCGCGAGCTTCGACGATCTGGATGAGTTCTCGGGTAGCAACACCAGTGCTGCCACGTCCGAGTCCGCCAGTGACGACGATTTTGGCCTGCTGGACGACCTGTCCCTGGACCTGGACGATGACCGCAACACGGCAGAAGCTGGCGGCTCGGAGGAAGAGTTCTCTTTGGATCTCGACCTCGGCGATGATCTGGGTGATGACCTGGGTGATAGCCTCGACGGCGATCTGTCTCTGGACGAGACGCCCGCCGCTGGCGCCGAAGAGGAAATCTCTTTTGATCTGGACCTGGCCGGCGGTGCGGAAGAGCCAGCGCTGGACGCGACGGACTCAGGCAGTGCAGACAATTTTGATCTTGATGACCTGGTTGCAGACGGTGAGCTGGACCTTGATAGCCTCGACAGCCTGGACCTGGATTCTGATTTCAATGTCGACTCTGCGAGTGAGCCGGTAGCGGAAGCCGCTTCAGGCGCGCTGGGGCAGTCTGCCTCCATCGATGTGACCGCCCAGAGCGCTACTGCGCAGGCGGTGGAAGAGGGTGGTCTGGAGTTTGACCTGGACCTCACGCCGATGGAGGGCGAGGTGGCTCTGGGTGAGCCGGGCGGCGACGCGCAGAGTGCAGAGTCCCTCGATGACCTGGATAGTTTCGGTGACGACCTGGGCAGCCTGGATCTGGATTCCATCGATTTGGGTGATCTGGACCTGGACGGTGATGACCTGTCCTCTGGCGCGTCCAGTCAGGCCGACCCCTCGTCAGCCGAATTTGAGCTGGAGAGTGAGCTGGACGGCGACCTGGATATTGCGGTTGCCGAAGAATCTGTTGCGCAGCCGGCGCAGTCTGGTACCCAGCCTGCTACCGAAGAGGCGGAACTCAGTGACCTGAGTTTCAACCTGGAGAGCGATCTGGACTCGGAGTTGAACCTGCTGGAAGGCAGCGATGAAGTCAGCACCAAGCTCGAGCTGGCACAGGCTTACCTGGATATGGGCGATAAAGAAGGCGCTCGCGAAATCCTGGGTGAAGTCGTCGAAGAAGCGGCGGGCGAGCACCAGCAGCGCGCCAAAGACATGCTGGAACGCATGAGCTGATACCGATTTTCCACGCTATCTACAGCGACAACACTTTGACCCCGCCTTGTGCGGGGTCTTTCTTTTATGGGGATCGCTCTTTTTTGATCGAGGTGTAAAATTCCTGCGCATGACCAGCACAACTTATCAGTACAAGCCAAACGGTGAAGTCCCCCCGGGAGAGAGTTTGCCCGAGGGGCTGCGGCGAATTGCGCTTGGTGTGGAGTACTGCGGTACCCGCCTGCGCGGTTTTCAGAAGCAGAAACATGACCCACTGACGGTGCAGGAAACCCTGGAAAAGGCCATTTCCACCGTGGCCGCGGAGCCGGTAACTCTGGTGTGCGCCGGGCGCACCGATGCCGGGGTACACGCCACCGGTCAGGTGGTGCATTTTGACACCCGTGCCCAGCGCCCCACCAAGGCCTGGATACAGGGCGTGAACACCCAGATGCCATTTGATGTGCGGGTGCACTGGGCGCAGGAAGTGCCAGCGCAGTTCCATGCGCGTTTTTCTGCGCGCAACCGGACCTATCGCTACCTGATCCACAGTGCGCCGACACGCACGGCCCAGGCCGCCACCGAAGTCACCTGGACCGAGCGCACCCAGGATCTGGCGGCCATGCGCGAGGGCGCGCAGCACCTCATTGGTGAGCACGATTTCAGCAGTTTCCGTGCGGCCCAGTGCCAGGCGCGCTCGCCGGTACGACGGCTCACCCGGCTGGATATCGGTCGAGTGGGCGAGCTGATTGTGCTCGAGGTCAGTGCGACCGCGTTCCTGCATCACATGGTGCGTAACATTGCCGGAGTGCTGATGGCCGTGGGGCGCGGTGACCGTGCGCCGGAATGGGTGCGCGAGGTGCTTGCAGCGCGGGATCGAACCGCTGCGGGTGTGACGGCGCCGCCCCATGGGTTGTATCTGGTGGATGTACAGTATCCGGATGCCTTCACCCTGCCCAAGCGGGCGCCGGGTCCGTTGCTGGTGCCCCGGCCGTTGGGCACCATTGGCCGGGACTCCACCTGACGATAGTGGGCCACTGGTGATGTCTGCGTTTCGTCAAATCCCCTGATCTGCTAGTATCGCCTGCTCTCCGAAATTTCTCTGCTGACCGCGCTTACGGCATTTTTCTGATGATTGTCCGAGGAGCGGTGCCTTTTCCGGGTCAGGTGGGTTTCGGGGCAGATCTGTTTGGCAGTCTCGGCGGTATATGGATCATGCGCGTAAAGATTTGCGGAATCACCAGTGTTGAAGATGCTCGCTTGGCTGTGGAAGCCGGTGCCGATGCCCTCGGCCTGGTGTTTTATCCGCCAAGCCCGCGCAATGTCACCCCCGAGCAGGCGGCAGAAATTGCGCGCGCGGTATCGCCGTTTGTCGTGCTCACCGGTCTTTTCGTGGATGCCCATCCACAACAGGTCGAAGCGGTGCTGGACCTGGTGCCGCTCAATCTGCTGCAGTTTCACGGCGGTGAAAATGCCCCTTACTGCCGCCAGTTTCGCCGTCCCTACATCAAGGCTTTGCGGATGAAGCCCGGGTTGAATCCGCTGGATGCCATGGCCGCTTTTCCGGATGCCCGCGGTATTTTGCTGGATGCCTACCGCAAGGGGGTTCCCGGCGGTACTGGCGATACTTTTGACTGGCAGCGGGTGCCGCAAGCCAGTGAGCGCCAGATCATCCTCGCCGGTGGGCTCAACCCGCACAATGTGGCCGCAGCGATTGCCGAGGCGCAACCCGACGCGGTAGACGTCAGCGGTGGCGTGGAAGCTGCCCCCGGCCGCAAAGATGCCGTAAAAGTCCGCGAATTTATCCGCGCCGTACGCGCCGCTGCGCCCAGTGGCGCCAGTCCTACAGAATTGACCCAAGGAGTTTGAGCTGTGAGTAAACCCACATCCCCCATTGATTACGCTGCCTTTCCCGACGATCGTGGGCACTTTGGCGAATTCGGTGGACGCTTCGTATCGGAAACACTGATCAGCGCCCTGGATGAATTACAGGAAATGTACCAGCGCCTGAAAAACGACCCGGAGTTTCAGGCTGCCTTTGATTATGACCTGGCGCACTATGTCGGGCGTCCATCCCCGCTGTACCTGGCGGAGCGGTTAACGGCGGAAGCGGGCGGTGCACGCATCTGGCTCAAGCGTGAGGACCTCAATCACACCGGTGCGCACAAGGTGAATAACACCGTGGGGCAAGCGCTTTTGGCCAAGCACAGCGGCAAGCGCCGGGTGATCGCCGAGACCGGCGCCGGCCAGCACGGTGTGGCCACGGCGACCGTGGCTGCGCGCCTGGGCTTGGAGTGTGCTGTGTACATGGGGGCGGAGGATGTTAAGCGCCAGTCGCCCAACGTGTACCGGATGAAACTACTGGGTGCGGAAGTGATCCCGGTGGAGTCCGGGTCCAAGACCCTGAAAGACGCCATGAACGAAGCCATGCGCGACTGGGTCACCAACGTAGACGACACCTTTTACATCATCGGCACCGTTGCCGGCCCGCACCCGTACCCGCAGCTGGTGCGTGACTTCAACTCGATCATTGGCCGCGAGGCGCGCCGCCAGAGCCAGGAGCAGTTTGGGCAGCTGCCGGATGCGCTGGTGGCCTGCGTGGGTGGCGGCTCCAATGCCATCGGCCTGTTCCACGCATTCCTCGGTGATGCCTCGGTGAAAATGTACGGCGTCGAGGCCGGCGGCGACGGGCTTGAAACCGGGCGCCACGCCGCTCCGCTGAACGACGGTGTGCCGGGTGTGCTGCACGGCAACCGCACCTATCTGATGGAAGACGAAGACGGCCAGATTATCGAGACCCATTCCGTATCCGCGGGCCTGGATTATCCGGGGGTGGGCCCCGAGCACGCCTGGTTGCACGATATCGGTCGCGTGGACTATGTCACCGCCAATGACCAGGAGGCGCTGACCGCTTTCCGCACCCTGACGCGCGCTGAGGGCATTATTCCGGCGCTGGAATCCAGTCATGCGGTCGCCTATGCCATGAAGCTGGCGGCAACCATGGCACCGGACCAGAACATTGTCGTGAACCTTTCCGGTCGCGGCGATAAAGATATATTCACTGTGGCCGCCATCGACGGCATTGAAGTGTAGGGAGAGACACGGTGACCGAAGCACAGAATAGAATTGATCGCCGCTTAGCCGAGCTGCGCAGTGAGGGGCGCAAGGCTCTGGTAACCTACATCGTTGCCGGCGACGGCGGCCTGGAAAATACCGTGGGCCTGATGCACCAGCTGGTGGCCAGTGGCTCCGACCTGATCGAGCTGGGGGTGCCGTTTTCGGATCCCATGGCCGAGGGCCCGGTGATTCAGAAAGGACATGAGCGCGCGCTGGCAAACAAGTGTTCCCTGCGCAAATGCCTGGCAATGGTGAAAGAGTTTCGCAGCCAGGATGCCGATACCCCGGTGATCCTGATGGGCTACGCCAACCCCATCGAAAAAATGGGCGCCGAGGTCTTTGCCGATAATCTGAAAGAGGCGGGTGCCGATGGTGCGCTGACGGTCGATTTGCCGGCAGAGGAGGCGGGCCCGCTGAGTGAACTGTTGAATGCGCGGAATCTGCGCAACATCTTCCTGCTGACTCCCACCACCAGTGACGAGCGAATCCGGCAGATTACCGAGTTGGCCAGTGGCTTTGTCTACTATGTATCCCTGAAAGGGGTCACCGGCGCTGGAAATCTCGACCTGGATTCGGTCCGCGAAAACCTGGCGCGCATCCGTCGTTACACCGAACTGCCGCTGTGCGTGGGTTTTGGCATCAAGGATGGCGCTTCCGCCAAAGCGGTGAGTGCCGATGGCGATGGTGCGGTGGTGGGCAGTGTGCTGGTCTCGGCGGTCGCCGAGTCCAATGATGGCGCTGCCGCGAAAGATCGCATTGGCACCCTGGTGTCTGAAATGCGCAGCGCGCTGGATAGCTGACGGGGCATCGGGCGTTTGGCCAGAACGCCTGATTTTGCGGCTTATCTGGCCAAGAGCAATGTTTTTGAAAGTGGTTTAATTCGCGGTTTTAGAATTGCTGGTCATATACCCTTGGCTCCCAGGTAGCGGGTAGTGACCCGGCAGGTGAAGACTCAAGCAAGCCTCAGATTATCGGATTTTGGAAACAGAATGAGCTGGTTAGAAAAAATTGTCCCCTCGGTGATTCGCACCGAGCGTCGCGCCGGTTCCAGCAAGGTACCGGAAGGGGTGTGGAAAAAGTGCGTGAAGTGCGATTCCACCCTCTACTTGCCCGAGCTGGAACGCAATCTGGATGTGTGCCCCAAGTGTGAGCACCATTTCCGCATCGGTGCCCGTCGCCGGCTGGATATGTTCCTGGATACGGAGCACCGCGAAGAACTGGCCACCGATGTGGAGCCGGTTGACCGCCTCAAGTTCAAAGATGTAAAGAAATACAAGGATCGCCTCACCCAGGCGCAGAAGGCCACCGGCGAAAAAGATGCCCTGGTGGCCATGCAGGGCCTGCTGGAAGGCAAGCCGGTGGTGGCTGTAGCGTTTGAGTTCGCGTTCCACGGTGGCTCCATGGGCTACGTGGTGGGTGAAAAGTTCACCCGTGCCGCGCAGCGCGCGTTGGAAGAGCGCATTCCCCTGGTGTGCTTCTCCGCCACCGGCGGTGCGCGCATGCAGGAAGCACTGATCTCGCTTATGCAGATGGCAAAGACTTCTGCGGTGCTGGAGAAGATGCGCATGGCCGGTGTGCCTTATATCTCGATCATGACAGATCCGGTGTACGGTGGGGTTTCTGCGTCGCTGGCGTTGCTGGGCGATATCAACGCGGCAGAGCCGGGCGCGCGTGCCGGATTTGCCGGCCCGAATATTATCGAGCAGACCATTCGCCAGAAGCTGCCAAAAGGTTTCCAGCGTGCGGAGTTCCTGCTGGAGCACGGCGCTATCGATATGATCATTCCGCGCAAGGATATGCGGAATACGGTTGGGCGCCTGTTGGGCAAACTGTCCAACAACTAATACTCTCCTGATGCACTCTGTAGCCCCGCCATGTTCCTGTGGTGGGGCTGCATTCTGCTCGCATGCGTCCGCACCTCTTTGTTCCCCTTCTTTTTGTTCACGACTAAAATTTCCCTCACCTGATTAATCGGCGGTGACTTCATGCGTGATCTTCAGTCCTGGCTCTCCCGTCTGGAGCAGTTACACCCCACAGAAATCGAACTCGGCCTGGAGCGGGTGGCTTCCGTAGCCGATGTCCTCGATGTGCGCACACCTGCGCGGCGCATCGTGACCGTGGCGGGCACCAACGGCAAAGGCAGTTGTGTGCGCACCATGGAGGCGCTGCTGTGTGCCGGAGATCACTCGGTGGGGGCGTATAGCTCTCCGCACTTGCTGCGTTTCAATGAGCGCATCCGGATTGATGGGGCGGAGGTGGATGACGCGCTGCTTGTGCGTGCGTTCGAGGCGGTGGAGCAGGCGCGGGGCGGGATCAGCCTGACTTATTTCGAGTTCACCACACTGGCGGCATTCTGGCTGTTCAAACAGGCGGACGTGGAGTTTGCGCTGCTGGAGGTGGGCCTGGGTGGACGCCTGGATGCGGTCAATATCGTGGATCCGGATATCGCCATGATCACCAGCGTGGCGGTGGACCACGAGGCCTGGCTGGGCAGTGACCGGGAAGTGATCGGTCGCGAGAAGGCGGGCATTTTGCGCGCGGGCAAGACGTTCGTGTGTGCGGATCCCCGGCCGCCGGCGTCGGTCATCGATGTGTCCGGCAAGCTCGGTTGTGACAGTTACTTTATTGACCGGGATTTTTCCCTGCACGATGGCGAGTATCGCCTGGATGCCGAGCCGCGGCTGGTATTTGGCATGCCCGAACTGCAGTTGCCCCCGGCCAGTGTGGCGGCGGCGGTAACGGCACTGGCCCTGGCGGGGGCTCTGCCCGGGGTGGAGTCTGTCTGCGAAATTCTCAAGGGGCTGCAGATGCCCGGGCGCTGTCAGCAGATTCACTGGCGGGGCCACGATCTGCTGCTGGACGTGGGGCATAACCCGGCGGCCGCGGAATACCTGGCGGACTGGCTGGCACGCCATCCGGTGGCGGGACACACCCATGCACTGGTAGCGGTGATGGCAGATAAAGACCTGGCGGGGCTCGCGGCGCCCCTCAAGCCGGTTGTTGACCGGTGGTATCCGGCGCTGTTGCCGGATAACCCTCGTGCGGCAGACGTCGAGCAGCTTGTGGCGGGATTGCATGCCGCCGAGGTGCCCGAAGAACAGGTTGCAGGGCCCGTTGTGCCGGTGGCCGCGCAGCTGGAGCGGGCCCTGGGGCAGTTGGGGGCGAGCGACAGGTTGCTTGTATTCGGTTCTTTCTTTACCGTTGCAGCAGTACTGCAGCTTACAAGAGAGCAACACGATGGCCAGCCGGGACAGTGATACTGACGCTTACGCCTCGAAAAACCCACGCGCTTCCCGCCGGCTGAACGACGGGGTCAAGCAGCGTATTGTCGGTGCGCTGGTGTTGGCCGCGCTGGCGGTGATATTCCTGCCGAGCCTGTTTGATCGGGAGGGCGCGCGCTATATCGACGTGACCAGTCAGATTCCTCAGGCACCGGATATCAAGCCCATCGCGATTGCCGAACCCAGCCCGGTGGAGGATATCGAGCCAGCTCCGCCGGTCGACGAGGTGTTCCAGCCGGAGTTCGTGGAGCAGACGGCACCAGCGCCCGTACCGGAAACGGTTGCATCGGCAGCTGATCAGGCGACGCCGTCGCCCTCAGTGGCAGCCGCCAAGCCGCAGCCCAAGGCGGAACCCGCCGTCGAACCCGCCCCATCTGTTCAATTGCCCGCGGAAGAAACCCAGCTGGATGACAAGGGCCTGCCCGAGGGCTGGGTGATTCAGGTTGGGGCTTATCGGGAGCCCGCCAGTGCCGAGCGCATGCGCGCGAGGCTCATGGATGCGGGCTTTCGCGCTTACACCCGGGCCGTCGACACACCCAAGGGCCGCCTGGTGCGGGTGTTTGTCGGTCCCAAGTTGAGCCGTGTGGACGCTCAGTCAGACAAGCAGAAGCTGGATAAGCTGCTGAAGGCCGAGACTCTGATTCTGCGCTACCGTGCCTGATACCACTGGGTTCGTGCCCACCTTAGTATTCCTGCTTTGCATGGGATTGGGCGAACTGCTTCACGGGCTCCGGTCGGTAAGTTAGAATGCGCGCTCTTCGCGGCAGCCGCCGCGTAGCAGGTAGGGTTGAATGAACTGGGCTGACTGGACCATTCTGGCAATCGTCGCCATCTCCACGCTGATCGGCTTGAGCCGAGGCTTCGTGCGCGAAGTCCTGTCGCTACTCACCTGGGTGGCGGCATTCGTTGTGGCGATGATGTTTCGCGATCAGCTGGCACCACTGCTCTCCAACCTCGTCGATACGCCTTCACTGCAGGCCATAGCCGCCTTTTCCATCCTGTTCATCTTTACCCTGCTGGCGGGAGCCGGCCTGAACATGACCCTGTCTGCGTTCGTGGAGGCCACAGGCCTTTCCGGTACGGACCGGGTATTGGGAATGGTGTTTGGATTGTTCCGCGGCGGCATCATCGTGATGGCGCTGCTGATCTTCGCCCCGGCGCTGGCGCCGGTGAATGAGGATGGCTGGTGGCAGGAATCGGCGTTGATACCGCATTTTCTCGAGTTTGAAGATCGTGCGCGCGAAGCGGCTGGCGCGATCAAGGATTTCTTCGCAGGGCAACTTGACTGATCGCTGGGCAGCGGGACGCGGCGCAGGGTCACCATGACCATTTCGAAATGACTGGGGTTATCTGAAGTATGTGTGGCATCGTTGGAATCG
Source organism: Microbulbifer salipaludis (assembly GCF_017303155.1). Classification (NCBI taxonomy): domain Bacteria; kingdom Pseudomonadati; phylum Pseudomonadota; class Gammaproteobacteria; order Cellvibrionales; family Microbulbiferaceae; genus Microbulbifer; species Microbulbifer salipaludis. Next base: position 873,171 of record NZ_JAEKJR010000002.1, read on the forward strand.
TCGGCAAAAGTGACGTCAATCTGCAGTTGTATGATGCGCTTACCCTGTTACAGCACCGGGGCCAGGACGCCGCGGGTATCGTCACCTGTGATGGTGACCGCCTGAATCAGCAAAAGGCCAATGGCCTGGTGCGCGACGTGTTTCGCGCGCGCCATATGCAGCGTCTTACGGGTAATTTCGGTATCGGCCATGTGCGCTACCCCACCGCCGGCAGCTCCGGCCCGGCACTGGCCCAGCCCTTCTATGTAAACTCCCCGTACGGCATTGCCATGGCCCACAATGGCAACCTCACCAATGTCGATGACGTGAAGGAAGCCATCTTCCAGCAGGACCTGCGCCACATCAACACCGACTCCGATTCCGAAGTTCTGTTGAATGTGTTTGCCCACGAGCTGCACAAGCAGCACAAGCTGCAGCCCAAGGCCGAAGACATTTTCACCGCGATGCGCGCTGTACATAAACGTGTGCGCGGCGGTTACGCCTGTGTGGCCATGATCGTCGGTTACGGCGTGGTTGCCTTCCGCGACCCCAACGGCATCCGCCCGCTGGTGTACGGCAAGCGTGAGACCGACAAGGGCACGGAATATATGGTGGCCTCCGAGTCCGTTGCGCTGGACGTTCTGGGTTACACCCTGGTCCGTGACGTGGCGCCGGGGGAATGCATTTATATTGAGCTGGATGGTACCGTGCACTCCGAGCAGTGCGCGGAAGACCCGCAACTGCGCCCGTGTATTTTCGAGCATGTGTATTTTGCCCGTCCGGATTCCATCATGGACGGTGTATCGGTGCACAAGGCGCGTCTGCGCCAGGGCGAGCACCTCGCGGAAAAAATTCTGCGCGAGCGCCCGGATCACGATATCGATGTGGTCATTCCGATCCCCGATTCCTCCCGTTCTGCGGGCCAGATGGTGGCGCACCGTCTGGGGGTGAAGTTCCGTGAAGGTATGGTGAAGAACCGCTATATCGGCCGTACCTTCATCATGCCGGGACAGAAGCAGCGCAAGAAGTCGGTGCGTCAGAAGCTGAACCCGATTGAGCTGGAGTTCCGCGGCAAGAATGTGTTGCTGGTGGATGACTCGATTGTGCGCGGTACTACGTGCAAGCAGATTATCCAGATGGCCCGTGAGGCTGGTGCCAACAAGGTGTATTTCGCTTCTGCTGCGCCGGCGGTGAAGTACCCGAATGTGTACGGTATTGATATGCCTTCGGCCACTGAGCTGGTGGCTCATAACCGCACTACCGAAGAGGTGTGTGAGGAGATCGGTGCAGACTGGCTGATCTATCAGGATCTCGATGAACTGATCGTTTCCTCCGCCGACGGTAACAGCGCGATCAAGGAGTTTGATTGTGCGGTATTTGATGGCAAGTACATCACCGGTGATGTGACCCAAGAGTACCTGGAGAGCCTGCACGCGGCGCGCAATGACAATGCGAAAGGCAAGGGCAACGATAGCTCTCTGTAACTTTCTTTCCTGACTTCTGCCCCTATAAGTGGCCCGCCTGATGGTGGGCCATTTTTTTTAGTCCAATGCTTAAGCGTCGATACCGATTGTTGTTTGCGAGACCGTCTGCGGCCAGGACGGCCGCAGCCGAGCCCCCACGGATGGGTTTACGGCGTGTCTCGCAAACAACAATCGGTAGCGGTGCCGCCACCGAGCTATTTACGAAGCTTCATGATTCGTGCCTAGGAGCTTTCGGTCTGTCAAAACCGCCTTCTTAGGTTAAGATTACCGGCTCAACTATTTCTAACCCGGGACGGTTACTCCATGTTTGAAGACGACGGCTACGCACTGGAAACACTGGCGGTAAGGGCAGGCCAGAGCCGGTCGGCGGAAGGCGAGCACGCCGAGCCTATCTACACCACGTCCAGTTACGTTTTTCCCTCAGCGGCCGAGGCCGCAGCGCGCTTTTCTGGGGAATCCCCCGGCAATGTCTACTCCCGTTACACCAATCCCACCGTGCGTATGTTCGAAGAGCGCATCGCCGCGATGGAGGGGGGCGAGGCGGCCGTCGCTACGTCCAGCGGTATGGCCGCGATTCTCAGCCTGTGCATGACGATGCTGCAAAGCGGCGACAAGGTCGTCTGCTCGCGCAGTGTGTTTGGTACCACCACCGCGCTGTTTACCCGCTACATGATCAAGTTCGGGGTGAAGGTTGCGTTCGTCGAGCTGACGGACGTCCAGGCCTGGAAAGACGCGATGGACGGCGATACCAAACTGCTGTTTATGGAAACACCGTCCAACCCCCTGTGCGAAGTGGCGGACATCCGCGCGATGGCCGATCTTGCCCACAGCGCGGGTGCGCAGCTGGTGGTCGACAACTGTTTCTGCACGCCGGCCCTGCAACGCCCACTGGAACTCGGTGCGGATATCGTGGTGCACTCGGCCACCAAATTCCTCGATGGCCAGGGGCGCTGTGTCGGCGGTGTGTTGGTGGGCAAAAAGGAAGTGATGGATGAAGCGGTCATCTTCCTGCGCACCTGTGGCCCGAGCATGAGCCCGTTTAATGCCTGGGTATTCCTCAAAGGGCTGGAAACGCTCAACCTGCGTATGCGCGCGCACTGTACCAGCGCCCTGGATATTGCCTGGTGGCTCAAGGAGCAGCCACAGGTGGAGAAGGTCAATTATGTGGGGCTGCCCAGCCACCCCAACCACCAGCTTGCCGCCGCGCAGCAAAGTGGTTTTGGTGCAGTGTTCAGTTTCACCGTGGCCGGTGGGCGCGAGGCCGCCTGGAAGGTGATCGACGCGTGCCATATCTTTTCGGTGACCGCCAACCTGGGTGACGCAAAAAGCACCATTGTGCACCCGGCGACCACTACTCACGGCCGCCTGAGTGAAGAAGACAAGCAAAAGGCGGGGATTACCGAGAACCTGATCCGGATTTCGGTCGGGTTGGAACACGTGGAGGACCTGAAAGCAGATCTGGCGCGAGGCTTGTCTGCGCTCCCATAAAACCGTCACAATGGCGCGGAATGTGACATGATGTATGGCCCAGCCTGAGGCGGGGCCTATCATTGATAGCTAGTGAAGAAAAAACGAGCAGTAATGGATTCGCCGTGCAAAAAATCATTTCCGCGATTGTCGCCGATATCGGCAAAGTCCTGTTGGGTAAAGAGCATCAGGTAAAACTGGCGCTGGCGTGTCTGTTGGCGCGCGGCCATCTGTTGATCGAAGACCTGCCGGGTATGGGCAAAACCACCCTGGCTCACGCCCTGGCACAGGTGCTTGGCCTCAGTTACAAGCGTGTCCAGTTCACCAGCGATATGCTGCCCGCGGACATCCTCGGCGTGAGTATCTTCGAGCGCGAGTCGGGCCAGTTCCGTTTCCATGAAGGGCCGGTCTTCAGCCAGCTGCTGCTCGCCGATGAAATCAATCGCAGCTCCCCCAAAACCCAGAGCGCGCTGCTGGAGGCGATGGAGGAGCGCCAGGTCAGTATTGATGGCGAAACCCGTCCACTGCCTGAGCCATTCTTTGTGATCGCCACCCAGAACCCGCTGCAGCAATCCGGCACTTTCGTGCTGCCGGAATCCCAGCTCGACCGCTTCCTCATGCGCATTAGCCTCGGTTACCCCACCCGCGAAGCCGAGCGGGCGCTGTTTCAGGGCGTCGATCCCCGCGCGCAGCTGGCGCAGCTCAAGCCCCGTATCAGCGGTGAAGGGCTGCGCAAACTGCAGTCACTGGTAGGGCAGGTCAAGGCTTCCGAGTCGCTGCTCGACTATTTGGAGCGCCTGGTGCTGCATACCCGCCAGAGCCCCGAGTGTGGTGTCGGCCTGTCGCCGCGCGGCGCGCTGGCCCTGCTGCACGCCGCCCGCGCCTGGGCGCTGATCCACAACCGCGGCCACGTGCTGCCGGAAGACCTGCAGGCGGTACTGCCGTCGGTTGCCGGCCACCGGTTGCAGAGTGATGGAACCGATGGCACTCAGCTGGTGGAGCGCATGATGCACCAGGTGGACATCATTGCCGCCTGAGACTGACGTGTCGGTACAACCCCTCAACAGCAACCCGGCATCTGGCCAGACGCGGCAGCAGGCGGGTACGGCCGGCGCAAAGCCTTTGCTGCGCGCGCGCTGGCTGCGGTGGCTCAATCGGCGCGTGCCGCCGGCGCAATCCCTCACTCTCGATCACCGCACGCTGTTCATCCTGCCCAGTGGCGCAGGCATGGGGCTGCTGCTGGTGATTTTTCTGTTGTGGCTGCTGGGCACCAATTACGAGAACAATCTGGTGCTGGCGCTTGCCTTTCTGCTGGTGGGCTTGCTGGTGATCCTGCCGGTGCACACCATTGCCAACCTGTCCGGTCTGAAGCTGCAACTGCGGGATACACAACCCGCCTATGCCGGCGACTACGGCCAGGCCAGGATCGCCCTGCGTAAAACCGGCAAGCGACATCACGAGCGCGTGCAGCTCGCATGGCCACCGGAGGAGGGCGTTGAGGTTGATGTTGTGGATGGCGATGCTCATGAAATTCGCCTCGACCTCCCACTATTGCAACGCGGACGCGTCAAGGCGCCGCGTATACACGTGCAGAGCCGCTTTCCGCTGGGGCTGTTTCGCTGCTGGACCTGGGTGGACCTGGATGCGGAGTTTCTGGTGTACCCGCAGCCCAAGTCTGCGGGTCCGCTGCCTTTTGGCGCGAGTGTCGGGGAAGGGGATCAGCACAGGACGCTGACCGCCGGTGGTGATGATTTTGCCGGCCTGAAAAGCTACCAGCCTGGCGACTCGCTGCGCCATGTGGCGTGGAAGCAATACGCCGGCGGCCGGGATCTCTACAGCAAAGAGTACGCCTCGGGTAGCGATACCCGGCTGTGGCTCGACTGGGACCTGCTGGGTGGGCGCGATGTGGAGACCCGGCTCAGTAACCTCTGCGCCTGGGTGCTCGACGCCGAGCGGGCGCAGGTTCCCTATGGCCTCCGGCTGCCGGGGCACACCATTGATCCGGGGCTGGGTACGGTGCACAAGCACAAGGTACTGAGTACGCTGGCACTGTTTCCAGTGCAGGGAGTGAGCCAGTGAGCGCTTCGACCAGCCAGCTTCAGGCGCTGTTGCCGCGGGAGAGCCTGCTGTGGATCTTTGCCGCCCAGCTGGCGGTATTGCTGCCACATACGATCCACCTGCCCATCTGGCTACTGGGTGCCTGGGCGGTGGCGGTGTACTGGCGTCTCGAGGTATTTCGCGGTCGCCGGGAGATGCCCGGGCGGCTGGTCAAACTGGTGGCTGTTGCGCTCGTGGTCGCCGGGTTGGTGCTTACTTACCGGCGCTGGTTTGCGCTGGAGCCCATGGTGGCGCTACTGGCGGTTTCTTTCACGCTGAAAAACATTGAGCTGGTGAGCCGGCGGGATGCGCTGCTCAGCCTTATGCTGGCCTATTTTCTCGCCGCTACCCTGTTCGTATTTGAGCAGACCATCCCCTATGCCCTGTATGGCATTGTCTGTGTGGTGATTATTACGGCGGCACTGGTGGCCCAGTTGGGACGGCGCAGCGCGCGCCCGGGCCGGGCGCTTGGCTTGTCGGTAAAGCTGCTGGCGCAGGCGATACCGGTGATGCTGGTGCTGTTTGTGGTGATGCCGCGTCTGGGGCCCCTGTGGGCCGTACCGCAAAATACCCAGGCCGCGTCCACCGGAATCAGCGACTCGATGAGCCCGGGGGATTTCAGTGAGCTGTCCAAGTCAGACAAGCCGGCCCTGCGGATTTCCTTCAACGGGGCGGTGCCACCGCCAGAGCAGCGGTATTGGCGGGGTTTGGTATACACGCACTTTGACGGCCGCCGCTGGAGCGAGCCCGGGGCGGCGGATGGCTATCCCCGCTGGGGCCGCGGCCGCAGCAACCAGCGTCCCTTTGGCGATGATGGTCATGGGGACAGCGCCGAACGCGCGCTGCCGGCGGTCGGCCCGCGCTACCGCTATCAGGTGATTCAGGAGGCCAGCCACAATCCCTGGCTGTTTGCGCTGGCCCGTCCTCACTCGGAGACCCGTGGGGTGCGCGAAACCGGTGACGACACCCTGGTGTACCGAACGCCGGTGGGCAGCCGCTTGGCGTACGAAGTCCGCTCATGGCCGCGCGATACCGTGACCGACGGTGTGCGCCTGAGTGCCTCGGAGCAGCGCCGTCACCTGCAGTTGCCCGCGTCGGGAAACCCGCGGGCGCGCGCCTGGGCGCGGGCCCGGTTTGAAGAGGGCCTGGATGGCGCGGCGATCTCGCAGGCGCTGCTGTCACTGTACAACCGAAGCTTCACCTACACCCTGAAGCCGCCGCCGCTGGGCCGGGACACCGTGGATGAATTCCTGTTTTCCACCCGCCAGGGCTTCTGTGAGCATTTTGCCAGCAGCTACGTCTTTACCATGCGCGCTGCCGGGGTGCCCGCGCGGGTAGTGGCCGGCTATCAGGGCGGGGAATGGGTGGAACAGCAGGAGTACCTGCTGGTGCGCCAGTACGATGCCCATGCCTGGGCGGAAATCTGGTTGCCGGAGCGCGGCTGGGTGCGGGTAGACCCCACTGCGTCGGTGGCACCGGAACGTATCCGCGATGGCCTGCAGAGTGCTGCAGCGGAAGAATTTATGCAGGACGCCTTTCTGCCATTGCACAAAATCGCGTTTGTTTCACGCCTGCGGCTGCAGTGGGACATGGTCAATTATCGCTGGTACCAGACCGTGGTCAGCTTTGACAGCCAGCGCCAGGAAGGCCTCCTGCGGCGCCTGATGGGCGAGATCTCGCCGCTGCGCATGGCAATGTTTATCGGTATCCCTGTGCTGGGTGCTCTGCTGCTGTTGCTGGTTTGGCTGAAATTGTCCAGCCGGGGGCCGGCGCTGCCCGCAACGAGCCGGCTGTATCTGCGTTTCTGCCAGCGTATGGCGCGGGCCGGATTGCCGCGTATCCCCGGCGAAACACCGGGGGATTATGCCCACCGTATTGCGCGGGAGTTGCCCCGGCTGGGACCGATGGCGGCGCGGATTACCGCGGCGTACGAGCGAGCGGCGTATGCCGACGATGGGCTGGCCGAGAAACAACTGCGGCGACTGGTGCGCGGCTTCTGGCCGATGCGATTGTCCGCCCAGCCGCGCAAGCCCGTCTGACGGGCCCAAACCACCATATTCTGTGGGACAATGTCGCCCTTTTCTGGATGGGCTGGGTGCCCGTCCCGCCGGCAGCATCGGCGAGAGCGGCGACCGCGCTTCTCCGCCGGTGGCCGTGCAACAGGTTTTCCGGATTCAATAAATGGCACTTCCCGCACAGGTGGCACGCCTGCGAACATTTTTGCTTGGTTACAGCGGCACCTCGCTGGCCACTGGCCTGCAGGTGATCCTGTTGCCATGGATTGCCGTGGCGTTAATGGAGTTGCCTGCGTTGCAGCTGGGCTGGGTTCAGGCGTCGGTGCTGCTGCCGAACCTGGTTTTTCTTCTGTTTGGCGGTGCGCTGGCGGACCGGTTTGATTCCGCCCGGGTGGCGGCCGTGTCCTGCCTGGGCCTCGGTCTATGTCACGCTGCGCTCGCGTATTATCTGTTGTACCAGCTGCCCAGCCTCGGGCTATTGATTCTGTACGGTGTCAGCCTCGGTATTTGTACCGCCTTCCTGCAGCCCGCTCGGGACAACCTGGTGCAGCGCTGCGCCCGTTCCCCCGAGGACAGCAATACCCGGCTCAGCGAAGCCCGGGTACAGCACACCGTGACCTGGATGATGCTGGCCCAATACGGGGGCCAGGCCATCGGCATGCTACTGGCGAGCCGTTTTGACAGCTGGGGCGCAGAGTTGCTGTTGCTGATTCAGGTGGGGGTGCTGTTGATCGCCGCACTTTTTTTCTTCTCCATGCGCCACTTGCGTCTGGCAAAGCCCACAGCGCGCCTGACACTTCCCTCTGCGCTGCTGGAGGGGTTTGCCGAAGTGCGCAACAGCCGCGCCATCCTCGAACTGGTATTGCTGGTGGGATTCAATGGCCTGGTGCATATCGGGGTATTTCTGGTGGTGCTGCCGCTGATGGCGGAAAGCTACGGCCGCGGCGCCAGCTACTATGCCACCCTGCAGATTGCGTTTGTGCTGGGCACCGTGACCGCGACGGTGGCCATGCTGCGGCGAGGGCAGGGGGATACGCCGGGGCGTGGCGTGCTGATGTGTCTGCTTTACAGCGCGGCGCTGTTGATTGCCATCAGCTTTGGCCCTACGCCGTTCGGGCTGATGTTCCTGTGTGCCTGCTGGGGCGCGGTGGCTGCGGCTTCCGCGGGGCTCGGCCGGTCGATCATCCAGCTGCTTGCCCCTGAGCAGGTGCGCAGCCGGGTAATCTCCATTTACCAGCTCTCACTGTTTGGTTCCGCGGCAATCGGTGCGTTGTTGGCGGGGACCATCAGTGAATTTTCCGCACCGCTCACCACCCTGTTGTGGGCCGGTATTTTCAGCCTGGTGGCCTTTGTCTTTGCCTGGCTGAGTGGCGCCCTGCGCAAACTGCACATTCCCAATACCGAAACCAGCGAATCTCCCGAGCCGTGAATGTCACGCCCCCTGAGGTTACCAGCGGTTACTGATCCAGAGCGTCTGGTAGGGATCCAGGGTAACCGTTGACAGCATGTCGTCGAAGGTCGCCTCGCTGATCAGATCTTTCCACTGATCCGTACCAATCAGGTTAATCGCATTCAGGTGGATGGTCTGAGGCGTGTCGGAGATGTTGTTCAGACAGAAAATGCTCTGTCGGCGATCCAGACTCTGGCGCCAGAAGGCGAAGACCTGGTCACCGAGGTGCAGGGTAAACTGCGTTGCGTTGGGGTGGAACGCGGGCTGCTCGCGACGCAGTTGGATCAGTTTGCGCAAATGCTGGAACACGTGATGGTGGTGGCGGTCGGGGTCGGCCAACACATCATCCAGTTCCTGCTCGTGCCACTGGCGGCGGTTGATGGCGCGGTTGTGACCGTGTTCTTTCATCCGCTCGTAGTCATTAGTGGTGCCCATCAGACTGTGCAGATAAAACGCGGGCAGGCCTTCCAGAGCCAGCATGATGGCGTGGGCGCAGATGAAGCGTCTTAGTTGCCAATCATCTTCGCCCGCGATGGTTCCCTTGAGGGCATCAAACAGGGAAATATTGATTTCGTAGGGTTTGTTGCTGCCGTCATCCAGCGCGCGCCAGGAAATCTGGCCGCCGAAATTCTCCATGGTCTGGATCAGTGCTTCCAGTTCACTGTCATCCAGCAAACCCTCTACCGGCCGCAGGCCGATCCCGTCGTGCGAGGCGATGAAGTTGAAATAGGTGGTGCCGTTCTGTGCCGGCGGCATACCCATCAGCCAGTTCTTCAGGTAGCGGCAATTACCGGTAACCAGGGTATTTACCAGCAGCGGCGGCAGGGAAAAGTTGTAAATACAGTGGGCTTCATTGGCATTGCCGAAGTACGACAGGTTTTCCTGATTGGGGATATTGGTTTCGGTAATGATCACCGCATTGGGATTGGCGTGCTCGATCAGCGTGCGCAGCAGACGCACGATCTCATGGGTCTCCTCCAGATTCAGGCAATTGGTACCGAGCTTTTTCCAGATAAAGGCCACGGCATCCAGGCGAAAAACACGCACACCCATATCCAGATACAGGCGAATAATATCGACGATCTTCGCGAGCACCTTCGGGTTTGCAAAGTTCAGGTCTACCTGATCGTGGCCGAAGGTACACCAGACGTGCTTGGTTCCCTCGGGGGTGGTGGTGGGGCGCAGGAGTGGTGTTACCCGCGGGCGGACCACCGCGCTGAGATCTTCCTTCGGATCTGCTTCCACGAAAAAGCCAACGCCGGGCTCGCGCCCCTCCTGATAGTTCACAAACCACTCGTGCCGTGACGAGCAGTGGTTGATCACCAGATCCGCCATCAGGTGAAAGTCGGTACTGATGCGCAGGATATCGTTCCAGTCGCCCAGTGGCGGATCCACCTGTTTGTAGGCAGAAACGGCGAAACCATCGTCACTGGTGTAGGGGAAGAACGGCAGTATGTGCACCGTATTGATCAGCATTGGGAAGTGCGCCTGCAGAAAATGGTGCAGGGTTTTCAGGGGCGGCTGATGGTCACTGATGATGCTGTTGCCGTAGGTAATTACCGCAATGTCGGTCTGGTCCCACAGGTTTTTATGGGCCAGGGGACTTTGGCAATCTTCGTCGAGCCGCATGGTATGCACCAGTTCCTGGGCGATCGGTTCGATCTCCAGGTCCGGGTAGATAAACGTCAGGTGGTCCACCACCTTCTGGTGCAGTACCTCCTTGATCGGCAATGGCGCGTTTGAATGGCTCACGGTCTCCCCCGGTTTCCCTGCAGTGATTGAGTCTGGTTAGTTGGCACCCGATAACAGGTTGGGCAGTTACCCGTTGTACTCCTCATAATCCGCCTCGACCGCCTGTTTCAGCCGCTCGAGAAAACCGGGCTCGGCGCTGGTGATCCGGTTCCAGCTGGGAATAAACGGGGTTTCCATGGGGTTGTCGAGAAATGCTTGTCCCGCCTTAACCAGGTTGCTGGCGAAGAGCTCCACGGTCTGCTCCTCTTTATGAATATCAAAATTCAGGCCATTTATGATGGCATCGTTGCGGTAGGTTTCGACAAAGTCGAGCGCGATGCGGAAGTAGGTAGCCTTGATACTGCGGAAGGTCTCCGAAGAAAACACGGTGCCCTGGGTGGCGAGCTTGCGGAAAAACGACTTGGCAATATCGATGGACATCTTCGACAGGCCACAGTCCTCATCGTCAAAGGAAACATCCTGGTGTTTGTGGTCGTAGGCGTGGGCGATATCCACCTGGCACAGTCGGTTGGTGGAGTAATTGCGGTACATTTCCGACAGTACGCCGATCTCCAGGCCCCAGTCACTGGGAATGCGCAGGTCGTTGACCACGTCGCGGCGGAAGGAAAACTCACCGGCGAGGGAATAACGGAAGCTATCCATGTATTCCAGGTACTTGGTGTGTCCGTAGATTTTTTTCAGGGTACGGATCAGTGGCGTGACCAGCAGCCGGCAGACGCGGCCATTGATTTTCCCGTTAGCCACGCGGGAGTAATAGCCTTTACAGAATTCGTAGCTGAACTGGGGGTTGGCGACCGGGTAGAACAGGCGCGCCAGCAACATGCGATCGTAAGTGACGATGTCACAGTCGTGCAGGGCGATGGCTTCGCCGCGGCCGGAGGCAAGAATATAGCCGAGGCAATACCACACATTGCGCCCCTTTCCCGCGTCCATGGGTGCCAGGCCATCCCGTTGCAGTTGCGCGTCCAGTTCGCGCAGGCGCGGGCCATCGTTCCACAGTACCCGCACATGCTGCGGCAGAATGCTGAACTGTTTGAGGGCATCGCGGTACTGGGATTCATCCGCTCGATCGAGGCCGATCACGATCTCCGACAGATAGGGCACTTCCGCAAGAATCTTGAGGATGCGGGGCAGGGCTTCGCCTTCCAGTTCTGAATACAGGGAGGGCAGCAGCAGGGACATGGGGCGTTGTCTGGAAAAACGCATCAGATCCGCTTCCATATCTTCCAGGCTGCGGTTGGAAAGGTTGTGCAGGGTCGTGATGTCGCCATTCTGAAAAAAGTCGGTCACGGATTGCTTCCTTTTGTACGTCTGGTTAGTTGCGCATCTGCGCGGGGTAGGGCGAGTCGGCTGCGAAGATGTCTCCAATGGCGTCCGCCCACCCCTGAGGTCCGGTCTCGCGCGTGACGAGCAGAGATGGGTGATAGGGCAGGTCCGGTGGCGGATGCGCCGGAGAGCGGACGATGATGGCGATATCGGCAACATTCAACATGTCGAGATCGTTTGGTCCATCGCCGCTGGCAATCAGCCGGCATTCGCGCCGGGTGTAGTTCTGGTAGGTTTTCTTCAGCAGGTTGGTGGCGCGCCCCTTGTCGGTCTGGCCGAGCACGTGCAGGAAGCGGCCGCCCTGCAGGGTGGAAAACCCTGCAGCATTGGCGCGGGCAGCAAACGCCAGCTTCTGCTGCTCGTCCCCTTGCCATAACAGCGGCTCGGAATAATCGCGCTGGTTGGCTCTTTCCGCTTCGTGCGTGGCCAGGCCGGTGGCGGCAACAATTTCCTCTGTGCTGGCGCTATCGAAGTTGAGGTAGGGTGCACCGTTTTTTTCCGCGTCCTTGGCCAGGAACGCGAGAATATCCTGGCGCCGTGCACCGGGCTCAAGAATCCAAAATTCGGCGTCTTCCCGTGCCAGTTCGGGCTTGTTGGGGAAATATCCCCGGGGAATGAAAATGGCCGAGCCGTTTTCCACAATAAATGGATGCTGGTTGTTGAGGGCCTGCCGCAGGACGAGCATCTCGTCGCGGGTTTTACTGCTGTTGAGGATAACGGGGATGGCGTTCACTTCCAGGGCGGCCAGGGTTGCGTCAGCGGGTTGATGAGAATAGCTGAAGTGGTCCAGCAGGGTGCCGTCGAGATCACTGGCAATAAGCCACTGAATGTCTGTTTCGGGGTGTGCCTCGCTGTGTAATTGTGTCATTCGATTCCGGGTTGATGTGTGCAAGTTATCGCTCAGTGGGCTGTACGTCAGGGCCCGCGCTTTACTATGACAATCCAAAAATAGTGCCAGACGGAAAAAAGTGAGCTATGGCGGTGCTTGTAGCCGGCTGACTGGCAAGAAATTCATCCCGTCACGTCAATGGGTGCGGTAATCCGCCTCAAAACGCCTCAAAATGGTTCGCTGCCTGCCCGTTGCAATTTTAGCTGCACAAGTTTAGTGCGGCGAGGGTGGTGCGGTCTCTGTGGGCCCTTGTATCCGGGGCGGAAGCGGCAGAGGAGGAGGGAGAGAAAGAGAAAGAGAAAGAGAAAGAGGGGGAGGCTCCGCTGCACCACAGGGTACAGCGGAGTATTTTCAATCAGGGTGCGATGCAGTGCATGCAGCGCACGTACAGCGCGCGTGGATCCTGGAAAGTTTTCAGTTCAGCCAGGGGCTGCAGGGCCGGCTGCAGGCTGCTGAACCAGGCCCCCAGCGGAAGGTTCTGCTCAACGCTGGCGGCGATTCTCGCATCGACGTTTTCCGCCAGTGCCCGCATGAGCTTTTCACCGGGGCTCAGCTCCCGCTGGATTTCCACCACCTCGTATTTTTCCAGTTCTGCCAGCTGCGCGGCATCCGCGATGGCATCCTTGAGGTTGCCAAGCTCATCCACCAGGCCCAGTTTGTGGGCGGTGCGCCCGGTCCATACCTGGCCCTGGGCAATTTTATGGATTTCCTGCGGGGTGCTGTTGCGGGCTCCCGCCACCAGCTGCAGGAACTGGGCGTAAGTGTGCTCAACACCCTGCTGCAGGATATCGGCGGCAGCCTCGGGCAGCGCGCGGTCCAGGCGCATGGTGCCGGCGAGTTCCGTGGTGCCGACGCCATCGTTGAAGATACCCAGATGCTCAAGGGAGTCTTCGAAGGTGGGGAAGGCGCCAAATACACCGATCGAGCCGGTGATGGTGGAAGGGGAGGCCCAGATGCGGTCGCCGCCTGCGGCGATCCAGTAACCGCCGGAGGCCGCCACACTACCCATGGAAATGACCACCGGGATGCCCGCTTCGCGGGTGGCCAGCAGTTCCTGGCGGATGGCTTCGGAAGCAAAGGCTGAGCCGCCGGGGCTGTCGATGCGCAGTACCAGTGCCTTGACCTCTTTCTCCCGCGCCTCCGCAATCAGTTTGCCCAGGGTAGCGCTGCCGATTTGTCCGGCGGGAGCCTCGCCATCCATGATGGCGCCGGCGGCACTGATCAAGCCAATTTTGTCGGCCTGGTGGCGCGGGTCGGGCAGGTCGGTCAGCTTGGCCTGGCGCAAGTAGTCCATTGCATTGATTGCTTTGTACTGGGACTTGTCGGCGTCACTGACGCCGACCAGCTCCTGTACTTCTGCCACTGCGGCGCGGCGGGTGAGCAGTTTGTCGACAAATTTATTGGCCAGTGCCGCATCCGCCCAACTGCCGCCCTGGGCGCGCAGGTTTTCCGGCAGGTCGGCAATGTAGCTGTCGATCGCATTGGGGGGCAGGTTGCGCAGGCCGGTCACCTGTTCGGTGTATTCGGTCCACAGCTGGTGCAGCCAGCGGGCATTGTTTTCCCGCGAGGCCGGGGACATGTCATCGCGGGTGTAGGGCTCGATAAAGTCTTTGTAATCACCGACGCGGAATACGTGGAAGTTGATTTTCAGCTTGTCGAGTGCGCTTTTGTAGTAATTGCGATAGCTGCCAAACCCGGTGACCAACAGAGAGCCCATCGGGTTCATGTACACCTTGTCGGCGTGACTGGCGAGAAAGTATTGTCCCTGGGTGAAGTTGTCGCCAATGGCATACACCGGTTTCTCGGTGGCCTTGAAGCGCTGTACGGCTTCACCCACTTCTTCAAGCTTGCTCAGGCTGGCGCCCGCCAGATAGTCGAGTTCGAGCACCAGCGCGCCAATACGATTGTCATTGGCCGCGCGGTCGATGGCTTCTACCAGGTCCTTGACGCGGGTTTCCTGTGGCCTGGACGGACCGCCAAGAAAACCGGGCACACCGCTGGGCTGGCTGACTTCATCCACCAGGAATCCGGCGGGGGCAACCCTGAGGGCGCCACCCTGTGGCACGGTGATGCGCTCTTCACCACCGAAGATGGCGATGCCGATAAACAGCAGGATCAACAGGAACAGCAGGTTGGTAACGACCCGGCGTAGCCAGGTGATGGCGCCGCCAATGCTGCTAAAAAAGCGGCGGATGGGGCCGCGTTGTTGGGTTGCTTCGGTCAAACCTGAAACTCCTTGTGACGGTCTGTTGGTGTTATTAGCGTTTGGCGTTGTGTAGTTGAACCTGCCAGCGGCTGGTCATCATGGCGGAAACAAACAGGATAAGGCTCAAGGCCGTCAGAGCGCCATGCTGCCAACCGCGTGTAGGCATCATTACGTCGACGATACCGGCGGTGATGTACAGCAACAGGATAAAACACAGCCACAAATAGCTGCGTTGATGTTGTTTCAGCATGCCGGGTAAAACCAGCAGCAGGGGGATGGTCTGCAGTAGCCACCACTTGATGGAACCGTCGAGAAACAGGTTCCACACCGCAAACAGCACCAGCAGCCCGGCGTAACACACCCAGTTGAGCTTGCGGGCAACGGCCAGTTTGCCGGCAACGGCGGCGGTGTCGATGGTCTTCGGGTTTTTAGCCATGGTGGTCTCCGAGCTGGCGAGCGAGAAGAGCAATGCGTTTGCCCTGTGCCCGGCACAGGCTGGTTTCATCGTCGCTCAGTCCACCGGCAGGACTGCCGGACCAGTGGGACGCGCCATAGGGCGTGCCACCGGTGGTGGTGTGCATCAGCGCCCCTTCGGAATAGGGAATACCGGCGATCAGCATGCCGTGGTGCAGCAGGGGCAGCATCATGGAGATCAGGGTACTTTCCTGGCCACCGTGCAGGCTGCCGGTGGAGGTGAAGACAGCCGCCGGTTTGCCGGTCAGGCTGCCATCGAGCCACATATCACTGGTCTGGTCGAGAAAGTGGCGCAGTGGTGCGGCCATATTGCCAAAGCGGGTGGGGCTGCCCATCAGCAGGCCGGCGCAATGGCGCAGGTCGTCCGCTGTGCAATAGGGTGCACCACGATCGGGAACCGGTGGCAGGCTGGCTTCGGTATCCGGGGAAACCGGTGGCACGGTGCGCAGGCGGGCATGTCCGCCAGCCTGTTCGACGCCGCGCGCCAGTTCCGCTGCCATGGCAGCGGTGGTGCCGCCGCGGCTGTAATACAGGATCAATATGTAGGGCTCGGCGGCCATTAAATCAGCTCCAGAACATTTTCCGGTGGGCGGCCGAGCACGGCCTTGTCGTTTTTGACGACAATGGGGCGCTCGATCAGCTTGGGGTGCGAAACCATGGCCTGCACCAGTGCATCCTCGCTGAGGCTGGTGTCCTTCAGGTTTAGTGCCTTGTAGTCGTCTTCGCCTTTGCGCAGCAATTCGCGGGCATCGATGCCGAGCTTGGCCAGCAGGTTTTTCAGGGTGTCTGCATCCGGCGGCGTCTCCAGGTAGAGTACGACGTCAGGATCAATATTGTGCTCTTGCAGCAATTGCAGGGTCTGGCGTGATTTTGAACAGCGCGGGTTATGATAGATCGTCCACATCGAAGGGGTATCCTGTTAAGGTTTGGCGTATTCTAACAGGTGACTGTTGGCCGTCCATGAGCCTGTCTGAATCCTGGGCTACGCTGGGGTATGGCGTACTTTTTAGACAGATTGCACGGCGTTTGCGCACGGATTCAGAATAGAGTCCGGCACACGTGGCTATATAACAAACTGAGAAGACCCATGACTGAAATGGTGCACCGCTGGCGTCGCTTTTTTGCCTCTCTCTGGTCCGTATTCAACGAAAAGAACTGTCGTCAGCACGCGGCCGCCCTCACCTACATGACCCTGTTCGCGATAGTGCCGCTGGTAACCGTGAGTTACGCGATGCTTTCCCTGTTTCCGGACTTTTCCGGGCTGGAAAGCAAAATCCAGCAGCAGATCTTTTCCCACTTCGTGCCGGAGAGTGGTCGTGAGGTGCAGGAATACATCAATAATTTTTCATCTCAGGCCCAGCGCCTGACCGGTGTCGGTATTGCCATACTGCTGCTCACCGCAGGCATCATGCTGAAAAATATTGAAACGACGTTCAACGCCATCTGGGATATCCCCAAGGGACGCACCGGTGTTTCGAGTTTCCTGTTGTACTGGGCCATTCTCAGCCTGGGGCCGATCCTGCTGGGCGCCGGTATGGCGACGACCACGTATCTGTTTTCACAGAAAGTCCTTGCCCAGAATGACAGTCTGGGCCTGTTGCCGGTGTTTTTGCGGATACTGCCATTCATATTTACGGCGGTGGCCTTTACCCTGCTGTTTGTTGCGGTGCCCAACTGCCGTGTACCGCTGCGACACGGGTTTGCCGGGGGCGTGATTACCGCCATTGCGTTTGAAGCGGCCAAGCATCTGTTTGGCGCGATTGTCGCGCGCAGTTCGGTGCAGGCCATCTACGGCGCTTTTGCCTTTGTACCGCTGTTTCTGATCTGGCTTTATACCCTGTGGATGATTGTGTTGGCCGGTTGTGTGCTGGTGCGAACCCTGTCCGCCTACCATGCGGCTGCACAGGGGCGAAAGTATTCGGATCTGGTGGCAACGCTGGTGTTGATGGCCAAATTCTTCAGCAATTACCAGAAGGGGATATCGGTCAGCGACCAGGATATTTCCCGCGCGGGTATCCGCCCTGCGCAGTGGCGGCGTATCCGTGAAATCCTGCAGTCGCAAAAGGTCATTGCGCAAACCGATCGCACCGAACATGTCCTGGTGCGGGACCTGGATTCGATTACCCTGGAGCAGCTGCGCGACTGGCTGCACCCGGGGCCGGTGCCAGAGAGTGGCCACCGGGAACTCAATGCCCGCCCCTGGTTCCGGGAAGTGAATGCCCGTTTCCAGGAGTCGAAAGAGTTCTCCCATGAGCATCTCTCAAAATCCCTCGGCGATCTGTTCCGGGAGTCTATGGCAAAGGAAATGCTGGAAAAGTCGGTGGAGCCCGTGGACGAGGTCGCGGAATCACCGGAGCAGGAAACCGATAACAACGATAACAAGTCTTCCAGTAAAGGACGTAGCCGAAATGCCCGGACCAAGTCATCGAGCCGTACCGCGAATTCCTGAGCGGCCCCAACTGTACCTGCTGTTGTCGCTCATTTTGCTGTTCGCCAGTGGCTGTGAACAGCGCGCTGGCGGCCTGCAATCCCTGGAGGGGGGCACCCTGCCCACAGAGGGCAGAATACTGCTGGTGAATTACTGGGCCGAGTGGTGCGCGCCCTGTCGCGAGGAAATCCCCGAGCTGAATCGCTTTTACCAAGAGCACAAAGCGGATGTGCTGGTGCTGGGCATCAATTTCGATCGTTTGCCGGTGGAACAGGTGCGCCGGCAAGCCGAGCGCTTTGGGATTGAATTTCCCCTGCTGGCCGGGGCGCCAGCGGATCACTGGGGGCAGCCCGTGCCTCAGGTGTTGCCATCGACGCTGATTATCGATGCCAACGGCCAGTGGCAGGGCACCTTGGTGGGACCACAGACGGCAGAGACACTTGCCGAGGCAATTCAGGCCACTCGCAGAGCTGCACAATAGCTCGCAGTAGCCGCAGTGCTGTTTCTATATCTATAACCAAAGTGTCTTTAAAGGAAACACGCGCCAGCTGTTAGCATGCGTGCATTTTTTTACGGCAAAGTTTGCAATCGGGGACTCGTAACGCATGCAATTGAGTGCACTACTTCTACTGGCCATTTACCTGCTCCTGATCTGGCCACTGGCTCGCTGGCATCGCAGCCGCAACTCCCTGGCACCGGCGGTATTTGCCGGCCTGCTGCTGGGTTTACTGTTCGGTGGTGTGATGCACATTGCCGAGGGCTGGGGGGTAAATACGGACTGGGTGCTGGACTGGGTGGGACTCATTGGCGATGGCTACGTCAATTTACTGTACCTGCTGGTGATGCCGCTGGTGCTGGTCTCCATTCTCGGTGCGGTGGTCAAAGTCAGTGACACCCGGTCACTGGGCAAGATCAGCGGCTCGGTGCTGGCGGTCCTGCTGGGGACGACGGCCATTGCCGCTTTCATCGGGGTGATGATTGCCTGGTTGTTCGGTCTTTCTGCCGAGGGGCTCGTCGAAGGCGCGCGGGAAGCGGCGCGGGTAGAAGTCTTGAATGAGCGTATCGGGCGGGTCAGCGACCTGAGCATTCCGCAAATACTCACTTCATTTATCCCGCGCAATATTTTTGCGGACCTTGCCGGTCAGCGCGATACCTCGGTGATCGCGGTGGTGATATTTGCGGTGCTGCTCGGGCTGGCGGCGCTGGCTGTGCGCCGTGAAAATCCGGAGCAGGGCGCGGCCATCGAGCACTTTGTGTCTGTTGCCCAGACCTGGGTGATGAAACTGGTGCGCCTGATCATGGCCTTCACCCCCTATGGCGTTATGGCGCTGGTCACCGCGCTGATTGCCAAATCCAGTTGGGCGGATATTTTCAATTTATTCAATTTTGTCATTGCCTCGTTTGTCGCCATCGCCCTGATGTTTGTGGTGCACGGGATACTGTTGCTGGTGAACGGCATCAGCCCGATACACTATTTCGCCAAGGTCTGGCCGGTACTGGTGTTCGCCTTCAGCTCCCGCTCCAGCGCGGCCACGATTCCGCTGAATGTGGAAACCCAGATCGATGAGCTGAAAAATTCGCCGGCCATTGCCAACTTTTCCGCCTCCTTCGGGGCCACGATTGGCCAGAACGGATGTGCCGGAATCTATCCTGCGATGCTGACGGTGATGGTGGCGGTGCCGCTGGGTATCAATATTTTTGATCCGGTATGGCTGGCGTCTCTGATTGCGGTGATTGTGATCAGCTCCTTTGGTATTGCCGGTGTCGGCGGCGGGGCCACTTTTGCTGCCCTGGTGGTGCTGCCGACCATGGGGCTGCCGGTCCAGATCGCCGCGCTGCTGATCTCCGTCGAGCCATTGATTGATATGGCGCGTACCGCACTGAATGTGAACGGCGCCATGACCGCCGGCACCCTGACTCAACACTGGGTTGGGCCGGAACCCCAGGAACCCGAACCCCAGGAAGCAGCAGCCAGCTGAGCATTTTTTTTTAAATTCTTGTCAACCGATTCGGTTTTCGCACGTTTTTATCAATGAGCCGGCGAGTTGTATTCGCCCATCATTGACTACAACAGGGAATCCATCGATGAAATTGATCAAAAACCAGGCTGTTGTTCTGGCCATTGCACTGCTCTCCTTTTCCGCAATGGCGGACGATGGCGAGCAGCGCGCTCAGTTCCTGGACAACAAGGGTGACCGGATTGAAAACCGCATGGATCGCCGCGGCGACCGTATCGACAAGCGTCTGGACAACAAGGGGGATCGCATCGACAGCCGCCTGGACCGGGCATCGGAGCGGGCGGAAGCGCGCGGCAACGACAAGCGCGCGACCCACCTCGACAACAAGGGAGACCGTATCGAGCGCCGTCTGGACCGCAAGGGCGATAAAATTGACCGCCGCCTGGATCGCAAGGGCGATCGTGTTGATCAACGCCTCGACCGCCGCGGTGACCGGCTGCGCAAGTAACCCCAAGCCCAATGCGGCTCCTGAACCGGGGAGCCGCGGGTTTTCCCCCTCAATAAAAAGAACCCTGCGCAACGGGCTGCTACACACTGCATGGAACAGTTTCTCGCTTCGGTAGAAAAACGCGCCTTTTCCATGGCCGCGATGGCGGTGGGGAACCGTGACGACGCTCTGGATATCGTGCAGGATGCGATGTTCGCGTTGGTGCGTCGCTACCGGCACAAGCAGCGGGATCAATGGCGCCCGCTATTTTTTACCATTCTCAACAATCGCATCACCGACTGGCATCGTCGTCACAAGACCGTTTCCCGGTGGCAGTTGCTGAGGGAAAAGTTTGCGGGTGACGACGAGGACGACGGTTTTGACCCGGGTGTGCTGGAAGATACGGCTGGGCCGCAGCCGGAGCACCTGGTGTTTTCCCAGCATGCACTGGAGCAGATCGAGTCGGCCGTCAGTGGATTGCCACCGCGGCAGCAGCAGGCTTTTATGCTGCGCTGTGTCGAAGGATTTGATGTTGCAGAGACTGCCAGTGCCATGTCCTGCAGTGCTGGTAGTGTAAAAACCCACCTTTCCCGGGCGCTTGCCGCCCTGCGTACGCAATTGGAGGAAGTGCGATGACACCCCCGAAGAATCCGTCGCCCGGTCGCGATGCGGCGAAACCCAGCGACGACGGCACGAGACGCCCTGGCGAGCGCGACCTGGTGGCCGGCGCACGTGCCGCGATGGATCGTCGCGACGCGTCTCTGGATGGGGAAACCCTGTCTCACTTGCGGCGTGCGCGCGCTGCCGCACTGGATGCGAACGACACCAGCGTCGGCCCAACGGTAGCGCCATGGTTGCCGGTGGGGTTGGCCAGCGCCGCAGTGGTTGCCATTGCGATTGCCGTTGTTTGGCCGGGGACCTTCACGCAACCAGCGAAGCCCATCGACATGTTGGCCGACGCCTGGATTCTCGACGAGGAAGCGGAGCTGGAAATGATCCAGGACGTGGAGTTTTACCAGTGGTTGGCGGAGGAGGCGCCGGATGGCTATTCATCCTGATCTCCCGGGAGGATGTGACTCCAGACTGCGCGGGACAGCACTGGCTCTGATGCTGTTGGTACTGCCTTCCGCCATTGCCGAAGAGCCACTGGATGAGGAGTTCTTGATGTTTCTTTCCGACTGGAGCGATGACACCGGCGAGTTTATCGCCCCCAGTGACGTGGAAGATACCTGGACGGAAGATGTGCTCCCGCAACCGGCGGTGGAGACCGAAACGGATGCGCAAAGTGAAGAGGGTGAGCAAGATGATTAGTGCCACAGCAAAACGCAGGTTGAAACGCGCTCTTCAGCCCTGGCTGGCGCGGGGGATTGCCCCGGTGTTGCTGTTGTTGTGCTCGCTTGCCAGTGTGGCGCGGGCCGATACGCCAAACTGGCAGGATCTGAGTGACAGTGAACGCCAGCTGCTGCAGCGCTTCGAACAGCGCTGGGAGCAGTTTACGCCAGAGCAGCGCACTCGCCTGCGCGAAGGGGCAGAGCGCTGGACGGCGATGACCCCCGAGGAGCGCAAACGCGCCCGTCAGGAGTTCGGCAAATGGCAGCGTCTCAGTCCCGAGCAGCGCGAGGCACTGCGCGAAGCGTACACCCGCTTCAAGGCGCTACCGCCGGAGCAGCGCAAGAAGATCCGTGAGGCGCGTGAGCGGTTCCGGCAGCTTCCCCCGGAGCGCCAGCGTCGCCTGCGAGAGCGCTGGCGCAAGATGAGCCCAGATCAGCGCCAGCGCTTCCGCGAGCGCTGGCGCAAGCGTCGCGGCATGTCTGACTGACACGGGCAGGTGATTCCTACTGGGGCCTGGCAAGTTCAGGATAGATTCAGCCAGTTGGGCGTAAAGTGCTCTCATCGGTTCAATTGGGCGGTCAACAGACGCCGAGTTTCGGGTCTCAGGGAGCAAACAATATGGTTAAGATGCAGAAGTTTTTCCAGCAGCTGGCCTTCGCCGGCCTCACGGCCAGCCTGGTGGGGTTCAGCGCGCAGGGTGTGGCCGGTCCGAGCGGCTACTACGAGGGGCAGGACGGCTATGACTACGCCATTGTCACTGGCGTTACCCCCATTTATAACGATATCCAGATAGTGGAACCGCGCACCCAGTGCTGGGACCAGCCCGTTACCTACCAGCGACCCTCTCCGGCAGGTGCCATTATCGGCGGCCTGATTGGCGCGGCGGTGGGGCGCGATGCGGCCCGGGGCTACCGTCATGGCTATGGTCGCCACCGCCACTACCATCGCGGTAACAAGGGTGCGGGCACCCTCGCCGGGGCCGCAGTTGGCGCGGCCATCGGTAGCGCCATCAGCCAGCAAACGGCGCCGGTGCAGTACGGCACCCAGCAGCAGTGCCGGGTGGTTGAGGAAGTCAGTACCCGTCGGGAATTGGTAGGATATGACGTAAACTACCGCTATAACGGTCAGGAATATCTGATTCGCACCGACCGCCATCCCGGGGATAAAATCCGGGTGCGCGTGGACGTCACGCCGGTTCTTTGACACCGCCGGCGATTCAACGATAACAGGAGCTGCATTGTGAAATTTCCCGCTACCCCAACCGCTGCGATGGTTTTGGTGATCGGCCTGTGTGCCACTCTGCTCGCCTCACCGCTCCATGCGGGGCAGCGTGCCGAGGATCGCACTTCCGGGGAAAATTCCGTGCGCGGACTGGGTTACCTGAATGTCCAGCCCATCGCCAGCATGCGCGTGCAGGACCGCGGTGTCTCCCGCGATCAGGCGGCGGCCCTCGTGAAAAAACGTTACGGCGGAAAAATCCTGGCAATCAGTGAAGTGCAGCGCAATGGCCGGGCCATGTACCGGGTTAAGGGGCTTTCTGACAAGAGTCAGGTCTATGTGGTGTTCGTAGACAAGAAAAGTGGCCGCATCTCCCGTTAACGCTCTGGGTGAGTGTTCCGGCCATCGATAACAGGTAGAGGAGATTTTATGCGCGCACTGTTGGTTGAAGACGAGCATGCCCTGCGGGAGCAGCTTGCGACTTCCCTGCGCAAAGCGGGCTACACGGTAGACGAGGCACCGGATGGCGAGGAGGCGTTGTATCTGGGGCGTGAATTCCCGTACGACGTGGCGGTGATGGATCTTGGGTTGCCCAAGGTAGACGGTATCCAGGTGATCGAAACCCTGCGCAAGGAGTCCCGCCATTTTCCTATTCTGATTCTGACCGCCCGCGGCCATTGGCAGGAGCGGGTGCGCGGCCTGGAAGCCGGTGGCGACGACTACCTGACCAAGCCTTTTCACACCGAAGAGCTGCTGGCGCGCCTGAATGCACTGGTGCGTCGCTCCGCGGGTTTTTCCTCGCCGACCATCAACGCCGGCCCCATCGAGATGGATACCAGTGCGCAGCGGGTGAAGGTATCGGGGTGCGAGCTGGAACTCACATCGTTTGAATATAAAGTCCTCGAATATCTGATGTTGCATCCCGATGAGGTGGTATCCAAAACCACGCTCACCGAGCACATTTATGAACAGGACTGTGACCGCGACAGTAATGTGATAGAGGTCTTTATCGGCCGATTGCGTAAAAAAATTGATGCCGCCGGTGGTGCCAAGCCGATCGAAACCCTGCGCGGTCGCGGCTATCGATTCAGTGTTGCCGCGGGCTAAGCGGTTGCCGTCTCGCGTGCGCTCCGCTCAATGGTGGCCGGCGATACGTCGCTGGTGGTATTCGCTCACCGGTCGTCTCTCCCTGATGGCGACCCTGGTACTCCTGGTGTTTCTGGTTGTGCTGTCCGGGGTCCTCGAGCGAGCCTACCGCACCTCCCTGGACGAAGCCAAGGCGCGGGAGCTCCAGCTGCATGTGTACACCCTGCTGGCGGTAGCGGAGCCGGATGGGGATGCACTGCAACTGCCCCTGAACCTTCCGGAGCAGCGTTTCAACCAGCCCGACTCGGGACTGATCGGCGCGGTCATGGATGCCCGTGGGCGTGTCATCTGGCGCTCACAATCGGCACTCAGTTTGCCGAATTTTTCTGCGTTACCGCTACCCCTGCCATTGCGACAGGGACAGCAAGTCTATGCGGAGGTCCGTCTGCCGGAACTCGATACTCCCTACAGCAGTTTTCGCCAGGGCATTGCCTGGGGGCTGGAGAACGAGCGGCAATTCACCTTTGTCATTCTTGAAGACGCCGCACCGTTGTATGCGCAGGTAAAGCAGTTCAGTGACACCCTCTGGCGTTGGCTGGGTATCGGCGCGCTGGCACTGATTGCGGTGCAGCTTCTGGTGCTGCAATGGGGGCTTGCGCCGTTGCGTCGAGTCACCCGTGCACTGCAAAAAATGCAACAGGGTGGTGCGGACACTCTGCAGGGAAATTTTCCGCGGGAGCTGGTGCCCCTCACCGACAACCTCAATCTGTTGATTGAAAACGAGCGTCGCCAGCGGGAGAAAACCCGGCACACCCTCGGTGACCTGGCCCATAGCCTGAAGACACCGCTGGCGGTCCTGAAGGGGCTCGACGTGGCCCGGGACCCGCAGGCCGCCGAAGCCGCGCTGGCAGAGCAGGTGCAGCGCATGGACAGCATTATCAGCTATCAGTTGAAGCGCGCGGTGGCGACCTCGCCAAAGTCCATCCTGCGCGGTGTCCCGGTACAGCCCCTGGTTGAGAAAATCCTCACGGCACTGGACAAGGTATACCGGGGCAAGACGGTGGATGCGGAATTATTGTGTGACGACTCGGTGCTGTTTTACGGTGACGAGGGCGACCTGATGGAAATGCTCGGCAACCTGCTGGATAACGGCTACAAGTATGGCGGCGGCAAGTTGCTGGTCCACGCGGCCAACCGGCCGGACCAGCGCGGGCTTGAGGTGTTGGTCGCGGATAATGGCCCGGGGTTGAGCGAGGCCCAGTGGCAGCAAGTGGTCCAGCGTGGGGTGCGCGCGGATCAGCAGCAACAGGGGCAGGGCATCGGACTCGCCGTAGTGGTGGACATCGTCGAGAGTTACCACGGTGAGATCGGTATTGTGCCGCCCGACGAGCGCGGTGATGAGGACCTCGGGGGGCTGACCCTGCGCATCAGGTTGTAACGCGCTTCTCCAACTTTCGAGCCGGTCACACAGCCCCTGCAATCGCTCAGGTACCGTCAGCTGGTTTCGCTTCCCTTGATACCCCCCACGCTGCTTTTCCCATTTTCCGTCTCCGGTAATTTGTCCTGCTGTGCTGTGGTCAATCCGGGCGTAACACCTTCCCAGAGACTCTGAGCCAGTTGTTGCGGACTGTCGCGGCGCCCATCGGCGATCCAGCCTGCGATAGCTTTGGCGACGTCGGGCCAGAGAATGCGAACGCCGCGCGGGTGCTCCTCGAGCCACCGGCTGATGGTAATGGCATCGAAATTTTTGACGACCCTGGCCAAGCGCAATTCCTCCAGGGCAAGGGCATTGGCTTCCTGTTCGAACTGGCCCTGCAAGGGACGGGTGAGTATGGGCTTGCCCACGGTGAGCGTTTCGGCGATCAGCTCGAACCCGCTGTTGCAGATCACCGCCTTGGCCGCGGCGAGATCGCGGCGAAAGCCATCCACCGACGGTGCCCTCAGGGTAATGTGATCGGCCTTTGGCAGGTCGACCGGCAGCCCGTAAACGATAAATCGCTGCTTAACCTGCGCCAATTGCTGCAGCAGGGCTGCGTGATGTTCAAACGGCAGGTAAACCAGCACGAAATCCCGTTGATCGTTAGCCGCTTCTTCGGCGACTCCGTGGGTTTGGGCGATGGGGGGCAAGATGGGCTGGTCAAAGTGATGCCAGTGCATGCCGAGGCCCACCTGTACCGGCGCGAACACCTTCATGATGGCGCGCGCGGCCCAGCCGAACGGCGGGGTGGGGATGTTGAAGTCGAAGGCGTACTGATGACCCAGCCCCAGGCTGGGCCGTTTATGCCGTTTTGCCGCCCAGGCGGTTACCGGCTCGAAATCACTGATGACCAGATCAAAGTCCCCGACCGGTAGGGTGCGCGTATCGCTCAGCAGTCGTGGCAGGTTGAGCTGGCGTAGGGTCGCTATCTGGTCGATTTTTCCGGCCTTGTGGGCGAAGGTGAGACCCTCGCGCCACCAGTAATCACCAAAGGCTTCCATCGCGAAAAAGCTTTCCGGCGCGCGGCCGCTGAATAGCCACTGTACGTCCAGTTCCGGGAATTGCTGAAACGCTTCTGCCATGGCCCGCGCGCGGGACAAGTGACCATTGCCGGTGCCCTGAACGCCGTAAAGTATTTTCAAAGTGCTTCTCCGATAAAGCAGGTGGGTTACAGCAGCACGCTGCTTGCCGCAAATCCCACGCAGGTGCCCAGAAGCGCGCCCGCGCAAACGTCGGTGGGGAAATGCACCCCGAGCCCCACCCGCGAGGTGCCCACCCCGGCCGCCCAGAAGTAGCCCAGGGCCCAGAGGGGGTTCACACATTGGCACAGCATGGTGATAAACAGGAAGGCACCAGAGGTGTGGCCAGAGGGCAGGCTGAAGCGGTCGTTGGCCACCACAATGGAGCGTAGCCCCGGAATGGCTTCCGGTGGGCGGTTGCGCCGGGTGGTGTTCTTGATGGTCCAGTAGAGCGAGCGTTCAATGGCAAAGGCCGCACCGCAGCTGTAAAGGAAGTGCAGTGCCAGCTGGGGGCTCGCCAGCGCGATCAGCAGCGGTGACACCAGATAAAGCCAGCCATCTGCAGACCGGGAGAGCAGCAGGTAGTTTCGGCGTGAGGTGGGCCGGGCTGCCCTTTCTGCCATGCGCAGAACGAGCGAGACATCGACGGTTTTCAGTGTGATAGGTAGGCTTCGCATGGGGTAAAAATACGAAGCCGATGTTGCGTAGACTTGAACAAATTGTGTCAGGTTTGTGAAATTGGCCCGCGGGGATCGGCGTCGATCACGCGCGGGCACACCCTGTGCGGATGTGTCAGTCGATCCCGATCTCAATCGCCCCGGAGCCCGGTAATTTTTCCACCAGCTCGTGGCCGCAGAGTTTTGAGGGCGTGAAGTAGCCGGCTTCCCCGGCGTACCCGAGCAGGAACTGCATCACCGCCAGGGATCCATGCACCGTCACATCATAGCCATTGGCGGTAACTACCCGGCCCACCCGGCGTTCACCGCGCCGGTCATTGCGTACCTCGCCCCACACCCAGGTCTTCTGTCCCGCGCGCTGCTCTGCGTTTGGACCGCGCACGCTTTTATCCACCTTGCCCTTGAGCCAGTTTTGCACCCAGCCCATCCGTAACAGCCAGCGGAATGCATTCAGCTTCTGCATCTTCTTGGCCCGGCGCGGGCTCATCGGGATATACACCTCGATATTGGGGATTTCGGTGGAATAGTAGGCGGTGGCAATGTCGCCCCAGGGAATCGCCACCGCAAATTTTTCGCCGCGGCCGAAATTGATCTTGCGGGTGAGTGCGGCATGCGGGGTGACTTCGATCTTGCCATTGCGGCGCACGGCGCCGCCCACACCGAGGCTTTCGATAGAGGTTTTGGCGGTGCCGGGGCTGAAGCTGGAGTCAGAGTCGAACCCCAGTGTCAGATGGGTGGCGCTGGTCATGGTCTTGTGCAGGGCGGCCGCCAGACAGTCGGTGGGAATGACATCGAAACCGGTGCCGGGGCAGAGCACCACACCGGCGGCCTTGGCTTCCGCGTCGAGGGCGTGGGCCTGCCGGTACACGGCCATTTCTCCGGTAATATCCTGATAGTGCGTGCCGCTGGCGATGCAGGCGCGCATCATCGGTTCCGCGGTGGCCGAGAACGGGCCCGCGCAGTGAATCACCACCGCCACACCTTGCAGGGAGCGCACCAGTGTCTCTTCGTCCTCCAGACTCACCGCAATCGCGGGTAGCCCGAGTTCATTGGAGAGCGGTTGCAGCTTGGCGGCGCTGCGCCCGGCAAGGATGGGCTTGAGCCCCTGGGCTACCGCCTGGCGGGCGATAAGCTCGCCGGTATAGCCGTAGGCGCCGTAAATCAGGATCTGCTTGTTGTTCACCGGTTGTCCTTATTGTATTCGAATCACAGCGGTTGGCCGCGGTGGCCGAGAGTGACGATTATTGTTTTAGTGGGCTGCAGCCCCTGGGCAAGCCGTTAGCCCAGCGGCTTTTCGAGCGCGAAGCGTGGGACGGTTGCTCCGTCTCTTTCTACATGCTCTGCAAACATTGCCAGGGGGCGTGCCCACACCCCGAAATCATCATACAGAGCTCGGTAGATCGCCAGTTGTTCACCGGTTTCACTGTGCGTAGCGATTTCCATCAGGTGATACTGCTTACCGTTCTTGTAGTGGCGATAGATACCTTTGGGGAGCGATTGCATAAATTCCTCTGGTCTGCACCTTTCTAATCCGGGTTCCTGTGTCTTTGGCCTGGTTCAGTCCAGGTGGAAGGGCGCAAGCTGGATTTGGGTAATCCGCTGTCCGTGCAATACCGCGATGCCGCTGTAGCGGCGCTCGCCGGTCGAGGTGAATTCAAACTCGTACTGGCGACGCAGGCGAATCTGGCCGCGCCGATCGCGTTTCAGGCGTGTGCGGTTGAGCATCACCGTGTCGTCCAGCAGCTGCACGCCGGTTTTTGCACAGTGATCTTTCACGATCCGGCGTACCCGGTCCTTGGCTGCCATGCCGGCCCAGAAGTACCAGGCGGCTGCCGCCAGTAAAAAAATCCAGAACAGGTCCCCAAGCGAGTAATACATAAAGTGTGCAGTTGCTATTATCAAACCGCGCAAGAATACCACCACAGGAGGAAACATGTCTGGCACGATTCTCATCACTGGCTGTAATCGGGGTATTGGCCTGGAAATGGCCCGCCAGTTTGCCAAAGATGGCTGGAAAGTGATCGCTACTTGCCGCAACCCATCCGCGGCCTGGGAGCTGAGCGAGCTGGCGGAAGCCCATAACAACCTGGAAATTCACCCTCTGGACGTAACCGACTACGGTCAACTCGCCGATCTGGCACATTCCCTGAAGGATTGCCCGGTGGATGTGCTGGTCAGTAATGCCGGGTACTACGGACCCAAAGGGGTGGCTCTTGGCAGCCTGGACGTGGAGGAGTGGCGCAAGGTGCTGGAGGCGAACACCATTGCCCCGTGCAAGCTAGTGGAAGCCTTTCTGCCCAATCTGGCAGCGGGCAGCCAGAAGGTCATCGGAGTGCTGAGCAGCAAGGTGGGGAGTATTGAGGACAACACTTCCGGTGGGGGGTATCTGTATCGCTCGTCCAAGACGGCGGTGAATCAGGTTGTGAAAAGCCTCGCCATTGACCTGGCCGACCAGGGGATCACGGTGCTGGCGCTACATCCGGGCTGGGTGAAAACGGATATGGGCGGCCCCAATGCGCTGATATCGGTACAGGACAGCGTGAAGGGATTGCGGCAGGTCCTGCTGGAGGCGGACGAGCGCAACTCGGGACGCTTTTACAACTACGACGGCTCGCCCATTCCCTGGTAATCCTCGCCCAATACCTCTGTGAGGAACGCCGGCCCGCTGGCAATCAACTGCTCTTTCCTGTGCTTGGGCCAGCGCTTGATCGTCACTTCCAGTTTCAACGCGTCGGATTTACTGCGCATGGCACAGTGAAAGGCGAGCACCAGTGGCCCGCGCCCGCGCAGCGCCTTGGCGGCTTTCGGGCCACCACTGTTGTGCTCCTCGAAGCGGCGAGCCACATCCCGGGTGATACCGGTATACAGGCTGCCGTTGTTGGTGCGGATGAGATAAACAAACCAGCCAGACAAAACGGGTTTCCAGTGTTAAAAAAGACTCTGCTGGTCGCCGGACTGTGGCGGCAGGGTGAACTGACTGCAATCCAGGTCGAGCTTACGCTGATTGAGGCCGAGTTTGCGGCAGGTTACCCGAAAGCGCTGCTGTAGTAACTGCGCGAATACGCCGGTACCGCGTTGGCGTAGTCCAAACTCGCTCTGATTGTCTTTGCCGCCACGGCTCTGCTGCACAATACTCATAACGTGTTCGGCACGCTCCGGGTAATGTTCCTGCAGCCATTGCCGGAACAGTGGCGCCACTTCAAATGGCAACCGCAGCAGTATATATGCCGCATGTATTGCCCCTGCGCCGTGGGCACTTTGCAGTATCTTCTCCAGCTCGGCGTCGTTCAGCGCGGGAATCATGGGGGCGGCCATCACAGCGGTAGGAATACCGGCGCTGGCCAGAGCCTCGATTGTACGCAGGCGGGCCGCCGGCCCGGCGGTGCGCGGTTCCAGCTTGCGCTTCAACGCATTTTCCAGTGTGGTGACACTGATCGCCACGTGCACCAGATTGTCCTGCGCCATTTCCGCCAGAATAGGTAGGTCGCGCTGGATCAGTTGTCCTTTGGTGACGATCGTCACCGGGTGGCGGTAACGCTGCAACACCTGCAAAATCTGCCGGGTGACCTGCTTGTCTTTTTCCAGCGGTTGGTAAGGATCGGTATTGGTACCCAGCGCGATGGGACTGCATACATAGTTGCTTTTGCGCAGCGCCCGCTCCAGTAGCTCCGCTGCGTTGGGCTTGTAAAACAGCCGGGTTTCAAAGTCGAGCCCGGGTGACAGGTCCATATAGGCGTGAGCCGGCCTTGCATAGCAGTAGATACAGCCGTGTTCACAGCCGCGGTACGGGTTGATCGACTGCGAAAACGGGATGTCAGGGGAGCGGTTGGTGGCAATAATGCTTTTGGCGTGTTCCGCCAGCACCTGCGTACGTGGCGCAGGGTTGGTTTCTGCCTCAGTGCGCCAGCCGTCACTCTCCAATGTGCTTGTGGTGGTGGCAAAGCGTCCAGCGATCGCGCTCGCGGTACCGCGCCCGCGGATGATGTGTGGAGCGGCCGGCGTGGAGTCGTCGTTCATGCTGCGATCAAACGGTAACTGTTCATTTGTACAGTATAAAGCCCGCTCAGGTCGGCGGACAAGCCTGGGTTTGCCCCTGCCCAGTGAATAGTGACAGCCCTGACCTTCCCCGCGATAATCAGGGTGGTCTCGATCGCCCCGGCCAAACAAGGACAATGTATGGATCTCGATGCCGTCGCCGCAATCAAGGGATTTGCAATCAGCGTATTGCAGGTTTTTGCCCTGGTATTTGCCTTTGCTCTGGTAATTCTGGCGCTGTATGTGGTGTATCTGTATCTCTCGGACATCAGCCAGTCAAAGCAGGCCATTCGGCGGAATTTCCCGGTATTGGGGCGTTTTCGCTATCAGTTCGAGCACCTGGGCGAGTTCTTTCGCCAGTATTTCTTTGCCCTGGACCGGGAAGAGATGCCATTCAATCGCGCCCAGCGCAGCTGGGTGTACCGGGCGGCGAAAAACGTCGATTCTACCCTTGCATTTGGTTCCACCCGGCCGCTGAATCAGCCGGGCGACATTCTGTTTCTCAACCATCCGTTTCCTACCCTGGCCAAAGATGCGGTGCCACCGAGTGAAGTCACGCTCGGTGAGGGCGTCGCGCGCAAGCCATACTCAACCCGCGCAATCTTTAATATCTCCGGCATGAGTTTTGGTGCCCTGTCGGTGCCTGCGGTGACAGCCCTGTCCAAAGGCGCGGCCAAGGCAGGGATTTGGCTGAATACAGGGGAGGGCGGGTTGTCGTCGCACCACCTGGTTGGCGGCTGTGACATCGTGTTTCAGATCGGGACCGCGAAATATGGCGTGCGTGACCCCGAGGGCAATCTGAGCGATGAAAAGTTGCGCAATATTGCCGCCCATGAGCAGGTGAGAATGTTTGAGCTGAAGCTGTCCCAGGGGGCGAAGCCGGGTAAGGGGGGTATTCTGCCGGGCATCAAGGTGACGCCAGAGATCGCGCAGGTACGCGGTATTCCGGTGGGGGAAGACTCCATCAGCCCCAATGGGCATCCGGAAATCCGGAATGTAGACAGTCTGCTGGATATGATCAACCACATTCGGGATGTCAGCGGCAAGCCCGCCGGCCTTAAATGCGTGATCGGCAGCAGTGACTGGCTGCATGAACTGTGTGAAGCGATTTTGCGACGGGGCGCCCAGAGTGCACCTGACTTTATCAATATCGATAGCGCCGATGGCGGAAGTGGCGCGGCGCCGCAGAGCCTGATGGATTACATGGGGTTGCCGCTGAACCGAAGTCTGCCACTGGTAGTGGACCTGATTACCGAGTACGGATTGCGCGATCGCATTAAAATTATCTGTGCGGGCAAGCTGCTGACCCCGTCGATGGTCGCCTGGGCATTGGCGATGGGGGCGGACTTTATCAATTGTGGGCGTGGGTTCATGTTTGCACTCGGCTGTATTCAGGCCATGCAGTGCAACAAAAATACCTGCCCGACCGGGGTGACTACGCACAATCCGGATTTGCAGCAGGGCCTGGACCCAATCGACAAGGCAGAGCGGGTGTATCACTACGCCCGCAACCTGAATTATGAGGTGGGTACCATCGCGCACTCCTGTGGTGTGCCCGAACCTCGCCAGTTGCGCCGAACGCATGTCGAGTTGATTAATGAGCGCGGTGTGCCGGTGCCAATAACGTCGCTTGCGCCAGAGGGCAGGCCCAGCACCGTGATCGGTACGGATCGTACCCGCTAGCAGGCAGGTCCGAGCAGACAGGTAAAAGAAAGGGAGCCGAATACCATGGAGGGAGTGGTTACACTGGTCGGGCAGGGGCTCTACATGGCGTTTGCCGCTGTGGTGGGGTTGGGAATCGCGCGCGTACTCCACCGGGACAATACCCTAGGCTGTCTGATTGCCGGTGTGCTCGCGGGCATGCTGTTGCCAGTACTGAATTACGACACCGGCTTGAGGGCCGAAAACCTGCACCAGCTGGTGTTCTTTGTCATCTTACCCGTGCTGATTTTCGGGTCAGCGTGGAAAATTGATCCGGATGTTCTGCTGCGCTGGCTCGGTCCGGTACTGCTGTTGGCGACTGTGGGTGTGCTCATCTGCGCGCTGATTACCGCGGTACTGGTGTACTACGGTATTCATCATCCCACCGGCTTCCCGTGGGTTGCCGCTTTTCTCACTGCGGCTATTCTCTCCGCGACCGATCCTGTTTCTGTGGTGGCGCGCTTGCGCCGCAGCGGTAGTGCCAACGAGGAATTACTCACGCTGGTGGAAGGTGAGAGCCTGTTTAACGATGCCGTGGCGATTGTGCTGTTTTCCTTTGTGCTTGGTATTGCCAGCCACAGTGTCATGGAGGGTTCCGTTGCGACGGGCGAGGCGTTAACGGGTATTGGTGGGTTTACGGCGTACCTTGGCACGGTGTTTTTTGGCGGGCTGGCCGTGGGCACCATCTGCGGTTTACTGACAGCCATTGTGATTTTGTTTCTTGGTTCCGCCGGCGCCGCACTGATGGTGTTGGTGCTGGCAGCGTTTGGCAGTTTTTATCTGGCCGAGCACGTTGTTGGCGTATCCGGAATACTGTCGGTGATGATCTGTGCGATTGTGGCACGGGCCTGTCTGCGAGAGCAGCAGGATACGTATCTGGCGCATGCTGCCCCAACCTGGGAGTGGCTGGGGTTGTTCTTCAACGCGCTGATTTTCGTGATCATGGGACTGGTAATCACCTTCCAGATGTTCACCGATCAGTGGCTGGCGATCATCGTTGCGATTGTGGCTGCTATCGGTGCCAGGGGGTTGGCGGTGTTTATGCTGGCACCGTTGGCGCGTTTTGTTGGCCCTCCCATTCCTCAGAGCTGGCGCCTGGTGTTGAGCTGGGGAGGCCTGCGGGGCGTGATCGCGGTGGCATTGGTGCTGTCATTACCCACCGAACTGCCTTACTGGTGGACGGTGCAGTCGATGGTGTTCGGCGTTGTGTTGTTTTCCCTTTTGGTGCAGGGCACTACAAGTACACGGTTGATCCGTAAGTTGGGGATCTAAGCTCACCTGCCGCGAGATGGTATTGCCGCTGGGGTTGGATTTGGCTGGTTTCGTTACGATTTTTATTCTTGTAAAACAGGTGGCCCGCTAGACCGAGAACGATCAGAGCGAAGACCAGTACGCCGATAATCCTGAGCATTATTTGGCTCCACGATATTGCGCTTGTTCAGCGTTAGCGGATACGACTCCGCCAGTTTTCTAAAAACTCGATAATCCCTGCCGTGACCTGAAGCGGGAGGGCCCCGCCTTTGCGGCCACTAAGCTGCCATTCCTGTCTCCCCGGATGAATAACGCGAAGTCTACTGGGACGACAAACTACGACCTTGGTCGGATACCGTCCGGAGTGCAGCTACGGGAAATTGTAGCAGTGCGAGTCTGGTTCGCTGAGCGAGGTAACGGCGACGTCCTCGGGCCGTAAAACAATAAAATGAAACCGCCCGTCAGGCGGGTGGCTACAGCGAGTGATGAATATATGAAGAATAACGATAACCTTTCCCGGCGGGTCCTCGCCTTCCTCCAGCCGTTAATGGTTGCGGCCTGCTTCCTGTTTTTCGGCACGGCCAATGCTGCCTGTCGTGACAGCGTGGTGCTGGTGCACGGCAATACCGGTGAGCCGGCAGACTGGGCTAATACCTACAACGAATTGCGTAGTCGAGGGTATGGTACTGGTGAGATTTATCGACCCAGCTGGGGATCCAAGTCCTGTGCTTCCTGTAACAATCACGATGGCGCAGAAGAGACCCCGGTACGCAACGCTATTCAGAGCGCCATTGCCAACTCCTGTACCGGCAAGATCGACGTGATTGGCCATTCCATGGGAGTGACACTGGCGGCGCAGCAGATTATCAAGCTGGGTGAGCAGGCGCGGGTGGATGCGTTTGTCGGAATAGCTGGGGCTTATCGCGGATTGTGGAGTTGCGGCACATACCCCTATAACGTGTGGAACAGCACTTGCGGCTATTATGGCCTGTCCGTGTCCAGTCCGTTCCTGGACTGGCTATACGGCAAGAGCATTGCCGGCCGTATATACAGTATCAAGAGTTGGTCGGATCAGATTGTCTGCGTCAGCGGCACCTGTACCGTAGGCGGCGTGCACTCCAGCCGCATTGCCGGAGAGCGTGCTACCTACACCTTTGGCTATGGCCATTTTGGCTTGCAGGAATACACCTACAGTCTTCAGGCAGA
Organism: Microbulbifer salipaludis; assembly: GCF_017303155.1. Classification (NCBI taxonomy): domain Bacteria; kingdom Pseudomonadati; phylum Pseudomonadota; class Gammaproteobacteria; order Cellvibrionales; family Microbulbiferaceae; genus Microbulbifer; species Microbulbifer salipaludis. The sequence continues at coordinate 908,185 of NZ_JAEKJR010000002.1, forward strand.
CTTGTTGTAGTACGGGTCTCCCCGGCGGATCTGTGCGTTCCGCCGGGGCGATATGTTACTGCCAGTTGAGGATCACTTTGCCGGACTCACCCGAACCCATGGTGTCAAAACCCGTCTGGAAGTCGTCCACGGAAAACTGATGGGTAATGATCGGGGAGAGATCGAGGCCGGATTGAATCAGGCTCGCCATCTTGTACCAGGTTTCAAACATTTCCCGACCGTAAATGCCTTTCAGGATCAGGCCCTTGAAGATGACCTGGCTCCAGTCAATCGCCATTTCACCCGGGGGTATCCCCAGCATTGCGATCTTGCCGCCATGGTTCATGGCCGAGAGCATATCCCGGAAGGCCACGGCAACGCCGGACATTTCCAGGCCGACATCAAAACCTTCGGTCATGCCGATGTCTTTCATGACGTCGCTCAGCTTTTCCCTGCTGACATTTACGGTGCGGGTCGCGCCCATTTTCTTCGCCAGGTTCAGGCGGTATTCATTGATGTCGGTAATGACCACGTGGCGCGCCCCCACGTGGCGTGCCACGGCGGCGGCCATAATGCCGATGGGGCCGGCACCGGTGATCAGGACATCTTCACCCACCAGGTCGAACGACAGCGCAGTGTGTACCGCGTTGCCGAACGGGTCAAAGATAGAGGCCAGTTCATCGGAAATATTGTCCGGAATCTTGAACGCGTTCAGCGCCGGGATCACCAGGTACTCGGCAAACGCACCCTGGCGATCCACGCCAACGCCGTAGGTATTGCGGCACAGGTGACGGCGACCGGCGCGGCAGTTGCGGCAGTGGCCACAGGTGATATGGCCTTCACCGGAAACGCGATCGCCTACCTTGAATCCGGCCACTTCCTGACCCATGCCGACCACTTCACCCACGTACTCGTGGCCCACAACCATGGGTACCGGAATGGTCTTCTGCGACCACTCGTCCCAGTGGTAGATGTGCATATCAGTGCCGCAGATGGCGGTCTTGCGGATCTTGATCAACAGGTCGTTGTGGCCGGGTTCCGGAATCTCGACATCGGTCATCCAGATACCGGGTTCAGACTTGAGCTTGGATAATGCTTTCATAGTCATAGAAAAACTTCCGGGGTGGATGCGCTGCGCTTATCCACCCTACATCGTGATAGGTCGTCGTAGGGCGGATAAGCAAAGCGCATCCGCCGATTCAGCTTCAGATAATCTCGAGTTCTTTGCCGACTTCGATAAAGGCATCGATGCAGCGATCCAGCTGCTCGCGGGTATGTGCCGCAGACATCTGGGTGCGAATACGGGCCTGGCCTTTGGGCACCACCGGGTAGAAGAAGCCGACCACGTAGATGCCTTTTTCCAGCATCCTGTCCGCCATTTTCTGAGCCAGCGCCGCGTCGCCGATCATCACCGGAATGATGGCGTGGTCGGCACCGGCGAGGGTGAAGCCTGCTTCGGTCATGCGCTCGCGGAAATACTGGGAGTTTTCCTGTAGCTGTTCCCGCAACTCTCCGCCTTCTACCAGCATGTCCAGCACCTTCAGGGAGGCGGTGACAATGGCCGGCGCTACGGAGTTGGAGAACAGGTACGGGCGGGAGCGCTGGCGCAGCAGGTCGATAATTTCCTTGCGGCCGGAGGTGAAGCCACCGGAGGCGCCGCCCAGGGCTTTGCCGAGGGTGCCGGTGATGATGTCGACGCGCTCGACCACATCGCAGTATTCGTGGGTGCCGCGGCCGTGCTGGCCGAGGAAGCCGACGGCGTGGGAGTCGTCCACCATGACCAGGGCGTTGTATTTATCCGCGAGGTCGCAGATACCCTTGAGGTCGGCGATGACGCCATCCATGGAGAAGACGCCATCAGTGGCGATCAGTTTCGTTTTCGCACCGGCGGCGTCGGCGGCCTGCAACTGCGCTTCGAGATCGGTCAGGTCGTTGTTGGCGTAGCGGAAGCGCTTGGCTTTACACAGGCGGACGCCGTCGATAATGGAGGCGTGGTTGAGGGCATCGGAGATGATGGCATCGTCCGGGCCGAGCAGTGTTTCGAACAGGCCGCCGTTGGCGTCGAAGCAGGAGGTGTAAAGGATGGTGTCTTCGGTCTGTAAAAATTCAGACAGGCGAGACTCCAGCGCTTTGTGAATGTCCTGGGTGCCGCAAATAAAGCGCACGGAGGCCATGCCGAAGCCGTACTGGTCGAGGCCATCTTTGGCGGCCTGGATCAGGTCGGGGTGGTTGGCGAGCCCGAGGTAATTGTTGGCGCAGAAGTTGAGTACCTGGCTGTCGTTATTGACCTGGATCTCGGCACTCTGCTGCGAGGTAATGATGCGCTCGCGCTTGTAGAGACCGTCGGCTTCGATCTGCTTCAGTTCATCGCGCAAGTGCTGGAAAAATTGCTCGGGCTTGGACATGGCGTTGTTATTGGCTCCTGTAGTGCTTTTGGCAGAAGGGCTTCTATCCGAACTCCGTGGCGGTTGCGAAACCGGGGGCAGCTTTGTGAGACACGCCGTTAACCCATCCATGGGGGCTCTGCACCGCCATCCATGGCGGTGAAGGTCTCACAAAGCTGCCCCCGGCATCGCAACCTTCGCGTAAAGTCCGCGAGTAAATCAGCCTCAAGTGTAGGCTGACCAGTATTCGGTAACGATCTGATCAGCCGATGTAGTCAGCTGGTTTATCCCACCAGCTCACAGGCCTTGTGCGCCGTGACTGGTGCGTCGCTGGCTCGGCAGTGTGTGGCGAAGGCCAGCGCATCTTCCGTCGAGTCGAACAGCAATTGCCACAACAGTTGTCGATCGTTGCGTTTTACCGCCCGGACTGCCGTGCGACTGCGCTGCGGGGCAATCTGGATTTCGATAACGTCGGTGCTGGATAGCGTGTATTCGGACATGTTCCCTCCAAAAATTCTGGAGGGCTGACGGCGGAAGCGGGATGGGTATCAGGAAACCCATCTTATCCCGGTAGGATTGCAACGCTGTAACCTGTTCGGTTCAGCGAGAGCCCCATCCTCGACACAGGCCGTACCTTGGTACTTGTCTGTGAAGAGATACCACCTTGCCCCGGTAGGCAGGTTGGCGTTGGCGTCAGCCACTCTCTTGATGTCGGGGGCAAAGATAGCGATGCAGAAACAGTCAGTCAACCGCGCCGCCACGACTGGCGGCGCGTTGGAGTTTTATGCGGGAAGTTGTACGGATTTCAGTTCAATAAACTCGTCGAGGCCGGCTGCACCAAATTCGCGGCCATTGCCAGAACGCTTCATGCCGCCGAAAGGCGCGTCGTAATTGAACTCACCGCCGTTGACGAAGCAGAGCCCGGCTTCGATGCGGCGCACCACAGGCATGGCAGCCTCGGCATCCTTGGCCCAGACACCGCTGGACAGGCCGTATTCGCTGTCGTTGGCGATGGCGATGGCTTCGTCCATGTCCTTGTACGGAATCATACAGGTGACGGGGCCGAAGATTTCTTCGCGGGCGATGGCCATGTCATTGGTGACGTCGGCGAAGACGGTGGGCTTGACGTAGAAGCCTTTGCTGAAGCCCTCGGGCGCTTCGCTGCCGCCGGCAACCAGGCGCGCGCCTTCGGCGACGCCTTTATCGATGTAGCTGAGCACGATGTCGCGCTGGCGGGCGGAGGAGAGGGGGCCCATGAAGTCGTCGCTGCCGGTGCCGATGGCGACTTCTTCGGCGACTTTCTTCGCGATTTCCACGGCTTCTTCGTAGCGCTCAGCTGGTACCAGCATGCGGGTCAGCGCGGTACAGGTTTGTCCGGTGTTGATGAACACATCCTCACAGCCCCAGCGTACCGCGGCTTCGAGATCCGCATCCGGGGTGATGATGAACGGGGATTTGCCACCCAGTTCCTGGCACACACGCTTGACCGTGGGCGCGGCGGATTTGGCGACTTCGATGCCGGCGCGGGTAGAACCGGTGAAGGAGACCATGTCGATGTCCACGTGGCTGGACAGCGCGGCGCCCACAATTGGGCCTGCGCCCGGCACCAGGTTGAATACACCGGCGGGCAGGCCGGCGGCGTCGATGATTTCCGCCATCACGTAATCCTGCAGCGGGGTCATCTCGGAGGGCTTTTGGATCATGGTGCAACCAGCGGCGAGTGCGGGGGCCACTTTGCCCACGAACTGGTGCAGGGGGTAGTTCCAGGGGGTGATAAAGCCGCACACGCCCACCGGCTCTTTCATCACGACGGAATGGCCGGCTTTTTCGGTTTCTTCCATCAGTGCCGCGCGGTCGGCGTAGTAGCGCATGGAGTAAATCGGGCCGTCGATATGCAGCCATTCGGTGATATGCGGGGGGCAGCCGAGTGCCTGGGACACGGCATCAATCAGGTCCTGCTTGCGCGCTTCCATGCCGTCGGCGATGGCGTGCATCAGTGCCTGGCGTTTGGCGGCGCGGGTGTGGCGCCACTCTTTAAACGCCGCTTTGGCGGCGGCAACGGCGTCGTCCACGTCTTCCATGCTGCCCTGGATCACTTCACACAGGGTTTCTTCGGTAGCGGGGTTGATCACCGGGTGCAGGCTGCCCCCTTTGGAATCGCGCCATTCGCCGTTGATGTACAGCTGCTTGGTCTTGAGTTGTGTTAAATCCATTGCGTCAATTTCCGATAGTTGTCTGCGGGCCGACGCGAAAGCTAAGCACTATCGCAATCGGCGCGCAAAATAGATTCTATTTTTGTGCGTCGTTCAGAGGCATTACGGTGCGGTGATCTCGATCACGGTAGGGCCTTTGCGTTTGAAGGCTTCCGCTACCGCTTCGCACAGTTGTTCCGGCCGCTCGATGCGACACCCTTCGGCGCCGAAGGACCGTGCCAGTGCGACGAAGTCCGGTGCGCGCAGGTTCACACCCTCCTGTTCCACTGCGGCGTCGTCCATGAAATCGCGAATTTCACCGTAGCCGCTGTTATTCCATACCAAGATGGGCAATGCCAGCTGCTGCTCGACGGCTGCAGCCAGTTCACCCAGGGTGAACATGATGCCGCCGTCGCCGATCAGTCCGATCACCGGGCGCGGGCTGGCGAGGGCCGCACCGATGGCTGCCGGTAGGGCAAAGCCCAGGGTGCCGTAGCCGGTGGTACAGGTGATGTGGCTGCGCGGCTGGTGTAATGGCAGCGCGTGATTGGTGTTATAGGCCAGCTGTGTGGAGTCGGTTACCAGAATGCCGTCTTTGGGCAGGGCGTCGCGCAGTGCAAGCACCCAGGGAAAGCGTCCCTCCGAACCGGGCCACCACTCACTACGACAGGTGTGTCGCAGGGACTCCACTTCGGCAGCGGCCGTTTGGCGGCGGGATTCGCCCGCGTCGGGCACACCGGCTGCGAGCGCCTGCAGGGTCGCCCCGGCATCCGCGCAGATGGCAAGATCCGGCTGCGCATTGCACACCAGTTGTGCCGGGTCGATGTCGACCCGGATCAGTTTGCCGCTGAAGCGGTAATTTTCGCGCACCAGGTTACGGTCGGTTTCCGAGAGTTCCGTGGCAATCGCCAGCACGACATCCGCCGCTTCGACGCGTTCGCGCACACAGTCAAAGCTCAGGTTGGCGCCGCCACACAGAGGATGTTGCTCGTCAACGATGCCTTTGGCGGCGAGGGATTCGAACACCGGCGCTGCCAGTTTTTCTGCCAGCTCGGTAGCGGGCCTGGCGCAGTGCTGGGCGCCGCCGCCGAGCAGGATCACCGGGCTTTTTGCGGCCGTTAGCCACTTGGTCGCTGTCGCAACCGCCTCACTCCCGGCGCCTGGAAGGCTGGGAGCGGGTGCGGCCTGGTATGCATCGAGCTGCCCCGGCATGGGTGCGGGGAACAGGTCGATCGGAATTTCGATATGTACCGGCCCCGGTCGTCCACCGCGCATGAGCTGGAAGGCGCGGGCGAGTGTCTCGGGCAATTGTTCGGCACTGGTCAGCGCGTGTTGCCAGATGCAGAAGCCGCGGCTCACATCCTGCTGGCGCGGCAGCTCGTGTAGCCGGCCGCGCCCCATACCCAGGTCCTCGCGGCGATTGACGGCACTGATGACCAGCATGGGAATGGAATCGGAGTAGGCCTGGGCCATAGCCGTGGCAGCGTTGGTTACCCCGGGGCCGGTGATCAGAAAACACACGCCCGGTTTGCCCGTTGCACGCGCGAAGCCGTCTGCCATAAAAGCCGCGCCCTGTTCGTGGCGCGGAGTGATATGGGTCAAGCCGCTGCCCGGTAATCCCCGGTACAGTTCAATGGTGTGGACGCCGGGGATACCGAATACGGTATCAACGCCGTATTGACGGAGCAGGTGCATCAGCACCTGGGCACAAGAGGGGCTATGGGTTTCTCGTGGGGTCTGTGGAGATTTTGTGTGATTGTCAGTCGCTTGCATGGGGGATATCCCGGCTCACTCAAAGATGGATTGTTATCAGGATTGCGTCGCAGACTAACGGGCGCAATACGGCCCTGCAAGTGCCCGCAGAGTCTGCGTTTCCGTTGCAGAAAACGCCGGATAATTGAGTGTAGTCACCGACTGCGGCGGGGAAAATTGCGCAAATTGGGATTTGGCACGCAACTGCGTAAACTTGTAGGTAACCTTTTTTAAGAATCAGCGGTAAGGATATGACAGCGATGGAAATTGATCAGTGGCGAAGAGAGTATGTGCAGGGTGGGCTTCAGCGCAGTGATCTGGCAGAGAGTCCGGTTGAGCAGTTTGAGGCATGGCTTGGTGAAGTGGTAAAGGCCGGTATTTCCGACCCGAGCGCCATGTGCCTGAGCACCGCCGATGCCAGTGGTCAGCCCTCTCAGCGGATTGTTCTGTTAAAGGGCTTCGATGCGCGTGGGTTTGTTTTTTATACCAACCTGAAAAGCCAGAAAGCGTGGGACATTGCTGCCAACCCCAAAGTTTCTCTTTTATTCCCCTGGCATTTCCTTGATCGCCAGGTGATTGTCCGCGGCGTTGCAGAGCCGTTGAGTGACACCGAAGCGGATGAGTACTTCAGCAGTCGCCCGCGAGACAGCCAGATCGCGGCGTGGGCATCCCACCAGAGTGATGCGATTGTTTCTCGGCAAGTGCTGGAGGAGGGCTTCGAAACCTTCCGGCAGAAGTTCGACGGCCAGGATGTTCCCCGCCCGGAATTCTGGGGTGGCTACCGAGTGGAGCCTCACGCGGTAGAGTTCTGGCAGGGGCGGGCTTCCCGGCTGCACGATCGTTTTGTCTATCGCTCCATGGAAGGTGGGGACTGGCAGATCGAGCGCTTGAGTCCCTGAGCGCTACTACACAACCGGCTTAAGCAAGCGATGCGTCCTGTGTCGCTTGCCCGATTTTCCAGATTTTTCCTTTTGTTTTCGGGTTTTGCCGGTGCCTCACGCCTGTTTCATACGGAATGGCTGCGTTCAGGTTATTCCTCGGGCGAATGCCGGTTATTCAGCGAATGGATTGCGTACCGGGGCGGGCGTGTTACCTAAGGGAGCAAACCAGAGCGGGCCGATACGACTGGCGGAAGCGGAGGTGGAATTAGGGAACAAACTTTAATTGTCTTTTTTGTGACGCTCGGGTCACCGCATTGTTGCGAGAATTTCGTTATTACGTTTCGCATGCTGGCTCATTGATAGAATTAATCGCTGAAAAAAATTCGCTTTTTAAATGGAAAAACCTCTTGTAGTCTTTCCCTGACCGGCTCCGTTAAGGGGCGGGAAGGATGACAGTGCGGTTGCGGGTCGGATCGCGATAGTAAGCGGTGATGCGCGGTGCCGGCTGCGGTTGTCCTGTTGCAGAAACACATAAAAATAACTCAGTGCAATGGAGAGAAAACATGGGAAGTCAATCTGACGCGTTTAGCGTAAATCCCCCTCGTGCAAATACGGCGACTAACAAGCGCAGCAGCCTGGTGCTGGCCTCTGCCTGTTCTTTCGCGGCCATGTCATTGGCCTGCGGTGTGGGCAGCGCACAGGCGGCGGCTGGAGAAGGCTCTGTCAGTACTTTGATGGAAGAGGTACAGGTGACCGCACGGAAACGCGCGGATGCCGAAAAACTGCAGGAGGTGCCGGTAGCGGCCACAGCCTACTCCGGCGATCAGCTGGAGGCCTTGCAGACACGCGATCTGCAGAGCCTGTCTTTCAAGATGCCGAACGTCCAGCTGGAAGATATCGGCACCGTAAAAAATACCGCAAACTTTACCGTGCGCGGATTGGGCGTCAACAGCTCGATTCCTTCCATTGATCCCACCGTCGGCGTATTTGTTGACGGTATGTACATGGGGGTGAACGCCGGTGTGGTCACCGACATGTTCGACCTCGAGGGCATTGAAGTTCTGCGCGGCCCGCAGGGGCTCCTGTTCGGACGCAATGTGACCGGTGGTGCCGTGGTGATCAAGACCGCGCGCCCCACGGAAGAGTTCTCCAGCAAATTTAAGCTGTCCACGACAGACAACCTCGATACGGTTGCTGCGGCAACGGTAAACGGCGCTATTTCCGAGCGCGTCAACGGCCGCCTCACCGCCTACTACAACAATGACCAGGGCTGGTTTGAAAATGTTTACACCGGCAACGATGAGGCCGGTGGTTCCGATACCTGGTTTATTCGCCCGAGCTTCAGTGTTGCGTTGAGCGAGTCGTCCGAGCTGCTGGTGCGTATGGAGCACGGCCGTATGGATGCCGCAGGAGCGGTGGCACAGAACCGCGGAGAGCTCGCGCCGAACTTCCCTTTATATGCGCTGTTTGGTGTGGATGTGTCTGACTGGGATAACAGCGACGGCTCTTTCCAGGTGGCACAGAACGAAGAGGGCTTCCAGGAAGACGAGTGGTCGCAGGTCATTACCGAGTACAACCAGGATGTCGCCTTCGGTGATGGCACCATCACCAATATCCTGGCCTGGCGCGAGTACGCTGCGACAGGTCTGGCCGATATCGACTCTTTGCCGATCACCGCCTTCCACGCGGCCACCAGCATTGACCAGAGCCAGATCAGTAACGAGCTGCGCTACGCCGGACGCTTTGGTGCCACCGCCGTGACCACCGGACTCTACTGGTTCAGCCAGGATCTGTCCTATTACGAAAACCGCCTGTTGCCACTGAATGGTCTGGATATCACCGGTGGTGGTGAGCAGGAGCACACCGCAATGGGTGTATTCGCGCAGGCGGATATCGACCTGAACGAGTCCTGGGTGCTGACCCTGGGTGGCCGCTACTCGGTGGAAGACAAGGATGCGCAGGTAGCAACCATCAACCCGGTGGTGGTCGGCAATACCCAGTGTAACCAGACTGGTTGCGCTTTCTATGACTTCAATGACAGTGAATCCTGGAGTGCCTTCACCCCGAAAGTGGGCCTGCAGTGGAACCTGAGCGATGATGCGCAGCTGTACAGCTACTGGACCAAGGGCTTCCGCAGCGGTGGTTACAACATGCGTAATACCGGTCTGCTGTACCAGCCGGGCCCAACCGATCAGGAAGAGCAGACGACCTTTGAAATCGGCGGTAAGGCAGAGTGGTTCGATGGCCGTTTACGCACCAATATGGCCCTGTTCCATAACACCATCGACGATATGCAGCGCGAAGAAAACCTGGCAGACCCGGTCTTCTCGGTAGTGCAGTACATTCGCAACACCGCAGACGCCACCATTCAGGGTGCGGAGCTTGAGGCGATGGCCGTCGCCAGCGATAACCTGCTGTTTACTGCGAATATCGGTTACGTGGATGGCGCCTACGACAGTGTGCGTGGGGACATCAGCGGCGATGGCCTGGTCGATGCGACAGACCTCGGTCTGGATATTCCCCGCCTGGCCCCCTGGACCTACGGTGTCGGTGTCGTGCACGATCTGCAGCTGGGTAACCTCGGGGTGCTGACCTCGCGCATTAACTTCAATCATCGGGATGCCGCGCCGTATACCGATAACAATCGCGGTATGCTGTCCGAAGCCGACATGCTGGACCTGAGCTTTGGTTTCGTACCGGATTCCGGCAATTACCGCCTGGCGCTGTTTGGCAAGAACATGCTGGACGAGGTGACGGAAGGCAACAATACGCAGTTGCCCCCTACCTTGGGTGGTGCGGGTGCGAGCTTTACACCGCTTAATAAAGGCCGTGTTATGGGTGTGGAATTGACCTACGATCTGTAAGCGACCTTTGGTAGAAGAGCCCGGCTTTGCCGGGCTTTTTTTTTGCCATAAAAATTAGCTACAGTCTGCCTGCAGAAATGGAGTGGGAGAGCGAATGAATAGCAGAAAGAAAACCATGCGATATGTGGATTTACGGGAACATGGTGGGCCTGAAACACTGTTCATCGCCGAGGGCGAAATACCGGTGGCCGGAGATGGTGAGGTATTGATCCGGGTCACTGCCGCCGGCGTCAATCGTCCGGACATCGTACAGCGTGCGGGTTTCTATCCGCCGCCGGCTGGCGCTTCACCGGTGCTCGGGCTGGAAGTGGCCGGTGACGTGGTTGCGGTTGGGCCGGGTGTACAGCGCTGGAACGTCGGAGATCGTGTCTGTGCTCTGACCAATGGCGGTGGCTATGCGGAATATGCACTGGCCCCCGAGGGGCAATGCTTGCCAGTGCCCTTTGGACTGACGGATACCGAGGCGGCGGCGCTGCCGGAAACCTTTTTCACCGTGTGGAGCAATCTGGTACAGCGTGCCGAACTGCGTGCCGGCGAGGTGCTGCTGGTGCATGGGGGCTCATCCGGTATTGGCACCAGTGCGATACAAATCGCTGCGAATTTGGGGGCGCGGGTATTCGCTACCGCAGGCAGTGCTGAGAAGTGCGCGGCCTGTGAGCGATTGGGGGCGGAACGGGCGATCAATTACCGCGAGCAGGATTTTGTAGAGGAAATCCATGCGGCCACCGAGGGCAGGGGAGCGGACGTCATTCTGGATATGGTGGGTGGCGACTACGTCAATCGGAATATCCAGTGCGCCGCCCTCAATGGTCGCATCGTCAATATTGCCTTCCTTGCAGGCGCAAAGGTGGAGGTCAATATGCTACCGGTGATGCTGAAGCGCCTGACACTGACCGGTTCCACCCTGCGCCCCCAGTCTTTGGCGATGAAAGCGGCGATTGCCCGGGAGCTGGAGTCGCTGGTGTGGCCGCTGATCGAGGCGGGCAAAATTCACCCGCAGTTGGCTGCCACGTTTGCGCTGCAAGACGTGGCGGACGCACATCGACTGATGGAGTCGGGCCGGCATATCGGCAAGATTGTATTGACGCCATAATGCCCGGTAATGCCGTATTCCAGGGCGTAGCGGCTTTCGCGGTAATATCACCGGTGGCGACATTGGTGTAGGCCTGATAGAGCCGGCTGATCTTGCGCACATAGGCGACCGGTTCCGAGCCTCGCACATAGCCATAGCGCGCCTTCTGGAAATAGCGTGGTTCAGAAAGCTTGAGCATTGCCACCTCGACGTTGTCGAACCAGCGGTTGGGATCCAGGCCGAGCTTTTCCGCCAGGCGCTGAGCATCCAGCAGATGGCCGATCCCCGCGTTGTAGGAGGCAAGGGTGAACCAGAGTTGCTCAGCTGCAGGCAGTGGGTCTTTAAAGCGGTTGCGGACCCATTCCATATATTTTATGCCCGCCTTGACGTTTTTTTCCGGGTCGAAGAGTGGTGGCGGATAACCCATATCCTCTCCGGTACGTGGCATGACTTGCATTAACCCCTGAGCGCCCACCGGGGAGACCGCATTCGGGTTGAAATTACTTTCTTGCCACATTTGCGCCACGATGAGCCGCCAGTCAAAGTTGTGTTCCAGCGACGACTCTTGCACAAGCTTGTCGTAAGGCGACAGTGCTTCGCCCGGAATTACCCGTGCGGAAATCTTTTGTACCAGGTGTTTATCGGGCTTGAAATAGGCCTCCAGCAGTTTGTCGAACTCCTCGCTACGGCTAAAGCGTTTGAGAAAGCGGTTGACCTGGCGCAACAGGTCTTCATGCCCCTGTTTTACCATCCATCCCTGTGGCCGTCCCTCGCTCACCTGCAGTCCAATCACCAGCTCCGGGCGCAGAGCTGCTTGAATGTCTGCAATGTAGCCGTCCTCGATGGTGGCCTCAAACTCGCCTTCTGCGACCTTGTTCAGGATTTCCTCAAATGACATTCGCGCAGGCGCTATCTGGACTTTGACATCCACACCATGCTCGCGCAGCGTGTGCGCAGTCTGAATAAAGGATGAGTAGGCGCGCAGGGTGATAGTGCGCCCTTTCAGGTCAGCAAGTGTTTCTATTTTTGGCAGCTTGCGATTACTGATGATTTTTTCAGAGGTCTCGATAAAGGGTGAGCTGAATGCTACCCCGCGATCAATCCGCTGTTGGGTGATGGTGGTAGAGGCCCCGGCGATATCCGCACGACCTTTCACTACCCAGTCCACAAGGCTTTCCTCGTTGGGAACCACCACAACCTGCAGTTGCAGCTTGTGCTTATCTGCAAACGCCTTTGCCATTCCGTAGTCAAAACCACGCAGGACGCCCTTCCACAGATAATAACTGGTAGGGCCGTTATAGGTGGCGAAACGAATGACACCGGATTTTTTTATCGCATACCAGTGGGAGGTTCGCTCTGGAATGGCATTGACTAGCGTGCGGGTTAGAAAGCTGTTGATCCGGTTCTGCAGTCGAGTGGAATCCTTGCGAATGGCCCAGGCAATATTTTCTGGTGAGCCCACGGTTGCACCCTCTTGCAAATCATCGCGATATTTGAGCGTTTCCTCGGCCAGGTTCTTGTGCAAAATGGTAACGGCATTGTCGGACTCCGCAACCATATCAAACAGGGTGTCTCGCTCCTGGGTGAGGTACACCTCCCGCACCGAGAGTCCGGCTTGCGGGTGTTCCGCAACCAGTGTGTGTGCCAGGGTCGCGTACGTGCTGCCCGCGAGGACGATAAATTCCGTTCCCTTAAGATTTTCGATATTGCTGATGTCCGGCCCGTTCTTACCGGAAATCAGTACGTCGGACGTCTGTAGAATGGGAATGCTGAATGCGACGATTTCTTTGCGCTCTGGGGTGATGCTTATATTTTCCGCCACCACATCCGCTTCGCCATCATTCACCATCTGTAAGGCTTGCTCAGGGGTTTGCGCGACAAGCCAGCGTGTGGCAACACCGATTCGCTTGGCAAAGTCCTCGCCCATTTGGCGGTGTGTCTGGTTGACGATGGCTTCGCGGGGGAGTATTGGCTGGTTGTCGCCGGTCAGGCTGACGAAGCGGATCACGCCGCGATCCTTGATGGCTTTCAGGTCACCTTTATCGATGTAATGATTAGGGTCGGCGTCGCCGGATTCGGCGGTTGTGGATTCATTGCTGGTAGGCTGGCTGGCGTCGGTCCCGGCTGATGAGGAGCCGGGACCTGTATTCCCGCGGTTGCACGCAACAAGGCAGAGCGCGATAAATAGCGCAAAAAAAATAGCGGACGGTCGACTTAATGAGATTGCCTGAGCTGGGCTGCCTTTTTCCATAGTTACTTCCGAAGACCGGGTTGAGCACTATGTTAAGGTCTGACAGGCAATATCCGCTTATTAATCCTCATTGCCACTTACAAGCGTGAGGCAATCGCGGGTGCCCCGGGCGCTTATTCGACGACGGCTGTGATTTCGCCTTCTGCCAGGCGCGCGCGAATTTTTTGCCCCGAAACGACATCGCTCGAGCGACGAACGACGTGTTTCTGCTCGGTTTGGACAATGGCGTAGCCGCGCTCCAGTACTGCCAGGGGACTGACACTGTTGAGTAGCTGGCTGGAGTGAGCCACCACTTCCCGCTTGTGCTGGAGCATGGCGCGCACGGATTTGTCGAGGCGCTGGGCTTGCTGATCCAGTCGGGTGTGCGCCTGGCTTAACCGGTGTCGGGGGTGTACCTGTGTGAGGGTGCGTGCAAACAGCTCCAGGCGCCGGGCGCTGGCCGCTGTGTGGCTGCGGATGGCGGCTCGCAGGCGTATTTCCAGATGGTCCAGCCGCTGCGCACGATTCTGCAATTGCTCGCGCGGGTGGCGGATGCGATTGCTGACTAGCTGGACATGCTGTCGCAGATGCCGCAGCTGTAACTTCAGCGCGCGGGTGAGGCGTCGCTCGATGTTCTCTACGTCATCACGCAGGGCGGCCGCATTGGCGCTGGCAATCTCCGCCGCCGCCGATGGGGTTGGTGCGCGCACGTCCGCCACCAGGTCGGCGATGGTGGTATCGGTTTCATGGCCCACGGCAGAGATCGTCGGAATAGGGCAGGCCGCCAGCGCTCGTGCAACCACTTCTTCGTTAAAGGACCAGAGATCCTCGAGTGAGCCACCGCCGCGGCCAACGATCAACAGGTCGTGCCGTTGCAGGCGACCGGCGAGGGCAATGGCATCCGCAATCTGCTGTGCTGCCCCTTGCCCTTGTACCGGCACCGGCAGCAGTTCGATCCTGGCCGCCGGGTAGCGGCGACCCAGCACCTGAATCATGTCGCGCACGGCGGCGCCGGTAGGGGAGGTGATGATGCCGATGGTGGCGGGCAGGTAGGGCAGGGGCTTTTTACGATCCAGGTCAAACAGGCCCTCGGCCTGCAGTTTGGCTTTGAGCATCTCCAGCTGGCGCATCAAGGCGCCAAACCCCGCTTCCTCCAGGTGCTCGATGATCAGCTGAAATTCGCCGCGGCCTTCGTACAGGCTGACACGGGCCCGCGCCAGCACCTCACGGCCGTTGCCGGGCTGAAACTGTACATTGCGGTTACGGCCGCGGAACATGGCGCAGCGCACCTGGGCGCGGGCATCCTTGAGGGTGAAGTACCAATGGCCGGAGCTGGGGGCTGCGAAGTTGGATATCTCGCCACCCACCCACAGTAGCGGGACGCTCCCCTCCAGTAGCTGCTTCACTTCCCGGTTCAGCTCGCTGACGCTCATGACCGGGCGGCCGTCGGTGGGGAGTGGATTGGGCGTGCCGGGAGGTGTGCTGAGCATTTCGGTCTCTACTGCGCTTGATTGGGCGGCCAATATTGCAAGGATGGCCGCCGAGGTAAAGGGATTTGCCATTCCCGTGCAAATAGTCTTTTGTTTCCGGAAAGGTTGCGGCTATAATCGCGCCGATACCCATTCCCGCTCCCTTGAGGTATGAGTGTCCATGTCTGAATCTCTGCGTATAGCACGCGAAGCCCTCACTTTCGACGACGTCCTACTTGTGCCCGGTTATTCCGAGGTCACGGCCAAAGACGTTTCCCTGAAGACAAAACTGTCTCGTAACATCACCCTGAATATCCCGCTGGTTTCCGCCGCGATGGATACCGTGACCGAGTCGCGCCTGGCCATTGCTTTGGCCCAGGAAGGCGGTATCGGCATTATTCACAAGAGCATGAGCATTGAAGAGCAGGCGCTCGCGGTGCGTGCTGTGAAGAAATTTGAAGCAGGCGTTGTAAAAGACCCGATCACCATCGAGTCTGACGCCAGCGTACGCGAACTGATCGCGCTCACCAGTCACCACAACATCTCCGGCGTGCCGGTGATGGATAAGGGTAATCTGGTGGGGATCGTCACCAGCCGTGACGTGCGCTTCCAGACTAACCTGGATATCCCGGTGGCGCAGATCATGACCTCGAAAGAGCGTCTGGTGACCTGTGAGGAAGGTGCCGCACCGGAAATGGTGCGCGAGCTGTTGCACAAACACCGCATTGAGAAAGTGCTGGTGGTGAATGACAAACTCGAATTGCGCGGCCTGATTACCGTCAAGGATTACAATAAGGCTGAGCAGTACCCCAACTCCTGTAAAGACAGCGACGGTCGCCTGCGTGTCGGCGCATCGGTGGGCACCAGCCCGGATACCGATGACCGTGTGGCGGCCTTGGTGGAAGCAGGCGTGGACGTGCTGGTAGTCGATACCGCCCACGGCCACAGCAAGAACGTGATTGACCGTGTACGTCGCATCAAGGAAATGCATCCGCAGGTGGATGTGATTGGCGGCAACATTGCTACCGGTGAAGCAGCCACGGCGCTGGTGGAAGCCGGTGCGGATGCCGTGAAAGTCGGTATTGGCCCCGGTTCCATTTGTACTACCCGTATCGTCACCGGTATCGGCGTGCCGCAAATTTCTGCGATCGCAGAAGTGGCCAAGGCCCTCGAAGGTACCGGCGTACCGCTGATTGCCGACGGCGGTATCCGCTTCTCCGGGGACATCTCCAAGGCCATTGTGGCGGGAGCCTACTCGGTGATGATGGGCTCCATGCTCGCGGGTACGGAAGAAGCACCCGGTGAGGTGGAGTTGTACCAAGGGCGTACTTACAAGTCCTACCGTGGTATGGGCTCCCTCGGTGCCATGTCGCGCACCCAGGGTTCATCTGATCGCTATTTCCAGGACGCGAGTAAAGGTGCTGAAAAGCTGGTGCCCGAAGGCATTGAAGGTCGTGTGCCTTACAAAGGCCCGATTTCGGTGATCGTGCACCAGATGATGGGTGGCCTGCGTTCCGCCATGGGCTACACCGGTAGCGTGGACATGGAGACCATGCGCACCAAGCCACAGTTTGTGCGGGTAACCGCCGCCGGCATGGGTGAGTCTCACGTACACGATGTGCAGATCACCAAGGAAGCGCCAAACTACCCGGTTGGCGGGCGCTAACAGCCGCGCCAGAGACATCGTGCCCCGTCAGGGGCATTTAAAAACAGAAGTGCACTTTCAAGTGAACCGCAAACGGACCTCTCAGGGTCCGTTTGCCGTTTATAAAACTGGTACGAGTAAGCCATGAGCCAAGATATCCATTCCAGCCGAATTCTGATCCTCGACTTCGGTTCTCAGTACACCCAGCTGATTGCCCGCCGCGTGCGCGAACTGGGTGTGTTCTCCGAGATTCGCGCGTTCGACATGAGCGACGAGGAAATCCGCGAGTACAACCCGCAAGGCATCATCCTCGCCGGCGGCCCGGAGTCGGTGCCGGAAGAGGGCTCCCCGCGCGCCCCCGGGGCCGTTTTTGAGCTGGGCGTGCCGGTGCTGGGAATCTGTTACGGCATGCAGACCATGGCACACCAGCTGGGCGGTGCCGTGGAGGGCAGCGATGTGCGCGAGTTTGGCTACGCGCAGGTGAAAGTGGAAGGCCAGTCCGCGCTGCTGCACGACATCAGGGATCACCTGGACGACAGCGGCAGTGCGTTGCTGGATGTGTGGATGAGCCACGGCGATAAAGTGGTGAAAATGCCGGAAGGTTTTGAACTGATGGCCTCCACACCATCGTGCCCCATTGCCGGCATGTACCACGCGGAGAAAAATTTCTTTGGGGTGCAGTTCCACCCGGAAGTGACCCACACTCTGCAGGGCACCCGCATTTACGAGCACTTTGTGATCGAGCTGTGCGGCTGTGAAAAACTGTGGACCCCGGCCAATATCATTGAAGACTCCATCGCCAAAGTGCGCGCACAGGTGGGCGATGCCAAGGTGCTGCTCGGCCTGTCTGGTGGTGTCGACAGCTCTGTGGTGGCGGCCCTGCTGCACAAGGCCATCGGCGACCAGCTGACCTGCGTGTTTGTGGACAATGGCCTGCTGCGTAAGAACGAAGGCGATCAGGTGATGCAGATGTTCGCCGACAACATGGGCGTCAAGGTCATTCGTTCCGATGCGGAAGAGGAATTCCTGTCCCGCCTGGCCGGTGTTGATGAGCCGGAAGCCAAGCGCAAGATTATCGGCAATACCTTTATCGAAATCTTCGACAAGGAAGCGGCTGCGCTGAAAGACGTGCACTTCCTGGCGCAGGGCACCATCTATCCGGACGTAATCGAATCTGCCGCGGCCAAGACCGGCAAGGCGCATGTGATCAAGTCGCACCACAATGTGGGTGGCCTGCCGGAAGACATGAAGATGGAGCTGGTGGAGCCCCTGCGTGAACTCTTCAAAGATGAAGTGCGCAAGATCGGCCTGGAGCTGGGCCTTCCCTACGATATGGTCTACCGCCACCCGTTCCCCGGCCCGGGCCTGGGCGTGCGTATTCTTGGGGAAGTGAAAAAGGAGTACGCGGATATCCTGCGTGAGGCCGATGCCATCTTTATCGAAGAACTGCACAACGCAGACTGGTACCACAAGACCAGCCAGGCGTTTGTGGTATTCCTGCCGGTCAAGTCCGTGGGTGTGGTGGGCGATGGTCGCCGCTACGAATACGTGGTGGCGCTGCGCGCGGTGGAAACCGTGGACTTCATGACCGCGCGTTGGGCACACCTGCCCTACGAGTTGATCGAGAAAGTATCCAACCGGATTATCAACGAGATCGAGAACATCTCGCGGGTAGCGTACGACGTATCCAGCAAGCCCCCTGCCACCATTGAGTGGGAGTAAGGCAGGCGATACCTGAAGCAGTATTAGCGCTCGGCACCCCGCGGTGCCGATAGCGCCTTCAGGTTTTCCAGTAACTTCTCCGCCCGCGCGATACTGGCCTGAAGGTCAAGGTTGTCCGGCGCGAGTGCACCTGCTTCGCGCCAGATATCGAGGGCCCGTTGGATTTCGCCCTGGGAGTAGAGTTCGTTGCCGCGCTGCAGCGCCGTTGTCACGCGGCTGGCCAGTTGTGCTTGAAACTCAAGCTGTAATGAACGCAATTGCGGGGGCTGGGGTGATCGTTGCTCCAGGGCCTCCAGATGTTGGCGGGCGCTGACCAGATCGCCTGCGTCCAGCGATTGTTCCAGTTCGGCAATGGGCAGCTTCTCTACTTTTTTGCGGGGGCGGTTTGCCGGGCGTGGTTTGGCGGGGCGGAGTTTTTGGCTGGTGAGGGCGAGGTCGCGGGTGATTTTTTCACGCACCTCGCTGGCAAGCGGAAGATCCTCGCCGTAAAGACCCTGTGCGACTTTTAATGCGCGTTGCGCCAGCGCGTAATCCTCCCGCGCCAGCGCGCGTTGGGCGTGTTCCTGTAGCGATTCTGCGGACGCCCGGCGTTTGCGGTTGAAATTCTTCAGTTCCAGCCAGTTGAGTACACCGGGTTCCTTGAGTTGCCGCAGGTGCTGGTAGGCCACGGTGTCTTTCAGCAGCTGCTCGCCTTTGTGTATCTCCAGCTCTGTGCGTACCCGCTCTTCCTGATGTTGCCGCCGCTCCACCTGTTGTTGCCGTGCCCTGTGCAATGCTCGGCTATCGGGGAGCAGATGTATCGCACTGTCGAGCGCCTGTTGCGCATCGCGCCAATGGTTTTGCTGCTCGAGGCTACGTGCAGTAAGAATCACATCCCGTTCGAACTGCTGCAGGCGGCTGCTCAGCTGGGCGATCTGTTTTTGCTGAGCGGGAGTGTGCGCCGGCTGACCCTGCAGGTACGCGAGTTCGGATGCATTCTGACGCACCTGCTGGGCAGTATTGGGCGGGAAGCCAATGAGGGGCTGCTCTGATGGAATCAGGCTGCAGGACGGCTGTACCAGTAGTGCGGACAACAGTAAAAGTGGGGCAAGTGCCGAGCGGCCGTCACGCATGATACACCGCGCGTTTTTTATCGTCCGCTTCCCGGCCATCCAGCAAGGTTTTCAGGTTGGTTTGCAGACGGGGCACCGCCTCAGCGTGAATGCCTTGCACGGAATAAATTTGAACTGGACTCGACTTGCCGCGAATCGACAGGGTTTGTCCGGCCTGTGCAGAGATGCGTGGTTCCAGCATGGTAAGCAGTTGCTTGCGAATGATGATTTGCTCTGGCTCGGCCTCGCTGCACAGCCGCGAGGCAAGATTGACCGCATCGCCGACCACGGTGTACTCCATGCGGTCGTCGGAACCGAGGTTGCCAGCCAGCATGGCGCCGCTGTTGATGCCAATGCGAAAATGCACTTCCGGGCGGCCACTGGCGCGGCGCTGTTTGTTCAGTGTTGCGGCCAGCTGTTGAATCAATATAGCGCAACTCACCGCGTTAAATGCGTGGTCGCTGTCATCTTCCAGAACGCCGAACACGAGCATTGCGCAGTCGCCGATAAACTTGTCGACCACTCCGCCATACAGCGAGCAGGCGCGGGAAATATACGAAAAATATTCATTCAACAGCTCGGAGACCTGGCTCGGCTGCAGCTTTTCCGACATGGCGGTAAAGCCGGTGATATCCGCAAATAACACGGTGGCTTCAATGGGGCGGTCCACCAGGCGGACTTCATCCAGGTTGGCCAGCACCTTGTCGGCCACACTCTTGGATACATAGCGGGAGAAGACCCGTTCTACCTGGGATTTTTTCAGCAGGCCGGCAGCCATATTGTTGAAGCCTTCGAACAGATAGCCGAGTTCATCATTGCGCTGCTGATCGATGCGGGTGGCGAGGTCACCACGGCCGATGGCTTCGGTCGCTTCCATCAGATGGTGGATCGGTAGTGACAGGCGCCGGCTTAGCCAGTAGGCGAGCAGGGACGCCAGCAGGGTCATGGCCAGGATAGCGTAGACGATGGCTTCGCGGGCCCTGCGGGCGGCCTGGTCCATCTGCGATGCTGAGAGCGTGACCACCACCGAGCCGACACGTACATCCTGGTAGGTAGCCGGGGCAATGAAACTGAGCATGCGCTCTGGTGGCTTACCCTGCGCTTGCTGAAACCAGGGTTGGGACACGACACCGGCGGGCCCGGAAGGGAGATGGCCGGAAGGGAAGTGAATCGCATCGGGCTGGAGCCCCGTGACCGACAGTAGCTGTCCGTCATGATCGTAAATCCCGGCACCCAGTACCTTTTCATCCTGCCCGAGATTGGTGGTCAGCATGCGCAGGTTCAAGCTGTTTTCAGACAGGATGGGTTCGCTGGCCAGCTTCGCCAGTTGCAACGCCATGGTGTTGCCGAAATCGTGTAGCTGGGTGCGTAGCAGGCGATTCTGGTTGTCGGCGATAAACAGGCCCAGACTTGTCATGCCGAGCACGAGCAACAGCGTCATCACCAGCGCGAGCTTGAACGCAATCGGCACGCGGCGAGGGCGCAGTCCCGTAAGGCGCACTTGTAGACCGCCAGCGATGCGCCGCAAGGTGGCTCTGGTCTTAGTGTTCAACGGGTGTGCTCTCCATGAATCGGTGGTCAGCTACATTCAGTTTCAGGGGGCGACACTATACCAGCTCTCGGTCGCTGGTATGACAGGCTAAGCCGGTCGGCGGTTATTTTTTCGCCACACCCGGCTTTCCTTTTAGGCGTTTAGGCGTTCGCTCCACGCCACTTGAAACAGGTGAAAAGCCTGCGCCCGGCTGGTAGCATCCCCCGCCGTTGTGGCGGCGCCCGTGACTATCCATATATGGTCCAGATACGGTCCAGTTGTGGTGTCGCGCGGTCAATGACTCTACGGTATCGGCCGTTTGCCGATCTTTACCCTGAGTTGCTGTGGGTTCGGCGCAAAAGGCGGTGTCTTGCCGGGGGAATACTTTACTAAGTTGTTGATAATGAGTATCGTTTGCCCTGTTTTTCAGGAACCGAAGAGAATATCTATGCAACCTTCATCTCGTGTACGGAAACATCGTCATCTCGGGCTGGTACTGGGGCTGTGTGCGCTGCTCGGTGCCGCTCAGGTGTCCGCCAACGGCGCCATCGGCGACCACGTAAATGACCTGAAAGGGCACCTGAACCAGTATTCGGAAGAGGTGCGCTGGCTGATTGGCAAGTACGACGGTGTTGTGGACACCTACGAAGCCAAGGGCAAGAAAGCCACAAATACCCAGCAGCTGCTGGAATTCTGGGAAGAGGTGGACTTCCACTCGGCCATCGAAACCAATTATGTCCCGGTGTACGCCAATATCTGGCAGGGCATCTATGGCATCAAGCAGGCGATCGAAGCGGGCAAGCCGGTAGCGGAAGTACGCGCCGAGCAGGAAAAACTGAACAGTGCATTCTGGCAGGGCCTGGGTGCGGTGAAACTCGCAGCACAGTTTCAGGAAAAGGGCTTGCTGGCGAAAGTGCAGACCACCGAAGCCGAGCCCACGACTGCGCCGGAGACCCTGGACGACATCAAACATCGTCTCGATCGGGTTGTCGCGAAATATGCAGAACAATTGCCGGAAGCCGCCACCTCCCTCGTGCACGATACCTACCTGAACCGCTTTGAAGGTGTGGAAGGTGCGCTGATTGAGCAGGACGCGGCACTGGTTGAAGACCTGGAAAAAGATTTCAACGTGACGTTGCCGCAGGCGCTGGACGGCAAGACCAGCGTGGACGATGTGCGCAAGGTGGTTGAATCCATGCAGGTCAAACTGGATAAAGCCAAATCGCTTCTGCTGGAAGCCGAGAAAAAACGCAAGGACGTCTTCTAAGTCCGTTCGAGAGCGTCACAGTAAGGACTATCAGTGCAGCGCAGAGCTTTTTTACACAACCTGGCGGCAGTTGGTGCAATCAGCTGTCTGCCAATGTCCATCCAGCGCAGCTTCGCGGCGCAAGCCGTGGCTGTTTCTGTTGAACAGTTGCCGAAGCTGGAAGGGGAGATCACCCTCTACCTCGGAAGGGGAGAGGGTGGCCTGTATGAAAATGTGCTTGAGGCCATTCGCAAGCGCAACCCGAAGCTGAATCTGAAGATTCGTCGCGGCGCAACGGCGGCGCTGGCAAACAGCATTGTGGCGGAGTCAAAGGCCGGGGTGAAACGCGCAGATGTGTTCTGGGCGGTGGATTCCGGCGCTATTGGCCTCATTAGTGACGCGGGGCTGGCGCGCCCGTTGCCGGCCGATCTGATCGCTCAGCTGAGGCCCGGCTTCCAATACCCGCAGTGGGCACCGGTTACCGGCCGGGTGCGAACCCTGCCATACAACACCGACCGCCTGACCGCGGAGCAAATCCCGGACAGTGTCATGGCGCTGGCCGACAGTGACCTGTCCATTGGCTGGGCCCCCGCGTACGCTTCTTTTCAGTCGTTCGTTACCGCGATGCGCTTGCTGGAGGGTGACAAAGTCACCGCGGACTGGCTGCGTGCGATCAAGGCGCGGGCAACCACCTATGCGGGCGAGCTTGGTGTGGTGATGGCGGTAGAGCGCGGTGAGGTGGATCTCGGGTTTGCCAATCATTACTACACCCTGCGTTTGAAAAACGGCAAGCCCGATGCCAAGGTGGCGCTCGGCTTTACCAAGAACGATGCCGGCTGCCTGGTGAATGCGGGCGGGATTCTGGCGCTGTCCGATGGTGACTTGCCGATCAACTTTATTCGCTACCTGCTCACCGAAGAAGTTCAGTCTTACCTGGCGAGCGAGGCTTACGAAATTCCCCTGGTGGAAGGCGCCAAGCCGCCGCAGGGCCTGCCGCCGCTGGATACCATATCCCCGCCGAAAATTGACCTTACGCAGTTGGCCGATCTGCGCCCCACGCTGAATCTGATGCGTCGTGTCGGGGTGCTATGAGCCTGACTCTCGGAAGGCGGTGGCCGGCGTCCTATCCGCTGGCGCTGGTGATTGCGTTGCTGGCCATTGTGCCGGTTGGCGTGTTGGTGGGGCTGGCGTCTGACAGCGCGGAGCTGTTTGACGCACATAATCTTCGGGTCCTCTCGAATACCCTGCTGCTGATGGTGTTCACGGTGCTGGGTTCTGTCGCAATCGGGGTGCCGCTGGCATTGATCACGGCCTACGCGCAATTGCCCTGGCGCCGGCTGTGGCTGATTCTGCTGGCGGCCCCTTTGGCCATTCCAAGCTATATCGGGGCGTTCACCCTGTATGCGGCGTTTGGTCGCGGCGGCGAAATCCAGCAGTTGCTGGGGTGGCCAATGCCGGCGGTGAATGGCCTCCCTGGCGCCACCCTGGTCATGACGCTGTATTCCTACCCGTTTGTAATGCTCACCACGCGCGCCTCGCTGCTGAGCCTTGATGCAAGCCTGGTGAATGCTGCACGCACGCTGGGCATGAGCATTGCCGCCAGCCTGTGGCGTGTGGTGCTGCCACGGGTTGCTACGGGCATCGCTGCCGGCGCGTTGCTGGTAGCGCTGTATACGCTATCCGATTTTGGCACACCGGCCATCATGCGCGTGGATACCTTCACGCGGGTGATTTTCGTCGAATACAACGCATTTGGCCTTAGCCAGGCGGCCATGCTGTCGCTGCAGCTGCTGGTCATTGTCGGGCTGGTGTTGTTTCTCGAATCCCGCGTGCGCGGTAACAAGGAGCGGCCCGGCCGGCACCTCACCCTGTGGCCCTCGCGTGGGCAGAAACTGTTGATGGCTCTGGTATTTGCACCGGTGTTGGTGCTGGCTATTGTGTTGCCGCTGCTGGTGTTTGGTGTCTGGCTGTGGCGCGAAGGTACCGCTGGCTTCGATGCGAGTTATGCATGGAATTCGGCCCACGCCTCGTTTCTTGCGGCGCTGGTGGCCGTGGTGCTGGCGATTCCGGTTGCGCATGCCGCCATCGCCGGTCGTGCCGGACGTTTTATGGAGCGGCTGACTTATTTCGGTTTTGGCGTCCCGGGTATCGTTATGGGTACTGCACTGGTGTATGTCGGGCTGCAGCTGCCGTTTCTTTACCAGACTCTGGGGCTGCTGGTTCTGGCATACGTCCTGCGCTTCCTCCCTCTGGCGGTGGGATCTGTGCGCTCCACGGCGGAAGGTCTGGACCCGAGCCTGGTTAAGGCCGCACGCTTGCTGGGTGCGAGCCCGCGCGAGGCTTTTCAGAGAATTACCCTGCCACTGACAATCCGCGGCATGGTGGCGGGTGCCGCGCTGGTCTTCCTGGAGGCCATGCGTGAATTGCCCGCGACCCTGATGCTGGGGCCTACCGGCTTTGAGACGCTGGCTACGTACTTGTGGCGAATGTACGAGGCAGGTTATTTTGGCCGCGCGGCCATTCCGGGCCTGCTGCTGGTGTTGATGTCTGCGTTGGGACTGGCGCTCATGCTGTCCGGTGAGCGCCGCGCCGAATTCGATGTTACTGGGAAATAAACGCAGCCATGCTGAAAGTACGTAACCTGTCTGTGCATTACGGTTCTACCCGGGTGGTGAACAACCTGAACCTGGCGCTCGGGGACGATGAAGTCCTCATGCTGGTGGGGCCCACAGGCTGCGGAAAAACCACGATATTACAGGCTCTGGCGGGCCTGATTCCGATCTCGGAGGGCGAAATTCAGCTGGGCTCCTGGCACGCCACGCCGAAGAAGTCGGTGCCGCCAGAGAAGCGTAATGTGGGCATGGTGTTTCAGGATTTCGCCCTGTTTCCCCACCTCACCGTGCAGCAGAATGTGTGTTTCCGTCTGTCTGATACGGCGTTGGCGGACCACTGGCTGAACCTGCTGGGGCTGGATGCATTCCGTCACACCAAACCGGCGAATCTTTCTGGCGGCCAGAAGCAACGTGTCGCGCTGGCACGCACGTTGGCGCACGAGCCCGCGTTTGTTTTGCTGGATGAACCGCTGTCGAACCTCGACGCGGCGCTGAAAGACAGCTTGCGCTGGGAGATTCGCGAAGCGTTGAAAAAAGCGGGTATTCCTGCGATCTGGGTAACACACGATCAGGAAGAAGCGTTGTCGATCGGCGACCGGGTGGGAATCCTCAAGGGGGGCGAGCTGGAGCAGGTCGATTCGCCCGAGCGCTGTTTCTCCGAACCCGCCAGCCGCTTTGTGGCGCGCTTCCTCGGTGAAGCGAGCTTCTTGCCGGGGCAGCTCCGGCAGGCATCGGTGGAGACCGAACTCGGCCACGCACCGGGGATTCCCATCAATGGGGCCGGTGGTGCGGTGGATTTGCTGGTGCGTCCGGATGATCTTTCTCTGGTGCCTTCAGTCCAGGGTAACGGTGTGGTCGACTGGGTGCGCTACGAAGGGTGTTCGCGCCTGTTTGCGGTGACCGTCGACGGTGGTGCCCAGCTCCGCGTACGCACCAGTCACGAGGTCCAGGCTGAACCTGGCGAGCGCGTACAGCTCGCCATTGTTACCACCCATCCCCTGGCTGCATTTGCGCGGTCCTGACTCGACAGCCGCTGTGCCGTTCCCCCTCAGTGTGCCGCGGGCGTTTGTGCAGCTCGCTAGCGGCACGCTTGGTCTGCCAGGATAAGGCTGCGGCCTGTCCAATTTTCCTGCCTGGCGTCTGGCGGGATTTCCTCCAAACTTTCCTGAACATCTATTGCACCAATGTCGGGCGGATAGGCTCTGTTGGCGGCTGAAACCTGCTCGCCGCCGTGGCGAGTCGTTTTTTTCCTCGGCCGCAGGGCGATGCGCGGGGGATTGGTGTAGCCCCCAGGGGCTAGTGAAAAAACCTTTCCACAGAGTGTGGTGAATATTTCATTGCCTCGAGTTACGTGTGTAATTTGTCAATACCGTTTTGAAAGTTTTTATAAGCTATTGATTTATATGGATAAAATATATTTGGTTAATTTTTCTTCACAGAGTGGGCATTACGCAGCAATGCGGGCTGGCGGGGTTTTCCCGATAGTTGCTCACAGACATATCCACAGTTTCTGTGGATTGTGAATAAAAAAAGCCGGCGGCTGCCGGCTTTTGTGCTACCCGGTGCGGCGGCATCGGGTCTTGGGGGCTCCTCGCGACGTCGGGTGGCGCCGAGCTCGTTGTGTTGCTGTCATACCAACTCAGCGGAAGGTGAGTTCCACCCGACGGTTCTGGGCCCGGCCCGACTCGGTGGCGTTGCTGGCCACGGGCTGGGTTTCACCGTAGCCCCGGGCGGTGATGCGGGCAGCATTGACACCGTTTTGCACCAGATAGCGGCGCACGGATTCGGCGCGCTGGCCTGATAACCGCAGGTTGTAGCTGTCATTGCCCTGGCTGTCTGTGTGCCCGGCCACTTCCACCTGGGTATTGGGCTGGTCGCGCAGAGACTGAGCCACTTTGCTCAGTGCGGCTTCTGCCCGCGGTGTCAGCCTGGCTGAGTTGAACTCGAACTGGATGTTTTCCAGGGTGATGGTCTGGTCTGCCACCACACAACCGTACTCATCCACTTCCGCACCGGGCAGGGTATTCGGGCAGCGGTCGTTGCGGTCGAGAACCCCGTCACCATCGCTGTCGAGGTTGATGATCTCAGGCTTGGGCTCTGGGGGAGGCGGCGCCGCAACAGGTGCAGCCACCGGTGGGCAGCTGAGCGGGATACTCAGCCCGAAACCAAACTGCCAGTCATTCATGTCGCCGGCGAAAAAATCGCGCAAGTAGCGCACTTCAGCACGTATTTTCAGTCCGCTTCGGCTGATGGCACCACTGGTGATACCTGCGCCGAGGTTGATAAAGGCATTGGTTTCCTGGTAGCCGTAATCAAACTTGGTGTTGTTGTGAGACACACCCACGCCACCGAGCAGAAAAGGGGAGTAACCGTCACGGCCATTGAAGCTGTAGACCGCATCCATCCCCAGCCCGGTGAGGTCGTTGTCGCCACTGGGATAGAGCTCACCGGAAAACAGGGGTGGCGGGGTGGTGAAACGGTCGTTGGTGCCATCAAGCTGGGTGCCGAACAGGTGGACCTCGGTGAACCAGTTGCCCTGGGTCTGCCAGCCAAATGCGGTGCGCAGACCAGCGGCCTGGCGCTCGGTATTGCGTTCCTCGTCCACACGGGTGAGGAACGGCATGATGTCGATGTACTTGTCTTCCTGGGCGAGCAGCGGTGTGCTGGCTGTCATGGCTGCGACCAACGCAGCCCCCGCGATCGTTTTAGCTGGCACTTGTGTTGAACGCATAGATGGCTTCCTTGGATCTTGTTGTTTTTCGATGAGTCAGAACGCACGATTTTCGGGGATGGCCACGGTCGTCCTCTGCATGGGCGATCGTGTTTGAGTCGTGACCGGACTAATGAATCTGGTTAACACCCGTTACTTATTAGTTGATCCCTGCGACTTTTCCAGTGGTTTACCGCGTCCGGTGAAAATTATTGGCGGGGAATTTTTCGGTGTGGCAGCGATGTGCCCGGAAAAGAACTTCCGGGCGACACAGTTGGTTAGAGAGAGGCCGGTAAGGAGGGGAATGGAAGTGCTGAGTGCGCGGGCTAGTACTGGTGGCGGAAACTGATCAGCGCCGCCGTAATAGCCACATTGAGACTTTCCACACCGTTCTGCATGGGAATGCGCAGCCGGTGTGTGCAGACATTCTCCACCGCAGTGCTGACTCCATGCGTTTCGTTGCCAAGCACAAAAATCGTGGGTTTTTCGTCGCCGATGGTGCGCAGCGTGTCTTTCGCGTGGGATGACAGGGCGCACACCCGGGCGCCTTTGATCGCAAACTTTTCCAGCACGGGTGCCAGTTGGTCGCAGCGCAGAATCCGGGTCTTGAACAGGGTGCCGACGCTGGCCTTGATCACCAGCGGGTCTACCTGGGCGCATCCTTTGCGGGGGAGAATGATCCCATCAATCCCGCCGGCACAGGCAGAGCGGATGATCATCCCCAAATTCTGCGGATTGGTGATGCCGTCCAGCGCCAGCAGCTCAAAAGGTTTTTGCTGCGGTGTCTCCAGGAAGGTTTCCGCGCTGCCGTAGTGGGGCAGTGCCAGATCCAGTGCTACGCCCTGATCCTGTCGCGCGTTTTTGGATATCCGTGACAGGCCCTTGCGATCCCAGTGCGCGATTTCGATGTTACGCGCGCTGGCCAGTTGCTCGATACGGGTAATCAGCTGGTCTTTGCGGTTGCTGTCCGCCAGATGCAGCTTGTGCACTGGCAGGTTGTGGTCTTCCAGTGCTTCCAGGACGGGCTTGCGGCCGTAAATGGTCAGCAGGCTGTCGAAAAAAGCTCGTTTCTTGAGGTATTCAGGAGAATCATTCACGGGTTTGTTCATCGAAAAGTGTGTGTAATTTCTGTGCGGTATCGGCGTTCAGGCCGGCTTTTTGCGCAAGTGGCAGGGCAGCTTTGCCCAGTAGCCGGTAGGCGTCTGCAAGCGTCGGGGGCGTTATCGGCGGCGCCGATTCGGTCAACTGTGACAGGGCGTCCAGTTGGCGGGCAACGGTGCGTATATCGCCCCGTACCAGCGGGCCGGTCAGCGCCTTTTGCGGGCCGAGGGCGATATTGTTCTGGGCCGTTTTTACCACAATCGGCCCCAGCAATTGTCGCGCGGTGTTTTCATCAATGCCGGCGGCGGAAAATGTCCGCAGGCTGAGGTCCAAGAGCACTGTCAGATAATTGCAGGCCATGACCGACCCCGCGTGATACAGCACCTTTTGTTCGGGGGTGAGGGTAATGCAGCTGCATTCCAGATTGGCGAACGCCTCCTCCAGCAGGCTTCGGGCGCTGGCGTCCCCCTCGAGTGCGACGTAACTCCCGGGCAAGTCGTGTAGCGAGCGCGCGGGATCGGCAAAACTGTGCACCGGGTGTGCGCTGGCAATACGCGCGGGTAAACAGTCCGTCAGCACACTGGAAGCCATGGCGCCGCTGCAGTGAAAAACGACCGGGGTGGGCGTGGGGGTGGACGTCGGGGAGGGCGTGTTGGCACCGGCGTGTTGCGGGAGCCGCTGCAGATGCGCGGCGAGCGCCTGGGCAGCTACTTCGATATGGTCGTCGGGTACGGCGATCAGCCAGAAGTCCGCGGGGGCCATAGCGCCAATTTCGGTAGCGGCGGAGCCAGCGCCGATGAACGCCACCGCTTCCCGGGCGCTGGCCAGACTGCGGTTGCATATGCCCCCAACCCGAAAGACCTGGCGCTCGTGCCACAAGCGACCGAGGGTGCGGCCGAGGTTGCCCGCGCCAATGATGTTCAGTGAATGCAACTACTTGCCCGCCAGGCAGTGGACGTAGGCGGCCACCGCGTTGGAAAGCCCCATATTGATGGCATCCACGGTTAGCGCATGGCCGATGGAAACTTCCTGCAGGCCGGGGAGCGTGCGATAGCGGGGCAGGTTGATCAGGTTGAGGTCGTGCCCGGCATTGATACCCAGACCCAGGTGCTGCGCGTGTTCTGCGGCCGCACAGTGGGCGGCGAAAATGGCTTCCAGATCAGGGCTCTGATGGGCAACCGCTTCCGCATAAGGGCCGGTATACAACTCAATGCGATCCGCGCCCACTTCCTTGGCCAGGCCGATCTGGGTTTTGTCCGGGTCCATAAACAGGCTGACGCGGATACCCGCGTCGCGCAGCTGCTGAATGATGGGTTCAAGACGGGTGCCATCTTTATGCAGGTCAAAGCCGTGATCGGAAGTCAGCTGGTCATTGCTGTCCGGCACCAGCGTGCACTGCTGTGGCCGGGTTTCCAGCACCAGTGGCAACAGGCCGGGGTAGCTCCCCTGGGGGCCGGCGAATGGATTACCCTCGACATTGAACTCGATTTGGCGCGCGGCACACAGGCTGGAGAGGTCGCGCACATCGTGGGGGCGGATGTGTCGCTGATCCGGGCGAGGATGCACGGTGATGCCGTCGGCGCCAGCGTCCAGGCAGGTACGGGCATGCGCCACGACATCGGGGAAGTTGCCTTCACGGGAGTTGCGAATCAGGGCGATTTTGTTGAGATTGACGCTAAGAGCAATCACTGGCCGTTGTCTCCAACTGTGGTCTGGGGTTGGCTATCGCTGTCAGCGCTGGCAGTTGCGTCACTGTCTTTGCGCTGAGCTTTCAGTATACGCACCGGTGTGTTCGGGGCATCGCGAAAGGCTTTGTGCTGGCCGCGAGGCTCTGCAGCGATCTGCTGTACCACGCTCATGCCCAGCAACACTTTTCCGAACACGGTGTAGCCGGGTTTGTCTGCGCTGCCATCCAGGCGACTGTTGTCCACCAGATTGATGAAGAACTGCGCGGTGGCACTGTCCGGGTCATTGGTGCGCGCCATGGAAATCGTGCCGCGCTCATTAGAAAGGCCGTTGTTGGATTCGTTGACGACCGGATCGCGGGTAGGTTTCTCCTGGAAATCGAACGTGAACCCGCCGCCCTGGGCCATAAAGCCCGGGATTACCCGGTGAAAAATGGTGCCGTTATAGAAGCCGCTGTCGACGTAAGCGAGAAAATTTTCCACCGTCTCCGGCGCCTTGTCGGCGTAAAGCACCAGCTCGATGGTGCCGAGGTCGGTTTCCAGCTCTACGCGGGGGTTGTTACTGATCGCCAGAGCAAAGTGCGAAAAACACATCAGCAGGGCGGTGATCAACAAATTGAACTTGGCGGTGCGCTTCATACGGTGGTCTCTGGTTATCTTTTTTCTAAAACGAAAAAGCCCGGTCTGTGACCGGGCCAATCTGGTGTCTCATACAAAATGCCGGTTACGAAATTCTAACCGTTGCCCCTGTTGTGGGAAACCAGTCTGTCAGTTTGCCCACTCGGAATGACGCTTGCGTGGCCGGAAGTGGGGGGCTGCCATGGCAAGGATGGCACCCATCAAAACAGAAAGGGCACCATACATATACCACTTGTGGGTCTCGCTGCCCGATAGGCGCTGGATTTCAGCCTGGCTCATGGCCTGTTTCTGTTTCAGTAATTCGTGCTGGTGCAGCAGCTTCTGGTGGCGCTGGTTCAGTGCCACGGCGTCCGAGGAGAGCGACTTGAGCTCCTTCAGTTCCTTGGCCAGTGCCGTGGCGCGCTCCTGTTCCGCTTTCAGGGCGGTGGTCAGTTTGGTATTGGTATCTTCCAGCCGGCGCACCTCACCGCCCAGGTTGCCCTGCAGGCTTTCGATATGCTGCAGGCGCGCTTCTGCCTGGGCCAGCTTCAGCTTGGCCACGGGCTCCTCTTCCAGGTACTGACGGCGCACCCAGCCCTCTTCACCGCCCGGGGTGCGGACCTGAGCCCAGCCGGTGTCCGGGGAGTCTTGCAGCAGGGTGAGCTTGGTGCCGCTGGGCAGCCCACGGTGCAAAATACGGAATTCGTTACCCTGGCCGGAACGCATGGGAACGTGCAGCTCATCGGTAATGTAGCGCTCGGAACTGATCGCTTGGCTGTGACTGGCCGCGACGGCAATCAGGGTGGCGGCAAGGGTGCTGAATAACTTTTTCATGGTCTGGAATAAATCGGATCTAAATTTTTTCGTGCGTGAAAGCGTTCGGGACTACTTTCTGGGCGGCGCGGATCCGGAGATCAGGGCAGCACCAGCTTGTAGGGCTTGACGGTCACTGCTGAGTAGACGCCGGCTTCCATGTAGGGGTCGGCATCTGCCCAGGCTTTGGCAGCGTCCAGGGATGGGAACTCAGCCACCACCAGGCTGCCGGTAAAACCGGCTTCACCCGGGTCTTCGCTGTCGATGGCCGGGTGTGGCCCGGCAATCAGTAGGCGCCCCTGGTCCTTGAGTGCATTCAGGCGAGCAATGTGCTCGGGCCGGGCGGATTTGCGCAGGGGTAAGCTGTTTTCCACATCCTGGCTGATAATGGCGTACCACATAATTAATTTCTGTTTCCTGAGTTCCGTTTTTATCAATTGGCTGCGTTTTTTGCCGCAGGCACTTTTATTGCTGTACCAAAATCTCTTCGAGCTTCAGTCCGGTGAGCTTGCCGATGCGGCGAAACAGGAACACCAGCACCAGCATCAGGATGATGGTGGCCGGAAGCGCAATTACCGGGAAGCTGAGCGCGGTCATTTTACCGAGCTCTTCGTTGAAGGCCGCGGTGCCGGGCGGGCTCTTGAGTAACACTTCGGCAAGAATGTAATTGAGTGTCGATGAAAGAAAGAAGGAGCCGGCGATCATCCACGAGGCCTGCTGCAGGGTGCGGTCAAACGCGGATTCGTTGCCTTTGGCGCTCAGGGCGCGGGTGACCTTGCCGGTGTCGAGGATCCGGTCGTTGTAGATCAGGGTGCGCACCAGCGGCCAGCGGGTGTACAGGCTGCAAATGGTGGCGACGCCCAGCAGGCCGGGAATAGCCGCTTCTTTAATGGCAATGTATTTTGCATCCAGCTCCAGCAGGCTGATGCCGCCGGTCAGCAGGATACTGACGATTCCGAGCGCGGAGAAGAAGTTGACCTTGCCGGAGCGCAGCAAGTCGCGCAGCCCGTAACCGAAGGGAAACGCCAGCGCCACCACAATGGCCCACTTGGTGCCCAGCCAGTCATCGCCAGACAGCTTGGTCAGGATCAGGGTGGGAATGATGATATTGAGTGCCAGGTTGGCCAGCAGGCTCTCTTTCTTGGGAGCCTGATTCGCCGCCGCCAGCTCGTCGGAGGTGGCGGCGTGGCCGGTATTGCTCTGGTTGGTATCGGTCATGGTCTGTTCCGGTGATAATGCCCGCTGGCTGACGTACAGCTGTCAGCGGCGAAAGTGGATCCCCGTTCGCGGGGGCTTATCCCTGAAACCGGTGGGCCGGTCTGGCGCTTGAGGGCCGGTGAAGGCCACACCCTGTGTCTGGCGCCCTAACATTGTTGGGACAGCGCAGCGGTACAGAGGTTCCGTCCTGAGTGGCACCTGCTTGCACGATGCTCGCCGCTTTTTCCAGCTTTGGCCCGTATATGGGAACAGAGTTTTAAAACTCACCGCTACTCAACAACGAAGTTTAAGTATGGCCTCAACTGCCCCTGAAAAAACACCGGCTGCTCGCCCTTGGCTGACTGCGGAAGCGCTTGCCGGTCAGATCGACCTGCACTGCCACAGCTCAGCGTCGGACGGTATTTTAAGCCCTGCGGCGCTGGTGTCGAGGGCGAAATCCTCCGGTGTGACATTATTGGCGCTAACCGACCACGATACCGTTGCGGGGATAGCGGAGGCGCGGGAGGAGGCCGACCGTCAGGGGCTGGCTCTGATGCCGGGGATTGAGCTCACCGCACGCTGGGGCCGGCGGGTGGTGCACATTGTGGGGTTAAATGTTGACTGTGAAGCCACGGCGCTCCAAAGCGCGATTGCCGTGCGCGACGATTTGCGCCAGGCGCGGGCGGTTCAGATTGCCGAGCGGCTGGAAAAACGTGGATTTAGTGGTGCCTACGAGGGTGCAAGCGCACTGGCAAACGGCGCCGTGATCGGGCGGCCGCATTTTGCCCGCTGGATGGTGGACGCCGGGCATGTGAGCGATACGGCAAAGGCCTTCAAGCGCTATCTGGGAGCCGGAAAGATCGGTGATGTCATCGTGCCCTGGCCCGAACTCGCGGAAACGCTGGCCAGTATCCGCGCGAGTGGCGGCGCCTCGGTGCTGGCACACCCGCTGAAATACGGCCTGACCCGGACCCGGTTGCAGGCGCTGCTGACTGACTTCAAACGCGCCGGTGGCGATGCGGTAGAGCTGGTGTGCGGTCAGCAAAACCCCGTGCAGACTCGCGAGATCCAATCGCTGGTGGCGCGAGTGGATGCGGCAAGTGGGGTGGATGGGAACGTGGAGAGGCCCCTGTTAGCATCGCTGGGCAGTGACTTCCATCAGCCTGATCAGTCCTGGCGAGCGCTGGGTAGTGTGCGCCTGCCTGCAGGTGTTGAGCCGGTGTGGGGCTTGTGGCGTGGTCAGGGGACTGACCGCTAAGTACAGTTCTCCAGCACGATGGGCGTGGCTGAAGGATGGATAGCTGCCAGGCAGCGGGTGTTTGTGGCAAACTGGCGGCATTCAGGTCCAAGGGATTTTGGACGTTTCTCTTTTGTCTTCAGGGGGTCGCAGTGGCGCAGTTCTTCCAGATTCACCCGGATAATCCTCAGTCTCGCCTGATTACCCAGGCGGCCGACATTATTTCCGCCGGTGGTGTCATCGTATTTCCGACTGACTCGGCCTATGCCATTGGCTGTCGGTTGGGGGACAAGCTGGCGCTGGAGCGCATACGCGCCCTGCGCCAGCTGGATAAAAATCACAATTTCACCCTGATGTGCCGGGATCTGTCCGAGCTGGCCAGTTATGCCAAAGTGGACAACCAGATGTTTCGCCTGTTGAAGAACCATACCCCCGGGCCCTACACATTCATCATGCCGGCCACCTCCGAGGTGCCGCGCCGCCTGTTGCATCCGAAGCGCAAGACCATTGGTTTGCGGGTTCCGGATAACGCCATTGTGCAGGGATTGATCGCCGAGCTGGGCGAGCCCCTGATGAGCTGCAGCCTTATCATGCCCGGTGACGAGCAGCCGCTTACCGACCCCTACGATATCCGCGAAACCCTGGAACATCAGGTTGAGCTGGTAATCGACGGCGGCTTCTGCGGCCTGGAAGCCACGACGGTGGTCGATCTCACCGGCGATTCGGCAGTACTGGTGCGTCAGGGCTGCGGTGCGATTGATGAAATTCTCGGCTGACACTGATGTATAATCGCCCGTTTGGTTTTGCCGAAGGACTGCAGTGTGTCCAGTGAAGAAGTAGAAGAAGCAATCGCGGTCGCCCCGGCTGAGGCTGGTGGTGTTGACGATGCCGTGGGTGAAACCCTTTCCGGCCCTGGTGAGGCCGTTGTCGAGACGGAACACGCGGAGGCCGGGAACGGAACCGAAGCGCCACCAGAAAGCGATGCCGCCGCGCCGCAAAGCCCGGCCGAGTCCCCGGGAGCTCAGGGGCCTCGCCAGGGCGAAATGCCGTTTGCCATGGTGGAAGGCAAGGCGTTTACCGATCTCCCGAGCGATCTGTATATCCCACCGGACGCGCTGGAAGTCATTCTGGAGGCTTTCGAAGGCCCCCTCGACCTGCTGCTGTATCTGATTCGCCGGCAAAACCTCGATATCCTCGAGATCAATGTTGCGGATATCACCCGCCAGTACATGACCTACGTGGACATGATGACCGCTATCCGCTTCGAGCTGGCGGCAGAATATCTGGTGATGGCGGCCATGCTGGCCGAGATCAAGTCGCGCATGTTGCTACCGCGCCCACCGGAGGCCGAAGAAGAGGAGGGCGAAGACCCTCGCGCCGCATTGATCCGGCGCCTGCAGGAATACGAGCGCTTTAAAACGGCCGCGGAAGATGTCGATGCGCTGCCGCGTATGGGCCGCGAAATCCATCAGGCCAGCGCCGCGGGCCCTGATCGCAAGCTTACCCGCCCAGAGCCGGAAGTAGACCTGAAAGAAGTGCTGGTGGCGCTCGCCGATGTGCTGCGTCGCGCGGACATGTTTGAGAGCCATCAGGTAGAGAAAGAAAAGCTCTCCACCCGCGAGCGTATGACCCAGGTGCTGGACAAGATCCGCCACCGCCAGTTTGTGCCCTTTGTCAGCCTGTTCCGTGCCGAAGAGGGGCGGTTGGGCGTAGTGGTTACCTTCCTCGCCGTCATGGAACTCGTCAAAGAGTCCCTGCTGGAACTGGTGCAGAACGATCCCTTTGGCCCGATTCACGTGCGTGCCCGTGGCGAGGTAGAGCAGTCATCCGATGATGAAGCAGGCGATGAAGGGCGCGCGGACGCGGAAATCGAGGATGTCGCAGGTGACGATGCAGGCGTTGATGGCGCCGCCGGCCCTGATGACTTTTTAGCGGCTGAAGGCACGGCCGACGTTGAAACATCCGCTACGTCGGCAGCGGATAGCGAACAAGAACCCGAAGCTGAACCAGCCCCGTCGCTGTTTAGCCAATAGTAAGTGAACGCAATTAGATGACTATTGCCCCGGAACTACTGCGCCGGATTGTTGAAGGCGCATTGCTGGCAGCGGCACAGCCGCTGTCAGAAGACCGCTTGCTCGGCCTGATCGAGGAGGGCGAGCGCCCTGAAAAGGCCGTGCTGCGTGAAGCACTTGAGCAGATCGCGGAGAACTGCGCAGAGCGTGGTTTTGAACTCAAGCAGGTTGCCAGCGGCTGGCGATTCCAGGTGCCGGAGGACCTCGCGCCCTGGGTAAACAAACTCTGGGAAGAAAAGCCCCAGAAGTATTCCCGTGCCACTCTGGAGACCCTCGCGATTATTGCCTATCGCCAGCCGATTACGCGCGGTGATATCGAGGAAATTCGCGGTGTAGCGGTGAGTTCACATATCGTGAAAAGCCTTTCGGAACGCAGTTGGATCAAAGTGGTTGGGCATCGTGACGTACCGGGCAAGCCGGCGCTGTATGCCACTACCAGAGAGTTTCTCGACTACTTCAATCTCAAGAGCCTGGATGACCTGCCGACACTGGCAGAAATTCGCGATATCGACAGCCTGAATGCGGCACTCGACCTCGGTGAGGGCGCGGCTCCAGCCGAGCCGGCTGAAGCCGAGGGTGCAGAAGGAATAGAGGGAACAGAGATAGCAGAAAACGGCAGTCAGGCCGCGGATGCGGCAGCCGCCGAGGATCTGGCGAGTGAGGGTGAAGCGGAGCAGCTTTCAGACGAAGAAATCGACGAGGCAGATCGCGGCGAATCCCCTGACGCAGAAGCAGAAAACGTTCAGCAGCCCGCAGTAGAAGGCTACGCTGAAGAAGCGGAAGACCTGCAAGCCGATCTCGCCCCATCACACGACCCAGTCGGCGAGGATTCTGAGGCTACTGCGGAAAGCCAGCAAATCGAGGCAGACCTGCAACCCATAGACCAGGACCAACCTCTGCCGGAGCAGCCGGATGAAACGGCAGCCGCAGAGGACTCACCCGAGCAGCAATGCAGCGATGAAGATGAAAACAAATCCCCGGAAAACCTCAATTCATGAGTAATGACGCAGCGCCAGCGGGCGAAAAACTGCAAAAAGTGTTGGCTCGCGCGGGCCTTGGTTCGCGCCGGGAAATGGAGCGTGCTATCGAAGCAGGGCGGGTCACCGTCAATGGTGAAGTCGCCGGATTGGGCGAGCGGGTCACCGACGATGATCTCGTGGAATTTGATGGCAAGCGCTTGCCGGGTGGTGAAGAAAACCGCCTGCGCGTTATTTTGTACAACAAGCCGATCGGCGAAATCTGTTCCCGTCACGACCCGGAAGGGCGCCCCACGGTCTACGATCGGTTGCCGCGCCTGAAGAGCGGTCGCTGGATTTCTGTGGGCCGCCTGGACTTCAATACCAGCGGGTTGCTGCTGTTCACCAATAGCGGTGAGCTGGCCAACAAGCTGATGCATCCGTCTTCTGTGATCGACCGCGAGTACCTGGTGCGTATCCAGGGGCAGGTGGACGATGAAATGAAGAAACGTCTCACCAAAGGTGTGTTGCTGGATGATGGCCAGGCGCGCTTCACCGACATTGTGGAAAGTGGCGGCGAAGGCACCAACCGCTGGTTCTACTGTGTTGTGATGGAAGGGCGCAACCGTGAAGTGCGTCGCCTGTGGGAGTCCCAGGGTGTGCGGGTGAGCCGTCTGAAGCGCGTGCGCTATGGCAGTGTGTTTATCCCGTCACATGTGCGGGTCGGCCAATGGGTTGAAATGGAGCCGAAGGAAATTGATGACCTATGTGTGACTGCCGGGCTGCCGAAGCTGGGGCAGCGGCCACTGACTCAGGCGGAAAAAGAAACTCTGCAGCGCCAGCGGCGCAAACTGCGTAAATCGCCAGCACCGGCAAGTGCCAGGGCGCCGGTCAAAAGTGCGTCTGGCAAATCCGTTGCGGCAACGAGTAGCGCAGGTAAAAGTACTGCGGCGAAGGCGGGGGCTGCCAAGGCCGCTCACGAAAAGGAACCCCGGGGGCGCAAAGACCTGCGTGGCAACGAGCCACGAGGTAAGGAAGCTCGTGGGAAGGATACACGCGCGAAGGATACACGCGCGAAGGATACACGTGGAAAAGCTCCGGCGAAGAAAAACAGCGTGAAGCCGTCTCGTCGAGGGCGTTAGTTTTCAGGCGTTTCGTGCGGCAATAAAAAAGGCAGCTTAGGCTGCCTTTTTTGTGTCTGAAATTTCCCGCGGTAGGTGTACTCGGGGGCTCAGGGTTGTTCTTCCCGATCGAAGTCTTCCAGCGCATCCCCATCGGTGTCTGGCTGTTCAATGTCATCGCCCTCGATGATCTGGTTTTCCATATCCGGGTCGACATTTTCAGGTTCGAGTGTGCCGGGTTCAGCGGGGGTCGGTGCAGGTATAGAGGTATCGGGCCCATCCTGGCCGGTATTGCCGGCTTCTTTTTCCACCACCGTTTTCAGTTTCTGCAAACCCTGCTGATAAGACTGTCCGACCATTCGGGACACCAGTAACCCCATCCAGCGAGCAATGGGGCTGCCGCCCATTTCTGAAGAGAAAGACCAGGTCACATTGGTACCACTGCCCTGTGGTTGCAGGGTGAACTCGGCCTTGGCCTGTCCCTGAGAGCCAAAATCCAGATCGGTGGCAACCCGGGAGTAGGGTTCACTGGCGGTGATCGTCTGGGATCCGTTGCCGACATTGGGGTCGTCGCTGGTCCACTTCATCACTGCGCCATTGCCCTCCGGGAATCCTTCGTAGGTATATTGGGTGCCAGGGTCGATATGGTGCCAGGGGGACCACTTGTTGAAATTGCGGAAATTGTTCAGGTAGGGGAATACCACTTGTGGTGGCTCAGCGATGTAGACGCTGCGTTCGGTGGTTGCTACGCGTGGAAATAAAAAGCCGGCGAGTACCAGCAGGGCGATCAATATAAGAATGTACAGTAACCAGCGCACGATGGATTCCCCCAGTCAGTTCCGTGAATGCCGCCTGCTGCAGGCGGCATTCTGTGTTCCGCCCTCATCATCGAAGGCGGCAGCGAGTACATCGGTGTTCTGCGAGTGTACTGGTTGGTGTGATCGTTCGCCAGCAGCGCTGTTTTAAAGCACGGCGTTTTGCCGGGCACCTCAAAAGGTGTTGTCGAGCAGTGGTAAGGTCATGCGAATCCCCAGGCCCGCGTTAGGAACATTGAAAGCTTCAATTGCCCCGTGGTGCTGGGCAACGGTGCGCTGGGCGATGGCCAGCCCGAGGCCAAAGCCGCCGCTTTCACGGCTGCGGGCTTCATCGGTGCGGTAGAAGGGCCGAAAGATGGCCTGTAACTCGGAATCGGGTACGCCGTTGCCGGAGTCGGTAACCTGGATACTGCACTGGCCCTCACTGTGCGCGATCTCCACCGCGATACGGCCACCCTCCTCACTGTACTTGATGGCATTGCGCAGAATATTTTCTAGGGCGGCGGTGAGCGAGCTGCCGCGGGTGGCTACCAGTAGTTCGAGATCGTCGCTGCGGGTATCGAAACGCACGTTTTTTTCACGGGCTTCGTCTTTCAGGTCGTCAGTCAGTGCGGCGAGTAGGCCATTGATTTCCACAACGTCATCCAGAGGGCGCTCATCACTGCCACTCACCGGCAGCGACAGTATGTCTGCGATGATGTCTTCGAGGTAATCCGCGGCCTTGCCGATTTTGTCCAGCTCCGGGTCCAGCGCTTGTACATTTTTCTGGCGCGCGATACCCAGGGCTACCTGCAGGCGCGCCAGCGGAGAGCGGAGTTCGTGGGACACATCCTTGATCAGCCGGCGTTGTTCGCCCATGGATTCCTGAAGTTGGGATGTCATGGAATCGAAATCCGCCGCCAGCTCGCCCAGCTCCCGGCCGTGACCGCGCAAGGTGGGAGCGACCCGGTAGCTCAGGTCTCCGGCGGCCACCCGACGAGTGGCAACCCGCAGATTGTCGAGGGGCTTGCTCAGGTAGCGGGCCAGCCAATAACAGGCGAGCCCCGAGGCCAGGGTGGCGAGTACCAGAATTGGCCAGAAGCTACGCAGGATGAAGCGCAGTAACAGCTCGCCCTCGCTTTTGCCGGCAATGAAGACCACCCGAAGATGGTCGGTGCCGCGCTGGGGTACGAAAAAGGCCACGCTGGGTTTTTTATCCACCAGGCCGTGGGCCTCGCGATTGCGATAATTGAGCGCGCCGAACAGCGGGGCCATGGATGGAGGAATAGGGCGCGCGAGGATTTCCGCCCCGCTGCGGTCGATGGCAAAGATCCTGTTGCGCACGTCGTCTGGCTGGCGCTCCAGCCAGTGACGGAAGTGTTCGGTACCGTGGCGGCGGGTCATGCGTAGGTTGCGGGTAATTTCACGGAACAGTGCCGGACCTTCCCAGCGATCTTGCTGTGCCGGATCCCCAAACTCGCGGATGTGGGTAATATAAACGGCGGCCAGCACCATAATCACCGCGGTAAGCCAGGCCCCAAAAAAGATTCGCCCAAACAGACTGCTCATCACCCGTCCTTAATGCCCCTGGCTGCGCGTGAGCATATATCCGGCCCCGCGGATGTTGATGATCAAGTCGCGGCTAGCACCCTGCTCGGCGAGTTTCTTGCGGATGTTACTGACGTGGACATCAATGGAACGATCGTAGGGCATCAACTTCCGCCCCAGCGCCTGTTCGGTGAGAACTTCCTTACTGACCACTTCACCAGCGCTTTCTACTAGCACCCGGAGTACGGAAAATTCTGCACCGGTCAGGCCGACGCTCTGGTCATCCCAGAAGCACTGATGCTCCCGGGGCAGAAGGCGCAGGGGGCCACTGGTGAGATTGTCGTCATCTGCCTCTACGGCAGTGCGCCCACGTCGCAGAATGGCGCGCAACCGTGCGGCCAGCTCGCGGGGGTTGCAGGGTTTGGGTAAATAGTCGTCGGCCCCCATTTCCAGGCCGACGATGCGGTCTACCGTGTCGCCCTTGGCGGTCAACATGACCACCGGCAGCGAGTGCCCCGGGTTACCGGCATCCTCACGCAGCTTTCGCAGCACCTCGAAGCCGTTGTGCACGGGCAGCATCACGTCCAGCACCAGGGCATCGAAGGGCTGGCTGCGGGCCAGCTCAAGACCGCGGCCGCC
Source organism: Microbulbifer salipaludis (assembly GCF_017303155.1). Lineage (NCBI taxonomy): Bacteria > Pseudomonadati > Pseudomonadota > Gammaproteobacteria > Cellvibrionales > Microbulbiferaceae > Microbulbifer > Microbulbifer salipaludis. The sequence continues at coordinate 949,346 of NZ_JAEKJR010000002.1, forward strand.
ATCATTGGCTACGGTGACTTCAAAGCCCTCCCCAACAAGAAACTCTTGCAGCAGCTCTGTCAGTTCGGTGTCGTCGTCGACCAGCAGGATATGGCTCATAGGTGTGCGGTTATCCGGTTACTTTGAATTACGTGCGAGTGTGTAGGAGTTGGTGCCCTGGAAGAATTATATGCGCAGGGCCAGCGGTTTTCGGGGAAAGGTTTTGCGTGTTTTACCGTTCTTAACAAATGTTTACCGCCGTTATCCCCTGTTTACAGAGCGTGAGCCTAGTATGCATCTATCGACTCGGAAAACACGTGCCGCGAGTTGCTAAACGGATAGCGCAGCAACACGGCAAAGCAATCGCCAAAACACTGGTTGAAATAAGGGATACCGGCGGCCGGTATCGTCAATCGGCATCACTTGAGGAAACACGTATGAACAAATGGAAAGCACTGGCAGGCAGCCTGGTCCTGGGCACTGCCCTCAGCACTTCAGGCATGGTATTGGCCTCTCCAGAGGCCGGCGAGGGACATCGCGGTCACAAAGCGCATCACGGCGGTGGCCACCATCGGGAGAGAATGTTCGAGCGCATGGCCGAAGAGCTGCAGTTGACCGAGGGCCAGAAGGCGCAGCTGAAGGCAGACCGCGAGGCTACCAAAGAGCAGCACAAGGCCCAGCGCCAGGCGGCGCGTGAAGCCCGCAGTCAGCTGCGTGAGGCCGTCGAGGCAGGGGCCGATCAGGCTACGCTCGACGCACTTGGCGCGAAAATCGGCCAGCTCGAAGTCCAGAAAGTGCAGCGCATGCATCAGAGACGCATGCAGTTGGAGTCCATTCTGACCGACGAGCAGCGGGCAAAACTGGCGGAACTGCAGGCCGAGCGCAAGGCTCACCGTGAGAAGCGCATGGAACGCTGGAAGAAAGACGAAGGTTAACCCTCCAACCCCCAGACCATCCGATCGGCTCGCTGGCGTTTACCCCAACTGCTGGTGGGCTATACCTGACGCCCCGTCTCGTACGGGGCTTTTTTGTGTGGGATGCCGTGAGCCCGGCCTGCACCTTGCTGTACCCGGCTATTGTTGGGAAAATGCCGCCCCATCGGGCGCGGTATCGCTCCCGGCAACCTGCCGCGGTCGATTTGGATTCGCGGGAGCATCTGGCAGTTGAGGAGAAGCAGTGAGCAAGATCGGCCTGTTTTACGGTAGTGACGAAGGTAACACCGAAGGCATCGCCCAGCGTATCGCCGCGCGCCTGGGAGAGGAGCGGGTGGATATTCACGATATTGCCGACGTGACCCAGTTGGAGATTGGTGAGTATGACCAACTGATTTTTGGGATTCCCACCTGGGACTTTGGCCAGATTCAGTCCGACTGGGAGGACTTCTGGGAAGACGTGCAGGAAATCGACTTCACTGGTAAAACCGTGGCGTTGTTTGGCCTCGGCGACCAGTTTGGTTACGGTGATTACTTCCTCGATGCCATGGGCATGCTGCACGATGTGATTGTGGCCAACGGTGCTGCGATCATTGGCCACTGGCCAACTTCAGGTTACGAGTATGAAGCTTCCAAGGCAGAAGTGCCGGGGCAGAATATTTTTGTAGGCCTTGCCATCGACGAAGACCAGCAGGAGGAGCTTACGGGCGCCCGACTGAATGACTGGTGTGAGCAGATTGCGGAAGAATTTGGGCTGGAAGGCGGCGCTGAAAGCGTCGTGCGGCTAGAGGACTGATTACCGATGCCGCACACTGATTCCCTGACGCTGCAGGATTTTTGGCCCTGGCTGGCCGATCACTGCAATTGCATTCTTCGCGCCGGCACGCCGGATTCCATTCTGTACGACGACGATGATTTTCATTGGCGCTTTACCGAAGAAAACGCCACCACATTGCTGGTGCAGTTGGTGCGGGGCAAGCGCTATATCGGCGAAGTTTTTATCGAGTCTGGCCTGGTCAGCTCTGTACGCATGACGCGCGGGGAGAAAGGCGAAGTGATCTTTGACCTGATGGCTGAAGCCGATGGCGAGGAGCAGGTACTATACTACTTCGTCATGGCGCATGGCTTCGATGAGCCGGAACCGCCGGCACCGGTCACCCGCCACGGCAGGTTGCACTGACTTTAGGCATAGTAAAATAAAAAACGCGGCTTGTTGGCCGCGTTTTTTATGGGGGTTCTTATTCGGGTGCCTGTTGGTCTTTTCTAGCGGGCCAGAAGTCCTGCCAGAATCTTGCGGTACATATCTTTAACCAAATCGAGATCCTCCGCTTTCACGCATTCATCTACCTTGTGAATGGTGGCGTTTACCGGGCCGAGCTCTACGACCTGTGCGCCGGTGGGGGCGATAAAGCGGCCGTCGGAGGTGCCGCCGGCCGTGGACAGTTCGGTTTCGCGGCCGGTGACTGTGCGGATGGCCTTCTGCGCGGACTCCACCAGTGGGCCCTCTGCGGTGAGGAAGGGTTGGCCGGACAGGTTAAAGTCGGCTTGGTACTTCAGGCCGTGTTTATCGAAAATTGCGCGGGCGCGGCTCTCCAGCTGCTCGGCGGTGGTTTCGGTGGAGAAGCGCCAGTTGCACACGACTTTCACATCGCCGGGAATCACATTGGTGGCTCCGGTGCCGCCATTGATATTGGAGACCTGAAAGCTGGTGGCGGGGAAGAAATCGTTGCCCTGATCCCATTCCTCAGCGGCCAGTTCGGCCAGTGCGGGCGCCAGCTTGTGTACCGGATTTTCCGCCAGGTGCGGGTAGGCGACATGGCCCTGAATGCCGAACACCGTAAGTTCGAGGCCCAGTGAACCGCGGCGCCCGTTTTTGATGACGTCGCCGGCGAGGGTGGTACTGGAAGGCTCGCCCACCAGGCACCAGTCGATTTTCTCTCCCCGCTCTTCCAGCCATTCGACCACTTTCACGGTGCCGTGTTTGGCCGGGCCTTCTTCGTCGCTGGTAATCAGAAACGCGATACGGCCTTTGTGATCTGGATGCGCGGCAACAAACTCTTCGCAGGCGACGACCATCGCGGCCAGTGAGCCCTTCATATCCGCGGCGCCACGGCCATAGAGCATGCCGTCTACGATTTGTGGTTCAAACGGTGGGTATTTCCAGTTTGCTTCCGGGCCGGTTGGCACCACGTCGGTGTGGCCGGCGAAAGCAAACAGTGGGCCCTCTTCGCCGCGCACGGACCAGAAGTTATCGGTATCACCGAAGCGCAGGCGTTCGGTCTTGAACCCGATTTTTTCCAGGCGTTCGAGCATTAATTCCATACAGCCAGCGTCTTCTGGAGTTACGGATCTTTTACTTATCAGGTCGCAGGTAAGCTTTATTGTCGGGGTCATTGTGGTGTCTTTTGGCTCCGTGGTTTTGGGAGCACTGTTCCTATTTTGTGGCGGCCCGGCTGGCGGTGACTCCTTGCGAGACACGGACTAGGCGTCCCCCCTCAACCCATCCATGGGGGCTCTTCCGCGAGGTCCCTCTCGCGGACAAAGCATTCGCTTTGGACGCCGAAGGCGCCCGCAGCTCATCAACGTCTAGCAAGGAGTTACCGCCAGCCAGGCCTGTATTTCTAACTTTTATGCATTGAACTAGATCAGCTGGTTGCCCGATGCTGTAATTCGAAGTGCAAAATGTTGACTGAAGGCGAAGCACCGGGTGGAGCCTTTCGGAACCGTCGGTGCCATGGATGGCACCGCCGGAGCGTACAGGGATGTATTCACAGCGATTCCGAAAGGCTCCACCCGGTGATTTGCCGCTACGAGGGTCAAAAAAACGGACCCGGTAGCGTCGAAAAAATCAGTTGCTATGCAGCTCAGCGTTCAACTCGACGGCACTTTTGTTGGTCAAACACTCGACCGCACCAGTGGCAGAGTTGCGGCGGAACAACAGGTCTGACTTGCCAGCGAGGTCGCGCGCTTTTACGGACTCTGCCACTTCGCCTTTGTCGTCGAGCACAGAAACTTTAGTGCCGGAGGTGATGTACAGACCGGACTCAACGGTGCAGCGATCGCCCAGCGGGATACCGGTGCCGGCGTTGGCGCCCAGCAGGCAGCCATCGCCCAGGGAAATTACGATATTGCCACCACCGGACAGGGTGCCCATGGTGGAGCTGCCACCGCCCAGATCAGAGCCGGCACCCACGAATACGCCAGCAGAGATGCGGCCTTCGATCATGCCCGGGCCTTCAGTACCTGCGTTAAAGTTAACAAACCCCTCGTGCATGATAGTGGTGCCTTCGCCCAGGTAAGCACCCAGGCGAACACGAGCGGTGTGTGCGATACGCACGCCGGTGGGTACCACGTAGTTGGTCATTTTCGGGAACTTGTCCACGCAGGACACTTCCAGCAACTCACCCTTCAAGCGCGCTTCCAGCTGACGCTGGGGCAGTTCTGCCAGATCGATTGCCCCCTGGTTGGTCCAGGCAACGTTTGCCAGCTGGCCAAAAATACCGTCCAGTTTGGTGCCGTGCGGCTTTACCAGGCGGTGAGACAGCAGGTGTAGCTTCAGGTAGGACTCGGGTACAGACTGTGGCGCGTCATCGCTGTGCAAGACGACCGCCACCAGCGGACGCTGGCTGCCGGCAAACTGGCGCAGAATCTCGGCCTGCTCATTGGCGCCGGCGCTTTCCAGCTGTTCGGCAAGCGGTTGTAACTGCGCCTGCTCCAGTGCCACAGCGACATTGCCGCCTTCAATGTTCAGCGTCCCGGTAACTGCACTGGCAACCGCGTCTGCCGGGTTCAGCAGAGGTTGTGGGAAGTAGACTTCGAGCCACTCGCCCTTGCTGTTGCAGGTGCCGACGCCAAAGCCGATGCTGTATACGTTGCTCATGATGGTTTCCTTTTCCTGAGTCTGATTCTTTTCACATAGTCGAGATTACGGTGACTGGGGACTGCGCTACTCGACGAAGCGGGCGTAGTCATCGGCCTTGAAGCCGAACAGGGTGTTTTCACCCCGGGCCATGACCGGGCGTTTGATCAGGGTGGGCGTTTCGCTGGCCAGAGACTCGGCACTACCGTTGTCCATTGCGTTTTTTTGCGCGTCGCTCAGCGCACGCCAGCTGGTGGAGCGCCGATTCAATACCTGTTCCCAGCCGAATTCCTGCAGCCATTGCTGCAGGGGAACATCACTCATGCCGTCTTCGCGGAAGTCGTGAAAGCGGTACGCCACATCGTTCTGCTCGAGCCACTTGCGCGCTTTTTTTACGGTGTCGCAATTCTTGATGCCGTAAAGGGTAATCATGGAATTTCCTGTCTCTGTTTGATCGTCCTGAGGACGGGCTCAGGCTTTGTTGATTTTTTTCGGGTGTTTGCGCGCAGGGTAACAGGTGGTGCAAATTTCACACACGGTACCATCGCAGCCCCGTGCGCTACAGTATTCGCGTCCGTAGAAAATGATCTGCAAGTGCAGTTTGTTCCACTTTTCCTTGGGGAATAAGCGCTTCAGGTCTTTCTCAGTCTGCACCACATTTTTTCCTGAGGTGAGCCCCCAGCGCTGGGCCAGACGGTGGATGTGGGTGTCCACCGGAAATGCCGGGTGGCCGAAGGCCTGCGCCATCACCACGCTTGCGGTCTTGTGGCCAACACCGGGAAGGGTTTCCAGTGCTGCCATATTCTCCGGTACCTGGCCGTGGTATTCGTTGACCAGAATTTCCGAGAGTTTCTGGATGGCCTTCGATTTCTGCGGCGACAGTCCGCAAGGGCGGATGACTTCGCGGATCTTCTCTACCGGTACTTTGGCCATATCGTACGGGTTGTCTGCCAGTGCCCACAGGGCCGGCGTAATCTGGTTTACCCGTTCGTCGGTGCATTGTGCCGACAGCAGTACCGCCACCAGCAGGGAGTAGGCGTCGAAGTGGTCCAGCGGGACCGGCGTTTCCGGGTAGAGCTCTTCCAGCCGGTTGAGCACGTAGTCCACGCGCTCTTTTTTTAACAGATTCTTTGCGGTCATTGTCGATTCGTTTGCGGGGTGCGCTTAACGGCAGAACTGCTTGATGCGTTTTGCCCCTTCGATACATTCATCCAGGGTGGCGACCAGGGCCATACGGACATATTCCGTGCCCGGGTTTACCCCGTTGGCCTCGCGGGCCAGGTAGGCACCGGGGAGGACGGTAATATGTTGTTGGCGGAACAGCTCGCGGGCAAATGCCTCGCCATCGCCCACGCGGGGCCACAGGTAAAAACTCGCTTCGGGTTTCTGCACATCCAGACAGCCGTCGAGAATGTCCAGTACGGCATCGAATTTCTGTCGGTATAGTGCGCGGTTTTCCTTCACGTGCTGCTCGTCTTGCCAGGCGGCGATGGAGGCGTACTGGGTTGGCACCGGCATGGCGCAGCCGTGATAGGTGCGGTAGAGCAGGAATTTTTCCAGAACCTCAGCATCGCCCGCGACAAAGCCTGACCGCAGGCCCGGCAGGTTGGAGCGCTTTGACAGGCTGTGAAACACAACGCAGCGGCGGTAGTCGTCGCGGCCCAGCTCCGCACAGGCCTGTAGCAGGCCTGCGGGCGGGCTGGTCTCATCGAAATAGAGTTCCGAGTAGCACTCGTCAGACGCGATGGTGAACTGGTAGCGATCGGCCAGGGCAATCAGGCGCTTCAGGTCGTCCATGTCCAGCAGGGCGCCGGTGGGGTTGCCCGGCGTGCACAGGTACAGCAGTTCGCACTGCTGCCAGACAGTTTCAGGGACCGCGTCAAAGTCTGGCTTGAAGCCGGTTTCGGCACTGCAATTGATGAAGTGTGGCGTGGCGCCCGCCAGCAGCGCGGCGCCCTCGTATATCTGGTAGAAGGGATTGGGCATCAGTACCCTGGCACCGGGCGATACCACCGCCTGCGCGAACGCAAACAGCGCTTCGCGGGTTCCGTTGACCGGAATGACCTGGCTGGCCGCGTCGACGTGATCCAGCTGAAAGCGCTGGCATAGCCAGCGGGCTATGGTTTCGCGCAGTGCATCCAGCCCCTTGGTGAGAGGGTAGGCTGAGAGCTTGTCCAGATTGTCGATCAGCTCGTCGCGCACAAAGGCCGGCGGGGTGTGTTTGGGTTCGCCGATTGACAGCGCGATATGGCTGAGTGCCGCCGGCGGTTCCAGCCCCTCCTTGAGTGTCGCCAGTTTGGCGAAAGGGTAGGGCTGTAGCTGTTGCAAATTCGGGTTCATGTTGTTGGTCTGTATACAAAGCTATTCGGGGCTGCGGCGGTCAGGGCTGCGGCGGCAGCGTGGCCTGGTGTGCATCCAGTTCCTGGCAGATGGCCTGCTCCAGTGTCTCGATCAGTGCCGGGTCGGTGAGCGGTTGATCGTCGGCGTCGGTGATATGGAAAATATCCTCGACGCGCTCCCCCAGGGTGGAAATCTTGGCATTGTGCAGACGCAGATCGTGGGAAATGAATATGCGCGCGATCCGCGCCAGCAGGCCCGGTCGGTCCGCGCTGGTGATTTCCAGGGTGCTGTAGTTATCTTCCGGGCTCGTAGAAATATGGGCCTGGCTGGGCAGGTGGAACATTTTCAGGCGGCGCGGAGTGCGGCGCTGAATCACTTTGGAGTAGTCCTCCACCAGTTTCAGTTCCTGCTGCAGGGTATTGCGGATCTGCTCCAGACGATGCGGTTCATCCAGCAGGGGCTGGCCAGACTCATCCAGCACATAGAAGGTGTCGAGGGTGTAACCGCCCGCGGAGCTGTACAGGCGCGCATCGTGAATGTTCAGGTTGAGCATATCGAGGCCGGTTACCACCGCGGCAAACACGTTGGGGCGGTCCGGAGTGTATACGAAAACCTCGGTGGCACCGTCGTGTTCGCCGGGGCCGGAATTGCGGGTGAGCACAACACTGTCCGTGTCCTCGTCGCGCTCCGGGTCTTTCTGCAGCTGATAGATCGCGGCGGTGTGCCAGGTGATACTGTCGGCGCTTTCGCGCACGAAATAGTCTTCCCCCATTTCCGACCAGATGTCTTCGACAGCATTGCTGGGCAGGCCCATGGCGCGCAGCATGTTGCGGGCTTGCGCCTGGGTTTCGATGTAGATTTCATCGCGATCGATCGGGTTTTCCAGGCCCCGGCGCAGCGCGCGCTGAGTGTACTGGTACAACTGGCGCATCAGGCTCGCGCGCCAGCTGTTCCACAGGTCCGGGTTGGTGGCATTGATGTCCGCCACGGTAAGGGCATACAGGTAGTCCAGGTGTTCACGGTCGCCGACTTCGCCGGCAAACGCGTGCACCACCTCGGGGTCGGAAATGTCCTGCTTCTGGGATACCGCGCTCATCAGCAGGTGTTTTTCCACCAGCCAGCACACCAGGCGGCGGTCCCGCGCCGGCAGCCCGTGACGGCGGCAAAAAGCGTCTGCGTCCACGATGCCGAGCTTTGAGTGGTCGCCGCCACGGCCCTTGGCGATGTCGTGGTAGAGGCCGGCGATATACAGCAGCTCTGGCTTGCGCATACGCGACAGGATTTCTGCGGCGAGGGGGAATTTCTCCCAGGCATCGTCGTCGCGGAAGCTGCGCATATTACGCACCACCTGCAGGGTGTGGGCGTCCACGGTGTAGATGTGGAACAGGTCGTGCTGCATTTGCCCGGTGACCCGGCCAAACTCCGGCAGATAGCGACCGAGGATGCCGTAGCGTGTCATGCGGGTGAGCTGGGTGGAGAGCCCGCGGGGGCTGCGCAGCAACTGCATGAACAGGCGTGTGTTGGTAGGGTCTGCGCGAAACTGGTCGTCAATCAGGTGGCGGTGTTCGCGGATCAATCGGATGGTGGAGGCCCGTACACCGTCGATGTCCGGGTTGTTGGCCATCAGCACGAAGATTTCCAGCAGCGCGGGCGGGTATTCGATAAAGGTGCGGGTGACCGTGGCCTCAATCGTGTTGCCGCGCAACTGGAAGCGTTCGTTGATGGGGGTGACCGGCAGGTGTTTGCCGCGCTGGAGGATGGCCTCATCCAGGAACTGCAGCATCACATCGTTCAGTTCCCGCAGCGCCATAACGATGCGGTAATAAGTGTGCATGAACTGCTCGACGGCCAGGTGGGCATCGTTGTCCTTGTAGCCAAACTCCCGCGCCAGTTCGCGCTGGTAGTCAAACAGCAGCCGCTCTTCCGGTCGTCCGGCCAACAGGTGAAGCCCGTAGCGTACGCGCCACAGGAAGTCCTCACCGGACTGCAAAATGGCAAATTCCTCCTCGGTAAAAAAGCCTTTGCCCTGCAGCTGCTTGAGTGTACGCACCTTGAAGTAACGCTTGGCCACCCAGTTGATGGTCTGGATATCCCGCAATCCACCGGGAGCCTTTTTGATGTTGGGCTCGAGGTTGTATTCGGCACCCTGCTGTTTGTTGTGGCGGGATTCCTGTTCGGCATACTTTGCGCTGAAGAACTGGTCCGCGGGCCAGATCTTGTCGGGCGTCATGCGCGCCGCCAGTGCCTCGCCCAGCGCCGGGTTGCCCACCACCGTGCGGCATTCCATCAGATTGGTGGCGACGGTGATGTCTTCCGCGGCCATTTCGATGCAGTGGTCGACCGTACGTACCGCGTGACCAATGTCGAGCTTCAGGTCCCACAGAAAAGCGACCAGCCGTTCGATATTGTCGACGGTGTTGCCGGTGGGCTTTTCTAGGCTGAGGATCAGCAGGTCAATGTCCGACTTCGGGTGCAATTCACCGCGACCGTAACCGCCGACGGCCAGCAGGCTGATGTTGTCTGGCCACTGAAACTGATGCCAGGCGTAGTGCAGCAGGCAGTCGACAAACAGGGCCCGCTCGTAAACCAGCGTGCGGACATCTTCGCCCTCGTGGAAGCGGCGCCCCATATGGGTGTCAGCCGCAACCACGGCATCTTTGAAAATCTCCAGCGCCGGGCGCTCACCGGCTTCCAGGTCGCGGCGGAAGCGGGACTGGTCGAAGAAAAAAAGCGGCCTTTCAAAGTGTGGTATCTGAGCCAGTGGCTTGGAATTCATCAGTATCGAGTCCGGTTCGGCCCGGGCTCCCGTGGGTGTGCACGGTGCCCTGAACCTGTTGTTCCTTCCCTGGCCACGATCGAATTAGCCAGACGCAGGCTGGTTAATGGTGGCCGTATTCACGCGATAACTCTGGCTGTGCTCTGTACCAGCAGCGCCTTGCCGGATTAAAACGACTCTTCCTTGCGCGCGGTCAGGATCTCTACGCCGTCCGACGTAACAGCCATGGTGTGCTCCCACTGAGCGGACAGGCGTCTGTCTACGGTCACGGCGGTCCAGCCATCCCGCAATACACGACTGCCTGGTTTGCCGGCGTTGATCATGGGTTCGATGGTGAAGGTCATGCCTTCTTCCAGCACCTGCCCGGTGCCGGGCTTCCCGTAGTGCAGGATTTGTGGGTCTTCGTGGAAGACGTTGCCGATCCCGTGGCCGCAGAAGTCTTTCACCACGGAATAGTAATTTTTCTCGGCGTGCTGCTGGATAACATGGCCGATATCCCCCAGGGTGGTGCCGGGGCGCACAATTTCGATGGCCTTGTACAGACACTCCTGCGTCACCTCGACCAGGCGTTTTGCGTGGGGCACGGGCTTGCCTACGAAGTACATCTTGGAGGTATCGCCATACCAGCCATCCTTGATGACTGTTACGTCGATGTTGATGATGTCGCCCTTCTTGAGAACCTTGGATTCCGACGGAATACCATGGCAGACCACCTCGTTGACGGAGGTGCAGATGGACTTGGGAAAGCCGCGGTAGCCGAGGCAGGCGGGAATCGCCTGTTGCACATTGACGATGTGGTCGTGGCAGCGGCGGTCCAGCTCTTCCGTGGTGACACCGGGAACGACGTACTCGCCAATCATCTCCAGCACCTCGGCGGCCAGGCGGCCAGCGGTGCGCATTTTGGCGATCTGTTCAGGGGTCTTTACGGCATTGGTCATGGATTTTCCCGGAAATTCTGTACATTTATACGCACGTTGGCGAACAACGTCTGGCGAGCCAGGTGGCGTGCGGCGCGATATTGTAGCGGAATTACCGCGCTGCAGCACATAATCAGGCCCCTGTGGCCGGCCCCGTCTCTCCGGTCATTCCGTGGGAGGTCAGCGCTGCTGGCGGGCGGTGGTGTCGGGGGCTGTGTGGGCAGCGGCAATCGGAGTGGCCTTCGACGCATTCCTGACGAGCCTATACTTCCAGCGCTCCCGGTAATGTGGTATAAAGCGCGCCGCTTTGGGCGGTGCCCGGGCGAAATCAACCAAGCCGGGGCGGGATTTTTTCTCTGCCCTGAACAAACGCCGCACATATACCGGCACATTCTCCTGGGTGTCTTCACTGTCAGTTTTGAAGGTGGGGATTGGTGAATGGGGTATATGGAGGATGTAACCCGGGAAGTGATCAGCAAAAGATAGTGCTCGTCGCTTCCGTGTGAAAACTGAGGTTTATTATGCCGCAAGTCAGCATGCGCGATATGCTGCAGGCTGGTGTCCACTTTGGTCACCAGACCCGCTACTGGAACCCCAAGATGGGTCAATTCATCTTTGGTGCCCGTAACAAGATTCACATCATCAACCTCGAGCACACTGTTCCGGCCTTCAACGAAGCTCTGCAAATCATCAAAGGCATGGCTGCGCAGAAGAAGAAGGTTCTGTTTGTTGGCACCAAGCGCGCTGCGCAGAAGTCCATCAAAGAGCAGGCGGAGCGTGCAGGCCAGCCTTACGTCAGCAACCGCTGGCTGGGTGGTATGCTCACCAACTACAAAACCATCCGCGCTTCCATCAAGCGTTACCGCGACCTCGAAGCCCAGTCTCAGGACGGCACCTTCGAGAAGCTGACCAAGAAAGAAGCCCTGATGCGCACTCGCACCATGGAGAAGCTTGAGCGCTCCATCGGTGGTATCAAAGATATGGGCGGTCTGCCTGACGCATTGTTCGTGATCGACGTTGAGCACGAGCGTATCGCTATTCAGGAAGCCAACAAGCTGGGTATCCCGGTGATTGGTATCGTTGACACCAACAGCAGCCCTGAAGGCGTTGATTACGTTATCCCTGGTAACGATGACGCCATCCGTGCCATCAAGCTGTACACCACTGCGGTAGCCGATGCGGTTGTTGCCGGTGCTGCAGAAGCTGGCGGTGCTGCGCAGAGCGAATACGTAGAAGCGAGCGACGACCAGGCTGCTGCTGACTCTTAATATCTGAGTCATAGCTGCAGGCTACTGGCGGTGTAACATTATTGGGTTACGCTGCAGGGAAAAGGGGCCATTTATCCGGCCCCTTTTTTTCAAATCCATCAAAGAATTTGAATCTGAACCCGAGGATTGAATCATGGCGATTACCGCGTCAATGGTAAAAGAACTGCGCGAGCGCACCGGCCTGCCGATGATGGAGTGCAAAAAAGCACTGACCGAGGCCGATGGTGATATCGAAAAAGCGATTGAAGATCTGCGTAAGGCCTCCGGCCTGAAAGCGGCCAAGAAAGCGGGCCGTACCGCAGCGGACGGCATTGTTGCCGCCAAAGTTGCCGAAGATGGCAGCTACGGTGTTCTGGTAGAAGTGAACTCCGAAACCGACTTCGTGGCCCGCGATGACAACTTCAAGGCGTTCGTTGCCAAGGTTGTTGATAAGGCTTTTGCCGAGCGCCAGGTGGACGTTGCCGCGCTGATGGAAGGCGAGCTGGAAGAAGCGCGTGAAGCGCTGGTACAGAAGATCGGCGAAAACATTGGTGTGCGCCGTATCGAGCTGGTGGAAGCGCCGGTAGTGGGTGCTTATGTTCACTCCAACAGCCGCATTGCGGCCATCGTTGCCCTGAGCGGCGGTGACGTTGAGACTGCGCGCGATGTGGCCATGCACGTAACTGCGGTAAACCCGCAGGTTGTGAAGCCGGAAGATATGCCGGCCGACGTGCTGGAGAAGGAAAAAGAGATCATCAAGGCCCAGCCGGATATGGAAGGTAAGCCTGCCGAAATCGTCGAGAAGATGATGGGCGGTCGTATCAAGAAGTTCCTGAAGGAAAACAGCCTGGTTGAGCAGCCCTTCGTGAAGAACCCGGATGTTACCGTTGCCAAGCTGGTGAAGGATGCCGGTGGTGATGTAGCCAGCTTCGTGCGTTTCGAAGTGGGTGAAGGCATTGAGAAGGAAGAAGTGGACTTTGCAGCGGAAGTGGCTGCACAGGTTAAATCCAGCTCTTGATGTCTGATTCGCCGGCGACCCAGTGTCGCCGGCGCCAGCGGGGTGCTCCCGGGGTGTTCATCCGAATACTGCCGGGGCACCCCGTTGTGGTATCTGGCTTGCGGCAATCTGGTGCTCACAAAGTGTGCAGTTGTATTGCCTGCAGGGCGGAATATCGAGGTAATGCGCCCTCCTGAACGGCTGGGCCATAGGTAAAGCGCCGAAATTGTTGTAATGTTCGGCGGGCGCAAACTGGAATGGAGTTTGTGCCTCAACAATGAATTGAGCCCGTGACAGTTGAGGATCAAAGGATGCCAGGTATTAAAGACCGTAAGTACAAGCGAATCCTGTTAAAGCTCAGCGGAGAAGAGCTGATGGGCGAGCAGGGGTTCGGGATCAGCCCCAAGGTGCTGGACAAAATGGCACTGGAAATCGGTCAGCTGGTGGGCATTGGTGTCCAGGTTGGCCTGGTGGTCGGCGGTGGCAACCTGTTCCGCGGTGCGGCGTTGAATGCCGCCGGACTGGACCGTGTGACCGGCGACCATATGGGTATGCTGGCCACGGTGATGAACGCACTGGCGCTGCGCGATGCGCTGGAGCGCTCGAATATCTCCTCCCGGGTTATGTCCGCGATCCAGATGAGCGGTATCGTAGACCACTACGACCGCCGCGCGGCGATCCGATACTTGGAGCGCGGGGAAGTACTGATTTTCGCCGCAGGCACCGGTAATCCGTTCTTCACCACCGATTCTGCGGCGTGTCTGCGTGGTATCGAAATCGAAGCGGAAATGGTCCTCAAGGCCACCAAGGTAGATGGGGTTTACTCCGCTGACCCGGTGCTGGTTCCCGATGCGACCCGTTACGACCGCCTCACCTACGATGAGGTGCTCGACAAAAAGCTCGGTGTGATGGATTTAACTGCAATCTGCCTGTGCCGCGAGCACAACATGCCAGTGCGGGTCTTCCGGATGGACAAGACCGGCGCACTGCTGAACATCGTTGTGGGCGGTGTTGAAGGCACACTTATTGAAGAGGACGTGAATCAGTGATTGACGATATCAAGAAAGAAGCGGAAGGGCGCATGAAGAAGGCCCTTGAAGCACTGGGCAGCAATTTTAACAAGATCCGCACAGGTCGCGCGCACCCCAGTATTCTCGACGGCATTCAGGTGTCTTACTACGGCTCTGATACCCCGCTTTCCCAGGTGGCCAATGTCACTGTGGAAGATGCGCGCACCCTGTCGGTGACGCCCTGGGAAAAGAACCTGGTACCCGACATCGAAAAAGCCATCATGAAGTCAGATCTCGGTCTGAATCCGAGCACCGCCGGTGCGGTCATTCGTATTCCTATGCCCATGCTGACCGAAGAGACTCGCAAGAATTTCATCAAGCAGGCGAAAGGTGAAGCGGAGAGCGCGCGGGTGTCTATCCGTAATAACCGTCGCGATGCGCTGGCAGAAGTAAAAGCGCTGCTGAAGGAAAAGGAAATCTCCGAAGACGATGAGCGTCGTGCTGCGGATGAAATCCAGAAGCTGACGGACAAGTACGTTGCCGAAGTGGAAAAAGCACTGGCGGTGAAAGAAAAAGACCTGATGGAAATCTGATGTCAGCTGGTGGTACTGGTGCGACAGAGTATGAGCCATTGGGGCCTCGCCACGTTGCCATCATCATGGATGGCAACGGCCGCTGGGCGGCAAACCGGGGCTTGTCGCCCTCCGCGGGGCACAAGGCCGGTGTCGAACGGATTCGTGATCTGATCGAGGCCTGCAAAGCGCGCCAGATTGAGGTGCTGACGCTGTTCGCTTTTTCCAGTGAGAACTGGCAGCGTCCGCCGGCGGAAGTGGAACTGTTGATGACGCTGTTCCATTCCTATCTGCGGCGTGAGGCACGCAAGATGCACGAGCAGGGCGTGCGGCTGCGGGTGATTGGCCGGCGGGACCGCTTCTCGCAGAGGTTGCAGCGAGCAATTGCCGAAGCCGAAGCGCTGACCCGCGAAGGCACCAGCGGTACGCTGGTTATCGCTGCGGACTACGGTGGCCGGTGGGATATCGCCCAGGCGGCCCGTTTACTGGCCGAAGAGGTGGCTCGCGGTGAGCGCAGTGCAGAGTCCATTGACGATGTGGCATTGGGCGAGCGAGTGCAGCTGGCTGACCTGCCGCCGGTGGATTTATTGATACGTTCCAGTGGTGAACAGCGAATCAGTAATTTCATCCTCTGGCAGGCCGCCTACAGCGAATTCTATTTTACCGAAACGCTGTGGCCGGATTTCGATACAAACGAGTTGGACCTTGCGCTGGATGCGTACCAGCGGCGTGATCGCCGCTTTGGTGGACGTAATCCGGGCGGTCTGGAGGCGCAGGCCTGAGGGCCGGGGTTAATCGGTCCCGGCTGATGAGATGAGGCAGCCGGTCACCAGAATACATTGATCAAGGGTTAAACGGTGCTAAAACAACGAATAATTACCGCGCTGGTGTTAGTCGCTCTTTTTCTGGGGCTGCTTTTCTGGGTGCCGCAGCAATGGTTTTCGATTGCGATTGCCGGTGTCATTCTTTTGGGTGGCTGGGAGTGGGCCAATCTCTCCAATTTGAATCGTGCTTTGCGGTTCGTTTTCCTTGGCGCATTGGGTGCGGCATTGATTGCCACCGCGCGCTATGTATTTGACTTTGATTTTTCCAACCCCGATACCGATCGCGCGCGCCAGATTCTGGCCGTCGCTTGCGGATGGTGGGCACTGGCATTTCTCTGGGTACAAGGGTATCCCGCCAGTGCCATGTTGTGGGGTAACCGCTGGGCGCGGGGGCTGATTGGCCTGGTGGTGCTGGTGCCTGCGTGGCTGTCCGTCGTGATCCTCCAGGGACTGGAGCACGGTGCCTGGCTGGTGTTATTTGTGGTGGCGGTGGTGGTTGCCGCCGATGTCGGCGCCTACTTCGTGGGGCGCAAGTTTGGCAAGCACAAGTTGGCGCGCGAGGTGAGTCCCGGCAAATCGTGGGAAGGCTTCTTTGGCGGTCTCGCCGCGTGTCTCGTGCTGGCGTTGGGGGTCTCGTTCGCGTTTGAGCTCCCCGCCAAGAATACCTTCCTGTTTACGGTGGGTGTCCTGGTGACGGCTCTGGCATCGGTGATTGGCGACCTGGTAGAGAGTATGTTCAAGCGCCACCGGGGAATCAAAGACAGCAGCCGAATCCTGCCTGGCCACGGCGGTATTCTCGATCGCCTCGACAGCCTCACGGCCGCGTTGCCGGTATTTACCATGGCGGCCCTGGCCAGTGAACTTCCCAAGTATCTGTAACCGTAGGGCGTATCTTGTCTGTGTGCCGCCCAGCCTGTGAGCCGTTAACGAAAATTGGCCCTCGCGTCAGATCGACTCGATCTGCCGCCGGGGCTTTGAGGTAGTTCGTTTTCATGTATTCCAACACCCCGCAACCCGTCTGCGTGCTCGGTTCCACTGGCTCTATTGGTGTCAGTACCCTCGATGTGCTCGCCCGTCACCCTGATAAATATTCCGTATTTGCACTCACCGCCCGTGAGCGTGTGGCGGAGTTGGCGCAGCAGTGCCGGCAGTATGCCCCGCGCTACGCCGTTGTGCTGGACAAGGAGCGGGCCACTCAGCTCCAGTCCGCGCTGGCGGGGGAGGATCTTCCCACGGAAGTGCTCTATGGTGTCGACGCTTTATGTCGGGTGGCGTCTGATGCGCGGGTGGCGGTGGTGATGGCGGCCATTGTTGGTGCCGCCGGGCTGAAACCGACGCTTGCTGCCGTGCGCTCCGGGAAGAAGGTGCTGTTGGCCAACAAGGAGTCGCTGGTGATGGCTGGTCCCTTGTTCATGCAGGCTCTCGCCGAGAGTGATGCCCAGCTGCTTCCCATCGACAGTGAACACAACGCCATTTTTCAGTGCTTGCCGCACCCCTGTGACACCTTGCAGGGCGCGGGGGTTGAGCGGATTCTGCTAACGGGCTCCGGTGGTCCTTTCCGTACCACCCCACCAGCGGCGTTGGAAGCAGTGACGCCGGATGAAGCCTGCGCCCATCCCAACTGGTCGATGGGACGCAAAATCTCGGTAGATTCCGCCACCATGATGAACAAGGGGCTGGAATTTATTGAGGCCTGCTATCTTTTCCACGCCAGCCCGGAAGATATTGAGGTGGTGGTGCATCCCCAGAGCATCGTGCACTCCATGGTGCAGTACCGGGATGGCTCGCTGCTGGCGCAAATGGGCAACCCGGATATGCGGACCCCCATTGCGCATGCGCTGGCGTTCCCGGAACGTATCGACAGCGGGGTTTCGGCCCTGGATCTGATTGCACAGGGGCGGCTCGATTTTGAGGCGCCGGATGAGGTGCGTTTCCCCTGCCTGCGACTGGCCCGGGAAGCGATGGAGGCCGGAGGTAGTGCGCCCACGGTTCTCAATGCCGCCAATGAGATTGCCGTTGAGGCGTTCCTCGGCGGGCGCCTTCCGTTCACCGGAATTGCCCAGTTGATCGAAAAGGTCATGAAATCCAGCCAAATTGTTGAACTGACAGACCTGGATGCAGTCGAACTCGCTGACCGGATCGCTCGTGAGCGGGCCTGCGACCTACTGGAAGAAATGTGCGGTACCCCTGTGGGGCAACCGTGTCCGCAATCGAGATCAATGTAAACTGACCCCATGTTAGATTTTCTACAAACTGCAGTCTGGGCCCTGATCGCCCTCGGTGTGCTGGTGAGCTTTCACGAGTTTGGCCACTTCATCGTGGCGCGCTGGTGTGGGGTCAAGGTATTGCGCTTTTCCGTGGGATTCGGCCGTCGGCTGTTTTCCCGCTATGACCGGCACGGTACCGAGTTCACTATTTCTGCCATCCCGCTTGGCGGCTATGTAAAGATGCTGGACGAACGCGAGGGCAATGTTACGCCGGCAGAGCTGGATCAGGCGTTTAACCGCAAAAGCGTGTGGCAGCGCATGGCGATCGCCGCGGCAGGACCTGCCGCCAACTTTTTGCTGGCGATTGTCCTCTTTTGGGGCGTTTTCCTCGGTGGTACCTCGGGTGCGGTGCCCATCGTGGACAAGGTGGAGCCCGGCAGTCTGGCGGCATTTGCCGGTCTGGAGGCGGGGCAGGAGATTATCGCGGTCGATGATCACGCCACGCCGACCTGGCAGGCGCTCAACTGGCAACTTGCCCAGCGCCTGGGTGATACGGGGCACATCAAATTTTCGGTGCGCTACCCGGATTCTTCGCTCGAATATCATATGTACGCGGACGTGGAGCGCTGGCTGGCCGGGCAGGAAGTGCCAGACCCGCTGCAGGAGATCGGTATCGCGCTGTGGACGCCGTCGGTGAGTATGCAGCTCGCCCAGGTCGTCCCGGGCAGCCCTGCGGAGCAGGGTGGGTTACAAGCGGGGGATGAGATCGTCGCCACCGACGGCCGCAAGTACGACGGTTGGGATGACTGGACCAACTATATCAAGGCCCATCCGGGGCAGGCGCTGGAAGTCACCGTGCTGCGGGATGGGGCCGAGCAGCGGCTGTCGATTACGCCGGATACGGTCAAGCAGGATACCGGTGAAGAGATTGGGCGCATCGGTGTGCTGCCGCTGGCCTCGGCCTGGCCTGAAGACCGGGTGAGACGCTATCACTATGGGGTGCTCGGCGCTTTCAGCAAGGGGCTCGAGGAAACCTGGAGTAAAACCGCGTTTACCCTCGAGAGCCTGAAGAAGCTGCTGTTCGGACAGTTGTCTACCCGCAACTTGAGTGGCCCAATTACCATTGCTAAAGTGGCCGGCACCTCGGCGGACGCCGGATGGCAGTCGTTCTTGTCATTGTTGGCGCTGTTGAGTATCAGCCTGGGCGTATTAAACCTGCTACCCATTCCGGTTCTCGATGGCGGGCATCTGCTTTACTACGGAATCGAGGCCATCAAGGGCTCACCGGTATCGGAACGGGTGCAGATGATTGGGCTGCAGGTGGGTATGGCCATGGTACTCGGTATTATGGCGCTGGCGTTATACAACGACATTTTGCGCCTCTAGGTCCGGCTCCCGGAAAGCTGGAAATGTAACAACGGGCACAATGGCCCGGCTGGATTTGCGAATAACAACTCGGAATTAGTAGATGAAGAATTTCCTGAAAGCGGCGTCGCTTGGCCTGGCTCTGCCGGTTGCAGCCTATGCCCAGTCGTTTGTCGTCAACGACATTCGCGTTGAAGGCCTGCAGCGTGTCTCTGCCGGTAGCGTATTTGCGGCACTGCCAGTGCGTGTTGGCGACCAGATCGAAAGTCTGGAAATCCAGAGTGCTACACGCGCGCTATTCCGTACCGGTTACTTCCAGGATATTCAGATTGGTCGTGAAAACGGCGTTCTGGTAATTACCGTGCGCGAGCGTCCGGCCATTTCCAAGATTGAAATCACTGGCAACAAGGCGATCAAAACGGAAGACCTGCTCAAGGGCATGAACGATAACGGCCTGGCCGAAGGGCAGATCTTCAAGCGCGCAACCCTTGAGGGGCTGGCCCAGGAGCTGCAGCGGCAGTACGTGGCGCAGGGGCGCTACGGCGCCAGCGTGAAAACCGAAGTCAAAGAGCTGCCGCGCAACCAGGTGGAGCTGAGAGTTGTCGTGGACGAGGGCTCCGTGGCTGCGATCAAGCATATCAATATTGTCGGCAACAGTGCCTTCTCGGACGATGAGCTGGCGGAAATTTTCGAGCTGCAGACCACCGGCTGGCTGTCGTGGCTGAACAGCGACGACAAGTATTCCCGGGAAAAGCTGACCGGCGACCTGGAACGACTGGAGTCCTACTATCTGGACCGCGGTTACCTGGAATTTAAAATCGACTCTACCCAGGTTTCCCTCAGCCCGGACAAGCAGAGCGTATTTATCACCGTCAATATTACCGAAGGGGACATCTACAAGGTTTCCGAGGTAGAGCTGGCGGGTGATCCTGTGGTATCCGAGGAAGAAATTCGTCGCCTGTTGCTGGTGCGCAAGGGGCAGACGTTCTCGCAGGTGTTGATGACCACCACCTCTGATTACATCACCAAGCGCCTCGGCAACGAAGGCTACACCTTTGCCGAAGTCAACGGCATGCCGGAAGCCAATAATGAAGACAAAACCGTGAAGGTGACCTTCTTCATTGATCCGGGTAAACGCGCCTATGTCCGCCGGATCAATTTCCGTGGTAACACGCGTACCTCGGACGATGTACTGCGCCGTGAAATGCGCCAGATGGAATCTGCATCGGCATCTTCTGCCCGTATCGAGCAGTCCAAGGTACGTCTCGAGCGTCTCGGGTACTTCAAGGAAGTGCAGGTGGAAACCACCGAGGTGCCGGGCACTTCCGACCAGATTGATGTGGAATACACCGTAGAAGAGCAGCCATCGGGCACCATTGGTGGCACTCTGGGTTATGCGCAGGGCAGCGGCCTGGTACTGGGCGCCAATATTCAGGAGAACAACTGGCTGGGTACCGGCAAATCGGTTGGTTTTGCGGTAAACACCTCCCGATACCAGTCTGTGGTTAATTTCTCCTACACCGACCCTTATTTCACGCCGGATGGGGTAAGCCGCGGGTTCAATGTGTTTTACCAGGAGCGCGACTATTCGGAAATTAATCTCTCCAGCTATAACACCACTACCTATGGGGCCGGCCTCAGCTTTGGTTACCCGGTGTCTGAAATTTCCCGGGTTGGGCTGAACGTAGGCTTCAACCACCTGGAATTGAGCTCCAACAGCAACTCGGTGCAGGAAATCAAGGGTAGTCCGCTACCCGTGGATGGTGTCACTGGGGAAATCCTGAGTTCTGATCAGGCGGATGTGCTGGAGGCTATCGCGAAGGCAAAAGAAGACAATCTGGCGCTGGATCTCAGTATGCCGCTGGATGAGAGCCTGTTGAATACCAATCCCATGGGGTTTGTTGACCTCTACGGCGATGCATTCGATACCTGGTCTCTGACCACCTCCTATGCCCGCTCGACCCTAAACCGAGGTATTCTCGCCACTCGTGGTGCGTCGCAACGGGCATCGGTAGAAATCGCGTTGCCCGGTGGCGATCTCGAATACTACAAGTTCATTTACACGGGCCAGTATTTCCGCCCGCTGACCAAGGATCTCACCCTGCGGCTGCGCACCCGCCTCGGTTACGCCGAAGGGTATGGGGATACAGAGCAGCTGCCATTCTTTGAGAATTTCTACGGTGGTGGATTCGGCTCGGTACGAGGGTTCGAGCGCAATACCCTTGGCCCGCGCTCCACGCCAGCGGTCAACTATATTATCCGCGAGTGCGCCGTGAATGCGGAAGGGGACACCACCAAATTCTGCTATGTGTTGGATGACTCCACCGGTGAGTTGGCGACGACCGAACCCACGCGCCGGCCGCAACCTTTTGGTGGCAACATTCTGGTGGAAGGTAGTGCGGAAGTCATTTTCCCCATCCCGTTCGTGAAAGATCAGCGCTCCATGCAGTCTGCATTTTTTGTCGACGTGGGTAATGTTTTCAGTTCCAACTGTGGTGAATCTCAGCTGAACTGTTACGATATCGACGCCAAGTACCTCAACGTCTCAGCAGGTATAGGCCTGACCTGGATTACCGGCTTTGGCCCGCTTACCTTCAGCCTCTCCAAAGCACTGGAGCAGAACGACGACGATGATGTAGAAGTGTTCCAGTTCTCGCTGGGTAACAGCTTCTAATTAATAAAAATACCTGTGCTCCCTTGGGTGCAGTAAATGAACAGAGATACGGAGAATAAACGTGTTCAAATTTGTTAAAGCAAGTGCAATTTTACTGGCAGGTCTGCTGTTTACCGGCGCAGCCGTAGCGCAGACCAAGGTCGCTGTGGTGAATATTCAGGCGGCGATCATGAGCACTGAAAAAGCGACCTCCAAAATCAATGCGCTGAAAACCAGTTCAGAATACTCGCAATTGCAAAACAGCGCGGAAAGCATTCGTGCGGAAGTGCAAAAGATGGCGGAAGACGCCCAGAAAAATGGCATGACTTGGTCCGACGAGCAGAAGGCCGAGCAGCAGCGCAAAATGAATTTCAAGCGTTCCGATTTTGAAACCACACTGAAAAAGCTGCGCGCAATGGAGGGTCAGGCGGTGCAAGACCTGCAGAAAGACCTGCTGCCGAAAGCCAAGACCGCGCTGGAAGAAGTGATCAAAGAGCGCAAGCTCGACCTGGTGCTGGATGCCACCTCTGCGGTTTATGCGGGTGCCAACGCAAACCTGACCGAGGAACTGGTGAAGCGTCTTAACGCCGCCAAATAATTGCTGAACAACCGCTTTCGGAAAACAATATGAGCGAGCAGCCAACGCTGGCGCTGTTGGCTGAGAAGCTGGGCGCTGAATTGCGCCTGGCGGCCGGGGCCAGTGATTCTCTGGTCCCCAGCGGGCTCAATACCCTGCAAGACGCCACCCAGCAAGAAGTCAGCTTTCTGGCCAGTGCGGCCTACAAACGTTTCCTTTCCTCCACGCGTGCCTGTGCCGTGCTGGTGACCGCGGAGCAGGCGGCGTCCTGCCCCGTGAGTGCCCTGGTGGTGGCCGATCCCTACCAGGCATTTGCCCGAGCGACGTCCATTTATGATCGTTCCCCACAATATGCTGCGGGCATTGACCCGTCGGCGTCGGTTGCCCCCTCGGCTGAGGTGCATCACAGCGCCTACGTCGGTCCCGGTGCGGTAATCGAAGCGCGGGCGCAGATTGCAGAAAACGCGGTAATCGGTGCTGGCAGCATTGTTGGTGCCGGCAGTGTTATTGGCGCGCGGAGCCGGTTATTTCCCGGCGTGGTGGTTTATCACGGATGTTTTATTGGTGCCGACTGTATTGTTCACAGCAATACGGTGATTGGTGCCGATGGTTTCGGTTTCGCCCCCAGCCAGGGTAAATGGACTAAAATCCATCAGCTTGGTGGCGTTGAGATCGCGGATGAGGTCGAGGTTGGCGCAAACTCCTGCATTGACCGCGGTGCACTGGGTAATACCGTGATCGGCCGTGGGGTCAAGATCGACAACATGGTCCAGATCGCGCACAATGTGCAGATTGGTGACTACTCAGCCATGGCTGCCTGTTCCGCGGTGGCGGGTAGTGCCGTTATCGGTAAGCACTGCACAATTGCGGGTGGCGTGGGTATCGTTGGCCACGTGACCATCGCGGATCGCAGCCACGTTACGGCTCGTACCCTGGTAACCAAATCCATTGAGGAGCCCGGCTCTTATTCCAGCGGTACGCCTTTCTCAGAGAGTCGCACCTGGCGTCGCAACGCGGTCCGTTTTGGCCAGTTGGATCAGATGTCGAAGCGTCTGGGGAATGTGGAAAAGTCGCTGGCGCAGATTGAGCAGGAAGCTGCGCCACGGAAGCAAGAGGCGGATGGCCCGCCGCAAGGTGATCCTCGCTGAGTCCGGACATTGGTCGGTCTTTGATCGTAAAACAGTTTTTTTATCAGTAGTTTCGGGGCGTCAGAGGCGCCCCGAAGTGGTTTCTGGGGACATATTGTCATGATGGACGTACAGGAAATTCGTCAATACCTGCCGCACCGCTATCCTTTTCTTCTGGTGGATCGTGTGGTCGAGTTGGAAGAGGGCAAGTTGATCAAAGGCTTCAAGAATATCTCGATCAATGAGGAGGTATTCAATGGCCACTTCCCGGAAGTGCCGATTTTCCCGGGTGTGATGATTGTAGAGGCCCTGGCGCAGGTATCCGGGATTCTGGGGTTCAAGACCCTCGGTCAAAAGCCGGAAGATGGTTACCTGTACCTGTTTGCCGGCATTGATAACGTGCGCTTCAAGCGCCAGGTGGTTCCTGGTGACCGTTTGCAGCTGGAGTCACAGGTGGTTTCCGAGCGTCGTGGTATCTGGAAGTTCGCCGGTAAGGCCAGTGTCGATGGTGAGTTGGCGGCGTCCGCCGATATTCTGTGTGCGGTCAAAAAAATCTGAGTGCACGGCATGAATAATTGGTCGCATTTGCTTGGCGCGTGTGTGACCGAATTGTTTTTTATATTCGCCGTTCGGGGGTAAAGTAGCCGCGTTGTCTGCGGCGCCATTCTTCGATGGCAGGCAGTTGCCCGCGGATGGAACCCGAGCCGGTGAGGAGAAGACCACAGAATGCAGACCAGTATTCACCCGACCGCGATCGTCGACGACTCGGCAAAAATTGGCGAGGGCGTGAAAATTGGCCCCTACAGTGTGATCGGGCCGGATGTAGAGATCGGCGATGGCTGCGAAATCGCCTCCCATGTCGTACTCAATGGGCCCACCACGCTGGGCAAAAACAACCGTATTTATCAGTTCTCCACCGTGGGGCAGGATACGCCGGACAAAAAATACCAGGGGGAAGACACGACCCTGGTGATCGGCGACAACAACGTGATTCGCGAGGGCGTCACCATTCACCGCGGCACGGTCCAGGATCGTGGTGAAACGTCGATTGGCAATGATAATTTGCTGATGGCCTACGCGCATATCGGTCACGACAGCGTGATCGGCAACAACACTATTCTGGTCAACAATGTGGCGCTGGCAGGTCACGTCTTCGTGCGTGACTGGGCCATCTTGAGTGGCTACACCCTGGTTCACCAGTATTGCACCATTGGCGAACATGCGTTCACCGGTATGGGTGCGGGTATTGGCAAGGATGTCCCCGCATATGTCATGGTGGCCGGGAACCCGGCAGAAGCTAAAACCATCAACGCAGAAGGTTTGCGCCGCCGCGGGTTCACCCGTGAAGAAATCTCGCTGATCAACAAGGCTTACAAGATTGTCTATCGGCGCGGGTTGACGACCGATGAGGCCCTGGAGTCTCTGGCTCAGCTGCGCCAGGAATCTGCGGTGATCCAGCCCTGGATTGACTCCCTTCAAAACTCCACTCGCGGCATTGTCCGCTGAGGATGCCAAGTGTCTGAGCGAGAGGTATTGCGCATCGGCATTCTGGCCGGTGAGGCGTCCGGTGATATCCTCGGCGCCGGCTTGATCGCGGCGCTGCAAAAGCGTTTTCATAAAGTGGAAGCGATTGGCATCGCCGGGCCACGTATGCAGGCCCTGGGTGTGGAATCGTTATTTCCCATGGAGCGTCTGTCAGTGATGGGGCTGGTGGAGCCACTCAAGCGCTTGCCGGAGCTGTTGAAAATTCGCCGCACCCTGCGCGAACACTTTATTGCCAATCCCCCTGACCTGTTTGTCGGTATCGACTCACCGGATTTTAATCTCGGCCTGGAAGAGGCGCTGCGCTCTGCCGGTATCCCCACCGTGCATTATGTCAGCCCATCGGTGTGGGCCTGGCGGCAGGGGCGGATCAAGAAGATTGCGCGGGCGGTGGACCATATGCTGACGCTGCTGCCGTTCGAGGCGGACTTCTATCGTGAGCACGACGTGCCGGTAACGTTTGTCGGGCATCCGCTGGCGGATGAAATCCCACTGGAAGTGGATGTGCCCGCGGCGAAAAAAGCATTGGGGTTTGCGCCGGATGACGAAGTGGTGGCACTGCTGCCCGGAAGTCGTGGCGGCGAGGTGCGTCTGTTAGGCCCGCTATTCCTGCAGGCAGCGCTCTGGTGCTCACAGCGGCGCAGAAGCCTGCGGTTTGTGTTGCCAGCGGCCAGCCCGGAGCGAAAGGCGCAGCTGGAGCAGCAAATTGCGGGGATGCCGGGGATCGAGGCCCTGCCGCTGCGTGTGCTCGATGGGCAATCGCAGCAGGCGCTGGCGGCCGCCGACACCGTGCTGATTGCTTCCGGCACGGCCACCCTCGAAACCATGTTAATGAACAAGCCCATGGTGGTCGCCTACAAAATGGCGAGCCTGTCCTACGCTATTTTCTCTCGCATGCTGCACACCCCCTGGGTATCGCTTCCCAACCTGCTGGCGCAACGCGAGCTGGTGCCGGAAATTCTGCAGGATGATGCAACGCCCGAAGCGCTTGGCGCCGCGATATTGCATTATTTTGAAGATCCGTTGCTGGGGGATACCCTGCGCAGGGAGTTCAGTGAGCTGCACCAGCAGTTGCGTCGCGATGCCTCGGAAAAAGCCGCGGAAGCCGTGTGCAAATTGATCAACCAATAATCTTTCAGTAGTGCTCCCATGAAGTCCAAATCCACTCTGCCTCCCTATGTCTGTCGTTACACCGGTGACCTGTTGGCGGGGGTGGACGAAGTGGGGCGGGGGCCTCTGGCGGGTGATGTGGTGGCCGCTGCGGTGATTCTTGATCCGCAGAATCCGATTGCCGGGCTGGCGGATTCGAAAAAGCTTTCGGAAAAAAAGCGTGAGCGGCTGTTCGACGAGATTCGGGAAAAAGCACTCAGTTTTGCCATCGCCCGGGCCACGGTCGAGGAAATCGACCAGTTGAATATTTTACAGGCGAGTCTGCTGGCGATGAGTCGCGCAGTCGAGCAGTTGTCAGTGCAGCCGGAATTTGTTTTGGTGGATGGCAATCGCAAGCCTGTCTGGCGCTATGATTGCGATACGGTGGTGAAAGGCGACGACCGGGTTGCGGCAATTGCTGCGGCATCGATACTGGCCAAGGTCACCAGAGACCGTGAAATGGTTGCGCTGGATGCTATCTACCCCGGGTACGGTCTTGCGGGGCACAAGGGTTACCCCACCAAGGTACATATGGAAGCCCTCGCAAGGCTGGGAGTGACCCCCGTACACCGCAAGAGCTTCGCGCCGGTGCGGCGACAGCTGGAACTGATCTAGAGCTGTTCTAGCTGCGCTGCCTCTGTCCGGCGCCACTGCTCGTCACCACGGTGGGCGACGCGAACTACCCCCGCGCTTTCTTTACCCGCGCACTGGTAATCATCTTGTCCGAGACTTCCACAATTTCGATCAGGTAGTCCTGGATATACAGGCTGATGTTGCCCTCGGGGATGCTTTCGAGGTGCTCCATGATCAAGCCATTGAACGTCTTGGGGCCGTCGGTGGGCAGGTGCCAGTGCAGGGTGCGATTGATCTCGCGGATTGATGTGCCGCCATCGACCAGGTACCAGCCATTTTCCTGCTCGATTATTTCTTCATCATCGCTGGGTACAGGGCTCGCGGTAAAGTCGCCGACGATTTCTTCCAGCAGGTCTTCCAGCGTCACGATGCCCATCACCTCGCCGTACTCGTCAACGACCAGTCCCATGCGCCGCTTCTTCTGCTGGAAATTCATCAGCAGGGTTGGCAGGGGAGTGGCTTCGGGGACGAAGTAGGGTTCGTTCAGGTGGGACTTCAGTGTCTCCGCGGTGAGTTCCTCCGGGCCGTCGCGCAGGATTTGCGCGGCGCGGCGCAGGTGCAATATGCCGACCACCTGGTTGATGTCGCCGCGGTAGACCGGCAGGCGGGTAAAGCTGCTTTCCGCCAGTTGCTGCAGGATTTCTTCAGCGGAGTGGTCCAGGTCGACGCCAATCACTTCGTTGCGGGGGATCATGATGTCCTCCACGGTGGCCTGATCCAGATCCAGCACATTGAGCAGCATGCCTTTGTGCTTGGTGGGCAGCAGTGCACCGGATTCGAACACTACCGAGCGGAGTTCCTCCGGGGCCAGATGTTCCGCTTCTGACTCTTTGCCTGCCTCAACGCCTACGAGTCGTGCCAGTGCGTTGGAAACACTGCCTACCAGCCACACAAAAGGCGACAGAAGCCACAGTAGGGGGCGCAGTATCACGCTGGCGGGGAAGGCGATTTTTTCCGGGTGCAACGCAGCAATGGTCTTTGGGGTCACTTCTGCAAAGACCAGCACAATCACTGTGAGTGCGGCGGTGGCATACCAGACCCCGGCTTCTCCGTACAGCCGGGTAAACACCGCGCCGGCGATCACGGACGCCAGGATGTTGACCATGTTGTTGCCGATCAGGATGACACCAATCAGCTTGTCCGGGCGCGCGAGCAGCTCCATGGCACGCTTGGCACCGCGATGCCCGCTTTTTGCCTGGTGGCGCAAGCGATAGCGGTTCAGCGCCATCATGCTGGTTTCGGAGCTGGAGAAGAAGGCGGAAATGACTATCAGCAGGCCTATTAATCCAAATAACAGGCCGGGGGGCAGGTCGTTCAAGGGGAAGCTCTTTCTATTGAATCAGGGCGATAGTGGAACAGTTCTGTGTATGCCGCAAGTCGGTTGGCTTAACCGCGGGGCAAAATGACTTCCAGCGCCAGTTTACTGCCGAAAAAGGCGAGCATCAGAATGGCGAACGCAGACAGGGTCCAGCGCACCGCCGTGTTGCCCCGCCAGCCTTTTTTCCAGTGACCCCAGAGCAGGATGCTGTACAGGATCCAGGCGAGGATGGACAGCGCGGTCTTGTGTACCAGCTGCTGGCCAAACAGGTCGTCCACAAACAGCGCCCCGGTAACCAGTGAGGCGGTGAGCAGCAGTTGGCCGAAGGCAATCAGGGCGAACAGCAGGCTCTCCATGGTCTGCAGCGGTGGCAGCAGACGGCTGATACCGGATGGGCGGTGGTTGTGGAGCTGCTGGTTGAGCCAGTAAAGATAGATGGCCTGCAGGGTGGCCAGGGTCAGCAGGGCATAGGCTGAGATTGAGAAGAGCGCGTGCGCCGCGATTCCTGGGGTCAGGTCTGTGAGCGGTGGTGCGCCGCCCCAGGCGTGCACCGCAGCCAGTTGCGAAAGTGCGGCGAGCGGTGCGATAGCCAATATCAGCAGGGTAAGACGGTGTTTGAGCGAGAGGAATAACAGCACCAGCGCTACGGAGCAGGTGACCAGAGACAGCATGGCCAGCAGGTCGAAGCGGAAGCCGTCGTTCGCCACCAGAATGTATTCCAGGGCAATGACATGGGCCGCGACAGCGCAGCCGAACATCCCCAGCAGCAAGGGCTGGAGTCGCGCCAGCGGTTGGCGAGACAGGCTGAGAGCCGCTACTAATGTAGTGGCCAGATAGAGTGCAATTGCCGTCCAGTGGGCGAAGGCCGCCATTGGGTGATTCCGTCTTGCTGATTCTTATGGGTCCGGGCCGGCAGTGTGTCACAGCGCGCCTGTGCTGGAAAGCCCGCCTGGGCTATACTGCCGCGTTTTTGGGGAACCGGTCTTGATCGGTCCGCCGCGGCTTTTACGATTTGAGAAGGTGATATGTTCGATAACCTGAGCGACCGTCTGTCGTTAGCACTGAAAAAAGTCACAGGTAAAGCGCGCCTGACGGATGACAATATCCGCGATACCTTGCGTGAAGTGCGCAAGGCGCTGCTGGAGGCGGATGTTGCGCTGCCCGTAGTGAAGGCATTTGTGCAGCAGGTGCGTACTGCGGCGGTGGGCCAGAAGGTCAGCAAAGCGCTGAATCCGGGGCAGCAGTTCGTCAAGATTGTGCAGGACGAGCTGGTCAAGGTGATGGGCGAGGCTGCCACGCCCCTGAATCTGGCGGTGCAGCCGCCGGCGGTCATTCTTATGGCGGGCCTGCAGGGTGCGGGTAAAACCACCAGTGTGGCCAAGCTCGCCAAGTATCTGCAGGAGCGGGAAAAGAAAAAAGTCATGGTGGTCAGTGCGGACGTCTACCGCCCCGCGGCCATCAAGCAGCTGGAAACCCTGGCGGGGGAGGTGGGTGCACTGTTTTACCCCTCCGAGGCGGATCAGAAGCCGGTGGACATCGCCAAGGGCGCCATGGATGCCGCGCGCAAGCAGTTCGCAGATGTGCTGATTGTGGATACTGCCGGCCGCTTGCATATCGATGACCAGCTGATGGACGAGATTCGCGAACTCCACGCGGTACTGGATCCGGCAGAGACTCTGTTCGTCATCGACGCCATGATTGGTCAAGACGCCGTAAATACGGCCAGTGCCTTCAATGATGCACTGCCGCTGACCGGTGTGGTGCTGACCAAGGCGGATGGTGATGCCCGCGGTGGTGCCGCGCTTTCGGTGCGTCATGTGACCGGCAAACCGATCAAGTTTATCGGGGTTGGCGAAAAGACCGATGCGCTGGAGACCTTCCATCCCGACCGTATCGCCTCCCGTATTCTCGGCATGGGCGATATTCTCTCCCTGATCGAGCAGGCCGAGCAGACGATCGACAAGTCCAAGGCCGAAAAACTGGTCAAAAAGGTCCAGAAGGGCAAGGGCTTTGATCTCGAAGACCTGCGCGACCAGTTGCAGCAGATGCAGAATATGGGTGGCCTCGGCGCCCTGATGGACAAGATGCCGGGCATGGGCGGGCTCGCCCAGGCCGCACAGCAGGCGGATATGGGTAAAGAATTCCGTCGTATGGATGCCCTGATCAGCTCCATGACACCGGATGAGCGCCGCAACCCGGAACTGCTCAATGGCTCCCGCAAGCGCCGCATTACCGCAGGCTCCGGCACGCAGATTCAGGATCTGAATCGTCTGCTCAAGCAGCACAAGCAAATGGGCAAGATGATGAAAAAGCTCAAGGGTGGCGGCATGAGCAAAATGATGCGTGGCCTCGGTGGCCTTCCCGGTATGGGGGGCGGTGCCGGTGGCCCCGGTGGGCTGGGCGGAATGCCCGGCGGCCTGCCGCCGGGATTCCGCAAGAAATAGCCCATCCACGGCACAGTGTCTGGCGGCTCTATTCGCTGCTATACAAACCGGAAACGGTACATTAGAATACGCCGCCTTTCAGTTGGCCCCTGGCCGCTGAGTGTTGATTTAAAAGCAGATTTTGTCGTGACGTTCTGTTGCGACAAATTCTGAAATACCGCCGTGAGGCGGGATATGCCGGTTGCAAAGGGTGACCGGTGAGTGTTGAAACTACAGGATAGCTACATGGTAACCATTCGTTTGGCTCGTGGCGGTGCAAAGAAGCGCCCGTTTTATCACCTGACTGTGACTGACAGCCGCAAATCCCGCGACGGTCGTTTCATTGAGCGTGTTGGCTTCTTCAACCCGGTAGCCCGTGGTCAGGAAGAGCGTCTGCGTGTTGATCGCGAGCGCGTTGAGTTCTGGGTAGGCCAGGGCGCACAGGTTTCTGATCGCGTCAGCAAACTGCTGAAAGAATCTGCCTGATCTTTTATTGCCCAATAGTCTGTATTCCGGGGTATCTCTGTGGTTGAGCAATCGGTAGTTGGTGAAGACCTGGTTACCGTCGGGCGTATCACCACAGTGTACGGGGTGCGCGGTTGGGTAAAGGTGCATTCCTTTACCGAGCCGATGGACAATATCCTGCAGTTCTCCCGCTGGTGGCTTGAGCCCGCCGGTGCAGGTAGCAAGCAGGATGCAGGGCAGTGGCAGTCTCTCGATATCGACGACGGCAAGCGCCACGGCAAAGGCCTGATCGTTCATATCAAAGGTGTAGAGGACCGCGACCTCGCGGCCCAGTTCTGCCAGAGAGATATTGCGGTTGCGCGCAGTGAAATGCCGCAGCTAGAAGAAGGTGAATATTATTGGCATCAGCTGCAGGGACTGCAGGTGGTCAGCCAGTTTGAAGGTCGTGAATTTCGTTTCGGCGAAGTGGTGCGGCTGATGGAGACCGGCGCCAACGATGTCATGGTGGTGCGTGGTGGGGACGACGGGCGCGAGCGCCTGATTCCGTACTTGCCCGGTGAATACATCACCAACGTTGATCTGGACGCGGGTCAGATAACCGTCGATTGGGACCCTGAGTTCTGATGACGGCTGAGCGTGTCATTAAGCCCAGGCGTGTGGCCCTGGTAAGTATCTTTCCCGAGATGTTTGCCGCACTGACCGAATACGGTATCAGTGGGCGAGCGGTGAAAGATGGCTTGCTGGAGGTGCGCTGCTGGAATCCCCGGGATTTCACCAGCGACCGGCATCGTACGGTGGACGATCGCCCTTACGGCGGTGGCCCCGGGATGGTGATGCTGGCGGAGCCGCTCACCCAGGCACTGCGCGAGGCGCGCAACTGGGCGGAGGAGTCTGGTCCTGCGCGGTCTATTTACCTGTCACCCCAAGGGCGACAGTTGGATCAGGCCGGTGTGGAAAGCCTCGCCCAGAGTGGCAACCTGGTCATGTTGGCCGGGCGCTACGAGGGCGTTGATGAGCGTGTGGTGGAGTCTCTGATTGATGAAGAGTGGTCAATCGGGGATTACGTCCTGAGTGGTGGCGAGCTCGCTGCCATGGTGCTGGTAGACGCGGTAACGCGGCTGATACCGGGCGCGCTGGGACACGATCAGTCGGCGGTGGAGGACTCCTTCGCCCAAGGGCTGCTCGACTGTCCACATTACACTCGCCCTGAAGACTATCAGGGCAGCCGGGTGCCGGAAGTTCTGCTTTCTGGCAACCATGAAAAGATACGTCGCTGGCGCCTCAAGCAGGCCTTGGGGCGCACGCAGCAGCGCAGGCCGGACCTTCTGGAAAAGCTGGCGCTGACCCCGGAGCAGACGCAACTGCTGGAAGAATTCCTGCAGGAGCCGTCGGCCGGGAAAAAGCATTAATATCGGATTCGCCGTGAGGCGAGAGTAATCCGGTGATCTAGCCGTGAGGCTACACAAAACCCTTTTGGAGAACTCCAAATGACCAACAAAATCATCCAGCAGCTGGAAACCGAACAGCTCAAAGCCGA
Source organism: Microbulbifer salipaludis (assembly GCF_017303155.1). Classification (NCBI taxonomy): domain Bacteria; kingdom Pseudomonadati; phylum Pseudomonadota; class Gammaproteobacteria; order Cellvibrionales; family Microbulbiferaceae; genus Microbulbifer; species Microbulbifer salipaludis. The sequence goes on from NZ_JAEKJR010000002.1 coordinate 981,795, forward strand.
ACTGCCTGAGTTTGCCCCGGGCGATACCATTATCGTTCAGGTAAAGGTAAAAGAAGGTAACCGTGAGCGTCTGCAGGCGTTTGAAGGTGTGGTAATTGGCAAGCGTAACCGCGGCCTGAACTCTTCCTTCACCGTACGTAAAATCTCTCACGGTGTAGGCGTTGAGCGTACTTTCCAGACTCACAGCCCGCTGGTAGACAGCATTTCTGTGAAGCGTCGCGGTGACGTTCGCCAGGCCAAACTGTACTACCTGCGCAACCTGACTGGTAAAGCGGCACGTATCAAGGAAAAACTCGGCTGAGTTTCTTCTTGTACATAAAAAAACCGGAGCTTGTCTCCGGTTTTTTTGTGCCCGTAAAACACGTGATCCCGCGCCCTGTGATTTAATGGGGCAATGAATGTTTTTCCCGATGCACAACAATTGATTGGCAGCTGGCTGGATATGCTGTGGGCCGAGCGCGGCGTGAGTGAGCATACCCGCGCCGCCTACGGGCGCGATCTGAAAGGCTTTGCGTCCTACAGTGCGCAGGTGGGCAAGCATCTCGGCCAGGTAGCCAGGGAGGATGTGTTGGCCTATCTCGGAGCGCGCCACGCTGCCGGTCACTCGGCCCGCTCCAGTGCCCGTGCGCTGGCGGCACTGCGTAGCTTCTACCGCCACTGTCTGCGTCAGCGGCTTATTGATCACGACCCGGTTGCGTTGATCGACAATCCCAAGGTGCCCAAGCCCTTGCCGAAGTCGTTGTCTGAGGCGGATGTGGAGGCGTTGCTGGATGCCCCTGACACGGATACACCCATCGGTCTGCGCGACCGCGCCATGTTCGAGCTGCTTTATGCCTGTGGCTTGCGAGTGAGTGAACTGGTGGAGCTCAGTATGTCCCAGCTGAACCTGCGTCAGGGCGTCGTGCGGGTGTTTGGCAAGGGCAGCAAGGAGCGTCTGGTGCCCATGGGGCGGGCTGCAGAGCGCTGGCTTGAGCGCTACCTGCGGTCAGCGCGGCCTCAGCTTCTGGCGATGGGGGAGAGCGATGCCTGCTTTCCGGGGCGTGCCGGCAAGGCAATGACCCGCCAGACCTTCTGGTATCGGATCAAGCACTGGGCCAAGGTGGCGGGCATTGAAAAGCCCTTGTCACCCCACACCCTGCGCCATGCCTTTGCCACGCACCTGCTGAACCACGGGGCCGATCTCCGGGTGGTGCAGCTGCTACTGGGCCACTCCGATCTTTCCACGACACAGATCTATACCGCGGTGGCGCGAGCCCGCCTGCAGGCTTTGCATGGGGAGCATCACCCCAGAGGGTGAGCTGTGCATGGCATTTATGCCCTGCCTGTAGTAAAACGCGCCTTGGCGATCCGCAAATAAACGATAAGTGCGATATAAGTGCCATACTGGCTTGAACCCCTAGCCGTAAAACGGGTCAGAAAATGACGAATAATCTGGAGCGAACCGAATCATGACATTTCTTGCCAAGCCACTTTCTGCTCTTGTTGCCGCAGTGTCTCTATTGGCGGGACACGCCGCATTCGCAGATGTGGATGCCGCTGTTGCCAAGCAGATCAAGGCCAAACTGGCCGCAGGCAACCCCCAGGCGACGTTCGGCGACGTACGCGAGAGCCCAATGCCGGGCCTGTATGAGGTGGACGTAAACGGCGGCAATGTTCTGTTCGTTTCCAAAGACGGTGGTCACTTTATCGCGGGCGATCTGTTTGAAGTGGGGCCGCAGAAAGTGGTCAATCTCTCCGAGCAGCGTCGCGGTCAGCATCGCTCGGAAGTGATGGGCCAGCAGAACCTGGACGATATGATCGTCTTTTCCCCCAAGGGCAAGCCAAAAGCACATATCTACGTGTTTACCGACGTGGACTGTGGTTATTGCCGCAAGCTGCACGACGATGTGCCCGAGCTGAATCGCCGCGGCATTGAAGTGCGCTATCTGGCGTTTCCCCGCGCCGGCCTGAATTCGGTCGGATACCGCAAGGTGGCTACGGCCTGGTGTGCGGACGATCCGAACAAGACCCTGACCGACCTGAAAAACCGCAAGAATGTGCCGCTCAAAGTCTGCAACAACAACCCGGTAGCCGCGCAGTACAAGCTGGGTAACGAGGTGATTGATGTGCGTGGCACACCCACCATCGTGATGGAAGATGGCACGGTCGTGCCGGGCTATCTGCCGCCGGAGACCCTGGTGAAGGCACTGGGTATCTGACCTTTAGCGGAACCCCGATCCCTGAAAAGCCGGCAACTGCCGGCTTTTTCTTTTTAAGGTTGCCGGGCAGGGTAAGGGGTTGGCCTGCAGGGGGGTGGGTTGCGTTGGCGATTGTTTAACCGCTCTGCGCAATTTTATTGACAATTTCCCCCTGATCTCAGTAAGGTTGTCGAGCTTTTTTTGATTTTAACGCCAGTTATTGCGCCGTGTTCCATAGAGTCATGCGCGGAGGGAAGTTGTGAGCGCATTCGCCGACGAAGCCACCAAGAGAGCCCCTGAGGTTGTAGAAAACGCTAATGCCGCCGGCGCACTGCCCGCGGTCCGTATCGGGATTTGCGGGCTCGGTACCGTGGGTAGCGGTACCGTCAATGTGATGGCGCGCAACGGCGACGAGATTGCCGCGCGCTGCGGACGCCCGGTGGAGATTATCCAGGTGGGGGCCCGCCGGGATAATGCCGATTGCGACATGACGGCACTGAATGTCACCCGCGAAATCTTCGATGTGGCCAATAACCCCGATGTGGATGTACTGGTCGAGCTCATCGGCGGTACCACCGTGGCCCGTGAGCTGGTGCTCACAGCCATAGCCAACGGCAAGCACGTGGTCACCGCCAACAAGGCGCTGATTGCCGAGCACGGCAATGAACTGTTCGCCGCCGCGGCCGACAAGGGCGTCACCATCGCCTATGAAGCGGCCGTTGCTGGCGGTATCCCGATTATCAAATCCCTGCGCGAGGGGCTGGTTGGCAACCGCATCCAGTGGTTGGCGGGCATCATTAATGGCACCGGCAACTACATCCTGACCGAAATGCGTGAGAAAGGGCGCAGCTTCGACGAAGCGCTGGCCCAGGCGCAGGCGCTGGGTTACGCCGAGGCAGACCCGACATTTGATGTGGAGGGGATTGATGCAGCGCACAAGCTGGTGATCATGGCGTCCCTCGCCTTCGGCATGCCGCTGGCATTCGACAAGGTGTATACCGAGGGCATCAGCGGGGTTGCCAGGGAAGACATCCGCTACGCCGATGAGCTGGGCTATCGCATCAAGCACCTGGGTATCGCCCGGCGTACCAGTGAAGGAGTTGAGCTGCGGGTACACCCGACGCTGATTCCCCAGCGTCGCCTGATTGCCAATGTCAACGGGGTGATGAACGCGGTGCTGGTCAACGGCGATGCCGTGGGGCCGACCCTGTATTACGGTGCCGGCGCTGGTGCCGAGGCCACGGCCTCTGCGGTGATTGCGGATATTGTCGATGTGGCGCGGACTCTGAATGTGCGCCCCGACCAGCGTGTGCCGCTGGCGGGCGTCACCCAGGACAGCCAGGGCAACCTGGACGATGTGCTGCCCATGGCAGAAGCCGAGACCAGCTATTACATGCGTATCTCCGCGTTTGACAAGCCGGGGGTCATGTCCCAGGTGGCCAAAATTTGCAGCGATCAGGGCATCAGCATTGAGGCTTTGATTCAGCATGAGCCGGCAGAAGATGAGGAGCTTGTGCCAGTGGTGCTGCTCACCAGTCGCGCCCGCGAAGCGCAGCTGCAGGAAGCCGTCAATCAGATCGAAGCCCTGGACAGCATTCAGGGGCCGGTTGTGCGCATTCGCGTAGAGCCTCTGGGCTGATTCCCTGAAGTGCGCCCGTTCGCCGGGCGATGAGCGTGAAGAGGGTGCCGGTCACCCGCTTCACGTGTCCTTGATATTCTCCAAGCCTTTAAAAACCCAGTCAGTAGAAACCAAGCCAGTAGCTATAACGTGAAATTTGTCAGCACCCGCGGCCGCGCGCCCTCTCTCAGTTTTGCCGATACCGTCCTTACCGGCCTCGCCAGTGATGGCGGCCTGTATGTCCCTGAAAGCCTGCCACAGTTCAGCCGTGAAGAAATTGCCGAGATGGCCGGGCTGGATTACCAGGAACTGGCTTTTCGGATTATGTGGCCCTTCGTGCGCGAAGACCTGACCGAGGACGAGATGCGCGGAGCGATCGAGCGTGCCTACGCCAGCTTCCGCCACGACGCGATTGCGCCGCTGGTACAGACCGGTCACAACGAGTGGGTGCTGGAGCTGTTTCAGGGGCCAACCCTGGCATTCAAGGATTTCGCCCTGCAATTCCTCGGGCAGTTGTTTGACCTGCTGCTGAAAAAGCGCGGTGAAAAAGTGGTGGTTCTGGGGGCCACCTCCGGTGATACCGGCTCGGCGGCAATCGAAGGTTGTCGGCATTGTGAAAACATCGACATCTTCATTTTGCATCCGCACAACCGCGTGTCGGAGGTGCAGCGCAAACAGATGACCACCGTCCTGTCGGACAACGTGTACAACATCGCGCTGGAAGGTAATTTTGACGATTGCCAGAACATGGTGAAGGCCAGCTTTGCGGATCAGTCGTTTCTGCCCGATGGGCGCCGCCTGGTGGCGGTGAACTCCATCAACTGGGCGCGCATCATGGCCCAGATCGTGTATTACTTTTACGCGGCCCTGAGCCTCGGCGGTCCACACCGCCCGGTGAATTTTTCCGTACCCACCGGCAATTTTGGCGATATTTTTGCCGGCTATCTGGCCCGCGGTATGGGCTTGCCCATCAATCAGCTGGTCATTGCCACCAACGCCAACGATATTTTGCACCGCTGTATCAGTGACAACGACCACTCGCCCATGCCGCTGGTGCACAGCCTTTCGCCCAGCATGGATATCATGGTTTCCAGCAATTTTGAGCGCCTGCTGTTTGATCTCTATGACCGCAATGGTAGTGCTGTGGCCGAACTGTTGGCGGACCGCAGCGCACCGCTGAAACTGGATGAGGGCGTTCTGGACAGGGCTCGCACCCTGTTTGCTTCCGAGCGGGTGGGGGACGAGCGCACCGTGGAAGTGATTCGCGCAGTGTTCGAGTCCACCGAATACCTGCTGGATCCGCACACCGCCATTGGTGTCGAAGCCGCACGCCGCGCGCGCAAGTCCAGTGCCGAACCCATGGTCTGCCTGGCTACCGCGCACCCGGCCAAGTTCAGCGAAGCGGTGGACAAGGCGCTGCCGGGTACCTCTGTGCCGCTACCGCACCACATGCAAGACCTGCTGGAGCGGGAAGAGCGGATGCAAGTTCTGCCAAACGAGCTTTCTGCGGTACACGATTTTATCTCTCGCCAATTCGGCTGAGCCCGTTTTAGCCGTGGCCGGTCGGCGTTAGAATGGCGGTTCGCCGGTGGATACCGGCGGCCCAGGATTCCCCAAATCGATAGCGACCGGATGCGATGAAACCGATTATTCAACGGCGGCCAGTGGATTTGTCCTCTGGCCGTTTTACTTCCTCCACGCCGGAAATTCTCCAGCGGGTACTGCTGGGGCGCGGTGTGCGCAGCGACGACGAACTCGATCACCAGCTGACCCGCCTGCATAGCCCCACATCCATGCGCGGGGTGGAAGCCGCGGTAACGCTGCTGGTGGAGGCCGTGCGCAACCAGCACAAAATTCTCATCGTCGGTGACTTCGATGCTGATGGCGCTACCAGCAGTACCCTATCGGTACTGGCACTGGGTGCGCTGGGCGCCGGGGCGGTGGATTTTCTGGTGCCGAACCGCTTCGAGTTTGGCTACGGGCTGACCCCGGAAATCGTCGAAGTGGCGGGGGAATACAACCCGGATCTGCTGATTACGGTCGACAATGGTATCAGCAGTATTGAAGGCGTGGCAGCCGCCCGTGCCGCGGGCCTCAAGGTGATCGTGACCGACCACCACTTGCCCGGCAGTGAACTTCCCGATGCAGATGCCATCGTCAATCCCAACCAGCCCGACTGCGACTTTCCGAGCAAAAATCTCGCGGGCGTCGGGGTTATTTTTTACCTGCTCAGTCGGCTCAAGAGTGTGCTGCAAAAACAGGGCTGGTTTGCGGAGGTTGGCATACCGGTGCCGAACATGGCCGAGTACCTGGATCTGGTGGCGCTGGGCACCGTGGCCGATCTGGTGCCCCTGGATCACAACAATCGTGTGCTGGTGCATCAGGGGATCGCGCGTATCCGTGCGGGCCGCTGCCGCCCCGGTATTCAGGCGCTGATGGACGTCGCGGGCAGGGACCGCACCCGCCTTTCCACCACGGATATCGGCTTTATCCTTGGGCCGCGTATCAACGCTGCCGGTCGCCTGGATGATATCGGTACCGGTATTCGCTGCCTGCTGACGCCTGACCCCGAGGAAGCCCGGGAACTGGCCACGGAGCTGGACGGCCTCAACCGGGATCGCAAGGCTATTGAGGCGGGGATGCAGCGGGAGGCCATGGCCGCGCTGGAAAAACTGCAACTGGCCGAGGAGGGATTGCCCTGGAGCCTGTGTCTGTACGACAGCGCCTGGCACCAGGGGGTGGTCGGTATTCTTGCGAGTCGCATCAAGGAAAAGTTCCACCGCCCGGTGATTGCCTTTGCCGACGGCGACAATGGTCTGGTCAAGGGGTCGGCGCGCTCGATTCCCGGGTTACACATTCGCGACGCCCTGAGTGATGTTGCGGCCACCCATCCCCACTTGATCAGCAAATTCGGTGGTCACGCGATGGCGGCCGGCTTGAGTCTGCCGGCGGAGCATCTGGCCGCGTTCACCGACGCCTTTGAGCAGGCGGTGCGCGCGCGCCTCAACGCATCGCAATTGCAGGCGGTGATCGAAACCGATGGCGAGCTGCAGCCGCAGGAATTTTCCATGGAAACGGCGGCGCTGTTGCGCGCCTGTGCCCCCTGGGGCCAGGCCTTCCCGGAACCGGAATTTGATGGAGAGTTCCTGTTGCTGCAACAGCGCATTGTGGGCGAGCGCCACCTGAAGATGACCGTGGCTCCGGTGACGGCACCGCAACAGGCGATCGACGCCATTGCTTTCAACATTGATACGGACTTCTGGCCCGCCCAGGTGGACAGGGTCCAACTAGCGTTCAAGCTGGATATCAATGAATTTCGCGGGCGGCAGTCTCTGCAACTGATGGTCAGTCATATCCATCCGCTCTGAGTACCAGTGGGGATGTTCAATAATTTCATAATCGGTGGGCGCCCCGGGTGCGCCCGCGGTATCCGGTGAGTGGTATGAATCAAAAACAGGCGAGAGCCGAGCTTCTGTTATTGCTGGCCGCCCTTTTCTGGGGGCTGGCGTTTGTGCCGCAGAAGATTGCCATGGCGCATATTGAGCCGCTGGCATTCAATGCATGGCGTTTCTTTCTGGGCGGGCTTCTGCTAATTCCCATTGTTTACTGGCTGTCTTCGCGCCGTGACGTACAGCCCGGGGAGCTGGACGGTACGCCCGTTCACCATCGCTGGCGTAAATGTCTGCCGGGTGGTGCAGTACTGGGTTTCTGGCTGTTCCTCGGGGCCGCACTGCAGCAGGTGAGCTTGCTGTACACCACGGCGGGGCGGGCCGGGTTTATTACTGGTTTCTATCTGTTGCTGGTGCCAGTGATCGGCCTGTCCCTGGGGCACAAAACCAACCGCTGGACCTGGGCTGGGGTCGCCCTGGCTCTGGCGGGGCTGTACTGGCTGGCAGACTTTTCTGAAGAGGCGCAGTTGATCGGCGACCTGATGGTGTTCGCCAGTGCCTTTGTGTTTGCAATACAGGTGCTGTCTGCGGACTATCTGGTACATCGCTACGATGCACTGCGTCTGGCGGCAATCCAGTTTCTGGTGTGCGGGGTGCTGTCCGCGGTGGCTTCATTACTGGTGGAACAGCCCACACTACAGGCAGCGTGGGACGCGGCCTGGCCGATTGCGTACATGATGGTGTTCTCCACGGCTATCGCATTTACGTTCCAGTTATTGGGGCAGCGCAATGCGGCACCTTCCCACGCCACAGTGATCATGAGTCTGGAATCTGTATTTGCGGTGGCTGCGGGCTGGATGTTCCTGAATGAGATACTGAGTGGCACGGAGCTGATTGGCTGTGGCCTGATGCTCGCGGGCATGCTCGTCAGCCATTTTGGTAATCACCAGGGAACCCACCATTGATCGTGGGTGTAGGCGTTGGTGTACCCGTGATGGAGTTGGATTGAATGCTGGATTGGTCGCTGCTGGCACTGTTTGTGCCGACGTTTTTCTTTGTGTCGATTACGCCGGGTATGTGTATGACCCTGGCGCTCACCATGGGTATGGCGTTTGGTGTGCGCCGCACCCTGTGGATGATGTGGGGTGAGCTGTGCGGTGTGGCGCTGGTGGCCATTGCCGCGGTGGTGGGTATTGCCGCCTTTATGCTGCAGCATCCCACGGCGTTTCAGGTGTTCAAGTACTGCGGTGCTTTGTACCTTGCGTATCTCGGTGTACAGATGTGGCGCGCGCGCGGGCGGATGGTGTTAGTAGAGCCCTCCGCGGGCGAGCAGCCCGCCATCCCTGCACTGTCCCTGATGACCCAGGGATTTGTCACGGCCGTCGCCAATCCGAAAGGTTGGGCGTTTTTCATCGCCTTGCTGCCGCCGTTCATCAATCAGAGCAAACCGCTGCTTGCGCAGATGGCCGTGCTGCTGTGTATTATCCTGACGCTGGAGTTTATCTGCATGCTGATCTATGCCAGCGGTGGTCGCACCTTGAGCCGGTTGCTGACCAAGGGTGAGAATGTGCGCCTGATGAACCGGGTCGCCGGTACCCTCATGCTGGGCGTGGGAGGGTGGCTCGCGCTAAGCTGATCAGAGGGAACCCGGTCTGCCCGCTCAGATCGGGTGATAACGGCAACAAGGGAGAGAGTGTATGAGTCATGCCTGGTTACGAGCGATGTTTGCAGCGGTCCTAGTCCTGTCGATGGGCGGCTGCGATTCTTCGCAAAAAAATACCGCCGATACGCCGTCGACGGAAAAGGCACCGAATCAACCGGCAACAGAGGCATCCCCGGAAATGTCAGACGAGCAAGCGAGCGGGACGGATGCGGCACCTGCCGCACAGCAGGGCGGGCAGAGCCTGTGGGTCATGCAGCCCCGCGGTAACCGTCAGTGTGAGGGGGGAGGTCGCAGCCTGGAAGCCAGTGGTGCCGAGCTGGCGCAGAATGGTATCAAGGTGCAGGAGTCCCGTTGTGGTGTGCGCACAGATCGTATGTACCCCAGTGTTTGCGGGGGCGCGACCGGAGACCTGCTGATGCACCGGATTCCTGCGAGCTTCCTCGATGCCGCCCTGGAGCTCGGGTTTGACCCGGCCAAGCCCGGGCAGTACCAGTTTGTGGATTGCCCCCAGGTAGCGCCGCGCGCGCCCAGCGACCGCTAAGCGCGACAAGCCTTGCGGCTGATCGTGGTTTCAGAAGGCGGGGCTCCAGCCCGCCAGAATCCGGTCGCGGGTGTATTTCCTCGCTTCATCATCACCGAGCTGGCGTCGCTGAGGGTTAATGGCGGCGCCGGGGCCGTGGCTCTGGTACTCGAAAAAGCGCGCACTCTGCGGGAGAAATACCGTCGACTTGGTGCCATCGCGGCTGGTCCCGCGCATGGAAGCCCAGCCGTCAACGGTGATGTGATCATCCATAAAGGTGTTGATGAAAACCGCAGCCCCAATGGCATCCGGGTCCGCGTAACGACCGTCCGGAAAATCGGTTGTCGGGTGCCAGGGGCGTCCCAGCGGGGTCGAGTTTGCCGGTACACCCTGCGACTTCAATAGCCGGCAATTCAAAAAAACCAGCCCAAATTCCTTCCCGATATTGGTGCTCGGAGCCGTCACATACCCGACATCGGCACGCTCTGTGCCGCGCGGGCGGGTGACAATGTCACTGTCTTCAAACAGCGCCTGCCCCGCGCCAAAAATAAAGTCTACATTGCCCTCAATCACACTGTTCAGGAAGTAACTGCGTCCGCCCTGTACAAACAGAGTGTCCTGGTACCCGGCGAGGCGCACATTGCGAAACGCCGCACGGTCGCTACCGATACTGGTCTCAAGCGCAACCGCCTGGGTGCCGCGGATCTTGTCCGGGTGACCGCTGGGCAGCGCATCCGTGGCGAGAAAGTCAAAGCTGTTTTCAATGGTCAGGTTTTGTGCACTGAAATCCTCTGCGGCAACGGTGAGCGTTGCGGTAGCAAAGGTGCCCAGTGTTGCACCGGAGCCGGAGGCGCTGCCCGGTGCGGGCATTCCCGCGAAATCCCCGTAACTGAGGATTGTCTTGTCTCGGCCCGCGCCAATCAGGTGAATATTGGGTTTGTCGATGCGGATTTTTTCCAGATAGCGGCCTTCTGGTAAATAGATAGTAAACGGCGTGTTGGCCAGCGCCGGAGCGGCTGCGAGCGCCTGCGCGATACTGGAGTAGGCATTTTTTTGGGCATGCTCCGCAGAAGTACTGACAATGGCGTCATAGCCCCTTTCTTCAGGTGTTGCTGCTCCGGCAAGCAGGGGAATCAGCAGTACCGCCAGTTGCGCAGCCGCGCGCAACCGAGCGCGCGCCGTGGCCCGGATGGCGGGGAAGGCGTGTGTGAGGGGAGAAACCATACTTGTCGCTATCCTCGTCGCTATCATAGATGCGTTGCCTGATAATTGGTCTGTTCAGCCTAAATATTGGTCAGGCCATTCTAGCGCCAGTCCGCGGGGCGGCTCAAGGCGCCTCTGCCAGCGCGCGTGCCCCTTATTTCTGCGGGCTGCCTGAGGTAGAATGCGCGCCCGATTTAACCGACAGAAGCCGACCTCGCTATGGAAATCAATCCGCTTCTTAACCAGCTCAAAGACCTCGCAGAACGCACTGACGTTCTCAGGGGGTATCTTTGACTACGCTGGCAAAAAAGAACGCCTGACCGAAGTTGAACTGGAACTGGCCGAGCCCAGCGTCTGGGACGACCCCGACCGCGCCCAGGACCTGGGCCGCGAACGCTCCGCTCTGGAAGCCGTAGTCAAAACCATCGACGACCTCGACAGTGGCATCAGCGACAGCCGCGAGCTGCTCGACATGGCCGTTGAGGAAGATGACGAAGATTCCGTCGCCGAAGTGGCCAGCGAACTCGAAAGCCTCCAGCAGCAGCTGGAAACCCTCGAGTTCCGCCGCATGTTCTCCGGCGAAACCGACCCCAACAATGCCTACCTGGACATCCAGGCCGGCTCTGGCGGCACCGAAGCACAGGACTGGGCCGAAATGCTGCTGCGCATGTACCTGCGCTGGGGCGAAGCCCACGGCTTCAAAACCACCCTGGAAGAAGCCTCCGCCGGCGAAGTGGCGGGCATCAAAAGTGCCACCATCCACTTTCAGGGCGAATACGCCTTCGGCTGGCTGCGCACCGAGACCGGCGTACACCGCCTGGTACGCAAAAGCCCGTTCGACTCCGGCAACCGTCGCCACACCTCGTTCACCTCCGTCTTCGTCTCTCCGGAGATCGACGACAACATCGAAATTGAAGTGGACAAATCCCAGGTGCGTGAAGACACCTACCGCGCCTCCGGTGCCGGTGGTCAGCACGTGAACAAAACCGACTCCGCCGTGCGTTTGACCCATATCGAATCCGGCATCGTCGTGGCCTGTCAGAGTGAACGCTCCCAGCACCAGAACCGCGACAAAGCGTGGAAAATGTTGCGGGCCAAACTCTACGAGCAGGAAATGCAAAAGCGCAACGCCGAAAAGCAGGCGATGGAAGAGAGCAAATCTGACATCGGCTGGGGCAGCCAGATCCGCTCCTACGTACTGGACGACCAGCGCATCAAAGACCTGCGTACCAGCGTCCAGACCAGCAACTGCCAGGCAGTGCTGGATGGCGACCTGGACCAGTTTATTGAGGCAAGCCTGAAGGCTGGTCTGTAACTCAGGCAAGCTTAACGGCTGACGAAGTACCTCAGTCAAATGCGAAGGCGGAGTGCTGGGGATCTGTTTTCAGAACTGTCGCAAACAGGGAAGTTTGCGACAGAGCGTACAGGGATGTATTCACAGCGGTTCTGAAAACAGATCCCCAGTGCTCAGCCGCCACTGCACCGGAACCAAGCTCCAAAGCTGCGACGTCCGAAACACACTTTACAATGACATGTGATAGATCATGAGCAACACACCAACTCAGCAAGACGAAAATAAACTGATCGCCGAGCGCCGCGCCAAACTGAGTGCCATGCGCGAGAAGGGCAATGCCTTTCCGAACAGCTTTCGCCGCGAAAACCTCGCCGCCGACCTGCAAAAAGAGTTTGGTGAAAAGAGCAAGGAAGAGCTGGAGAACGAAGGCAACACCGCCTGCGTCGCCGGCCGAATCCTCGCCAAACGCGGCCCCTTCATGGTCATCCAGGACGTCTCCGACCGCATCCAGCTGTACGCAGACAAAACCGCACAGAAAGATATCAAAGAGCGCTGGGGTACCTGGGACATCGGCGACATCGTCGGCGTGAAAGGCACCCTGCACAAATCCGGCAAAGGCGACCTCTACGTTAACTGCGAAGAGTACAGCCTGCTTACCAAAGCCCTGCGCCCACTGCCGGAAAAATTCCACGGCATCGCCGACCAGGAAATGCGCTACCGCCAGCGCTACGTCGACCTGATTGCCACACCGGAATCCCGCGACGTATTTCGCATCCGCTCCGAAGTCATCAGCTACATTCGCAGCTTCCTGAACGAAAACCACTTCATGGAAGTGGAAACCCCCATGCTGCAGGTCATTCCCGGCGGCGCCACCGCACGCCCGTTTGTCACGCACCACAACGCGCTCGACATCGACATGTACCTGCGTATCGCGCCGGAACTCTACCTCAAGCGCCTCGTAGTCGGCGGCTTCGAGCGCGTGTACGAAATCAACCGCAACTTCCGTAACGAAGGTCTGTCCACCCGCCACAACCCCGAGTTCACCATGCTCGAGTTCTACCAGGCGTACGCGGACTACAACGACCTTATGGATCTCACCGAAAACATGATCCGCGGCATCTGCACCGACGTGCTGGGCAGCACCACCGTGCAGTATCAGGAAAGCAGCTATGATTTCGCCAAGCCGTTCGATCGCATCAGCGTGTTCGACTCCATCCTGAAGTACAACCCGGAACTGAAAGCCGCCGATATCGACAATATCGAGAGCGCGAAAAAAGTGGCGCAAAGCCTCGAAATCCCGCTCAAGGAAATCTGGGGACTGGGCAAAATCCAGATCGAGATCTTCGAGAAAACCGTCGAGCATCGCCTGGATCAGCCGACGTTTATTACCGAATACCCCACCGAAGTGTCGCCGCTGGCCCGTCGCAACGACGACAACCCGTTCGTCACCGACCGCTTCGAATTCTTCGTCGGCGGCCGCGAGATCGCCAACGGCTTCTCCGAGCTGAATGACGCGGAAGACCAGGCCGAGCGCTTCAAGGCACAGGTGGCCGAGAAAGATGCCGGTGATGACGAAGCCATGCACTACGACGCCGACTACATCCGCGCGCTGGAATACGGCCTGCCGCCCACCGCCGGTGAAGGTATCGGTATCGACCGGCTGGTGATGCTGCTGACCAACTCGCCGTCCATTCGCGACGTGCTGCTGTTCCCGCATATGCGTCCGGAAGCGACTGCCGAGTAAGTACTGCCGAGCGAGTACTGTCGGCTAAGGGCGCGTTGGCAGAATGGCCGCGCAATAAAAAAGGGCGATAACTGTGTCAGTTATCGCCCTTTTTTGTGGGTGGCCGGTCGGCCCGCGGATACCCAGCGGGCCGACCGGCAATCGCGGTTGGCGGTACCTTTAGCCAGACTCCCTTTCTTTGCCTTCTTTCGATTGTCACCACATCTGTCTCCCCTCAGCATTTCACGCCTGTTTCTTCTTCTTTGCCAGCGGTTGCGTAGCTAAACCTTCTAAACTAGACCTAGGGGCGTAGCTGGGCAAAGTGTGTCGGGTGATCTTCGGACTCCCTGAGTGACTTTTGTATGGCTATTTCTGGGAAAGGCCGGTGATACATTAATCAACGATCGAATGGATAGAGGGGCTTATGGCAGGCGGGCGATTATCTTGGAAGCAGGCTTGCTTTGTATGCCTGATGTCTATTTCAGCTTTAGCGTTTTGGGCGACTGTTACCACCGAGTTTGCTAGCAGTGCTCACGCGCAAGAGGCGCGGCTGAAACTAAGAAGTGAAGACTCAATAGCGACGCCACCCGGGCGCATCGCTTCGCCTGTGCGTGGTGGTACCTATCCTGCGAGCTACTTCCCGAATACCGAGTTATTAAATGCGGATGAGATGCGTATTACCGCGCTGGGTACCGGTATGCCCAATCAGACACGTGCCGCAGTTTCCATCTCTTATCTCGTTGAGTTGGGAAATGGGGACAGCTTCCTGTTTGATATTGGCTCGGGGTCCATGGCCAATCTGTTTTCGTTACGGCCAGATTTTTCCCGGCTAGACAAGGTTTTTGCCAGTCATTTGCATATTGACCATGTCGGTGACTTCATGGGCTTGCACATTGGCGGTTGGCTGTCGGGGCGCTATGCGCCCATTCATTTCTATGGCCCCAGCGGGTCCACGCCAGAGCTTGGTTCAAAAGCGTTTGTAGACGCCATGCAAAAAGGTTATGCATGGGATTTGGCGACACGCACAGGCGTGCTTCCCGACAAGGGCGCAAAGATCGTGGTGCATGAGTTTGATTACATGCAGGAAAATGCCGTTGTCTATGAAAAAAACGGTGTGACGGTGCGCTCCTGGCCTGCAATACACAGTCTCGATGGCGCGGTAAGCTACAGCCTAGAGTGGAATGGGTTGAAGTATGTTTTTGGCGGCGATACTTACCCCAACAACTGGTACATCAAGTATGCCAAAGACGCCGATGTCGCATCCCATGAGTGTTTCTTGCCACCGGATGAGCTGGCCAAGTATTTTGGTTGGGATCTAAAGCAGGCTACCTACGTTGCTACGAGAATCCACACATCACCGGATGCGTTTGGCAAGGTGATGTCTGCGGTTAAACCCCGTCTTGCGGTGGGGTATCACTCGGTTCAGTCACCAGAGAACAATGCGGCCATCATGGATGGTGTGCGTGCAACCTACAGTGGACCGTTGGCGCTGGCACGTGACCTGATGGTGATTAACGTCACCAAGGATGACATCACCGTGCGCATGGCCACGGTGGACGAATATGTGCTGCCGCCGGCTGTGAGTGAAGCCTATAAAAATGCGCCGCGTACCGAGGAAAAAAGTCCTTCTGAAAAGGTAGAGGCTGGTAAGTGGCGAGGATACACACCGCCGCCGATGTCCGAGTAATGATTTGGCGGTCGCCTGTCATAGTCGTGTATTAACAGGGGAATAAGTTCATGGACTCGATAATGGCGTTCCGTCTGCCTGCTCAGAAAAAAGTTCCCGGTGAACACCGGCCGCTTGGGCGTGGGGTGGTGCTTTCACTGGTGTTTGTGGTTGCCATCTTATTTATACCGATTACATTGTTGGCGCAGAGCGCGGAAAAGGAGTGGGAGTACTCGCTGACCCCTTACCTTTTTTTGCCGGTATCAACCGAAGGAACCTCAGCGGTGGCCGGCACTGAGGTGGACTTGGATCTGGATCTCTCGGATGTACTGGATATCTTGGATATCGCGTTTGCCACGCGTTTTGAAGCGCGGCGTGATCGATTTGGGATTCTCGCGGACCTCTATTACGTATCCCTGAGTATGGATCAGGGGGCGACGCTCAAACCCGCAATGAACCCAGAGCTGGATGTAACCGCCACGCTGAATGTCGACGTTGATATACGTCAGGGCTGGTTGTCCCTGCAGGGAATGTACCGCGCTTTCGAATCACCTGTTGGTGCGAAGTATCCTTGGGCGGTCGATTTGTCCGCCGGTGCGCGCTGGAACTACCTGAAGCAGGAAATCGATACGAATCTGGGGATCGATATTTTTCCTGGGCCAGGGGTTCAGCAGTCGCTGGGCGGCGCAGAAACCTGGTGGGAGCCGGTAGTCGGCTTCCGTACTGGTATAGAGGTATCCAGTTGCCTGACGCTTGCGCTACGAGCCGATGTCGGGGGTTTTGGTGCTGGCGGAGATGATATGCAGTGGGGGGTTCTCGTGGGCGCGGAGCGCAAGATCAATGACCGTCATGCGCTCCGATTTGGCTATCTGTTCTATGGCATCGATTACTCAACGTATCGCGGGGATGGTCGCTTTGCCTACGATATTGACCAGCATGGTCCCTATTTGGCCTATAGCTGGCGATGGTAGCTGCCGGTCTTTCCTTTTTTCCCTTTATGTCGTCAGCGCGGTAACAAACTGGTAGCTGCGGTCCAGTGTCCAGAATAGTGCAATGGCGCTGCAGCTTAATGCGATGCCGGTACAGAGCGTGTGCTCCAGGCTTTCCCGCCGATTCCTGATCAATAGCAACAACGGCCAAATCGCCAGAATGATCAGAGCCTGACCCAACTCCACACCTATGTTAAACGCCAGCAGGCTTTGCCAGATGTTCGGCGCGTCTACTTTTAGAATCTCGTGCAACACGAAGGAAAACCCCAGGCCATGGAGCAGGCCCAGCCCACAAGTGCCGACGACAATCCAGCGCTCGCTACGCTGCAGTGAGACAGGTGCACTGGCGTTGCGTTTGCGCCGTGTGGATATCGCCATCCATGCCGCATAAATAATGGAAAGCGCGATGCCGGTTTCTACCAGCGGTACAAACCAGGCACCAGAGGGAACCAAGCCAAAGAAGCCCGCCGACAAGGTGACACTGTGGCCCACAGTAAATCCCGTCACTCGCCACATCAGCGCAGACAGCGAGGCGGCACCGATAATCAGGCACAGAACGAACAGGACATGGTCGAGACCTGCCAGGATGTGAACCACACCCTCCTGTATAAAGGTGGCCATGGCGCTGGAAGTGGAGTGACTGATTTGAATGGGCTCATTCAGTAAGCCACTGGAACGGAAAACCTGTGTTTTGCCATCCCGGTAATCCAGTATCAGATTCGCTGTTTTTTCTTGATTCGGAAGATTTGGGTTCAGGAAGCTGGCAAGGCGATAACTCTCCCCACGCGCGATACCCGGATAGTGCAAGCGGATATCGATCACCGTATCGCCCACATACTGTTGCGGGTTACCTGTCTGGGACACGGTTTGCACATACCTCTCGCGGAGCTGTTGCTCATCAAGTGAAAAGGCAACTTGAGCTTCTTGCAGTGTGGCGAAGTCCGGTTCACTTCCCACTGCATAGAGTCGTACATCGGTTACCTGGCCATTTAGTCTCTGATCGCCACTCTCCAACTGCAACGCAGACTCGGCAATGGCGCCCAGCCCCTGTGGGTCGGCATAGAATTGGCCGAAGTCCACAAAATGTACCAGTCGGCCTTCTTCCAGTGCATTGCGGGAATAGGGGGCTGGCGCGGGCAATACCCCGGAGGCCTCGCTTGCGCCTACCTTGTCCGCAAGTAAATAGGGCAGTGGCAGGCGCAGATAGACGGTGGTGCCATCAGCGCTATGCTCCACATGAAAGATGCGTACGTTTAAATTCAGAAGAAAATGTGCGCTAGCGGGCGTCGACGACGTTATCAGCGCGAAACACAGTAGCATCAACATCCATTGGCGCAATTGTGCCACCGGGCTACTGCCCGATTTATTGGCGTGGGGTGGCATTGGCAGTGCTCCCTGTTTGCGTAGAACCATTGGCAGGCTGTGTGTCCTGTCGCCAAGTTTTTTGCGGTTCAACCGATTCACGCATGGTGATCGGGGTGAATCCGGCAATCTTCCATGTTCCTTCATGCTCCTCGAGATCCAGCATGGCGCGGATATCCAGCAGCTTGCGATCGCTATGTCCCCAGAATGGGCCTTCATTTCTCGTCTGCCAGGTACACAGTGTACGGTATGTTTGCCGCTCTCCAGAGGAAGTCTGTTCGAACTTCTCTATCCGCAGGTTGGAAATTCCTGAGACGTAACCGCGGTCTCCGGTGATTGTCAACGGACGAAAAATCGGGTCGAGAGCGTCGCGGGTTGTCTTTAGCGTTTGCTCAGTAAGCAATTGTGACAAAGACTCTTCAAGCTTGGTGGCATCCCGTTCAAGGTAGGCATCCGGCAGTTCGTTGAGCAGGCGATAAATGATCTCGCCAAATTGCTCATTTTCCTGTGACGCGGGGGCAGGCAGGCGGATAGCGAGTGAGCTCTGCATTGCCAGTGAAACGCTGAGAATAATGCCAAGAGCAGGTGTGATCAGGGACATTAGGTAATTTTGGGCGTTGCGGAAGCGGAATACACAAACACCGAGTACTGCGAATGCGACTATCGCCCCCAGCCCTTTGCCAGATATCGTGAGCCCTTGTGTATCGTGAGTGACAGGGCTGACGGTGGGTTCATCATAGGATGTCAGGAAATTTTGCCACGCAAGAGTTGGAAGAGAAGGCGTCAGCTGGGTCGGGAAGGGACCGGCGGGATCTTGTATCAAAGAGGGTACCCGCTCCTCGAACGGGCTGAACAGGTCCCAGCCAACTTCCACATTTTGTGGCAAGCCGTCCACGGGAAAGCGTGCACGATAGCCAATCAGTAGGGCTCCCAGTTGAATGCTCTCATTGACCTCCAAGGGAAGGAATCCGGTACTCGTAAGCCTGAGAAAAGTGACTTCGGTCGCTTGTGGTTCTACCACCTTTTTATCTACAGCGAGGAGGTTGCGACTCTGCAAAAATGCCAGAGTATCGTTGCGCAACTGTATTGCGAGTAATTCATTCAGTGGTAGCCAGGCGTCGAAGCTCTTGTCGGACCAGGTGGCCAGGTCGCGAGGTCGGAAAATTATTTCATGGCGAATTTCCCGTGGTTCGATATAGAGATAGGAGTGGAGGGGGAAGCGCAACTGGCGTCGTATCTTGGGATTGATGATTTGCGTTTGCCATGGATCTTGCCGGTTTATACGCCAAGTCACGGAGCGTGATAAGTAGGCGTAGTTGCTCACCGGCATGGCGCCGTGACTGGAGATAAAGCCGATGGTAGCTGCGCTGAAGCCTGCGTGATCCAGGGGTGGGACGACCGTGATTGTTTCGGAGCCCTGCAGATCATAGCGGCTATGTACCTTGAGTACTTGTTTATCCTCCGGTATCGACGGTAATCTTCTTCCAGTGCGGGGATCAATTACCCCTGCAAAAGGAGAGTATCTCGGGGATCTGGTCGCTGCATCAACCCGCAGGTCGATAGGATCTTGGACACCCGTATCACTCCGTATTTGAATATTGATATTTGAATATTCATTGGCCTCAGCCACCAACCTATCTAGATTTCCGTGACCTTTTAGTGCTGGCCAAAAATGCTGTGCGTCGTCAACGGAGATCTCTAACGTCAATAATAGGTGTTCTCCTTCGAACGCAAATTCGGCAATATTGGGTGCGGTTTCGGCGCCAGTAAGGCTCAGGTAGTCGGCTGAGGCCAATGGGGTAAAGGCTAACAAGAATTTCAGAAAGAACGTTAAGAGATTGTGTCTACGTTTTGCCATTGGTTTTATCCGCAGTGCGCGGTTGGAATGATCGTCGCGCGTGTGTTTTTCGCCTTTTTTTCTCTATCGCTCCAATGCATGGCCGGTTTACCGTAGGTCAGTTGAACTTTGGCGGCGCCAGTGTGGCATTCGTTCACTTATTCCCCCTCTGCCGGATTTCCAAACCTGCCTGGGCTTGGACTGCGCGGCTCCCTCAACCGCTCGGGGAATCTGGCGGTTACTGATTACCCCGCCCACCCACAGCGCGTCGAGGTCGCCAAAGTGGTCACTGTGCAGATGGCCAATAAGGAGCTTGTCGAGTTTGTCGAAGGGGGTGTCGAGGCCGGATAGCCGCATCATCACCCCGGTGCCGATATCGAAGACAAACTTGGGCCCATCGCCCAGTCCCGTCAAAGATCAGAGGAATTTGCAGCGCCAGCGTTAGCCGTTTCATATGATCGATACACGAGACTCAAAATATGACTTCAGTCTAGGTGATCGAACATAACTTTTCGTCTTCAAGTGGATTTGGCGGACTCTGGTGTGTTTCAGCCCCGTATGCCCAATGGTCCGGCAGGTAGGTATATGGTCTCCGGGGCAGAACTTCCCTGGCGCTGAATTTCCACCGCCACCGACGAGCCGGGCTCGGCCTGATACACCTGGGTGCGCAGGTCACCCATATGGAACACTCGCTGGTTGTTGTAACGGATGATCTTGTCCCCGGGGCGCAGCCCCGCCTCATAGGCAGGGGCACTTTCCAGCAGGTCACCAATTTCCATAGTGGTGCGTCCGCCAAAGGCCTCCAGGTACTGTTCAAACTCTGCGCGGCTTAGTTCCTGCTCGAAAACGCGGCGGGGATTGCTGTAGGTCTGCAGTTTGTTTTGCAGTTCTCTGGCACGTTCGGAGCGTTTGTCTTGCAGGTGATGGTATTCGTAGCTGAACAGCATCTGTTCATACTGGATCCGCGCCTGTTTATCGACGATAAACGCGGCCCGTTCGGCACTGAAGCCGGCGTCGGTCAGCTGGCGCATCTGGGTTTCCCGCTGGCGCTCAAAACGGCTCTGGTGGCGACTGCGGGCAGGGCGGGTGTTATTGGTGGGGGCACTTTCGCCAACGCTGGCGGAGGCATGCCGGGTTTCCGGATTGTTGGAACCCGGATCCAGCCGGTTGCTCAGCTCGTTCACCAGCTCAAGTAGCTGGCCCTGAATTTTCAGGGTTTGGTTCAGGGTGTTTTCCAGCTGTTGCACGCGCGCGCCCAGATCGGTCGGAGCATCGGTGTTGCCAGAAAGACCCGTGAAGGGCGCCGCCTCTGCGGGCGGTGATTTGGCGCTCCAGTGGGCGACAGTTGCCCCCGCGGCAAGCAATATTGCTGCCGCCACGGGAAGGGCGTATTTGTGCAAAATCATGGGGTCACCGATCGACAATTTGCGGGCTTGCGCAAATTATAGAAGCACCAGGTGATTGGGAAGTTCGTTCTTGATAGTGGTGGCGGGCGCCGCCTCTTCCAGCAGCTCGCCACATTTTTCTACGCAGTGCACAAAGGCCTCGCCGGTCTTGCCCTTTTTGACCTCGTGGATAAAGTTTTCCACGATCTCCTGCCAGCGCTCGTTGGTAATTTGTTCCGCCAATCCCCGATCCGCCAGAATTTCCACGTAGTGTTCCGCCTGGGACACAAAAATGAGCAGGCCAAGCCGGTCCTTGGTGCTGTGCAGCTCGTGCTCCAGAAACTGGCGTCGCGCCAGGTTGGAGGCGCGCCAGAAGCGCACCGACTTGGGCACCAGTTTCATGGTCAGTGGGCGCCAGCGGAACAGCACCGCCAGCACGATAAACAGGATCCACTGCAAGGTAAATGCCTGCTGGTACTCGATCCACCAGGGGAGAAACTGCATCAGTGGCGCAATAAGTAGCGCCAGGAAGGCCGCCCAAAGGGTCGAGATATACAGGTAGTTGTCGGATTGGCCCGCCAGCACCGTAACAACTTCGGCATCGGTGCGGGATTCCACCTCTTTGATGGTGTCGGCGAGTTTGCGTTTTTCCTGTGCATTCAGCATGGTTTTATCTCGTTGATTCCGTCGGCACTGCCGCGAAGGCTACCAGCCACCGGAGGCGCCACCGCCGCCAAAGCCGCCCCCGCCCCCGCCAAAGCCGCCGCCACCGAAGCCTCCGCCGCCATAGCCACCACCAAAACCGCCACCGCCATAGTAGCCGCCGTAGCGTCCGCGGCGATAACTGCTGCTGCCGTTGGGCGCGCCGAGTACCGAGCTGCCAAATATTTGCAGCATGACAAACAGCAGGAAGATACCCACCAGCAGCGCCACCTGGCGATCGCTGTCGGACTCGGTGGGCTCCGGTACATATTCGTTCCTGATGGCGGCGATAATCGACTCCACACCCGCGGTGACACCCGCATCAAAATTGCCGCTCTGGAACTGGGGCAGAATCTTGGTGTGGATAATATTGGAAGACAGTGCATCGGTCAGCGCTCCCTCCAGCCCGTAACCCACCTCGATGCGCACCTCGCGCTCACTGGGCGCTACGATCAGCAGTACGCCGTTGTCCTTGCCTTTCTGGCCGATTTTCCAGTGTCGCCCCAGCTGGTAACCGTATTCCTCGATGGTCAGGCCCTGCAGGTCCGGCAGCGTGGCGACCACGATCTGGTTGGAGGTTTCCTTTTCCTGCTGCTGGAGCAGCTCGGTAAGCTGGTAGCGGGTGCTCTGGCTCAGCAGGTTGGCATTGTCCACCACGCGGCCACTGAGCGGCGGAAATGAGATGTCAGCCTGCGTGAGCCCGGCCCATAGCAGGGCCGGGCATAAGCACAGGAATAGGGCGATCCTTCGGATCGTCATGGGTGACCCCGCTGATTACTGGAAGTCGACTTCAGGCGCCTTCTCGGCATCTTCGCTGGTTGCCTCGAAGGTGTCGCGCAGGGGCATGTCGCTATACAGGATGCTGTGCCAGATACGACCGGGGAAAGTGCGGATTTCCCGGTTGTAGCGTTCCACCGCGGCGATATAATCCCGGCGCGCCACGCTGATGCGGTTTTCGGTGCCTTCCAGCTGAGATTGCAGTGCGAGGAAATTCTGGTTGGCCTTGAGGTCCGGGTAGCGTTCCACCACTACCATCAGGCGGGACAGGGCACTGCTCAGCTGGGCCTGGGCCGCCTCAAATTGCTGCAGCTTGGCCGGGTCATTGATGATTCCGGAGTCCACCTGCATGGAGTTTACCTTGGCGCGGGCCTCGGTGACGGCCTCCAGGGTCTCCCGCTCGTGGGCCGCATAGGCCTTGACGGTTTTCACCAGGTTGGGAATCAGGTCGGCGCGGCGCTGATACTGGTTTTGCACCTGGGCCCAGGTGGCCTTCACATTTTCATCGTAGGTGGGGATGTTGTTGATCCCGCAGCCACTCAAGCCCAACATCAGTAGCGAAAGCAGGAGTGATTGCCAGAGACGGCGTTGTGTAAACTTTGGTTTGCCGGTGAGTGCAGAATTCATTCCATTCATCCATGTTGATTCCGAACAAGACAATAATAGTCCCCAATCCATCCATATCCGGCAAGTCTGTGCTGCCGGCAGAAATCAGAGTGTAGTAATGGCATTAAAAGCGACCATATTCAAGGCGAGACTCCAGATCGCTGACATGGATCGGGATTATTACGGTGAACATCTGCTTACGCTGGCGCGTCACCCTTCGGAAACCGATGAGCGAATGATGATTCGGCTGCTGGCGTTTGCGCACAATGCCAGTGAGCAGCTGGAATTTACCCGGGGTTTATCCAGCGAGGATGAGGCCGATCTGTGGCAGCACAGCCTGAGTGGCGAGATTGAAACCTGGATTGAAGTAGGCGTGCCGGCAGAGGACCGGGTTCGCAAGGCCTGCGGGCGGGCGCAGCGGGTTCTTGTGTACGCGTACGGCCAGCGCACCGCGCCGGTGTGGTGGGAGAAAATGCAATCCGCCTGTGCCCGCTTTGACAACCTGCAGGTGTTCTTCCTGCCCGCCGATGTGTGCGCGGCACTGGCCGCATTGGCGCAGCGCAATATGGAATTCAGTGTCACCATCCAGGACGGTCATCTGTGGATCGCCGACGACCGCCAGAATATTGAAGTCCTGCCACAGCGCTGGAAATAAATTTTTTATCAAGCCCGCCGGCAAGCGGGTAAGCGAACGGCCGCCTGTTGGCCAGCAAAATTCTGTCAAAAAAACACGGAGCCCGACAATGCCTTCATTCGATATCGTTTCTGAAGTCGACAAACACCAGCTGACGAACGCCGTGGATCAGGTAAACCGCACTATTACCACCCGGTATGATTTCAAGGGCGCGGATGCCGAGGTCGAGATGTCCGAATTCGCCCTGACGCTCCGCGCAGACTCGGACATGCAGGTGCAGCAAATGGTGGATATGCTGCGCGCCGCCCTGATCAAGTGCGGCATTGACCCTCTGGCGATGGATGTGGGGGAAGAGGAGCAGTCGGGCAAGCAGGTGAAAGTGGGCGTCACCCTGAAAAATGGTCTCGACAAGGAGCTGTCAAAGAAAATCGTCAAAATCATCAAGGAGGAAAAGCTCAAGGTGCAGGCCTCCATTCAGGGGGATCAGGTGCGGGTAACCGGCAAGAAGCGGGATGACCTGCAGCAAGTGATCGCTCTGTTGCGTGGCAAAGAACTGGAACAGCCTTTGCAGTTCAATAATTTCCGCGATTGAGTTGATGTCAGTGCAGCCAGGCATGGAGCCGTGGGGGATTTTTTGACCAAGTGTTTTCCGTTTGCATGGAGGCTGCGAGCCTGTCTTGTCGGGTTGCTGGGCGCAATGGGTTTTTACGGGACGACTGCGCTGCGCGCAGAGCCCCCGGTTCCGGTGTTGCCCGCACAACTGCTGCATGCCTGGTGGGTGGATGGCAGTGAAGGGCTGGATCTATCCGGGCTGAGCTTTTGCCAGGGGGAGTTGTTGACCGTAGCCGATAAGTCGTCAGAGCGCATCTACCGGCTTGCGCCGGAACCCGGGCATGAGACGGTCAAGCTGCTTCCCAAAGCGGACTTTGCCCGGCCTGCACTGCCCGATGATCAGCCGGTCTCGATGAAAGCCCGTGCGCTGCATTACGCCAGCACACCGCTGAGCATGGATTTTGAAGGTATCACCTGTGATGGCCCGGATATTTTCCTGCTTAGTGAACGTCACAACCGGATCGTGCGGTTGGATTCCGCAAGGCACAAGGGGGAGTGGATGCCCGTGCGCTGGTCAGAGTCCGCACGCAAGCAGGGATACCTTCAGCTGTTCAATGCAGAGAGCGAGGGGCTTGTTAGGGTCGGTGATGATTTCTGGGTGGCGCTGGAACGGGAACCTAGGGGGCTGTTGAAGTTGCAGCTGGGTGACAGGGAAGGGCAGCATTTTTACCCGGTGCCGCCGGTGGCGGGGCTGGATTTTCGCGGGCGCTCGGAAGATGTGACGGCGCTGGCCTATTATGACGGCGCGCTGTTTACGCTGGAGCGCAATGCGTTTGCAGTGTGTCGCCGCTCCTTGAGTACGCTCGCTGCGCAGTGGTGTATCGAGTATCGGCATATCGAGGAAGCACCTGAAAACATTTATCGCAAAACCCATTTCGGTAAGGGCGAGGGGCTTGCGGTGAATGAACAGGGAATGTTCGTTGTGCTCGACAATAACGGCGTGAGCCGTGCCGCGGTGGCCGATGACAGCCGCGGTTTGTTGATACAGCTGGCGTTTCCAGACATCTCACCCCATACAATGACGACCGACTAGTACCTTCCCGTGCCCCAGACCAAACTGGATACACTGCTCAACGAGGTCCGTGCCTGCCGCCTGTGCGAGCAATACTTGCCATTGGGTCCGCGTCCGGTGCTGAGTGCGGCGCGCGCTGCCCGGCTGCTGATCATCGGCCAGGCGCCTGGTACCCGGGTCCATGAGACCGGTATTCCCTGGAATGATCCCTCCGGCGACCGCTTGCGGGAGTGGCTGCAGCTTGACCGCGACCGTTTTTACGATACCGCTACCATCGCCATAATGCCTATGGGGTTCTGCTATCCCGGGCGCGGCAAAGGTGGTGACCTGCCGCCGCGGCCCGAGTGCGCTGCAACCTGGCACCGGCGCTTGCTGGACCACTTGCCGAATATCCAGTTGACCCTGTTAGTGGGGCAGTATGCCCAGCGCTACTATCTCCCGCACTGGTATGGCAGCATTACTGAGAACGTGCGCCACTACGCCGACGCCTTGCCCCACAAGCTGTTCCCACTGCCGCACCCGAGCCCGAGAAACACGCTGTGGCTCAAGCGCCGCCCCTGGTTTGAGCAGGAGGTGGTGCCGGCACTGCGCACTCAGGTTCACAAGATCTTGCAGGAGCCTGCTCGCAGGTAGGTTGATAGGTTTATGTCACTTCCCGGAAACATCAAAATCCACCCATCCTGGTATGCCGTGCTGCAGCCGGAATTCGGTAAACCCTATATGGGGGCGTTGCGAGATTTCCTGCAGCAGGAAAAGCAGGCGGGCAAGGCCATCTTTCCCCCCAGTGAACAGGTTTTTAACGCATTCAACTCCACGCCGTTCGACCAGGTCAAAGTGGTCATCCTCGGGCAGGACCCGTATCACGGCGCGGGCCAGGCCCACGGCCTGTGCTTTTCCGTGATGCCTGGTGTGCGTGTGCCGCCGTCATTAAAAAATATTTACAAAGAGATGGAATCGGATCTCGGTATCACCGCGCCGGACCACGGTTGCCTGCAACCCTGGGCAGAGCAGGGGGTGCTGCTGCTCAATGCGACGCTGACCGTGGAAGAAAGCAACGCGGGCGCGCATCAGGGGCGCGGCTGGGAACAATTCACCGATGCCGCGATTCACGCACTGGCGGAGCTGCGGGAAGGACTGGTGTTTATTCTGTGGGGAAGTTACGCGCAGAAAAAGGGCGGGTTTATTGATGACCGCAAGCACCTGGTGTTGCGCGGCCCGCATCCGTCACCGCTATCCGCCCACCGGGGTTTCTTCGGTACCCGTCCATTTTCCCAGGCCAATGCGTACCTGCAGGAGCGCGGTCAAGCGCCAATCAATTGGGCGTTGCCTCCCGCCAGTGCGCTGCAGCGGGTGGCGGCGGCGCTCTGATAGGGCCGTGCGCTACGCCAGCGGGTCGGCATCCGCGTCGTAGGGCAACTCCAGTAACTCGAGTACGCGTCCGTCGGAGAGTTGCAGGCTCTCGCCATCGGCGACTTTGCTCTTGGTCAGTACCGCGAGCAGTTCAATCACCTCGCCACCGCTGGCAAATACAATATTGCCCACGCTGGAGCCGCCGCCCGGCAGAAATATTTCGGCACCGGGCGCCGGCACCGTGCCCGCGTCAATGCGCGCGCGGTACATGCGCCGTTTGGCGGCGCCCAGGAATTGCATACGCGCGACCACTTCCTGCCCGGTATAGCAGCCTTTCTTAAAGCTTACCCCGCCCAGCAGATGCAGATTGAGCATCTGCGGGATAAACGTCTCACTGGTGCTCTCGAACAGCAGGGGCAGGCCGGCTTCGATCAGATGCGTTTGCCACTGCCGGTAGCCCGCGGGAACGGCGGGATTGCCGCTCAGTGCTTGCCACAGGTCTGCGGCCTGCAAGGCGGGCACCTGAAGCAATACCATGCGTTCATTCACGCAGGCCGCGACGGCGCGCTGGCCATTGTGGTCGAAAGTGCGCAACTGCCCCGGCATCAGGTCGGTACCGGCACTGTTGGAGAGGCTCAAAAGCTGGCTGGCGGCCTTGCCGGCGTCCCGGCCACACAGGGCGAGCCAGCGTTGCTCGCTGCTGATGTCGGCAAGTTCGGCCTTGAAGAAGACCGCATACTTTTTCAGTGCGTTGAGGGCCGTCGATACCAGATCGCGCGGCAGCAAAAGCACGAATTCACCTTGGTCGATTTTCAGTGCGTAGAAGGCGCTGATCATCCGCCCTTTGGGGTTACAGTGGCTGCCGAGTGTCAGTTGCTCGTCGGGCAAATTGACCAGATCACAGGTGAGCTGGCCCTGCAGGAATTTCTGGCTGTCCGGGCCTGAAACGGAAATCGCACCCATGGGGGTGAGGTCGATCAGTTGCAGGTCCTTGTCAGAGCCGGGTTCAAACTCTGCGGCACCGTCGACCCACCGGGCGCCCTGGCTGCCGAGATAATCCTGCCACTGTTGTTGATCCATGCTGAGCTCGCTGTTTTTTACTGCAAATGGGTGTCCGCAGTATCTGGGGGTTTTGCCGCGGGATTTCAACTACCGCTATACTGCGCGCAATTCGCAACCTGTGTTTGAGAGAGAAGTATGGATCGCAATCGCCTGTTTTGGGCCTGCCGTCGCGGCATGTTGGAGCTGGATCTGGTTTTGCTGCCATTTCTGGAGAATGTGTACGAGACTCTCTCCGAGGATGACAAGCAGCGCTTCATCAAGCTGCTGGACGAGCAGGATCAGGATCTGTTCGGCTGGTTCCTGCGCCGGGAAGACCCGCAAGACCCGGAGCTGAAGAAAATCGTGCAGATTATCCGTGACAACACCGGTCTGCAGGACTGAACCCTCCGCCCGCGGCGACTCGGCCACGGCCGGGCGCGGCGCTGCGGGCGTCAATACCGCGTCCAGTGGGCGCAGTGCACGGCTGGCCTGCGATCTTCGCGCCTCGCGCCTCCTGCAGCTCGGTGTCGTGCTGATGGCTGTTCAGGCCACTCTGCTGCTCGCGTTATCGCGCCTGCCCTGGGGGCTGGTGGCCCTGACAATCCCCCTGATTATCGCGTTTGCCGTTTTCGAGTGGCGGCGGCTCGCCGCTTTCGAAGGGCGCCTGTCCACGAGCGAACAGCGCTGGTACTGGCAGCCCAAAGGGGGGGCAAGACGCGCGTTTCAATTCTGTGGCGAGCTGACCCTGTGGCGCTGGCTGATTGTGATCAACGGCCGCGACGCCGATGGCCGGCGCCTGCGCCTGGTGCTGTGTCGGGATGGTGCCGACGCCACTGATTGGCGCCGGCTGCAGGTGGCTTTGCGCTATTCCCGTTAAGCGGGCGCCAGGAACCCGGATGCCCGCTTCAGTGGGCGGGTGAAAGGTCGATAAACTGGCGCTGGTTGGCGAAGTTTTCCGGGACCAGGATGGTATCCATGGCCAGCTCTCGCAGCCCGGGATAGTCGAGGGAGTAGTGCAGCCCGCGACTCTCGCGACGGTCCAGCGCGGAGCGGATGATCAGCTCGGCGACGACCGCGAGGTTGCGCAGTTCGATCAGGTCGCTGGTGATCTTGTAGTTGGCGTAAAACTCGCGAATTTCCTGCTGTAGCAACTTCACCCGGTGCTCGGCGCGCAAAAGCCGTTTGCGGGTGCGCACAATCCCCACAAAGTCCCACATAAAGCGCCGCAACTCGTCCCAGTTGTGCGAAATCACAACGTCTTCATCGGAGTCTGTCACTCTTGAGGCATCCCACGCCAGGGCCGGCCTGGGCGGGCTCACTGCGGCCAGGGTTTCCTCGATGTGCAGGGCCGCGGAGCGAGCGTAGACCACACATTCCAGTAACGAGTTGCTCGCCAACCGGTTGGCCCCGTGCAGGCCGGTAAACGTGGTTTCCCCGATGGCGTACAGCTGGTCGAGGTCGGTGCGGCCGTGCTGGTCCACCATCACGCCACCGCAGGTGTAGTGCGCGGCCGGCACCACCGGAATGGGCTCTTTGGTGATATCAATCCCGTACTCCAGGCACTTGCGGTACACCGTGGGGAAGTGCTCGCGCACGAACGCCGGGTCTTTGTGGGAAATGTCCAGGTACACACAGTCGGCGCCCAGGCGTTTCATCTCATGGTCGATCGCGCGGGCGACAATGTCGCGGGGCGCCAGCTCTCCGCGCTTGTCGAAGCGCTGCATAAACCGCTCGCCGCTGGGGAGCTTGAGCTGCGCGCCTTCTCCCCGCAGTGCCTCGGTGATCAGCATGGATTTCGCTTTGGGGTGATACAGGCAGGTGGGGTGGAACTGGTTGAATTCCATGTTGGCCACCCGGCAGCCCGCGCGCCACGCCATGGCAATGCCATCGCCACTGGCCCCGTCCGGATTGCTGGTGTAGAGGTAGGCCTTGGAGGCGCCGCCGGTCGCCAGTACCACGGCGCGCCCCTGAAAGACTTCCACTTCTTCCGTCTTTTTGTTGTAGACGTAGCTGCCGGCACAGCGGAAGCGCCCTGTGGCTGCATCCGGCTGGCGGATCAGGTCGAGGGCGATATGGTGCTCGAAGCAGTCGATGTTTGCACTCTGGCGCACCCGCTCGATCAGGGTGCTGTGCACTGCCCGTCCGGTGGCATCGGCACTGTGGATGATGCGGCGATGGCTGTGCCCACCTTCTTTGGTCAGGTGGTAATCGCCATCTTCCTCGCGGGTGAAGTCCACGCCCTGGTTGATCAGCCAGTGCACGGCAGTGTGGCTGTTTTCCACGGTGAAGCGCACTGCATCCGGGTGGCAGAGTCCGGCTCCTGCATCTAATGTATCCGCTATATGCGCGGCTACCGAGTCCGTCTCGTCCAGCACGCCGGCGATTCCGCCCTGGGCAAACCAGGTGGATCCGTCGCGCAGGCGCTGCTTGGAAAGCAGTGCCACACGGTGGCGTGCCGCCAGATGCAATGCCAGGGTCAGGCCGGCAGCGCCACTGCCGATCACCAGAACATCGTAGTGCGTGTTACTGCCGTTTTTTGGGGTGTCTGCGCGGGTGCTGTCGCCGGTACTCAAGGGTTCCTTCGCCTCGTCGCTCATAGAGTTTTATTCAGGTTGAGGGGCGCGTAGTATACGCCATCTTAAAAAATACCGATTTGTCAGGAACTTATGACCAAATTTCGGTGTCTTGGACACAACAGAATAATCCTGAGTTTGCGGTCAGTTTGGGCTGCAGCCGTGGTTGGGAGTAGGGGATGACAGGGCAACAGGCGTCACCAAGTGACCGCCAACTGGTGGAGCGGGTCCAAAAGGGGGACAAGCGCGCCTTTGACCTGCTGGTGCTCAAGTACCAGCACAAAATTATGGCGGTGGTCAGCCGTTATATTCACGATCATGCCGAGGTGCATGATGTGGTGCAGGAAGCGTTTATCAAGGCCTACCGTGCACTGGCCAACTTCCGTGGGGAAAGCGCTTTCTATACCTGGATGTACCGCATCGCCATCAATACCGCCAAGAATCACCTGGTGTCGCGCAGCCGGCGCCCGCCGTCTTCCGATGTGGATCTGGAAGATGCCGAGTATTACTCCGGCGCCGACCTGCTGCGCGATAACGAAACCCCTGAGAATCAGCTGTTCCGCGATCAGCTGGAGGCGACCGTGCACCGCGCAATTCGCGAGCTGCCGGAGGATCTGCGCTCCGCAGTCACCCTGCGTGAGATGGAGGGGCTCAGTTACGAAGAAATTGCCGAGGTCATGGGTTGCCCGGTGGGTACTGTGCGCTCACGTATCTTCCGCGCGCGTGAGGCTATTGACCGCGCTGTGCAGGCGACGATGGCGGGAGAGCCGGAACCGGCAGACGGCCGCGGCTGATTTCCCGGGCAGTAGCCCCCGCTCAGCGGGTGTGCGGCGCGGAAGGTGAGAGATGTGGACGGTGAGAGATACGAGGCATCGTCTAATATTTAGTCAGTTTTGTTTTGTGGTGGGCTCGGCTGGTAGCTTTTTGGTCTAAAACGGCCATGTGACTGGTACGACAGGCAAATGGATCGATCAATTCACACAAATTTTGCCTCCACGTAAAACTTTTCCGGTTGAAGCCGGTCTCAGAAACCAACACACAGGGTGTGCTTGCCACATCCACTGAATTGCACTGAAAGAGGGTTGGCCCGTATGTCCCACGGGAATCATCAACAGCGTTTGAATGAATCGCTATCTGCCTTGGTGGATGGCGAAGCTTCCGAGCTGGAGATTCAGCGTCTGCTTAAATCGAGTGATGCCGCTGGCGGAGACTTGCAGCAGCGCTGGTCGCGCTACCAGTTAGCAGGCAGCGTGCTGCGGGGCGAAAAGGTCGCGCCGGTGGATCTCGGTCTGGCGGCCAGTATCTCGGCGGCGATCGCGGATGAGCCATCACTGGCGGAAAGTGCGCAGCCTGCGGCGGCCAATGACGCCGGTGAATCCGGTCGCAGTCGCTGGTGGCGCCCGTTGTCGCGCGGCGCTGTGGCGGCCACGGTGGCATTTGCCGCGGTACTGGGTGTACAGCAGATGCAGTCGCCGCAGCCGGGTACTCAAATGGTTGCTGAGCTGGAACGCCCGGCCCAGCAGCCTGTGCAGTCCGCTCCCCAGCCCAGTGGTTTCCTTGTGCCTACCTTGAATACCCGTCCGGTAAGCACCGCGCCGCAGCTGGTGCCTGAGCAGCGGGTGGGCAGCCCGTCGCCTCAGGTGCAGATGGTGCCTTCACCTGAGCTGATGCGTCACCTCAATCGGGTTATGCTCGAACACTCGGAGCAGGCGGCCCGTGTCGGCAGCCAGGGCATGGTGCCCTTTGCCCGTGCCACCTACGGTGAACGCACGCCGGAGTGAATACTCTGTTGGCGTTTTACGGAGCAGCCGGCATGCCGAGGCAGCCGGCGTCCGACGCAATTCCCGTTGATGTTAGCCACTAATAAAGAATGATCATGGCGAAAGTTTTCCGTTATTCCGCCCTTAAAGCCAACAGCTTGCTGTTGGCTTTTTTGCTGGCGGCAGTTCCCCTGTTTCCCTCGGCCAGCGCGCAGAGCGCGGCGCAGGAACAGGCTCCGCAATCGTCGGCCCCG
Organism: Microbulbifer salipaludis; assembly: GCF_017303155.1. Classification (NCBI taxonomy): domain Bacteria; kingdom Pseudomonadati; phylum Pseudomonadota; class Gammaproteobacteria; order Cellvibrionales; family Microbulbiferaceae; genus Microbulbifer; species Microbulbifer salipaludis. Next base: position 1,013,942 of record NZ_JAEKJR010000002.1, read on the forward strand.
GTGGCGGGCAGTAACCCAGACGGTGCTGCGCAAGCCGCGGATCCGGGCGACGGCGTGCCTGCGGGCCAGGATGTACCGGTGCCGGATGTAGAAACCGAGGCGCTGCTGGCAAAACTCGCGGATGCCGTGACAAATCTCGAATACCGCGGGCTGGTGACCTTTGAGCATGTCGGGGTGATGGAGACGCTGGAGGTGGTGCATGGCGTGCGCGATGGTGAGCAGATCGAGCGCATCCGCTACCTTACCGGGGCGCCGCGGGAGCTGGTGAGTCGCGGGGCTGATGCCCAATGCCGGCGCGATGGCAGTCCGCTGTCCCGCACCGGGCTGTGGAGCAGCGCCGGCCTGCAGAATGTACAGAATATTTATCGCTTCCTGATTCGCGGTGAAGAGCGTATCGCCGACCGCGAGGCAGTGGTGCTGGAAGCGCGGCCTCGCGATCCCCATCGGTTTGCGGTGGTGATCAGCGTGGACAAGGAAACCGGCCTGCCGCTCAAGTCGATGCTGGTGGCGCCTGCCGGGCGCGTGCTGGAGCGCTTTCAGTTTGTCGAGGTCGACCTGGCACCGATCAAAGACAGCGAGCTGCAGCCGCAATCGGACGATGCGCGGGAGAGCGACGGTTCCGGAAAGTGCGACAGTCTCTCCAGCCGCTGGCAGCTGGGGTGGGCGCCCACAGGCTTCCGTGCGGTGGCGACGCGTGCGCTGTCCGATGGCGAGATGCTGGTATTCAGCGACGGGCTGAACGCCTTTACGGTGTTCGTACAGCGCCTGGCACCGGAAATGAACTACACCGGGCGCGCGGTGCGTGGCGCCACGGTGGCGTATATGGATCACCTCGAGGTGGACGGTGTGCGCTTTACTATTACCGTTGTGGGCGAAATTCCGGATAATACCGCCCGCCTGGTTGCCAGATCGGTGAAGGCCAGGAACTGACAGCGGGTGACGTGTGTGTTTAGTGCCAGTGCGGCGAGTGTGGCAGTCCCATGATTGAAGAGCGCGGCCGTGTGGTGGCCCTGGAACAGACGGGTGTCTGGCTGGAAACGGTGCAGCGCAGTGGTTGCCACAGCTGTGCTGCCAAATCTGGCTGCGGCACCGGACTGCTCGGCGACTTCTGGACCAACGCCTCACGGGTGCGTGTGGCGGTTGCCCCCAAGGCTCTGGCCTCTATTCGTTTGCACGATACCGTGGTTATCGGTATCGCAGAAAACACCCTGGCGACCAGTGCGCTGTTAGTCTATCTACTGCCGCTGGTGTTGCTGGTGCTGGGTGCCCTTGGGGGCGATGCACTGTTGGGTGCGATCGCTGGTGGTGAGTCTGGTGGCGAGTCAAGTGGTGAAGCGGGTGCAATGCTCGGCGCCCTGGCTGGGCTCGCGCTGGGTGCACTGCTGGTGCGTGTGTACAGCCATTACAATCGTCACAATCCGAATATGGCGCCGCAGTTCTTGCGGGTTGAGGGCGGGGGTACGCCCTGTTCCATTCCAGCGGTGCAGTTGTCCTGATTCTCTGGGCTGTTCGGCCCTGTTGTGCTTTTCCTTCATCTGAATGTTCCGCGGCGTTCCCGCTGGGAATGTCGCCGCCTTTCACTTTTCCCCAATCACTCCGCAAATAACTTCCTACACTGAGTGCTGACTGGCGACGGCGGTGACGGCAGCGCGGTTTCAACAAGGAGAGCGCCGATGTTTGAGGGGAAGTGTTACGCGGAAAGTTGGCCTTTGCGCACGGCATTTGTCATTTCCCGCGGTGTGCGTACTGAGGCCTGGGTAGTGGTGGTGGAACTGTCCGCCGAAGGCGTTACCGGAGTGGGGGAGTGCACCCCGTATCCGCGTTACGGCGAGAGCGTCGAATCGGTGCTCGCTGAAATTTCATCCGTACTGCCGGCGCTGGGTGAAGGCCTGAGCCGGGAGCAATTACAGGAAACCCTGCCGGCGGGCGCGGCGCGCAATGCCATCGATTGTGCGCTGGAGGACTGGCAGCGCAAGAAGTCCGGCAGCGTGCTTGGTCACCCCGGCTGGCTCCCCACGGTACAAACTTTGGTCATTGATGAGCCGCAGGCAATGGCGCAGGCGGCGCGGGCCGCTGTGGCGTCGGGGGTAACGGTGCTCAAGCTGAAGCTCGACGGGCAGCGCGTGCTGGAGCGCGTGGCCGCGGTGCGCACAGCGGCCCCGAGTAGCCAACTGGTGATCGATGCCAATGAGTCCTGGACCGAGCAGGGATTGCCCGAGTTGTGCGCCGCGCTGGCAGAGCAGGGGGTCGACATGCTGGAGCAGCCGCTACCGGCCGGGGAAGACACGTATCTGGGTGAATTCCCACATCCCCTGCCGATTTGCGCGGATGAAAGCTGCCACACCCGTGCTGACCTGCCCAGGCTCAAACCCCTTTACGACATGGTGAATATCAAGCTGGACAAGGCCGGCGGGATTCGCGAGGCCGAGGCGCTTGCGGAAGCGGCGCGGGCCCAGGGTTTCGCAGTGATGCTGGGGTGTATGCTGTGTACGTCCCGCGCGATACGCGCCGCCTGGCGTCTGGGTGAGCAGGCCCGTTTTGTGGACCTCGATGGGCCGACCTGGCTGGCCAAGGATGTCGATCCGCTGCGGTTTGCCGATGGTGGGGTCTACTGGACCTGAGCTGGACCTGAGCTGGACCTGGGCTGGACCTGAGATAGGCCCAATGGCGCGGCCCCGGGTCAGGGGATGTAGCGCAGTAAGTCGGTGGTGACGGCCAGGTACTCTTCGCTGGCCACATCCGCAGAAATCGGCGGGTACTCCAGGGTGATGCAGGGGTACTGATGTTCCGCCGCCCAGGTGCCGAAGGATCCTGGCGTCTGGTAACCCAGATCGGTCACCAGTGGCAGCTCCATGCGCTCGGCCAGCCAGTGGCCCAGCGGGCTTTGCAACGGGTCTTCCACGCAGGCCAGGGGTTCGTGGATGGAGACCATCCAGGCCGGCTCCAGCTCGGTGACCAGCCGGCACAGTGCCTGGGTTTCCGGCTCCGAGGCGGCGCGGTCGCCACTGGACAGGTATACATCGCGCTCATCGGCGGCGCTGTTCCAGCGGTAGACGGTGCCGCCCCCTTTCCAGTTGATGGTGGCGAAATTGCGGTTCAGGTCCACCCCGCGTGCGTTGCAACGGGTGCCTAACTGGCAGCCGTCCGGGTTGACCGCGAGGATCACATGATGACGGCGCTGCCCGGCCTGGAGTGTACGCAGCGCGCAGGACAGGGTGACCACGGCAGCCACTTCATCACCGTGGGTGCCGGCCATCACGATGCCCGTATGCTCGTCGCAGACATCGGCCGGAAAGTAAAATAGGGGCGCCCCGAGAACCGATTGCCCGTACTGCAGGCGCTGGCCGTGGAACAGCCCCCGGTCAGTGCGCGGGCGCAGTGCCGGAGTAGGGTCTCTGTGCTGGCTCATGGATTCCTTAACACTGTTTTACACTGGGTTATGAGAACTTTTCCGCGAAATCTCTAACTAACAGTGTGGTACTGGTCATCCGGGGCTGCCCGGAGATGCGGCCGGTAATGGTACCCGTCGCCGACAGAATGCGATGGTCACCGCCTCCGGGCGGCAATCGGGGTCGGCTTGCGGAACGCACTTTAATGAATATTAGTAAAAGGGCCTTTCAGGGGTAACAAATATGGTTGCACGCTACTCGCAGTTTTTGCTTGCACTTTGCTATCTGGTTTCTCTTTCGCTGGTTTCCACCGCGGCACATGCGCGCGGTCTGCCAGAACTGACCGACCTCATCAAACAGAACTCTCCCGCGGTGGTGAAAATCAACACCGTGGAGCGCAGCCGTGTATCGCGCAATTCGGTGCCGCCGCGCTATCAGCAGGATATTCCGGACATTTTCCGCCACCTGCTGGAACCCCGTGAGCGGCAGCAGCGGCCCGTAGCCAGCATGGGTTCCGGCTTTATCATTTCCAAGGATGGCTACGTAGTCACCAATAACCATGTGGTGGACGGCGCAGACGAGGTGCTGGTGACGCTGACAGATCGCCGCGAGTACGAGGCCAAGGTGGTGGGTACCGACCCGCGCTCGGACCTCGCGCTGCTGAAGGTGGATGCGGATGATTTGCCCTCTGTGCGCTGGGGCGACTCGGAGCGCATGGAAGTGGGCGAATGGGTGGTGGCCATTGGCTCACCCTTTGGCTTGGATTACTCGGCCAGCGCCGGCATCGTCAGCGCCATGGGGCGCAGCATCCCCAATGAAAGCCGTGAAAACTATGTGCCCTTCATTCAGACCGACGTGGCCATCAACCCGGGTAACTCCGGTGGCCCGCTGTTTAACCTGGACGGTGAAGTCGTCGGCATCAATTCGCAGATCTATACCCGCAGTGGCGGCTCTATCGGCCTGTCCTTTGCCATCCCCGCGAGCCTGGCGCAGGACGTTGTGGCGCAATTGATGGAGAAGGGGCGTGTGGATCGTGGCTGGCTGGGTGTGGGTATCCAGGATGTGGATCGCAAACTGGCCACCGCCATGGGCCTCGGCAAGCCCTCCGGCGCACTAGTGGGCCAGCTGGAGGCCGGTTCTCCCGCCGACAAAGCCGGGATCAAAGTCGGGGACATCATCACCCGCTTTAACGGCCAGAAAATCAATATGTCCGGAGACCTGCCCCATGTAGTGGGCCAGACCCGCCCGGGCACCGAAGTGCCGGTATTGCTGATGCGGGAAGGCAACCAGGAAAAGCTCAAAGTGCGCGTGGGTGCGCTGCCCGGTGACGACGGCGGCCAGCAGGCGTCTGTCGCACCGCAGAGCTCGGATGTTGGTGGTCGTCTCGGCCTGGTAGTGGATGAGATTCCCGATGGCCTGAAGCAGCGTCTCGGCGTGGAGAGTGGCGTTATCGTGAAGCAAGTGGTGCCGGGCAAGGCCGGTGCCAATGCCGGCCTGCGCAGCGGAGACATCATTGCCCAGCTCGGATTCGATCAGGTGGAATCCCTCGCGGATTACCAGAAGATCGCCAAGAAATTGCCGAAGGGCGAGCTGTTGCCAATCCGCTTCTTCCGCGGTGGCCAGCCCACCTTCCGCACCATCCAGATCGAAGAGGATTAAACCGGTGAATGGACGGGCTCCCGCGGTTGCCACGCCGCGGCCCGAGCCCGGTCAGGTGCCCGGAGCCCTTGAACAGTCGGGGCTCCGCGGAGATTGGATGCACTTTTCGTGCAACCTGTTAGACTTGCGCCCACAGCGCGGCCCGGTCCGCCCATTAACTCACTGATTTTTAAAAGGTTTTATCCTCGCAGTGGCCACTGATCTCTCCCATATCCGCAACTTTTCCATCATCGCTCACATCGACCACGGGAAATCCACCCTCGCCGACCGTTTTATCCAGGTCTGCGGCGGCCTGACCGAGCGTGAGATGGCCGCACAGGTCCTCGACAGCATGGACATCGAGCGGGAGCGGGGCATTACCATCAAGGCCCAGAGTGTGACCCTGGATTACACCGCTCGCGACGGTAAAACCTACCAGCTGAACTTCATCGATACCCCCGGACACGTGGACTTCTCCTACGAAGTTTCCCGCTCGCTGGCGGCCTGTGAAGGCGCCTTGCTGGTGGTGGACGCCGCACAGGGCGTCGAAGCCCAGTCCGTGGCCAACTGTTACACCGCCATTGAACAGGGCCTGGAAGTGATTCCGGTACTGAACAAAATGGATCTTCCCCAAGCCGAACCGGAAAAGGTGGCCGAGGAAATCGAAGACATCATTGGTATCGATGCGACCGAGGCGACCCGTTGCAGTGCCAAATCGGGCATTGGCGTGGAGGACGTACTCGAAGATCTGGTGCGTCTGGTGCCGCCCCCGGTGGGTGATGTGGAGGCGCCGCTGCAGGCCCTGATTATCGATTCCTGGTTCGACAGCTATCTCGGCGTGGTGTCGCTGGTGCGGGTCATGCAGGGCACCCTCAGTACCAAAGACAAGATTGTGACCAAGTCCCTTGGCCGTCCCCATGTGGTGGACAGCGTGGGCGTATTTACCCCCAAACGCAAAGAGACTGGCGTACTGCGAGCCGGCGAAGTGGGCTTCGTGGTTGCCGGCATCAAGGACATCCACGGTGCCCCCGTGGGTGACACCCTGACCCATGCCAAGGGCGCGGAAGAGGTGGAGATGCTGCCGGGCTTCCAGAAGGTGAAGCCGCAGGTCTACGCCGGTCTGTTCCCGGTGAGCTCTGACGATTACGAAGCCTTCCGCGATGCGCTGGACAAGCTCTCGCTCAACGATGCTTCCCTGTTCTACGAGCCGGAAACATCCGACGCCCTGGGCTTCGGTTTCCGCTGTGGCTTCCTTGGCATGTTGCACATGGAGATCATCCAGGAGCGCCTGGAGCGCGAGTACGACCTGGATCTGATTACCACCGCCCCCACGGTGGTCTACGAAGTGCAGCTGACCAACGGCGAACTGGTCAACATGGACAACCCCTCGCGCATGCCCGACCTGGGAATGATCGAGGAAATGCGTGAGCCGATCGTGGAAGCGAATATCCTGGTTCCACAGGATTACCTGGGCAATGTGATTACCCTGTGTGTCGAGAAACGCGGTATCCAGAAAGACATGCAGTACGTGGGTGGTCAGGTGTCACTGCGCTACGAGCTGCCCATGAGCGAAGTGGTGATGGACTTCTTCGATCGCCTGAAATCGGTCAGCCGCGGGTTTGCATCGCTGGATTACAACTTTGTGCGCTTTGACCCGGCAAAACTGGTACGCCTTGATATTCTGATCAACGGTGAGCGGGTGGACGCCCTGGCCGTGATCCTGCACCGCGACAATGCGCAGCAGCGCGGCCGTGCCCTGGCAGAGAAGATGAAAGAGCTGATTCCACGGCAGATGTTCGATGTGGCGATCCAGGCGGCGATTGGTGGTCAGGTGATCGCGCGTACCACGGTTAAGGCGCTGCGCAAAAACGTAACCGCGAAGTGTTACGGTGGTGACGTGACCCGTAAGAAAAAGCTGCTGGAAAAGCAGAAAGCCGGTAAACGCCGCATGAAGCAACTTGGCCGGGTAGAAGTGCCCCAGGATGCCTTCCTGGCGGTGCTGAAGGTAGACAACTGATTTGAGGCCGAACTGGCCTCGCGCCCGGGGATGAACCCCGGTGTTTTGGACAACCATCGATAAGAACCCGTCAGAAAGAGACGTTTGAATGGATATCAATTTCCCCCTTATTTTGCTGTTGCTGGTGGTGGTGACAGGGGTTATCTGGCTGCTTGATCTGTTGCTGCTTGCTCCGGGGCGCAAGGCCCGCGCGGATAAAGGGCAGCAGGTTGAAGAACCGGTGGTGGTGGAATACGCCAAGTCTTTCTTTCCGGTACTGGCCATTGTCTTTGTGTTGCGCTCTTTTATCGTCGAGCCCTTCCAGATTCCGTCGGCCTCTATGGACCCCACCCTGCAGGTTGGGGATTTCATCCTCGTCAACAAATACGCCTATGGGCTGCGCCTGCCAGTATCCCGCACCAAAGTGGTGGATATCGGTGAACCCAAGCGTGGCGACGTGATGGTGTTCTTTCCGCCGCACGCCAATGAAACCTATTACATCAAGCGCGTGATCGGCTTGCCGGGTGATGAGATCCGGCTGGTCAACAACCAGCTGTTTATTAATGGCAAGCCGGCACCCCAAGAGCTGATCCAGGCGCTGCCCCCGGGTAACCCGCAGAAAGAGTTCCTGTGGGAGGAAATCGATGGTCATCGCCACCTGATGGCGAAACAGGTGGTGCCGACGCAATACGGCAATGTACGCACCGTGGTGGTGCCCGAGGGGCACTACTTCATGATGGGGGACAACCGGGATAACAGTCTCGATAGCCGCAAGTGGGGCTTCGTACCGGAGAAAGACATTGTCGGCAAGGCCTTTGCAATCTGGATGCATTGGGACAAACTATTGAGCCTGCCCAGCTTTGAGCGGGTGGGCGGCATCGAGTAGGACTCTTTGCCCAATCATTGACTGGAACCATGGACCGGCATTAATAACGATAAAACGGTACTAGAGAATGGCTTTACAACAACATACACCGTTCGCCGGACAGCGGGGCATGAGTTACTGGGGCTGGCTGTTTGTCATTGCGGTATTCGGGTTTGGCCTGACCATCGTGTCCAAAATGGGGCCAGCTTATGTGGACGCGCACTTCGTGGAAGAGGGTCTGGTAACCCTGTCCAAGCAAAGCGGCATCCGTGAGATGAGTAATAGCGAAATCAAGCGCGAGCTGGATCGCTTCTTTACCATCAACAATGTGCGTGGTGAGCCAGCACAATCGGTAAAAATTATCCGCGGTGCAGACAGCACCCTGGTAAGCATCAACTACGAACTGCGTCAGCCGCTGCTCCACAACGTGGATGTGGTGATGAAGTTCGACAAACAACTGAATACTGCCAAGCCCGAGCTCTGCTGTGAGCCTCTGGTGGATCTTGAGCAGTTTCGCAAGCGAGACGAATACTGACCGGTGACCGACGACCTCCACCTGCAACGACTTGGCAACCGCCTCGGGTATCAGTTTGCCCGGGCGGACTTGCTCACCCTGGCCCTGACCCATCGCTCCCACGGCAGCCGCAACAACGAACGGCTGGAATTCCTCGGCGACTCCATTCTCGGGTTTACCATCAGTGCGGCCCTGTTCGAACAGTTTCCCGAAGGGCGTGAAGGCCAGATGAGCCGTCTTCGCGCGCAGCTGGTAAGCGGTGAGACCCTTGCCAAACTGGCACGCGAACTGGAGCTGGGGGAGTGCCTGCGGCTCGGCGAAGGGGAAATGAAAAGCGGTGGCCACCGCCGCGCGTCCATTCTGGCGGATGCGGTAGAGGCCATTATTGGTGCCATTTACCTGGATGCGGGGCTGGAAGCCGCGCGCGAGCGGGTACTGGCCTGGTTTGCCCCGCGTTTACAGAACCTCTCGCTGGAAACCGCCAAGGACCCCAAGACGCGACTGCAGGAATGGCTGCAGGCGCGGCAGAAGCCGCTACCCGACTACCAGGTAGTCGATGTGGTCGGTGAGGAGCACTCTCAGCAGTTTGTGGTGGAATGCCGCGTCGATGGACTCAACCAGCCGGTGCGCGGTACCGCCGGTAATCGACGGGCAGCGGAGAAGGCCGCCGCCAGCGAAGCCTACACCCGACTGACCGGGCAATCCTGACTCTATACTCAGCATCAGTACCCAAAGCATATTTTTTACACCGGCCGGTAAGCGGCCGGTGCGCAGGCCGAAGAGGCCCGGAGATTTTTCTTGAGCGATTCCAATACCTCGCCCACCCGCTGTGGTTATGTGGCCATTGTCGGCCGCCCCAATGTGGGTAAGTCCACCCTGTTGAATCACGTGCTGGGGCAGAAGATCTGTATTACCTCACGCAAGCCACAGACCACACGCCACAATATGCTGGGCATCAAGACCGAGGGTGCCAACCAGATCATTTTTGTGGACACCCCGGGGCTGCATGCGGGGGAAGAAAAGGCGATCAACCGCTATATGAACCGCGCGGCAATCAGCTCCACCCGCGATGTGGACGTGGTGGTATTCGTGGTGGAGCGCGCTCGCTGGACCGAGGGTGACGAGCTGGTTGCACAGAAGCTGCGCGGGCTCAAGTGCCCACTGATTATTGCGATCAACAAGGTGGATCAGCTCGAGGACAAGAACGCGTTGCTGCCACAGCTGCAGGCACTGGGCGAGCGCTTTCCCGAAGCGGAAATCGTGCCTATATCGGCACTGCGCGAAGCCAACCTCAAGGCACTGGAAGACGTGATTGTGCAGCGCCTGCCGGAAGGTATACATTTTTACGAAGAAGACCAGATTACCGACCGCAGTTCGCGCTTTCTTGCTGCTGAAATCGTACGCGAAAAAGTCATGCGTCAACTCGGTGCCGAGATTCCCTATGCGGTGACCGTGGAGGTCGAAGAATTTGCCCAGGAAGGAAAAGTCCTGCATATCAGTGCCGCGATTCTGGTGGAGCGCAACGGGCAAAAACGCATTCTGATCGGTACCAAGGGCGAGCGGATCAAGCAGATCGGTCAGCAGGCGCGTGTGGATATGGAGCGCCTGTTCGACAGCAAGGTGATGCTCAACCTCTGGGTGAAAGTGAAATCCGGCTGGTCTGATGACGAGCGCGCACTGCGCAGTCTTGGCTACGTCGACAAGCGCTAACCGGGCAAGCAACCACCGTGCAGCAGCTGCCTCCGCAACCGGCGTACATTCTGCACTCCCGGCCTTTCCGTGATTCCAGCCTGATTCTGGAGCTGCTGACGCCCGATTTTGGGCGCATTTCCTGTATTGCAAAGGGCGCCCGGCGTGACAAGCAGCGCCGCCAGCGCGCCCTGCAACCGTTTTCCCCCCTGTTGGTGACCCTGCTCGGGCGCCACGACCTTAAAACACTCGGTCCGCTGGAAAGTGCCGGTCAGCCCGCGTGGCTGACAGGCCGCGCCGTCTACGGCGGCCTCTACGCCAATGAGTTGCTGGTGCGCTTGTTGCCGGAGGGGGAGGGGTTTCTCGCGATCTTTGCGGGCTATCAGCAGTTACTGGGGGCCCTGGCGGGCACCTCCGGGGAACACAGTGCGGAGTTGGAATTGCCCCTGCGGCTGTTTGAACTGAATCTGTTGCGGTCATTGGGGAGCTGCCCGGATCTCGCATACAGCCCGCGCGACCACGGAGCCGTGCGAGCGGACGCGGTGTATCGGCTGACCGCCGAAGATGGCTTTGTGCCTGTGGTGGTGCCGGCGGGGCAGGCATTGCGCAGCGCCGACTTCGCCGGTGCACACCTTCTTGCACTGGCACAATTGCTGAATTCAGCCGGGGAGGGGGAGAGACCACCACCGCCGGCGGATGCCCTGGCAGCGGCCAAGCGACTGACCCGGCAATTACTGCAGCCCCTGTTGGGAAATCGCCCGCTGAAAAGCCGCGAACTATTTCGCCAGGTCTACAGCGAAGGTTGACGGCACGCATTGGGGCGCAGTTGTCAGTTGGCTACCGTCTTGCTGTTGCCCGTCAGCTCGCTGTCAGTGCCAAACAGGGCTTCCAGATCCTGTTCTGCCGCCCAGTCCCGCAAGCTGCGGATTTCCCTGCGCACTGCCTCAAACGCACTTTCAAGAGTCGCGCCGTCGATACCGTCTTCCCCGTGCTCAAGTACCGGCCTCAGTAGTTCCTGCAGGTGTTCCGAGGCGGCCCGCAATCTTGGCACACCACAGTAGCAGCAGCCTCCGTGGAGACGGTGTACATGCTCGAACAGCGCCTTGAAATCACCGTCCCGGTAAACGCGCGCCAGCTCCTGTTCGTCGTCATGCAGGCCTTTCAGCAGCATCCGCAGCAGGTCACGAGCAAGCCCCGGGTCCTGGTTGGCGAGATCAAGGCTTTCACCGATATCCACCAGGCGCGGGCCAGCAACCGTGTTTGATGTATCGGTATCCACCGGCACATTGACCTCCATCCAGCGCTTTACCGTGTGGGTGAGCTGGACTTCGCTGACCGGTTTGCTCAGGTAATCATCCAGGCCGGCACTGAGTAGACGTGATTTCTCTTCGGTGCCTACATGGGCAGTGAGCGCAATGATGGGGGTGCGCCGGCCAGACTCCTCCTCGCGAATACGTTGGGTTGTGGCGAGTCCATCCATCCCCGGCATCTGGATATCCATAAAGATCATATCGAAATGCTGTTCCCGCCAGAGGTCGAAGGCCTCTTCGCCGCTGGCGGCCAGAACAACTTCAATATTCTGGGACCGCAGGAATTCACTCATCAGCAGGCGGTTCGCTTCATAGTCATCGACGGCAAGCACCCGTGGCCTTACTGGCCAGGGAAGGCTTGCGACGCTGCCGGTTTGTGGCCGGGACTGAGCTTGGTGGGGGAGGGCCCGCTTCAGTGCGCGCATGAGTCCATCGCGGCTTACGGGCTTGCCGAGAAATGCCAGAACCCGGGTGCGCAGAGCGTCATAACAGCGGCGTAAATCCACCGGGGAGCCCTGCACGATGACCCGACACTGGTAGGTGTCCACCAGTTGTTGCACGGTCGCAATGAACCCCTCGAAGTCCTCGCCGGCAATGGCGGTATCGATGACCAGTGCATCGGGCATGGCATCATGGCGCCACATCTGCTCTACGGTGGGCACCAGGTTTTCACCTGCGCTGTGCTCGATGGGCTCTGCTTGCCAGTGTTTCAGCTGTTGGCTCACCTGCTGCCGCGTCGTGGGGTTGGGGTCGGCCAGTAGCAAACGGCTTCCGGGGAACTGCTCGCGGGCAACCGCGGTGCGGTTGCGGTCGACCGTCAGCGGCAGCTGGACCCAGTAAATACAGCCCCCCAGGTCGTTGTCTTCAATGGTCAGTTCTCCGTTCATGGACTGCACCAGACTGCGTGCGATTCCCAGGCCCATGGCGATATTGGTCATCTGCTGAGGTGGATTTTTACCGAGCAGCTGCTTGAGCTCCCGACGGCCCTGTTCATCGCAACGCGCACCGTTATCGACAATGCCGATGCGCACGGTCAACTCCGATTCCTTGCCGCTTTGTACCGTGACGCGCACAGGGATGCTGCCGTTTTCCGAACAGCGAATCGCGGTACTCACGAGGTTGGTGAAAATCTGTTTGATCCGCAGCGGGTCTCCAATCTGTGAGGGCGGCAGCTGCGGGTCGATGAAGGGCACCAGCTCGAGGTTGTGTTCATAGCCGTAGGGCGCAAGGATCTGCAGGGTTTCCTCCAGCACTTGCCCCAGGTTCATTGGGGTGTGGTCCAGCACCAGGTTACCGGACTCGATACGCGAGAAGTCCAGCACGTCGTTGATGGTGGTCAGCAGGCTCTCGGCGGAGCGCAGAATGGTCTGCAGGTAGTCCTGCTGGAGCTGGTCGACCTCGGTTTTCAGCAAAAGGTTGGTAAAACCGATAATGCCGTTGAGGGGCGTGCGGATTTCATGACTGGTGTTGGCCAGGAAGGTGGATTTTACCCGGCTGTTTTCAACCGCTTTCTTGCGCGCAATCTCGAGCTCGATGTTCTGCTCTTCCATGGAGTCCAGTGATTGGCGCAAGTCTTCCATGGACTGGTGCAGGCTGTCTTCATAATCACGGTGATATTCCGACAGGTTATGCGCCATCAGGTTGATTTCTTCCGCTAACTGCGCAAGTTCCTGGTTGCGAGAGTCGGCGGTGCGCGCGTTGAACTGCCCCTGGCCGATGGCGCGCAGGGAAAGCTTGAAGCGTTCCAGGCTGAGAGAGGCCCGCTCTGACAGCCTGACTGCCCATACCAGCGCAACCAGCGCGCAGATGATGAGGCCAACAAGGCCCACCAGCGCCACCTGATAGGTCCCCACGAGGAAATAGGGACGGTGGAGCTCGATACTGAGCCAGCAATTGGTGTTTTCGCCGCGCAGCGGGTGCAGCACTTTCAGGCTCTGCAGGTCCTCGTGCACATGGGCCGGTCTGCCGCGAAGCTGCTCGGCGGTGAGCTCGGAGCGCGGGCGCGGGCCAACACTGGAAATCAGCTTGAACTCTTCCTCGCCGGCATCGTTGCGATCCGCACGATAAAGCTGCACAGAGCGAATCATGTCCCGCTCAAGCATCAGTGCCATCAGGCTCTTGTCGAGCCACTGGATACGATCTTCAAACGAGTGGCCTTCGCTGAGGTGAATCAGTTCCACCAGCTGTTCGGCGCTGGCGCGACCATGGCCGAGTAACAGGTCACGCCGGTCGCTCATTTGCTGCAGTGTGAACAGCACGGAAAGCAACAGCGAGAGGATCAGGGCGGGCGCCATGGTGTAGCGGAACAGAATGGCGCGCAGTGACAGCCGGCGGCGGGGGCGTCTCCCGCTGGGGCGGCCAGCCGCGGGTGTCTGCGGGGCAGTACTGGGGTCTTGGTGCGGGACTTTGGCCATGGCAGAGATCAATGCTGTGTTATTTTTGTCCGATTCTACCCCTGTTGGCCACAGATACCACCCCGGAAGGCCGGGTTTCTGCGGCAATTCTACCGTGCCTCGGCGTGCTGAATTCGCAGCCAAGGGGGCTTCAGGGGTAGAATGTGCGCCCGCGTTTCCAGAAAGAACCGATGTTGACTATGGAATATCCCACTATTGCCGATTGTGTCGGCAATACGCCGCTGGTGCGATTGCAGCGCCTGCAGGGCACTACCTCCAATACCATTCTGCTCAAGCTGGAGGGTAACAACCCCGCCGGCTCGGTGAAGGATCGCCCGGCGCTGTCGATGATCAGCCGCGCGGAACAGCGCGGTCAGATTCGCCCCGGCGACACCCTGATCGAGGCCACCAGCGGCAACACCGGTATCGCCCTGGCCATGGCCGCGGCTATCAAGGGCTATCGGCTGATACTGATCATGCCGGAAACCGCGACCGATGAACGCAAGGCGTCCATGGCCGCGTATGGCGCTGAGCTGATTCTGGTCACTGCCGAACAGGGCATGGAGGGCGCGCGGGATTTGGCACTGCAAATGCAGGAAGAGGGGCAGGGCCTGGTACTGGATCAGTTTTCCAACCTGGACAATCCCACTGCGCATATCGAGACCACCGGACCGGAAATCTGGCGGCAGACCGGTGGCGAGATTACGCACTTTGTTTCCTCCATGGGGACTACGGGCACCATCATGGGCTGTGGCCGATATCTCAAGCAGCAGAATCCGGATATCCAGATCATCGGCCTGCAGCCCACCGAGGGCTCGGCTATTCCCGGCATTCGTCGTTGGCCCCAGGCCTATCTGCCCAAGATCTTTGTGCCGGAGGAGGTAGACCGGGTGATGGATATCAGTCAACGAGATGCCGAAGACATGGCTCGTCGTTTGGCGCGGGAAGAGGGCATATTCTGTGGTGTTTCCTCCGGCGGCGCGGTCGCAGGTGCCTTGCGGATATCCGAGACTGTGGAAAATGCCACCATCGTCGCCATTATTTGTGACCGCGGGGACCGTTACTTGTCGTCGGGTCTGTTTGCTGGGGCTTAAGCGCCCGGCTGAGTGGCGTTACGCACTACTAACAACCGTTTTCCTTTTGTTCTGACCGCGAGTTAATACATTGGTACAAGTCAGAAAAAATTACCCAAGACTGGCCGACGGCACCCTCGATCGGGAGGCCTGGCTGCGCCATATTCAGGCGATGGCAAAACTCGATGGGGGCACCCTGGTGACCCTGCGCAAAGCCGTCGAGATGAGCGAAGACGCAGAGCAGAAAGCCATCGATGCCGAAAATATCTGGGTGGAAGGCACCAGTAGTTTCCTGACCGGCCTCGAGATGGTGGAAATCCTTGCGGACCTGCAAATTGATGGCGAGGCGCTGTGTGCCGCCATGCTGTACCGTGCCGTCCGCGAGAAACGACTATCACTGAAAACCGTTTCCGATGAGATGGGTGAGACCATTGCCAAGCTGATTCGCGGCGTGTTGCAGATGGCGGTTATCCGCAGTCGCACCGCGGATACCGGTGAGGAAAAACAGAGTGGTGCGGTCGAAGAGCACTCGGAAAATATTCGCCGTATGCTGGTGGCGCTGGTGGATGATGTGCGCGTGGCGCTTATCAAGCTGGCGGAGCGCACCTGCGCGATTCGCGCGTCGAAAAAGGCGGATGAAGCCAAGCGCCGGCGCGTGGCGAGAGAAGTCGCCGATGTTTATGCACCATTGGCGCACCGGCTGGGTATCGGGCATATCAAGTGGGAGCTGGAGGACCTGGCATTCCGCTATCTGGAACCCGACGATTACATGCAGATTGCCCGGCTGCTGGATGAAAAGCGCCTGGCGCGTCAGGACTATATCGACGACGTTCTGAGCCTGTTGCGCAACGAACTGGCCAAGGCGGAAATTGAAGGGGAAGTGTTCGGCCGCGCCAAGCATATTTACAGTATCTGGCGAAAGATGCGCCGCAAAAATATCGGCTTCTCCCAGGTCTATGATATTCGCGCCGTCCGGATTCTGGTGCCCACGGTGCGCGACTGTTACGCGGTGCTGGGTATCGTGCACAACCTGTGGCGCAATATTCCCAATGAATTTGATGATTACATTGCTTCTCCCAAAGACAACGGTTACCGATCACTGCATACGGCGGTGATCGGCCCCGATCGCAAGGTGCTGGAAGTGCAGATCCGCACCTTCGCCATGCACGAGGAGGCCGAGTACGGTGTCTGCGCGCACTGGCGTTACAAGGGGACCGATAAAAAGTCCGGGCAGCTGGATGGTCAGGATGGCTATGAGCAGAAAATTTCCTGGCTGCGTCAGGTGCTCGACTGGCATGAGGAAGTGGGCGGGAATCCGCTGCAGGAAGATTTGCAGGCGAGCGATGTCGACACCCGCATTTACGTGTTTACCCCGGACGGGCATGTAGTGGATTTGCCCCGCGGCGCCACGCCGCTGGACTTCGCCTACAGAATCCACACCGAGATCGGTCATCGCTGTCGCGGCGCCAAGGTGGATGGACGAATAGTGCCGCTCAACCATGAGTTGCAGACCGCGAATCAGGTTGAAATCCTCACCGGCAAGCGCGAGGCGCCCAGTCGCGACTGGATTTCCCGCAGCATGGGCTATATCACCACCTCCCGGGCCCGGGCCAAGGTCATCCACTGGTTCAAGCAGCAGGCGCGGGACCAGAATATTGCTGAAGGTCGAACCATCCTCGATGGGGAGTTCAAACAGTTGGCGCTGGCCGATTTTGATTTTGAAAAGCTGGCCAAAAAGCTGAATATGCACTCCCTCGACGACCTGTATGCCGCCGTGGGCGCGGGCGATGTGGGTGTCGGCCAGGTGTTGAATGCTGCCCAGCGCATGGTGAAAGTCGAGCAGGGTGAGCCGGTGCCTTCGTTGACCGCACCGGTGGCGCGGGACGGTCATGCGGACGTGTACATTGATGGGGTCGGTAACCTGCTTACCCAGATTGCACGCTGCTGTAATCCGGTGCCGGGTGATGAAATCATGGGCTATATCACCCAGGGGCGCGGCGTTTCCATTCACCGGAAAGATTGCGCCAATATGCTGCGTATGCAGTCGGACGAACCGGAGCGCATCCTGCAGGTGGAGTGGGCGGAGAAGCCCACGGAAGTCTACGCAGTGGAGATCATGGTGGAGGCATACGACCGCCATGGCCTGCTGCGGGATGTGACCACCATGCTGGACAGTCAGCGTATCAATATTACCGCGATGCAGACACACTCCAACAAGCACAAGCACACGGTGGATATGGTCATTACCGCAGAGATTCATAACTTTGAGGAGCTGAGTCATGTGTTGCACCGGATCAACCAGCTTCCCAATGTGGCGTCGGCCAAGCGGCGTATTCTTCACTGAAGCAGCCTCTGAGTGGTCATGATGAAAGAAACCTACACCGTCGAAGACCTGCAATACCTGATGTCGCAACTGCGCAACCCCGATGGGGGTTGCCCCTGGGACCTGAAGCAGACCTTTGCCACCATTGTTCCCTCGACCATCGAAGAAGCCTACGAGGTCGCAGAAGCGATCGAGAAGGAGGATTTTGAGCACCTGCACGAGGAGCTCGGAGACCTGCTGTTTCAGGTGATTTTCTATGCCCAGCTCGGTAGGGAACAGGGACATTTCGATTTCTCTCGCATCGTCGACACTCTGGTGCGAAAGCTGGTCCGGCGCCACCCGCACGTATTCCCCTCCGGGCAACTTTATAGCGACGGGCCTGATGAGGCATCGCTCGGCGCCATTGACGAGCAGCAGGTTAAAGCCAACTGGGAGGCTATCAAGGCCGAGGAGCGGCAAGGCAAAGGCGAGAAAGGAACCCTGGATGGGGTCGCCGTGGGCCTACCGGCGCTGACACGTGCGGCGAAGCTACAGAAGCGCGCAGCGCAGGTGGGTTTCGACTGGCCAGAAATTGGCGGTGTACTGGCGAAAGTGGAGGAGGAACTCCGCGAGCTACGCGAGGCGATTGATTCCGGCGACCGCGCGCATGCGCGAGAAGAACTGGGGGATCTGTTGTTTTCCTGTGTGAATCTGGCGCGGCATCTGAAGGAAGACCCTGAGGTCGCCCTGCGACAGTGCAATCGCAAGTTTGAGCAGCGTTTCGGTGCGGTGGAAGCGGCGCTGAAGGCGCGGGATCAGCAGCCGTCGGACGTTTCCCTGGAAGAGCTGGATCGTCTGTGGGAAGCGTCCAAAGGCTAGCCGGCAATGACCCGGGCGGCGAACTGCCGGCGAACGCCGTGGCAAAACAGGGGAAAAATCGGTAACTGGTCGAAAATCCGCAGGATTGTGTAAAAAAATTACCGATTTCGGCCAGACCACATGTGCACTTGTTCTGTTTTGGGGCAGAGTGTAAGGTAGCGATCTTTTTACGGTGGCCCGCCGCAATGACTGCGCTGCGCCTCGGCATGATCTGGAGATTATCTGTTTATGCGAATCATACTTCTGGGCGCTCCGGGCGCAGGTAAGGGCACCCAGGCCCAGTTCATCACCGAGAAGTTTGGAATTCCTCAGATTTCCACCGGCGATATGCTCCGCGCCGCGGTAAAGGCTGGCACCCCGCTGGGATTGCAGGCCAAAGACATCATGGCAGCGGGCAAGCTGGTTTCTGACGACCTGATTATCGCGCTGGTCAAAGAGCGTATCACCCAGCCGGACTGTGCGAACGGTTTCCTGTTCGATGGCTTTCCGCGCACTATTCCCCAGGCGCAAGCCATGCTGGACGCCGATGTATCCATTGACCACGTGCTGGAAATTGCCGTGGACGATGAGGAAATCGTGAAGCGCCTGTCTGGCCGTCGTGTTCACGAAGGCTCGGGTCGTGTGTATCACCTGATCTACAATGCCCCGAAAAATGAGGGTGTGGACGACGTCACTGGTGAGCCTTTGGTTCAGCGCGCCGATGACACGGAAGAGACGGTACGCAACCGCCTGTCAATTTATCATGAGCAAACGGAGCCCCTGGTCGGTTTTTACCGCGAGCTGGAGCAGCGTGAACCAGAATCCGCGCCGAAATACAGCAAAGTCGAAGGTGTGGGCTCCATGGAAGATATCCGCGGGAAGGTGCTGGAGGCTCTGAGCTGATTGGCTCGCTCCCTCCCTTTACAAAAGGCTCCCTCGGGAGCCTTTTTTGGTGGCCGCCCACAAGGTCCTGTCGACAGAATGCACTATCAAGGCGATAGAAATCCCCCTGAATACATTTGCGCCGGTTTCTGAAATACTCCGGCCGTTGGGCGGTTTCACGTATTGCCCATCCCCGAACCTGATACCCGAGTGCACAGGAGTACCAACGAACATGGCTCACGCGATCATTTTGATGAACCTGGGGACCCCCGCAGAGCCCACGCCCGGAGCCGTGCGGGCGTTTCTCCGTGAATTCTTGTCCGATACCCGGGTGGTAGAGATCCCGAAGCCGGTGTGGCAGCTGATTCTCAACCTGTTCATCCTGCCCCTGAGGCCGAAGCGCATAGCGCCCGCTTATGCGGAAATCTGGGATAGTGGCCTCGACGGGGAGCCGGTAAGCGGGTCCCCGATCATGTTCTACACCCGAAGGCAGGCAGAGCTGCTGCAGGCGCGGCTTCAGCCTCATGATTCCGTCGCAGGTGATGAGACAGGCGGTGGTAACGTCATGGTCACTTACGCAATGACTTACGGTGCGCCCAATCTGGCGGATACTGTTGAGCGGCTGCGGCAGGAAGGAGCAAAGCGGTTTACCCTGGTGCCGCTTTATCCCCAGTACTCGGCGACGACCACCGGAGCGATTTACGATCAGGTGGCCCGCATCATTCGGACGTCGCGCGATGTGCCGGATATTTCTGTAGTCCACCATTACTGGGAGCATCCAGGTTACATTGCGGCGTTGGCGAACTCGGTACGTGAGCACTGGCACAAGCATGGCCAGGCAGAGAAACTCATGATGTCGTTTCACGGTATCCCAAAGGCAAACACCCGCAAGGGAGACCCCTATTACCACCACTGCTGTGGTACCGCCGAGCGATTGGCAGAAGCACTTGGTCTGTCGCGGGAGCGGTGGGAAATCACTTTTCAGTCGCGTTTTGGCAAGGCGGAGTGGCTTCAGCCATACACCGATAAAACCCTGATTGAGTGGGGGCGTAACGGTGTTGCCAGTGTCGATGTGCTGTGTCCCGCGTTTTCGGCTGACTGCCTCGAGACGCTGGAGGAAATCGCGGTAGAGAATCGCGCTAATTTTATTGATGCGGGTGGTCGGGAATACCGATACATTCCCGCGCTTAATACCCGTGAAGATCATATAGCGATGCTTGAAGCCATTGTGCGGGAGCGCATTTCTGATTTAGAAGCCGGGTAATTTCTGCGGCCGTTTTTCCAGTTTCCTGAGGTATTTTCTTTAAAAATGCCCTGCATCTACAAAAAAACCGAATTTTTTCTGGAAATTCGGTTTTTTTTGCCTGTTTTTTCTTGCAAACCCCCTTTTTTTTATTAAGTTTGATACAGCCGTGTCATTTTGAATGGCTGGGCTGCTCTCGATTCTCAGGTTTTACCCGTTGCGTCTAGCGGATGATTGTTACGGAATCCCGCACGTATCGTCGCCAGGTGGAAAATCGAGGGCTGTTGCAATTCCCGGCAGCAGCGAGAACCGGGTTGCTGGTTGGAACACTCTTCGGTGTTCAAGGTGACTTCTTCTATAGAGAACGAGGAGACAAGGGATGGCACGAGTCGCAAAGAAAAAGGCCAAGGCAAAACGTGTAGCCAAGGCCAAACCGGCTGCCACGGTTAATACTGGCACATCGCCAGTGGTTGCCAAGGCACAAAAGGCGGTGGATTCTGCCGCGAAGGCACTGGATGCCCAGTTGGACCGGGTTGGCAAGGCACGGGCACGGGTTCAGAAAACCGGATCTGCGGCAGCCAAGCAGTCGCTGGCTTCGGCCAACGCGAAGTTGCGTGAGCAGCGATTGAAGGTGGCGGAAGCCAAGTTAGGGCTGGCCAAAGCCAGTGCGATGGATTCAGTGCGTGAGGCGGAGGAGTCTGCCAAGAAATCGGTTTCTGCCCTCGCCGACAAACTGTCGACCAAGGCTGACAAGGAGCTTGCCAAGGCACTGAAGTCGTTTGAGAGCCGCTGGAAAAAAGCGCGCGCCAAGGCTGATGCCAAGAAAGTAAAAGCCGCGGAAAAAAAAGCGACCGCGAAAGTGAAGGCGGCGGCGAAGAAGGCCGCGGCGAAAGCCAAAGCGTTAGAGAAAAAGGCGGCAGCCAAGGCCAAGGCCGAAGCGAAAAAGGCGGCGAAGGCAGCCTCCAAGAAAAAAGCCGTAAAGAAGTCGGCAGCCAAGAAGACTGCCGTTAAGAAAGCGCCGGGTCGCCCCAAGAAGTCAGCTGCGAAGAAGTCAGCTGCGAAGAAGGCGGCAACCAAGGCCACCAAGTCTGCGCCGAAGAAGTCCGCCCGTCGCGGACGGCCACCCAAGGCGGCAAAAAAAGCCGGCGCTCGTCGGGGGCGGCCACCGAAAAAAGCCTGATATCTTAATGATCACTGCTTGTGTCCCAGGCAGAGCATTGAAGCCCCGGCCAATGGCCGGGGTTTTTATTTGCGCGCAGGGCTGGCGTTGCCCCAGTTGCGTTTGTCGCTGGGCATGCCACAATTCGCCCCCTGATTTGTACGCTTCCCGCGGAAATGGGCCTTGCCCCCACTTCTCCACCTGTTTTAAGCACGAGCTATGGCATTGAAACTTCTGGCTGTTGATACCACCTCCGGCGCCTGTTCCGTGGCCCTGTACCAGGACGGAGCAGTCACCGAGCAGTTTGTCAGGGCGGAGCGGGATCATACCCGCCGCCTGCTACCCATGGTGGAGGCGGTGTTGGCCGATGGCGGGTGTCGCCTGGCCGATGTCGACGCACTGGCTGTCAGCCAGGGCCCGGGTTCATTCACGGGTCTGCGCATTGCGATCAGTTGTGTGCAGGGACTGGCCTTTGCCGCGGACAAACCGGTGATACCGGTTTCCAGTCTCGCGGCCATGGCGACTGGCGCGATTCGTGCAAACCCGGACTGGCAAGGGGCACCGGTGCTGCCGGCGCTGGATGCGAGGATGCAGGAGGTTTACTGGGGACTCTACGCGGCTGACTGTCCCGCCGAGGCCCTGTTGCCCGATGCCGTGGCAAGCCCTGAACAGGTGGTTGCCGCACTGGAAGAGGCCGGGCACGGCCCTGCAGATGACCATCAATGCAACTTCTACGCCGCCGGCCCCGGCTGGCAGTACCCTTCGCTGGCCGCTTTGACCCCGCTGGGGGTGTGGGAAGAGGCTGTGATTCATGCCCAGGATATCGCGGTGTTGGCCGCAGGTTTCTGGCCGAGCGGTACGTTTGTCGCTGCTCAGGACCTGGAACCAGCGTATTTGCGTAATGAGGTGACCTGGAAAAAACGCGAACGTATTCGCGATCGCTGACCTCAGGGTAACTCTCTTCAATAACAAACACCGTGGTGAGCAGGGTTGTCGCTCCCCGGCCAAGCAGTAGTCCGTATGGAAACTTTTCAGATCATTATCCTTGCCCTGATTCAGGGAATTACGGAGTTTCTTCCGATTTCCAGTTCCGCGCACCTGATTCTTCCCAATCAGGTGCTCGGTTGGCCGGATCAGGGGCTGGCGTTTGATGTGGCCGTGCATTTCGGTTCCCTGACGGCGGTGCTGATCTATTTCCGCAAGGACGTCTGGCATTTGATCCGCGATGGGCTGGGCGGATTCAGAAGCGGTCAGTTTAGTGATGAGGGGCGGCTCGCCTGGTTGATTGTGCTGGCTACCATTCCCGCAGGGCTGGTGGGCCTGGCGTTCAAGGATTTTATTGAAACCCACATGCGCTCGTCCGCGGTGATCGCAACCACGACCATTCTGTTTGGCGCCCTGCTGTGGTGGGCGGATGTACATGGTGCGC
Source organism: Microbulbifer salipaludis (assembly GCF_017303155.1). Taxonomy (NCBI): domain Bacteria; kingdom Pseudomonadati; phylum Pseudomonadota; class Gammaproteobacteria; order Cellvibrionales; family Microbulbiferaceae; genus Microbulbifer; species Microbulbifer salipaludis. The sequence goes on from NZ_JAEKJR010000002.1 coordinate 1,036,682, forward strand.
GGCGGGATGATCTGGGCAAGTTGAACTGGAAGAAGGCGCTGATGATCGGTGCCGCCCAGGCCATTGCACTGATTCCCGGCACCTCCCGTTCCGGGATCACCATGACCGCTGGCTTGATGCTGGGGATGAAGCGGGAGGCCGCCGCACGCTTTTCTTTTTTGATGTCGATTCCGGTAATTGCCCTCAGTGCATTACTGTTGACGCTGGAGCTTCTGGATACCCATTCAGTACCCTGGGGGAGTATCTTCCTCGGCGTGGTGCTGTCCGGAATCAGTGCCTATCTGTGTATCCATTTTTTCCTTCAATTTATCAGTCGCATTGGCATGGCGCCTTTTGCCATCTACCGCTTTTTGCTGGGTGGGGCATTGATCTGGCTATTGCTCGCCAGCTGAGCCGCCGAAGGTCGCCGCTTTCCGTGATGGAGGCGCGACTGTGTCGCTGCGGGTGACGACGCACCCTGAACAGGTATTACTATGACAACCACAGTTGCTTTTATCGGCCTCGGTGTAATGGGCTTCCCCATGGCGGGATACCTGTCCAAAGCCGGCTATCAGGTCCACGTTTACAATCGTACCGCCAGTCGCGCCAGCGAATGGCTGTCCACGTATGCGGGCAAAGCCTTCGCCACGCCCGCAGCGGCCGCCGAGGGTGCAGAATTTGTTTTCGCCTGCGTGGGCAATGACGATGACCTGCGTCAGGTTACCACGGGGGCGGGCGGCGCTTTTCAGGGCATGGCGGCCGGCAGTTTGTTTGTTGATCACACCACGGCTTCGGCCAATGTGGCGCGCGAGCTGGCAGCGGTCGCCGGTGAAAAAAATATTGGATTTCTGGACGCGCCGGTATCCGGCGGCCAGGCGGGGGCAGAAAACGGCGCCCTGACCATCATGGTGGGTGGCGACGAGCCGGATTTTGCGCGGGCGCGTCCGCTGCTCGACAGTTATGCGCGGGCGGTCAACCTATTGGGACCCGTGGGCAGCGGTCAGTTGTGCAAAATGGTGAACCAGATCTGCATCGCCGGGCTGGTGCAGGGGCTCTCTGAGGGCTTGCATTTCGCCCGCGCGGCCGGTCTGGACCCGGAGCAGGTGGTGGAGGTGATCTCCAAGGGGGCGGCGCAAAGCTGGCAGATGGAAAATCGCTATAAAACCATGCTGGCGGGTGAGTACGAGCATGGCTTTGCCGTGGACTGGATGCGCAAGGACCTGGGCATAGTGCTCGACGAAGCCCAGCGCAACGGTGCCCTGTTGCCAGTCACTGCGCTGGTAGACCAGTTCTACAGCGAGGTACAGGCCCTGGGCGGCGGCCGCTGGGACACTTCCAGCCTGTTTGCGCGCCTCACTAACCTGCGGGATTTCAGCTAACCCCCGTTTACGAGCGCACGTCCGCTGTTACAGCGCATTGGTCAGGTAACCACATAGTGAAGGTGTTGCTGCTTTCTGCATACGATGCCGACAGTCACAAGCGCTGGCGTCGCGGTCTGGTGGCCGCCATTCCCGATTGGCAGTGGACCGTTCTCACGCTGCCGCCCCGTTACTTCAGCTGGCGGGTGCGCGGTAACAGCCTGAGCTGGGGCAGGGGAGACGCACTGACAGTCTTGCGCCAGCCGTGGGATCTGGTGGTAACCACATCGATGACCGACCTCGCTTCGCTGCGTGGCTTTGTGCCGGAGCTGGGTCGTGTACCCACCGTGGTGTACTTCCACGAGAACCAGTTCGACTACCCGGTGACCGGGGATGCGGTGCCGTCGGTGGAACCCCAGCTGCTGAATATTTACACCGCGCTGTGTGGTGATCTGCTGTTATTCAACTCCGAATACAACCGCCGCACCCTGCTGGAGGGTGCCGAGGTGCTTTTACATAAACTGCCGGATCAGGTGCCCGGCGGGGTGTGCCGTGAACTCGAGGATAAATCCCGCATTCTGCCGGTGCCGCTGGAAACGGCTGCGTTTGAGGTGGCGGGAGAGAAGAACCAACGCCTCACGTTCGTGTGGAATCACCGCTGGGAGCACGACAAGGGCCCGGATATTCTGCTCGCGGCACTGCGCCGCTTCGGCCGTCAGCAGGTCCCGTTTACGCTGCATATGGTGGGGCAGCAGTTCCGCCGGCAGCCGGCGGAGTTCGCCCATATTCAGAAGTTACTCGGCAAGCTGGATGCGTTGGGGGCCTGGGGCTATCGCGAGAGCGTGGCCGAGTATCGCCAGTTACTGGCTGAGAGCCACGGGGTACTGTCCACGGCGCGGCACGACTTTCAGGGGCTATCTGTGCTTGAGGCCGTTGCCGCTGGCTGCCAGCCGCTGGTGCCCGATCACCTGGCTTATCCCGAGTGGTTTGGGCGTGGGGGTTGGCGCTACTCGGAAGATGTAGAGTCCTGTGCGGCGAACCTGTGTAGCGCCATGATGCGCTGTGCCCAGCAGGTGCAGGCCGGGGCCGGGTTGGCGGTGCCAGAGATAACCCACATGAGCTGGCAAACCATGGCCAGCGACTACCGCCAGCAGTTGGAGGATTGTGCCCGCGGGGCGGGGAATTTCCCCTGAGCGTACAACCTCCTGCGGTAAACGGGTATCATTCGGTCCGGATTCGCCGATCGATGATGAGCAACAACGGAAATTCTAGGATTTATGAGCAAGCAGCGCGTACTTACCGGCATCACTACCACCGGTACTCCCCACCTGGGCAATTACGTGGGCGCCATTCGCCCAGCGATTGCCGCCAGTCAGGAAGAAAATAATCAGCCTTTCTATTTTCTTGCGGACTACCACGCGCTGATCAAATGCCAGGATCCGGAACAGGTGCACCAGTCCACCCAGGAAATTGCCGCAACCTGGCTGGCACTGGGCCTGGATAGCGACAACGCCGTGTTCTATCGCCAGTCGGATATTGTGGAGATTCCCGAGCTGACCTGGCTGCTTACCTGCCAGACGGCGAAGGGGCTGATGAACCGGGCGCACGCCTACAAGGCGGCCGTAGACGCTAACCGCGACGATGGGCAGGATTCGGATTTCGGCATCAACATGGGGCTGTACAGCTACCCGATCCTGATGGCGGCGGACATCCTGATGTTCAATGCCCATAAAGTGCCGGTGGGTAAAGACCAGATACAGCATATTGAAATGGCGCGCGACATCGCTGCGCGCTTCAACCACCACTACGGTGAGCACTTCGTCCTGCCAGAGGCGGTGGTGGGTGAGCACGTTGCCGTTTTGCAGGGGCTGGACGGCCGCAAGATGAGCAAGAGCTACGGCAATACCATCCCGCTGTTTTTGCCAGAAAAGAAGCTGAAAAAGCACATCAACAAGATCAAGACCAACCTGCTGGAGCCGGGTGAGCCGAAAGACCCGGATACCTCCACCGTATTCCAGATCTGGCAGGCGTTTGCCACACCGGAGCAAACCGCTGAAATGCGCAAGGCGTTCGAGGACGGCATTGCCTGGGGTGAGGCCAAGAAGCAGCTGTTTGAACTGATCAATGGCCAGATTGGTGAGGCGCGCGAGCGTTATGAAGCACTGCTGGCCAACCCGGCACAGATCGAACTGGAGCTGGAAAAAGGCGCGGAAAAAGCGCGCGCCTATGCTGCGCCTTTCCTGGCGAAACTGCGTGAGGCGGTGGGCATTCGCAAGATTGGCTGAGCGAAAAGTACCGGCAGTTGAGCAGACTGGGCCCACCTTTTGGTGGGCTCAGTCGTTTTTGCCTTCTCGTTTTTGCGCTGCTCCCTGCGCTCCTTCTTGCGCGCCTGTGTGCCGTTCCTTGCGCTGCTTGCGGCCAGCGCGGTCGTGCCCCTCCGTCTGGTCGTGGAACAGATGTACCTGGGTCTCGAAGGGCATGTCGATACCGGCTTCATCCAGCGCTTCTTTTACTGACTGGATCACCCGTGCCCGCACATGGGTCACATTCGCCTGCGTGCTGCTGGTCCACCAGCGGGCACGGATCGACACCCAGCTGGCGGCGAGATCCCACGGCAGCGCTTCCGGTGCCGGATCTGCCTCGACACCTTCGACTGAGGCAACCGCGCGTCGAATGATCTCGCAGGCCTCGCCAATATTGTCGTTGTAGCCGATACCGATTTCGTAGTCGCTGCGGCGACTGGCATGGGTGGTTTTGACCAGGATGGCGTTGGTATAAATATCGCTGTTGGGTATGACCACCCGCTGGCCGTCGTAGGTGTCGATGAGGGTCGCGCGGGTTTCGATGCGGTGCACAGTGCCCTCGAAATCGGTGACTTTGATCTGATCACCGATTTCGAAGGGCTGGCGCAGCAGAATCAACAGCCCGGCCAGCCAGTTTTGCAGAATGTCCTTGAATGCAAAGCCAATGGCCACCGAGCTCACACCCAACCCGGCAATCAGGTCGCCGGGTTTGAGACTCGGCATCACGATGGTGGCAGCAAGCAGAAAGCCCACCAGCACTACACACCACTTGACCAGGCTTCCGAGCACTTCGCCCAGGTTAGGCCTGTCCCTACGGCGCAGGTGCCGGCGGACCAGAAAGCGGAAAATACTGCCGAGGATAAACGCCACCAGCAGTACCACCAGCGCCACGGTGAAGTGGGGGATGAGCCGGATGGCGCCATCGACCCAGCTGTCGACCTGATCGATGGCTGCACTGTAGTCTGTTGAAACGGCCCCGAGTTTGTCGAGCGCGTTATCCTGGGACTCCTGAGCTTGCATCATCACCCCTGTGACCTTGCCGGACTAACCGGGATTACGCAGTCGGATACGCAGGGCGAAATCTGCACTTTCCCCTTTGTCGGCGGCACCGTGCAAGAGATAGATCCGCACCCGATAGGTGCCGTCCCGGGGAAGCGTGGCGGAAAAGTGCGCACTCTGGCCGTGCCCCTTGTGCAGGGCCCGGGGGGCGGCGGGGGCAGTAATGCGAAAACCGGCCTGGGTATTGCTGCTGAGCAGGTCGAGCTCCAGGGATTGGCCGGTGCGGGCGTCGATTAGGTATTCAATGGCCTGGTGGCCGATGATGGTCGCGGATACGCGCGCACTCTGGCTGAGTGGCGCGGCAGGTTGACCTCCCGATGGCTGGTCGCTAGTCAATTCAATTTTTTCACGCTGGGCTTGGGGCGCTTCCCGGGCGATGCTGTTCTCACACAGCGTGATGGCGAGCAGCGGCAGTAGTAAAACCCATCGAATATTCAGCACTGGAAACCCTGGATACAGTAGAGCAGGGAACCAGTGTAGTTTGGCGCGGGGCAGATCAGTCGTCGGCGCCGGACCCTGTCTGCCGCTGGAATTTTCCGTGCTGAAGGTAGTGAATCACCTGCGCAATGACTTCAGGGTTCTTCATCATGAACACGTGAGTGACCGGCATTTCCAGGTGATCGTCCATACCCTCGAGGCGGGTGCGCTCGACAGTGACTTTTCCGTCATCTTTCCCCGGCAGCATGCTGGAAAGTATCGGGTTGATACTGCTGGTGCCCGCAATGATGCCCAGGTCAAAGTGTGCCGCACCCAGCGTATTGGGCACACTCATTTCACCGCTGCCCAGCTGTAACCCGGCATCGCCAAACACGAAGTGAAACCCGGGGAAATTCCCCAGTTTGTCCACCACCTCGCTGCCTTGATTGGGTGGGCCCAGCATCACCACACGGCCCAGGTTTTCCACGCGGACCCGGCTCAGATAATGGCGCACCAGAATGCCGCCCATGGAGTGGGTGACAAAGTGCACGCGGTGGTTGGGTTCAGCGGTCTCACTGGCCTGCCGGGTACAGGTGTCCAGCGCCGGGGCAATGGCGGGGCCGGCGAGTGTTTCGATAGGGAAGTCTGTCGATGGGTAACCTACGTTGACCGCCGTAAAGCCGGCGTCATCGATTGCCTTCTCAAGCTTTTTCATCGAACGGTCGGATTTGGCCAGCCCGTGCAGGAGGATCACGCAGTCACTGGCATGCACGGGAATGGCCGTCGCGAGCAACAGCGTGCAGAAAATAGCGTGGCCGAAACGGACAGTGGCGGGAAACAGTCTGGCGCAGGGGCTGTGCATAGGGCGTCGATCCGGGGCTAAGTGTAGCCCCTGATTCTAACCGCTTTGGCCGACCTATGTAGCCGGCGGGCTACTCAGGGCTATTGCTTGGCGTTGTCGATGTCGACGCGCAGTTTGAAATCCGCCGATTCATTGCGCCGCGCTGCGCTGCGCATCATGTACACCTGAATGGTGTAGGTGCCGCTCTCGGGCAGGGTGGTGGTGAAGTGCCCGCCGCTGGTGGAGCCGATAAAGATGGCCGCGTCTCCGGGGCCGCTGCCAGGGCCGTACACGTTGAAATACGTCGCGGTGTGGCTGGTGGAAAGTTTCACCACCATGTGCTGCCCCGCTTTAGCGGTCACCTTGTAATTGACACTGTCATAACCGGTAATTTTGCTGGTTACGGACGTGCCCGTTGCTCCCTTGGCAAAGTGCAGGGTTTCCGTGCGGGACTCTTCGCCCAGGGCGCCATTACCGAACAAAACCAGGGTAAACAGCACCAGAAGTTTTGTCAGTCGCGTTTTCAGCAAAGCTTGCATCACAGATCCTCTCGCCGATGCGTTGGACGCACCAAAATACAGACTTGAAATAGAGTGTAGTTCAGCGCCAAAGAACCCGTGAGTTTTCGATCGACTCCAGAACTCAACCCATCCAAATGCATGCAATTTAAAGTGCTCAGCGCTCGGCAGTTGGAACCGAGCCCGCGAGGTTGAACGCGGCGTTGACCTGGGTCACAAAGCCGGCCGGGTCATCGGGCGTTACCACGATGGTCCGAGCAGGCAGTCGAAGCACAACGGTGCGGGAAAAGTCGGTAGCAAAGGCCCGGTAGCGTCCCAGCGTCTGGTTGCGAAACAGGCCGATAAAGCCAAAAAGCCCACCGTTGCCAAATATCCGGATTGAACCATTGGTGGCCTCCGGCTGGAACACCGCAGATTCGATGCCTTGCAGCGATAGTCGTGTAGACCAGCCGGGGCGAAGCACGAGGAGTCTGTCTCCCTCAAGGCGATAGCCGCGCACAGCAAACAGGGCGCCCAGCAGGAAGATGACGGGACACAGCCAGATCCCGAGCTGATACAACAGCGGTGGAGACTCGGGTGCTTGCGCCAGCATGGTCCCGCTGATACCGAACAGAATCAGGCCGCACAGGCCTGTGAGGAGTGTCAGCTGCCGGCCCCAGGGCGCGGAGAACTCGTGCGAGGGCGTATGCGGTGTATTCATGAGTGCATTCCGGTGGTGTCGACTACAAAGCCCGCATTGTAATCTCTGGCTAATATGTGAGGAATACAGGGCTACCTGATCGCGCAATTCCACCTCCCGGCATGGGCTCTGGGTTGCTATACTCCGCGCGCTTCAAGCAGTACCAATTTTCTGGAGAGATTCATGTCAGATGCACTTTGCGATATCGGCTTCATTGGCGCGGGCGTCATGGGGAAGAACCTGATCCTCAACCTCGTCGACAACGGATATCGCGTATGCGCGTTTGATCTGGACCACGGGCGGCTCGAGACTCTGCTGGAGCAAGACGCCAGTGAGCGTGGCGACCAGCCACCGCGGGTGGAAGTGTGCAATTCCTATACGGAATTACTGTCGCGGGTGAAAGCGCCGCACCTGGTTATTCTCTCGGTGCCTGCCGGTGCGCCGGTGGACGATGTCTGCAACAAGCTGCTGGATGCCGGGCTACAGGCGGACGATATCGTGATCGACACCGGCAACAGCCTGTGGACCGACTCCGTGGAGCGCTGCAAGCGCTATGAGGGCAAGCTGATTTTCTTCACCACGGCGGTGTCTGGTGGCGAAGTGGGTGCGCGCTTCGGACCGTCGTTGATGCCCAGTGGCGACCGCTACGCCTGGGCCCGCATCGAACCCGTGTGGCATGCCATCGCCGCCAAGGTGGACCCCGCCTCGGGACAGCCAATCGAGCGGTTTGAACCGGGTAACCCGGTGAAGGAAGGGGAGCCCTGTGCCGCCTATATCGGCCCCATCGGTTCCGGGCATTTCGTGAAGATGGTGCACAACGGCATCGAGTATGCCGACATGCAGATGATCTGCGAAGTGTACGACGTAATGCGCAGCGCCCTGGAGATGTCGCCCCAGGAAATTGCCGGGGTCTTCCGCGAGTGGAATAAAGGGGTGCTGAACAGTTACCTCATCGACATCAGTGCCGAGGTTCTGGATACCCTGGACTCTGAAACCGGCAAGCCGCTGGTGGATGTGATTCTTGATCGCGCGGGTCAAAAGGGCACCGGTTTGTGGACGGCGGTCGGCGCCTTGCAGACCGGTTGTCCCGCGCCGAGTATTGCGGAAGCCGTGTTTGCGCGTTCGCTTTCCACTCGCAAGGTGCTGCGTACCCGCGCGGCGAAAAAACTGGTGGGGCCGGATGTGGCACCGGTGCCACAAGAAGAGCGCGAAGCTGTGATTGCACAGCTGCACGATGCGCTCTACTGCGCAAAAATCTGCGTGTATGCGCAGGGATTTGACTTGATGAAGCTGGCCGCCAGAGAGCAGGGGTGGGAGCTGAATTTTGCCGAGATCGCCAGAATCTGGCGGGCCGGCTGTATTATTCGCGCGGTGTTCCTGCAGTCCATCAGCGATGCCTACGAGCGTGACACCAAGCTTTCCAATCTGCTGCTGGATGATTTTTTCATCGATCAAATCGCCCGTCACCAGGGCAACTGGCGCCGGGCCGTGGCCGATGCCACCATCGGCGGTATCCCTGTGCCGGCCCTGTCTTCCGCCTTGAGCTACTACGACGCTTTCCGTCGCGAATCCCTGCCGGCCAACCTGCTGCAGGCGCAGCGAGACTTTTTCGGCGCACACACCTTTTCACGGGTGGACAAGCCAGAGCAGGAAAAGTACCACGTACTCTGGGGTGAGTCTGGCAGGCCGATAAAAAAAGTCTGAAAACAAAATGGCCGCACTTACTATCAAAAGCTGCGGCCATTTTTTTGCGCAGCCTTTCTGGTTTCCCAGCGGCTGCTACGGATTAGCGTGCGCGTAGCGGAAAGCTGCGAAATGCCTCACTCACCCCGCGGTCCATGGAGCGCTGGGGTTCGTTTAGCACCTGCCGGGTAATCGGTGCGACCGTGCGGCCTTGCCACACCAGATGCTTTTGACGCGCATCGACAAGGTCAATTGTCAATTGCCCCTCGGTGGCGGATTGCCTGACGCTGGCATGTGGCACACTTGTCAGCATTTGATTCGTGGGATATGCGCGCACCTGCACGTTCACTAGCAGGTCGGGATTACTGCTTGGCATCAGGCCGCGGGACATCAATTGTTGGGAAACTTCATTCTGCGCCAGTGACACGGCGCGGCCGTTACTGGCGGTAACCGGTGCGAAGCCAAAGGTTCGGTACTGGCTCAATGCGGCTGCCGCAGCGTTGTCCGTGGGCGGGCTGGCGCACCCGGTCAGAGTGAATGGCACTGCCAGAGCTCCGGCCAGGGAAAGGGCCAGTAGAGCAGAGGTGGTGGTAGAAGCGGTAAAGGGCTTCCAGTGTTTCATAAGCCAACCCCGAAACGTCAGTAGTGATTACCGACACCAGCTTAGTTTCGAGGTGGCGTAAAAACATCGCTGGAACCAGTTGGTCATTGCGAGGCTTGCTATGGGTCTTACTACGGGGCGTGGTGATAACCCTCCCGGTTCTACTCCACTTCTTCCACTTCTCTGCTGAGTTGTTGTTCTCGATCCTCGCGACTTGCGCGGGCGACAATCTCATCGACGCTGGCGGTGTCTGTATTGAGTCCGCCAAAGGCATTGAGCAGGTCCTTCAGCAGGGCGGAGATTTCCAGGGTCATTACCGAGAATTCAATGTCGAAGCGCTGCGCCGCATTGTCCGCGTCGGCATTGTCCGCTTTTTCAGTGACCGCATCGCTGAACTTCAGGCGCTTGATGGCGAGCTGGTCGTCCACCATCAGCTCCACGCCATCGCGCCAGGTAAGCCCAAGCTTGTGCACCTGCATGCCCGCCACCAGGTGATTGTGGATTTCCTCTGCGCACAGGTCCTGGTTTTTACAACGGATCACGCTGCCGGATTCCTGCGGGTCGCGCAGTTCGCACTCGTGGCCGAATTCGAAGTTGGGCGGCGCTTCCGGGGCGGTGAGCCAGTGGGTCATGGACTGCTGGGGAATATTCTTTGCCGTCAGCGGTATCACCGAGAGGCTGCTGATGGCTTCTCGCAGGTTTTCCAGCAGTTCTTCGGCGGCCTTGGCCGAGGAGGCATTGACTACGATCCAGCCGTCTTTGGGGTCGATATAGGCAAACTGCAGCCGGGAGCGCGCGAAGGCCTTGGGGCGCATCTCTAGCAGGACTTCGTCTTTGAGATTTTGCCGCTCTTTGCGGCCCACGCTGCGGGCTTCTTTTTCCGCGATGGCCAGGGCCATTTCCTCGACCTTCTCATTGACCACTGCCGCGGGGATCACCTTCTCCTGCTTCTTGGCGCACACCATCAGGTAGCCGTTGGCGGCGTGTACCAGTGCACTGCCGTGACGCCCCAATGGCGGAACCCAGCCGTAGCGGGCCAAATCCTGGCTGCCGCATGGCGTAAAGGTACCAGGCTCCAGCAATTCGTTCAGTTGTTCAGCGGAAAGCGTGAATTCGCGGGTAAGGCGGTAGACGCGGAGGTTTTTAAACCACATACAGCAGGCCAGTCGTCAGTTTGAAAGTTGGCCGCGCATTATGCGATGTCTGCGACCTGGGAACCAGCCAAAGTCCGGACTGGTGGTTCCCAGTCAGTCGATAGCGGCCGTCAAATAATGTTCAGGATTTCCTCGGGATGGGCGAACAGGTGCGCCGGGCCGTGCTCGTCGAGTTCCGTGCGGGAACCATAGCCCCACAGTACCCCGGCACTTGGCAGTTGATTTTTTGCGGCGGCGGACAGGTCGAAGTGGCGATCGCCAATCATCAGTGCGCGCTTTGAGATCCGGTTGTCTGCGAGCAGCCTCTGCAGTTGCTGCCACTTGGCAATTCCCACATCGCCGCCACTGACAAACTCGAAATAGTGGTACAGCCCGAATTGTTTGAGTATGCGCTCTGCAAAGTCCGCGCGTTTGGAGGTGCATACCCCGAGCCGGATACCATCTTTCTGGCTGAGGCGTTCCAGCATCTCGGAAATGCCCGGATACAGGGTGTTTTCCGCGTAGCCGCTTGCCCCGTAGCGTTCCCGGTACTTGTCGACCAAGGCCTGGATATGGGGGCCGTCTTCCGAGCCCGTGAGCTTGGCCAGGGTGATCTCCAGCGGCGGGCCGATGTGTGGTACCAGCTCGCTTGCCGGCCGGGTCGGATAGTCAAAGGCGAGCAACGCATGATTCATGGAATTTACGAACCCCTCAGCCGGGTCGCTCAGGGTTCCATCCAGGTCAAACACGAGATAGTCGTAGGCGGGCATAAGTTTCCTTGTCGGCATGTTTTGTCATGCTACTGACAGAGCGCAGCGAAGGTGCCGCGGGTGAGTGCCAGCAGATCTTGCGGCGCGAGCTCAATTTCCAGGCCCCGCCGACCGGCGCTGACGTATAGGGTTTCCAGTCCTTTGGCGGAATCGTGCAGGAAGGTGGGCAGCGGTTTTTTCTGCCCCAGTGGGCTCACGCCACCCAGCACATATCCCGTGGATCGTTGCACCACCTGCTTGTCGGCCATCTCCGCTTTCTTTGCACCGGCGGCCTTGGCGATCAACTTCATGCTGAGGGAGTGCTCGACCGGTAGCACGGCCACGGCGAGCGATGCACCGTCCAGCGCGACGACCAGGGTCTTGAAAACACTTTGCGGCGATACCCCAAGCTTCTCCGCCGCCTCAAGTCCGTAGGATGCTGCCGCAGGATCGTGGGTGTATGTATGGACCTGAAATGGAATTTTTGCTTTTTCTGCGGTCTTGATGGCTGGAGTCATTACACATCCGTGTCCGTTTTTTCCCATTTTGTCTTTATTTTTTCCTGAATACAAAAAAGCCCGGCGCGATTGGCCGGGCTCGGTTCAGAAACTGTATTTCACCGTCAGCGTTGGGGAATGGCTTCCACCACTTTCAGAAAATAATTCCAGAAGTTGCCCACGCTCTGAATATGCACACGCTCCTCCGGTGAGTGGGCGCGGCGGATGGTGGGGCCGAAGGAGACCATGTCCCAGTTGGGGTAGGGCTTGGCCAGCAGGCCGCACTCGAGACCGGCGTGGATGACTTTGACTTCCGGCTCTTCGCCTTCCATTTTCTGGTACACGTCCTTCATCAGCGCCAGTAACGGAGATTGCATATTGGGTGTCCAGCCCGGGTAGGCGTTGTCCAGGGAGGTCTCTGCGCCGGCGAGTTCAAAGGCCGCGGCGACGTTGAGACCGTGTTGGTCGCGGGCGCTGTCGGACAGGCTGCGCACCAGGCACTGAACCCGCACACGGCTCGCGCCGTCTTCGGTTTCGGTCACGACCCGCGCGAGGTTGTTCGAGGTGTCCGCAATGCCTGCCAGCGCGGTGCTCATCCGCTCGACACCGCTGGGGCAGGCGCGCAGCGCCAGGATCAGTTTGCGTTGGCTGGCACTGTCCATAACGCTGGCGGGTGCTTCGCACTCCTCCAGAGTGATATCCAGTTTGGCTTCATTATCGAACTCGGCCTTGATGATTGCGGTTTGCTGCTGGACGATCTCCTGCAGGCGCGGGGCGTCGTCTGCGGGTACGGTGATCACGGTGAAGGACTCGCGCGGAATGGCGTTGCGCAGGCTGCCGCCGTCGAGGCTTGCGATACGCAGGGCGTTCAGTTCGCCGTGTGCGGTGTCGATGATGCGGTTGGCAATTTTGTTGGCGTTGCCGCGGCCCTTATCGATATCCAGCCCGGAGTGGCCGCCGCGCAGGCCGCGCACGCTCAGTTTGAATGCCTGGTGTCCGGCGGGGAAGGATTCTGCGGTATAGGGCAGGGCGACGTTTACGTCGACACCGCCGGCGCAGCCCACGTAGAGTTCCCCTTCGTCTTCCGTATCCAGGTTGAGCAGCAGGTCGGCTTCGAAGTGGCCCGGTTGCAGGTTTTTCGCTCCGGTCATCCCGGCTTCTTCGTCGATCGTCAGCAGTGCTTCCAGGGCGGGATGCGGAATATCGGTGGATTCCAGCAGGGCCAGAATGGCGGCGACACCAATGCCGTTGTCCGCGCCGAGAGTCGTGCCTTCCGCGGTGACCCATTCACCATCCACGTAGGGTTTGATGGAGTCGGTGAGGAAGTCGTGGTCGGTATCCGCGTTCTTCTGCGGCACCATATCGACATGGCTCTGCATCGCCAGGGTTTTGCGATCTTCCATGCCCGGGGTTGCCGGCTTCTTGATGATGATGTTGCCGACCTGATCCAGCTTCACATCCAGACCACGGGCATTGGCAAAATCCACGATATAGGCGACGACTTTGTCCTCGTGCTTGGACGGACGCGGGATCTCGCACAATTTGGCGAAGTGTTTCCACAGGGGGACGGGATTGAGTTCGGCAATGGTGGACATGGGTATTCCTTAATCTTGACCGGGGATGGGTAGATCCGGATGGGCCGGTTTTGGCCGCGGCGCTTTTGGCGCCGCGGCTGCAAGTCTAGTCTGCGACGGCAGCATGCAGAGGCTTCGCGCCGTTACGCCTTGGGGCTGTCTGGCCCTTCCGCAGCCGGGTTCTGCGAGCCCGGCTTTTCACTGGCCGCTTCGCCAACCAGATCAAACGCGATGCGACGTTTTTCAGTATCGACGGCGGCGACTTTTACCTGCACCTGCTGTTCCAGCTGGAAGGTCTCGTCACCGCGGGTGATGCGCAGCCGCTTGCCATCGAAATCAAACGGGTTCTTTTTGCTGTTGAAGCGTGCAAAGCCGTTGATACCAAAGTCGTCCAGGCGGACGCCGATGCCGGCGCCATTCACCAGGGTAATGGTGCCGGTAAATGTTTCTCCGACTTTACCCTCGAGGAACTGGCAGTAGAGCCATTGCTGCAGTGCGCGATCTGCCTGACGCCCGGTGCTGACGCTTTGTTGCAGGGCTTCACCCTGCTCGTCGCCAAGGGCGGGGGTCTTGTCACCCTGCTTTGCTGCGCGCAACACCCGGTGATTGTGCAGGTCGTTGAATTTGCGGATGGGGGAGGTGACCGTCGCATAGTGACCGAGCCCGAGGCCAAGGTGCGGTGCCGCCTTGTTACTCAGTTCACCAGGGCGCAGCATGCGCTTGAGAACGGCGAGGGCATTGTGCATTTCTGCATCCGCATGCGCCTCCAATTCTTTTACCAGCTTCAGGTAAATGTCCAGCTGGTGCAGATCCTGCTCGGCATATTCCGGCAGTGTTTCCTTGAGCAGTGCGCGGACTTCCGCCATGCGCTCGTCGCGGAAGCCGAGGTGCACGGAAAAGCAGCCTGCGCCGATGTCCGCAAGTTTCTCACCCGCACAGATATTGGCAGCCAGCATGGCTTCTTCCACCATACGCTGGGCCGCGGTGCGTTGTTGTTTCTCGATCCGCTCGATTTTGCGCTGCTCATTGAGGATCAGCTCGTAATCCGGGCGGTCCTCCATCACCAGGGAGTGGCCGGCTCGGTATGTGGCGCGGGCCTTACTCAGGGCGTTCAGCTGACGCAGGGGCTCGTGCTGATCGGCCGGTACCGCGCTGTCGTCACCTTCAATAAACTGCGCCACCTGTACGTAGCTGAGTTTGTGCTGGGAACGGATGGCGGCAAATTCGTAGTCAAACCCTTGCAGTGCCCCGTCCTTATCCACGTCGATATGCAGTACCAGTACCGGGCGCAATTCGCCGGCAACCAGGGAGAAGCTGTTTTCGCACAGGTTGGCGGGCAGCATGGGCAGGGTTTCACCGGCGAGGTACACGCTGTTTGCACGAGCGCGGGCTTCTTTATCTAGCGGGGAGTCTGCCTCGATCAGGCTGGAGGGGTCGGCCACGGCGATGTGCAGTGTCCAGCCGTTTTCGGACTGGGTAACGGCGAGCGCATCGTCCATATCGCGGGTAGATTCCGCATCAATGGTGACAAATCCCTGGGCCGACAGGTCTTTGCGTTCGGCAACCAGTGATTCCAGTTGTGCGGGAATCGCGTCGGCTTGCTCCAGTGCCGCCTTGCCAAATGCGTTGGGCAGCCGGTGCTGGGCCACGGTAAAGGCGTGCTCGATGCCCGCCATATCCGGTTTGCCAATGACGCTTTCCACTTTCGCTTGGGACTTGCCGTCCTTGAATGGGTGCCGGGTGATGCTGCAGGCAATGAACTCACCCGGTTGTGCTTTGCCGCGGGCCCGCGGGGGCAGGAAGATCCAGCGCGACAGGCCGTGCTCGCTGGGCTGAATGAAATGTCCCTGGCCGCGCTGCACATACTGACCCACCAGGTACTTGAGGTCGGATTCGATCAGCTGGTCGAGCTCTGCGGAAAGCTTGCCCTTGTCTTCCTCGGTCAGGCTGATGCGCACGCGGTCGCCCGGAAACACCCGATCCATTTCTGCCGGCGGCAGGAATGCCTCGCGACCGTCGTCCAGTACGACGAAGCCGAACTTTCCGCTACTCCCGCGCACACGCCCCTCGGCGAATTCCTTGGTTGAACGGATGTCGGTCTTCAACTGGGACAGCTGTTTCAGGGCGTCGGCATTGAGCATGAAAGGTTCTCTGTAACTCGGGGTGGGTCGGTTTAGGGCGCGGATTCTACCAGACAGGCGGTGACAGGCCAGCGCGGGTATCAATGGCGCCCGGCAGCGGGCGTTGGCGGTAGCGCTGGCGACAGGGCGCTCGAT
Source organism: Microbulbifer salipaludis (assembly GCF_017303155.1). NCBI lineage: Bacteria > Pseudomonadati > Pseudomonadota > Gammaproteobacteria > Cellvibrionales > Microbulbiferaceae > Microbulbifer > Microbulbifer salipaludis. The sequence goes on from NZ_JAEKJR010000002.1 coordinate 1,052,349, forward strand.
GTCGCCCAGTGAGTGACCAATGCGCCTATTTGGTTATTGTGGGCCTGTTTATCCTAAATTATCTAAAAAATTGGGATGGTATTTGTGCTTAGCGGACTTTGGATGCAAAGAATGCAATGTTCCTAAGTGCCCAGTGGCTATATTCTTAGGGGCCTACAATAAAGCACGGTTGCGGACAGAGCTGACACAATTGGCCGAGTCTGGCGCCGACGTAAAACCGGCCTCCGGAGAGGATTGTTATGAGTATTTTTTCCCATCCTGCCTACGATAACCACGAAGAAGTTGCCTTTTATCACGACGCCAAAAGCGGCCTGAAGGCAATTATCGCCGTGCACAATACCAATCTCGGGCCGGCACTGGGTGGCTGTCGTATGTGGCCTTATGCCGACGATGCCGAAGCCCTCAATGACGTACTGCGCCTCTCCCGCGGTATGACCTACAAATCTGCCATGGCCGGCCTCAAGCTGGGCGGTGGCAAATCCGTGATTATTGGCGACCCGCGCAAACAGAAGACGCCGGAGTTGCTGCGCGCAATGGGCGATTTCCTGAACACCCTGGGCGGCCGCTACATCACTGCGGAAGACTCTGGAACCAGCGTTGCGGACATGAAGATCATCGCCGAGCGCAGCCAGTTTGTGTCGGGTGTGATTGCCGGCCAAGAGCACGGCGGTGACCCGTCCCCGTCCACTGCCTACGGTGTGTTCGTTGGCCTGCAGGCCGCAGCGGCCCACCGCTGGGGTCGCACTGACCTCAAGGGCCTGAAAGTGTCCATCCAGGGTGTGGGTAATGTGGGCTTCCGTCTCGGCAAACTGTTGCAAGAGGCCGGTGCCGAGCTGTTTGTTACCGATATCTTCCAGGACAACGTGGATCGTGCCGTTGCCGAACTGGGAGCTACTGCGGTCAGCTCCGAAGAAATCTTTGACCTGGATGTGGACCTGTTTGCCCCGTGTGCACTGGGCGCCATCCTCAATGACAACACCATCGATCGCCTGAAAGTGGGCGCTATTGCCGGTGCTGCCAACAACCAGCTGGCGGAAGAGCGCCATGCACAGGTGCTGAAAGACAAGGGCATCCTGTATGCGCCGGACTACGTCATCAATGCTGGCGGCATCATCGATGTGTATTACCAGCAGCTGGGCCAGGAGCAGGGCGAGTACAACGCCGAGCAGGTGAAAGCGCACATTGAAACCATCGGTACCACGATGCAGGAAGTGTTCCAGCGCGCGGACGAAACCGGTGAAACCACGGCGCATGTCGCGGACCAGATCGCCGAGGAGCGGTTCGGTCATAAAGACGCCCTGAACAACACTGATTCCGCGGCCGCCTGAATGGCGCGCCAAGGTGTGTAAGAAGCTAGGTAAAAAAGTACCTGTAAAATAGGTGACACACACGCTATTCCATTTCCTCTGACGACGTCATCGTCTCTCTGTGAAGTATCTTTCGGGCGCCACGGCGCCCGTTTTTTTTGCCTACACTTTGCTGCACTGTTCGGGCACAAAATCGGGATACATGGCACAGGACCAATGACAATGGATATGCGAATCGCCTGGAGGCCGGCGGGCCTGATCTTTTTACTGATGCTGTTGGGGACGGCTGGCTGTGACCGCCATCAGGCGCCAGAGGATCGCAAAGACAATGTGCACCGGGCGTTGACGCCAGACAGGGAAGCCGCTGCCAGCAGTAAGGCGGCTGCCAGTCGCAATGCGGCGTATGTGAAGCCGCCAAAAATTGAGCTGCCGTTTCACCGGGAAACCCTGAAGAATGGCCTGACTGTCATCGTGCATGAGGACCGCAAAGCGCCGGTGGTCGCCATCAATATCTGGTACAAGGTGGGTTCCAAAGATGAGACCCGCGGCAAGACCGGTTTTGCGCACCTGTTTGAACACCTGATGTTCAATGGCTCGGAGAACTTCCCCGGCGAGTATTTCGAACCCTTCCAGCGTTCTGGTGCCACCGATATGAACGGCACCACAAACAACGACCGCACCAACTACTTCGAGACCGTTCCCGTCGGCGCATTGGATATGGCGCTGTGGATGGAGTCCGACCGTATGGGGCACTTCAAGGGCGCCATCAGTCAGGAAAAACTCGACGAGCAGCGCGGCGTGGTAAAAAACGAGAAGCGCCAGAGCGAAAATGCTCCCTACGGCCAGGCGTTTGACCTGATTGCCACCCATACCTTCCCTTCCGATCATCCCTATTCATGGACCACCATCGGTTCCATGGAGGATCTGGACCAGGCCAGCCTGGAAGACGTCAAGCAGTGGTTTTCCGATTACTACCAGCCTGCCAATGCGATACTGGTGATCGTCGGCGACATCTCCGTCGAAGAGGCCATGAAAAAGGCGCGGGAATATTTCGGCCATATTCCCAGCACCTCGGTGCCCACCGAGTTGAAGGGCTGGGAGTTACCGTCGCAGGTCAACAAGCGCCTGGTGACCACGGACCAGGTGCCACAGGCGCGGATTTATAAAGTGTGGAATGTTCCAGCGACCGCCAGCCGTGAAGAAAATGCGCTGGACCTGATGACGTCACTGCTGGCCAACCGAAAAAACTCGTTACTGTACCGGCGCCTGGTGCGCGACGAGCAGGTGGCCACCAGTGTCAGTGCGTTTTACTACGGCCGGCAGCTCGCTGGGCAGATCATTATCATGGTGGATGTCAAACCCGGGCAGTCGGTAGAGAAAGTCGAGAAATTACTGGACGACGAGCTGCGGGAATTTGCGCGTTCCGGAGTGAATGCGGAAGAGTTGCGCCGTATCAAACAAAGCGAGTTCGCCAGCCTGGTCAAGGGGCTGGAAAAAATTGGTGGCTTTGGCGGCAAGTCGGACATCCTTGCGCGCTCGGAGTTTTATTACGATGACCCGGGCGCAATGGTCAACGGGCTTGATGACTATGCGAAGGTGTCTGCGGACGATGTGCAGGACGTTGCGCAAAAGTGGCTGAAGCCCGAGCACTTCACCATGGTGATCCGTCCCAAAGGGGAGTACGCGGTAACCGGCGAGAGTGTCGATCGCAGTCAATTGCCCGCCGTCGACAAGACCGTGGAACTGGATTTACCCGAACAGCAGTCCTTCACGCTGGATAATGGCCTGAAGGTTGTGCTTGCCGAGCGTCACGACACGCCCGCCGTTTTCATGAGCCTGCAGTATCGCGGCGGTGCATCGGTGGATGGCGACACCCCCGGCCTTGCGTCGGTGGTCGCGCGTATGCTGAGTGAAGGTGCCGGCGATTACGACAGTCTCGCGTTCAGCGCGCGCCAGGAAGAACTGGGTGCGAGTATTGGCGCGGGAAGCGGGTTGGATTACAACGCGCTGAGCTTCAGTGCCCTGAAAACGCAGCTCGAGCCTTCACTGGAACTGTTGCGTGAGGTGATTTCCAGTCCGCGCTTTGAAGAAGATGACCTGGCGCGGGTGAAGTCCAACTGGCTGGATGCCATTCGCCAGGAGGAAGCGCAACCCCAGGGGCTGGCCATGCGCAAGTTGCCGCCGCTGCTGTTCGGTAAAGATCACCCTTACGGCGCACCGCTGACGGGTTCCGGCACCCCGGAGGCCATTGAGTCCATCGCTCGCGACGATCTGGTGAAGTTTCAAGCCACATGGCTGCGTCCTGACAATGCACAGTTGACGGTGGTCGGCGATGTCACCCGGGACGAAATCGAGAAGCTGCTCAATGACACCCTGGGTGACTGGCGGGCGCCCAGCGACCCACTGCCAACCGTGGAGATTCCCGCGGTGGAGCGCCCGCAAAACGCGCGTATCTACCTGCTCGACCGACCTGGCGCACAGCAGAGTTACATTATGGCCGGGCTGGTGATGCCACCGTGGAAGCCGGAAGGTGCAGAGGCCTATGATGCGATGGCTTCCGCAATCGCCGGCAAGTTTACCTCGCGTATCAATATGAACCTGCGCGAGGACAAACACTGGTCCTACGGCGCGCGCGCGGTTTCCATGGGCTCGGAAGGGCAGCGGCCTTATATCGTGTTTGCACCGGTACAAACGGACAAGACTGCCCCGGCCATGGGTGAGATTCTCAAGGAGTTCAATGAGTACCTGGGTAAGCGCCCCATCAAGGAGAGCGAGCTCAAGGACTACCAGGACGACGAGGTGCTCAAGCAGAGCGCGCGTTTCCAGACCAAGGTACAGCTGCTGTCCAGTATCGTCTGGCAGCTACAGAAGGGGCTGCCGCCGGAGTACATCGCCGAGTATCCGCAGCGGGTCAGCGCGTTGACGCAGGAGGAGGTGATGCAGGCCGCAAAAGAATTCCTCGCGCCGCAACAGTTTACCTGGGTGGTGGTGGGCGACCTGAGCAAAATCCAGAAAGACATAGAGGCGCTGGATATCGGTCCGGTCGAGGTACTTTCTGCCGATCAATGACAGGTCGACAAGCCGCGAGTCCGGCTCCGGTCATGCACAGGGAGGGTGCATACCGGAGCCGGGCTTTTTTTATGTACCCGGAATACGGTAAATTGGTGCGCGCCGGCGATCCTGCATGCCGGCAACAACCGTATTGATCGCAATATTATAAAGAGGCGGCATCACTGCCGCCCGGAAACCTGGACACCACATGACCATCACCCAAAGAATTTCATTGATTGTCGGGCGCGCTCTCCGCACTCTGCTTGGCCTGGCCCTGCTCACAACGGCGAATCTGGTTGCCGCAGAAAATATAGCGGTGCACGCGGGATGGCTGTTCGACAGCGAGACAGGCCGTTTGCTGGAAAAACGTACGGTGCATGTTGTGGACGGTAAAGTGGAGTCTGTAGAGCGGGGTTATACCCAGCGTGCCGGCGAGCGGGTTATTGATCTGACAGCCTTCAGCGTGCTGCCCGGGCTGATGGACATGCATACGCACCTCGCCTATGAATTCGGCCCGCGCACCTACACCGAGGCATTTACCTGGAATCCCGCCGATTACACGTTGCGGGCGGTCGATACGGCCAAGCGCACGCTGATGGCCGGCTTTACCACGGTGCGGGACCTTGGCGACAGCGACAATGTAACGGTGAGCCTGCGCAACGCCATCAACCGTGGCGATATTGTGGGGCCGCGTGTCTATACAGCGGGTAAATCAATCGCCACTACCGGCGGTCATGCGGATCCGACCAATGGCCATCGCCACGACTTGATGGGCAGCCCGGGTCCCGCCGAAGGGGTGATCAACGGTAGTGCCAGTGCCCGGGAAGCGGTACGGCAGCGCTACAAAGATGGCGCCGACCTGATCAAGATTACTGCGACCGGCGGTGTCTTGAGCGTGGCTAAGAGCGGCCAGAATCCTCAGTTTATGCAGGATGAAGTGGAAGCGATTGTGCAAACCGCAAAGGATTACGGTTTTACCGTCGCAGTGCATGCGCACGGTAAAGAGGGCATGGAGCGGGCCATCCGCGCCGGTGTGGACTCCATTGAGCACGGTACCTACATGGATGATAAAACCATGGCGCTGATGGTGGACCACGGAACCTGGTATGTGCCCACCCTGTTGGCGGGGGATTGGGTTACGCAAAAATCCGCGATCGACGGCTTCTTCCCGGAAATGGTCCGCACTAAAGCGGCGAAAATTGGTCCGCTGATTCAGGACACCTTTCAGCGCGCACACAAAAAAGGCGTGAAAATCGCATTCGGCACCGACACTGGGGTGAGCCGACACGGAGAGAACGCCAAAGAGTTTGCGCTGATGGTGCAAGGCGGGATGAGCCCGGCCGATGCTATCCGCTCTGCAACCTGGAATGCGGCACAGTTACTCAATGCCCAGGATGAACTTGGCAGTATCGCGCCCGGTAAACAGGCAGACCTGGTGGCGGTGATTGGCAATCCGCTGGAAGATATTTCGACCCTTGAGCGGGTACGGTTTGTGATGAAGGGTGGCGTGGTTTACAAGCAGCCCGAGTAAGTCACCCGGGTAGTACAAATAAAATAATCCCGGCAATGTCGTAGTACGGTGCACCCAAACCATTTGGTGGCGGTGCCGCTACCGGGTGCGGTCTTGCGAGACACGCCGTAAACCCATCCGTGGGGCTCTGCACCGCCATCCATGGCGGTGAAGGTCTCGCAAGACCGCACCCGGCATCGGCACCTTCGCCCGTAGCTGAGTTAAGTGAACACCATTACGGCATTGCCGGGTTTTTTTGGTGAACAGCCGAGTCGAACAATTATTTCTCGAGTTCGAATAGCAGTTCCAGGTTTACCGAAACGCTGCTCTCACCGCGCGCGATGGGCGTGCTCGGCCCGTCCTGGGCGGCGGCCATTTCCATACGAGCCATGGGGCGGGGCATACCGCCCTGGCCACCTTCAGAGATGCTCACGATTCTGCGCACCTTGGTTCCTAGGGATTCCGCATAAGAAGCCGCCCGTGCCTGCGCTTGCTGCAATGCCTTGTTGCGGGCCTCAGCCAGCAGGGGCTCCGGTTCGGCTATGGAAAAGCTTGGGCCATGCAGCTGGTTCGCGCCCTCGGCCGCCAGTGTATCGATCACGTTGCTCAATTCGTCCAGTTTACGCAGGGTAATACTGACGGTATTGCGAGCCTGATAACCGACGATTTCGCGTTCGCGATTCGGCTGGTAGTCGTAGCGGGGATTCAGACTGATACCGCTGGTCTGCACATCCTTGTCCGGTATGCCGGCTTTTTTTATGGCTTGCATCAGCTTGTCCATCTGCTCCGCGTTAGCCCGCATGGCGTCATTGCTGTTAGCGGCTTCGGTAACAATACCGGTGGACAAGTGTGCGGTGTCCGGTGCCTGGCTTGCTTCGCCCTGGACGGAGATGGAAATCAGCGTACCCGAAGGGTGGCCGGTGTCATCACTACCGCAGCCGGTGGTGAATGCGACGAACCCGGCCAGCAGGCCGGCGGAAAACAGTTTCAAAGCGCTGTGCATGGCGAATCCTTACTATTGCCAGTTGTACTTCATCGTCACTGTCAGGTGACGAGGTCCATTGTGATGCCAGAAAGATGAATACCTGATGAATGCGGTTGCGTGCAGCGCTTGTGGCTATTGAAACAACCGCTCAAATGTTTCGTCCGCCGGGTGATAGAGCGCAAACCCGAGCCGCAGCAATTGCTGCCGACGATCGCACAGCACATTTTTCTTGCGCAGCTCTGCCTGCAGATTTTCCGCGTTTTCGGCACTACCGCAGCGAAAGGTAAAGAAGTGCCCGTGTCCGTTTTCCAGGTCATGGGCGATCAGTGTGTCGCGGTTGAGCAGCGGGTGTTGTGCCGCATCCATGGCGCTGAGGAAGCGCCGCTGGTTTTGCAGTACATAGTCGTGAATCGATCCTACGGTGATGCCTTCCTGTGCATACAGCTCGAATACCGCGAGGGCCTTGTACAGCGGGGAGTAATCCATGGTGGCACCGGCAAACCGCAGCCAGTCGTTGCCGAAGCCCACGCCCGCAGTGCGGTTTTCCAGCTCCGCCATTTCCGCAAACCAACCGGTGTTCAATGGGCGCAGCTGGCAGCCTCGGGGAATGGACATAAAGCACATACCCTCACCGGCACCCAGGTATTTGTAGGCGCCTGCGGTATAAAACACCTTGTCGGCAATCGCACTGAGATCGGTGGGGCGGGCGAAAAATCCGTGGTAGCCATCGATCACCATTTCGGTGGTATCCGGTTTACGCGCGGCCAGATCCAGCAGGCCCGGGAAAGCCACCCCGGAGTCGAAGAACACCTGACTGGCGTAGGCCAGCTGATACTCGCCACTTTGCAGTTCCTGCTCGAACCGCTGGGGCAGGGTGGCGAAGGGTTCCGTGGGCACCCGCACCACGTCGACGGTAGGCAGCTCCTCCAAACGCAGTAACTGGCGGGCAAAGCTGTAGAATTCCCCGTCGGTTGTGAGAATGCGCAGGGGCTGGCTCAGGTCGAAGGCGCTGAGCAGGCGATAGATAAGCTCGTGGGTGTTCGGTGCCAGGGCAATCTGGGCCGGATCCGGCAGTTGCAGGGTGCTCGCTATACCGCGCTGGAAAGCGGGTATTTTTTCTCCGAAGATCTTGTCCCACTTGCTGTCGGCCATTTGCGCGGCATCGTGCCAGTAGGCGGTGACGGCATCGAGCGTTACATCTGGCCAGTAGTGGTGGGAGTGGCAGGCCATGTGCAAAACCGGCAGGTCACAGTTCGGGGAGGCCGCTTTTTGAGCAGCCTGTAAGAATTGTCGATAGTATTTTTGGTACATTTCGCGCTGGTAACTTTGTTTGAGGTGACTAAAGTAGTCACCTGATTGGTGTATCGGGATTGTAATCCCCTTAAGGAGGCGTTGCAGTGGAATATTTACACACGATGGTGCGTGTCACCGACCTGGAAAAATCCCTGGAGTTTTATTGCGACAAGCTGGGACTGTACGAGGTCAGCCGCAACGATTACGAGAAAGGCCGCTTTACCCTGGTATTTCTTGCCGCACCCGGGGATGCCGATTCGGCAAATAGCGACAAGCGCCCGTGCCTGGAGCTCACCTATAACTGGGACCCGGAGACCTACAGTGGCGGTCGCAACTTTGGCCACCTGGCTTACCGGGTCGACAATATTTACGAAACGTGTCAGCGCCTGATGGACATGGGGGTGACTATCAATCGTCCGCCCCGGGATGGCCATATGGCATTTGTGCGCTCACCAGACAATATTTCTATCGAACTGCTGCAGAAGGGTGAGTCCCTAGCACCGCAAGAGCCTTGGGCGTCGATGGAAAATACCGGTGAGTGGTAATTGAACAGAGTGAGTGGTTTGTGAGCGGATCGATGGCGAAAGCAAAGCAGTACGGGAATTGTGTGGTGCTGGCCGGGGGTAGTGCAGCGCGTAGAATCCGCCAGGAGGGGCTGCGCCCGGAAATGGTGTCTACCCTGGTCGGCGCGTCTGGGGGGCCGAAATGGCTGTCCATCAGCCAGCTGGACCGGGTGCTGATTGGCGAGTTTTTTCAGGGCCGTCGCACACCCATCGCGACCTTGGGCTCGTCGATTGGGAGCTTTCGCAATATGTGCTATGCGACCGCCAACCCGCTGGCCGCACTGGAAAAGCTTGAATACGGCTACGTGCATCAAACCTATGCCAGCGCTCGGCCGACGCCTGCAGAAATTACCGCAACCGGCGAAAACATTTTGCTGGAGGTTCTGGGAGCGGAGGGTGCCGCTGAGGTGGCTGCAAACCCCGTGTGGCACAGCCATTTCGTGACTGTGCGTGGCCGCGGACCTCTGGCCAGTGAGAAAAAGGCGGTACTGGGTCCCGCGCTATTGGCCTCTGCGCTGGCCAATGCCGTCAGCCGCCGTACCCTCAAAGCTTTCTGGGACAGGGTGGTGTTCCATTCCGGGCAGACACCTACAGTGGCTTTCCGTAACCTGTCCACGGTTAATACGTCGCTGAGCCCGGACAATGTGTGCCATGCAGTACTGGCCTCTGGCTCCATCCCCCTGGTGATGGCCGGTGTGCCATCGCCGGCAGGAGCACCCGCCGGCAACTATCGGGACGGTGGGATCACAGACTATCACTTTGATCTGGGCTTCGAGCACCCGCAGGGTCTGGTGCTGTATCCGCACTTTTTCCCCTACATGGTACCGGGCTGGTTCGACAAGAGTCTGCGCTGGCGTTGGGTGCGCGGCGGTGCCATGGATAATGTGGTCCTGGTGGCGCCATCGCCTCAGTGGGTTTCTCGCTTGCCGTTTGGCAAAATCCCGGATCGGGATGATTTTGTGAAGCTCACCACCGAGGAGCGGCTGAAATACTGGAATGCGGTAACCGAAGCCGGCAAACAGGTGGCAGAGGATTTCTTCGAAATGTGGCAAACTGGTGCCATTGCCGACGCGCTCATTGAAGTTGGCTCTGATCAGGCGCCGCACAAGCTGGCGCAGGCAATGTCTGCATAGTTGACAGGTGCAGGGTGGAGCGGAGCAGGGCTCCGGCCACCTGTATCCGTCGATGCGGGCTTGAATGTATTCCGATCCAGCCACGAGGCCGCCCGTGAGAGACGCCGAGTTTACCGAACCACAGGAAGAGTTCCGCACAACCCAAGAGCGGGTGTACTACCAGGTGCGCGATGCGATTCTGCGCGGACAGTTTTTGCCGGGTAAGGCGGTCACTATTCGTGGTCTGGCCGCGGAGCTGGATTGCAGCCCGATGCCGGTCCGGGAGGCCTTGCGCCGGTTGACCTCGGAGCGCGCGTTGGATCTTTCCGATACCCGTCGGGTGACGGTGCCAACCTTGACCCGGGAAAAGCTGGATGAAATCTGTGCGGCCCGGGTTGCCCTGGAGTGTCAGGCTGCGGCGCAGGCCCTGCCATTTGTCGGGGAGGCGGAGCTTGCAGAGCTGCGCGCGCTCGATGACCGGGTGACGGAAGCACTGGAGAGAAAAGATATTCAGGGGTACGTAACCGCGAACCTCGACTTTCATTTCACCCTGTATCGTCTGGGGCGCCCACATATCATACTGTCGTTGATCGAAAGTCTGTGGCTACAGACGGCGCCGTTGCAGCACCTCGTGTTCCAGCGCTTCGGCGTTCAGGAGCTGCCTGATCGACATCAGGACCTGATCGATGCCATTGCCAGCAACGATGAGCAGCGCGTGCGCACCGCAATACGCCAGGATATCGAAGAAGGCCTGGGTTCCATTTCTGCTGAAGAGTTATTGCCAACCTGATGTTCAGTTATCTGCATATTGTTTTACACGCTCTCGTTCCTCTTGCCATCGCCTGGTATTTTTTCCGAGATGACTGGAAGAAGGCTGCGCTTATCATGCTCGCGGCCAACCTGGTCGACCTTGACCACCTGCTGGCATCTCCGTTGTATGATCCCAATCGCTGCAGCATTAACTTCCACCCTCTGCATAAACTGCTGCCGATCTCCTTCTACGGTGCCATGATGTTCCTGCCGTGGAAGCCGGTGCGTTGGTTGGGTATCGGCTTGATTACGCACATGCTGCTGGATGCGGTCGACTGCGCTATTTGAATATAGGTGCAGCGATAGGCTGGCGATTTCCCCGCGGACGATGCGCGATAGAGCACCAAAGTGTTCTGTTTTATCCCAAAACTTGTCTGTTTTTTCCCGTTGGCCACCGCTCTCGTCGCGGCGGCCTCGGGTTTGAGTACTCTTGAGTGGCAATAACAATAATGACACCTCAAGGAGACCCACATGGGAAACAAGCTGTTATCAATCTTGCTGTTATCCGCATTCAGTCACGGCGCACTGGCTTGTATTTCTGCGGAAAGTGAATCGAACGACGCCGAGTCCGACGCAGATGGTCCCATCTGTTCCGGCCAGTCTGTAGTCGGCGGTATCGCCAATCGCCGGGACCAGGATTGGTACTATTTCAATATCGACGCTCCCGCTGACCTGGACATTTCCCTGAGTCATTCCAGTGGCGATGATTTCGACTGGCACCTTTACGATACCTCCCAGCGGCTGTACAGCGCGGAAACCAGTAACCGTCCGGAATCTGCCAGTGTCAGCGTCGGTGGCAATGGTCTGTATACCCTGAAAGTAACCCGCTATAGCGGTCGTGGCGACTACACCCTGAGTGTTGCCGGTATCCCCTCGTCCAGTGGGGGCGGTAGCAGTAGTGGTGGCGGTAGCAGCAGTGGAGGCAGCAGTGGAGGCAGCAGTGGCGGCGGTAACTGTGACCTCGGCGCCCGCCCAACCAAGCCCGGCGGCCTGACCCGCGCCATAACCGGAAGCGAAGCCGACGTCTGTGTCGATCAGGCAACCGGTGGCCTGTTGGTTATGGGTGGTGGTACCGATGTGGATGCGGCCTTTACCCGTCGCGTGGAGCCGCTGATTGGTGGTGGCGATGTGGTTGTGCTGCGCACCAGCGGTAGTGACGGCTACAACGACTATCTGCAGGGGCTGCTGGGTGCAGACTCTGTGGAAACGCTGATTGTGGATCGTACACAGTTTGCCAATGACGAGTACGTGACCTGGGCCGTGCGCACCGCCGAGTTCGTGTGGATTGCCGGTGGTGACCAGTCGGATTATCTCAACCAGTGGCAAGGTACTGCGTTGCAGCAGGCGCTGGATGAAGTGATGGCGCGCGGTGGTGTATTGGGTGGCACCTCCGCTGGTGCGGCTGTACAGTCAGAGTATATCTATGATCCGGACGGCGTGCTGGGTGCTTACTCTTCCGAAGCGGTCACCGACCTGTGCCACGAGTACATCAATATCTCCACCAACTTCCTCAGTACACCCATCATGCAGGGCTTGATTGTGGATACTCACTTCGCCGAGCGCGACCGTATGGGTCGCTTGATGGCCTTTATGGCGGGACTGCCGAACGGTATTCAGGGTATCGGTGTCGACGAGGCCACTTCTATCTTCTTCACGCCGGACGGCAGCGGTGTGGTTGACGGGGCGGGCAGTGTGTACGTCCTGCAGGAAGATGGTCAGACCTCAAGAACCCAGGCGCAGTGTGGCCAGCCGGTGATTTACGAGAATGTCCTGCGCTACCGTCTGGATGAGTTTGACCAGTTCAATATCTCTACCGGTGCAACGAATGTCACGCCGAAGCGGATCGGTATTGACGGAGGTTCATCCAACTTTTATATCAACCAGCCTTACCAGTGAGTCCTTGGTTGGTAGCCGTTAGGTGAAAAATACTGCTTGATCGAGCAGGCCGGGGAAGTATTTCTTTCCCGGCCTTTTTATTTGCGCTTTCGTTTGCGGTATTCGCCACAAAATAATCATCGCGACTATTGGTTCAATTTTGCAGATTATTCGGCTGCCCCATCCATTTGCGCACAAACTAAATTCCGTGAAAGAAATGGTTTACAGCATTTTTTCACCGTGATAAAAAATATGGCATGGTTTGGCTGGAATAGGTTGTATACAGCTGACCTGTCATCAGAAAAACAGCGCAACGTACTTATCTAGGAAGGTAAGTTCTAAGAAAGTACAGGGCTAAGTGCAAAATGAATCACATTGCTGCCATAGAGCGCTGCTCCTCCAACTACTACCTCAGCGAGTGGTTTGACGAGTAGCTTCCCCACCTCGGTATGACCGGGGCTCGGTGACGTCATTGATCAGTACTTGCTGGTCACTGTCCGTCGCACGGGCGCAAGGAAGCTATAAGTCGGTTTTTTCCGTTCTTATCTCCCCATCCACACTGCGTATTGAACTTGGTGACGCTTTGCTGTTGCTGTTCATACAAGTGTTGGGCCGCGCTGGAATGCCGCCGGTCGTCATCCTCAACGAACCTCTGCCCGACTGAGGCCGTCGACTCTGTTCGTGTGCCCGTCTGGCAAGAAAGATCGATCAAAGAGCATCGCAAGAGAATAATCGTAGACAGGAATAATTCCTGGAGGGCACATAAGATGGATAACAACACCCAATTGACTAGATCCCCCCTAAGCAAAGCCATCCGACTGGCACTGGGCTGCTCACTGCTGAGCGGTAGCGCCTTTGCCGTTGCACAGCAAGCGCCGGAAGTGGCGGACGCTGTGGAAGAGGTGGTGGTAACCGGTACCCATATCAAAGGGCTGGATGCCGAAGGTGCGGTGCAGGTGGTGCAGATAAATCGTGAGGATATCGAAGCCTCCGGTGCAACTTCACCGATCGAAATCCTGCAACAGCTCTCTCAGACTGGCGGCGGCAGCGGTACTTTCTCCACTGCCACGTCTGGCGCCCTGTCCAGCAGCACTCCAGTAGGTGCAGCAGGCGTTTCCCTGCGCGGCCTCGGTGCCAGCTCTACCTTGGTGCTGGTGAATGGCCGCCGCGTATCTGTCAGCTCTTTCGCCAAAGGCCAGGAATCCTTTGTCGACGTGAACTCCATCCCGCTGTCGGCGATAGAGCGCGTCGAAGTTCTGCCCAGCGGTGCCGCGGCAACCTATGGCGCTGACGCCGTGGCCGGTGTGGTGAACTTTGTCCTGCGTGATGATTTCACTGGCAGTGAAATTTCACTGACTCACGGCAACTCCACCGCCGGCAGTGATGAAGGTAAATACAACCTGAACTGGGTCTGGGGCCGTGAAGGTGAGAATAGCCACACCATGGTGGTGGTTGACCTGTTTTCCCGCAACGCCATGTATGATCGCGATCGCAAGCTGACTGCCAACTCCGTGCGTCCGAGCCAGCAGGGTGTTTACCCGAGCTTTAACGACTTGTTCCTCGCGTATTACGACCAGACCGAGCGCCCCGAGACTGGTGGCTGCCCAGAAGACCAGTTTGGTTTCGGAAGTTTCGGCGATTATTGCGAATTCAATACCAATGCTGTTTCCGCTACCCAGGATGAGTATGAAAGTGCCAGTGTTGTAGCAACCTTCAACTACGACATCTCCGATAGTCTGGAGTGGTTCAATACTTTGATGCTGCAAACCAGTGAGTCGCGCGGCACATCTTCCCCAGCGAATTTTTCTCGCGCACCGTTTGACCCTGAAAATCCGTACTGGCCGGAAGGGTTGAAAGCGGACCTGGTCGAAGAGGGCTCCTTCCACCCGGATTACCCGACGAGTGATTTTAGTGATTTTTACGGTTACCCGATTTTCGCCTGGGGAAAATTCCCTGATGCGCGTGCCGTGGAAGTAGAGAGCGAATCCATGCGCCTCGTATCTGGGCTTCGTGGTGAAATCGAGGACTGGAACTGGGAAGTTGCAGCCAATATGGGTCGCAGTGAGTCCGAACAGCGCGGTATTTCGGGGCTGTACAAGGCGGACGCTTTCTACAATGCAAGTGTTGGTAACTTGTGCACCGATGGTTCGGTTGTCGATCGCTGGGACGTAGATTTTGCGCGTCCAGGTGCCAGTTTTGGCGCAGGTGAAACTTGCGAAGATCTCGGTAAAACTACTGCCTGGTACAATCCGTTCGGTGGCCAAATTGATCAAATCGCCGAAATGGACGACCTGATTCGCACCGATGCGAAACGCAGTGGTAAATCCAATCTGTATGCTATCGACGGGAATATCTCCGGCAGCTGGATCGAATTGCCGGCCGGCGCGATTCAGGTCGCATTTGGTGGTGAGTTCCGCCGTGAAACCGTGGTAGATACTCCGTCAGGCGATGCGGTTTCCACCACATTGAATCCTGAGCCGATTCTCGGCTTCAGCTCCACCTCTGCAGACGCATCGCGCAACCAGTGGGCGGTGTACATGGAGCAGATGATTCCGCTCGCGACAAACACCGAACTTCAGGTGGCCCTGCGTTACGACCACTACGACAGCTTCGGTGGTGACGCCAACCCGAAGGTCGCCCTGCGCCATGCATTCAACGATGCGATTATTTTCCGCAGTAACTGGTCCACTTCTTTCCGTGCTCCGTCTCTGGCACAGGTCGGTGCTGGCACATTGCTGTCCAGTTACGCGGTTGACTGTAGCGTAACACCGGTCGCCTGTGATGGCCTGATCGATGAGTCCGGTGAGTCACTGCTTTCTGAAGAGGTAAGCAACGATGATCTGAAACCGGAAACCGCGACCACATGGGGCGCTGGCTTCCTGCTGAAGCCCACCGCGGATACCGAAGTCAGTATTGACTACTGGAATATCGAGCACGAGAACCTGATCGGCGTGGAAGAAGACGATTTCATTCTGCGTGCCTTCAATGGTGACTTCCCGATTGTCGGTGAGGGTGAACTGCCTACCGGCCAGGCGGGCCTCGAGGTGGCAGGCGGTTTTGTCGTGGATGCCCACTTCCAGTTGTCCAACCTGGGTTGGCAAAAGACCAGCGGCATCGACATGGCGTTGACTCAGTATTTCGAAACCGATAGCTGGGGCAGTTTCCGTTTCACTCTGGATGGCACTTACCTGGCGGAATTCGACAAGCTACCTTCCGATGCCCTGGGTATTGTCAGCGAAGCCGGTAATTACACCTATCCGCGCTGGTTGGCCAACAGCTCCCTGCGCTGGCGCTATGAGGACTGGTCCTCCACCCTCTCTGCGCGCTACACCCATAGCTATCGCGACGACCCAAGCCCCCGCACTCTGGACGCTATCTTCGAGCCGGGCGCTGAGTACTTCCTGTCTCGCGTTGACTTCGATGATGAGGGCAACGTGGAAGTGGACAGCTGGCTTACCTTCGACCTGAGTGTGGCGCGCGACTTCGACAACGGCAGCTGGTTGAGCCTGCGGGTGAAGAATCTGCTGGATGAAGAGCCGCCGCTGGTGCTGGGGACCGGTGCCAACGTGGATCACTTCAACCATGACTCCATGGGGCGCTTCTACACCCTGAGTTACGGCTACGCGTTCTGATCGGCGTCTCACAGGACCTGATCTCGGCGGGTGCGCAGTGTGCACCCGCCGATCCTATTCCTTTTACTGCGGTGTACTCCTATGCAGACAAGCGATACCCAAGCCACCTGTGGCAACACCACCGGTGATGTGGAGCAGCCAGTGAATAAAACCTGGGCAATGCCGGATACCTATCTGATATTGCTGGCGGTGGCACTGGTCGCGTTCGCTTTGAACTTTCTGGTCCCTGCGGGCACCTTCGATACTGTGACCAGTATGGTCAATGGTACTGAGCGTACGGTGATTGATCCGTCGAGTTATCAGCGGGTATCGGATGAGCCTGCGGGCATGTCGCTGTTTGCCGAAGGTGGTGGTATCGGTTTTCTCAATTTTGCGTTTGAGGGAATGGTGTCCGGCAGCAAGTGGGGCGCGTCGATTGGTGTCTTCGCCTTTATTCTGCTGACCGGTGGTGCCTTTGGTCTGATTTTCGCCAGCGGTTCCGTGGAGCGCGGTCTGTTCCAGGTGATTGCCCGCAATCGTGAAGCGGGGCACTTTTATCTGGCGATTCTGTGTTTCCTTTTTTCCCTGGGTGGTGCCGTATTTGGCATGGGCGAAGAGGTGATTCCGTTTACCCTGATTGTGGTGCCGTTACTGGTCACCATGGGCTACGACAGTATTACTGCACTGTTGGTGACTTATGTTGCCACTCAGGTGGGGTTTGCGACCTCATGGATGAACCCGTTCGGGGTGAGTATTGCCCAGGGCATTGCGGGTGTACCGCTAATGTCCGGCAGTGGCATGCGCATGGCGCTGTGGCTCATCGCCACCTGTGGCCTGGCGGGCTACACCATCTACTACGCACGGCGGATCCAGTCGCAGCCTGAGCGATCACTCGCCTATGAATCCGATCGTGTATTCCGCGACAAGTCGGTGTCTGCGCACTCTCTGCAGAGGATGACCCGAGGGGATGGTTGGGTGCTCCTGCTGTTTTGCGCAGGTATTGCATGGATGATCTGGGGCGTTGTTGAGCGCAGCTATTTCCTGCCGGAAATTGCCAGCCAGTTTTTCACTATGGGCATCGTGATTGCCATTGTGGCGATTGCCTTTGGCCTCAACGGACTGACGGCGAACAAGGCTGCGGCGGCTTTCAAAGAAGGCGCTCAGCAACTGTTGCCGGCGGCCATGGTGGTGGCGTTTGCGAAAGGCATTGTGCTGCTGCTTGGCGGTGATGATCCTCAGGGCGCAAGTATTCTGAATACGATTCTGCATTCTGCGGGTAACGGCCTCGCAGATGTTTCTGGCGCTGTCTCCGCCTGGTTCATGCTGGTGTTTCAGACAGTGTTTAATTTCTTTATTACTTCCGGATCCGGCCAGGCCGCGTTGACCATGCCGATCATGGCGCCGCTTGCGGATGTGGTCGGTGTCACGCGACAGACGGCGGTGCTGGCGTTCCAGTTGGGGGACGGCCTGACCAACATCGTTGTTCCGACCTCCGCAGCTCTGATGGGCTGCCTTGGCGCTGCACGCCTGGACTGGGGTGTGTGGATTCGCTTTGTCTTGCCGTTACAGGGTGCTTTGTTCCTGTTTGCGTCGCTGGCGGTACTGGTGGCAGCGGTTTCCGGTTTCTAACTTTCAAGCAGCTATTTATGTCTCAAATAACTCTGATAAAAAATGCAGAGGTGTTCGCGCCTCGTGGTCTCGGCCGCTGTGATGTCCTGGTGGCGGGGAATCGGGTGGCGAAAATCGACCAGCACCTGAGTCTGCCGGAGGATATTGGCCAGGTAGTGGATGCCGATGGTGCCTGGCTGATGCCGGGCCTGGTAGATACGCTGGTTCATATCAGCGGCGGCGGCGGGGAGGCCGGCTTTGGCTCGCGCACACCGGAGCTGGATGTCCGCGAGGCATTTGCGGCGGGTGTGACCACGGTGATTGGTGCCCTTGGTACCGATGCGATGACGCGCACGCTCAACGAACTGTTCGGTAAAGCCAAAGCACTGGAAGCCCAGGGGCTCACGTGCTTTATACAAACAGGTTCTTATCAGGTGCCGGTGAACACACTGACCGGTAGTGTGCGCAGCGACATCATGCTGATAGACAACATGATTGGTGTTGGTGAACTGGCGATTTCCGATCACCGATCGTCCCATCCCACCCGCGATGAACTGGTCCGTATTGCTGCGGATGCGCGGGTGGCCGGCCTTCTGAGCGGTAAGGGTGGTGTGGTCAGTGTGCATGTGGGCGATGGAGCGGGCCGGCTGCAACCATTGTTTGATGTTGTGGAGCACTCTGAAATACCCATCACCCAGTTTTACCCGACGCACATGAACCGCAATCAGTCCCTGCTGGAGCACGGTGTGGCATTTGCTCGCGCCGGTGGTTTCATCGACTTCACCACGTCGACAACGGAGGAAATCCTGGCCAGTGGCGAGATGCGTGCGAGCAAGGCTCTGGCTGTTGCGCTGGAGCTGGGTGCGCCTATTGACCAGTTGACCTTTTCTTCGGATGCCCAGGGATCACTCACTAATTTTTGCGATCTCGGCGAGTTGCAGGACATTGAAGTGGGCTCGATTGCCAGCCTGTTTGAGGAGTTCCGCCGGGCCGTGCAGGACGAAGGCGTGGAATTGTCACGGGCACTGCAGGCGGTTTCCAGTAACCCGGCGCGGGCCTTGGGGCTCAAGCACAAGGGGCAGGTGGCTTCCGGCCGCGACGCGGATCTGATGCTGGTAGATCCACAGCGATTCCAGATCACCCATGTCATGGCGCAGGGGCGCTGGCAGATGTTTGATCGCCAGCTTCGCACTGCGCGATGCTTTGATTAGTGGGAGGAGTGGATGACGACATTGCAAGATCAGCAACTGTTGGACGAGGCATTAGTATTGATGCGCAACAATCTTTCCGAACCGTTGCGCACCGGAGAGCTTGCGGCGTATCTGGAAATTTCGGTCAAGAAGCTGGAACGTATTTTTTGCCGCTTTAAGGGAGTGCTGCCGGCGCGATATTACCGTGAACTGCGCTTGCAGCGGGCGCGCACGCTGTTGTTTGAGAGTGCCCTGAGTGTCGAAGAGGTGGGGTTGCAATGCGGATTCCGTTCGGCGTCTCATTTCAGCCGTGCTTTCCGCGATACCTACGGGCGTAGCCCCCGCGCCGAGCGCATGCTGGCTACGCGCGCAGAGGCTGCGGGTTATTTCTGTTTCCGCCCGACAAAGTCGGATTATTTACGAGTGGAATTATGTGTGTGAATTGTTCGAGCGCCATTCGGTTATTACTGGTTGCAGCGCTGTTTGTTACGCTGGGTTGCGGTGCGGAAAATACGGCGACGCAGGCTGAAACCAGGCCCGCCAGTCAATCCGGCCACCTGTTGATTGTCGGTGGCGCCCTGCGCAGTGATAACCAGGCGGTGTACCAGGCTTTTATCGATGCGATTCCCGCGGCGTACCCGAATGTTGCCATCGTGCCAGCGGCTTCCGGACGGCCCGCGCATTACGCGCAGCAGTTTACCGATGATCTGCGGGCATTCGGATTTACCGGCGAGGTACGCGTACTGCCGATTGCGGTGAAAGACGACCCGTCCACCGAGTCTGTGGATGAGAGCCAATGGCGCAACGGTGGGAGCGACGAGGCGCTTGCGGAAAGTCTGCAGGACGTGGGAGGCATCTGGTTTGTGGGCGGCGACCAGACCAGAACCACCGATACGCTTCTCGATCAGGAAGGTACCGACACCCCCGTCCTTGCGGCCATTCGCACACAGCTTTCGCGCGGTGCGGTGATTGGTGGTACCAGTGCCGGTGCAGCGATTATGAGTCACAGCATGATCGCGGCCGGAGATTCACTGAGCGCGTTGACCTTGCCCGCGACAGATGAATACGTGGGGATGGAAAGCCAGGAGTCCGGCCAGTTGCTGCTTAGCCGCGGTCTGGGTTTTCTGCCGGTGGGAATCGTGGATCAGCACTTTGATCGCAAGGCACGGCTTGGGCGCCTGGTGCGGGCTCTGGGCCATAGTGCAGAGCCCATCGGGCGGATCGGCTTCGGTGTGGATGAAGATACCGCGCTGCTGGTGAACCTTGACGGTAAATTCATGCAGGTACTGGGTGCGGGTAACCTGGTTGTTGCCGATGCTCGCAATGCCCACTTTAGTGATGACAGTGAGGCTGAGGGGGCATTTGCGGTACGCGGCGTAGAGCTCAGCGTACTGAGTGCCGGCGACCGACTGCACTGGAGTGATGGCAAAGTGGTGGCGGGCGGCAGCCAGACAACGGGCAGTGAAGCCTTTGGGTATCGTGCGACGCAGGGCGGAGGCTTTGCGCTGGCGAATCCGCGCCTGGATCAGCTGCTCGGGTTTTCCCTGCTGGACAACAGCGAGATGCGTGAGCTGCGGCGCTATTCCTTTGACGAACAAACCGGGCGTGGTGTGCTGTACCGCTTTCGACAAACGGACGAGTCCCTGGGCTATTGGCGCTACGGTTCCGGTACCAAGGATCAGTACTCGCTGGTCGGGGTGGTCATGGATATCGAGCCGGTGTCCGTTGCGATTACCTCTGCTCGTTAAGGCGGGAAGTTTCTATTTATAGCTTCCTTTTGTAACTTCGATCCAAGGCGGTCGCCGGGCGCAGCCCTCGACCGTCTGGTCCCGCAACCTGTCGGTCACACGTCCGCTTCACTCTCCCACCCATTCTGTCCTCACTTTCTGCTCTTCTGTCATTGATTTGCACAAAAAGCGCGCAACTACTGCTCTGCAATCGGCGCTACGCTAGAGCCAATCGTGTCACTGCAGCCCGGTAAAGCCCGCTTCCCGGATCAATAGCGGTTGCACTGTTTCTATTCTTGCCCCTAAAATGTGATCACATTTTGCAGCGCCGCCCTGTGGGTTATCGCAGGGGGTCTATGAATCAGGAGTGAGTTCATGAACAAGAGCCAGTTACAACAACATGACCGCGAGCACCTGTTGCACCCGTTTACCGATTTCCACGATCTGGGCAATCAGGGCACCCGGGTGATCACCAGTGCCGAAGGCGCCTACATCAATGATATTGATGGCCACCAGATGCTGGACGGTATGTCTGGCCTGTGGTGCTGTAACCTGGGGTACAGCCGCCGCGAGATCAGTGAGGCCATCTACGAACAGCTGAACAAGCTGCCGTTCTATAACAGCTTTTTCCAGTGCACCACCGTACCGTCCATCGAGCTTGCTGACATGCTGGCGGACGTGACCCCGGCGGGGATGAACAATGTCTTCTTCACCGGTTCCGGTAGTGAAGCGAACGACACCAACTTGCGCATCATCCGCCGTTACTGGGACCTCAAAGAGCAGCCCGAAAAACGCATTGTGATTTCCCGCAAGAATGGTTATCACGGTTCCACCATTGGTGGCGCCAGCCTCGGCGGCATGAGCGGTATGCATAAGCAGTTCCAGGCGCTGGACTACATCGAACATATTCAACAGCCGTACTGGTTTGGTGAGGGTGGCGACATGTCACCGGAAGAATTCGGTGTACATGCGGCGCGCTGTCTGGATGAGAAGATTCAGGAGCTGGGTCCGGACAAGGTAGCGGCCTTTATCGCCGAGCCGATTCAGGGTGCCGGTGGCGTGATCATTCCCCCGGAGACCTACTGGCCGGAAATCAAAAAAATTCTGGATCAGTACGACATCCTGCTGGTGATGGACGAAGTGATCTTCGGCTTCGGGCGCACCGGTGAGTGGTTTGGTGCAGACTACTACGGCATGCAGCCGGACCTGATGACCTTCGCCAAAGCGGTGACCAACGGTTACTTCCCGCTGGGCGGTACCATGGTGAGCGATCGCGTTGCCGACGTCATCAAGTCCAAAGGTGGCGAATTTACCCACGGTTATACCTACTCCGCTCACCCGGCGGCCTGTATGGCTGGCATTGCCACCATCAATATCCTGCGCGATGAAAAAATCATCGAGAACGTCCGTGATAATACCGGGCCTTACCTGGCCAAGCGTTGGGCAGAACTGGCGGAACATCCCATTGTGGGTGAGGCGCGCAGCCTCGGACTTGTAGGCGCCCTGGAGCTGGTGAAAGACAAGGGCAGCCGCGCACGTTTCGACGACAAGTGCACCGCCGGTGCAGTGTGCCGTGATATGAGCATCAAGAACGGTCTGGTCATGCGCGCTACTGGCGACACCATGATCATTGCTCCGCCGCTGATTCTGACGACGGAACAGATTGACGAGCTGGTGGAAAAGGCGCACCGTGCGCTGGATGATACCGCTCGGGCCATGGCGTAACCCGCCCGGGGCCACGTACAGTTTCCATTAGTGTGAATCGATTTATGGCAGCACAAGAACAATATCAGCCGTCCGCCCAGTTGCTCTCGGATTCGGAAGCGTTTCTCGAGGCGCACCCGGACCTCAAGTGGATCGAGGGCTTTGCTTTCGACATTAACGGCGTGCCGCGCGGCAAGTGGCTACCCGCAGACTCCGCCAGGAAACTGCTGGGCGGTGGTTTGCAAATGCCCCGCAGCGCGGTGAGCCTCGATATCTGGGGGCGCGATATTGAAAACAGCCCACTGGTATTTGCCAGTGGTGACAGCGACGGGGTTTGTCAGCCGGTGTCGGCGCTTTGCCTGGCACCCTGGCATCGGGAGCAGACCGCACAGCTGCACATGCAGTTGTTTGAAGCCGATGGGTCGGACCTGTATGCCGACCCGCGCGCGCAATTGCAGAAGGTGGTGGATCGCCTGGGCAGCCTTGGCTACAAGGCCGTGTGCGCGACCGAGCTGGAGTTTTATCTGCTGCGGGAAGACGCCGATGAGCTGGGGCGCCCGCGCCCGGTCAGCGACAATGACTCCGATCTGGTTCCGTCCACGGACGTATACGACCTTGCAGAGCTGGACGCCCAACGGCACTTTTTTGCCGATGTGCGTGCTGCCTGTGAGGCGCAGGGCATCCCCGCCGACTCGATCCTGTCCGAGTGCGCGCCGGGGCAGTTTGAAATCAATCTGCTCCACTGCGACGACCCGGTGAAGGTCGCCGACCAGACCCTGCTGTTCAAGCGCCTGCTGAAAGGTGTGGCTCGCAGCCATGGCCTGCGCGTCAGTGCTATGGCCAAGCCCTTCGGTGAGCTTGCCGGCAATGGTATGCACGTACATATGAGCCTGGTCGACAGCGAAGGAAACAACGTCTTCGACGATGGGAGCGAACAGGGTTCCGAGTTATTGCGCCACGCGGTTGCCGGCATGATGACCACGGCCAATGATGCGATGGCGATTTTTGCTCCGCACGCAAACTCCTATCGTCGTTTTCAGGAGAGTAGCCACGCGCCGCTCAACCTGTGCTGGGGCTATGACAATCGCACGGTGACTTTCCGCATTCCGGCCAGTGAAGCCAAAGCACGGCGGATCGAGCACCGGATTGCCGGTGCCGATGTGAACGCCTATCTGGTGTTGGCCGCCATTCTGGCCGGTGTCTGCCATGGCCTGGAAAACAAGCTCCAGCCTCCGGCGCCGGTGGAAGGCGATGCCTATCAGGTAGAGAGTGAACAGCTGATCAATACCTGGAGTGGCGCACTCAACCGGTTCGCCGAGAGTGCCCTGTGGAGAGAGTATCTCGATCCGGAATTTGTCGAGCTGTTCGTGCTGCTCAAGCGGCAGGAACAGGCGGAAATTGCCGCGCGGGTCACGGACGTGGAGTACCAGAGTTACCTGCAGCGCGTCTGATTGGGTGCCAGGTTGTCTTCAGGCGTGGATTGCGACCGCTAATCAACGGCTTTGATGACAGCCTGGTTGGTAGCTGCAAATGCTCTGCTATACCTAATTCAGACAGCTGTGGACTTGCGTACACAGCGCGTCGCAAACTCTCCTCCTGAAAGTGTGTTCGAGAAAACTAGCCCGCCTATTGGCGGGCATTTTTTTTGGGCGAAATATTCTTGCAGAAATTTCTTCCCATTTGTCGGCTAAACCTTAGGCAGTACTTGCTGTTTTCCGGAAAACTCCACCTATACTGAAACTAACCGCACGCACGGGTCACACTTTAGTCAGTGGCTCAGGGCGGCTATGGAGCATTTCAGAGATACAAGGAGTTACCCATGCGAACCAAGTCTCTTCTTTTACCGCTGGCTATTGCTGCCGCCAGCGCGACCTCGCCGGCATTTGCCGACTTTAATGGCGGTGATTTTATTGTGCGGATTGGTGCGGCTTATATAGAAACCGATGATTCGGTTTTTTCCGAGTCCGCCGTTGTGCTGGTGCCGGACCCCAATGATCCGGCGTTGACTGTCCCGGTGCAGGTCGGCGACGCTCTGGACCTGGACGACGACACCACTTGGTTCATTAATGGTACCTATTTTGTGGTGGATCATTGGGCGGTCGAGCTCTACCACATGAACAGTGCTGACCTGGATGCCACATACAGCACCTTCGCAATTTCCGATGACTTCGATATTCGCAGTTCGGACGGATTGGGGGACTTTGAAACCAATGTCACCAGTCTCTACGCGAACTGGTATCCGGTGTGTGTGGAGTCCTGGGTGCAGCCCTACATTGGTGTCGGCGTGAATTACACCGATATCGAGCAGGATTTCCTGCGTCCGGTATTCCGCGATCAGGACATCAATTACGGTCTGGTGAATTTCGGCAGCTCGTTTGGCTGGACTGCGCAGGTGGGCGTGGATATCGAGTTTGGCCGCGATGCCAACTGGTTGTTTAACGCCTCGGCCATGTACATCGATGCGGACCCCGAAATCGAAGTGGGCGTGGATGATGTCGTCCTGAGCAATGGCCTGGTGCTGGATACCATTCGCTATAAAGATGACCTGGAAATGGATTCCTGGATCTTTAATCTGGGCGTAGGCTACAAGTTCAGCTTCTGATCTGACAAATGCTCCAGACATCATTGCCCCGGCTCTCGTCCCCGTGACGAGGCCGGGGCTTTGTCGTCGTAGCCGGATTTTTGTCCGCTCCTGCCCGTATATCCGCCGCTGCCTTTGGCGCGGAGGTTGAGTCGTTTCGCCTTCGGTGTGGACGGTTTCTGTCTGGTAGTCATTTCTTTGCCGGTGTATTCTTCGCCTCTTTCGGCGCCCGCGCTTTGTTTGTGTTCGCCAAAACAATAACTACGGGGAAACTATGACCGCCTTGGGAAATCGTACAGACGGTCCATCGGCCCAGTCGCGGCCACTGAATATCTGCCTGCTGGGTTACCGGAGCCATCCCCACTGTGGCGGCCAGGGGGTTTACCTTTATTACCTGAGCAAGGCGCTGGTTGAGGCGGGGCACAAGGTTGATGTGATTTCCGGCCAGCCGTATCCGGAGCTGGATCCCCGAGTGCGCCTGATCAAGATGCCGGGCCTGAATCTCTATGAACACCCGCATCCCACCCGGGCGCTGCGCCCCAGGCACCTGTTGAGTTGGGCAGACTGTTACGAATGGTTTGGCAAGCTGACCGGTGCGTTTGCCGAGCCGTACAGCTTTGGCCGCCGCGTCGCCCATTATTTACGCACCCACGGCAGTCAGTACGACGTGGTACATGACAACCAGTCGCTGTGTTATGGCCTGCTGGCGATTGAAAAGCAGGGGCTTCCGGTGGTTGCCACGATTCATCACCCCATTACCCGCGACCGCCAACTGGCGATTGACGCGGCGCCAGACTGGTTCTATCGCCTGCTGGTGCGCCGCTGGCACAGTTTTCTCAACATGCAGATAAAGGTTTCCCGGCGTCTGCAACATATCGTCACCGTTTCCACGCAGTCGTTTAACGATATTGTCGAACAGTTTGGCGTTTCGCCATCCCGCCTGAAGCTGATTTACAACGGTATCGATACCGAGCTGTTTGCACCGCAGCCACAGAAAGCGCCAGATCCCTGGCAGATTATGACGACCGCCTCCGCAGACCAGCCACTCAAGGGGTTGCGCTTTCTGTTGCAGGCGTTGGCACTGCTGCGCGCGAGGCACCCTAAGCTGAAGTTACTGGTGGTGGGCAAATTGCGCGAGGGTGGCGACACTGCGCGGTTACTGCAAGAGCTTGGGCTGCAGTCCGCGGTGCGTTTTGTCTCGGGAATCTCGAATCAGGAGATGGTTGCGCATTACACCGCATCAGCGATGGTGGTCTGCCCCTCACTGTATGAAGGTTTCGGTCTGCCGGCCGGCGAGGCCATGGCCTGTGGTGTGCCGGTAATTTCCAGTGATGGCGGAGCGCTGCCCGAGGTCGTTGGCGACGCGGGGCTCGTAGTGCCAGCCGGTGACAGCGGCGCTCTGGCGCGCGCGATCGAACAGCTTCTGGCGAATGATGATTTGCGTGCGTCGCTCGGCCAGGCCGGGCGTCGGCGTATCGAAGAAACATTTTCCTGGCAGGTAGCGGCAAAACATCTGGAATCCTACTACCGGGAGATTATCGGTCAGAGTGCGCAGGCACAGTCGGACACGGAGCACCGGATTGCCCTCGCCGGGCTTGTTGAGCAGCGTCCTGCAAATCGCGCCGCTTCCCAACCGGGCGATGCACCAAACCCGAAAAACCAGGGGGAGGCGGCCTGATGATCACTGTAGACCCGGCACTGCTGAATCTGACCTCGGGTCAGCGGGTACTCGACCTGGGGTGTGGCGAAGGTCGCCATGCCATTCACCTGATGTTGACGGATGACGTTGATATTTTTGGCATAGACCTGAGTGAGCGGGATATCACTACCGCGCAACAGCGCGCTGCTGAATTTCAAGGTGCCGGGCACGGCACAGGGCGCCTGCAGTTTGGTGTTGGCAACGCATTACAGTTGCCTTTTGCCGACCAATTTTTTGATGTGGTGATCTGCTCGGAAGTGCTGGAGCATATCGAGGATTACCACGGTGTGTTGCAGGAGATCAATCGGGTACTCAAGCCATCCGGCATTTTCGCCGCAACCGTCCCGGCATTTTTCCCTGAATGGGTCTGCTGGAAGCTCTCAGATGCCTATCATCAGGTGGAAGGCGGGCACATCCGAATTTTTCGTGAAAAGCAATTGCGTAAAAGTATTGAGGCGCTGGGACAGCAGTATTTCGCCCGTCATAAAGCACATGCCTTGCATGCGCCTTTCTGGTGGCTCAAGTGCCTTTTCTGGGGGCGAGACGATCACCGCCTGGTGTCTGCTTACCACCGGTTGCTGGTGTGGGACATGATGCAAAAGCCCCGCGTGACCCGCTGGATGGAAAAACTGCTCAATCCACTTCTCGGTAAAAGTATTGCGCTTTATTTTGTGAAGCCAGCATCGGTGAAGGCAGCGAACATGGCACCTGCGCCACAGGCAAGCGAAACCTCGTCCAGCGCAGACCGGAGGGAGGTGGCATGAGTCTCTTCTCGGGTGAGACGACGGGTGCGGCGACGGGCACGGACCATCAGCCAAGTATTTTTCCGCAGGGGTTCGTTCGTCAGAGCGCAGATTATATTCTCGCGCGTCAGCGAGCGGACGGGTGCATACCCTGGTTCGATGGGCACTACGCAGACCCATGGGATCATGTGGAAGCCGCCATGGGGCTCAGTATTGCCGGTGAATATACCGCGGCGGAAAAAGCCTACGCCTGGCTCGCCAGCCTACAACTGGACGATGGCAGTTGGTGGGCAGCTTATAAAGATGGCCAGGTAGACAACCGGGAGCGCCGCGAGAGCAACTTCGTGGCCTATATCGCCACGGGTATTTGGCATCATTACCTCATTACCCGGGACCAGAGTTTTCTCCGTCGCTACTGGCCGATGGTAGAAAAGGCCCTCACCTTTGTACTGGCGCTACAGTCTGAGCACGGCGAAATCCAGTGGGCGGTAGACGGGCAGGGCGAGCCTCTGATGGACGCACTGATTACCGGCTGCTCCTCAATTTATAAAAGCCTTGAATGTGGCATCAACATCGCCGTCGTCCTTGAACAGGATCGCCCGGACTGGCGGATTGCGCGGCAACGTCTGGGGGATGCACTGCGCCACAAGCCTCAGCGCTTCGATCGCACCTGGGAGAGCAAGGCGCGCTTCTCTATGGACTGGTTCTATCCGGTATTGACCGGCGCCATCGAGGGTGCCGGTGCGAAGGCGCGGCTGCAGGCGAAGTGGGAGGAGTTTGTGGTGGCGGGGTTGGGCTGCCGCTGTGTCAACGATGAGCCCTGGGTAACCGTGGCCGAATCCTGCGAGCTCACCATGGCGTTGCTGGCAGCTGGTGAAGTGGCAAAAGCGCACACCCTCTACCGCGGCCTGCATCGCTGGCAGGATAACGATGGCGGCTACTGGACCGGCTACGTCTATCGCGACAGCGCCGTGTGGCCAGAGGAAAAAACCACCTGGACGGTCGGCGCCATGTTGCTCGCGGCGGATGCATTGGCGGGGCTTACGCCCGCCAGCACCCTGTTTACCCGGGTAGAGTTACTGGATACGCCGCAGAATACCCAGCGTCTTGACCAT
Source organism: Microbulbifer salipaludis (assembly GCF_017303155.1). NCBI lineage: Bacteria > Pseudomonadati > Pseudomonadota > Gammaproteobacteria > Cellvibrionales > Microbulbiferaceae > Microbulbifer > Microbulbifer salipaludis. Next base: position 1,080,833 of record NZ_JAEKJR010000002.1, read on the forward strand.
CTCCACCCGCTCGAACTGACCGGAAGCCAGCGCTAGCTGATAAATTTCATAGGGTGCCTGACCGCCGTCTTCCGGGTTGGGGAAGATATCGTGAATCGCCAGGTAACCACCGGGCACAATGTGCCGGCTCCAGCTGCGGTAATCGGTGAGTGCCGCCTCCCGCGAGTGACCGCCATCAATGAATACCAGCCCCAGTGGCGTGTTCCAGTGACGGGCCGCTACGGCTGACGGGGCGACTACGGGTACCACGTTTTGCTCCAGCGCTGCGGCCCGCATTGTGGCGCGGAAACTGCGAAAGCTGTCCATCAGCTGGCTGCGATCGTCAAACAGTTCCCGGTCGTGGTACTCCTCGCCGGGCTGGTGTTCTTCCGAGCCGCGATGGTGATCAATGGCGAACAGTGAGTTGTTCATCAGCTTGCAGGCGCTGCCGAGATACACCGTGGATTTGCCACAGTAGCTGCCGACTTCCAGTGCGGGCCCCAGGTCGCTGGCTTCCGCTGCCAGGCGGTAGAGTGCTTCGCCCTCTACCGGGTCGAGAAAGCCCTTCACGGTGTGAATGTCGAGGGGTAAGTCGATGGGATGGGAAATTTCCATAGTGTTTATGGTCTGCTGTGTGGCTGATTGAATAGCGCAAGACAGTACCGAGGGGCATCGTGTATTGCAATGTATCCGCAGTACAGATCCCATGACAAAAAATACAAAGACCGGCGACGGCTTCGATACCTTATGCGAAAAGATCATAGACCATACTGGCTCAAACGCCTGCTGCTCGGGTTCCGCCACTGGCGGTGTCAGCATTTTTTATTGCCGCAGTTCGATGCCATTGGCCACGAGCCGGAAATCATGCATCCGGCTTCAGTAAAAGTGTTCGGCAGCGGTATTCGGCTCGGAAACTTTCCGCATCTGATTTCCACCCCGGACAACTGTATTCGCCTCACGGCCATGGGGCACCGTGGCGGCGAAGCGAGCATCACCATTGGCGACTATGTGCTGATTTCCCCCGGTGTGCGGATCTCTGCCGGTCAGTCCATCACCATTGGCGACGCATGCATGCTCGCTGCCAATGTGTACATCTCGGACTCCGACTGGCACGGGCTGTACAACCGCACCCGGCCATTTCGCTGCACGGCGCCGATCACCCTCGGCAACAATGTGTGGATTGGTGATAGCGCGATCGTCTGTAAGGGTGTCTCCATCGGCGATAACGCAGTGGTGGGGGCGGGGAGCGTGGTTACGCGGGATGTGCCGGCCAACGCGGTCGTTGCGGGCAATCCCGCACGGGAGATCAAGCAAATCAACCCGCGCCGCAGAATGATTACCCGCGAGGCCCTGTTTGCCGACAGTTTCCGGCAGGCGCACAATCTGGATGAATTGGATAAAATGCTGCTCGCGGGCAACAGCCTGCTCGGGTGGTTGCGGTCGGTCGTATTGCCACGAAGAGGAGATTAGCGGGTTGCACAGATCCCGGTCTCACGTAGCGTTAGTTAGGAAGTCGAATAAAAATGCATAAACAGGGTAGTGTGGTACTGATCGGGATGCCGGGTGCTGGCAAGAGTACGCTGGGGGTATTGCTGGCAAAGGAACTGGCCAAGGATTTTGTGGATACGGATGTATTGATCCAGCTGCGGGAGAGCAAAACCCTGCAGGAAATCATGAACGAGACCGATTATCTGAATCTGCGCCGTATTGAGGGAGAGGTGATCGCCGAGGCCAGGCTCCCCAACCATGTGATCGCCACCGGTGGCAGCGTGGTGTACAGCGAGGAAGGGATGCACAATCTGCTTAAATTCGGTCCCGCGGTTTTCCTGAACTGTTCCGCAGAGGAGTTGCGTAGAAGAATTCACAACTACGAGAGCCGCGGTATTGCCAAGGCGCCGGGACAAAGCTTTGAGGAATTGTTTGAGGAGCGCCAGGCGCTGTATCGTCGCTATGCGGATATCGTGGTGGACTGCGATGGCCAGGACCTCGAGGGGGTCCTGGCGCAGGTGGTGAGCAAGCTGGACGCTCGCTGATGCCGCGAGTGCGCCGCCTTATAGCGGCAGCTGGGTGGTGTACTTGACCTGCTTCAAGGCGAAGGTCGAGTTTACCGAGGCCACATTCGGCAGGTGGACCAGTGAGCGCTTCAGTAGCTGCTCGTAGTGCTCCACACTGTCGACCACGACGCGCAATACGTAGTCTTTATCGCCACTGGTGGAGTAGCATTCCACCACTTCCTGCACATCCTGTACCGCAGACTCGAAGTTGTTCAGCGAGTCTTCGTCGTGGTTGTGAATGGTGACGTAGCAGTATACTGTGACCCCAAGGTCAAGTTTACGCGGATCCAGGAGGGTGACGCGGCCACGGATGATGCCTTCCGCCTCGAGGCGCTTGATGCGACGCCAGCAGGGGGTGTGCGACAAACCCACTTTGTCTCCCAGCTCCGCCATGGAATAATCCGCGTTTTCCTGCAGCGCCCGCAGAATCTTGCGGTCGAAATCATCCAAGTCTGTTGAGCGCTTCATATAAACTCCTGTCCTACAATTTCTACATTGGCCGAGATGGTTGTCACAATTTTAATCGCAAAATTGTAAATAAAGCAATGTTTCATTGTGCCTAAGGCACTAGTATGACTTGACCAAGCCGTCGCTAATTCGGGCCGCCATACAATAACTCGTTTAAACGGGCGCCAAGGCCAGCGACGCGAGCCTCAAATCACAATAAGTCGAATCACAATAGTTGGCGGAAGTCCGCGCGCTACGCGGGCCACCTGACACCAGCGGGAAAGAAGTAGGCGTATGAGCGAGCATAAAGTGAATACCGATTCTCAGGCAGTCACTGCCCCGGCAGGCACCGACAAAAAGGTTTCCCTGGACGACCGATACACCATTGAGAAAGGGCGCGTGCTCCTTTCCGGTATCCAGGCGCTGGTGCGCCTGCCCATCGACCAGATGCGCATCGACCGCGCGCGGGGCCTGAATACCGCCACCTTCATTTCCGGCTACCGGGGCTCGCCCCTCGGCGGATACGACCAGCAGCTCTCCCGCGCCAGCAAGCTCCTTGATGCACACAATATTCGTTTTGTACCCGGAGTGAACGAAGAGCTGGCAGCTACCTCGGTCTGGGGCTCCCAGCAGGTGGGCCTGTTCGACGGTGCCGAAGTCGATGGTGTTTGTGGTATCTGGTACGGCAAAACCCCGGGGGTAGACCGTTCCTGCGACGCTTTCCGCCACGCCAATGCCGCCGGCTCCTCGCCCAAGGGCGGGGCACTGATCATCGCCGGTGATGACCACGGCTGTAAGTCCTCCTCCTATCCCGGGCAGTCCGAATTTGCCTTTGTGGACATGCATATTCCGGTGTTGAACCCCGCTACGGTGCAGGAAGTACTGGATTATGGTCTTTACGGCCTGGAGCTGTCGCGCTTCAGCGGCTGTTGGGTGGCGATGATCACCCTGGCGGAAAACATGGACAGCTCCTCCACCGTGGAAGTGAACCCCGCCGGTGTTTCCTTTGAGTATCCAGAAGTCGAACGCCCGCCGGGTGGGCTCAATATCCGCAAGCAGGACAACCCCCTCGAGCAGGAAGAGCGCCTGTGGCGCTACAAGCGCCCCGCAGCACTGGCGTTTGCCCGTGCCAACCAGCTGAACAAGCTGGTGCTGGACAATCCGCAGGCGAGCCTGGGTATTGTCACCGCCGGCAAGGCGCACCTCGATTTGATGCAGGCGTTCGAGGACATGGGTATCGACGAGGAGCGCGCCCGTGCCCTGGGTATCCGGATCCTAAAGGTCGGCATGACCTACCCGTTGGACGTGCCCGGCATCCAGGAATTTGCCCGCGGCCTGGATAGCCTGCTGGTACTGGAAGAAAAGCGCAGCCTGATGGAAGTGCAGCTGAAAGAAGAGCTGTACAACGTGCACCTGCGCGATCCGAATTTCCCGCGCATTCTGGGCAAGGTGGACGAGCACGATAAACCGCTGCTGCCGATGTATGGCGAACTGTCGCCGGCGGTGGTGGCGCAGGTGCTCGGCTATCTGCTGGGAGAGGAGAATCTCCACGAGCGCGCCAAGCACCGCCTGATGCGTTTGGATGCCTTGGCGGAACGTATTTCCGCGCAGGCGGGCTCCAGCGTTGCCCGACTGCCCATGTTCTGTGCCGGTTGCCCGCACAACCGCTCCACGCGCGTTCCGGAAGGCAGCCGCGCGCTGGCCGGAATCGGTTGCCACTACATGGCCCAGTGGCTCGATCGGGAAACCTACACCTTTACCCAGATGGGCGCCGAGGGCGTCAACTGGATCGGCCAGGCGGCCTTCACCAGTGAGCCCCATGTGTTCGTCAACCTGGGCGATGGCACCTACTTCCATTCCGGTATTCTCGCCATTCGCGCTGCGGTGGCGGCGAAAGTGAATATCACCTACAAGATTCTGTTCAATGACGCCGTGGCCATGACGGGTGGCCAGCCGCACGATGGCGAGTTGCTCCCGGATATGATCTGCCGCCAGGTGCTGGCAGAAGGGGTCAACAAGGTCGTGCTGGTGATGGACGACACCGACAAGTACAAGGGCAAGCTCCAGTTCCCTGATGCAGTGGAGATTCGTCACCGGGATCATATGCCGGCCGTGATGGAAGCCCTGCGCGAAGCGCCCGGTTGTACCGTAATCGTCTACGACCAGACCTGTGCCACCGAGCTGCGCCGCAAGCGCAAGCGCGGCCTGCTGCCGAAGGCGGAAGGGCGCCCGTTTATCAACGAGCTGGTGTGCGAAGGCTGTGGTGACTGCGTTACCCAGTCCAGCTGTATCGCGGTGGAAAAAGTCGACACCGCCCTGGGTGACAAGCGCCGTATCAACCAGACCACGTGCAACCAGGATATGTCCTGCGTCAATGGATTCTGTCCGTCGTTTGTGACGGTCAAGGGCGGCAAGCTCAACAAGCGCGCCGGCGTGGGCGATGCCCTGTGTCAGGAGGCGGACAAGCTGCCGTCACCGGTGCTGCCCGCACTGAACGAGCCGTTCAACCTGCTGGTGACCGGTGTCGGTGGCACGGGTGTGGTGACCATTGGCGCACTGCTGGCGATGGCTGCGCACATTGAAAACAAGGCCTGCAGCACACTGGATCAGACCGGTCTCGCGCAGAAGGGCGGTGCGGTTTACTCCCATGTGCGCTTTGCCGACAGCCCCGAACAGCTCAAAGCGGTGCGGATTTCTGACGGCCGCGCCGATGCGCTGATGGCCTGTGACCTGATTGCCGCGGGCAATCTGTCGGCCAGCCTGGCCAAACTGGATGAAACCCACAGCCGCGCGGTGGTGAATACCCATTTGAGCCCGACGGCGGCATCCGTGCTCGGGCGCGAAGACATTCATTCGCCCCAGGCGGTACTGGATACCATCAAGGATGCGGTGCAGGTACTGGATGTGGTGGAAGGGCATGCCCTGACCAAGGCGGCGCTGGGCGACACCCTGGCGGCAAATATTTTCATGCTCGGCTATGCCTGGCAGAAAGGCTTGATCCCTCTGGGGCTGGAGGCACTGCGCGAGGCCATTCGCCTGAATGGTGTGGCCGTAGAGGGCAACTTGCAGGGGCTCGCTGCTGGGCGCCTGGCCGCGCAAGACCGCGCGGTATTGGATCGCCTGCTTTCTCAGGACGACGTGGTGGTGATGCCGCAGGGGCTGGAGGCCATCGTTGCGCACCGGGTGGCGCATCTGACCGGTTACCAGAATGCGGCGCTGGCCAGGCGTTACCGCACACTGGTCGACAAGGTGAAAGACACCGAAATTCTCCGCGTGCCGGGCAGCGAGGCCCTGGCGGAAGTAGTCGCGCGCAATTATGCGAAACTGCTTGCCTACAAAGACGAGTACGAGGTGGCGCGCCTGTACAGTGATGGCCGTTTCATGGAATCCCTGCGGGAAAACTTCGCCGGGGATTTCGAGCTCGAGTTCAATCTGGCGCCGCCGCTACTGAGCCCGTTTGACAAAACCATCGGGCGCCCGCGCAAGCTCAAGTTTGGTGGCTGGATGCACAAGGCATTCGGTGTGCTGGCGAAGTTCCGCTTCTTGCGTGGTACGGCGCTGGATATTTTCGGCTATACCGCCGAGCGCAAAATGGAGCGCGCGCTGATCAGCGAATACGAAAAAATCGTAGAGGAAGTGATTGGTCGCCTGAACGCGGAGAATCATGCAGCAGCTATCGAGCTGTTGAGCTATCCCGACCAGGTGCGTGGCTACGGGCCCGTCAAGGAACAGAATGTTGCGCAGGCACAGCAGTCGAAAGTTGCGGCCTTGCAGCGTTTCTACAATCCTGAGACGGCGTCACCCGGTGAAACCCCGGTAGAGGTGTTTGACCCGGCCAAGGCGCAACAGGTGGGGTAACGTCAGCGCGCTGTTTTAGATAGCGATTGAAAAAGCGGGCCCGGTGGGCTCGCTTTTTTTTTGTGCCGGCTACCAGGCCATTTGCACACGCAATCCCAGCTGATTGGTGTCGTCGCCGGTGAAATCATCCTCACCAAAAATCAGGTTGAGCATGACCCGGACATGGCGATTGGCGTAGTAGTTCAAGCCGATTTGCGCGCTGCTGGCTTCGAGCCGGTGTATGTCTCGATTTTCCATGGTGTCGTAGCGAGCGGTGAGCTCCCAGGCGCCCCCCCAGAGTCCGTCGCCAGAGGGTCGGGCGGAATTGAAGGCGCCCCGTTTCTTGTTGTAGGTCTTGTGCTCGCCGGTGAGCATCCAGCTGCCCTGCACATACCAGGTGTGTACCGATTGATCGTCGATGTAACAGCCGAATTGCGGATCGCAGAAGAAGGGCGCGGGCGCCCCGAACTCCCGCTCGAACTGCGACTCTGTCAGATAGTAATCGGCATCAAACTCGCCAAGTGCGTACTCGGCCTGCAGATACAGTGGGCCGTAGCTACCGGCAATTTCCAGTGAGGCCAAAGAGGCCTCATCCCCGAGGTCGCCAGGCGTCAGCGCCATCAGCTGCGAGGGACCCCGGCGCCCGGCGTAATCGGCCTCCGCGGTAATATCGGCGGAATTCTGGTTGGCGTTTTCATAGCTGATCGACGTGCCCAGATGAAACGTGGCAAGGTCTGTGTTGATCGGTGCCCACGCCAGTCGGCCCGCGGCGCCAACGCCTTCATTGCGGCGCGTACCCGCGTCCCGCAGGTTGAACGCCATCATGCCGAGGGTGAAACAATCCAGTACGCCGGTCCAGCCGATGCCTTGCTGGAACTGGTAGTCTTCGTACAGGCCGGTGGCACTGGAAAAGGGGCGCTCCAGCATAGTGATTTCGTTGGAGCTGGTCATTTCTGCCATGGAACGGAACGGCTTGAACTGACCAATGCGAATTTCACCATTCAGAAACGCGTGTGCAATAAACACATCGCGAAATCCGTTCAGGGTGCTACCACCGGTAAAGTCCTGCTCCAGCACGTATTTCCAGTCGTACACATTGCCTTTCAGGGTGATGCGCGCGCGACGGAAATCCGTGGTGCTCACCGGGTCTTCGATGTCGCTGTCGAACAGGTAGGTGTCAAAATGGATTCGGCCACCCAGGGAAGCAGAAAAATTTCCGTCGTCGGAGGAGATCTTCAGCCCGCCCCTGGTCTCTGCTTCGTCCGCCATTACGGGCGCGGTAGCAAGCAGTACACAGAGCTTGAGCAGGTGGGAGGCCACCGGCGAGCGGTGGCCCTCTGGCAACGCTTTTTCCGCCGAAGCGAATGAAGAGAGTAATGACACGGCGTCCTTCCTTTCCAGCTGACTAAGGCCAGTTTAGACGGCCTGGAAAAGTGTGACGCGCGTTCAGGCTAAATTTGCTGTACGGAAAAGCCGGCTTGTTCCAGATACTCCGTGACAGACTTGGCGCCTACGAGGTGCCCGGCACCGACAACCACAAAAAGGGTGTTGTGACGCTCGCTGAATTCCTGGATTTTTTTCGCCATCTCACGGTTGCGTTGATAAAACAGCAGTTCAAAGAGAGGGGCGTACTCCGGGTTCTCTGCCAGTCCCTCGCGGATGACCAGGTCATAAATGTCACTTTGTTCGCCTTTTTTCCATGCCCGGGTCAGGCGTGGCACAAAACGATCCATGTCAGAGACCTGTTCGAGGGTCTGCTTCAGATACAGCTCCGGGTTTTCGAGGCTGTTTAGCATTTCGATTTGTTGCAGCACGCTTTCCAGCTCGAGGATCCTGGCGTTGTCGCGGTGGGCCTGGCTGAGAAAATGCCGGTCGATACCGGCCTTGGGATCCAGCCCGCGCGCCTGCATTTCGATCAGGCTGAGGGTAATCATGGCGATGGCGGGGCGCATACGATTGAAATTCGCTTCGGGAATCCGCCGCTTCTTTAGCCACTGCTGAAGCTGGGCATACACCTCCGCTGAAATATGGTCTTTTAACTGCTCTCCCGGTGGGTAAAGGGATTCGAGCATGACTTTCTGTTGCAGCAGTGGATCGGACTCCATGGCGAGCACGTCGGCCTCCACCACCAGCACGTCGCTCTCCCGGTAGGCCTGTTCGATCGTCTCTCGCAGTGGATAAAAGCTCTCATCAGCCAGGTGGATAGAGCCGAGCAGGTACACCGTTTTCTTCTCTTTTGTCGCCTCCAGTAATAAACCCCGGTCATTGGCCGCGAAGGCCGTATTCACCGCGAGCAGTAAAACTAGCCCGAAACAGGCAATACACCGGTGTGGCCAACCGCGTGTGACAGCGCGCGAGCCCTGTGCCGGGAGTGGGAGGGGGATGCGCATAGGGGCCTCGCAGTGTTCTTTGATGGGTTTGTCGGGTGCAATCTCGATGAGATCATGGCAAAAATTCTACAGGATTCCGCAGCAATTGTGATTTGCATCGCCATTGTGAAAATTGTGCGTTGTGGCGCAGAAATCACCTGTACAATCATGGCACTTCATCAATGGATGTACCGCAAGCCACACCGGCGGTTGGGATAAAAACACCCCCGGGGTTGCGGCGAATGAGCGAGGGCTTGTCAGATATGCGGATTGTTCAACTGGTGCCCACAATGGATGCGGGGGAACTCGCGCAGGAGGCGTTGGAGTTTGCGCAGGAGCTGTCCCGGCAGGGGCTGGACTCGGTGGTAATTTCTTCCGGCGGTCCGCAGGTTTCTCGTCTGACCTTGCACAAATGCCAGCATTTCGAATTGCCGCTGCATCCGTCAAAACTGTTCAATGGCGTTTTGCAGCGGAAACTGCGCCGGTTAGTCGAATCGCTGCGGCCCGATATTCTATTGTGCCGTGGCCCCCAGTGTGCCTGGCATGGTGTGCGGGTCTTGAAGCGGCTCAAGCCGCAACAGCGACCGCGCCTGGTGACCAGTGTGCACCAGTGGCCGGTTAATGGCTTGCTGCGTGGGCGGCGCGCCAATCCGGCGCTGCTGCAGGGTGAGCTGGTGCTGGCGGCGTCAGACTCTCTCGGGCAGCACGTTGTGCGTCGCTATGGTGTAAAAAGTGCCAAAGATGCCAAAGCTGCCAGAGCACAACAGCCCGCCACTCCCTCTGTCGCGGAGCCGGTGCGCACCCTGTACCGCGGGGTAAACACCCGCGAGCTGGATAAAAATGCACCGGTATCCGGACACTGGCACCACCGACTGTTGAATGACTTTCCTCAATTGGAGGGACGCAACTGGCTGTTGCTGCCCGGAGCCATCGGCCCGGGAAGAGGGCAGGAGCAGTTCCTCGACGTGCTGGCGGCACTCAAGCCTGAGCGGCCGGATATTTTTGGCCTGATTGTGGGCGGCGTGGTGCCGGGGCAGGAGAAGTTTGCGCGCGCCCTGGAGCATCGTGCCGAGTCCATGGGGCTTGGGGAGCATGTAGTGTTTCTTGGAGAGCGCCGCGACATGCGTGAACTGTACGCCAGCGCGCGGATTACCTTCGATCTCGTGGGTGACCGCGGCAAGGTTGCGCCTTCCAGTGGTCGCACAGTGGCGGAGTCACTGGCCATGGGATGTCCGGCAATTGCGGCCGGTGGCACAGGTGCAGAGCTACTGCAGCGGTGTTTTCCCCAGGGGGTTGTGATGCCGCGGGAAGGGGAGAACGCGTTTGCCGGCGCAACGGTGGACCGTCTCGTTGAGGTCGCCAAAGCAGTACTCGAACGGCCGCGGCCCATCGAATTTGCGGGATTCAGTCTTGCGGAAACGACGTCTTGCGCGGTGCGCTGGTTCCACGAGCTTCAGGCGGGGCGTTAAAAGCGGGTGTGCCAGTTTAACGAGGCAAAATCGAACCCCGGGTTGGGGGTGTTGGTATAGCCGTTGGAGAAGTGGCTGTAGCGCAGGGAAATCGTATGGCCACTTTGCAGGGTGTAGCCCCCGGCAAAGTGCAGGGAAAAATTCAGGTTGGTCGAAAGGTCGATAGCGCCGAAGCTGCGTTCGGTCAGGTAGGCGGCACCGACACCCACTTCGCCAAATAGCCCCTCGGCCTCCCGGCGGGGGTACCAGCGCAGTACGGGCTTCAACTCCCAGATATGCTGCTTCTGATCTTTTCCCCGATAATCGCGCCACATGTAGCTGTAGCTGACCTGCGCCCACCACTGCAGATGGTGATTGCCCGGGTAATCGTAAAATTGATAGGACCAGTTGGCGCCGACCATATCGGAACCGGCGATGGATTTCTGCTGAATCAGTGCGCTGCCCAGCCCCTTGCCGCCGCTCAGGATCAGCTCATGGGCGCCTTCCTTCAGCCAGCCCTCCGCAATCGCGGTGGGTGCAGCAGCGGTGCCGATTGTGAAGCACAGGGGAAGCAGGCACTTGAGTCGTGCAGCGGTTACGCGGGGTAAAGGCATAATGCAGTCGCCAGTTATCGCTATTAGAGGCTGGTCAATGCAAGATTAGTCGGATTTGTGGCGAAGGCAAGCCGGGCAGCGATGTGCCCGGCTGGCGCAGGTGGTGCCCTGTCAGGGCAGGTGGTTCATCGCCATTGGCGTTTCAGCTGCCTGAGGGCGTCGGAGTGCAGCTGCCGCGCGCGTTCCTGGCTGAGTCCCAGTTGCTCGCCGATAACCCGAAACGAGCAGTCGCGGTCCGAGATCAGCCCGTAACGCAGGCTCAGCACCGTGCGTTGCCGTGGCGGCAGCCTGGCCACGGCATCCCTGAGCCGTTGTGCCAGCTCCTGATTCGATACCAGCTCGTCGGTATTGAACAGCTCGTTGGCCGGCGCGTAGTCGAGCCGTGTGCTGTTCTGGTCGTCGGAGATGGGATCGTCCAGCGAGCCGGTTGGGCCGGGTAGCTTCAGCAGGCTTTGAACCCGCTCCAGATCGAGTCCGGTCTGCTTGGCAATATTGTCATCGGACGCTGGCAGCCCTTCCGCCCGCACCTGGTTGATGGCGCGGTATATATTCCTCAGGTCGTCCTGCACATTGGCCGGTTGGCGAACCATGTCGTCGTTGCGGCGCAGCGTGAGCTGGATCTCCTGTTGAATCCACCAGTAGGCGTAGGTGGAAAAGCGGTAGCCCATCTGCGGTTTGAAGCGCTCGATGGCCTTCATCAGGCCCACGTTGCCTTCCTGAATCAAATCGATAAATGGCACCGATGGGTTTCGGAAGCGCTTGGCGATCGCGATAACCAAACGCAGATTGCACTGAATCAGCTTCTTGCGCTGTGCCTTGAAGCGCTTCATCAGGTTTTGCAGGGAGCTGCGGTCGCGCTGAGAGATCTTGCCGGTTTCCAGTAGTTCGTTTGCCTTGGCAATGATCAGCCCGTGGTCGTAGGCCCCGGTGCTGCCGCGCTGCTCCACACCTTCACTGCGCAGATCCACCAGGGTGATTCCGCGCTTTTGCAGCAGGGCAATAATCTTGTCCTCCAGTTCTCGCAGGAGGCAAGTGGTGGTGTGCTCATCTTCCGGGGTGAGGAGGTCGAGTCGGTACAGATGCTTGAGGTAATTCTGCATCGGCGTGCTGACATTTTCCGCCAGTGAGTCACTGGACGAAGCCTCCTCTTCAGGTACCTCCGTGCGAGCCTGTATGGGTTGCTCGGGGTCTTCCTGTGAGAAGTTTTCCCCGGTCAGATTGTTGCTATTTTCCTTCAGCCATTCGTCATCCCTGGAGTTGATATTTACTCGGGACAAAGTCTGAACCTTATGCTTGTGGCAGTGCGGTGTCGTCGCTCGACCGCCTGCCTGCCGTTGAATCACCGGCGTTGTCCTTTCGCAGGATCGAGGCATGGCGTGCAAATTGCCATGTGAACAAGTTGACTATAGATGATGGTTGAACAGCGCGCCCGCAAAAGACCGACTCACGGGTTTTTTGTCGTCTACGGGCGTAGAAGAGCGAAAAACAAGGGCAATTTTAGGTTGAAATGGCGCTAGAAGGATCCGTGTCAGAGGCTGCGGTTATAACCGGAGAGGGATGGTTATAACCGGCCTGGATCTGGTGGTAGTGGATGGGGGCAACGATAGGATCGTGGTTTATTTCACCCGTTTCACACGCAGCGAGCGCCCACCGGTGGTTTTGCGCATAAAAAATGAACCCAGCGCGCCGCGCTCCAGGGTGATCTGCTCACCGCCACGCCAGATGCTGCGGGAGCTATCGGTCTGGCGCCACACCTGGCCGTTGTCCAGGGTAAAGATGAATTTACCATGGGCGCCTTCCTGGACGGTGGTAATGGTGGCGGTAATCGACTCCGGTGCGTTTTCGATGACCTGCTTTTGTTCCTGGCCGAACTGCTGCTCCGCATGTTGCTTTAAACTGCCCGAGAGCTTGTCGTAACAGGCGAGACGTTTGTTATCGTCGCTGAACTGGCTGCACTGCTGCAACTGTTCCGCGAGGGTTGTGGCCGAGGTTGGCAGCGCCAGGGCAGCGAGCAGGGCAAGCGATGCCGCGCGTGCGATACGCAGGCCTGTCCGAGACCGTAAGGGCGAAGCTGGGAGGGTGGTTTTTCTCATAATGTCAGTTCCGGTCGGTGAGTCCTCAAATTTTGCCCCACAAGCAAGCGTCACACAATTCAAATTGAGTTACTGGTCACATTCCCCGTGCGTGCAGCGTGGAAGAATGTCCGTGCTAGTGCATTGCAGAATAATCATCAAACATAACGATAAAACAACACACTGTCAGGGGTTGGAAATGAAGAAACTTGTAATTCCCGCCATTGCCATCGCTGCGATTGGCGGCTACCTGTACTACACCAATCTGGATAACGCCGCACCCGAGGCGGTGACAGCAGAGGAGTCTATTGCGGAAGCGGTGGAGTCTGCTGTAGCCGAGGCAAAGGAAACTGGTGCTAAGGTGGCGGACTCCACGGAGGCCATGATGGCGTCTGTGGAAGGCGATGTATTCGCGGATGTGCCGGAAGCCATGGGCGACGCAATGGACGAAACGACCGAAGCCGCTGAGGCCTCTGTCGACGATGTGGAAGATGCGGTGGACGAGGCGGTGGACGAAATCGACCACGCCGATGAGTAAATGCTGATCGCTCTATGTCCGCGGGCCGCGCATGGACTTTGACGCGAATCAGTCAGCGCGTGGCCCAGACCATCTGTAACGCGTCAAAAAATACCCGGAGAACCCGGGTATTTTTTTGCCGCCTTATCCGCTTTTTTATCCGCGTTATCCCCGGCCCAAGTTCTGCAGGGCACGCCGTAGAAAACCGTCGGCCTTGTCCAGCTCCGCTTCTGCCTCGGCTTGTTCCAGCCCACTCAGGATCATCATGATGGCAAGTTTGGCATTGTGATCGCAACGCGCCAGGACCTGGTCGGCCTCTTCGTAGTTCACCCCGGTTGCCTCCATCACTATCCGGCGGGTTCGATCGACCAGCTTCTGGTTTGTTGCTTTTACATCGACCATCAGGTTGTAAAAGCTTTTGCCGGTGCGAATCATGCTGGCGGTAGTGATCATATTCAGCACCAGCTTTTGTGCGGTGCCCGCCTTCATGCGCGTTGAGCCAGTGAGTACCTCGGGGCCGACCTCGGGGAGTATCGCAATATCCGCGTCTTCTGCGATGGTCGCCGATTTATTGCAGGCCAGCGCCACCGTTGTACAGCCCAGGCTGCGGGCGTAGCGCAGGCCGCCGGTGACGTAAGGCGTGCGGCCGCTGGCGGCGATGCCGACGACCACGTCATGGGGCTGTAATGCAATTTCCCGCAAGTCTGCTTCCCCCAGCTGCGGATCATCTTCCGCGCCTTCCTGTGCTCGGTGCACAGCGGCTTCGCCACCGGCGATCAGTGGAATCACCATGCCTTCGGGCACGCCGTAGGTGGGCGGGCATTCCACGGCGTCCAGCAAGCCGATACGGCCGCTGGTACCGGCGCCCATGTAGATCAGGCGCCCGCCGGATTTGAACGCGGCGACAACGGCATCCACGGCGCGGGCGATCTCAGGCAGAACCTGACGCACCACCGCGGGTACCCCGCTGTCCGCGTCGTTGATCTTTTCCAGTATGCCAAGGGTGGGGAGCAGGTCGATATCCTGCGTATCCGGATTGCGGGATTCGCTGGCCAGGGCACCGAGTTCGTTGGTGAGTGACGTTTTCATATCCCCCTCGCCAGTCGGTCGTGCTGTGAAAGCCGCTGTGATGTCCAGGGCGCGGCAGTGTGGCGCAGCGTAGCTTGATACAGCGTGACGCATAGCCGGCCTCGGAAAGTGTAATCAGGGGGGCGGTATACCACCACCTGGCTCCCCAGCGGGGGCAGGCGGCGGTCAGGGGCAGGCGGCGGTCAGGGGGAGGTGGGGTAGAGCGGGGCCGCGACGGAGTGCGCGCTCAGCCCTGCGCGTTGAACTGCTTGCCGTTCACACCGATGCTGTCGTCGCCCATCAGGTACAGGTAGGTGGGCATGATGTCTTCTGGCGCAGCGACGGTCTGCGGGTCTTCCGCCGGGTAGGCGGCCGCGCGCATATTGGTGCGTGTGGCGCCCGGATTGATGCTGTTGGCGCGGATATTGGAAACGCCTTCTACCTCGTCGGCGAGTACCTGCATCATGCCTTCGGTGGCAAACTTGGAGACCGAGTAGGCGCCCCAGTAGGCGCGCCCTTTGAGGCCCACGCCGGAGCCGGTAAAAATCACCGATGCTGCCTTGGATTGCTCCAGCAGTGGCATCATCGCCTTGGTCAGGCCGAAGGCGGCGTTGACGTTGATCTGCATTACCTGCTGCCAGGTGGCGTAATGGTAATTTGCAATGGGAGTGCGCTGGCCCAGCACACCTGCATTGTGCAGCAGGCCGTCGAGGCGACCGAATTCCTGATCGACCCCTTGCGCCAGGTATTCCAGCTCTTCCCATTTCACGCTGGTCAGGTCTACCGGCAGGATTGCTGGCTTGGCACCGCCGGCGGATTCAATTTCGTCGTAGACCGCTTCCAGTTTGGGTACGGTGCGCCCCAGCAAGATGACCGTGGCACCGTGGGCTGCGTAGGTTTTGGCGGCGACCCGGCCAATACCGTCGCCGGCGCCGGTGACGAGAATGATTTTATCGTTGAGTAGGTCCGCCGGTGCGGCGTAGTCGGTGATGGTTTCAGACATCAGTAGTCGAGCTCGTTTCAGTGGTCGTGGTTGCGGGTGTGGTTGCGGGTGTGGATCAGCCGGGAGCTGCCTACGTATTTTTCAGGTATTGCTGCTGCAGCAGCGGCCAGATTTCGCTGGCGTCATGAATGAGGTGGTCGGCATTCCAGTTGGCCGGGTCGTCATCACTGTCGATGTAGCCATAGCTACAGGCGATGGTGGGCATGCCGGCCGCGCGCCCGGCCATGATATCGCGCTCATGATCACCCACGTATACGGCTTCGCCGGGGGCGCAACCGATGCGGCTGCAGGCGAGCAAAATGGGCTCGGGGTCGGGTTTGCGATGGGTGACATCATCGGGGCAGATGACGGCGCCGGGTGTCGGCAGGTGCGCAAACGCCTGCAACAGTGGAATGGTGTAGGCCGATGGCTTGTTGGTGACCACACCCCAGGCAATGCTGTGCTCCGCCAGTTGATTCAAAAGCGTCTCGATCCCGGGGAAGGGCACGGTGTGTTTGGCCAGGTGCATCAGGTACAGATCGAGCAGGCGCTGACGCAATTCGTCGAACCCGGCCTCGCCTTCGTCGACGCCAAAGCCGAGGCGGACCATGGCGCGAGCGCCATTGGAGACCACCTCGCGAATGGTGGCATCGGCCAGGGGGGTCAGTTTTTCTTGCTGGCGCAGCTGATTGAGCACCACCACGAAGTCCGGGGCGGTGTCGAACAGAGTGCCGTCGAGGTCGAAGAGTACAGCTTTCATCAATAGGAACTTCTGGCGTTATTCTGCAGGTCGAGTGGTGTGCATCAGGTAATTGACGTCGACGTCCCTCGGGTTGAGTTTGTACTGCTTGGTGAGGGGATTGTAGGTCATACCGGTGATGTCGCGGGTGCGCAGGTCGGCCTGGCGCACCCAGCCGCCAAGCTCCGACGGGCGAATGAATTTTCCGTATTCGTGGGTGCCCTTGGGCAGCAGGCGCAGCACGTATTCGGCCCCAACCACGGCAAACAGCCAGCCTTTGGGCGTGCGGTTGATGGTGGAGAAGAACACGTGGCCACCGGGTTTGACCAGTTTGGCGCAGGCGCGGATGACAGAGGCCGGGTCGGGTACGTGTTCGAGCATCTCCAGGCAGGTGATGATGTCGAAGCTGGCGGGTTGTTTTTCCGCCAGCTCCTCGACCGGAACGCGCAGGTAGTCGATCTGCACGCCGCTTTCCAGCGCATGCAGCTTGGCGACATTCAACGGCGCTTCACCCAGGTCGATGCCGGTCACGTGGGCACCGCGTTGCGCCATGGCTTCCGCCAGAATACCGCCGCCGCAGCCCACGTCCAGCAGGGTTTTGCCGGCTACGGGGGCGCGCTGGTCAATATAGTTGGCGCGTAGGGGGTTGATCTCGTGCAGGGGTTTGAATTCACCCTGCTGGTCCCACCAGCGGCTGGCCAGTTGTTCAAATTTGGCGATTTCCGCCGGATCTACGTTGGTCATTTGGGCCTTGTCATGGTTGTGGGGTCCGTTTTGCCCACCTGCACTGGCGCCGTCGCTCCCGGTAACCGTTTCCGGGACACGCCGTGAACCCATCCATGGGGGCTCGGCTGCGGCCGTCCTGGCCGCAGACGGTCCCGGAAACGGTTACCGGGAGCGCCAGCTTCAATTCTTGGTGTCTAACTTCGTTATCAGCCTAGCTCGTGCGACCGGCGATTCTATCACGCCAGCTCGCAGCTCGTTGCTTCAGTTCTTCTTCGTTAAGGGTCGCGAGTTTCCGGTCCTTCAAAAGCTGCTTGCCAGCGACCCACACATTGCGCACGTGGTGGCCATTGGTGGTGTAAATCAGCTGCGACAGCGGGTCGTGCAGTGGTTGCTGCTCGAGCGCGCTGAGGTCGATGGCGCAGAGGTCTGCTGCCTTGCCCACTTCGAGGCTGCCGGTAACGTCATCCAGCCCGAGAGCGCGGGCGCCGTTTATCGTGGCCATGGCCAGGGCCTGGTGAGCGGGCAGGGCGTCCGCCTGGCCAGCGACGGCCTTGGCCAGCAGGGCGGCGGTATTGGTCTCTGCCAGCATGTCCTGGCCATTGTTGCTGGCGGCACCATCGGTGCCGATGGACACGTTGACGCCCGCGTCCAGCAGTTTTGCCACCGGGCTGAAACCGGAAGCAAGCTTGAGGTTGGAGCGTGGACAGTGACTGACATGTGCGCCGGTGGTTTGCAGCAGGGCGATATCGCTGTCGTCCAGAGCGGTCATGTGGACACAGAGGAATTGTGGCGATAGCAGTCCGAGGTTGTGCAGCCGCTGTATGGGGCGCACGCCGGTTTCGGCGATTGCTTTGTCGACTTCGCCGGCCGTCTCGTGCAGGTGCATTTGCACCGACATCCCCAGTTCGTCGGCGTAGATGGCGATTTTCCGGAGGGTCTCGTCGCCCACGGTGTAGGGGGCGTGGGGCGCAAAAGCGAGGCCGATGCGGCTGTGGGAGCGGTAGTCGTCGCGTATTGCCAGGCCTTTTTCCAGGGCGTCGTCGCCGTTTCTGGACCAGTTGTTCGGGAAATCGATCACCGGGAAGGCGATCTGGGCACGCATACCGGTGTCGCGGGCGACTGCGGCGGTGGCCTCGGGGAAGAAGTACTGGTCAGAAAACGTGGTGGTGCCGCTGCGCAGCATTTCCGCCATCGCCAGGCGGGTACCATCGGCGACAAACTCGGGGCTGACCCATTGCTGCTCCATCGGCCAGATGTGCTTCTCCAGCCAGGTCATCAGGGGTTTGTCATCGGCATAACCGCGCAACAGGGTCATGGCGGCGTGGTTGTGGGTGTTAATCAGGCCGGGGATCAGCAGTTGATCACCCAGTTGGTGCTCTTCTCTCGCCGCGAAGCGCAGGCGGGCCTCGGTGCTGGGGAGGATGGCGGTGATGGTGCCATCGTTAATGGCCAGTGAGCAGTGTTCATACACGCGCTTTTCCGGCACCACCGGGATTATCCAGCGTGCGTGAATCAGGGTGTCTACGGATTGTTTTTTGTTCGATTTTTGAGCGGTGTCGCTGGAATTGGGGGTGTCCATTGTGTGTTTTTTGTTCCGAAGCAAAGCCGCAGACTTTAGCGGCGCATGGCGCCGTGAACAAGTCCGCACAAGTCGTCCTACGCGGCGCCAGTTGTGGTAGAATCGCCCGCTTGTTTGGGGCTGTGACCAGTGAGCCCTACCTGTTTCCCGGCCTTTGGCTACAGCGCTCGTTAGTGGGCGTGTCACCAGGGGTGAAGAGGGGCCAGCCCTTGCTGGCGGCGTTAACGATAAGGAATGCCTGAAATATGGGCGAAATAGCCAAAGAAATTTCTCCGATCAATATCGAAGAAGAGCTGAAGCAGTCCTATCTCGACTATGCGATGAGCGTGATTGTGGGCCGTGCGTTGCCGGATGTGCGCGACGGACTCAAGCCGGTACACCGTCGTGTGCTTTTCGCCATGAACGAACTCAAGAACGACTGGAACAAGCCCTACAAAAAGTCTGCCCGTGTGGTGGGTGATGTGATCGGTAAGTACCACCCGCACGGTGACAGTGCGGTATACGACACCATCGTGCGTATGGCCCAGCCGTTCTCCCTGCGCTATATGCTGGTGGACGGTCAGGGTAACTTCGGTTCCATCGACGGCGATAGCGCCGCCGCCATGCGTTACACCGAAATCCGTATGGACAAGCTCGCGCACGAGCTGCTGTCGGATTTGGATAAAGAAACGGTCAACTTCGTCGACAACTACGATGGCTCCGAGCAGATGCCGGAAGTGCTGCCATCGCGGGTACCGAACCTGCTGGTCAACGGCTCCTCTGGTATTGCCGTGGGCATGGCCACCAATATCCCGCCGCACAATATGACGGAAGTGGTGCGCGGCTGCCTGGCGCTGATCGATAACAGCGAGCTGTCGATTGACGAGCTGATGGAATACATCCCCGGCCCGGATTTCCCCACCGGGGCGATCATCAATGGTCGCGCTGGTATTCTCATGGCCTACCGTACCGGTCGCGGGCGGATCTATATCCGGGCCAAGGCAGAAGTGCTGCGCGATGACAAAACCAATCGCGAAACCATCGTTATCCATGAAATTCCTTACCAGCTGAACAAGGCGCGACTGATCGAGCGCATTGCCGAGCTGGTAAAAGAGAAGAAAATCGAAGGTATTTCCGAGCTGCGCGACGAGTCCGATAAAGACGGCTTGCGCGTGGTAATCGAGTTGAAGCGCGGTGAGCTGGGTGATGTGGTTCTGAACAACCTCTACGCCCAGACTCAGCTGGAGAGCGTGTTCGGCATCAACATGGTGGCGCTGGTGGATGGCCAGCCCAAGCTGTTGAACCTGAAGCAGCTGCTGGAATACTTCATTCGTCACCGTCAGGAAGTGGTGACCCGCCGCACCGTGTTCCTGCTGCGCAAAGCGCGCGAGCGTGGGCATATTCTGGAAGGCCTGGCGATTGCCATCTCCAACATCGACCCGGTGATCGAGCTGATCAAGGCGTCTGCGACCCCCGCCGAGGCCCGTGAAGCGCTGCTGGCCAAGGGCTGGCCCGTGGGTGAGGTGGAGCAGTTCCTGGAGCGTGCGGGTGCCGATGCTTGTCGTCCGGACGACCTGCCGAAAGAATTCGGGCTGCGCGACGGCGCCTACTACCTGTCTCCGGCCCAGGCCCAGGCGATCCTCGAGCTGCGCCTGCACCGTCTTACCGGCATGGAGCACGATAAGCTGCTGGCGGAATACAGTGAGCGCCTGGAGCAGATCGCTGAGTACCTGGAAATTCTCGGCAGCCCGGAACGCCTGATGCAGGTGATCCGCGAAGAGCTGGAAGTACTGGAAAAAGAGTACGGCGATGAGCGTCGCACCGATATCGTGGCTTCCCGTCAGGACCTTTCCGTCGAAGACCTGATCACCCCGGAAGACAAGGTAGTTACCATCTCCCACGGTGGTTACGCCAAGAGCCAGCCGCTGGCCGACTACCAGGCCCAGCGCCGTGGCGGCATGGGCAAATCGGCCACCCAGGTAAAAGACGAAGACTTCGTCGAGCACCTACTGATTGCCAACTCGCACGACACCATTCTTTGCTTCTCCAACAAGGGCAAGGTGTACTGGCTGAAGGTGTATGAAGTGCCGACTGCCGGTCGCGCTTCCCGTGGTCGCCCAATGGTGAATATGTTGCCGTTGGAAGAGGATGAGCGCATCAGCAGCCTGATGCCGGTGTCCGAGTACGATGAAGACCACTTTATTTTCTTCGCTACCGCCAACGGTACGGTGAAGAAAACCCCGCTCACAGCGTTCTCCCGTCCGCGCAGCGTTGGCTTGCGTGCGATCGAGCTGGAAGAAGGGGATCGCCTGGTGGCAACCGCGATTACCGACGGCAGCCGCGATGTGCTGCTGTTGACCAGCGCCGGCAAGGCGGCCCGCTTTGCGGAAGAGAATGTGCGCTCCATGGGGCGTGTGTCGCGCGGTGTGCGCGGTATTCGCATGGCCGATGATGTGTACGTGATCGCCATGGTTATCCCGGAAGAGGGTGGCTCGGTGATGATGGTCACCGAAAAGGGGTACGGCAAACGTACCGACACCGCAGATTTCCCCACCAAGGGCCGTGGTACCCAGGGCGTGATTGCCATTGCCGAAAGCGAGCGCAATGGTTCGCTGGTCGGGGCCTGTCAGGTGCATCCCGGGGAGGAAATCATGCTGATTTCTGATCAGGGAACCCTGGTGCGGACGCGGGTTGATGAGGTCTCTGTGCTCGGGCGCAACACCCAGGGGGTTCGCGTGATCCGCTTGAAGGAGAACGAGAAGCTGGTAGGGCTGGCGCGCATTCAGGAAACCGAGGATCCCGAGGGTGAAGACGGTGAAGCGACCGCAGATGGCGCTGTCGAGGAGTAACGTCTGAACGCTCTTTAGCTCAAAAAAGGCTGCGAATTATCGCGGCCTTTTTTGACTTTGCGGCGGTCTGGTGAGCGGTTGGCGAAAGATCTGTAATCGAGAGGAGGAGAAACGAGGTTCGTGTATCTCGCCTTTCTGGATTGTGCCAAAGATTTCATCCGGCTACCTAAAAACCGTGGTATTGAATCGAAAGTTGTTTTCTCTGTGGAAGTGAATCAATGAGAAAGTTTAATTTCTGTGCGGGACCGGCGGCGCTACCCGAACCGGTACTGCGCCAGGCGCAGGAAGAGTTGCTGGACTGGCAGGGTGTGGGTTGCTCGGTGATGGAGGTAAGCCACCGCTCGCCCGAGTTCACCACGGTGGCGGAAGAGGCGGAGCAGGACCTCAGGGACCTGCTGCGCATTCCCGACAATTACAGGGTGCTGTTCCTGCAGGGTGGTGCCACCGGTCAGTTCAGTGCCATTCCCTGGAACCTTTTGGGTGGCGAGCGCAAAAGCGCGGACTATATCCACACCGGTCAGTGGGCAGAAAAAGCCATCAAGGAAGCGCGCCGTTACGGCACGGTGAATATTGTTGCTTCCTCCGAAGACCGGAACTTCTCCTATGCCCCGGCGGCGGATGCCTGGCAAGAGAGCCCGGATGCGGCATATTTTCACTACACGCCGAATGAAACCATCGGCGGAGTGGAGTTTCCCTACATTCCGGAAGTGCGTAGCCCGCTGGTTGCGGATATGTCTTCGACCATCCTGTCGCAACCCATCCCGGTCGATAAATTTGGCTTTATTTATGCGGGGGCCCAGAAAAACATTGGTCCGTCCGGTATTGCGGTGGGCATCGTGCGTGACGACCTGCTGGATCAGGCGCTGCCGAATATTCCGCGCAGCCTGAGCTGGAAGGTGGCTGCCGACGGCCAGTCGATGGATAACACACCGCCCACTTTCGCCTGGTACCTGTCTGGCCTGGTGTTCAAATGGCTGAAGGCCCAGGGTGGGGTCGAAGCGATGGCGGCACTGAGCCTGCAAAAGTCCCGGCTGCTGTACGATTTTCTCGATCGCAGTGATTTCTATTCGAGCCCCGTGGCGGTGGACAGCCGCTCGCGCATGAATGTTCCGTTTGTGTTGGCGGATGACAGCTTGGACAAGCGGTTCCTGAAAGAATCGGAAGAAGCGGGGCTGCTGGCACTCAAAGGGCACCGTTCCGTGGGTGGGATGCGCGCTTCTCTCTACAACGCGGTTCCGCTCGAGGCCGTGGAAGCGCTGGTCGCCTTTATGGCGGATTTTGAGCGTCGCAATGGATAACCCCTCAGCGATTGGGGGCTGAGTTACGAATTTAGGCGAGAGTTATGTCTGAAGAAAAACCGAAGCAGGATGAACGCCTGCTGGCGCTGCGCGATCGTATCGATAATCTCGATAGCGATATTGCACGGCTGATTTCCGAGCGTGCTAACTGTGCACTGGAAGTGGCGGAAGTCAAAAAAAGTAACGGGGAGCAGGCACAGTATTACCGCCCCGAGCGTGAGGCACAGGTGCTCCGTCGCGCAATGGAGCGCAATCCGGGGCCGCTGACCAATGAAGAAATGGCGCGGCTGTTTCGCGAGATCATGTCCGCCTGCCTCGCACTGGAAGAGCCGGTGAAAGTGGCTTATCTGGGGCCTGAAGGTACCTTTACACAGCAGGCTGCCCTCAAGCACTTCGGTCACTCAGCGGTTTCCAAGCCGCTGGCGGCGATCGATGAGGTGTTCCGTGAAGTGGAGGCTGGTGCGGTCAATTATGGCGTGGTGCCGGTGGAGAACTCCACCGAGGGCGTGGTCAATCACACCCTGGATAATTTCATGACCTCCAACCTGCAGATCTGCGGGGAGGTGGAATTGCGGATTCACCAGCACCTGATGATTTCCGACATCACTCGCGAAGATTCTATTACGCGTATTTATTCCCACGCCCAGAGCCTGGCGCAATGCCGCAAGTGGCTGGATTCCTATTACCCGAATGTGGAGCGTGTGGCGGTCGCCAGCAATGCGGAAGCGGCCAAGCGCGTGAAGGGAGAGTGGAACGCGGCGGCCATCGCCGGCGATATGGCCGCGGAGTTGTACGGTCTGAAAGTCCTCAATGAAAAAATTGAAGACCGGCCGGATAATTCCACGCGCTTCCTGATTATCGGCTCGCAAGCGGTTCCCGCCAGTGGTGACGACAAGACCTCCCTGATGGTTTCCATGCGTAATGAGCCCGGTGCGTTGCACGACTTGTTGGTGCCGTTCCAGACTCACAAAATCGACCTGACCCGGGTTGAGACACGCCCTGCCCAGACTGGCAACTGGACGTACGTTTTCTTCATCGATTTTGTCGGCCATCGCGACAGCGAAAATGTTGCCGCCGCGCTGCAGGACGTCGGCGCCTGTGCATCGGATATGAAAGTGCTGGGATCCTACCCGCGCGGAGTTTTGTAAATGGTGCAGGCAGGGACAGGCAGCGGGCAGGAGGCCTCGGAACCCCTGATAGGGCGTTTGGTGATTGTCGGTATTGGCTTGATCGGCGGGAGTCTCGCGCTTGGTCTCAAGGCCGCCAGTGGCTGCCGTGAGGTGATCGGTGTGGCACGCCGCGCGCAAACCTGTAATCAGGCGGTCGCGCTGGGCGTTGTCGATCGGGCGGTAACGGATATTGGTGAAATTGTCGGGGAGCTGGAGGTGGGGGATGTCGTCTTCGTCGCTGTCCCGACCCTCGCCGTAGAGTCGATATTTTCGCAGCTCAAGGATCGTCTGCCAGCGGGTGTCACCTTGACCGATGGCGCCAGCGTCAAAGGTAGCGTGATCGCTGCGGCAAGAAATGTCTGGGGGCAAGTTCCCGAGTTTCTGGTGCCCGGCCACCCGATTGCCGGGTCCGAGCAGAGTGGTGTGACTGCGGCCAGGGATGACCTGTATATCGCACACCGTATTATCCTGACACCGGATGAAAACACTGGCCTCGCACATACCCGACGCATCCAGGGAATGTGGGAGGCCGTGGGTGCGGAAGTGCTGAGCATGCCCGTGGCCGAGCACGACGAAGTGCTCGCGGCGACCAGCCATCTGCCTCACGTGATTGCCTACGGCCTCGTGGATACCCTGGCGCACGATGCGGAAAACGAGAATATCTTTCGCTATGCCGCTGGCGGCTTCCGCGACTTTACCCGAATCGCCTCCAGTGACCCCGTCATGTGGCGAGACATCATGCTCGCCAATCGCGATGCGATCCTGAAGTCCATCGACCTCTACACTTCCAACCTGGATTCACTGCGCAATGCCATTGCCAGCGGCGACAGTGAGCACCTGATGGGAGTCTTTACCCGTGCCAAGGCAGCGCGGGATCACTTCACTACAATGCTGGCCAAAAAAGCGTATACGGAAACTATGCAAGCAAAGGAAGTAACTTTTGTCGCCCAGCCGGGTGGCTCGGTAAACGGCGACCTGCGGGTGCCCGGTGATAAATCCATGTCGCACCGCTCAATCATGCTGGGCTCACTGGCAGAGGGTGTCACCGAAGTGGAAGGGTTTCTGGAAGGTGAGGACGCGCTGGCGACCCTGCAATCCTTTCGCGATATGGGGGTGGTGATTGAAGGGCCGGTGAATGGTCGGGTCACGATCCACGGTGTCGGCCTGCACGGCCTGCAGGCACCACCTGGCCCGCTCTACGTTGGCAATTCCGGTACCTCCATGCGTCTGTTGGCGGGCCTGCTCGCCGGTCAGCAATTCGATACGGTACTCACCGGGGATGAATCCCTGTCCAAACGTCCGATGAATCGCGTTGCCAACCCGTTGCGGGAGATGGGTGCAGTGGTGGAAACCGGTGAAGAAGGCCGTCCACCGCTCAAGATCAAAGGCGGCAATTCACTGAAGGCCATTGATTACGCGCTGCCAATGGCCAGTGCCCAGGTGAAATCCTGCGTATTGCTGGCCGGCCTTTATGCCGATGGTGAAACCAGCACGACAGAGCCTGCCCCCACGCGCGATCACACCGAGCGTATGCTGTCCGGCTTTGGCTACGAGGTATTGCGGGACGGGCCGCGCGCGAGCCTGAAAGGTGGCGGCAAGCTGACGGCCTGCCAGATTGACGTGCCAGCCGATATTTCCTCGGCCACGTTCTTTATGGTGGCGGCTTCCATTGCTCCGGGTTCCGATGTCCTGTTGCAGCACGTGGGAATCAACCCGACGCGCGATGGCGCCATCAATATCCTGCGCGCGATGGGGGCAGACATTACCCTGGAGAACCGGCGCGAGGTGGGTGGTGAGCCAGTGGCGGACATTCGCGTGCGTTACGCACCGCTGAAGGGGATCAATATCCCGGAAGATCAGGTGCCCCTGGCCATTGATGAGTTCCCGGCAATCTTCGTTGCCGCCTCCTGTGCGGAAGGTAAAACGGTCCTGACCGGCGCTGAAGAGCTACGGGTAAAGGAAAGCGATCGCATCCAGGCCATGGCCGACGGCCTGCAGATTCTGGGGGTCGATGCAGAGCCGACTGCGGACGGTATCGTCATTCAAGGCAAGGGCGGTAACAGTGACGGCGCCGTCTTTGGTGGCGGCGTTGTGGACAGTCTTGGTGATCATCGTATCGCCATGTCCTTTGCGGTGGCAGCCCTGCGCGCCAGCGCTGACATTCAGATCCTTCACTGTGCCAATGTAGCGACGTCGTTCCCGAACTTTGCCGAACTGGCGACCGGTGCGGGAATGAAACTGGTGGTGCGCTGAGCGCGCTACCATCCTATACAGGCTACCCAAACACAACGAACGCAAGCAGTACCAATTAGTAATGATTCAAGCAATGAACAAGCCCCCGGTAGTTACCATCGATGGGCCAAGTGGTTCCGGCAAGGGCACCATCGCCAAGTTGCTGGCGGACCGGCTGGGCTATGCCCTGCTCGATTCCGGGGCGCTTTACCGGCTGACAGCGCTGGCGGCGCTCAATGCGGCGGTGAGCCTGGAAGATGAAGCCAGACTGGCAGAGATTGCCAGCAATCTGGATATCCGCTTTGCGATTGCTGGTGGTGAAGTGGCTGCGATGCTGGAAGGGCAGGACGTCAGCCGGGATATCCGCATGGAGCGGGTGAGTATGGCGGCCTCAAAGGTGGCGGCTGTGCCTGCAGTGCGTGAGGCACTTTTGCAGCGTCAGCGGGACTTCCGCGCCGCCCCCGGGCTGGTGGCCGACGGGCGCGACATGGGCACAACGGTGTTCCCTGACGCGCCGGTCAAGATCTTCCTCACGGCCAGCGCGGAAGAGCGCGCCCGCCGCCGCTTCGATCAGTTGCAGGGGAGGGGGGTTTCTGTTAGCCTCCGCGACCTGCTGGAGGACATCCGCGCCCGGGACGACCGGGATATGAACCGCGCAGCCTCCCCGCTGGCCCCGGCCGAAGACGCCGTGGTGCTGGACAGTACGAACATCGATATCGATGGTGTTCTGCAAAAAGTGCTCGAACTGGTACAAAAACGCATCAGTTGAGCCAGACTGGAAGCAATTTTTCCAGTAATCAGATTTTTAACAACAACGGCCGGGATCAGCCAGAATCGCCCGGCCGTTGTTGTAATCCGACCCGCGTACTGGCAGCGCGGTGGGATCTCTACTGGCGGCTAACTAGACTCTAAAGTTGCTATCGGTAGGATCCATTTATATAGGTAATGTAATGAGCGAGAGCTTTGCTGAACTATTTGAAGAGAGCCTGAAAAGCGTCGAAATGGCACCGGGCGCCATCGTCACCGGTGTTGTCATCGACGTTGATAAAGACTGGGTAACCGTACACGCGGGCCTGAAGTCTGAAGGCGTTATCCCTGCGGACCAGTTCAAGAACGACAAGGGTGAAGTGGAACTGCAGGTGGGCGACGAAGTACAGGTTGCCCTGGAAGCGGTAGAAGACGGTTTCGGTGAAACCCGTCTGTCCCGTGAAAAAGCCAAGCGCGCTGAAGCCTGGAAAATCCTCGACGCTGCACACGCTGCAGACGAAGTGGTTAAAGGTGTTATCAGCGGCAAGGTTAAAGGTGGCTTTACTGTTGACGTTGCCAACATCCGCGCATTCCTGCCGGGTTCTCTGGTAGACGTTCGTCCGGTTCGCGACACTGCGCACCTGGAAGGCAAAGAGCTCGACTTCAAAGTGATCAAGCTGGACGCCAAGCGCAACAACGTTGTTGTTTCCCGCCGCGCGGTGATGGAAGCAGCCAACAGCGAAGAGCGTGAAGCCCTGCTGGCCAGCCTGCAAGAAGGCATGGCGATCAAAGGTATCGTGAAGAACCTGACCGACTACGGCGCGTTCGTAGACCTGGGCGGTATCGACGGCCTGCTGCACATCACCGACATGGCTTGGAAGCGCATCAAGCACCCGAGCGAGATCGTGAACGTTGGCGACGAAATCGAAGTAAAAGTACTGAAGTTCGACCGCGAGCGCAGCCGTGTATCCCTGGGCCTGAAGCAGCTGGGCGAAGATCCTTGGGTCTCCATCAAGCAGCGTTACCCGGAAAACAGCCGCGTGAAGGCTGTGATCACCAACCTGACCGACTACGGCTGCTTCGCCGAGCTGGAAGAAGGTGTGGAAGGTCTGGTACACGTTTCCGAAATGGATTGGACCAACAAGAACATTCATCCGTCCAAAGTTGTCAATGTTGGCGACGAGGTCGAAGTAATGATTCTGGATATCGACGAAGAGCGTCGTCGTATCTCCCTGGGTATCAAGCAGTGCCAGGAAAACCCTTGGGATGCCTTCGCGCGTAAATTCGCTAAAGGCGACAAGATCTCCGGTAAGATCAAGTCCATCACTGACTTCGGTATCTTCATCGGTCTGGACGGCAGCATCGACGGTCTGGTTCACCTGTCCGACATCTCCTGGAACGAAGCTGGCGAAGACGCCGTGCGCAAGTTCAAGAAAGGTGACGAGCTGGAAACCGTTATCCTGGGTATCGACTCCGACCGTGAGCGTATCTCCCTGGGTATCAAGCAGCTGGAATCCGATCCCTTCTCTGACTACGTGGCCAACAACGATCGCGGCAGCATCGTAATGGGCACCATCAAAGAAGTTGATGCCAAGCAAGCCATCATCACCCTGGCGGACGAAGTGGAAGGCGTACTGCGCGCTTCCGAAATCAGCCGCGACAAGGTTGAAGATGCTCGCAATGCCCTGAAAGAAGGCGAAGAGATTGAGACCAAGATCACCAGCGTGGATCGCAAGAACCGCGTGATCAGCCTCTCCATCAAAGCCAAGGATCAGGACGACGAGAAGCAGGCCATCAAGGATCACAGCAAGAAGCAGGCTGAACAGGTTCAGCCGGCGACTATCGGTGACCTGATCAAGGCGCAAATGAATAACAAGGACTGATAAGTTCTTGTTATTAATGGCCTCAATTCAATGAGTTGAGGCTATGCGAAAGCCGGACTGGGGTTGCCCAGTCCGGCTTTCTATTAGATGATTGCCGCTATTCGAGAATAATCAATGACTTAGAAAGGATTGCGGACCGCATGACCAAGTCTGAACTGATCGAGAAGATTGCTCTGAGGTTGGATCAGCTGCCGGTAAAGGATGTGGAGCTGGCGGTAAAAGTCATGCTGGACACCATGTCAGGTGTGCTGGCGGAAGGAGAGCGGATCGAAATCCGGGGTTTTGGCAGTTTTTCCCTGCACTACCGCGCGCCGAGAACCGGCCGCAACCCTAAAACCGGTGATTCCGTTGAGCTGGCGGGCAAATATGTGCCTCACTTCAAACCGGGGAAAGAACTCAGGGACAGAGTAAATCAGCAAATGTACCGCGACGCGTATGAAGACGCATAAGTGTCGGCTGAATATCGGGTTGTTTGTGCTGAGCTGATGGCAGTGGGCTAACACTGTAACGGACTTAACGATTTTTCACTCCTTCCGGAGCCGGAGGTTTACTTGTCATTTCTGCGCTGGATATCGCGATTGTTGTTTGGGGTGCTGGCATTGGTTTGCATCGCCCTGGGTGTGTACTTTGCGGTCGATAACCCCGAAAGTATTACGCCGCGCTTCGCCGGGTATGATTTGTTTCCGGGTAGTGTCGGCTTCTGGCTGATCGGCTTCCTGCTCATCGGTGCCTTGCTGGGGTTTCTGGCCAGTCTGCTGCCTTACTGGACCGAGCGGCGACGGGTAAAGGGGCTGGAACGTCAGCTGTTGCGGACCGAACGCGAACTCCACACGGTGCGCCGCCAGGTTGCCGGAGAATGAGTTGAGCGACCTGACGTTTTTCATTTTCATTTTTGCCGCCATCGGCATCGGCTGGTACCTCGGTCGTAAGAGTGGCAAAAAAAAAGGTGCTAAAAATAACCAGCACCAGGCGCTCGCGCAATCCTATGCGCAGGGCCTCAATTACCTTCTCAGTGAGCGCCACAACGACGCCATCGAAAAATTTATCGATGCGTTGGAGGTCAGCAGCGCTACCTTCGAGACCCACCTGGCCCTTGGCAACCTGCTGCGCAAGCGCGGCGAGCACGATCAGGCCATCCGGGTGCATCAAAACCTGCTTGCGCGTCCGAGCCTGAATCGTATCAGTCAGCAAAAGGCACAGCTGGAACTGGCCCGGGACTATATTGCGGCCGGCTGGCTGGATCGTGCCGAGCGTTTACTGCAGGAGCTGGTCGAAACGTCCTCCGAATTACGCAGTACCAGTCTCGAATACCTGGTAGAGGTCTATCGGGATGAGCGGGAGTGGGCCAAGGCGATTCACGCGGTCAATCTGTTGCATGGGCGCCGCTTTAAACGTCTCCCAGAAGAGTGGGCGCCGGTACAGGCGCATTTTTGCTGCGAACTGGCAGAAGAAGCCATCAATGGCAAAGATTACCTCAGCGCGCGCAAGCATATTGATGCGGCGTTGGGTTACGAGCGCTATTCGGTGCGTGCCAACCTGCTGCTCGGCCGTCTGGAGTACTTGCTTGGCCACTGCAAGGAGGCGATCAAGGTTCTGGAGCGTATTCCGCGTCAGAGCCCGGATTATATTCCGGAAATTCTTGAATTATTGATTACCTGTTACGAGGCGCTGGGTGACGAGAATGGTCTGGTGGCCTACCTTGAGCGCCTGCTCAGGGAACACCCTTCAAACAGTGTTCTCATTGCGCTGACCGAGCGCATTCACCAGCAGCAAAGCGAAGCCGATGCTGCGGCCTTTATCGGCAAACAACTGGCGATTCGGCCATCCTTGCGCGGGCTCGGGCATTTTCTGGACCTGCATGTTGATAGTACCCAGGGGCGTGCCCGGGAAAATCTGTTTCTCCTTAAGAATCTGATTGATCAGTTGATCGCCAGTCGTCCCCACTACCGTTGTAATAGCTGCGGATTTTCCGGTAATCAGATGCACTGGCTTTGTCCCAGCTGCAAGCGGTGGGACAGCGTGCGTTCCGTTAAGGGGATCGAAGGCGAGTAATTGCCGCTTGTGTACGCTACCGTTTCTTATCTTGTTCAATTTTGAGGTGTTCATTGACTGACTCTGTATCTTCCCCGGTAATCGTGGCGCTGGATTACGATACGGCTGAGGCAGCCCTGGCAATGGCTGCGCAGCTGGATCCAGCGGTGTGTCGTGTCAAAGTGGGCAAGGAACTGTTTACCATTGCAGGGCCGGATCTGGTGCGCAGCTTGGTGCAATCCGGTTTTCAGGTGTTCCTGGATCTGAAATTCCACGACATCCCCAATACGGTCGCCGCTGCGGTGCGTGCGGCAGCCAACCTCGGTGTGTGGATGGTCAATGTGCATGCCAGTGGCGGGGAGCGGATGATGCGCGCTGCCGCAGATGCGCTGGCCCCTCTCGGCGTAAACCGTCCACTACTGATTGGGGTGACCGTACTGACCAGCACCGCGGAGGATGAGTTGGCCCCCGTGGGTGTGAACAGGCCACTGAAGGAGCAGGTGGTGGCGCTGGCCGAACTGGCGAAAGTCAGTGGGCTGGACGGCGTAGTATGTTCGGCGCAGGAAGCGGAAGCGCTAAAAGCAGCATGTGGTTCTGAGTTCAAGCTGGTAACACCGGGCATCCGACCGGCCGGCGCGGACGCTGGCGACCAGCGCAGAATTGTCACTCCGGTAGATGCATTGCGTAATGGGTCCGATTACCTGGTGATTGGCCGCCCCATTACTGCAGCGGAAGATCCGGCCTCTGCACTGAAGGCTATTGTGCGCGATATTGAAAAGCCGTCTGCATAATACGTGCGTGCCAGTTTGTGACTGGCTGTATGTGTGTGTAATGGCGTGTAACGGCAGATCGCTTAAATTCAGGGAAATAACTGGTAAAGTCGCACGCGCATGGGGAGGTTTGTGGTCCCACGGAGTGAAGACTACCTGTTAACCAATAAAAGGATTTTGCCATGAATTTTTTTCGATTCCCGCTCACTGCACTGTTTGCCGTTTTTCTGTTACTGGCTAATGCTCAGTTGGCCAGCGCAGACGACGTGGTCACGCAGGAGCAGGTTCAGGTAAACCTGAATACGGCGAGCGCGGAGGAGTTGTCTGCCTCGCTGGAGGGTGTCGGTCCCGCAAAGGCGGAGCTGATCGTGAAGTACCGAGAGTCTATCGGTGAGTTTTCCAGCGTAGACCAGCTACTTGAGGTCAAGGGTATCGGAGTGGCCACGCTGGAAAAGAACAAGGATCGTATTCAGCTGTAGGTATTTGAAAAGGCAGCGCTTCGGCGTTGTCTTTTTTTGATGGGGCGCGCGCAATACGTGCCTGAGAATTGAGAGGTCAAGAATCGCAAGATGCGCTGGGTGATAATTGGAAGTTCGGGCTATATAGGCTCGGCGTTGTGCCGATATCTGGTAAAGGCCGGAGCATCTGTGCTGTCCGTTTCCCGTCGCGCGTCTGGCCCGTCCCACTGTGATCACCACCAAAACACCGCCTTTGATGCAGCTTCGTTCACCGGTCTGTTTGAGTCCGGCGACATTGTGGTGTATGCGGCGGGTTTGGCGTCGCCGCGCGATTGCTATCGCAGGCCCGAACTCGCGCACCGCCTGAATTGCGCCTTGCCGGAAGCGTTACTGAAACTGGCGGAGGCTGCAGGAGTGGAGCAGTTTTTGTACCTGTCCAGCATCAAGGCAGTAAAGGCCCCCGAGGGAGAGGTAATTACGGAAGAGGGCGGTGTGCCGGCAACGGATCCATATGGGGCCAGCAAGTGGCATGCAGAACGGTTGCTGCTCGCCCATGCCGGCAAAACCCGTGTCAACGTGTTGCGCCCCGCGGCCGTTTATGGAGATTGCAGTGGCGCTTCCGCTGATTCACCCACTACTGGTACTTTGCCGCCCAAGCGTGCGATCTCGATGAGGTCCCGGGTTCGCGCCTGGTGCTCGCTGTTGCCAATTGTTCCGGCGACTGGCTACCGCAGTGTCGTGGCGTTGGAAGATCTGCTCGCAGCGATCTGGGCGGTGGGCCGATCGGAGTGTCGCGGTGAAATCTTTGTCATCGCCGAGCCAGGGTATTACAACCTGGCGCTGATTGGTGCAGCCGCCAGCGGGCGGCGGGTAATAAGTAGCCAGCTGTTTGCGGATCTGCTTCTGTTCCCATTTAAGGCTCTGTCAATTTGCGGTTTTAGGACGGGTGTTCTTGATCTGCAGCGGAGCGAGATTTATAGTGCGCAGCGCCTGAAAAGGCGGCTCAACTGGCAGCCGCTACAGCGATACGATCAATTCCTGGGGGAGGGTTAGATGAGCGGACTCCTCGGGAGCTGGTTGGTACCAATAATTGTGGGATTTGCCGTCACCACATCCGTTTTGTGGTTGTTGCTGACGCGCCTCGGCCAGTTGGCGCTGGATACGCCTAACCATCGCTCCCTGCATGAAGCCCCGGTGCCGCGCACTGGTGGTTGGGCCGTGATTGCCGGTGTGGCCGTCGGGTTGTTGGTTGGGCCGCTATCCATTTCGCCGCCGATCGGTTTGGCGTTTATTGCGCTGTTTTCGATCTCTCTGTTCGACGATCTCCGCCCCCTGAATGCCCGAAGCCGGTTTGCTGTCCATAGTCTATCCGTCATGCTGGTGTTGTATGGCCTGTCCCCTGAGTTGGCGCATTTTTTGCTGTGGATTCCTCTGATAATCGGGGGCATCTGGACGATCAACCTGTACAACTTTATGGACGGGATGGACGGCTTCGCAGGAAGCATGACGGCGATTGGTTTTGCCGCACTGGGGTTGATCAGTTTCTGGAATGGCGCCTTTGAGCTGGCGGGTGTCTGTTGGCTGCTGGCTTCCTGTAGTGCTGCTTTTTTGTACTACAATTGGCCGCAGGCGCGAATTTTCCTTGGGGATGCAGGATCGACCATTCTTGGGCTATCGGCTTTTGCCATTGGTCTCAGCGGCTGGCAGCAGGGGGCGTTCCACTGGGTGGCACCACTGTTGATTTTTTGTCCATTCTGGCTGGATGCAACGGCCACGCTGATACTGCGGGTGGTGAGAGGGGAGCGCTGGTGGGAGGCGCATCGCCAGCACGTTTATCAGAAAATGGCTTTGAAATACGGTGTAAAGACGTCGCTGTTTATCGAGTTGGTCGTGATGCTGGGCACGTCATTGCTGACGGTATTTCTGGTAATATCCGGGTTGCTGTGAAGGCCTCACTGGATGGGCAGAATTTACTGGGGTAGTAAATAAATCAAAAGGATTCGGAAGCGGATCGTATCGGGGGAAGGGTGAAGCGCTTTTACAAGGCCGCACAAAAAAACTACAAGCCAGTGCTGATGGTGTGTTACGACCTGCTAATGCTGACCACGGCATTCCTGCTGGCGATGACCATTCGCTTTGATGGTGCGGCATTAATCGCCGAGCCCGAAATGGCACTCTGCCTCGGGCTCACGCTGGTCTCCAGCAGCTTTATTTTTCTGCGCCTGGGGCTCTACCGCACCGTTATCCGTTATATGGGGCAGCAGGCCCTGGTGGCTGTTCTGCAGGGGGTGACGGCATCAGCGGTGGTGCTGGCTGTTGCCTCCTACCTAACCTACGCTGGCGTACCGCGCTCGGTCCCTGTCATTTACTGGTGTTTCGCATTGATCACTGTGGGAGGTTCCCGCTGGTTGGTGCGTGTCTATTACCAGATGGCCCTAGAAATCCATAAAACCCGGGTGGCCATTTACGGTGCCGGCACTGCGGGGTTGCAGCTCTATAAGGGCCTGATACACGGTGAAACATACAAAACCGTGGCTTTCTTCGATGACAATGCTTCCAAGCAAAACACCTTGATCGACGGTGTTCTGGTGTACAGCCCGGTGAAAATCCTTGAGGTCATTGCCGAGCGGGATATTGCTGAAGTGCTGCTGGCCATGCCCGGTGTTCCCAAGCGTCGTCGGCGGGAGATCACTCGCAGCCTGCGTGAGCGCGGTGTGGTGGTAAAAGTGGTTCCGGGCATGGAGGAGCTGGTTGATGGTGCCGGCCGCGTGTCGGATGTCTCCCAGATTTATGAAAACATCCTCGGACGGGCTCCCGTGGAGCCACAGAAAACGCTGGTTTCCGCCTCGATCACAGACAAGGTCGTGTTGGTTACCGGGGCGGGTGGCTCCATTGGTTCTGAGCTGTGCCGGCAAATTGTTCAGTGGGGGCCCGCAAAGCTGGTCATGCTGGAGGCGTCCGAATTTGCCCTGTATCAGATTGAGCGGGAGTTGTGTCAGCAGCAACAGGACGAAAATCTTGGTGTCGAGGTGACGGCATTGCTGGGGGATGTGCGCAACCGCACCCGGGTCGCCGAAATCATTAGCGCTTTCAAGGTGCAAACCATATACCACGCGGCGGCCTACAAGCATGTTCCGCTGGTGGAGCAGAATGTTGTGGAGGGGGCTGAGAACAACGTGCTTGGCACGTTGTCAGTGCTCGAGGCGGCGGAGGCCTGCGGTGTCGAGCAGTTCGTACTGGTTTCGACCGACAAGGCCGTGCGCCCCACCAACGTCATGGGGGCCACTAAACGGCTGGCGGAGTTGATCTGTCAGGATTTCGGTCGCCGGTTCGGGCGGACGCGGGTGTGCATGGTGCGCTTTGGCAATGTGCTGGGCTCCTCAGGCTCGGTGATTCCACTGTTTACCGATCAGATCAACGCGGGTGGTCCGGTGACCGTCACGCATCCCAAGGTGACCCGCTTTTTCATGACTATTCCCGAAGCGGCCCAGCTGGTCCTGCAGGCGGGGAGTATGGGACGCAAGGGTGAAGTGTTTGTTCTGGATATGGGTGAGCCCGTGCGTATCCTGGATATCGCGCGTCGCCTGGTTCAGATCATGGGGCACACGGTACGCGACGAAGCAAACCCGGATGGCGATATTGAAATCCAGATTACCGGGCTTCGCCCCGGTGAAAAATTGTACGAAGAGCTGTTGTTGGGGGATAAGGTCGCTGGCACCGATCATCCCTCCATTATGCGCGCCGAGGAGGAGCGCTTGCCCGGCGAGCAGCTGCAGCGGTTGATTGGAGAGTTGCGCAAGGCTTGTACCCTGCAGGATGCGCAAAGTGTGCATCGGCTGCTGATCGAGGCGGTGAAAGATTACGCGCCCAAGCAGTCGCTGGTGGATACCGTGTGGGCCCAGTCAATGGAAGGACGTGATGCGGGTATGTTGTCGGCTGGTGGTGCTGAAGTGAAGGCGTTGCCGCTGCCTGACAGGAGTGGGATGGAGCAGCGATTGAAAGGAAAATTGCCCGAGGTGTGAGGTTCCCGGCCTGAGTTCACAGAGTTCAGTGATTAGGTTTGCAGCGATCAGGCCCGGCGGATTCCGCGGGGCCTTTTCTTTGTCTGTCAGGCAAAAGAAAACCCCGCGACCTTTTCAGGTGCGGGGTTTCATTATTTGGCTCCGCCTGCTGGGCTCGAACCAGCGACCCAATGATTAACAGTCATTTGCTCTACCAACTGAGCTAAGGCGGAATTTTGGGGTAGGGCAGCCACTTGGTGAAGGCGACCCAGAGAGAGCATAGCTCTAAATAAAATCCCCGTAGCCCTTCAAGGCTGCGGGGATTTTGAATTTGGCTCCGCCTGCTGGGCTCGAACCAGCGACCCAATGATTAACAGTCATTTGCTCTACCAACTGAGCTAAGGCGGAACTGTCTGATCGGTCTTGCAAAAGCCGTCCCGGTCAGGTGGCGCGTATCTTATAGAGCGGCCCAAAGCAGGTCAACCCTTTTACTCAAAAATAAGCCTTTGATTTTGCAGTGTTTATTTTCTCGCCGGTGACTGAGTGTGGAAGGGTATATTTGTCGCACAGGTGCTCGTCCGCCTACAATTTCGGGCTAACAGACACGGGTATCCCGTGCGGATCGTTGTTGAGATAGTGCTTATGGAAACGCGACCCTTCGAGGTGGTGAGCAAATACGAGCCGGCCGGTGACCAGCCGGCCGCAATCGAGTCTCTGGTGGAGGGCATTGGTGACGGCTTGGCGCACCAGACCCTGCTCGGTGTGACCGGGTCGGGCAAGACCTTCACCATGGCGAATGTGATCGCCCAGGTGCAGCGTCCCGCCATTGTGATGGCGCACAACAAGACCCTCGCGGCCCAGCTGTACGGTGAGCTGAAGGAATTCTTCCCGCGCAACGCTGTGGAATACTTCGTTTCATATTACGACTACTACCAGCCCGAAGCCTACGTGCCATCTTCCGATACGTTTATCGAGAAGGATGCCTCGGTGAATGAGCATATCGAGCAGATGCGCCTGTCGGCCACCAAGGCTCTGATCGAGCGCAAGGACGTCATTGTGGTGGCCACGGTTTCGGCCATCTACGGTCTGGGCGACCCGGACAAGTACCTGAAAATGGTGTTGCACCTGGATCGCGGGGATATCGTGGATCAGCGCACCATCTTGCGGCGTCTCGCGGAGTTGCAGTACACCCGCAACGATGCCGATTTCCGTCGCGCCACCTATCGGGTGCGCGGGGACATCATCGACATCTACCCAGCAGATTCGGATCTGGAGGCGGTGCGCCTCTCCCTGTTCGATGAAGAAATTGAAGAGATCACCCTGTTTGATCCCCTCACCGGGGAAGTGCTGCACAAGGTGCCGCGCATCACCATTTTCCCCAAATCTCACTACGTGACGCCCCGTGAAACCATCGTCAAGGCCATTGACCAGATCAAAGAGGAGCTGGAGGAGCGCCTGAAGCAGTTGCGTGAAAACAACAAACTGCTGGAGGCACAGCGGCTGGAGCAGCGCACCCGCTATGACCTGGAGATGATGCAGGAACTCGGGTACTGCAACGGAGTGGAGAACTATTCACGCTACCTGTCCGGTCGCGATTCCGGGCAGCCGCCGCCCACGTTGTTTGATTACCTGCCCCACGATGCGCTGCTGTTTATTGACGAAAGCCACGTCACGGTGCCACAAATTGGTGGCATGTACCGTGGGGACCGCTCGCGCAAAGAGACGTTGGTGGAATACGGCTTTCGCCTGCCATCGGCCCTGGATAACCGCCCGATGAAATTTGAAGAGTGGGAGGCGCTTTCGCCGCAGACCATCTTCGTCTCTGCGACGCCGGGCAAGTACGAGGCGGAGCACGCAGGGGCCGTGATTGAGCAGGTGGTTCGCCCGACGGGGCTGGTAGACCCGGAAGTGGAAGTGCGCCCGGCGGCCACACAGGTGGACGATACCCTGTCGGAGATCCACCGCTGCGTGGCCAAGGATCAGCGGGTGTTGATTACCGTGCTCACCAAGCGCATGGCTGAAGACCTGACCGACTACCTGCGCGACAACGGCGTGCGTGTGCGCTACCTGCACTCCGATATCGACA
Source organism: Microbulbifer salipaludis (assembly GCF_017303155.1). Taxonomy (NCBI): domain Bacteria; kingdom Pseudomonadati; phylum Pseudomonadota; class Gammaproteobacteria; order Cellvibrionales; family Microbulbiferaceae; genus Microbulbifer; species Microbulbifer salipaludis. The sequence goes on from NZ_JAEKJR010000002.1 coordinate 1,118,767, forward strand.
CGGTGGAGCGAGTGGAGATCATTCGTGACCTGCGTATTGGTGAGTTCGATGTGCTGGTGGGCATCAACCTGCTGCGGGAGGGCCTGGACATGCCGGAGGTGTCTCTGGTGGCCATCTTCGATGCGGACAAAGAGGGTTTCCTGCGCTCAGACCGTTCCTTGATCCAGACGATCGGCCGTGCGGCCCGTAACCTCGAGGGCAGGGCGATTCTCTACGCCGACAAGGTGACCGATTCCATGCGTCGCGCGCTCGACGAGACCCAGCGTCGCCGGGAAAAACAGCTGGCGCACAACGTCGAACATGGGATTACTCCGAAAGGTATCCACAAGAGTGTGGCGGATATCCTGGAGGGCGCGGTGGCGCCGGGCGTGCCCAAGTCCCGTCGCAAAGTGGCGGAGAAGGGCGGTGCCTACAAGGCAGACCAGAAGCCCCTTACCGATCAGCAGCGCTGGGCGCGTATCGAACAGTTGGAAGAGCAGATGTACAATCACGCCAAGAATCTGGAGTTTGAGGCCGCCGCCAAGTTGCGTGATGAAATCACGCGGATCAAGGAGCAGGCCTGATTGTTTCTTTTGTTACCCGCTCGCGGCGCGAGCGGGGTCTATGAGGTACCCCCACCATGGTCGAGTTGCTCTCTCCCGCCGGCACCCTGAAAAGTATGCGTTATGCATTTGCCTACGGCGCCGATGCGGTTTATGTCGGTCAGCCGCGCTACAGCCTGCGTGTGCGCAACAACGAGTTCAACAAGGTGGAGAACCTGGCGTCGGCCATCGAGGAGGCCCACGGGCAGGGTAAGAAGGTCTACGTGGCCAGCAATGTGGCGCCGCACAATGACAAGTTACGCAGCTACCTGCGGGATATGGAGCCGGTCATCGCTATGCAGCCGGATGCGCTGATCATGTCGGATCCGGGGCTGATCATGCTGGTGCGCGAGCAGTGGCCCGACATGCCGGTGCACCTGTCAGTGCAGTCGAACGCGGTCAACTGGGCCACGGTGAAATTCTGGCAGCATCAGGGGCTGGAGCGGGTGATCCTCTCCCGTGAGTTGTCCCTGGATGAAATCGAGGAGATTCGCCAGCGCTGCCCGGAAATGGAGCTTGAGGTGTTTGTGCACGGCGCATTGTGTATGGCGTACTCCGGGCGCTGTCTGCTCTCGGGCTACATCAATCACCGCGATTCCAATCAGGGTGCCTGCACCAATGCCTGCCGCTGGGAGTACAGTGCGCACGAGGCGCGGGAGACAGAAACCGGCGATCTCGTCGTACAGCAGGCGGAACCCCAGGCCATGTTGCTGCAAGAAAAAAGCCGTCCCGACGAATTGATTCCGGTGTACGAGGACGAGCACGGCACTTACATCATGAACTCCAAAGACCTGCGCGCGGTGCAGCACGTGAAGCGGCTGGTCGACATGGGCATTCACTCGCTCAAGATCGAGGGTCGCACCAAGTCACACTACTACGTAGCGCGCACTGCGCAGGTATACCGGCAGGCTATCGAAGACGCGAAAGCCGGGCGCGAATTTGACTTTGGCCTGATGAAAAGCCTCGAGCACCTGGCCAACCGGGGGTACACCGAGGGCTTTTATCGCCGCCATGTGCCCAGCGAATTCCAGAACTACGAGAAGGGTGCCTCCAGCAATCCGAACCAGCAGTTCGTTGCTGAAGTAACGTCCGTGGATGGGGGCTGGGTTCAGGTCGATGTGAAAAACCGGTTTGAGCGCGGCGATACGCTGGAGCTGATTACTCCGCAGGGCAATCACCGGTTCCAGCTGCAGAGGATTGAGAACACCAGCGGCGACGCTGTGGATGTCGCACCCGGCTCCGGGCACACCGTGCGTATTCCATTACCTGTAACCCTGCCGCACGGGGTTGCGGAATACGCCATGCTGATGCGAGACCTCGGCTAACTCGCAGGTTGAGGGTGGTGCTGTACCGCCCTCACTCACGGCATATCGTCAAACAGCAGCTTGATGCCTGCACTCCAGGACCGCCGCAAGCGGTTGAAATACGCATCATCCTCTTCAATCCGTTCCATGCTCAGCTCCAGCGCGTCGTTGCGGTATACCGCAACGTCCAGCGGCATGCCCACCGACAAATTCGAGTGCATGGTGGAGTCGAAGGAAATCAGCGCACATTTCACCGCCTGGTTCAGCCCGGTATCGTGGTGAATGATGCGGTCCAGGATCGGCTTGCCATATTTGCTCTCACCGATTTGCAGGTAGGGGGTATCGTTGGTGGCTTCGATGAAGTTTCCCTCGGGGTAGATATGGAAGAGGCGGGGTTCCTCGCCGCGTATCTGGCCACCGAATAACACATGACTACCGAAATCCACGCCGGCATTCTGCTGTCCGTGGGCATTGTGGGAAATGATCGACTTGACCTGCTCGCCGATCAGTTCTGCGGCGCGAAACAGGCTGTCGACGGAAAACAGGTTGGGCGTTTCCTCCTCGGTAATCTGGATTTGCAGGCGGCTGATCAGATTCTGTGAGGTGGCGAGGTTGCCGGATGTGAGCAAGGTAAAGCACCGCTCCCCGGGTTGCTGAAACTGGTGCATTTTGCGGAAGCTGGCAACCTGGTCGACACCGGCGTTGGTACGGGTGTCGGAGGCAAAAACCAGCCCCTCGTTCAATCGCATGGCAATACAGTACGTCATGGAAATCCTGTGCGCGTGATGTGCGCTGGAAAGGTAGCACCAGTGGCGAAGCTTGTCATGAGTCGGATCACTGCTGTGCCTGTTGTTGTTCGTGTCGCTGCATTTTACTTTGCGCGGTGCGGCGATCGACCTGGTCCACCAGGGCATAGGCGTGCATATTTTCTGCGCCGCCGCCCCAGCGAATGCCGCGTACCGGCGAGGCGTCGAGGTAATCAATCCCGTGGGCCAGTTTCAGGTGGTGGCTGGCGGTAGCGAGCCCGTTGCTCACATCAAAACTGTACCAGGCGTCGTCCACCCAAGCCTCCGCCCAGGCGTGACTGGCGATATGTTGGTCATCTCCGGCGTCCACATAGCCGCTGACATAGCGCGCCGGGATACCCAGCCAGCGGCAACAGGCAATAAAAATGTGGCTGTGATCCTGACACACACCAAAACCCTGGGCAAAGGCGTCGGTTGCGCTACTGTGCGCATGGGTCATGCCGCTGCGGTAGGGGATGCGTTCCAGCAGTGCGGCCATCATTTCAATCAATGCGTGACGGTCGGTGTGCAGTCGCTCGCCCGCAGGACGGAACCCGCGCGCAAATTCGCGTATCGCTTCGCTGGGCTCCGTCAGCGGGGAGGTGCGTAGAAATACCTGCGGCGGTATCCGGTTTTCCCGCTCTGGCTGGTCTTCCTCGCTGATCTCCGCCGTACCCTGGGCGCGAATGGTAATACCCTGATGCGGTTGGTCCACGGTGCATACGTGCAGTATGTTGCCGTAGGTGTCGAGGGTGCGATGCACGCTACCCGGTGCATCCAGATGCCAGTTCAGAATTTGCTGGCCCGCAGACGACTGGGGTGTCAGTCGCAGATACTGGATGCTGTGGGTCACCTCGGTGTCATAGGTGAAGTCGGTGATATGGTCGATGCTGAGCTTCATGCGCCCTCCCAGTAACTGCGGTGAATCTCGTCGCCGATGGTGTGAATACGCCGCAGTAGATCGTTCAGGTACTCGTGCAAACCGAAGCGAAGGATGAAGTCGACCTCACCGTACTCCAGACGCGCGTGCAGTTCCGCGCACAGGCGCTTGGCGGCCTGGCCCTGCTCGCCCTCAATGGCGATCAGCTGGCTCATCAAGGCGCCGATACAGTAGCGCAGCGAGCGCGGCAGTTCCGCCGAAAGAATCAGCAGCTCGGTCACGTTGCGGGTGGAGAGCCCGCCGGTGTATTTATCGTGGTACGCCTCATAGGCGCCGAGGCTCTGCAGCAGGGCGTTCCACTGATAGAAATCAATCGCGTGATTGCTGTTGTGCTGGGATTCCATAACCTCCAGTTTTACCCGCAGGATGCGCGTGGTGTTGTCCGCCCGCTCGATAAAGGTCCCCAGGCGCATAAAGTGGAAGACGTTGTTATGCAGCATGGTGCCGTAGGCGGCGCCGCGAAATTCGTGGGAGCGTTGCTTGATCCAGTCGATCAGGCTTTTTACTCCCTCGTGACTGATGCCACGCTGGCGGCGATGGCGCAGTTCCAGCCAGGTGGCATTGATGCTTTCCCAGGCTTCCGAGGAGAGTTTGTCGCGCACGCTGTGGGCGTTGTCGCGGGCAGATCGAATGCTGCTGAATATGGAACCGTCATTACTTTCGTCGAACAGGAAGAAAGCCAGCAATGCCTCGGCATTGAGCTCCGGGTAGCTTTCGCGGAACTGATCCAAACGACCGGTGATGGTCAGCGGCGCCAGCAGTTCCTGCTGGCCGCCTTTCGAATTCGGCATCAGCGACATGTTGTGGCAGACATCCAGCAGGCGGGTGAGGTTCTCCGCCCGCTCCAGGCTGCGCGCCATCCAGTAAATACTGTTTGCGGTGCGGCTCAGCATACGGCGTCCTCCAGTACCCAGGTGTCTTTGGTGCCGCCGCCCTGGGAAGAGTTGACCACCAGAGAGCCCTCGCGCAGTGCCACCCGGGTAAGTCCGCCGGGCACCAGTTTTATTTCATTGCCACTCAGCACGAATGGCCGCAGGTCGATATGCCGTGGCGCAATGCCCTCATTCACCATGGTGGGGCAGGTGGACAGGCACAGGGTGGGCTGGGCGATGTAGTTGGCCGGGTTGTTGCGCAATAGCCGGCGGAAGGTGTCCAGCTCTTCGCGGCTTGCCATGGGGCCGATCAGCATCCCGTAGCCGCCTGCGCCGTGCACTTCCTTTACTACCAGCTCTTCCAGATGGTCCAGCACATAGGCCAGGTCTTCCTCCCGCCGGCACACCCAGGTAGGCACGTTGTTGAGGATCGGCTCCTCGTCCAGATAAAAGCGGATCATCTCCGGCACATAGGGATAAATGGACTTGTCGTCGGCGACGCCGGTGCCCAGCGCATTGGCGAGGATGACGTTACCGTCGCGGTAGGCGGAAAGCAGCCCGGGTACACCGAGCATGGAGTCGGGGGCGAAGGCAAGCGGGTCGAGGAAGGCATCGTCGATGCGGCGATAAATCACATGCACCTGGCGTGGGCCGGTGGTGGTGCGCATGAAAACACAGCCATTGCGGACGAACAGGTCCGCACCTTCTACCAAAGGGACGCCCATCTGTTGCGCGAGAAAGGCGTGCTCGAAAAAGGCGCTGTTGTAACGCCCGGGGGTCAACACCACCACGCAGGGATTGTCGGCACCGCTGGAGCCCTGCAGGGTTTCCAGGAGCAGGTTGGGGTAGTGCTCCACTGGGGCCACGCTCTGCGCAAGAAACAGTTCTGGAAACAGGCGCATCATCATCTTGCGGTTTTCCAGCATATAGGAGACCCCAGACGGCGTGCGCAGGTTGTCTTCCAGTACAAAGTACTCGCCGTTGTTGTCGCGAATCAGGTCGACCCCGGTAATGGGTATGTAGTTGTTCCCGGGCAGGTCGACCCCAAGCATCGCCACCTGGAATTGCTGGTTGGTCAGCACCTGTTCGGTGGGAATAATCCCCGCGTGCAGGATTTTCTGCTCGTGATAGATATCGTGTAGAAAGTGATTCAGCGCGGTAACCCGCTGGCGCAGGCCAAGTTCCAGGTGGGCCCACTCGGAAGCGGGGATGATGCGGGGGATCAGGTCGAAGGGGATCAGGCGCTCGGTGCCTTCTTCTTCGCCATACACATTGAAGGTGATCCCGAATCGTCGGAACAGGGTGTCGGCCTCGCGGCGCTTTTGTTCCAGGGTGGCGTCCGGCGTATTCTCAAGCCATTGCAGGTAGGCCCGGTAGTGCGCGTGGACGCCGTCGCTATGCAGCATCTCATCATAGAGGTGGGGTGCTGGTTGTTCGATGGCTGTCATCCATGGGTCCCCGTTTTATTGTGTGCCATTAATGGTGCAAGCACCGTGCCAGTGCCTGTGTTCCAGAGCGGGGCGTGCCTGTGCCCAAAACTGGGCCGAAGCGCCGGGTAGGGTGGTCAGCGGCCGGGCCGCACGGAGAGAGTGGCGAGGGGCAAAGCTGCCCGCGGTTATGGAAATCCCCCCAAGTGCTTGATTGGCGGAAATATTTTCTGATCTGGACAGTTGAAATGGCCAAAAGCCGGTGCTAAAGTTCGCGTCCTCTGCAGCGGGGCCTGTCTTATGTAGGTGTCCCGGTCTGCCACTCTTTAGACCCATAGCTCAGTTGGTTAGAGCGCTGCCTTGACATGGCAGAGGTCAGCAGTTCGAGTCTGCTTGGGTCTACCAGTTTTCCACGAGTTTTTTCATCTATCCTGATCTGACTCGTTCCGGGCCCTGGCCCAAACATCACTCACATGTGAATCATGCGGTCTTTCGTAGGGATCGCCACTGATAGATAAGGAAGTGCAATGCCTGTTGTCACCCTCCCTGACGGTTCCCGTCGCGAATTCTCCAATCCTGTTTCCGTATTCGACGTTGCCAACGATATTGGCCCCGGCCTGGCAAAAGCTGCCCTGGCAGGCGTAGTCGACGGTAAGGAAGTGGATACCAGTTTTGTCATCGATCACGACGCCGCGCTGGCGATTGTGACCGACCGCCAGCCAGAAGGCCTGGAAATCATCCGTCACTCCACCGCCCACCTGCTGGCCCAGGCGGTCAAGCAGCTGTACCCGGGCGCCCAGGTCACCATCGGCCCGGTGATCGAAGACGGCTTCTATTACGATTTCGCCTACGAGCGCCAATTTACCCCGGAAGACCTCGAGAAGATCGAGAAGCGCATGGAAGAGCTGGCCAAGGAAGATATTCCGGTCAGCCGCCGTCTGCTGCCCCGCGATGACGCGGTGAAGCACTTTCGCGAAATTGGTGAGGAATACAAGGCAGAGATCATCGCCAGCATTCCCACCAATGAAGATATCTCCCTGTATCGCCAGGGCGACTTTGAAGACCTGTGCCGCGGCCCGCACGTGCCGTCTACCGGCAAGCTGAAGGCCTTCAAGTTGACCAAAGTGGCCGGCGCCTACTGGCGCGGCGACTCCAACAATGAAATGCTGACCCGCGTATACGGCACTGCCTGGAGCAACAAGAAAGAGCTTAAGGCCTACCTGCACCGCATCGCCGAGGCGGAAAAGCGCGATCACCGCAAGCTGGCCAAGAAGTTCGACCTGTTCCATATCCAGGAAGAAGCGCCGGGCATGGTGTTCTGGCACCCGAACGGCTGGACCGTCTACAGCACCGTTGAGCAGTACATGCGCGAGCGTCAGCGCGAGCGCGGCTATAAAGAGATCAAGACCCCGCAGCTGGTGGACTTCTCCCTGTGGCAGAAGTCCGGTCACGCCGACAAGTTCGGCGACGACATGTTTACCCTCACCAGCGACGAGCGTCAGTTCGCCATCAAGCCCATGAACTGCCCCTGCCACGTGCAGGTGTTCAATCAGGGCCTGCGCAGCTACCGTGATCTGCCCCTGCGCCTGGCGGAGTTCGGCTCCTGCCACCGCAGCGAGCCCTCCGGCTCCCTGCATGGCCTGATGCGGGTGCGCGGCTTCGTGCAGGACGATGGCCATATCTTCTGTACCGAAGACCAGATCCAGTCCGAGGTGTCCGAATTCATGGACCTGCTGCACGCGGTTTATAAAGACTTCGGCTTCGAGGAAGTGATCTATCGTTTATCTACCCGTCCCGAACAGCGCGTCGGCTCCGACGAAAGCTGGGACAAGGCAGAGAAGGCCCTGGCGGACGCATTGAATGCCGCCGACCTGCCGTGGGAAGAGCTGCCGGGCGAGGGCGCCTTCTACGGGCCGAAAATCGAATTCTCCCTGAAAGATTGCCTCGGCCGCGTCTGGCAGTGCGGTACTATTCAGGTGGACTTCTCCATGCCGGGCCGCCTGGATGCCCAGTATGTAGCGGAAGATGGCTCCCGCCAGACCCCGGTGATGTTGCACCGTGCGACTCTCGGGTCATTCGAGCGTTTTATCGGTATCCTGATCGAGAACTACGAAGGTGCCTTCCCCACGTGGCTGGCGCCGCAACAGGTGGCGGTGCTGAATATTACGGATCGCCAGGCGGAATATTGCCAAAACCTTGAGTCCAAGCTGGGTGCAGAAGGTTTCCGCGCCGCTGCCGACTTGAGAAACGAGAAGATCGGCTTTAAAATCCGCGAGCACACGCTTCAGCGTGTTCCTTATCTGCTGGTAATTGGCGATAAGGAAGTGGAAAACAATACGGTCGCCGTGCGCACACGCAGTGGTGAGGATCTGGGAGCCATGACTTACGAGTCATTCCTTGATCTTATTCGCCAGGATGTGGCTCGCCGCGGCCGTTCGTCTATGGAAGGCGCTAACGCTTAAAGCGCCTTTCTAGACACATTATTAATTATCGGAGACGAGTGTTATTAAACGAGATATGAAAGGAAAGTCCAAGAAGGCCCGTATCAATGATCAGATCGAGGCGTCGCAACTGCGACTGATTGGTGCGGATGGTGAACAGGTAGGTATTGTCTCTCTGGAAGAGGCGCTGGAACAAGCACAGAAAGCCAGCCTGGATCTCGTTGAAATTGCCTCGGACTCCGATCCCATAGTCTGTAAGATCATGGACTATGGTAAGCACATTTTTGAGGCCAAAAAGGCCAAAAATGCGGCTAAAAAGAAACAAAAGCAGCAGCAGATCAAGGAAATGAAGTTCCGTCCCGGTACCGATATCGGCGACTACCAGATCAAGCTGCGCAACCTGACCCGCTTCCTGGAAGCGGGCGACAAGGCAAAAGTCTCCCTGCGCTTCCGCGGCCGTGAAATGGCCCACCAGGAGCTGGGGATGGAAATGATGCAGCGCATCGAGAAAGATCTCGAGGAGCTGGGTACTGTGGAGCAGCGGCCGAAGATGGAAGGCCGCCAGATGATCATGGTCATCGCGCCCAGTAAAAAGAAAAAGTAAGGCTTGAGTAGCAATACTTGAGTCTTCTTTTCGGGAAGTGATCGGGCGACGGCTGCCTTCTCACTCCCGCATAGCCACAGGCCTCGGCCTGCGGCCCATTAAACAAAGCCCATTCGTGGGTCATTATTTACTTTGGAGTACAAAATGCCGAAAGCAAAAGTACACAGTGGCGCTGCCAAGCGCTTCAAAAAGACGGCTTCGGGCTACAAGCACAAGCACGCGAACAAGAGCCACATCCTCACCAAGATGACCACCAAGCGTAAGCGTCAGCTGCGCGGCACCAACACTTTGAACAAGTCTGATGCCACCCTGGTCGATCGTATGCTGCGCGCCAAGTAATTGGCTGCACACGTAAAGTTTTAAGAGGATATTGATATGGCCCGTGTAAAACGTGGTGTAGTGGCGCGTCGTAGTCACAAGAAAATTCTGAAGCAGGCTAAAGGTTATTACGGTGCGCGTTCGCGCGTATTCCGCGTAGCCAAGCAGGCAGTCATCAAAGCTGGTCAGTACGCTTACCGCGACCGTCGCGTTAAGAAGCGTAACTTCCGCGCTCTGTGGATCACGCGTATCAACGCCCAGTCCCGCGCTGAAGGCCTGAGCTACAGCCGACTGATTGCCGGCCTGAAGAAGGCGGATATCGCACTGGATCGCCGTGTTCTGGCTGATCTGGCGGTATACGATAAAGCCGCTTTTGCTGCCGTAGTTGAAAAAGCCAAGGCAGCCCTGGCAGCTTAATTAGCGCCTGCAGAATGAATCGGCCCGCAAGGGCGGATTTATGCTTTAAAAATAGGGAAGGGCTGTTTGGCTCTTCCCTATTTTTTTATCTGTATTGCCGATACAGAACGAATTCCTGACGCGGCGGGCTGCTATGATCCGCCTCGTCCCAAAAAGTGTTTCGACACAATAATTGTCACTCATCGATCAGAACGAGTCAGAGCGAGAAAGTTTCAATGCAAGAATTGCAGTCCCTCACCGAGCAGGCGCTGGCGCTGGTAGAACAGGCCGGCGACCTCGCGGCACTGGATCAGGTGCGGGTGGATTACCTGGGTAAAAAAGGTCAGATCACCGCACTGCTGAAAGGTCTGGGCAAGCTGTCTGCGGAAGAGCGTCCGGCGGCGGGAGCCAAAATCAATGAGGCCAAGCAGCAGGTGCAGGAAGCGATCAATGCGCGCCGCACCGCGATGGAGCGCGCCGCCATTGAAGAAAAACTGGCGAAGGAAACCATCGACGTAACCCTGCCGGGCCGTGGTGAAGAGCAGGGTAGTATGCACCCCATCACCCGCACCCTGCGCCGCATCGAAGAAATCTTTCAGCGTCTGGGCTTCTCCGTTGAACAGGGCCCGGAAGTCGAGGGCGACTACTACAACTTTGAAGCCCTGAACATTCCCGCGCACCACCCGGCGCGCGCGATGCACGACACTTTCTATATCGATCCCACCACGGTACTGCGCACGCACACCTCCTCGGTGCAGATCCGCACCATGGAAAAGACCAATCCGCCCCTGCGCATCATCTGCCCGGGCCGCGTGTACCGCTGTGATTCCGACGTCACCCACTCGCCCATGTTCCACCAGGTCGAAGGCCTGGTGATCGACGAAGGCGTGAGCTTCGCGCACCTGAAAGGCTGTATCGACCAGTTCCTGAAAGCCTTCTTTGAGGCCGATGTGCCGGTACGCTTCCGTCCGTCCTACTTCCCGTTCACCGAGCCCTCCGCCGAGGCGGATATCCAGTGCACCAACTGTGGCGGTGAAGGCTGCCGTGTGTGCTCCGGCACCGGCTGGCTGGAAATTCTCGGTTGCGGCATGGTGCACCCGAACGTCTTCGCCTCCTGCGATATCGACAGCGAAAAATACTCCGGCTTTGCCTTCGGCCTCGGTGTCGAGCGCATGGCCATGCTGCGCTACGGCGTAAACGACCTGCGCCTGTTCTTCGATAACGACCTGCGATTCCTCAAGCAGTTCTAACCGAATCCATTTTGCAGGGGCGAAAATCTGCCCGGTGAACCGCGCGAAGCGCGCTAGTAATACAGAATTAGAGACAGATTATGAAATTCAGCAACGCCTGGTTACGGGAGTGGGTAAACCCGGACCTGACAGCACAACAGCTGGCCGACCAGATCACCATGGCGGGCCTGGAAGTAGACGCCGTAGAACCCGTAGCCGGCGCATTTTCCGGTGTAGTGGTGGGTGAAATCGTGGGCTGCGAGCAGCACCCGGACGCCGACAAACTGCGCGTGTGCAAAGTGAAGGGCCACCCGGACGGGGAGATGCAGGTAGTCTGCGGCGCACCCAATGCGCGCACCGGCATCAAAATTCCGTTCGCCCTCGTCGGCGCCAAACTGCCCGGCGATTTCAAAATCAAGAAAGCCAAGCTGCGCGGAGTCGAGAGCTTCGGCATGCTGTGTGCCCAGACCGAACTGGAACTGGGTGACGACAGCGACGGCATCTGGGAACTGCCCGAAGACGCCGTCACCGGCACCGACCTGCGTGAATACCTGAAGCTGGACGACAGCACCATCGAGGTGGATCTCACCCCGAACCGTTCCGACTGCCTCGGCGTTGCCGGCATTGCCCGCGAAGTGGGCGTACTGAACCGCTGCGAAGTCTGCGAGCCGGCCATCGAGCCAGTTGCCCCGGTGATCGACGACAGCCTGCCGGTTTCCCTGCTGGCCGAAAATGCCTGCCCGCGCTACGTAGGCCGCATCATCCGCAACATCAATATCGATGCACAAACACCCCTGTGGATGCAGGAGCGCCTGCGCCGCAGCGGCCTGCGCAGCATCGATCCGGTGGTAGACGTCACCAACTACGTACTGCTGGAGCTGGGCCAGCCCATGCACGCCTTCGACCTCGCCAAACTGAATGGTGGCATCACGGTGCGTATGGCAGAGCAGGGCGAGAAGCTCACCCTGCTGGACGAGCAGGAAGTGGAGCTGAATGCCGAGACCCTGCTGATTACCGACGAGAAAGGCCCGCTGGCCATCGCCGGAATCATGGGTGGCCTGGATTCTTCCGTTACCAAAGCCACCAAAGACATCTTCCTGGAAAGTGCCTTCTTCAGCCCGTTGGCCATTGCCGGCAAGGCGCGTTCCTACGGCCTGCACACCGACTCTTCGCACCGCTTTGAGCGCGGCGTCGACTTCCGTCTGCAGGAAAAGGCCATCGAGCGCGCGACCCAGCTGCTGCTGGAGATCGTCGGCGGCGAGCCGGGTCCGGCCCACCTGCGCGAAGTCACTGAGGCGATGCCCGCCGAGCGCAAAATCACCCTGCGCCGCCAGCGCGTGAGCCGCGGCCTGGGCATCGACATGAGCGATGCCGAGATCGTCGAGATCATCACCCGCCTGGGGCTGGAAAAGATTGGTGAAGACGCTGACGGCTGGACCTTCCTGGTGCCCAGCTTCCGCTTCGATATCGCCATCGAATCCGACCTGCTGGAAGAGCTGGCACGGGTCTACGGCTACAACCGTATCCCCAGCATAGCCATGAAGGCCGCGCTGGACATCGTGCCCCGCGCCGAAGCGGAGGTGGCGCAATCTCGCCTGGAGCAGACCCTGCTGGCGCGCGGCTATCAAGAGGCCATCACCTTCAGCTTTATCGATCGCGACGCCTCCGCCAAATTCGACCCGGAAGTAGAGCCGGTAGCCCTGCAGAATCCCATCAGCGCCGAGCTCTCGGTCATGCGCCCAACCCTGATGGCGGGCCTGGTCAAAACCCTGCAGTACAACCTCAACCGCCAGCAGGATCGCCTGCGCCTGTTCGAGACCGGGCTGCGTTTTGTTCCCGGCCATGACCAGTCCCGTGAAGCCCTCAAGCAGGAGCGCATGATCGCCGGCCTGATCTACGGTACCCGTCAGCCAGAAGGCTGGGCCGGCTCCAAAGATCTGGTGGATTTCTACGATATCAAGGCCGACGTGGAAGCCCTGCTGACCCATTACGAAGCCGAGGACGAGTTCACCTTCGCGCCGGCCAAGCACCCCGCGCTGCACCCGGGCCAGTGCGCCGAGCTGCTGCGCAACGGCGAGCCTGTGGGCGTACTGGGTGCCCTGCACCCGGAACTGCAGAAGGCCTACGACCTGCCCAAGGGCGCCTTCCTGTTTGAGTTGAGCCTGGATGAATTGGGGCAGGCGGTCATTCCTGCCTTTGCTCCGCTATCCAAGTTCCCGGAGGTGCGTCGCGACCTCGCCGTGCTGGTGGACGCAGAAATTCCCGTAGGCCAGCTGGCGCAAACCGCCATCGAAGCTTCCGGCGAATTTTTGACAGACTTCAACGTTTTTGACGTCTATCAGGGCAAAGGCATTGATTTTAATAGAAAAAGTGTCGCGATGGGCTTGACCTTTCAGCATCCCTCGCGCACCCTTAACGACGAAGAAATCAATGCCGCCATTGATGCGGTAGTCGGTCAATTAGAACAAAAATACAACGCCAGCCAGCGTTAAACCGGTCCGCTCCGGGATACGTGGCTGATGCGCGTATCCCGAGAGCGTCTGCTACCGGGTTCCAAGCCGATGCGGTACCAGGCTTAAACCGGAGTCGACGCCTCTGAATCTGTTGGGCAGGAACCAATGACAGAGGCACTGACCAAGGCCGGGCTCGCCGAGAAGTTGTACGAAGAGCTGGGTTTCAACAAGCGCGAAGCTAAAGAAATCGTCGAATATTTCTTCGAGGAAATCCGCAACGCCCTTGAAAATAACGAGCAGGTCAAACTGTCGGGGTTTGGCAATTTCGACTTGCGTGACAAAAGCCAGCGTCCGGGACGGAACCCGAAAACTGGTGAAGAAATCCCCATTTCCGCAAGAAGGGTAGTTACCTTCAAGCCGGGGCAAAAACTCAAGGCACGAGTAGAAGAAGATGCTGGAAGCGAGTCATAACAGCGAACTCCCGGTAATCCCGGGCAAGCGCTATTTCACCATTGGTGAAGTGAGTGAGCTTTGTGCAGTCAAACCGCATGTGCTGCGCTACTGGGAACAGGAATTCCCGCAGCTCAGTCCGGTGAAGCGTCGCGGCAACCGCCGCTACTACCAGCACCAGGACGTCATCCTCATCCGCCAGATCCGCGCACTCCTGTACGAAGAAGGCTACACCATCGGCGGCGCCCGCCTGCAGATGGAAACCGGCAGCTCAGAAAAAGTGCAGACCGTACAGCTGCAACAGGTGATCCCGCAAATGATCGCCGAGCTGGAAGGTGTACTGGAATTGCTGGAAGTGGAAGCCTGATCTAACCTGAGTCAAAAAGGCGCAAAACGGGCTTGCATTCCCTCCGTACTTCGGTATGATTTGCGCCTCATCGCCAAGCGATGCCCCTTATAAATCAAGCACTTACGTAGTTTTTACCCCGCTTGATTTGCTCTTATCGGAGTGTAGCGCAGCCTGGTAGCGCACCACACTGGGGGTGTGGTGGTCGTCGGTTCAAATCCGGCCACTCCGACCATAAAACCGTTGTAAATCAACGACTTAGAAGCCCGCCAAGTTAGCGGGCTTTTTTGTGTTCGAAATTTAAGTCCATATTAAGTCCGGCTTGATTGTTGTTGTGCCGGAATCATGTATAGCGGTTGCTCTTGCCGCTAACGGATGTTTGCCGTCCGGAGTGCCTCTACCTCAACTTGTCGGTAGAGGGCGGCGGTGTCTTCGTGAAGGCTAAAGCGGATATTCCACCGTCACGATTTGAATTTCCTCTTAATTGAAATCCACGCTTCATTTAAGTTCAAACCTAAGCCAAAAAAGTTGGGCTTCAACTCAATAAACCGTGACCAATCAGCGGGAGGGTTGTGGAAAAGGTCCTTGATGCTATTAAACTCTTTTCTTGTCATCGCTTTTAAGTCGGCATCTTTTTCCGCACGTGCTCTCGCGCTCTGCATTATCCATGCACTAATAGATTCTTTCGGGCGTGTCTTGGAGAGTTGAACTAGAGCTAGATATGTATCTTTTCCGGGAATTTCTTTTAGTGCAGAGAGAAGGCTGTTTCTGGCTTCTTGAGCATTATCACGAAGTTGAGGTGTATATACCCCTTTTCCCATCCTATCAATGTCGTCTTCGACTCTTATGTATTTATGCATTAGTGCATAAAGGTCTTTCAAATACTTAGGCGAATTGTAGTTTTTGCGTGAGTTTGAATCTCTGCCTGATCCGCCAATCAAGTTAACTATGACGTGCATCGCGAACTCTGTTGCTTCTGAGTCGTCACTCGCTTCTTCTAGGCGTTTGGAAAGTCTCTGAATGGCCGTATCGGGTTCAACGCCTATCCACACAGCAAGCCATAAAGCGGCATGATGTTTATCTTTGCTGGTTTCGCATTTATCTTTGGCAACTTGGATGATTTCTTGATCGGAGACAGTTGCGCTACATTGAACTATTTTTAATAGCTGATTCAAGTGTTTTAACGATTTTGGTTCGGTCTCAAGTTTCTTTAACAGTTCAGGTACAAGATCATCCCATAGCGTTTGAGCGTTCCAGCTTGTTTTATCGATAATGTAATGGGCTTCCTGCCCATCTTGCGCTGTATCTAGCTCCCATTGAATTTCCTCAAGGACGCGATCAGCAACAATCTTAGGAAACTTTTTGTGTAGTATAGGGAACCAATTGGGGTAACCATTTAACTCTTGAAAGGCATAGCGACAAGCTAAACTAACCTCTTCACTGCTCAATTTGTCAGCCCAGCCGGAAACTTCTCCTGATTCTATTTCAAGGCCGGAAAGGCCTATAATGGTCGATATTGGAGTGCCGCCATTTTTTTCGTTTTCAGAAGGTAGGCTAGGTCTGTAGAGTCGCCATGAATAGATTAGGCCATCCCGAAACGATTCCGCTATTTTATCACCAAATTCTGGAATTAAGTCGCGCCAGTTCCCTTGGGTCCAATGTGTCGAGTCCCTTCTCAACTTTCGCATGCGTGCCAATAGATAATTTTGCGCGTTTAAAACTTCATCTTTGGCAGCTATTTTCCTGAGGAGTTCTTTGTCTTTTAGTTTTTCAAAATTGGAATTTAGCCATTCCAGCCATTTTTCCTGATTTCTTCGGCGGTTTGCATTTCTTACCTTTTCTTTCCTTTTCCACTTGGCTTCCTCTGATTTCCACTTTTTTTGCTCTGCAGATTGTGCTGGAGGGCGTAGTAGATCTGTTAATCTAGCACTTAATTCGTTATTGTCCTTCGTTAGTTTTTTGAGCTGTTCCCTCCATTTTCTAGGGCGGTCATTTTCCTTATAGATTTGAAAGGAAAGTGACAAAGCAACTAGTTTGTCATCGAGCAAGTGTTTTTCAATGATTTCACTTTTCGCATGTTCAAAGTCGTCTTTTTCGAAATTCCAGAAGTTTCTAAGACTGTAGGCTTGCCAGAAATAAGTTAGCTTTTCACCCTTCTCTTGGTATTGATTTTTTCGTGTTAACTCAACATCCTTCCAGAATATGGCAAAATTCAATTCCCTCCAGTTGGTAGATAAGGTTGAAATGCCGACAGTAAGTGATCTATCGTCGAAGTAATCTCGGTCCTTGAAAGGGGGTATTTTGGCAATTATTGAGAGGCACTCGGGATCTAAAGCATTTGGATGTCTTAATGTCAAAAGCCGCTCTGCAGCTCTGGCTGAGGGATTTAGGAGCCATCCGAATTTTTTAGATATTTCACAAAATTTCCTTTCAATTATTGGTGGACGGTCCAATAGCTCGTTTGATTTTTTTATGAATATGAGTGCTAGGTCAGGTTCAAGCCGTTCAGTAAATTGAGTTAAAGAGAATGTGAGCGCGTCAACATTATATTTTTTTCTGGCTTCAGTTTTCTCTATAGCATGGAATAGCCAATCTATGCTTTCTTTGGAGCTTTTTAGGCAGTCCACGACTTCAGTGAGTATTTGTCTGTCAATGCCTGAATTATCAGATAGGACGCTATCCATTACGTCCTGGAAGTCATGAGTTGAGCCAATTTCGTCTATGGCCTTTATTGCCGCTATCCTTGTGTATTTGTCGCAAGTGCTGTCAAGTGCGAAAGCTTTTGCTTCGGGTAGAGCCTTTTGTATATGGCCTTGCCAAATCATACGTACGAGGAAAGATGTGACGTTTGAGCTGTTTTTAAATTTTGTGATTAATGATTTTATTTCGTCCACCATATCTGGATTGGCAAATCGCTGTACGGCTGAGAATTCCGTTACCGATTGTCTGGACCTGCCTGAGCTCAGCTTTTTGCAGACATCTCGCAGTATTTTCTTTCTTGTTTCGATAGGCAGTTTGCTAGGGTCGCCTCCCTCAAAAGTAAATTCTGGTTCGATATCAAAAGCTTTATTTCTGATTCTTTCGTCAAAGATAACTAGCCAAGATAAGACTGGCCGCATTGATGGTATTAGTACTTTGATGCCATATTGTTTTTTTATGAAAAGATCTTCAACTGCTTTTCGGGGTGTGCCTTTTTGAAGGGCGTCAATAATCCACTCTGCCGTAAGGTATTCCCTAACGGACCGATGATGAAAGCGTACGGTTCCATAAATGGCGTCATCAAATATTGGACGACTTAGTAGTGTCTTGCAGTCCTCGTTGCTCCAGTCCGGCAAAATTGAGCGAACGTCAATTCCGATCGCTCTCTCAGTTCCATCAGGAACTATAATGGTGGCTATTTTCTGTAATGTGCAAGCCGCTGCAATGAGTTTGATTCCTTCGCGCGCTTTATCTATTGATATCGGGTTGACGGAAGCTGTGTTTTCTTTGCGCTCTTCAAGGCGTCTTTCAATACTACCTTCGACCAGTTCTAAGCGTGAGCCTATTCGCTTATTTTTGATCCAAAAGTCTATAACTTCTAATAAATCCTGTGGGCGCGTTGTATATGCCCAAGCATCCTGCCTGTCTATTTCTCGTAGAAAGTCGGAGGGGTCAGATATTCCTTTTTTTTGTATAAAATTTTCTACTTGTTCAGAGGATAGGTTTTTAATGGAATAAATTTTAAATCCGCTTTTTGAATTTTTTGTTTCCTCTGATATCTTCGTTTCTTTTTCATGTGATCCCTCAGGGAATAAAAATTCTTCATCTTCGAATCCGTCGTCTTTCTCCTCATCGAGTTCTTGATATTCAAGCTGCTTATTGCATAGATCTAGATCGGTTTTTGGTCTCCATGCATCAACTCTACCTGTTATTACGATGTGCACCCTTTGGAGGGCCGGAGAAAGTTCATTGGCTATCTTTCTAATGGACTGTTCAAAATCCAGCGTATGCTTGAGTCTTGCTTCGTCTATTGAATCAAGAAGTAGCCAGCCTTCCTCATTGGATTGTAACCAACCCTTAAACTCTTCATAGCTGCCCTCTTCGAATGCCCCTTCCAGGCCATCAGGTATGTGTTCGAGTCGTAAAAAAAACGCAGCTTTTCCTTCTGATCTCAATTTGATAGCTGTTTGGCGTATCTCTTCAGTTTTCCCCGCTCCAGCCTCAGCTAGTAAAACAATACGATGCTGCCTTAGTAAGGCATCCCAGGCATAGTCCTTACCCAATCTAAGGCCTAAAGCTTCGGCTATTTCTAGATCATCGCTGTCCGCTTCAAGAGTGTAACCTCTGGGTAACTCAAAAAATGTACGGTTGAGTTCGATGAATTCGTCAGTTCTTGCTTTCATATATTTTTTGGCTTTTACGTGAGCGAATTAAAATCCAAACTTATTAATTTATATCTAGGAAGGACTACGCTTGGGAATGTTGAATTATACAGCGATCTTAGATTGGGAATGAAATGGCTAAGAACCTCCATAAATCTTTTTGTGTTCAAAAAATGTACTGCGCCTCCCAGCATGTATTTCTGAAATCCTTCCGGGTGGGGAGTCCTTCCACTAGGCGTACAGTTATTGACAGTACTCCAAGGGAGGGGCATTCGCCCCTCCTATTGCTCTCGCTTCCGCTCTACAACTTTCGAATTCAGTAACCGGTCGAACCGTCCACTCGTGAAAGCGAGTGATGACCCGGGATTTGGCCTGGAATAGCAGCCCGATCAATTTTTGAGCTTCTTGGCCGTATTTGTTCAGCCCCGCTTTGACGACATGTAACGCCCGCAGCGGCAGGTCGGCCCGATCTGGAGTTGGGCCTCCGGATAGCTCGGTGAAGGTTTCCCAGTCTCCTTTGTCCGCAGCCTCGATGAGACCTTTCAGTAACTCGCTATCTATAGAATCCAGAGCGGCTTCTGCATGTTCACTGTGGGCAAGCCTGCGGGACTCCCGCCAGGCGGTAACACTGGGGCCGCCGATCTGCTGGAATTGACGGATCTTCCAGGTAGACGCCCAAGCACGGATGCGGATCGCACTCTCAATCGCGTCATGTCCATATAGGTCTTCGCCGACGTGCTCTCCGTCGATATTCTTGGCTATGTATTTAGCGATATAGCCTGCAGCAGTACCTTTGTTCGGGTCTATGTATTTGACGGTGAACCGCCTTTTCTGGGCTCCCGGTTCGTTGCCGTCTATCTCCAGCGCATAGTGGCGGAAGATGCTTAGTGCCTCCTTGACCTGCTCGGGTGCAATGAACAAGAGCATGTGCCAGTGCGGGCAACCGTCGTGATGCGGTTCCACCACGCGGAAACCATAGGGCTGAATCTGGCTTCGCTTCAGTTTCGCCCGGATCTTGGCCCACTGTTGGTTGAAGTACGCCTGGACTTCGGCAGGAGTAGAGCCGTTGTACCGTGGATTGGGCTTACAGTTGGCCGACAGATGACTGTGGTACTTGGAAGGGGCGGTAAGAGTTAGGAATACCCCTTGCTCGCCACGCTTACGGGAGATCGCTTCAAACCCAGCCATTCGGGTCATGAGTTTGCTTCGCCGGTTGGCCAAGTTCGCTACACTTCGCTTCGCCACATCGAGCAAGTTGAAGACTTCGCCTAGCTCGTTGACCGCTTCCAAAGCGGCAAGCACCGCTTCATTTCGCTTCCATTGAGCGAGTTTTCGGTTCACCCCGTGGTTGCTGGCATAGATACCTGATCGCTTATTGACCAAGCCAAGATTGATATGGACCTCTTCCAGATACAAATCTTGAAGGGTGCGAATACCACGCCGCCATCAATCTGGACAGAAGACGCGGGCGAGCGCCGGCATTATCTCTTCTTGGCTTGCCTGAAGTGGATCGGGGTGGGGAAAAGTCAGCTGGCAGTTTTCGACCGCTTTAATGGTCTTCTTCAAGCCGTTGTGATACCGACCAGCTTTGTACTCAAGGAAGAAGGCTGCTTTCAGTGTGCCACTACACTAGGCAGTATCCACTGTTGAGACTAGAGCCAGGCTAATCCTCTATTAGGTGCGCGATTAGAGAGGCCGAGACTGTATCTCGGCCTCATAAGTTGGCTCTACCTACGTTATTGATTGATCAGTTTAGAGCGCTGGCTCGAGGCAGTTTCTGGATCCTTCCAAGCAGGTACCATCCGAGTCATAGTTCGATACGAATACGCTGCAAGTCATGGAATCATTATTGCCGTATGCATCTGTCACTGTCAGGCGAAAGGTGTGGTTCATTGACGTATTGTCTGGAGTGAAGACGGTAGTCGTGAAGGGGCCTTTGCCCGTACGGGTCGTCCCATTGGAAAGATACCAGGAATAAGTAAGGTTGGTGCCGTTTCTGCTCGCAGATCCATCGTCAGAGAAAGTAACACTCGCATACTGGCCCTCTGCCGTCGAGGGCGTCACCTTACATTCGGCGATAGGCTCCATTGTTCGCTCCCGCAATGGAGTAAATTCTTCATGTTTATTAACTAGTTCATTATACCTTTGCACATCATTAGTATTTGCCATCCCGTTATGACTATAGGTTAGCCAGCTCTGTTTGTACCAAGATCCCTTGGTATCACTTAAATTCTGTGAGTTTACTTCTGCAAAGGCTCGAACCTTATGGCTCAAGAACTCAAAAAAGCTACCGATAAAGGGGTCGCCAGATAGGAGGTTATGAATATATAACAGTTCACGTTTTTCCGGCGTTTCAAAGGATGTATTTTCTAGGTCTGATAACCATGCCCAATAAGAAACATCTGTAAACCTTGGATTGTATACTTTGCTCGGGTAAGTGTTGAGCTGTGTGCCCAATTCATTATGTTGGTTATCTGGATTGGCAACTGGATCATACAGATGCACCATCACAGGAATTTCAGGAGATTCCTCCTTGAATTTCGCTGCAAGATGAGTAACGAGTGCCCCCCCCCTACTGTGGCCTGCTAGATAAATAAACTTCAAGTTTTCCGTGTAGAACTTTTTCTTCAGCCACTGATAGTGAGCTTGAATTATTTCTCGTTGATTTGGGAGGGTGAAGTCATAATTAAATCTGGCGTCGACAGCGATTGCTATAAAGGTGCTCTCCATATCGAAGTCGCCATTAGTTGCAACCAGTTTTGGAACTGATCCAGGCATTATTGGCATATGGCCGTTGGCCAGTGTGGTGTCGTTATGATCAAACCACCAATTCCAGTCATCACACATGCCAATATTGGATGCTTGGATGTCATTACTACTGAAGTACTGTCCCATAGAAAAATACATCAATGTATCAACGTTGCTGCGGGGAGGCTCATTGTAAGTGGCGATAATTGTGCGACGCTGTTTGTCCTTGGCGACATTATTATTTTCCCACTCATAAAAGTCGCTTTGAATCTTGTTGTTACACGGAAAGAGAAGATCATTTCTGCAGTAGCTGACGCGCTGGGCGTAGGCGGTAGTGGGAAAGCCTGAGGTTAAACTAGTGATCCCGCAGCGATCGTAAGGTGAGACAGGAGGGGGAGGGTCAATTCCGGGGGGTAAGCCCTCATATGCAGACACTGTTACAGATATGAAGGATAGGCAAAGAAAGGTAATTATTCTGTTCATGAATCTATTTCTCTAAAGGATGCGGTTATTTAAGCTTGTACCTCACACTTAGCTTTAATACTTCTATGTTGACTGTCGGCAAGCCGACAATTTCAGTGCTCGACGACGCAACAGGGTGGAATTATATTTTAATATTTTCTAATTTACTGTGAGAAATTTCTACATAATTGTCATTGGTAAGGGCTTTTTCTCAGTTTTAAGCTTTTGCTTGGCGCTTGGTGACAACGGGAGCGTGACTGATGCGAGCAGCCTTGATCTTTCTCTCACTTTTGCCTGGAGGTGGTAAGGCACATGCTTTTGAGTGGAGCGCTGGGGAGTACGTAGAGAAGTTGTAGTGGCACGCTTAATTATTACATCGGTGACCTGAAAGGGGCCTTTAACGGTCTTCTTTATACACAGGCTATAGAGAATGGGGGGCGAGCCTCCTCAGTGTCTCCTCTCTAGTGAGGATAATAATCTGGTGAGGATAATAATTTCACGACCATGCTCAAGGATGTTATTGCACAAATGCGCATCAATAATCGGCATATCAAGGCTAAAGATGTGTCGAATACCGCAGCAATAGCGCTAATCACCGCGATGGCCGATCTCTACCCCTACCTTCTTGTCCAACGTCTGGATAGCCATTTGGGCGGTGAGAATAGTTCAAGGGCTGAATAAGAGTCCCTGGCTATAGGTGGGTATGGGGACTCGATGTTCTTTCAGGCTTGAATGGTACAAATAAGTAAGCGATCAGTTTTCCACACCTTCGACGCGAGCATTGCTTTCTGGTAACCCTAAAGCCCGGACGTTCCACGGTAGTAATGCCTGCATGGCGGTGAGAATTGTCGAATTGCCGTCTGAATAGTCTTTTCATATCGCGGTCCAGTGTGATTTTCAGGTTCCGGATACTTGCTTTGAGAGTCATCTCGGCTGTGGAATCGGACATGTTAAGGCGATAGGGGTGCACAATATGTGTACAGTTTAAATTGGGGGCCCATATCCTTAGTAATTCGCTATTGACCTGAAAGTGGTACATGCGTAACACTTTGTTTGTGAGGTAGCTCAATAAATATAAAAGTCATACGGACTCTCTTATGAAAGCAAAATTTTTTATTCTCCTTTCAATCCTGGTTCTTAGCGGCCCAGCTTTTTCGCACAGTGGTAATACCGACTCCAACGGCGGCCATAACTGCAGCGAAAAATCAAAAAAGAAAGGCTTGTGCTCTGGCTATCACTATCATAGAAATTCAGTTACCAGCGCTGAGTTTGAAACCCCAAAGCCTCATCATTCAAAGACTGATACGAAGCTAAAGCAGTCAGCCAGTTCACCTATTACAGCGTCATAAGTACGCTAGGTGCATTTCGTAGTTGGGACGTTGCACTGCGGCTCCAAGAGGGTCGCGGGTTCTTAAGCAAGTAATGGAAAATGTGGTGGGCGGGGTAATATGCATCATATTACAGCGTCACCACAGATTTCATGTTGCGATGTTCATTTCGCATTCTAGAAACCCCCGATTATTGATTAAATTATTGTGACTAGGCTAGCAAGGGCTTCAAGTCAAATAGGATGCTCTGTCCAACAGTGGGCTCGCGGATTCGCTCTTCAATAGCTCCCGTAGGTTCGCCTTCGTATTTTTATTTTTGGTCCCTAAGAGGAATAATTGGGGGCAGAGTAAACAATCGTTTTCAGAAGCTTGCCATGGATCGAGTCCAGAGCGTCTTCTGCATACTCACTATGGACGAGCCAGTGAGACCCCCGCCACGCCCATTTGAGGAAGCTTATTTTTTCTTGGGCGAAATCCGCATAGTGATATCCGCATGGAAGACCTCCTCTCCATCGGTATCAAACACTCTCACGGGCATCACCACATCCTGAGCAGAATCCCAATGAAAGTCGTCCACCTTGCACACGGCGCGCAAATCGGTCTTGGCCATCTTCAGGTATTGCACAGTCATACCGACTGGAATCCAGCGGAAGTTGCCGTTCAGGGATATGTCCAGGCACACGCCTCCCGCAAGCTCTGCTGCGTTACACATGGCGATGGCGTGTACGGTTTTAATGTGGTTTTGCACTGCGCGGCGCTTTTTCAGTTTTACCTCAACCAGGCCCGGCTTTATCTGGGTGAAGCGGGGTTTGATCGAGCTGAAGTAGGGGGCGTTGAAGCAGACGATCTTGCTCACCAGCCAGCGGCCAAAGCTATTGCCCCCCAAGCTTTTCCAGAGTTTCAGGATGGGGCTTTTGGAGGGTAGGTAAGAGGGTGCGTAAGTCATCTGCCTTCTCTGTTTGGCCGTATCAGTGGTATACACATTTTTGCACCTTTGCCATCGGTTGAATAAGTATCAAACTGCCCGAGAAGCTTGTCCATACCGCTTATTGGCGCTCAGCCAGTGCCATTACGGAAGCCCGTTTTGATGGTATGTGGAGATATCCGGAGCAGCGGCTGGCCCGGGTGGCCGCAGGTCTTGACCTGTGAGCGGGTAACTGGGCATGGTGGTAGCCAAGGATCTTTGGTAGGGAGGAGCCAGGATGAATACGCTGGTTAAGTTGCTGTTGTTTGGGTGGATGATGTCCGGGTTGCTGATGGTTGCGGCCACGGCCTCGGGGGAGTCTCAGGAATCTGGGTACAAGCCGGTTGCGCCAAACCCCAGTTACAACGATGTAACGGCGCTCACATTCCGGGAGTATGACCGCAAGGTTCCCTATGGCGAGCACCCGGACCAGTACGCTTTACTCTGGCTACCTGACGATCCCGAGCCCGCGGGCAAGCCCACCGTTGTATTAGTACACGGGGGTTGCTGGCTGAGTGCCTATGACATTAACCATACCCGCGCGCTGGCAACCGCTCTAGCTCTGGAAGGTTATCCCGTATGGAGCCTGGAATATCGTCGGTCCGATGAAAACGCCAGTAGCTGGCCGCAAAGCCTGCACGACTTGCAGCGCGGCGTTCAGGCAATCCGCAAACTTCCGCTCGACGGCTTGAATCACGATGAGGTGGTGCTCTTGGGTCACTCCGCGGGTGGGCATCTGGCCCTGTTGTTGGCGGCTTCCTGGGGCGAGGTGTTTACCGGGCAGGCGCCCAGGGTATCTGCGCTGGGGCTGGCGGCCATTACCGATATTGCGGATTATGCGGGTGGCACCAATGGCTGCCAAAAGGCGGCTGCACTGTTTATGGGGGCAGCGCCCAGTGAAGCACCTGCGGCCTATGCGGCCGCCAACCCTGCAACGCTTGGTATCAATGTCCCGGTGATCCTTTTACAGGGCGACGGTGACCAGATTGTCCCCCGCGCGCAGCTCGAAAGCCTGCGAGCGGATAATGTCACCACCAGAATTGAGCCCGGGGCCGGCCACTTTGACTGGGTGCACCCCGGTACGCCGGCGTTCCAGACCCTGCTGGAAACCCTGAGCCAGCTGCAAAATTACGATGCATGACCAAGTGGTAGATGAATGAGTTTGTTGGACGTTCTCACACAGTATCGAAAAGATCCCTCGTTGGCCGCAGGGCCTGCTTCGCTTTTGCCGGACGCCGAGACGCTGGACCAGAGTGACCCCCTGAGGCACAAGCGGGACGAGTTTCTATTGCCTGCACAGAGCGTCTATCTCGATGGCAATTCCCTCGGCCCGATGCCAGTCGCTGCCCGGCAGCGCGCGCAGGCGGTGCTGGACCAGCAGTGGGGGGAAGACCTGATCTGCAGCTGGAATAAGCACAGCTGGATCGACCTGCCGCAAACAGTGGGTGACAAGATCGCCCCATTGCTGGGTGCTGCGCCGGGCCAGGTGATCTGCTGTGATTCCGTGTCGATCAATCTGTTCAAGGTGCTTTCCGCAGCCCTTGGGCTCAATCCCGGCCGGCGAAAAATAGTCTCGCAGCGGGATAATTTCCCAACGGATCTGTATGTGGTGCAGGGCTTGCAGCAGCTATTGGGCGACGCGCAACGCGAGCTGGAGGTATTGCCCGAGGAGGAGATTGAGGGCGCACTCGACGATCAGGTGGCGGTGCTTCTGCTAACACAGGTGAACTTTCGCAGTGGCTATGCCCACGATATTGCGCGGCTCACCCGGGCGGCGCAGGCGCATGGCGCGCTGGTAATCTGGGATTTGGCCCACAGTACCGGCGTGATGCCACTGGAGCTGGATCAGTGGAATGTGGACTTTGCCGTTGGCTGTGGCTACAAGTACCTTAACGGCGGCCCGGGTGCGCCCGCGTTTGTGTATGCCGCGCTCCGCCATCACGCCGCCCTGCGGCAGCCAGTGGCGGGTTGGATGGGCCACCAATCCCCGTTTGAATTCTCACCAGAGTACACCCCGGCAGGAGATATCCGGCAGTTCCTGGCGGGTACCCCACCGATCCTCTCGATGAGCGTGCTGGATGCTGCACTGGATGTGTACCGCGATGTTGATATCAGGCAGGTGAAGCAAAAAGCACTGGATCTCGCGGACTATTTCGCTGCGCGGATGATGGAGTTCCCATCGTTGCAGTCACTTGAGCTGGCTACGCCGTTGGCGCATATCGAGCGGGGGGCGCAGCTGGCTTATGTGCATCCGCAGGCGTTCGCCATTTGTCAGTGCCTCATTGCCGAGGGGGTGATTGCGGACTTCCGTGCGCCCAATATCCTCCGCTTCGGTTTTTCTCCGCTCTACCTGAGCTTTCGCGACCTGGATAAGGCTCTTGAACGCTTTGCGGTCAT
The DNA here is from genome assembly GCF_017303155.1 of Microbulbifer salipaludis. NCBI lineage: Bacteria > Pseudomonadati > Pseudomonadota > Gammaproteobacteria > Cellvibrionales > Microbulbiferaceae > Microbulbifer > Microbulbifer salipaludis. The sequence goes on from NZ_JAEKJR010000002.1 coordinate 1,145,173, forward strand.
CATGAAGGAGGAGTTGTACGCGCTCCCTGAGTTCAATGTCCGCAAAAAGGTCACCTGACAGGTTGCGGATTTTTCCGGGGCGACAGCACCCATGGTTTTGTTACAGAAAACAATGTTGTGCCTGTGTCCCGGTTTCTCTTCTGTCTGACACCCAATAGATGGGTGGCAGAGTCGAGTTTACGCACGTAAAAATCTATTTTTTGAAGTCGTCCAGGCCCTTTGGCCACTACGACCTTCCCGAAAGAGGGTTGCAAGCCCTGTCAACTGTCACGCTGTTACTGGGCTACCGCCGACTACACACACTGCGATGGCGCGCACGATTCTAATGTGGTTCTGAACCGCGCGGCGTTTCTTCAGCTTAACCTCTACCGGCCCGATCAGTGTGGGATTACGGGCAGCTCTAGGTAGGAGGCGCGTTCGCCACCGAACCAGACTGTGTTGTGCGCGGTGATATAGGTCGAGCTGGCCGCATTCGCGGCACCGGTGTTGAGGTTGCGCTCGATGCGCGGAAAGTTCGAGCTGCTGACCTCAATGCGAATACGGTGGCCCGCGGCAAAGTAGTTGCTGGTCGCATTCAGGTCCACGTCGATCGCATAGACCTTGCCGGGTACCATCAATTCTGGTTCGCGCAGCGAGTTTCGGTAGCGCATACGTTGTACACCTTCCTGTACGTTGTAGGCACTCCCATCGGGATACACGTCCACCAGTTTCACCGTGAAATCCGTGTCTTGCGCCGATGAGCTGACAAACAAGCGCGCACGGATCAGGCCGGTCACCTCGATACCTTTTTTCAGTGGCGGGCTGGTGTAGACGAGCACATCGTTGCGCATCTCGATCGCGCGCTGGTCGTAGCCGCCGGCCTCCGTTTTGGATCCCGTGCAACAGGTGTGACCACCCAGGGAAGGCACCGGGTCGGCGGGATCGTAGGTAAACTGGTCTTTGCCGCGCAAGGCCGGTTCTTGGGTCGCCAGCTGCCCACCACCGTTAAGGCTATTCGCTGGCTGAGTGGACGAGAGATACCAGCGGGTTTTGCGGGTGCCGGGTATCGGCCAGGCATCCGCCGTGCGCCACTCATCGGCACCGAGCACGTAATAGGTCAGGAAAGGCCGCTGTACAGAAAGGCTGCGCGCGCCTTTGAGCCAGTAATCGTACCAGTCCAGTTGCATGTTCAGGTATGGGCGGCTGGTGTTTTTTAGCGTGCGCTCGCCGGCGCTGAGCTGCTCCTCCTGCTCGGGAAAATTGCAATGGGTGCCCGGTCCGATGACGACGTATTGATGTGTCTGCGCCTCGGTGGTGGTGGCGTTCGCTTTGAACTGGTTTGCCATCATCAGGGTTTCCCGGGCGCCATAGTCGTACCAGGTATCGAAAAACAAATTGGGCACAGAGGTGCTGTCTTCGGCCTGCACCAGGTCCATCGAGCGGAAATAGTCGCCGTCCGGGCGACTGTTGCGCCAGTTCTCAAAGTCGGTGGGCGCGATACCGCTGCGCGATAGCAGCGATAGTACCGGGAGGGATTTGAGGTTGCCCAGGTAGCGGTCGAAATCCTGTTCTGGGGTTGCACGGTAGTGGTGACCGTGGTCAGCCTGGAACCATTCCGAGCGCTCGGCGCCGGTAAGCGGTGGTCCGTAGAAAATCTTGGAGCCATTGCTGGCGAACCAGCCTGCGGTCTGCCCCAGTTCGAAGGCGCCTCCGCTGAAGGATTGCCAGGCCCGCCCGGGCCGATAGTAGCCGGATGCGGCGGACTGGGGTTGTCCGACCACGAGAGCAGGGTGGCCGGTTGTCTGCAGTACGACCTGGGTTTCACCCAGGTAGGAACAGCCGCTCAGACCCACGCGTCCATTGGACCAGGGCTGGTCCACAATCCAGTCCAGGGTGTCGACTCCGTCTTCGCGGCGCCCGCGCGCAACCGTATACACACCTTCGGATTCATGGCGCCCGCGAATATCTTGGATCACTACCGCGTAACCGCGTTCGACCAATGCCTTCCAGGCGGGATTCCAGCCGAAAGTACCGTTTTTGTCGTAGACCGTGCGCACAAGGATAGTGGGGCGAGGGGTGTCCTCAGGTCCGTCGAAATAGACATCGGTAGACAGGTGAACCCCATCGAGCATGGACACCATCTGGCTTTTTAAAACCTGCATAGCGTCGACCGTACAGGAAAGAAGCGCGAGCAGCGCCACACAAGACCATCGTTTCATGGGAGTGTCCGTTGGAATTTTGTGCCGGCACCCCTGTTGAAGGGAGAGGTGCCGGCGGTTGGGAGTGCTGTGTTCGCTAGCGCCTGGAGACGTGCAGGGTGGATTTTGCCGGTGCGATCTCGAAACGATAGCGATAGTCCAGGTAGGGCAGTGTGTATTCGAACAGTGGCGGAGCGCCCCAGGAATCGGTGCCACCAACGCCTCGCTGCGCCAGGTCAATGTTGACGAAAATCCTGTCCCGGGCCACCAGCTGATAGGGGTGCAGGTTGCGCTTTTTGACGTGCTCACGGGAAGCATCGAACTGGTCGGTGTCGTAGTAGCTGGCACCAAAACCTAACAGGGGATCGCCGCTAAAGCGCACCCCAAGGCCGTCCGCATTGGTGAAGCTCACCTCGCGCACATCGGTGCGGTAGCCGTTTTCCTGCGGCCGAACATAGGGTACAAACAGCTCGTCGACCCGGGCGGAGTAGCGTCCTACAAGAGCCGAGTGATTACGGTCCGCATAATTCTCGTGGGGGCCGCGTCCATACCAGGATACCGAGGAGAATTCCGGTTTCAGAGTGAACAGGCTGCCGAGGCGCGGCAGCTGAGGCTGTTGCTGATGCGGTGCCGCAAGAAAATAGACTTCCACCGCAATGCGCCCATCACCGTGGATCTGGTACTGCATCTGGTAACGGCTTTGTACCTGCGCCAGCCAGTGTTCTGTGGCAATAGTGACGTGACCCTCGCCACGCTCGACGATGCGTATGTCTGTCAGCTGTGCATTGCGTCCCACGAACTGCCAGGTGGCAAGACTCCCACCGTAGCCTCGCGCTTCCAGATCATTGTCGATCGGTGCGCGCCAGAACTCGGGGTGTGTGGGCCCGGCCAGTACCTCGCGATTGCCGTAGGCAAGCTGGCCGAGAAAGCCGGTTTGCTTATCGAATACCGCCTTGAAGGCACTGCCGCTCACCGTGATCTCAAGGTCATTTTCGCGGGTGCGCAGGCGCTTGGATGATGTTGCCTTGGACTCCGCCGCGGGAAGTGGGGCGTAGGCAAGCTGGTAACTGGCCACTTCGTGGCCCGGCTCGAGCAGCGGTTCGGTACCGTCGGTGTGCACCGACAGGTTGAGGAAATATTCACTACCGGGCTGCCGCGCATAGGCGACCGGCAGTTGCACGCGCTGGCTGCCCTGGGCCGGCGCTTGCAGCGGAATTCCGCCACCTTCTGCCACCGGCACGCCGTCTTCCAGCAGTTTCCAGTCCAGCGTCCATCCGGAGAGACTGCGGAAAAAGTGTTTGTTGGTGATCTCCAGTGCACCGGATTCCAGATCCAGCGCGCGGAAGCCGACGTTCTGGTGCGCGAACTTTACCTCCCATAGGTAGGGGTAGGGTGTGCGGTCTGCCTGTACCAGGCCGTTGGCACAGAAGCTGTCAGAATGCGCAACCGCGGGCGGCTCCAGGTCTCCACCGTAGGCAAAGAAAGACTGTCCGCCGGGCGCCGTGCGCAGGAAGGTCTGGTCGACCCAGTCCCAGATAAAGCCGCCCTGCAGCGCGTCGTAGGTTTCGAACGCGTCCCAGTATTCCTGGAAGTTACCGAGGGAATTGCCCATGGCGTGCTCGTACTCGATCAGAATAGCGGGGCGCTCATCAAAGCCGGTGCGGGCATAGCGGATAATCTGGTCAAGGCTCGCATACATCTGGCCATAGGCATCTGTATGCCGGCGCAATTGTGCCTGTTCTGACATGACCGGCGCCGGGTCCCGTTGCTTAAGCCAGTCGTAGGCGGCTTCGAGGTTGGGGCCGTCGCCGGACTCGTTGCCGAGGGAGCGAATCACCACCGCAGCACTGTTTTTCGAGCGCTCGTACATATTGCGGATACGGTCTATGTAGGCCGCGCGCCATTGCGGTTTGTTGACCGGATGAATGGAGGGGTCATACGGCGATCCCTGGTTGGCCGCTCCGACACCATGGGACTCGATGTTGGCCTCGTCCATCAGGTAAAAGCCGAACTCATCGGCTAGTTGGTACCAGTAAGGATCGTTGGGGTAGTGTGCGAGGCGTACCGAGTTGATGTTGAATGCCTTCATCAGGCGTGCGTCGTGTTCCATCGATTCACGAGAAACCACGTGCCCGGTAATGGGATCGTGCTCGTGCCGGTTCACGCCCTTGAACAGGATTGGCTTGCCATTGATGAGAATCTGGCCATCGCGGTATTCGGTCGAGCGGATCCCCAGCTTGTGGCCGATGTATTCGGCAGGTGTGCCGTCACCGCCGATTAAGGCCAGCTGCAGTCGGTAGAGGTAGGGGCGTTCGGCGCTCCATGGCTCTGCGCCGGGCACCTCGATACGGGTCGCGACCTCGTGCTCCTGTCCGGGCGCAACGCGCGGCACCGCAACCACCTGCTCGGCGACGGTGTTGTTGTCGGCATCGCTCAGAGTCAGCTGTACACGATAGCCCTCTGCGGCTTTACTCCGTGCGTTGGCGATCTGCGCGCGGAAGTCGATGACGCCGTCCCGGTAGCCGTTGGTCAGGTCGGTGCGTGCGTGGAAATCCCGCAGGTGCACTTTCGGGGTAGCGTACAGATAGACATCCCGTTCGATGCCACTCATACGCCACATATCCTGGCACTCGAGGTAGGAACCATCCGAGTAGCGGAATACCTGTACCGCAAGCAGGTTTTCGCCTGCCTTCAGGTAGGGAGTCAGGTCAAATTCTGCTGCGGTTTTCGAGTCTTGTGAGTAGCCCACCTTGCGTCCATTGACCCACAGGTAGAACGCCGACTTGACCGCGCCAAAGTGTATGAATATGCGCTTGCCATCCCAGTCTTCCGGCAGGCTGAAGGTTTGCCGGTAGGAGCCGACTGGGTTGTAACTGCGGGGCAGTTCCGGGGGTACCGCATCCGGCTGGAAGCACGCGTGTGAATGGTAATAGGGTATGCCGAAACCATTGATCTCCCAGTTGGCCGGCACCGCTATCGTGCCCCACGGGCTGTCATCGAACGCCGGTTGATGGAATGTCGCCGGGCGCTGGGTGGGATGTTCCACCCAGTGAAATTTCCAATTGCCGTTCAGCAGCAGGTGATTTTCGGTCGCAAGTGGTGACGGGCTAAATGCCTCTGCCGCAGACAGCGCCGGGTAGAAGAAGCTCCTTGCCGGCTGCTTGTTAATACGGAAAACTTCCGGGTTGCCCCAGTCGGGCAGCGGTGCGGCACTACTGGCGGACGAGCCGATTGCTGTCAGCAGAATGCCAATCAGAAAGTGTCTCAAGATTATTCTCCTTGGGAGTCTTGCTGCAGGTCCGGGCGGCGAAGTCCAGCCCGGACAGCGAAGCTGGAATTACCACCAGGCGACGTAAAGCGCGGCGAGAATTAGGCTGATGCTGATAGCTGAGGTATTGGCCCCACGGCTGGTGGAGAAATCAATACCCTTGAGGTCAATCGCTTTGGCATCGGCCGTTTTGCCGGCCACCAGGATGCCGAGGCCGAGGCAAGCGAGGAAGACCAGGCCAACTCGGTCCATAAACGGCAGCTCCGGCCAGAACAGGCGAGCCAGCAGCGACAGCACCACTGAACCGATGCCGGCGACAAGCGCTGAGTTCGCATTTGCCTTTTTATAAAAGAAACCGAGCAGGAAAATCGCCACCACACCCGGGGTGAAGAACCCGGTGAACTCCTGGATGTACTGGAAGGCTTGTTCCATTTTTCCAAGCAGCGGTTCGGCAATAATCATAGCGGTGACCAGTGAGGTTGCCGCGGCAATACGCCCCACCATAACCAGACGATGCTCAGAGGGGGATTCCTCAAACAGCTTACGGTAGATGTCCAGGGTGAAGATTGTGGAGACGCTGTTGGCCATCGAGGCGAGGGAGGAGGCGATGGCGGCAACCAGTGCTGCAAAGGTCAGCCCCAGCAGGCCAGGCGGTACCAGCTTCATCATTTCCGGATAGGCCTGATCCGGGCGTTCGAGGTCTGGTGCCAACGCCAGCGCTGCAATACCTGGCAGGACCACGATCAGTGGCATCAGCAGCTTAAGGAAAGCGGCAAACACAATACCTTTCTGCGCTTCACGTAGGTTTTTGGCCGCCAGGGTACGCTGGGTGATGTACTGGTTGAAACCGAAGTAGGAAATATTCATCACCCACATACCTCCGATCAGAACCGAGATGCCCGGTAGACTCACGTAGTCCTCGTGATCCGGGGAGAGGATCATGTCGAAGCTCTCTGGTGTGCGTTCCAGCAGAGTGCTGAATCCGGCGATTGCGCCGGCACCGTCGGCTAGGGTATCCAGTGCGAGGTAGCTCACCAGCAGGCCACCAAAAATCAGCAGGACAACCTGGATAATGTCCGTGAGTGCCACTGCCTTGAGGCCTCCGTAGAGCGAGTAGGCGACAGAGAACACTGCCAGGAAAATCATGCCGTGGAGCATTTCGATACCGGTGATGGTCTTGATCGCCAGTGCGCCCAGGTAGAGCACCGCAGTCAGGTTGACAAAGGTGTAAACCGCCAGCCAGAAAAACGCCATTACCATTTGCACACGCCCGTCAAAACGCTGCTCGAGGAACTGCGGCATGGTGTAAATTTTCTTTTCAAGAAAAATTGGCAGGAAAAATTTGCCAACAATAATCAGGGTAATTGCGGCCATCCATTCATAAGAGGCAATTGCGAGCCCAATGGCATAGCCAGAGCCGGACATGCCAATAATTTGCTCAGCCGATATATTGGCGGCAATAATGGAGGATCCGATTGCCCACCAGGGCAATGAATTCCCGGCAAGAAAATAATCGGAACTATTTTTTTCATGTCCGGCTTTTTCCCGGGACACCCACCACGCGATTGTAATCAGGAACATGCAGTAGCATACAAATACTGCTATATCTGGCATGGTCATCGCCATATCGAACCCCTTTCGTTATTGTTTTGATGTGGATAGTTGTTGAATGCTTTCTATGTATTGCAGTGCATGGTCGCCGACTTTTTCTGCACTGTCGCCGGGGCGGTAAAGGTCGCCACCGATACCAAACCCGCAAGCCCCGGCATGCCAGAATTCTTCCATGTTTTGCAAGTTAATACCCCCAACCGCGAATATTTGTACATCTAACGGTAATACTGCGCGCAGGTTCCTGATATAGCCGGGTCCCAGGTCTCCCGAGGGAAATAGTTTCAAGGTTTTTGCCCCGGCAGCAATAGCGGCGAAGGCCTCTGTCGGGGAAAAAAAACCTGGAAATACGCTCATACCCTCGGAAACTCCATACCGAATCACCTCCGGTTCGATATTTGGCGAGACAAGGAGGCGCGCGCCTGTCGCGCGCACGGCCCGTGCCTCGTCCAGTCGGGTCACTGTGCCAGCGCCACACAGGGCCTGTTGGCCAAATTCTGCCACCAGCTGGCTGATGCTCTCGAGGGCATTGGGTGAGTTCAGTGGGACTTCAATGTACTTGATGCCTGCATCAAGCAATGCGCCGGCGATGGGAATGATTTCCGCCGGTGTTACACCACGCAAAATGGCGATCAAAGGCGGCGGAACTGCTGCGGTTTGGGTCATGGGGAAATCCTCGCAAGTGCCGCGGTATCTGCCTGCAGAGTGCTGTTAGTGGTGTGAGTGGCGAGCGCAGCGAGACCGACGGCCGCGAGCCGGGCGCCATCGTGGGTTTGGCATGAAGTACCGAGGATACCCAGAGCGCGCTGGTAGAGCGCACACAGGCTTGAGCTGCCAATTACATGGATCGGATCCGTGGAGGTATGCTCCGCGCCTTTTTCGCGAAGCTCAGCGCCGATGAGTAATCCTGAAAGATAACTTTGCGCACTTGCCGGGGGAAGGTCACCCGCCAGTACCAGTGCGCGGGTGGCAAACAGTTGTGAAGACAGGCCCCGTCGGCTGTCGTTCACGCCACGGCAGAACGCCGTGTCATCCGTACGCTGTTTGCCTTTGATGAGTATGCTGTGTGCTCTGAGACAGCTGAACAATTCTCCCGTGAGTGCCGTGGAAAAATGTCTGATCTGGCCATCTTCTATGCAGACCCACTTTGAGTGGGTGCCGGGCAGGCACAAGGTTGCGCGACGGTGGTTGGCAGCTTCTGTACTAGCCAGCCAGCCGACTACCTGGGTTTCCTCGCCCCGCATAAAATCGGGGCCGCCGGCGCTATTCTGGCAGCGCAGGCCCGGCACAATCGTGGCCTGGAGCCCATCGCTATCGATGGTGTGTAATGCGCGGGCCAGCGCATCCGGCGTCGCCGGACAGGCAAGATACGGCACTTCCACCCAGCCGATGCCAGAACCCACCATACCGGAGAGGATCAGCGGCAACGCCGCCACGCTACCGAATTGCGCCTTGATCACCGTATGCAGGTAGGGTGCGAACTGTTCTTTCGCCAGCGTTGATGCGCCGCTCTCGGACTGAAAGCTTGCGAGTATTTCGCTGCTGGCCGACACCGCCATCATGCGAAAGCTGCTGGTGCCCCAATCCACTGCCAGTGCAATCGCCTGACAGGGTGTGGCTGTAGAATTTGTATCGATCACCGAAAGTGCCCCCATCAATGGGACTCCCGGCTGACTTCGTCGCCGGAGCCGCCTGTCAGGAAGTTAAGGTCCGCGCCGCGATCAGCCTGCAACACCGTGTCGACGTACAGTTTGGCGTATCCGCGCTGGTAGGGTGACTCCGCGCGCTGCTGTTGCCAGCGGGCCAAGCGTTGCTGCAGCTCCTGGTCGCTGATGAGCAGCTCCAGGCTGCGCGCCTCGCCATCGAACGCAATCTCATCGCCATTTTGCACAACGGCCAGCGGGCCGCCGGCGTCGGCCTCGGGGGCAACATGCAGGATGACACTGCCGAACGCGGTGCCGCTCATGCGGGCATCGCTGATGCGCAGCATGTCGCGCACGCCCCGTTCCAGTAGCTTGCGCGGAAGCGCCATGTTACCCACCTCCGGCATGCCGGGGTAGCCCTTGGGGCCGCAGCCTTTCAACACCAGGATGCTGTGTTCATCGACCTCCAGGGCCGGATCGTCGATACGCGCGTGGTAGTCCTCGATCGATTCGAATACCACCGCGCGCCCGCGGTGCTTGAGCAGTTCTGGCGAGGCGGCGTTTGGCTTGATGATGGCACCTTGTGGGCAAAGGTTGCCACGCAGGACCCAGATGCCGGAGTTATCCTGTACCGGGTTATCCGGATTGCGAATGACGTCATCGTTGTAGCACTCGGCAGTCTCCAGACGCGTGCCGAGCGTGTCGCCGGTCACAGTCATCGCCTCCAGGTGCAGGTGGCTGGCCATTTTTTTCATTACCGCCGGCAGGCCACCCGCGTAGTGGTAGTCCTCCATCAGAAATTTACCGGAGGGCATCAAGTTGACCAGCAGGGGGATGTCGCGGCTGAAGGTATCGAAATCGTCCAGCGAAAGCGGAACCTCCAGGCGGCCGGCAAGTGCGAGTAGGTGCATGACCGTGTTGGTTGATCCCCCCAGCGCCGCATTGACCTTGATGGCATTGATCAGTGCGTCGCGGTTCACAATATCCTTGATACGGATATTATCCTCGACAAGCCGCACGATCTCGCGGCCAGTCATATGTGCCATAGCCTGGCGCCGTGCGTCCACGGCGGGAATCGAGCCGTTATAGGGGAGGCAGAGACCGAGTGCTTCCACCAGGTTGGAAACGGTAGAAGCCGTGCCCATGGTCATGCAAACACCGCGTGATCGAGACATGCCGCTCTCCGCGGCAATGAAGTCGTCCATGGGCATGCGGCCAGCGCGAACGTCTTCGGAAAATTTCCACACGTCGGTGCCGGAGCCGATGTCGCGGCCACGGAATTTGCCGTTGAGCATCGGGCCTGAGGACACCACGATGGTGGGCAGGTTGACGCTCGCAGCGCCCATCAGCTGGCCGGGTGTGGTTTTGTCGCAGCCGCCTAGCAGGACTACGCCGTCAATCGGGTTGCCGCGGATCGACTCCTCCACGTCCATCGACAGCAGGTTGCGAAACAGCATCGCCGTTGGGCGCATCTGGGTTTCGCCGAGGCTGGTGACGGGGAACTCCAGTGGCAGGCCTCCGGCTTCCCAGATGCCGCGCTTGACGTATTCGGCGAGCTCGCGCAGGCCAGAATTACAGGGTGTGATTTCGGACCAGGTATTACATATCCCGATCACCGGGCGGCCGTCGAAACAGTGGTCCGGGTAACCCTGGGCTTTCATCCACGAGCGGTGGATGAAGCCATCTTTATCCAGTTTCCCGTAGCTCAACTGGCTGCGGCGCTTATTCTTGTTGCTCGCCATATGCATCGCCTGCAAAAATTTATTTATATGATAAATAGGAATAATCTGCATGGCAAGCGATGGGGAGGGCGGCGGAACTGCCGGATGGGTGCGCAGCCCATTGGCGTGAGGCAAGGGGGCCGTTAGAATCACATTATTCTGATAAATATGGCGAAACTATGATCAAGGCAGCAGGGCGTAACCTGACCCACCAACTGGCCCACGACCTGGGTAATGCCATTTTGCAGGGCAAGTTTGCGAGTGATGCTTTTCCCTCGGAGGCTGAGCTGTCCGAGCGATTTGGCGTCAGCCGCAGCGCCACTCGTGAAGCGGTAAAGATGCTGACGGCCAAAGGCATCCTGTCCTCGCGCCCGCGCCAGGGGATCCGCATCATGCCGGAGAGTCACTGGAACCTGTTTGATACCGACGTGCTGGACTGGATCTTGCGCAGTAAGCCGGGCCTGGATGTGTTGCGGGATTTTGTGCAGATGCGCGCGGCGATTGAACCCGAGGCGGCGGCGCTCGCGGCGCTGCGCTCAGATTCCGGGGGTATTGCTGAAATCGAAGCCGCTCTTGAGCGCATGCAGGCGGCAGAGCTTGGGCAGGATGATGTGCTCGACTCCGATATCGCGTTTCACGGTGCGATTCTCAAGGCCAGCGGCAACCGGTTTTTTATCCAGTTGCAGCCATTCAGTGCAACGGCCCTGCGGGTCAGTATTCGCCATACCAACCGCTTTAAGGGGGTCAATGCGGCTGACACTGCATCACACGCCCGGGTGTTGAGCGCGATCAAACGCGGCAAGGATCAGCAGGCGCGCAAACTGATGCGCGGATTGATCGATGAGGCGCTGCAGCTGATTGAAGGCGAAATGCACGCAGCGTCTTAGTAGTGGCCTGTCAGTCGGCGATATCCCGATCCCTGTCGATAGCCGACTGCAGCCAGTCGCGGAATTTCTGGATCTTGGGTTGCTGTGCCTTGTCCTTGCGTGTGACGAAATACCAGTGGTTGGGGTTATCTACCCGATGTGCCGGGAAGGGTTCTACCAGAAGTCCGGCGGACAGCTCCCGCGAGACAAAAGGTTGCATCGCAAGGGCCACGCCTACGCCCTGCAGGGCCGCACTGAGCGCGTGGTCGTAACTGTCGAATTGCAGTCCAGCGGCTGGCTGCACGCCTTGCACACCGTTGCCTTCGAGCCACGTACTCCAGTCGGCTTCTGAGGGGTAGACCTGCAGAATCGGCGCCTGTGTGAGATCTTCCGGCTTTTCCAGTTGGTGCTGCGCCAGGATGCGCGGGCTGCACACAGGAAATAGCTGATTGGAAAACAGGTGCAGGTGGTCCAGATTGTTGCCGCCGGATCGGCCCACGCGAATACAGGCGTCCACCTCCTCGTGATCGAAGTCCACGTCGCTCTGCGACATGGTGAGCCGTACACTGACATCCGGATGGGTACGTTGGAAGTCGGACAGGCGCGGGATCATCCAGCGGATCGCGAAGGTACTGTAGAGTTGCAGTGTCAGTACTTTGGGTCGCTTGGGCGCAAGCAGGGATTCGGTGCCCTCGGAAATTTTTTCGAAGGCTTCGCGCAAAACCGGGTAGTACTGTCGTCCGCTTTTTGTCAGCGACACGGATCGCGCTTTGCGGACAAACAGCTCCAGGTCGAGGTAACGCTCGAGTAGCTTGACCTGATGGCTGATTGCCGAGTGGGAAACGCAAAGCTCATCGGCGGCATCGCGGAAGGAGCAGTGTCGCGCGGCCGCCTCGAAGCTGCGCAGCGCATTCAAGGGTGGAATTTTTTTGGCCATATCATCGCTATGGTTGAATTTTTATCATTTATTTGGGGCCGATTCGAGTTTGCCAGCAGGCCTTTGGGCGTGTCAATATTTTTGCTGAACCCTTACAAATTAAGGCTCGGCAGCGACCAGCTGCCGATGGCTGATGAGCGATGACAGGCGCTTGCTGGATATCCCCGCATCCAGCGAACACAAACGAGAGTTGAAGGATATGGACCAGCTGCTGACAGCGGAAAGGCCGCGCGATAGTTTTGCCAAGGCCACCCACGCACTGAAGGCCAACCGTCCAAAAGAGGCCGAGACGATTTGTCGCAGCCTGCTCCAGCGCCATCCTGGCCACTTGCCCCATTTGCAACTGCTCGCGCACAGCCTGTCGCGACAGCAGCGCTTCGACGAAGCAGAATCCATACTGGCCAAAGCGCTTGAGCTGGACCCTAATCTGCCATCCCTTCACGACGAACTCGGCAGTCTGCAGGCACAGCGCCAGCGCTATGTCGACGCGGTGGCGGCTTTTGACCGCGCGATTGAGCTCGACCCGAACAATCCGCGTACCCATCAAAAACGGGCCAAGGCGCTGCACCTGCTGGGGCGCGACGATGAAGCGGAGGAGGCCTTTGACCAGTTCCTGCGCGGTGATCCCTTGGCTGCCCAAATTGCCGAGGGCGCGCGATTGTGGCGGGAAGGGAAACTTGATGACGCGGAGCCGTTGTTGCGCAAAGCTTTGCGCCAGGCACCGGACAATGTTGATGCAATGCGTTTTCTGGCACTGGTGCTACAGGACAGTGGCAAAAATCTGCTGGATGCCGAGGCGCTGTTGCGCAACGCCATTCAGAGGGCCCCCGACTTCCTGCCGGCACTGCAAAACCTCGGTGCCCTGCTGCTGGAGCGACAGCACTGGGAGGCCGCCGGCGAGATTTTTGCGCGCATTCTTGAGCTCGACGAGCGCAATGCCCTGGCATGGGCCTCACTTGGTCATGCCTGTACCCGGCGCGGCGAAGCGGAGGAGGGGCTGGCGCACTACACCAGGGCGATCGAGTGCAATCCGCAAAGCGCCGGTGCGCATATGTCCCGTGGACACCTGCTAAAAACCCTTGGCCGGCAGGAAGAGGCGCTGGCGGCTTACCGGGAGTCCATCAGGCTTAATCCATCGCTGGGTGAAGTCTACTGGAGCATGGCAAACCTGAAAGTCTTCCAGTTTAGTGATGAAGAAGTGGCTGCGATGCTCGAGCAGCTCGATAGCGACGACCTGGGGGAGGTGGCGCGTGTGCACTTTCACTTCGCCCTCGGCAAGGCGTTTGAGGATGTGCGCGATTACGATCGCGCGTGGCAACACTACCATGCGGGAAACCAGCTCCAGCGCCAGCAGGTTGAGTATGATCCGGTCGAGTACCAGGTGATGCTGGATGATATCCGCGAGCAATTTTCCCCGGAGTTTGTCCAGCGTCATCGCGGTGGCGGATCGACACACGAGGACCCTATTTTTATTGTGGGCCTGCCGCGCACCGGGTCGACGCTGATCGAGCAAATCCTGGCAAGCCATTCACAGGTTGAGGGCACCGAAGAGTTGCCGAATATTGCGACGTTAGCCGCATCTACGGCGAAGTATCGCCGCGACAACGCGGTTTTCCCTCGCACCCTGGCGGATTTTGACGAGCGTGATTTTGAGCACTACGCACGCAAATACCTCGCCGAGGTCAAGCACCTGAGGGTAATGGGGCGGCCATATTTTATCGACAAGATGCCCAATAATTTTGCCTATGTGGGCTGGATAAAATTATTGTTCCCGCGTGCGAAAATCATCAATACGCGGCGTTTTCCTCTCGACAGCTGCCTCGGTGCTTACAAGCAGTTGTTTGCCAAGGGGCAGAATTTTACTTACGACATGCTGGAGTTGTCGGACTATTACCGCGACTACGTGCGCATGATGGCGCATTGGCACGACCTGTTTCCCGGCGAAATTCTCGATGTGCATTACGAGGATCATATGGAAGATTTCGAGGGGCAGGTCCGGCGCATCCTCGATTACTGCGGCCTGCCATTCGAGCCGCAGTGCTTGCGTTTTTATGAGAACCAGCGTGCGGTAAAGACCGCGAGCTCTGAACAAGTCCGCCAGCCGATTTACCGCAGTGCACTGGGGCTATGGAAACGCTACGAGGCGCATCTCGGCATGTGGCAGGAAGAGCTCGCAGAGGTGATCGAACAGCTTCCGGAGCGGGTCCGGAAGCTGGCCGGTCAGTAGGGCCATACCTCCAGCCCATGGATCGCGTTGCGCACATCGCTCGATAGCCGCACGCTGAGGGCGGTCTCCCCGGACTTCAGGTCGTGCACCGCGATACTGGAGGGCGAGGAGCCGCCGGCTACCAGGGAGTCGCTGATGACGCAGAGCCCGCGGGCGAACCCGGCTCGGGCGATGCGACTTTCATCCAGTCCGACCCCGGTCAATTCTGTTTCGCCGTATTGCGGCACCCCGAAAGCCCTGTCACGGTCCTGGTCGCGGCTGGCAAAGCGCAGTACATCCGCGCGCGTATCATTGAACAGTACCCCGTCCTGAAATGGCCTGGCATTGTGGGTGCCGCCCGGCAAGGTCGCACTCATGTTTACGCCGCGGCCATTGAAGTGCAGCATACCGTCGGTGTTGAGCCCCGAGAAATACATACCGTCGCCGTTGCAATGAATACTGTTGAGGTGCAGCTTGTTCAGCATCAGTGGGCCCTGGTCTCCCTTCGGGTCAAAGGTCGCCGCACGGTAGCGCAGGCCGTCCGTGTCCACGGCCAGCGCCCAGTCAAAGGTTTCCGTATTCAGGTTGAATCCGAGGATGCTGTCGAAGCCGGTTGAGGTCAGGAAAAGTTGGTCCTGCCACAGGCATATTTCGTGGCAGTGCTTGAGGTAAGGGTTGCGCCATGAACCGATGGGGCGGAAGTCCGGCGTGTAGGCATACAGCTCGTCACTCGCGGCGATAAATATTCGCTCTCCCGCGCACGCGATACCGCGCAGTCCGCGGTCCCAGCCGCGCCCGCGCCAGTCGATATCCACCGTGTTCCAGTCCAGCATTTGCCGGGCCTGCTGGGTTGCCAGATCAACCAGGTAGACGCCGCCGTGGCTGTCGCCTTGCTGGCTTCCCCGTACGACTGAGGTCGCAATCAATGTGGTCACGTTATTCTCCTGATACTGCCAGTGGATAACCATCCGCCTGCTGGGCCTGAATAATAAAGCCGAAACGGTAAGCATCGCCGGCCAGTGAGTAGCGGCGCAAGGGTTGAGCGCCCCAGGAATTGTCCCCGCCGACACCCATTTGCGCGTAGTCGATGTGCAGCGATACCAGGTCTCGCGGCGCAATGGCGTTGACGTGGACATTGCCGGTGCGCGGGTTTACCGCATCCGGCACATTGCCGTAGGCAAAATCCTGCCATAGATAGTGGTGCGCAGAGAAGCCCAGCAGCGGTAGACCCTGTATGTGCAGGCCCTCGCCCTGGGAATTTTGCAATGACAACCACCGGGTATCGGTCTTGTAGCCGTTTTCCTGGGGGCGGCCGTAGGGCACGTATTGCGCGGCCACGCTACTGTGATAGATACCCACATCTGCTGCCAGCTGCCGGTCAGCGTAGTTCTCCATTGGCCCGCGTCCAAACCAGCGCAGTGCGTCATAGTCCGCTGGCAGGGTGGTGTGCATGCCGACACGCGGCCAGGGTGGGGTATCCGGCGCGCGTTGTACCTGATTGTTCACTTCCAGGCGGCCGTCACCGTGCAGGCGATACTGCGCGATCCAGTCTCCCAGGTGGCGGCCCTCGGTGCCGAGCATACGGTAGTGGGCGCGAATGCCAGACGCAGCCTCCGGCATGCGCTCCAGTGCATATAACTGCAGTGCGGGTGCGCGCCAGGCTGCTGCACGTGCAGGCATGTCGCTACCGCGATCGTTGTCAGTGGGTGCGCGCCAGAACTCGGGCTTGAGCGGGCTCAGCAGCAGCGCGTCGCCCTCGGTGCCGAACTGCTCGAGCAAGCCGGTGGAGCGGTTGAACACCGCCTCGACCCCGCCGGCGCGGAGCGTAAGGGCCTGCGGCGACTCCATCACGGTGACGGCGCCAACGGCCAGGGGCGCAGTCGCAGCGACAGTGGGGCTGCCCGGCAGCGGGAACTGGCTGCGAGCGACCTCGTGGCCCGCGGGCAACAGCGGCGAGGAGTCCCGCTGCACAGCCCAGAGGTCGAGGTGGTACTCGTAGCCGGGCTCGCGCCGCGGCAGTGGCAACTCCAGCACCTGGTTACCGCGCGCAGGGATTGGGGTGGCTTCGGTAAGCGTGCCGCCGGCAACCGGTTCACCATTGCGTCGCAATGACCAGTGCAGGTCGAGGCCGCTGGTATCGCTAAAGTCAAAGTCATTGTGCAGCCGCAGCAGGCCGCGGTTCAGGTCCACTGGCTGCCAGCGCAGCGGCTGATAGGCCCGTTTGACCTCCCAGTAGGCGGGTTGTGGGCTGCGGTCGGAAAACAGCAGTCCATTCATGTTGAAGTTGCCATCGCTCGGCACGTCATCGGGACCGTAATCGCCGCCGTAGGTCCAATAATTTCGGCCGCGCGCATCGCGTTCGAGCAGGCCCTGGTCGACCCAGTCCCAGATGAAGCCGCCAGAGAGAATGTCGTGCTCGCGGATTACGGTCCAGTACTCACGCAGGTTGCCGACGCTGTTGCCCATAGCGTGGGCATACTCGATCAGCAGGAATGGGCGATCGCCGTGTTCCTGGGCATATTTCTCCAGGTCCCAGTAGCGCCAGTACATACTCGAGTGGAAATCCGAGTGGCGCTCGCCCACGTCAGCCAGTTCACCCTCGGTCTCGTATTGCACCGGGCGGCTCGGGTCGGTCTTCTTGAGCCAGTGATAACCGGCACCGATGTTATCGCCGTCGCCCGCTTCGTTGCCGAGGGACCAGATCACCACGGATGCAAAATTCTTGTCGCGCTCGAACATGCGCTGCACGCGGTCGAGGTGGTGCGCGCGCCATTCGGGCTTGTCCGCCAGGGTCTTGTCGGGCGCATAGCCGAATCCATGAGTTTCCACGTTGGCTTCATCGACCACGTAGAGGCCGTACTCATCCGTCAATTCGTAGAAGCGCTCGGGAAACGGGTAGTGCGAAGTGCGCACCGCATTCATGTTGGCGGCCTTCATCATGCGGATGTCCGCGAGCAGGGTTTCCTCATCGACCACGTGGCCGGTGTCGTGGTGATGTTCGTGCAGGTTGACCCCTTTGAGCTTGACCGCCTTCCCGTTGATGCGGAAGACGCCGTTACGTATTTCGAGTTCGCGAAATCCCACCCGGTGCCGAAAAGCTTCGAGCACCGCGCCTTGCGCGTCGCGCAGCGACACAACGAGGGAATAGAGGTTGGGTGTCTCGGCGCTCCACGGGCGTATCCCGGGAACCTCTTCCGCCGGGAAATGGATGTCCCGCTCGCCGGGAGCGATGGTAACGCGGAGGGCGCTGAGCTCCCGGTTGCCGTCGAGCAGCTGTACTTCCAGAGCGGACGGTTGTTCCTCCGAACCCGTGCCGGCGAGCTGCACCTGCAGCGACAGCAGCCCGGTCTGGAAATCGTTGGTGAGCCCGGCGTTCACGGTAAAGTCGCGGATGTGTGTTTGCGGCCGCGCGCTCAGGTAGACGCCGCGGGTAATGCCCGACAGCGACCAAAAGTCCTGGTCCTCCAGATAGGAGCCGTTGCTCCAGCGGAACACTTGTATCGCGACGCTATTGGTACCGGATTGGAGTAGTGAAGTGATGTCAATTTCCGATGGCGTTTTGGACCCTTCGCTGTAGGCGGCGTACTGGCCATTCACCCACACATAGTAGGCGGAGGATGCCGCGCCGACGTGTAGGAAAACCTTTTGTCCGGCCCATTCTGCAGGCAGCTCGAAGCTGCGCAGGTAGCTGCCCACGGGGTTGTCGTGCTCGGGCGGGTTGGGCGGGTCCACGGTAAACGGGTATGGGATGTTGACGTAGATCGGGTAGCCGTAACCGTGGCGCTCCCAGTTGGCCGGAACCGGGATCTGTTCCCACTTTGCGGTGTCGAACCCGGGGGCGGCAAAGCCCTGCGGGCGCTCCGCGGGTGTGGCGCTATAGTGGAATTTCCACAGCCCGTTCAGCGATAGCTGCCGCGGGTTATCTCCTCCTGTCAGCGCTTGTGCCGCATCGGGGTAGGCGGTGAAGTGCGCGCGCGGCGGCATGACACCCTCGCGGATCACTGTGGGGTCTTTCCAGTGTGCGCCCGGTAGGTCTTGTACCGCGGCCTCCCGGTCTGCGCAGGCGACCAGTAGCAGGGGCAGCAGGATCTGGTGCAGACGGGGCATGGGGGGCTCCTTATGTTTCGGTTGGCAGGCGAAAAAAGGCCGGCACTAGTGTGCCGGCCAAGGGTGACGCGGTGAGAGCCATGCCCGCTGGGGCTGGGAGTGTCCGCGCGGTGAAAGGATGCTTTTTTTGGCCTAGCGGAAGTTGAAGTCTTTCTTGAAAGACAGCACCACTTCCCGCGGCCGGTTGTAGCTCGGCATATTCACGTAGCGTCCGACATCGGACCAGGTGCCGTTGCTGCCGAAACGCCAGTCGTAGCCGCTGTCGATCCAGCCCGCATTGCGGTCATCCCAGAGGTTGTACACGCTGAGTGTCGCCGTCCAGCTGTTTTCCTGCCACAGGCCAGCGGTGAGTGAGGCTTCCTTGCGGTCTTTAATAAGTGGGCGGCCCCACTGGGCGTTCCACCAGTCGTGGTTCATGGCTTCGGTCCAGCTGTGGTCGTAGCGGATCCAGCCGCCGATATCGCCAAACAGTTCCGGCACACTGTATTCCGCTCCCAGCCACCACTTGCTCGGCGGTGCCAGCGCCAGGCCTTGCCCCTTGGAGGCAATTAGCCAGTCTTGCGATGGATCAATTTCCGGGGCGGCATCGCTCAGGTAGAAGTCGTCGAGAATTTTCGAGCTGCTGCGGGCATAAGAACCCTCGAGCTTGAAGTTTTCGGTCATCTGGTAGGTCATGGTGGCTTCGATACCCGTTGCCTCGGCATCGCCGGCATTGACATGGCCGCTGACTTCCCAGAAGTAGGGGTCGCCAATATTGCGCTGCATATCCTCCCATTTCATCAGGTAGGCGGACAGGTTGAGCTGCAGGGAATTGTCCAGCCACTGGCTCTTCAGGCCGATCTCGTGGTTGAGCAGTTTGTCCGCACCGTATTCTTCTGGCAGCACACTTTCCCGACGGATCTGGGAGTTGGCACCGCCGAGCCGGAAGCCTTCACTGTAGGTCGCATAGACCATGCGATCATCGTCGATGTGGTAGTTGAGGCTGAGCTTGTACACCGTATCGCTGTCGACGCCCTGGAAGATGTCCAGCGGCAGGTAGTAACCGCGTGGCCAGAACTTCTGCTCGCTGCGGTCGCGGTCGTACTCGAACCAGCGCGCACCCACACCGGCCACCAGCTTTTCGGTAAGGTCGTAGCTCATTTCACCAAACACGGCCGTTTGCGTGGTCTTGGCGTTGTAGACTTCACCGTAGTAGTCATTGGTTTCCGGTACGTCGTACCAGTAATTGACGTACTGCCAGGAAGGGGTTTCGGTGTAGTTTTCAACCCGCCAGTACCAGTCCCAGAAGTCATCGGTCTCTTCATAAAACGCACCGGCCATCCACTGCAGGCGGCTGTCGCCCATGGAGGCGAGGCGGATTTCCTGGGATACGCGCTTGCCAGTCTGGTCGTTCACGCGCTGTTCGTCTTGGAAGGCGGTGTCGTACCAGGTGCTGTAGTAACCGAATTCCCCATCCTGTACCCGCTTGGCGCGGATCTGCGCATCGAGGCTGTTGTCGAACTCGTAGTACACCTCGCGGTCGAGGAAAGAGCTGGTCATGGTCAGCTCGGCGAAGCCCAGGTCACCTTTAAAGGTGAGGCCTGCAGCCCACCAGTCATCGGTGCGCTCGTCCTTGAAAAAGCGCACGATTTCCAAATCGCCTTCTGCGGGGTCTGACTTCCAGTCGCCAGTGGAGCGCTGGGACTGCTGCATGACCATCAATTCCGCATCCCAGTCCTCATTGATGGTCCACAGAGCACTGATGCGGGCGCCGCTCTGGTACCAGTCATTGAAGTCCTCTTCGACAACATCGCTGTTGAGCTCATCGGTGAAGACATTTTTGCCCTCAACGTTATCGATATAACCGGCGGACTTGGTGTCATAGGCGACGAGTCGCACGCTCAGTGTATCGGTCACCAGCGGCAGGTTGAGCCAGGCTTCCGCGGTGTGGCCGGTCTCGCCTTCCTTGACGCTGGTGGCGTCGACCTTCACGGAGCCATAGGTACCGCTGTGGTCGGGCTTGTTGGTAATGATGCGCAGGGCGCCGGATTGCGAGCTGGAACCGAACAGGGTGCCCTGAGGACCCGGCAATGCCTCGACACGCTGGATGTCGACCATGCGCGGATCCACCTGCTGGGTGGGCGACGTCATGGGAATTTCATCGAGGTAAACAGCGGCGGAAGAGTCGGTGCGCCACTCGCCGGTGCCGGTACTGATGCCGCGGAACACGACCTCATTGCGCCCCGGCGTTTCGGCCACGGCAGACATGCTGGGGATTGCCTTGAGGTAATCCTGCATATTTTTAAAGCCGAGCTTCTCGATCTGCTCGGTGGTGAATGCCTGGATGCTCTGCGGCAGGTCCTGCATGTCCATTTCGCGCTTGGTGGCAGTAACGGTAATTTCCTCTACCGCTACGTAATTGCTCTCTTGTTCATCGCTCGCGACCTCGTCTTCGGCGAACGCTGCCATTGAGGTCAGCGATGAGGCCATGGCGAGGCTGATTGCCGCGGCCAGGGGCCTGCGTGCGGGGGGAATTGCCCGGAGTTTCATGTCTGTTCTCCTCGGGTGCGTTTATTGTAGTGCTCTCCCCCACGATCAAAGCTGCGGTCGCTAGGGGCTGCGGATTTATCATATAATTGAGCTCCGGGAATTACCCGTGACAAAAATTTCAGCGGTGGTGAGGAAATTTCACCTATCTGGTGTGTCAACTCTGGAATAGTGGAAGCCTCGACCGGTACTTAGCAGGCCTGTGTAACATGGAATTTGATGCCCCCTTCAAAATGCTCGAGCTGCGCGACTGCAGTGAGCTACACGCTTGTATCGCTGCCGCACCGCAGTCCGAATGGGAGACTAACCGCCTGCGCCAGCAAACCTTCGATGTGCACTACCAGACCCAATCTCTGGTGATGCTGTTTATTAGTTGTAACCCTTGGCCGCAGGCAGAAATCTACCGCGAGGATGGCTGGGGCAGGCTCGCAAGTGCCGCCTTGCCGCTGATGCGTGAGGTTATCGAGCAGCACTATGAGCCGGGCGGAATCGTGCTGCGCGCCATGGCGGCGAAGTTGGTGCCTGGGGGGATCATCAAGCCCCATGTAGATGCGCACCCGTCATTTCGCCACGCACACCGCATTCATATCCCGATCACCTCCAATGCCAAGGTGCGCTTCAATATTGGTGGGCGCCCGTATCGCTTTGAGGTGGGCAAGGTCTATGAACTGAACAACCAGTTACAGCACAGTGTTATGAATCGCGGTAGTGAGGACCGGATCACCTTTATCTTTGATTACCTGCCGCCCACTAAACGCGGACAAATTGCCGCATCTGGCGTGACAAGTCTCTGGTAAGCGCATTCTCGAGATGCGGTGTGGTGTGGTGTTGCGGTGAGTGGTGGATTTTTCTCAACCGCAGGAGAATTTTCCTCAGTTGAACAAATGGGGAGAGGGTGAGGATACTCGGCGTCGCCAGGGTGAGCGGTGCCAGCCGGGTGTCGAGACGTTGCTCGCTGTGTTGAGTATTTCCTGGCCACAACAATAATCAATCAGGAATAAGCGATGAAAAAACGAATCTCCACAGGGGGCCTGTTGGTTGCCCTGTTACTTATTGTCACGGCAATACCCGCATCTGCACTCACCGTTTCCCCGGATGATAGCGGCATTCGCTATACCGGCCGCTGGAACTTCGATAACCCGCAGGAGCCCTGGATTGGCTGGCAGGGGTCAACCATAGAAATTCAGTTTCAGGGCTCCAGTATCAGCGCGGACCTGAACCCCGGCGACAGCCACGAGTACTTTCGCGTGATTTTAAACGGTGTCCCGTCTGAGCAGCTGATCCGCCTGGAGCCGGGGCGTACCACGGTGACGCTGGCATCTGGCCTGGCGACAAACCAGTCGCACCATCTGGTGTTGATGAAGGAAACCTTTTATGGCACCAACAGTGTCTTCTACGGTTTCGATATCGCCAATGGCGTAGTGCAGACGTTGCCGCCACGCCCGGCTCTGCGCATTGCCTATTTCGGCGATTCGAACATGGACGGCACTTCTCTCTATAGTGAAAAAGACCAGCAGGGCAATGATCCGCTATCGAGTGAGTCGGGCACCTACTACGCCTATCCTGCCACCGTCGCGCGTATGCTCGGGGCGGAAATGCATCTGCAAGCTGCGGGCGGAGCGACCCTCTCTGGGCCCGGTGACAATACGGTTGCCAAGTTTATTTACTCACCGGACTGGTACAACCAGGATCAGAATTACCGCAGCGGCTTCAACCCGCACGTCATTGTGGTCAATGCCGGCGCTAACGATATCAGCGGTATCAAGGGCAAGCAGCAAAAGAGCAAAGTGAAGGACCGCTTCAGGCTGGTAGTCAGCGAGCTGCGCAATGTGTACGGCGAAACGCCGCATATTGTGTTGTATAACGCCTATGGCTGGGACCTGGACGAGCCGGCCAACTACACCCATGAACTCATCAGCGAAATCGGTGGAAAAATTTCCGTGATGCTTTACCCGTGGATGTGGGAGCAGTGGCACGGTTCCATGGTCGAGCACGCGGGGCAGGCGCGACTGCTGGCGGAGCATATCACCAACCTGGGGCTGGGTTTCTCCATCGTGCAGCCGGCGGAAATCTTTGATGGTTTCGGGCGGAATTTTGATGTGGCCAACGGCAGCTTCGAATACGCGGCCCGGACCGGCTTCGAAGCCTTTGGCTGGCGCTATGTGGACGATGGTGTCGAGCGCGTATACGACCCGGCGGGTGCTGCCGATGGCAATTACTATATCCGCCTGGCGGTGGGTGATCGGGTGCATCAGGGCGGCGATGCCACCGGCGATTTCCAGCCCGGTGCGACCAGCGGCGGCCAGACCTATGTGGTGCGCGCCATGGTCCGCGGCACTGGCACGGAGCCCACCGCGCAGATTATTGCTGACTTTGAGGAGCAGGCGCTTTACGGGCGCAGCAATGCGCAGACCCGCAGTTTTGCCGTGGACGGTGTATGGCGCGAGTACACGGCTACCTTCACTGCACCCGATGGCACCTGGAAAACTTACATCAACCTGAAGTCCGCCGGTGGTACGGTGGAGTTTGATGATGTTCGCATGAGCGCCCAGTAAGTGGCGATGGCTGCCCAACTTTATTTATATGATAAATATGGTAAATTGGGCGGCCAATAATTGAGTGACTTGAGGGGGCGCTATGAGTGTCGACTGTGATCGGGTATTCGCATCGGGCAAGCTTGCCGAAATTACCCGGTACCCGGATTTACAAGACCAGCATGTATTCATTACCGGCGGTGGTTCCGGTATTGGTGCTTACTTTACTGCGGCATTTGCCCTGCAAGGCGCGCGGGTTTCATTTTTGTCGACCCGCCCCGAGCCCGCGCAGGTACTGTGCGACGATGTCGAGGGTAATGGGGGAATTCGCCCGCGTTTTTATCGCTGTGATATCCGCGATCTGAGTGCGCTGCGTGCGGTAATTGCGCAAGCCATCGAGGATTCGGGCCCGGTTCATGTACTGGTTAACAATGCGGCGCGCGATACCCGGCACGACCTCGACAGCCTCACGCCGGATGCTTTCGATGACGCCATCAATACCAACCTTCGTCCGCAGTTTTTTGCCATGCAGGCGGTGGCACCGGGCATGGCCGCGGCGGGCGGTGGTGCGATGATCAATGTGGGTTCCAATTCCGCGAACCTGGCATTGGCGGGTTACCCGGCCTATGTGGCTTCCAAGGCGGCGATTGTCGGCATGACCCGCAGCCTTGCTCGCGAGCTCGGGCCGAAAAACATTCGCGTCAACGCGCTGGTGCCGGGTTGGGTGATGACCGAGCGCCAGCAACGCCTGTGGGTGACGGAGGAGGCGCTGCGAGAATGTATCGACAGGCAGAATCTCAAGTTCGCCATTCAGGGCGAGGATGTGGCTGAGTCGGTGCTATTCCTCGCTTCTCGCGCTGCCCGTGCGATCAGCGGCCAGTCGCTGATTGTCGATGGTGGGCGGGTGTGAGCGCGCTGCGTGTATCCCTGCGCGATACTCTGCCGGTCGCAAACCAGCTCGGTGAGTGCGTGCTGTGGGATGACCGTGCCGGGCTGGTGCGTTGGACCGATATCCTCGGCCAGCGGCTCTATTGCTATGACCCGGTCTCCGGGACCCTGTCCCATAACCGCCTGCCGCGTCGCCTGGCTTCCTTTGCGCTGACCTCCCGCGCGGATCTGTTGGTGGCGGCGTTTGACGATCGGCTCAGCCTTTACGACACCGCCAGCGGCCAGGAGGAAACACTGTTCCTTCTGCCGGATACCCGCGAACTGCGCTTCAATGATGGGCGCGTAGATCGCAGCGGCCAGTTCTGGGTCGGCTCGATGATCGAGAATGCCGGCAACCGCAGCGACGACCCTGAGCGCCAGGGCCGCCTGTATCGGCTCGACCGCGCAGGCGGGGTCAGCGCCATGCGCAGTGGCATTAGTATCAGTAACAGCCTGTGCTGGTCGCCGGACGGGCGCACCGCTTATTTTGCCGATTCCCCCGAGGAAACGATCCGGGCGTTTGATGTCGATCCGCGCAGCGGGACTTGGGCCGAGCCGCGGGTGTTCGCGCGGACACCTGCAGGGGTGCACCCGGACGGTGCCACCGTGGACGCTGAAGGTTGCGTGTGGAGTGCCCAGTGGGGCAGCGGCAAGGTGGTGCGTTACAGCCCGCAGGGGGAGTGCATCGCGCAGATCGACTTGCCCGCTCGCCAGCTCACCTGTGTCGCGTTTGGCGGGGCGGACCTGAGCACGCTGTATGTCACCTCTGCCCGCTGTGACCTGACGCCGGCGCAGTGCGAGGACCAGCCCGTTGCCGGCCACCTGTTCGTGCTCGACACCAACATTCGCGGCCTGCCGGAGAGTCGCTATATCCTCGGGCGCGGCTAGCGGGTTTGGCGCGCCGGCACGTTGACAGATGACAGCGTACTCCGACACACTGAATTCGAAACCAAAAAACCAATAATAAGTTCGCCGCGTGTGGGCGTTGGCTCCGGGTCCGCCGCCGACACCGACGCAGTTGAACCGCGTTGTACGGGAGTCCCGCCGATGTCCGCAACTGAAACCGGCAGTCTGGTCGATGCCATCAAGCAAGCCTATATGTTGCTGAACCAGCAGCGCCCCGATCTGGCCCGCGCGCAGGCGCGTGAAATTCTCGATAGTGTCCCCGGCGAGGTCAACGCGCAGCTGGTGCTGGCCATATGCCAGCGCCTGCGGGGCGATATTACTGGCGCCCGCAGTGGGTTGCAGGAAATTCTTGCGCGCGCAGCGGACTTCGCCTCCGCCTGGCACGAGCTTGGTGTGTGTGAGGCGCGCCGGGGGGATCACCCCGCGGCCATCGCAGCGCTGGAGCGAGCCGTATCCCTGCAGCCGGCTCTGGCCGAGAGCTGGCTGGCTCTGGCCGAATACTACACGGCGCGCGAGCAGCACGAGCGCGCGGCCCATGCGCGCACCCAGCACCTGCGTTACGCGATTGCCGGCGGCGATCCTGTCGGTGCTGGCGGTGGCCTCGCCAGTGCCTTTGCGCTGTTCGAGCAGGGTCGTATCGCCCAGGCCGAGGCGGCCTGCCGCGGCTACGTTTACCAGCACCCCACCGACGTCAACGCTATCCGCCTGCTGGCGGAAATCGGCGCGAAGGTCGGCGCGCTCGGTGATGTAGAAAACCTGCTGGCGCGCTGCCTGGCGCTGGCGCCGGACTTCCACTTTGCGCGCTTGCAGTACGCCGGTGTTCTCAATCGCCGTGAAAAGAGCGAGGCGGCGCTGATTGAGATCGAAAAGCTTGAGAGCATCCCGCGGCCGATTCCGGCGGTGCAGGTGTTGAAGGCGGCGGTGCTGGCCAAGCTCGGCCGCTATTCCGAGGCGATCGCCGTGTATGACAGCATGCTGGCAGAGCAACCGCGGCAGCCGGTATTGCTGGTGAGTCGTGGCCACGCGCAGAAGACCGTCGGTGAGCAGGCTGCGGCGATTGAATCCTATCGCGCCGCCATCGCCTGTGAGCCCCACAACGGCGAGGCATGGTGGAGCCTCGCCAATCTCAAGACCTACCGTTTCGATGTCGACGAGCTGGCGCAGATGCGCGCGCAGCTCGCGCGCGAAGACCTGGACGAGGAGCCGCGCGTACAGCTGTTGTTTGCCCTTGCCAAGGGTGAGGAAGACGCTGGAGATTACGCGGCGTCTTTTGTCCACTATGAGCAGGGCAATGCCCGCAAGGCGCTAGCGGAGGGCTACAGTGCCGATGAGACCACGCGCGACACCGATCGGTTGATCGATACCTGTACCGCGGAGCTGTTCGCGGCTCAGGGAATGGGCGGCTGCGAAGATCCGGCCCCGATTTTTATCGTCGGCCTGCCGCGCGCCGGCTCGACCCTGCTGGAGCAGATCCTCGCCTCCCACTCGCAGGTGGACGGCACCAAGGAACTGCCGGATATCCTCGCGCTGGTGCGCCGCTTGTCCGGCCAGCGCAAGCGCGAGGATGTCTCCCGCTACCCGGCGGTGCTCGCGCGCCTCAGTGCCGAGGAGCGCGCGGCGCTTGGCGCGGAGTACCTGGCTCGCACCCAAGTGCAGCGCGGCAGTGCACCGTATTTTATCGACAAGATGCCCAACAACTTTGCCCATGTCGCGCTGATCAAGCTGATTCTGCCCAATGCCAAGATCATCGACGCGCGTCGCCACCCCATGGCCTGCTGTTTCAGCGGCTTCAAGCAGCTGTTCGCCGTGGGGCAGTCGTTTACGTATGGGCTCGACAATATCGGCCGCTATTACCGCGACTACTTGCGCCTGATGGACCACTGGCATGCGGTGCTGCCCGGTGCGGTGCTGACCGTGCAGTACGAGGAGGTGGTGGCTGACTTGGAGCCGCAGGTACGACGCATCCTCGATTTTTGCGGTCTGCCGTTCGAGCCCGCTTGCCTGGAGTTTCACAAGACCCGGCGCTCGGTGCGTACCGCCAGCTCCGAGCAGGTGCGCCAGCCCATCAATCGTGACGGCCTGGCGGCGTGGGAGCCCTTTTCCCCCTACCTCGGCGACTTGCGTTCAGCACTGGGTGATGCGCTGGAGCGCTTTGCCTGAGAAGCGTCGCCCTCGGCGGTCTTTTAAGGTGAAAAAAACTCACCGGTTAGCGAAGAAGACTCGCTTGTCAGCGCCCGCAATTCCAACGACTCTTACCCCTTGAGTGGTAGTTTTTCTCAATCCCAGAAGTATAAAAACATTAATAGGGGAATCAGCGATGACTCGATCCAAAAACTGTCGGGCCGGTGAGCTCGGCCTGCGCCACAATCCGCTCGCCGGGCATATCCGCCGGCACATTCGCCAGTGCCGGGCGCCAGTGCTGGCCCTGGGCTCGGTGATAGGGCTCAGTGGCATGGTGGCACTGCCCGTTGTGGCTCAGGAGGGCGCCAAGCGCGCTCTGGAAGAAGTGACCGTAACCGCGCGCAAGCGTGACGAGAGCCTGCAGGATGTGCCGGTCAGCATCCAGGCGCTGGGCGAGCAGCGGCTGGAGCAACAGGGCGTTTCCGGTTTTGACGATTACGCGCTGCTGCTGCCGAGCCTTTCCTACCAGAGCGCCGGTCCCGGCCTGTCGCAGGTGTATATGCGCGGCGCCGCCGACGGCGGCGACGGTAATGCCTCTGGCTCGCAGCCGAGCGTGGCGATTTATCTCGACGAGCAGCCGGTTACCGCGATCGGCCGCAACCTCGACCTGCACATCTATGACATTGCCCGTGTCGAGGCACTGGCCGGCCCACAGGGCACTCTCTACGGCGCCAGTGCCCAGTCCGGCACCTTGCGTATCATCACCAACAAACCCGACACCCAGGCGTTCTCCGCCGCGGTGGATGTCGAGGCGTCCACCACCCGCGACGGCGATCCCAGTCATGTGCTGGAGGGTTATATCAACGTGCCGCTCAGTGACCGCGCGGCGGTACGTCTGGTGGCATGGGACAAGGGCGAGGGTGGTTATATCGACAATATCCCTGGTACTCGCACCTATGGCCTCGCCAGCGAGAGTAGCTATTCGCCGGTCACCCAGGTGACCGAGGACAATGCAGACCTGGTGGAGGAAAACTTCAACGAGCTGGACAATCGCGGCGCGCGTGCGGCCCTCAAAGTGGACCTGAACGACCGCTGGACCGCGACTGCCAGTGTGCTGACCCAGCGCCAGGAGACCAGCGGTACCTGGTTCCACGATCCGGAAAATCCCAATGGTGAGGTGGGGGACCTGGAAGTGCAGCGCTATTTCCCTGATCGCAGCGACGATCAGTTCACCCAGTACGGTGTGAACGTGGAGGGTGATCTTGGCGCGGCCAGCCTGGTGTATTCCGGCTCAATGCTCGACCGCGATGTGGAATACGCATCGGACTACACCGCCTATGCGGACTATGCCAACTACGCCAATGCCTACTGGGTGCCGGCCTATGCGTGTTACTACACCGGTGGTCAGGCAGTGGAGCAGCCGTGCTCCAGCCTGGCGATCTACTACAACGATGACAACCGCTACCAGCGCCAGACCCACGAAGTCCGTCTGCAATCGCAACTGGACGGCCCGCTGCAGTATGTTGTGGGTGCCTTCATCGAGAGCGCCTCGCACGACTACCGGCAGGAGTGGGAAATGGACGGCATGGCACAGGGCGCCGGCTTCCAGACCATGGATGAGCCGAACCTGTTCTACCTCACCGACCAGAAGCGTGAGGACCGTCAGCGCGCTGTTTTCGGTGAGCTTAGCTATGACCTCAGCGAGGATCTGACCGTCGCGTTGGGCGCACGTTTCTTCCGTGCCGAAAGTGAGCTGTCAGGCATCTCAGGATACGGTACGCAGTCACCGTGGACGCCCGATGCCGTGGTTGACAGCCGCGTGGAGGATAGCGACAAGACCCTCAAGGCCAACGTTACTTACCAAGTCTCGGAAGACATCATGTTCTACGCGACCTACTCACAGGGCTATCGCCTTGGCGGCGTCAACCGGGCCAATAACGACCTGGTGCCGGTGCAGTACCGCCCGGACTTCCTCGACAACTACGAGTTTGGCTGGAAGACCGAACTGCTTGACGGGGCATTGCGTCTCAACGGTGCCATCTACCGTATGGACTGGGAGGACACCCAGTTCACCCGCTATGACTCCTCATATGGACTGCCGGTGGGGGTGACCCTGAATGTGGGCCAGTCGGAGATCCTTGGTATTGAATCCGATATTACCTACGCACTCACCGACAACTGGCTGCTGAGCGGCGGCTTCGCCTTCAACAATGCGGAGGTGAGTGAGGACTTTGTGGTGGGCAGCAACTTCGCCCCCGATGGCACCTCTCTGCCGAACGTGCCGGAGTTGAAGTACAACCTCACCTCGCGCCACAACTTTACCGTGGCTGGCCGCGACGCTTTTGCGCAGCTGACCTATGCCCATGTGGGTGAGTCCTATAACGACCTGTACGTATTCAAGGGCGACAGTCCCGTGGACCGCCGCTCGGTGCAGGACAGTTATGACAACGTCAACCTGCGCGCCGGTGTGGACGAGGCGCAGTGGGGGCTCGATGTGTTCGTCAACAATCTGACCGACGAGCGCCCACAGCTCACGCGTTTCACCGCAGGCTATGACTCCAGCATCACGACCGCGCGCCCGCGTACACTGGGCGTCTCTTTCCGTCGTCGTTTCTGAGTTCGATTCAGAATCAGGGAGAAAACTATGAACCTGGCCAATGGGGTGCCCGAAGGGCAGTTGACTGGCAAAACTGCGCTGGTGACCGCCGGTGCCAGTGGCATCGGCCGCTGTATTGCGGAGACTCTGCTCGCCGCCGGTGTACGGGTGTTTGTGTGCGATGTGGACCGTGCGGCGGTTGTCCGTTTTCTTGGCGACAACCCCGCGGCCTCAGGGGCGGTAGTGGATGTGGCCGACGCGGTAGCGGTGGAGGGCATGTTCCGACAGATCGAGCGGGAGTTCGGCTGCCTCGATATCCTCGTCAACAACGCCGGCATTGCCGGCCCCACCGCGCTGGTGGAGGATATTGAAACGGAGGCCTGGGACCGCACCGTGGCGGTGGACCTGAACGGACAGTTTTACTGCACCAAGTATGCAGTGCCCATGATGAAGCGCGCCGGCAGCGGCGCCATCGTCAATATCTCGTCCAACGCCGCCATGTTCGGCTTTCCGTACCGCTCGCCTTATACCGCGTCCAAATGGGCCCTGATCGGGCTGACCAAGACCTGGGCGATGGAACTCGGTCCGCACAATATCCGCGTTAATGCGCTGTGTCCCGGCAGTGTAAAGGGGCCACGTATCGACGGTGTGATCGAGCGCGAGGCCGCCTCGCGCGGTGTGCCGGCGGCGGCGGTGCGTGATGTTTACGAACGCCAAAGCTCCATGCGCCTGTTCGTCTCCGCCGACGATATTGCGCAGATGGTGCTGTTCCTGGCGTCACCAGCTGGCGCCGCCATTTCCGGCCAGTCGATTGCGATCGACGGCCACACTGAATCCCTTTCCTGTGACATACATGTAAACCAAGAGGAAGCCAATGAAAGCTGTATGGTTTGAACAATTCGGGGCTGCCCGTGACACCCTGGTGCTCGGCGACCAGCCAGTGCCGGAGCCCAAACAAGGTGAGGTTCTGGTGCGCTTAAAGGTGACCGGGGTCAATCCGTCAGATGTGAAAAAACGCGCGGGGTCCTTCCCCAACCTGCTCGACGATGGCCTGGTGATTCCGCATTCCGATGGTGCCGGCATTATTGAGGCGGTGGGCCCCGGCGGGGATGCCAGTCGCATTGGCGAACGGGTGTGGGTGTACCAGGCGCAGTATGGGCGGCGCCTCGGCACTGCGGCCGAATATGTGGCGCTGGATGAGAAGCTGGCGGTGCCGCTGCCGGACAAAACCTCGTTCGAGATCGGCGCCTGCCTTGGCATCCCCGTTATGACCGCGCACCGTTGCGTGTTTGCTGATGGCGACGTCGAGGGTACGACCATCCTGGTCACCGGCGGTGCGGGTCGCGTGGGCTACTACGCAATCCAGTGGGCCAAGCAGGCCGGTGCGAAAGTCATCACCACCGCCAGCAACAGCGGCGACCGCGATACCTGCCTGGCACTTGGTGCCGATGCCGTGGTTAACCACCGTGAAGAGAACTGGGCGGCCGCCGTGCTCGATGCCAATGAGGGCAAGCCGGTGGACCGTGTGGTGGAAGTGGAGTTTGGCAAGAACCTGCCGCAGGTGCTCGACTGCCTGCGTATCGGTGGCACCATCGCCACCTATTCCTCCAGCCAGGATATGTCCCCGCAGCTGCCGTTCTACCGCATGATGTTCATGGATATCACCCTGCGCATGATTATTGTGTACGCCATGCCGGAGCAGGCCAAGCAGGATGCGATCCGCGACATTACTGCCGCGCTTGAACTGGGCAAGCTCCAGCATCGTGTGGCCGATGTACTGCCGTTCGAGAAAATGGCCGAAGCCCACGAGATTATCGAGGGTGGAACCGTGCGCGGCTGCGTCGTGGTCGCGGTGGAATGATCCCCGTCGCGGAAAAATTTTTCCGCGCGGCGGTACCGGTACTGGCACTGGCACTGGCGACGGTGCTGGTGCTGGTGCTGTTGCATTCCGGGCCCGGAGCCCGCGCCGAGCAGGTTTTGGTCGATTCGGGGCCTGTGGCAGTGGCTGGCGAAGCGCACTGGAGCGGTCTCTGGCAGTCCAGCCATGCGGGGCAGAGGATCGCCAGCTACCGCGGCATCCGCTACGCCGAACCACCCACCGGCGCCCGCCGCTGGCGCGCGCCCCACTTGCTAGACCCCGTCCCTGGCAATACCGATGCTTCCAGCTTTGGTGCCGCTTGCATGCAGACCAGTTACAACACCGACTGGTATGAGGATGTGGTGCGCAGCTTCGGTGGTGACCCGGCACTGGCACCACGCCCGGAAACAGTCAGTGAAGACTGCCTGTTTCTCAATATCTGGGCGCCCGATGGCGCGCGAGCACTACCAGTGATGGTGTTTGTCCACGGCGGCAACAACCTCGGTGGCTGGTCTCACGAGCCGAATTATCACGGCACCGAGCTGGCAGCGCGGGAAGTGGTGGTGGTTTCGATCAATTACCGCCTGGGGGTGTTCGGTTTCTTTGCGCATTCGCAGCTGCGTGGAGAAGATCCCGACGGCGGGCCGGGCAATTACGGCCTGCTCGACCAGATCGCAGCACTGCAGTGGGTGCGGCAAAACATTGCTGGATTCGGTGGTGACCCCGCCCGGGTCACCGTGTTTGGCGAGTCCGCCGGCGGGGCGGCCATCGGTTACCTGATGGCCTCGCCACGGGCGCGCGGTCTGTTTCGCTATGCGATCCGACAGAGCGGCGCCTTCGATTTCTACGATGGTGGTGACCTCGCTGCTGAAGAAACCTACGGTGCGCAGTTCCAGCGCGACCTGGGCGCAGCGGGTATCGCGCAGATGCGCGCCCTGCCAGCCGCGCAAATACTGGCCCAGGCACAGCAGACCTATCTCGGTGACCACGCGGCGGAAGACCAGCGTAATTTTTATCCGGTGCGCGACGGGCGCGTGCTGCCGCACCTGCCGCGAGATGCCTACCGCCGGCCGCTGAACGGCCAGGCATTGCTCATCGGCTTCAATCGCGATGAGAGTCTGATGTATGTGGGGCCGTCTGTCCGCGCCGACGACCTTACCAACTGGTGGCAGCAGTACTTCACCGGCGCGATGCCGCAGATTGGTGCGCTGTCTCCAGCGCGCCCGGCGCGCAACCGCATGGCGGAACTGCAGGATGCGACCTGGCAGGACTGCAGCAGCGCGGCGGTGGGTGAACTCGCCGCCCGCCACAGTGACATGCCTGTGTACCTGTACCGCTTTGACCAGCTACGTGGCACCATGCAGGATAACCCCATCGGTGTTTATCACGGCGCAGAGCTGCCCTATGTGTTTGCTAGCCATGATGCCTGGCTGCCCACGAGCACAGCGGACCGCCGCACCACGGAAGTGATGCTGGGGTACTGGACGAATTTCGCAAAAACCGGCAATCCCAATGGCGACGGCCTGCCTCACTGGCCGCGCTTCCACGGGGATGGCCCGGCGATGCTGCTCAGTGCTGAACCGGGTGCTGGCTCCTGGGACCCGGACGGGCTGTGCGCCCAGCGTACCGTCG
Source organism: Microbulbifer salipaludis (assembly GCF_017303155.1). Lineage (NCBI taxonomy): Bacteria > Pseudomonadati > Pseudomonadota > Gammaproteobacteria > Cellvibrionales > Microbulbiferaceae > Microbulbifer > Microbulbifer salipaludis. The sequence continues at coordinate 1,178,806 of NZ_JAEKJR010000002.1, forward strand.
CGTCTGCCCTGAATAGATAACAATAATCATTAGACAGAAGTAATGGCGATGAAAAAGCACAGTGTTGACAAGCCCACCTTTGCACTCGCGGTCGGGGTCATTTTCCTGGTGTGTATGCCGCTGGTGCTGGCACCGGAAACTGGCGGTGCGACGCTAAAGGCTCTACATCAGTGGATTACCCAGCAGTTGGGGCAGGTTTATATACTGGCGGCCAATGCGGTGCTTATTTTTCTGGGTTGGCTGGCGTTCGGGCGCTTTGGCCAGGTGAAGCTCGGCGATGCCGAGGACAAGCCTGATTACAGTACCTTTACCTGGGTGGGTATGCTGTTTTGCGCGGGCGTCGGCGCGGGGTTGATGTATTGGGCTGCCATCGAATGGGCCTTTTATTACGAGCAGCCACCGATGGGCGCAGAACCCGGCTCCGCCGCCGCGCTGCGTTGGGCCTCCTCCTACGGCATCTTCCACTGGGGACCGAGTGCCTGGGCCTTCTACTGCCTGCCGGCGGTGGCCATTGCCTATCCCTACTACGTGAAAAAAGTGCCGCTGTTGCGCTTTAGCACTGGTATGCACCATTTTCTCGGCAAGAACACCAGTGGTGTTACAGCGCGCGGCATCGACCTGATGTTTATGCTGGCGTTGCTGGGTGGTGCTGGCTCTTCGCTGGGCTTTTCCACGCCGATGATCTCCGCCGGCATTGCGCGCCTCACCGGACTCGAGCAGGGCTTTGGCCTTGACGCCGCGGTGGTGGTGCTGAGTATCGCGATCTTCGCCGGCAGTGTGTTCTTCGGGCTGGAGCGCGGCTTCCGCAAACTCAGTGGCTTCAGCGTGCGCCTCGCCATCGGCCTGTTGCTGTTTATCCTGCTGGCTGGGCCCACGGCATTTATCCTCAAGACCGGTATCAACGCACTGGGTAATGTGCTGCAGAATTTTGTCAGCATGAGCACCTGGACGGAGCCCTTTGCCGACGGCGGCTTCGTCGAGGACTGGACCATGTTCTACTGGGCTTGGTGGATCGCCTATGCGCCATTTGTTGGCCTGTTCGTGACTCGTATTTCCCGCGGCCGCACCCTGCGCCAGGTGATCGTCGGTATGCTGGTGTTCGGCAGCCTGGGCTGTTCGCTGTTTTACATCGTGCTCGGCAACCTGTCGCTGTACCACTTTCTCGAGGGCAATGTGGATGTGGTGGCCATCCTGGGGCAGGGTGGCGGCAAGGACGTTATTGTCGCGGTGCTCGACCAGCTGCCGCTGGCGGCACTGGTGATCGCGGCATTCTCGCTGGTGAGCATCCTGTTCTCGGCCACCACCTATGACTCCGCTGCGCTGGCACTGGCCGGTAGCGCCACCCGCGAACTGCCCATTGGCGAGAACCCCGCGCGCTGGCACCGGATCAGCTGGGCGATGATGCTCGGCGTGCTGCCGATCACTCTGCTGTTTGTCGGTGGCCTTACCAGCTTGCAGACGGTGCTGTTGGTCGTGTCGCTGCCGATCCTGGCAATCTGCGTGCTGATGGCGGTGTCGCTGGTGTGCAGCCTACAGGCCGGCGAGACTGCCGCCGCGCACGCAGCCGAACAGCCTGCGGATGGCGCTGCCGGGAGGATGAACGCTGCGGTAGAAGGCGGCGCGCGCTAATGGGCGGCCCGCATCATTGAGTTGCCAGCCTTGCTAGTCTGTTAGGACTTGAATCGAGACTTTTGACCGGGTGTGATTGCGTATTGACTTCGAATGCAAAAGTCGATTTGATACACCTTTCATCTGCGATGTAGAGGCATTTAATCATGCATGGTTTTCAAGCCGAAAAGAGCCTGGTGCTGGAATATTTTGCTGCAATGGAGGCGGCCGGTGCTGAGGAAGCTGGGGCGGTACTCGGCAAGTACATGTCTGAGGACTACCTGTTTCGCGGTGTCTACCCATTCAATGAGCTGCAGGGGGCGAACACCGTTGCAAGCGATGTGTGGGGGCCACTAAAGACATCGCTCGCGCGGATGCAACGCCGGCAGGATGTCTTTATGGCGGGTGAGAGCGAAATTGCCGGTGACCACTGGGTGATGAGCATGGGTCACTTTATGGGGCTGTTTGATGCGGACTGGCTGGGTATTCGTGCGACACGCAAGATCGGAATGCTGCGCTATGCAGAGTTCCACTGTGTGAGTGAGGACAAGATCACCCAAACGGGCCTGTGGCTGGATATTATTGGCTTCATGCAGCAGGCGGGAGTTAACCCCTTGCCACCATCGACCGGACAGTATTTTGTCTACCCCGGGCCGCGTTATCACGATGGCATCCTGCTCGATCAGCAGGCGCCGGAAGAGGCGGCGAAAACACTCGAAGTTCTCAACCTGATGATTGAAGACCTGAGTGGCTTGAATGCCTCGGGTAACGACCGTTGCCCGCCAGAGTTGCTGGCCAAGCGCTGGACGGAGGATATGGCTTGGTATGGGCCAGCGGGTATTGGTGCCAGCTACACCATTCGCCGGTATCAGGAGCAACACCAGTATCCATTCCGCGAGGGCCTGAAAGACAAGGTGTTTAACGGGCACGTGTGCCGTTTTGCCGAGGGCAATTTTGCCTGCTTCTTTGGGTGGCCGAACCTGTCCAATACGCCCACGGGCGGTTTCCTTGGTTTGCCTGGTGGTGAACTGCGCGGTGACATGCGCGTGGTCGATGTCTATCGCCGCGAAGGCGACAAGCTGGCAGAGAACTGGGTGCTGATCGATATTCCCTACTGGTTGAAGCAGCAGGGTCTGGACATCCTCGAGCGCACCCGCGCTATCTGCAATCCCTGATCCACCCCTGATTAATCCCGCAGGCAAACCCAAAAGCCCCGGCAGGTCCGAGGCTTTTGGGTTTCGCTTTTGTTTCAGCGCCGGGCCTTGTTGAACTCGCGCAGGCGCGCAAACACGTCTACACCGAGCTGGTGGTAAACGTCGAGCAGGTCTACCAACACCCAGTTCTCGCGAATTAAGCCGTCCTCGCAGCGCCAGAAATCGAGGCTGCGCATAGTGATGTTCTGGCCCGCCGGCGCGATGCCGAGCCAGCCGCCGCCGCTCACACTCATGTGCATGCCCGGCCAGGCGGTGAAGCCCACGTAGTCGCCGTCGGCAAAGATATGCCCGGCGCCGGCATCGCCGACACGGTCGGGCAGGCCGTTGAGGAACGGAATCTGGTGCCAGTTGCGGAACCCGGCAATGCCGCGCCCGGTGCCGATACCGGAGGGGCCGTACCAGCTGCAGCGCGGGTGCCAGTAGCGTTCCAGCTGCATCGCCTCGGCACCGCCGGTGGCGTAATTGCCCAGCGAGTCGCACATGTCGTGCACCAGCTGCTGGCTGCGTGCGGCGCGCTCGCGGTCACTGGAGTCGATGGTGAGGCCGTCCTGCGTGGCCGGCCCCGGCACATGCCATTCGCGTCCGAGGCTCGGCACCATCGGCCAGGCACCCGCCTGCATCATGACCTCGGGAATGTCCCACAGTGCCTGCATCTCCACCACCTTGCCGCCCTCGAAGCGATAGAACTCGTGAAAGCGCATAGACACCTGGTGGCCGGTGGCGGGGATGTCCAGCCACGGCTTCTCGAAGGATCCGGTGTAGTAACCGCAGCAGCCCACCCAGTCGGCCCCTTGCGGTGTGCTGCCGGCCATGACAATGGTATCGCGGCGCTCCAGATCGGGGATTGAATCCGCCAGCGGCGCCAGGGCCTGCTCGTACAGGGCCGCGGGGCCGTCCAGGGTTTCGAAGGGGTAGGCCAGCTGAACCAGCGCGTCGGCGCGGAACAGCGCTCCGAGCTGACGCTGCACCTCGGCGGGCTCGTAGTCGTACAGGGCGGCGCGCAGGGGGGCGAGGGCGCGCTTGTGTTGCTCGTGCCGGTTGGCAGACATGGTAAGCCTCCAATTGCATTCGAAGTCAAAAGTGCTAGGATCTTACCTCGATAGTAGCGTCGCAGGGAAGCCTGCGGCGTTTCGGCGTTTATCCCGGTGACAGGTACTGCCAATGAATACATGGAACTGCGCGCAACGCCTGCTGTGTCGCGTTTTGCTGACCCTGATGGCCGCTGTCGGTGTGCTGGCCCAAGCTCAGACACAGGCCCAGACGCAGCCCCAGACGCAGCCCCAGACGCAGCCCCAGACGCAGCCCCAGACGCAGGCCAGGTTTGTACTGGGGCCGGTGAGTCGCGACGGGCAGGGGTTGGGGCACCAGCTGGCGAGCTACCCGGTGGATGGCCTGCAGCAGTTTGCATTGCTGCTGTGGCCGGCGGGTAACCGGCCGGCCGCAGGATGGCCGGTGGTGCTATTTGCCCATGGTTTTCATCCCGAGCCGCGCAATTACGGCCGGCTGGCCTCTGGCGAGACCTCGCGTCCCGGGGATTACTACCGCGGCCTGGTCACTGCCTACGCGCGCGCCGGTTTCCTGGTGGTGGCGCCGGACTACCGCGGCCACAACGATTCGGAGGGCGCAGAATACACGCGCCGCCCGCTCGCAGCGCGCTGGTATGCGCGGGATTACGCTGCGGCCCTCGACGGGGTCGAGGGGCTCGAGGGCATTGACCGCGCGCGGGTGTTTGCGGTGGGGCATTCCATGGGCGGCAGCGTGATCGCCCACGCGGCCAGCGCACTGGCCGGGCGGGTACGGGCCGTTTCCCTGTGGTCCACCGCCGCCGTGAGCCGCGCGCTCACGGCCGGGGATGGTGGCCCCGGCGGATTTGCGGCGCTGGATGCGCCGCTGTTACTGCATCACGGCGTTGCCGACCCGGTGACGCCGTTCGCGAACGCCCAGGATCTTGTGCTGGCGCGCCACGAACAGGGCACGCCCTACGCCCTGTATCGCTACGATACGGATGCACACCTGCTGGAAGGGGAGGATTTGCGCAAGGCGCTTGAACTTGATTTCGAGGCTTTTTCTACCTCGGGGCACTAGCCCAAAGTTTGCCCGGCAGTCGCCGGGCTTTTTTATGTCTGCGGTTTGGCCTACTGCGCGGTCCAGCCGCCGTCCACCTTGAGGCTGTCGCCGGTGGTGAGGCTGGCGAGATCGGAGGCCAGGTAGGTCACCGCGTTGGCCACTTCCTGGGTGTTGCCCACGCGCGCCATGGGAATCTTGCTGATGACTTCCTCGTAGAACGCCTTGTTTTCAAACATGGGCGCGGTCAGCGGCGTGCTGATAAAAGTCGGGGCCACAGAATTGACGCGCACACCCTGCGGCGCCAGCTCCACAGCCATGGCCTTGGTCAGCCCTTCGATGGCGTGCTTGGTCATGCAGTAGACGGTGCGGTTGGCGGCGCCGATGTGGCCCATCTGCGAGGTGATGTTGACGATCGAACCGCTGCCCTTGCGCAGCATGACCTCGGCGGCCGCCTGCGCCGACAGAAACGCAGCGCGCACGTTCAGGTTGAGCATCAGGTCAAGGGTGTCCTCGCTCACCTCGGTGATGGGCATTGGCTTGTTGGTGCCCACATTGTTGACCAGTACATCCAGCTGCGGCAGCGCGCGAATCCGCGCGGTGAAGTCGCCGGCGGTGACATCGGTCGCCCAGGTCTCGATCTCGCCGCCGGTCTCGGCGGCCTCTGCCGCGAGTGCGCCGAGGTCATCGGGGTTGCGAGCAACCGCAATGACGTGGGCCCCGCAGGCCGCCAGTGACAGGGCGCAGGCCTTGCCGATGCCCTTGCTCGCACCGGTGACGAGGGCCACCTTGCCGGAGAGGTCAAAAGCGGGACGGTTTGGATTACTCATTGGTGGGCCTCTTGTTTGGTCTGGGTTTGTTCGCTCTCGGGTTGTCGAGTCTGTGCGGGATTTGCCTGCGCCGGTGCGCAGCGGAATCCCGCCATGTCCGCACCGGTGAACAGGCGGGTGTCCCGCGCCAGCGCGCAGGGCACCCCGGGCACGGTGCCGGCCGGTGAGAACCAGGCGTGGCGGCTCACCTTCAGGGAGTGGGTGGTGCCCGGGTATTCGAAGGCGTGGGCTTCGCCGCCGCCGTTGGCAATGGCGCTCTGCAGGGTGCGGTTCCACACGGGCAGCGAATAGTAATCGCGGTCGGAGAAATGCAGGGCCAGCGGCGTGCGAATATGTTTGGCCTGTGGGTAGGCGCTCACCGCCCGGAGTCCGGCCCGCACCCGCGGGTCGTGCTGCACGCTGAGGCGCCCGTCTTCGTCGCGGGTGATGCTGAACGTCGCATCGTCGATACTGAGGCTGTAGCGGTTGATGGTGTCGTACATCTGCCGGTACTTGTCGGCGAGCGCTTCCTCGACCGTTGCCACTGGCCAGCTGTCGCGCTGCCAGGTCCACTGCGCGGGGTGTGGCGTGCTGATCCAGTCTGGTGGAAAGCCAAACACAAAGTCCGCATTGGTGCGGCCGTCCGCGCCGGTGGCGGTGCCGTTCCAGCTGCCGTCCCCGGCGAGAAAGGCCTGCGCGCTGGCCCCCATGGGGCCAAAGGTATTGGCCTGGGTGAACTTGTCCGGGATGTTGCCGGACCAGATGGAGGCGGCGTGGAAGCGGCCGGTGTTGGGGTTGTCGCCAGTGATCGCGAGCGCGGTGAGTGCCGCGTCACCGCCCTGGGAGTGGCCGAGCAGGTTGACCCGCTCGAGGTCCAGTTGCGGCGCCGCGAGGTCGTGCCGGGCCCAGTCCAGTGCGGCGTAACCGGGCAGTGCCGCCAGCAGGTTAACCAGGTCGATGGCGTAGAAGGTCGGCGACAGGTAGCTGCCGTTGTCCCACACCTGCATGAATTCGTGGCCTTCGGCGGGGGTTCCGCCCACCGTGCCGTGGCCGCGGAAGCCGGGGCTCAATACCGCGAAGCCGGCGCGGGTCAGCTCGGCGACGATCTCGCCGTAGAAGGAGTCGCTGTTCAGGCCGAACTGGTAATCGGGTGCGGCCTCGATGCCGACCCAGCCGTGGCTGAAGAGAATTACCGGGAAGCCGTCGTGCGGCGGCGTTCCTCGCGGAATATCGATGCGCGTGTATACCCTGAGCCCGTCGGAGTCGTAGCGGGCCAGCAGGGTATCGGCGTGGGGCAGGGGCGCCGGGCTCGGTCGCTCCAGCAGTGCCAATTCGCTCTGGTACTGGCGCGCGCGCAGGTGGTCGATGCCGAGGGCTGCGAGGTCGTCGATACACACTGCCGGGTTGTTGTGCGGGCACTGATCGTTGGCGCCGTCACTAATAGGGTCGCCGGTAGGGTCGCTGGTGCCGCCGCAACCGACGGCCAGCATAACGATGGCGCTCAGGAAGGCGTGTTTCATGGTCTGGCCCGTTATTCTCGTTGCTGTTTGATCGTCGGGCTGGCTATCAGGCTCGCGGCGCCCGTGGTCGCTGCCGGGGCAGCATATCGCAACGCCCGGCGAGCAGGCGACTGTGGCGGATAATGATTTCGAAGTCAATTGGTGCTTGGGGCCGCCTGATTAGTCACTGACGGCAAGGGGGAATCGAGTCGCGATTCTTTTTGCATTGAATATTGCATTCGAAGTCATTGCGGGTTTACCATCCGGTTTTTCCACATAAAAAGCACAATTTCCGAGAGGCGAGTTATGGCGAAGTACCTGAAACACGGCATGGATGCGGAAACCGTACAGACGAACGACACCAAGGTGCGTGAGATCGTCGAAGGCATCCTGGGTGATATCGAAAAACGCGGTGACGCTGCGGTGCGTGACTTTTCTGGTCAATTCGATAAGTGGGTGCCGGAAAGTTTCCGTCTGAGCGAAGCGCAGATCAAGGCGTGTTACGAGCGCCTGGACGAGTCCGCCATCGAGGACATCCGTTTCGCCCAGGAGCAGGTGCGCAACTTTGCCCAGATCCAGCGCGATTCCATGCTGGACGTGGAGCAGGAGACCCTGCCGGGTGTGTTCCTCGGTCACAAGCACATTCCGATGAACAGCGTTGGCTGCTACGTGCCCGGTGGCAAGTACCCGCTGGTGGCTTCCGCGCACATGAGCGTTGCCACCGCCAAGGTTGCCGGCGTGAAGCGCGTGATCGCCGCGGCGCCGCCATTCAACGGCGAGCCGAACCCGGCCATCGTAGTGGCTATGGACATGGCCGGTGCGGATGAAATTTACTGCTTCGGTGGTGTGCAGGCGATCGGCGCCATGGCGATCGGCACCGAGACCATTGCTCCGGTAGACATGCTGGTTGGCCCGGGCAACGCCTTCGTTGCGGAAGCCAAGCGCCAGCTGTTCGGCCGCGTGGGCATCGACCTGTTTGCCGGCCCTACCGAGACTCTGGTCATCGCCGACGAGACCGTCGACGGTGAGCTGTGTGCTACCGACCTGCTGGGCCAGGCCGAGCACGGCGTCAACTCCCCGGCGGTTCTGCTGACCAACTCCGAGAAGCTGGCCCAGGACACCCTGGTAGAAATCGAGAAGCAGCTGCAGACTTTGCCCACCGCGGAAGTAGCTGGCAAGGCGTGGGAAGACTACGGCCAGATCATCCTGTGTGATTCCTACGAGGAGATGGTGCAGGTGGCTGACGATATCGCCTCCGAGCACGTGCAGGTAATGACCCGCGACCCGAACTACTTCCTCGAGAACATGACCAACTACGGGGCGCTTTTCCTCGGTGCGGAGACCAACGTCTCCTACGGTGACAAGGTGATCGGCACCAACCACACTTTGCCAACGAAGAAAGCCGCGCGATATACTGGCGGCCTCTGGGTTGGCAAATTCATCAAGACCTGTACCTACCAGCGCGTAACCCCTGAAGCTTCAGCCATGGTCGGTGAATACTGCTCCCGCCTGTGTGCCCTTGAAGGGTTTGCTGGTCACAAGGCGCAGGCAGACATTCGTGTTCGCCGTTATGGAAAAAAAGAAATCGCCGAATAAAGCCGCTTCCTCACCGGAAGCAGGAGTGCCGCGTGGGCGCGTGACATCCTATGATGTGGCGGCCCACGCGGGTGTTTCCCAATCGGCGGTTTCCCGCTGTTTCAAGTCCGGTGCCAGCGTATCGAAAAAGATGCGCGACCGGGTGATGAAGGCAGTGGAGGAGCTCGGCTACCGCCCCAACGCTATTGCGCGCGGCCTGATTACACGGCGCTCCAATATGGTGGGGGTGGTGGTTTCCAACCTGAATTTCTACCCGGAAGTCCTGTCCGAACTCAACAAGCGCTTTATTGCCCGCGGCGTGCATGTGCTGCTGTTCTCTCTCGACCAGGAGAGCGATGTGGGCAGTATCCTCGAGCAGATGTGGCAATACCCCCTCGACGGCGTGATCGCTGCGGCACACCTGGCGCCGGAGCAGATCGCCATGTTCGATGAGCGCGGTGTACCACTGATTTTTTACAATCGCTCCTATCAGGATATTCCGGTCAGTTCGGTCTGCTGTGACCAGTCTGAAGGAGAGCGCATGCTGGTGAGCCAGTTGGCCGCCAACAGCGCACACCAGCTGTTTGGCATTGTTGCCGGTCCGAGGGATTCTGTGGTGAGCATGCAGCGAACCGAGGGCGCCAAGCAGCGGCTGGCGGAACTTGGGATTACCGAAGTGCAGGTGGTGCCCGGTGACTACACCTACGAGTCCGGCCGGCGCGCGATATCGCACCTGGTCGAAGCGTGCGGGCGGGTGCCGGATGCCGTTATCTGCGCAAACGACATGATGGCCATGGGCTGCATGGACGAGTTGCGCTTCAAGCACGACCTGGACGTGCCCGGGGATGTTTCGGTGGTCGGCTTCGATGGCGTCAAGGCGGCGAGCTGGGCGAGCTTCAACCTCACCACTGTGGCGCAGCCGGTGGAGAGTATGGCCGAAGCGGCGGTGACCATGCTGCTGGAGCGGGTGGACAACTCGGAGATGCCACCGGAGAAGCGTACCTTTTCTGGTGTGTTGCGCGCGGGCGGGTCCATTCGGCGCTGACCGGGGCCAATTGGGGTAAAAAATTTATGAACGATTGCATTCGAAGTACGCTTGCGGGAAGCGGCGGATTGCCGGTGGTGCTGCTGCCGGGCACCCTCTGTGACGGGCGCATGTGGCGGCACCAGCGCGCGGCACTGGGTGCGCAGGCGCCGGTGCTGGTGGGCAGCATGACCGGGGCGGATTCCATTCAGGGTCTGGCCAGTGGCCTGCTGGCGGCGCTGCCGCCACGCTTCGCGCTGGCCGGCTTTTCCATGGGCGGCATCGTGGCGCTGGAGATGCTGCGCCAGGCCCCCGAGCGTATTGCCGGTCTCGCGCTGCTGGATACCAATTATGGGGAAGACCTGCCCGAGCGCGCCGCGGCCCGCGAGGGGCAGGTGGCCGACGCACTGGCCGGCGGGCTCACCGGGCTGGTGCGCGGGCAGTTGCTGCCGAATTACTTTGCCGCGGCCAACCGCGACAATCCCGCGCTCGCGCAGGAAGTGGTCGATATGGCGGAGGCGGTGGGTGAGCTGGCGTTTGTGCATCAGGCGCGTGCGCTTGGCACGCGCACAGAGAGCCTGGGTCTGCTGGGCGAATTTGCCGCGCCGGCGCTGGTGCTGTGCGGTAAGGAGGATCTCATCTGCCCGGTGGCGATGCACGAGGCGATGGCCGCGGCACTGCCCCAGGCGGAGCTGGTGGTGGTCCCGGATGCCGGCCACATGGCGCCCATCGAGCAGCCGCAGGCGGTCTCTGATGCCCTGGGCCGCTGGCTGGAACACGTTTTACAAAAAGAGGTGACGCCGTGAGCGCGCAACAGACTTTCAAGGAGCAGCTGGCCGGTAAGGCGCTGGTTGTCGGCACTTTTCAGAAAACTCCGTCCTCCATGGTGAGCGAGGTGCTCGGCCTGACCGACCTGGACGTGGTGTGCCTGGATGCAGAGCACTCGCCCTTTGATCGCATGGCCATTGACCAGTGTGTGTTCGCGCTGCGCGCCGCCGGCAAACCGTCGCTGGTGCGGGTGCCGTCGGCACAGCCCGAGCACCTGCTGAACGCGCTCGATTGCGGCGCGACCGGCGTGGTGGTGCCCCATGTGACCTCCGCCGACATGGCGCGTGAGGTGGCGGCGGCGAGCCACTTCGGTGCCGGCGGCCGCGGCTACGCTGGCTCTACCCGGGCAGCGGGCTACACCACCAAGCCGATGCCGGCGCACAAGCGCGACAGCGCCGCGCAGACCGTGGTGTTTGCGCAGATCGAGGATATCGAGGCGGTGGAGTGCATCGATGAGATCGCCGCCGTGGACGGCATCGATTGCCTGTTCGTGGGTCGTATCGATCTGACGGTGGCCTACGGTGCGGCGTCGCCGAAAGAGGGAGTAGTGGTCGACGCGGTGGAGCGCATCTGCGCCGCCGGCGCCAGGTACGGTCGCCCGGTGGGGATGTTTGTCGGCGACCTGTCGGAAATTCCCCACTGGCGCGAGCGCGGTGCCAGCGTGTTCCTGCTGTCGTCCGACCACAACTTCATGCTGTCCGGTGCGGCGGCGCTGCGGGAAAAGGTCACCCCGTAATTCGGTAAAAGCGCGCGGCGTTGTCGAACAGCATCTGCCGGCGCGCCGTGTCTCCAGTGCCTTCCAGTAGGCTGAAATACGCCTGCCACAGTTCGCTGTAACCGCGGTACAGTTTGTCCACCGGGAAATTGGAACCGAACATTACCCGTGCCTCGCCAAAGCAGTCGATGACGTGATCGGTGATCGGGCGCAAGCCGTCCACCGTCCATTCCGGGTTGAACATGCCCAGCCCCGAAATCTTGCAGTGCACATTGGGCAGTTGCGCCAGCGCACGCAGGCCCATCTTCCACGCCTCCCAGCCACTGCCGCTTTGCTCCCAGGGGGAACCCGCGTGGCACAGGGCCACCGGCAGTTGCGGCAGGCGGCGCAGTACTCGCAGCAGTGCCGGCATTTGCTGGGGCACCATCTGCAGGTCAAAGCTGAGTCCCATTTCTGCCAGCGCCCCCAGGTTCTGTTGCCAGTGTGGGCTGCCCAATAACTGCCCGCTGCCGTTGCGGGCATCCTCGGAGGCGTGGCGCCCGACAATCTGGCGGATGCCGCGCACCCCGGCGAATTGCCGCTGCGCCTCGAGCTGCGCGGGGGCATCAATCGCATCCAGGTCACAGAAGGCGACCAGCGCCGCGGGCCCCTGTGGCAGGCTGTCGAGCCAGCGGGTTTCCGCTAGGCCGTCGGCCGCGCCCACCTGCACGTGCACCGAGTGGGCAGGGCGGAACTGTGTCGATTCGCCGAGAAAATCCGCCATCAGGTAGTTTTTCTGGATGGGTGCAGGGTCGCCAAAGAAGCGCCGTTCGCCGCGGGCCATCAGCCAGGGATAGTGCACCGCCTGCAGGTCCCAGAGGTGGTGGTGGGCGTCGATGAACTTCAGCGTGTCAGCAGTCACAGGACCTCCATTGCAATTCCAGAGGGGGCAGCTTAGCCGATCGCAAAAACATCTTGTATCAATTTTGCATTCGAAGTACATTTTCCCCTGACGCAATCATAACTGCGCGGGGACAGGGTTCGCCGCCAGAAAAATAAGATGGAGTGAGCAGACGATGAGCAACGTTTGGACAGTGGAGAAAATGGCCGCGGAGCGGTTGGTGCGGTACCGAGACCTGAAGCCCTGCCGCAATGCGTTCGTGGATACCTACACTCCGGGCAGCAACCAGAAAGAGAATTTCACCATCATCGGCCCCGGCGTGGCCGAGCATCCCGACCAGCATGTGCATATTGCCGAGCCGCACGGCTTCAACATCGGTGGTGCGCGCCAGCCGAACGGTTGTCTGAATTCGCAGCACAGCCACGAAACCGAAGAAGTGTTCATCGTGCACAGCGGTCGCTGGGCATTCCGCTGGGGCGACTGCAGCCAGGACGGTGAGGCGGTGCTCGAAGCCGGCGACTGCATCAGTATCCCGCCGCGCGTGTTCCGCGGTTTTGAAAACGTCGGTGATGGCACCGGTTACCTGTTCGCAGTACTGGGTCGCGACGACCCGGGCCATGTGACCTGGGCGCCGGACGTATTCGAGAAGGCGAAAGACTACGGTCTGGTCCTGCTGGAGAACGGCAGCCTGGTGGATACCACCAAGGGTGAGACAGTCCCTGCCGGTGTGCAGCCGATGAAGCCCACCGACCAGGAAATCATCGACGCACACCGCCGCATGACGCTGGTGGAGATGGCCAGTTGCGTGGTGCCTTACGCGGAGCAGACCCGCTTTGCCGGCTCGGACCTGGCTGCGCAGGGCGAGGGCGTGAGTGAGAGCCCGCTGATTGGTATGTCCAACCCGGACGAGGGCATTGCCGCGTCCAAGTTGACCTGGCGCCACGGCTTTGCCCTGCGCCGTTTTGATTTTGCCCATGGCGGCAGTACACCGACCTACAGCCGCGCGGAAGCAGAGGTGATCTACCTGTTCCGCGGTTCCCTGACCTTTGCCTGGGACGGCGGCGAGCTGGTGCTGGAAGAGGGCGACGTACTGACCGTGCCCAAGGGGCTGGCGCGCTCTCTGGCGAGCCCGGAGGGTGAATCGGTGGTGTATATCGTGCGCGGTGCGGATTACCCCGAAGCCGCCACGCTCGTGCCGGTTGAAGCCGAGGCCTCCGTGGCCTGATCTTATTTCCACCGCGATGTACAGACTATGCACACAATAATAATGCAGATGTACGGGGCCGCCGCAGCGGCCCCTTCCAGTAGTGGTGCCGTCGCCAGTGCGATCGCACCGCTGCTGACCGAAGATGTGACCTTTTGCGCCGCTCACCCGATTAACGACCTGCAGGGCTCAGCGCAGGTGGCTGAACAGTTCTTTGCGCCGCTGCTGGCGGCTATGCCGGATCTCGAGCGCAAGGAATACATTGCGGTTCCCGGTGAGTTCCAGGGCAAGCAGTGGGTCAACGGTACCGGCTACCTGATGGGTACTTTTGCCGGGGACCTGTTCGGCATCCCGGCGAGCAACGCGCCGGCCTACCTGCGCTATACCGAAATGGTGCGCTTCGAGGGCGAGCGGATCGCCGAGTACTATGTGATCCTCGATTTCCTCGACCTGATGACTCAGGTGGGGGTAAACCCGCTGCGCCCGGGCCTCGGTTTTCCCGGCCTGGTGCCGCCGCCGTCGGATACCAGCCTGGGGCTGGTGCCGGGCACGGCGGCAGAGGGGCGGGCCAGTATCGAGCTGATCGAGGCGATGCTCGACTGCCTCGGTGGCTACGACGGCAAGTCCCTGCACAGCATGGCGCTGGCGGAGTACTGGACGCCGGACTTCATGTGGTACGGGCCGGCCGGTATCGGCACCACGCGCGGTATCGATGGCTTCCGCCGCCAGCACCAGGGCCCGTTCCTGCGGGCTTTCCCGGATCGCGTGGTCGACCGCAAGCAGAACCTGGTGGGTTGTGGCAATTACGCGTCCACCGGCGGCTGGCCGCACATGACCGCGACCCACAGTGGCGAGGGCTGGCTCGGCCTGGCACCCAGTGGGCGCACCATCAAACTGCGCGTGATGGACATCTGGCGCCGCGAGGGAGGCCTGCTCAGGGAAAACTGGGTGGGGATCGATATCATTCACATGCTCAAGCAGCTGGGACTGGATGTGTTTGAGCAGATGCGCCAGCTGCAGGAGCGGGGTCAGCGCTATGTCTGAATTTGGTTTGCTCAACTGGGTGGTACTCAGCGCCTACCTTGCAGTCAGCATCGGTATCGGTGCGGCCATGGGGCGCAAGGTGCACTCGTCACAGGATTTTTTCCTCGGTGACCGCAGTATCCCCTGGTGGGCCATTGGTATTTCCGTGGTCAGCACCTACGTCAGTGCGCTGACGTTCCTCGGTGGGCCGGCCTGGGCCTACACCGACGGCCTGTCGGTGATGGCGATTCACCTGAACTATCCGCTGGTTATCTTTCTGGTGGTCAGTTTCTTCCTGCCGTTTTTCTACAACAGCGGCGTGGCCTCCATTTACGAATATCAGGAAAAGCGCTTCGGCGCGACGTCCCGCTGCGTGATGGCGGGTGTGTTCCTGATTTCGCAGACCCTGACCACGGCGGCGGTGCTTTATGCCACTTCGCTGGTGCTGGAATTCATTACCGGGGTGCCGGTGCAAACCTGCATCGCCATTGTCACGGTTGCGGCACTGCTGTACACGATGATGGGCGGTCTTGCGGCCGTGATCTGGACGGATGTGGTGCAGGCGGGAATCCTGTTTGCGGGTGCGTTTATTATCGTGTTTCAGCTGCTTGACCAGTTGCCTGTGCCCTTGGCGACGGCGCTGTCCGAACTGAAAGGGCAGGGCATGACCAATGCCATCGTCACCGATCTGGATTTTTCCAATGTCACCACGGTTTGGTCCGGTGTCATCGCCATGACGTTGTTCCATGTCACCATTTACGGTGCCAACCAGATGATGGTGCAGCGTTCGCTTGCGGCAAAGAACATCGGTGACGCCAAGAAATCCATGATGATGATGGGTTACGGCGCGTTCTTTATTTACTTCCTGTTTATTGCGCTCGGTGTGCTGTTCTATTTTTTCTATCAGGGCAAAGAGTTCGAGAACGGCAACACCATTATCCTGCAGTTTGCGGCGGAGTACGGGTTCCCCGGTCTGATGGGCCTGATTGCGGCGGCGGTGCTGGCAGCCAGTATGTCGAGCCTGGACTCGGCACTGAATTCCATGTCGACTGTGTCCACCCTGGATTTCTACAAGCGCTTCTACCGCAGGGATGCCGATGACCGGCACTACCTGGTGGTGTCGCGCCTGTTCACCATTTTCTGGGCGGCGCTGATCATCATCCCCGCACTGATGTTCGCCTCCAGCACCGGCAGCATCCTCGAGATCCTGAGCAAGCTGGGTTCCTACTTTGTAGGTGCCAAACTTAGCATGTTCGCGCTGGGGTTCTTCTCCAAGAACACCACCGAGCGCGGCCTGTTGGTCGGCGTGGCCGTGGGCTTTGCGGTGCTGATCTGGGTAGCCAATTACACCGATGTGGCCTGGCCCTGGTATGCGGCCATCGGCGGGGTGGTAAATATGGTGGTGTCCTATGTGGCCAGCCGCATCCTCGATGGCACCCAGGCGGAATACTCCGAGTACACCATTGCCGGGCAGAAGAAACTGTTTGCTGAAACCGGGCGTGCAGAACGGGAGGGCAACTGGTTTGTCGTTCCCGGACGGGTCGACCGCCAGGCGTATGGCCTGCTGGTCTTCTTTGTCTTGTCCATTGCCTTCCTGGTGGTTTTTAACCTGAGTATTTCCTGAATTTGATTGTGCGGGCGCACCCGATGGTGCGCCCATTTTTTGTAGAGTTTGTACAAGCCATGAAAGACTATTTTGACAACGCACCCGCGAAGGGCCCCGAAGGTAACATGCGCGGTTTCGATGCGGAGTTTACCGATATCGTCGACTATATCCTTCGCATTACCTACCGCATTTGGGAGGGCAAGCAGGTCGGCCTGTGCCACGACTATTACTCCGAGGACTGCCCGGTGTACACCCTCGGCGGGTATGTGGAGGGGGCCGAGGTGGTGATGCAGAACACCCTCAAGACCCTGTCGGGCTACCCGGACCGCACCCTGCACGCAGACAACATTATCTGGGGCGGCGATGACGTGACGGGCTACCACTCCTCGCACCTGATCTGCACCAACATGACCAATCTGGGGCCAAATGAATTCGGCCCGGCGACCGGCAAGCGCGTGCAGATCCAGGTGATCGCCCACTGTGTGTGCAAGGACAACAAGATTGTCGAAGAGTGGCTGGTGCGCGACAACTATTCACTGGCCGAGCAGCTCGGCTACGAGCCCCTTGAGGTGGCTACCCAGCTGGCGCAGAAGCCACTGGACCCGGCCAGCACATTCGCCAAGTGGCTCACCAGCGAGCACCAGCGTGTTTCCGCCAGCGGCCGCGAGCGCACAGCCTATCCGTCCGTGACCGAGGACCGCGCCGGCTTTATCGCGACCGCACTGCACAATATCTGGAACGCACGCATGCTGGGTGACTGCAATCTGGTGTACGCCGAAAACGCACGCCTGCACGCCTCGGCTCGCGACGACCTGGAAGGGGTAACCAGCATTTCCCGCTTTTACATGGAAATCCTCGGTGCGATGCCGGATGCGAAGATTTCGGCGGACTACAGCTGTGTGAATTCCATGAACGATGCCGACCCGCACGTCGCCGTGCGCTGGGTCATCGCCGGCCACCACACCGGCAACGGCCGCTGGGGCGAGGCTACTGGCGCGCCGCTTCTGATCCTGGGCGAGAGCCACTACCGCTTCGAGGGCGGCAAGGTGGTCGAGGAGTGGTTGGTATTCGACGAACTGGCGGTGCTGACTCAGGTGCAGCGCGCGCGCCTGGCGCAGGTGCAAGGCCAGGAGTAATTCGCAGGCACCCTGGGTGGATGGTGTGCCCGCGTGCTGCAAGGCAGGGAGCCTGCGGCAAAGGTCGACCGGTAGCGGGTCAGGAAGAGACCGGACCGGAAGGTCGCGTTTGTAAAAAGATTTGACTGCTTTTTGCATCCGAAGTACAAGGTGCATAGGGATCTGGTGGTGATATATTGCACAGCCGCTGAATTCCACGCGACACAGGATGGGTTGCGCTTTGCACGCTGGAGTAGACCGTGTTTTAGGTAATAGAGAGCAAAGCTATGTACAACGATAACAACCGCGCTTTTCATCGCAATTTACTGGCCGCATCCATTGTGGCAGCCGCGGCTGGCAGCCCGGTAGCCTTCGCGCAGGACCAGGAGCAGAGTCGTACCGTCGAAGAAGTGATGGTCACCGCCACCAAGCGCGAAACCAGCTTGCAGGAAACACCGGTGGCAGTGACCGCGGTATCCGGCGAGATGCTCACGGAGCTGGGCATCCAGAGCAGTGTTGATCTGGTCAAGGTGGCACCGGGCCTGAAAGTGTCCTGGCAGGGCCCCTGGCCCAGCTTCAAAATGCGCGGCGGCGGCGTGGCCGGCCTGAACGGCGCGGCAGTCCCTCTCTACACCAACGGCCTCGCCGGCGGCACCAGCTGGGCCGGCTGGCTCGATGTAGAGCGCGTTGAAGTGATGCGCGGCCCGCAGGGCACTTTGTATGGTGCCAACACCCTGGGTGGCCTGGTGAACATCATCCACAAGAAACCGGATACCGAGGCCTTCGATTATGGCGTATCGGTAACCGCCGGTGACTACGGCCTGTTCAAGCAGGAAGGTTTTGTTAACCTGCCGTTGTCGGACAAACTGGCCGTGCGCCTGACCGCCAGTAATACCGATCAGGACCCGCTGATTGAGAACAAGGGCAACCCCGAGGGCGGCCTGCGTGACGAAAACAACCACTACGTGCGCGCCCAGGTATTCTTCGCGCCCACCGACACAGTGGATATGAACCTGTCCTACAGCAAATGGGACAACGACTCCATGGGTAACGCCAACTACGGCTACCACTATGTGGGCATCCCCATCAATTCTGACACCGGCCGCGCGTCCCCCTTCGGCGATGTGCTGGACCCGCGCAAGGGCACCATTGCGGGCAACACGGCTGCCGGTGGCCGCACTTATCACAACGGTAACCCGGGTACCAACCCCACCGGTTACTACGAAGTGACGGGTGACTTTGAGAACACCTGGCAGAACGAAACCGAAGCCCTGGAATTTGAACTGAACTGGGACATCGGTTTTGCCGACCTGACCCTGCGCGCGCGCCACAGTGAATCCGAGAACCTGAATGTCTGGGATGTGGACCAGAGCGACGCCATTGATCCCGCCCTGTGGGACCCGCGCACCTACGCCGACTCCGGTTGGGTCAGCGGCCGCCGCTGGACTGGTGTGATCGACGGCAACACCAGCGTAAGCGAAGGCGACCAGGTAGACGTGGTACTGAACTCCAAGTCCGACGGTGCTTTCCGCTGGGGCCTGGGTTTCTACTGGTCTGACGCCTCCGACCCGGACAAAAACAACGGCACCTACGTCTGGGCTTACAATGACGCCAACGACATGAGTGCCAACTACGTGCCGTCCTGGACCTACTGGGACTTCTACGGCAGCAAGTCGCGGGCGATCTACGCGAATGCGGAATACGATATTTCCGACGACCTGACTGTGTCTGCCGGCATCCGTCGCCAGGAAGACTCCGGCTTTGGTTACCGCAACTACAGCGCTGACCCCAACTGGTGCTGGTGTTACTCCGCACCGGCCTCCTACGTGAAGCCCGTTTCCGGCTACACCGATGCCAGCTACTACACCGAAACCGCGGAGTGGTCGCGCAACGAGTACAACGATGTCGGTCATACCGACTACAAGCTGGCGTTCAACTACGTCCTGAACGATGCCATCAACCTGTACGGCAGCTTCTCCACCGGTTACATCCCCGGCGGCGCCTCTGGCACCCAGATTCTGGATCCCAACGAGCTGGACGCCTTCGAATTCGGTATGAAGTCCGACCTGAGCGACAGCCTGCGTCTGAACGCGGCGCTGTACCACAGCGAGTACACCGGGCTCTCCTACACCGTGTACGAGCAGACGGCGAACACCATCCTGGCTCGCCAGGAGTCCGGCGGCAGCCTGAGCTCCCAGGGCCTGGAAGTGGAACTGTTGTGGATGCCCACCGATGCCCTGACCGTCAATGCGGGCCTGGTGCTGGATGACACTACCCTGGACGAGTACGCGCTGACCGAGTCGCGCTTCTTTGAGGGGCCGTATAACGAGGAGGGTGGCTACTACCCGGTACGCGTTGGCCGCAGTGGCTGGTTCGCCGACGGTGACACCGATCGCCCGGTCGCGCCGCCGACCTACATCCTCGATGGTAAAGAGGCCGCGTTTTCACCGAGCTACATCGTGAACCTCGACGTGTCTTATATGCTGGACCTGGGCAACCTGGGTATGCTCATCCCGGGTGTCACTTTCTATCACCAGGCGGACTACAAGACCATGAACGAGGAATTCCCGTTCAGCCGCCAGGATGGTTATACCACCATGGACCTGCGCGCCACCTGGGAGACGCCGGTTGAAAACCTGTCTGTGAAGGCCTATGTCAACAACGCTACCGACGAGTTGTACAAGGTTTCGCAGAACGTGTTCAGTAACGGTCGCATCATGGCGGACTATGGTCGTCAGCGCACCGCTGGGATCCGTGTAGGCTACAACTTCTAAAGGGGCTTTCCCTTTCGGCCAGGGATGGCTGTTACGCTGAAAAGCCACGCCTCTGCGCGTGGCTTTTTTCTTGGCCTGTTTCCCGATTCACTTATTGGCACGCGACGCTCGATCACTATGCAATTTCAAGATTTACTGCAATCCGGACTTTCACTCTACCGCCAGGGCCAGCTGGCCGAGGCCGAGCAAAAGTTCCGCGCGGTACTGGCGCAGGATGCCAGTAATGTGGCTGCGCTCAATTTACTCGGCATGCTGTGCGTGAACAGCGAGCGAGCGGAAGAGGCGGTGACGCTGATTTCCAGCGCGCTGGAAGTCCGGCCGCAGGACCACCAGGCGCTGAGTAACCTCGGCCTCGCCTACCGCAAAATCGGGCAGCTCGAGCAGGCGGAGAAAAGTCTGCGCAGCGCGCTGAATCTGAACGCCGAAAATCCGCCCGCCTGGAATAATTTGGGCAGCGTGTTCAAGGACACCGGTCGGTTTCAGGAGGCGGTGAAATGCTTCGATGAGGCGCTGAAAAGGAATCCAAATTTTGCGCTGTGCTGGAGCAACCTGGCGCATGCGTTTGTGGAGCTGGACGAGTTGGGCAATGCCAAAAGGGCGGTGGAGCGCGCCCTGCAACTGGATCCGTCCCTGGCCGAGGCGCACTACAACCGCGGCGAAATCTGCCGCCGCACATCGCACTACGCTGAGGCCGTCAGGGCCTATGAAACCGCCCTGCAGCACAACCCGGATTTTTACGAGGCCCTGCTCGGCCTCGCCACCGCGCAGCGGGAGGCGGAGGACACGCAGGCGGCGCTGGACACCCTGCGGCAGCTGTTGCGCCGCAAGCCCGACCACGCCCAGGCGCACTGCAGTCTGGGCATTATTTATGAGCAGACCGGCGACAAGCCCCGCGCCGTGGAATGCTTTAAGGAGGCGATCCGGCTGGCGCCCGACGTGATCACGCCGCATTACCAGCTGGCACAAATCAAGGGGCGCACCAGTACGCCGGAGGAGCTGGCGCACATGGAAAAGCTGTGCGCGCGGCCGGGTATTGAAAACGACGAAGCCGATGCCGCCTACCTGTATTTCGGGCTGGGAGAGGCCTACGACAAAAATGGTGAAAGTGAGAAAGCGTTCGCCGCGTGGAGCAAAGCTAACGCCTTCCGCGCCAAGCGTTTTCCCTACGACGAGCAAAAACGCGCGGCCGATAAAGATGCGCTCCTCACCAATGCCACGCAGTTCAAGACGCGTGCGGAGGCCTTTGCCGTCCCGATT